>NZ_JBZAJB010000018.1:0-1088 GCF_058215755.1 Nocardioides sp. Z50_6 | reverse complement strand
CAACGCCGAGGGCTACAAGGCCAGCAGCGGCACGGGCACCTACCAGGGCTCCGTGACCCCGACGCCGACCCCGACCCTCACGCCGACGCCGACCCCGACGCCGACCCCGACCCCGACGCCGACACCGACGCCGACCCCGACGCCGACCCCCACCCCCACGCCGACGCCGACCCCCACGCCGACGCCGACCCCGACGCCGACGCCGACGCCGACGCCGACTCCGACGCCGACGCCGACTCCGACGCCGACTCCGACGCCGACGCCGACTCCGACGCCGACGCCCACGCCGACGCCGACTCCGACCCCGACGCCCACGCCGACGCCCACGCCGACGCCCACGCCGACGGTGAAGCCGACCCCCACGGCCACGCCGACGGTGAAGCCGACCCCCACGCCGACCCCGACGCCGACGGTGAAGCCGACGCCGACCCCCCTGCCGGTGGTCCAGGACACCGAGGTCGACCTCGGCGTCCTCGTCAAGCTGCGCCAGGGCAAGGTGGTGGCGAAGGTGCAGGTGCTGAAGGCTGACGGGACGCCCGCCACCGGCCGCGTCAGGGTCGTCCTCAAGGAGGCGAGCTCGATGCGCAAGGCCGTGATCACCCTCGACAAGAGGGGGAAGGCGAAGAACGCCTTCAAGGGCATCGACGCCGGCTCCTACGTCCTGGTCGCCATCTACCAGGGCGGGACCGACGCGAAGAGGTCGCGAGCCCGGCTCAAGGTCCGCGTGGGCTAGCGCGTCCGGTGCTGGAACCGAGGCCCCCGTCCCCCTGCTGCAGGGGGACGGGGGCCTCCTCAATATTCGGTAATGCTGTCCGTTTCGTGAAAGCACCCTCGTCAAGAGAGCGGCATGTGGCTAGTGTCACAGACGAGTTACGGCTGGGTAACCTACGACGCCGTAGCCGATTCCAATTGGGAGGGAAACCAAATGCGGAACCGTTCAATGAAGCGCCCCATGGCGCTGGTCGCGACGGCGGCCATTTCAACCGCTGGCCTCGTGGCCTTCGCGCCCAGCGCGACCGCCATCAGTGCCGAGCTCAGGTTCGACTGTCAGACCGCTGCCGGTGCGTCGGTGTTCACCAACGTGACCG
>NZ_JBZAJB010000017.1:0-1352 GCF_058215755.1 Nocardioides sp. Z50_6 | reverse complement strand
GCCTGGCGAGGCTCGGTCCAGGCGCCCGGGCTGTCGCTCTCATTTCGGCTGCCCATGCTGGTCGTGTGGCTCTCATTTGGCCTGCGTAGCCCGGGCGTCGCCAGAGCAGGGAGAGGCTCAAGAGGGGTGTGTGCGGCTCGAAGCAGCGTTGCCCTCCCGGCTCGACAACCAATGGTGGTTCGAGCATCGGAGGGGAACAGCGTGAACACAACTACAGGCCGGGTCGTCATCGGGATGGACCCGCACAAGCGCTCAGCGACGATCGAGGTGATGACCGCCGACGAGACCATCGTCGGAGCTGGCCGGTTCGCCACGGACAGTGACGGGTACGCCGAGATGCGGCGCTATGCCGGCCAGTGGCCGGACCGGGTCTGGGCCATCGAAGGGTGTGCCGGGATCGGCAAGCACATCGCGGTCCGGCTTCTGGCCGACGGCGAAGAGGTCGTCGATGTCCCACCGAAGCTGTCGGCCCGAGCCCGGGTGTTCGCCACCGGACAGGGCCGCAAGACCGACGCCACCGACGCGCACTCCGTGGCCCTGGTCGGCACCCGCATGAGCGGGCTGCGGCCCGTGGTCACCAACGAACAGCTCGAGGTGCTGCGGCTGTTGGTCGACCGGCGTCGCTCGCTGGGTGAGGAGCACACCCGCAAGACCTCCCAGCTGCACCAGCTGCTGCTCGAGCTCATCCCCGGTGGCGCCAAGCGCGACTTGTCCGCGGCCCAGGCCAAGGCGCTCTTGGCCAAGGTCCGACCGCGCGACGTCGTCGGGAAGACCCGCCGCCGGGTGGCCGCCGAGCTGGTCGCGGATCTCGAGCGGATCTACGCCCGGAAGAAGGAAGCGAACAAGGAGCTCACCGAGATGGTCACCGCGACCGGGACCAGCTTGTTGGATCTGCACGGCATCGGACCCACCGGTGCCGCCCGGCTGCTGGTCGAGGTCGGCGACATCACCCGGTTTCCGAACAAGGCGCACTTCGCGTCCTGGAACGGCACCGCACCCCTGGACGCCTCCTCCGGTGACCAGGTCCGGCACCGGCTGTCGCGCAAGGGCAACCGGCAGATCAACCGGGTTCTGCACACCATGGCCCGCGTCCAGCTCCGCAACCCCACCGAGGGCAGGGCCTACTACGACCGCAAGAAGGCCGACGGAAAGGCACCGATGGAAGCCATGCGGTGCGTGAAGCGCCGACTGTCCGACATCGTCTTCCAGACCATGCTCAACGACGCCGTCCGCACCACCGAGCCGACGAAGACGGGCCCGGGAGGACAACGGGGAAACGACTCTGACTCCAGCGCGGCCGGCTCACATCCCCACACCAGCTCTTCGGACAAGTCACTTCCCGGACCCGCCAG
>NZ_JBZAJB010000016.1:0-1354 GCF_058215755.1 Nocardioides sp. Z50_6 | reverse complement strand
TGAATCGCACTGGGTTGGTTGGAGGCTCCATCGTTTGGAAACGAGGATGGATTCATGCCGAAGGACACCACCCCGGGGAAGCCGACCACGCGTCGCTACAGCCCCGAAGAGAAGGCCGCTGCGGTGCGGATGGTCAGGACTCTGCGCGCCGAGCTCGGCACCGAGCACGGCACGGTCCAGCGCGTCGCCCAGCAGCTCGGCTACGGCACCGAGTCGGTGAGGTCCTGGGTGCGTCAGGCCGACATCGACGAGGGCCACGTCGCCGGGGTCAGCACCAACGACGCAGCGAAGCTGAAGGCCCTCGAGCAGGAGGTCCGGGAACTCAAGCGAGCCAACGAAATCTTGAAGAGGGCCGCAAGTTTCTTCGGGGCGGAGCTCGACCGCCAGCACAAGAAGTAGCCGCGTTCATCGACGCCAACCGCGACGACGTCGTCGCGGGCCGGCGCCTGGGGGTCGAGCTCATCTGCAGCGTGCTGCAGGTGGCCCCCAGCAGCTACTACGAGGTCAAGAGCCGCCAGCCGTCGGCCCGGGCCCGACGCGACGAGGTGATGGGCCTGGTCGTGCGGCAGCTGTGGGAAGACAACTACCGGGTCTACGGCGCCCGGAAGGTCTGGAAGGCAGCCCGCCGTGCCGGTCACGACATCGGCCGCGACCAGGTCGCCCGGCTGATGCGCGCCGCCGGCATCGAGGGGGTGCGGCGCACCAAGCGAGTCCGCACCACCAAGCCCGACCTGGGCGTCCCGCGGCACCCGGACCTGGTGGGCCGCGACTTCACCGCCACGGCACCGAATCAGTTGTGGGTCACCGACCTGACCTACGTGCCGACCTGGGCCGGCGTCGCCTACGTCTGCTTCATCATCGACGCCTACTCCCGGACGATCGTCGGGTGGCGGGTCGCCTCCCACATGCGGACCACGATGGTCCTCGACGCCATCGAGATGGCCAGGTGGTCACGCGGCACCCAGCTCGACGGGCTGCGGTGTCACAGCGACGCAGGGTCGCAATTTACGTCAATTCGCTACGGCGAGCGCCTGGCCGAGATCGGCGCGGTGCCCTCGATCGGCACCGTCGGAGATTCGTACGATAACGCGCTCGCCGAGACCGTGAACGGCTACTACAAGGCCGAGCTGATCCGCGGCCCCGCCCGCGAGGGACGGCCATGGAAGACGGTCGAGGACGTCGAGCTCGCCACCCTGAGCTGGGTCCACTGGCACAACCACGACCGCCTCCACGGCTACCTGGCCGACGTCCCGCCAGCAGAGTTCGAGAAGACGATCTACGCTACGAAACGGACCGACCAGCCCTTGGTCGGAATCCAATAGCCCGAGCCTCCAACCAACCCAGTGCGATTCAC
>NZ_JBZAJB010000015.1:0-1855 GCF_058215755.1 Nocardioides sp. Z50_6 | reverse complement strand
CGACGTGATCAGCCGGATCAACGACATCCAGACCACGATCGCCTCGGCGGTGGAGGAGCAGACGGCCACCACCAACGCCATCGGCCGGAACGTGGGCGACGCAGCCGCCGGCGCCGGCGCCATCTCGGCCGACGTCTCCCAGGTGGCCGCCGCCGCCGAGGACACCCGGCGGGGGGCCAGCAACACCATGGCCGCCGCCACCGACCTGGCCGACATCGCCGGCCAGCTGCGCGCCCTGGTCGGGCGCTTCAAGGTCTGAGGCCCCCATGTGGACCTCGATCCCACGCCCCGCCCCGATGCACGGAGGAACCCGATGACCGACCTAGCCACCCCGCCGATCAACGGCTCGGAGAGCCATGACTCCGAGCTGCTCCGGCCCGCCGGTCACGAGTCCGAGCGCCAGCCCGAGCCCGTGGCCGAGACCACGGCGGAGGAGCGCGAGCTGCTCGACGCGATGCCGGCACGGGTCTTCCTGACCGACCGCACCCGTCGGATCCGCTACGCCAACAAGAAGGCCGTCGACGAGCTCCGCCCGGTCGAGGAGTTCATGCCCTACAAGGTCGACGAGCTGATCGGCTCCGACGTGAAGCCGCTCTTCGCCTTCATCGGCGACATCGACAAGGTGGACTACTACTGGGAGAACCACCACGAGCTGCCCTACCAGAACCAGCTGATGATCGGCTCGGAGCACGCCGAGATGACCGTCAGCGCGATCTATCGCGAGGACGGCGAGTTCAACGGCGTGATGGTCGCCTGGGTCTACGTCAGCGACCGGGTCCGGGCCGAGCGTCGCCTGCACCGGGCCAACGCGATGATGGAGAGCTCGCCGCTGCCCCTGATGTATGCCGACCGCAAGCGGGTCATCACCTACATGAACCCGGCGGCGGTGGAGACGATGCGCCGCCTCGAGCCCTACATGCCCATCACCGCGGAGCAGATGGTGGGCCTGAGCGTCGACATCCTGGCCACCGGCACCGAGCAGACCGACACCGCCCTCGGCCAGGCCGCGCTCGACGAGCTGCGCCTGGAGAACCTGCCGCTGCGGGCGGAGCGCCGGGTGGGCCCGGAGACCCTCGACATCCTCTTCTCCGCGATCTACGACAGCGGCGGCGACTACGTCGGGATGACGGTCACCTGCGAGCTGGTGACCGAGAAGCTGCAGGTCGAGCGGGAGGCCCTCCAGGCCGCCTCCGACACCGCCGCCGTCAACCAGGTGCTGGGCGCGCTGAGCACGGCCATCACGGTCGACGAGGCGATCGAGCGCACCCAGCAGGTGGTCTGCCAGGAGTTCAGGTGGCAGTACTCCTCCGCCTGGCGGGTCGACGAGGAGGCGGGCCGGCTCGTCTTCGCCTCGGCCTCCGGGGACATCAGCGACGAGGTCGCCCGTCTGCTGGCCCGCAGCACCTTCCTGCGCGGGTCCGGCCTCCCGGGCCGGACCTGGGCGGAGGGCGACGTGATCCTCTCCGAGGCCTCGAGCCTCCCGGAGCTCTTCACCGGACCGATGCGCGAGCACGGGGTGGAGCTCAGGTCGGGGCTCAGCTTCCCGGTGCGCGGCGTCGGTGGGGTGGTGGCCACGCTCGACTTCTTCAGCAGCAAGGAGGCCGACCTGACGCCGCAGCGGGTCGAGACGCTGCGCAACATCAGCGACCTGGTCTCGCAGGCGGTGGCGCGGATCCAGCGCGACGAGGTGGACCGGGCGGCGTCGGCGGAGCTGGCGGGCAAGGTCGACCTGGTGCTCGAGGTGGTCCGCGCCGTGGGCGAGGGCGACCTGACCCGGGACATGCCGGTGACCGGTGACGACGCGATCGGTCAGCTGGCCCAGGGTCTGGGCGAGGTGCTGACGACGTTGCGTGGG
>NZ_JBZAJB010000014.1:0-2071 GCF_058215755.1 Nocardioides sp. Z50_6 | reverse complement strand
GCGTTGCACGCATCTCGCCACTCCATTCATGAGGTGTTCGGACGTCCGGCCCACTCCGGCTCGTCAACTACTACGTAGTGTAGTAGTTATCTACTACGTTGGATAGTAGATAACGGAAGTGGCCCGTGAGACTCCGCTCACACCACTTCCACCACTCCAACCTCTCCCGCACCCCCGACGCGGGTCAAACTGGCGCCGGTGCCGAGAACGGCGAGCCGGCGCCGCTCGCCTCAGCCCTCGCCGTCCAGACGGACCCGCTCGGCACCGATCGTGGTGTCGTCGCCGTGACCGGTGTGAACCACGGTGTCGTCGCCCAGCGGCCAAAGAGCGCGACGGATCGACTCCTCCAGGACCCCGCGGTCGCTGAAGCTGCGGCCGGTCGCTCCCGGCCCGCCCTGGAAGAGGGTGTCGCCGGTGAAGACGCACCCGAGCTCGGGGAAGTGGAAGCAGACCGCGCCGGGCGCGTGACCCGGGGTGTGCAGCACCCGGAACCTGGTCCCGGCCACCTCGATCTCCTGGCCGTCGGCCAGGTCGACGTCCCACAGCTGGTCGGGGTGGGTCAGCTCCCAGAGCGGACGCTCCTCGGGGTGCAGCAGGATCGGGGCGACCACCCGCTCCCGCAGGGCCGGGGCCACCCGGACGTGGTCGTCGTGCGCGTGGGTGCAGGCGATGGCGCGCACCTTCCTGTCCCCCACCAGCGCCAGGATCGCCTCCACGTCGTGCGGGGCGTCGATCACCACGCACTCGGCGTCGTCCCCGACCACCCAGACGTTGTTGTCCACCTGGTGGGTCTCGCCGTCCAGGGAGAAGGTTCCGGAGACGACCGCGTGGTCGACCCGCAGCCCGCTCACAGGACCACCACCGAACGGAGCACGTCGCCGCCGTGCATCTTCTCGAAGGCCGCCTCGACGTCGTCGAGACCGATCTCCTCGGTGACGAAGGCGTCCAGGTCGAGCCGGCCCTGCTGGTAGAGGTCGACGAGCATCGGGAAGTCGCGCGAGGGCAGGCAGTCGCCGTACCAGCTCGACTTGAGGGAGCCGCCGCGCCCGAAGACGTCGGCCAGCGGGATGTCGGGGATCTGCATGTCGGGCGTCGGCACGCCCACCAGCACCACCGTGCCGGCCAGGTCTCGGGCGTAGAAGGCCTGCCGCCACGTCTCGGGGCGGCCGACGGCGTCGATCACCACGTCGGCGCCGTGACCGTCGGTGAGCCGCCTGACCTCCTCGACCACGTCGCTGCTGGAGCCGTCCACGACGTGCGTGGCGCCGAGCTCACGGGCCCGCTCGAGCTTGCGGGGGTCGAGGTCGACGGCGATCACCTTCGCCGCTCCGGCCAGCGCCGACCCGGCCACCGCCGCGGCACCCACGCCGCCGCAGCCGATGACCGCGACCGACTTGCCGCGGCCCACGCCGCCGGTGTTGATCGCGGCGCCGATCCCCGCCATCACACCGCAGCCCAGCAGCCCGACGGCCGCGGGACGCGCGCTCGGGTCGACCTTGGTGCACTGCCCGGCCGCGACGAGGGTCTTCTCGGCGAAGGCGCCGATGCCCAGCGCCGGGGTGAGCTCGGTGCCGTCCTCCAGGGTCATCTTCTGGGTGGCGTTGTGCGTGGCGAAGCAGTACTGCGGCTCGCCGCGGCGGCACGCACGGCACTCGCCGCAGACGGCCCGCCAGTTGAGGACGACGAAGTCACCTGGTGCCACCTCGGTGACGCCCTCCCCGACCTGCTCCACGATGCCGGCGGCCTCGTGCCCCAGCAGGAACGGGTAGTCGTCGTTGATGCCGCCCTCGCGGTAGTGCAGATCGGTGTGGCAGACGCCGCACGACTGCACCTTCACGACCGCCTCGCCGGGACCGGCGTCCGGCACGTTGATCGTCTCGATCGTGACCGGCGCGCCCTTCGCGCGTGCCACCACTGCCCTGACCTGCTGCATGTTGCCTCCATCGTGCTCGACCTGCTGTCCCCGTTCCCCGAGAGCCTGTCACAGCACGCAGGAACGGCCCGTCCCCGAGGGGACGAGCCGTTCCTTCCGAACCGCTCAGGCCTCCGCGCTGGCAACCTTGCGCGAGTG
>NZ_JBZAJB010000013.1:0-5498 GCF_058215755.1 Nocardioides sp. Z50_6 | reverse complement strand
ATGCAGGGGGGTCCGGCCATGCACCCGTATCGGGGTGGGGCCAAGCTCGTTGTTGTGTTGTGTGTGTTCGCAGACCAACCCGGGAGGGTTGTTGTCTGGGAACTGGTTAGTGGACGCGGGCAAACATGTGCGCATTAGGGGTCTTGTCACCGTTGAGTGGTTTTGTACGGTGTTGGGACAAGCCCTCGGCCTATTAGTACCGGTCGGCTAGGCATTACTGCTGTACACCTCCGGCCTATCAACCCAGTGTTCTGCTGGGGGCCTTACCCACTTACGTGGTGGGAAACCTCATCTTGAAACGTGCTTCCCGCTTAGATGCATTCAGCGGTTATCACTTCCGAACGTAGCCAACCAGCCGTGCCCCTGGCGGGACAACTGGCACACCAGAGGTTCGTCCATCCCGGTCCTCTCGTACTAGGGACAGCCTTTCTCAAGTTTCCTGCGCGCGCGGCGGATAGGGACCGAACTGTCTCACGACGTTCTAAACCCAGCTCGCGTGCCGCTTTAATGGGCGAACAGCCCAACCCTTGGGACCTGCTCCAGCCCCAGGATGCGACGAGCCGACATCGAGGTGCCAAACCATCCCGTCGATATGGACTCTTGGGGAAGATCAGCCTGTTATCCCCGGGGTACCTTTTATCCGTTGAGCGACGCCGCTTCCACCTGCTGGCGCCGGATCACTAGTTCCGACTTTCGTCCCTGCTCGACATGTCTGTCTCACAGTCAAGCTCCCTTGTGCACTTACACTCGCCACCTGATTGCCAACCAGGCTGAGGGAACCTTTGAGCGCCTCCGTTACATTTTAGGAGGCAACCGCCCCAGTTAAACTACCCATCAGGCACTGTCCCTGATCCGGATTACGGACCTAGGTTAGACATCTAGTACGACCAGAGTGGTATTTCAACGATGACTCCCCGACCACTGGCGTGGCCGGTTCACAGTCTCCCACCTATCCTACACAAGCCGAACCAAACACCAATACCAAACTATAGTAAAGGTCCCGGGGTCTTTCCGTCCTGCCGCGCGTAACGAGCATCTTTACTCGTAGTGCAATTTCGCCGAGTCCATGGTTGAGACAGCGCCCAAGTCGTTACTCCATTCGTGCAGGTCGGAACTTACCCGACAAGGAATTTCGCTACCTTAGGATGGTTATAGTTACCACCGCCGTTTACTGGGGCTTAAGTTCTCAGCTTCGAGGATTGCTCCTCTAACCGGTCCCCTTAACCTTCCAGCACCGGGCAGGAGTCAGTCCGTATACATCGTCTTACAACTTCGCACGGACCTGTGTTTTTAGTAAACAGTCGCTTGGGCCTGGTCTCTGCGGCCATCACCGCTTTCCCACGCAAGGTGGGTAACGGATCCGGCCCCCCTTCTCCCGAAGTTACGGGGGCATTTTGCCGAGTTCCTTAACCATGGTTGTCTCGATCGCCTTGGTATTCTCTACCTGATCACCTGAGTCGGTTTGGGGTACGGGCGGCGCATAGCTCGCTAGAGGTTTTTCTCGACAGCATAGGATCATCCACTTCCCCCCTACGGGGTCCCCATCAGGTCTCAGACACATGAGCGGCGGATTTGCCTGTCCGCTCGTCCTACACCCTTAGCCGTGGACTACCATCGCCACGGTTGGACTACCTTCCTGCGTCACCCCATCGCTTGACTACTACCAGTTCGGGTCCCACGCTCTGCCACATCGCCTCGCCCCGAAGGGTCCGGTCAACATGGTTTCGGATGGTTAGCATCACCAGGTTCGTCATGGGCGCTACTTTGCCGGTACGGGAATATCAACCCGTTGTCCATCGACTACGCCTGTCGGCCTCGCCTTAGGTCCCGACTTACCCAGGGCAGATTAGCTTGACCCTGGAACCCTTGATCATTCGGCGGAAGAGTTTCTCACTCTTCATTCGCTACTCATGCCTGCATTCTCACTCGTGTGGGCTCCACAACTAGATCACTCTGCTGCTTCACTGCCCACACGACGCTCCCCTACCCATCCACACACCTGAACCACGAAGGCTTAGTTATACGTATGAATGCCATAGCTTCGGCGGATGACTTGAGCCCCGCTACATTGTCGGCGCGGAATCACTTGACCAGTGAGCTATTACGCACTCTTTCAAGGGTGGCTGCTTCCAAGCCAACCTCCTGGTTGTCAATGCGACTCCACATCCTTTTCCACTTAGTCACCGCTTAGGGGCCTTAGCTGATGGTCTGGGCTGTTTCCCTCTCGACTACGGAGCTTATCCCCCGCAGTCTCACTGCTGCGCTCTCACTTACCGGCATTCGGAGTTTGGTTAACGTCAGTAACCTTGTAGGGCCCATCGGCTATCCAGTGCTCTACCTCCGGCAAGAAACACGCAACGCTGCACCTAAATGCATTTCGGGGAGAACCAGCTATCACGGAGTTTGATTGGCCTTTCACCCCTATCCACAGGTCATCCCCTCAGTTTTCAACCTAAGTGGGTTCGGTCCTCCACGCGGTCTTACCCGCGCTTCAACCTGCCCATGGATAGATCACTCCGCTTCGGGTCTTGATCGTGCTACTAAAGCGCCCTATTCGGACTCGCTTTCGCTACGGCTTCCCCACACGGGTTAACCTCGCAACACAACGCAAACTCGCAGGCTCATTCTTCAAAAGGCACGCCGTCACAAGAACAAGTTCTCGCTCCGACGGATTGTAGGCACACGGTTTCAGGTACTATTTCACTCCCCGCCAGGGGTACTTTTCACCTTTCCCTCACGGTACTTGTCCGCTATCGGTCACCAAGGAGTATTTAGGCTTAACGGGTGGTCCCGCCAGATTCACACGGAATTTCAGGGGTTCCGTGTTACTTGGGGTGACGTTCCAGAGTTCGCAGCTTACGCCTACGGGGCTATCACCCTCTACGGCCCGGCTTTCCAACCGGCTTCAGCTTCCCTGCGAATTTCTTACTCTGCACCGAGCCGGCAGACTCGATAAAACGGCCCCACAACCCCCACCTCGCAACCCCTGCCGGGTATCACACGAGATAGGTTTGGCCTCTTCCGATTTCGCTCGCCACTACTCTCGGAATCACTTTTGTTTTCTCTTCCTGTGGGTACTGAGATGTTTCACTTCCCCACGTTCCCTCCACTCACCCTATGTGTTCAGGTGAGGGTAACTGGACATGACTCCAGCTGGGTTTCCCCATTCGGACACCCCCGGATCACAGCTCGGTTGCCAACTCCCCGGGGCTTATCGCAGGCTCCTACGTCCTTCATCGGCTCTTGGTGCCAAGGCATCCACCATGTGCCCTTCATAGCTTGTCTCAACAACGTCAAAACAACTCAACTACAAAGACCACAACCACACGCACCCAATCAAAGCGCGCATGATCGATACAAAAAAATCACACTAGACACCCACACCACCGCCCACCAACAAACCCCCGAAGAAGCCAGCCGGCACACAGCATGCGGGCATCAGATGCTCGCGTCCACTATCCAGATCTCAAACAACAACCCCACCAACCCCCCAGCAACCACTTCCGTGACCACCAGGGCAAAGGGAGGAACCGAGCAACCAACCCGGGCCCACACGACACAAGGCCGCGGTACCCGCAATTGATCCCTCAGGACCCAACAGTGTGTCTCGACCGATCCACCCGCACCCACACCCCAGGTTCCACGCCCACCCGATGCACAAGGCACCAAGACAGACAGTACTGAGGAGCGAAGGCACGACCTTCACAACCATTCATCGACGATTCCACTAGTGAACACCACCATGCGCACCCACTCGAACGGCGGGTGTCGGGGCGTGTGCTCCTTAGAAAGGAGGTGATCCAGCCGCACCTTCCGGTACGGCTACCTTGTTACGACTTCGTCCCAATCGCCAGCCCCACCTTCGACGGCTCCCTCCACAAGGGTTGGGCCACCGGCTTCGGGTGTTGCCGACTTTCGTGACGTGACGGGCGGTGTGTACAAGGCCCGGGAACGTATTCACCGCAGCGTTGCTGATCTGCGATTACTAGCGACTCCGACTTCATGGGGTCGAGTTGCAGACCCCAATCCGAACTGAGACCGGCTTTTTGGGATTCGCTCCCCCTCACGGGATCGCAGCCCTTTGTACCGGCCATTGTAGCATGCGTGAAGCCCTGGACATAAGGGGCATGATGACTTGACGTCATCCCCACCTTCCTCCGAGTTGACCCCGGCAGTCTCCTATGAGTCCCCACCATTACGTGCTGGCAACATAGAACGAGGGTTGCGCTCGTTGCGGGACTTAACCCAACATCTCACGACACGAGCTGACGACAGCCATGCACCACCTGTATACCGACTAAAAGGGGCTCTATCTCTAGAGCTTTCCGGCATATGTCAAACCCAGGTAAGGTTCTTCGCGTTGCATCGAATTAATCCGCATGCTCCGCCGCTTGTGCGGGCCCCCGTCAATTCCTTTGAGTTTTAGCCTTGCGGCCGTACTCCCCAGGCGGGGCGCTTAATGCGTTAGCTGCGGCACGGAACCCATGGAATAGGCCCCACACCTAGCGCCCAACGTTTACGGTGTGGACTACCAGGGTATCTAATCCTGTTCGCTCCCCACACTTTCGCTCCTCAGCGTCAGGTAATGCCCAGAGAACCGCCTTCGCCACCGGTGTTCCTCCTGATATCTGCGCATTTCACCGCTACACCAGGAATTCCGTTCTCCCCTGCATACCTCTAGTCTGCCCGTATCGGAAGCAAGCTCAGAGTTAAGCCCTGAGTTTTCACTCCCGACGTGACAAACCGCCTACGAGCCCTTTACGCCCAATAATTCCGGACAACGCTCGCACCCTACGTATTACCGCGGCTGCTGGCACGTAGTTGGCCGGTGCTTCTTCTGTACCTACCGTCACTCTCGCTTCGTCGGTACTGAAAGAGGTTTACAACCCGAAGGCAGTCATCCCTCACGCGGCGTTGCTGGATCAGGCTTTCGCCCATTGTCCAATATTCCCCACTGCTGCCTCCCGTAGGAGTCTGGGCCGTGTCTCAGTCCCAGTGTGGCCGGTCACCCTCTCAGGCCGGCTACCCGTCGAAGCCTTGGTGAGCCATTACCTCACCAACAAGCTGATAGGCCGCGAGCACATCCTTCACCGCCAGAACTTTCCACCACACACCATGCAGTACGTGGTCATATCCGGTATTAGCCACCGTTTCCGGTGGTTATCCCGAAGTGAAGGGCAGATTACTCACGTGTTACTCACCCGTTCGCCGCTCGTGTACCCCGAAGGGCCTTACCGCTCGACTTGCATGTGTTAAGCACGCCGCCAGCGTTCGTCCTGAGCCAGGATCAAACTCTCCATTGAAAAACAACCCCACCAGCAAGCTGGCGAGAAAAAGAGAGCCACATCCCCTGACAGACAAAACTGCTAACGAAAAAACGTCAGAAATTATTGTCAACCAAAGAAACCACCAACACGACAAACCACATCATGTTGACGGGGCATAACAAACTAATTCGTCGACTATGACACACTGTTGAGTTCTCAAGAATCAATCGC
>NZ_JBZAJB010000012.1:0-63288 GCF_058215755.1 Nocardioides sp. Z50_6 | reverse complement strand
CGGACAAGTCACTTCCCGGACCCGCCAGACAACACCCTAGAACCCCACTCCCTGCTGCGTCTTGACACAGAGGGGTGCCATGAGCGGATGCGTGGATCGCGGCAGATCGGTACGTGCGCACCGCCGGATGAAGTGCGCCCCTAGAGTCGACTCGTGGCTAATCGTCCTGAAAATCGTCTGCATCTGTGGGTCCTCGAGGTTCGTGGCCGAGATACGGGAGGCGAACCGTGAGCTGACCTTCTCCGGAGCCATCGTGGTCGCTCCCAGCGAGGGGGACGAGTCGCCTACTCCCGAGCAGAAGGCCGTCCTCGACGCCCTCCACCTGCACAAGATCGACCTGGCCGATCGGGTCTTGATCGTCAACCCGGGCGGGTACCTCGGGGAGTCGACGCGAAGAGAGATCGCCCACGCACAAGCCGCCCGCAAGCCGATCGCCTTCACCGACCCTGTGTGAGGACACGCAGCGCCCTCATGTCGCCAGATGCGGACTTGCGCCCGCCACTAGAGACACACCCAGTCAGATGGGGCAGCGCCGATCAACGCCCGTTGGACGCCGTCTTGCTACCACTTTTGCTACCACTTTCTGCCACCTTCTAGGGCGCCCTCGGGACGACCCTGTTCCCGGGCGCCCAGGCGTGCCGTTGACCCCAGCAGAGGTAGCAAAAGTGGTAGCAAGAGGTAGCAAAAGTGGTAGCAGAACGCCCGACAACAGGGTCAACGGGCAGGGATGAGGTAGGTTCAGCACGCCTGGATTTGAGCGTAAAGCTCCTAGCCAGGCTCAGATTTCCTTTAACGAGCCGTCCCGTGAGGCGGAGAAGGAGGTCCAGGCCACCTATGCCTGCCCCCGCACCAGGCCGCACCGTCCTCGACGGGCGAGACATCGCCCGGGCGATGACCCGCATCTCCCACGAGATCCTCGAGCGCAACAAGGGCGCGAACGATCTCATCCTGCTCGGGCTGCACACCCGCGGTGTGCCGCTGGCCCACCGGATCGCCGACGGCATCGCCGCCGTCGAAGGCACGCCGGTCGCCGTGGGCGAGCTCGACGTGACGATGTACCGCGACGACCTCCGCTCCCAGCCGACCCGGCGTGCGCACAAGACGCAGCTGCCGGCCGGGGGCATCGACGGCAAGGTGGTCGTGCTCGTCGATGACGTCCTCTTCTCCGGTCGCACCATCCGCGCGGCGCTCGACGCGCTCGCCGACCTCGGCCGACCCGCCGCGGTGCGGCTCGCCGTACTGGTCGACCGCGGGCACCGTGAGCTGCCGATCCGCGCCGACCACGTCGGCAAGAACCTGCCCAGTGCTCGCTCCGAGCGGGTCAGCGTGCGACTGGCCGAGACCGACGGGACCGACGAGGTGACCATCTCGTGAAGCACCTGCTCTCCATCGAGGACGTCTCCGTCGACCAGATCGAGGCGATCTTCGAGACCGCGGCCGAGATGCACGACGTGCAGCACCGCGAGGTCAAGAAGCTGCCCGCGCTGCGCGGCCGGACGGTCGTCAACATGTTCTTCGAGGACTCCACCCGCACCCGCTCCTCCTTCGAGATCGCGGGCAAGTGGCTCTCCGCCGACGTCATCAACATCAGCGGGAAGGGCTCCAGCGCCTCCAAGGGCGAGAGCCTGCGCGACACGGTGCTGACGGTCTGCGCCATGGGGGTCGACGGCCTCGTCATCAGGCACCCGGCCAGCGGCGCCGCGCACCAGGTGAGCCAGTGGGTCGACGCGGTGGTCGTCAACGCCGGGGACGGCATGCACGAGCACCCCACGCAGGCCCTGCTCGACGCCTACACCCTGCAGCGCCGGCTGGGCTCCCTGGAGGGCCGCCACGTCGTGCTGGTCGGCGACCTGACCCACAGCCGGGTCTTCCGCTCCAACGTGCTGTGCCTGACCAAGCTCGGGGCCCGGGTGACGGTCGTGGCGCCGCCGACCCTGATGCCCTCGGGCATCGAGGCCTGGTCGCGCGCGGCCGGCTTCGAGACCTCCTACGACCTGGACGCCGTGCTGCCCACCGCCGACGCGGTGATGATGCTGCGGGTCCAGCGCGAGCGGATGTCGGGGGCCTTCTTCCCGAGCGCCCGCGAATACACGGTCGGCTACGGGCTCACCCGCAACCGGCTCGCGCTGCTGCGGCCCGACGTGCCCATCTGCCACCCCGGCCCGATGAACCGCGGGCTCGAGATCGCGGCCGACGCCGCCGACGCCGCTCAGTCGGTCGTCCTGGAGCAGGTCTCCAGCGGCCTGGCCGTGCGGATGTCCGTGCTCTACCACCTGCTCGCCGGAGAGGAAGACTGATGGCGCTCGTGATCAAGGGGGCCTCGCTGCTCGGCGAGACCCCGGCCGACCTGCTCGTCGTCGACGGGGTGATCGCCGAGGTCGGCACCGTCGACCACGCCGGCCACGAGGTGCTGGACGCCGACGGGCTGGTGGCACTGCCCGGTCTGGTCGACCTCCACACCCACCTGCGCGAGCCGGGCCGCGAGGACGCCGAGACCATCCTGACCGGCTCGCAGGCCGCAGCACTGGGCGGCTACACCGCGGTGCTGGCCATGGCCAACACCTCGCCGGTCACCGACACCGCCGAGGCGGCCCTGCGGGTCTGGGAGCTGGGCCGGGAGGCCGGTCTCGTCGACGTCCAGCCGGTCGGCGCGGTCACCCGCGGGCTGGCGGGCGAGGAGCTGGCCGAGCTCGGCCTGATGGCCCGTTCGAAGGCCCGGGTCCGGGTCTTCTCCGACGACGGGAAGTGCGTGCACGACGCCCGCGTCATGCGTCGCGCCCTGGAGTACGTCAAGGCCTTCGGCGGCGTGGTCTCCCAGCACTCCCAGGACCCGACGCTCGCCGGGCCAACCGCCTGCTGCCACGAGGGCGAGCTCTCGGGGCGGCTCGGGCTCCCCGGCTGGCCGGGCATCGCCGAGGAGGTGATCGTGGCCCGCGACGTCATGCTCGCCCGGCACACCGGGTCACGGGTCCACGTCGCCCACGTCTCCACCGCAGGCTCGGTGGAGGTGATCCGCTGGGCGAAGGCCCAGGGGATCGGCGTCACCGCGGAGGTGACCCCGCACCACCTGCTGCTGACCACCGACCTGCTGACCGGCTACGACCCGACCTACAAGGTGAACCCGCCCCTGCGCCCCCAGGAGGACGTGGAGGCGCTGCGGGCCGGCCTGCTCGACGGCACCATCGACGCCGTGGCCACCGACCACGCCCCGCACGCGCGCCACGACAAGGAGCACGCCTTCGTCGACGCCGCCTTCGGGATGCTGGGCCTGGAGACCGCTCTCGGCGTGGTCCGCACCGCCCTGCCGGAGCTGTCGTGGGGCGACGTGGCGCGGGTGATGTCGAGCAACCCCGCCGCGATCGCCGGCCTGGAGTCGCAGGGCCGGCCGCTGGCGGCCGGCGCCCCCGGGCACGTCGTCCTCGTCGACCCGGCTGCGGTGGTCACGGTCGACCGCGACTCCTCCGCCTCGCTGTCGCGCAACAACCCCTGGCACGGCCGGGAGCTGGCGTCGCGGGTGGTGCACACGGTCTACGCAGGCCGGGTGACCGTGCGCGACGGGGCACTGGCGGGGTGATCGCCCGCGGCTAGCCGAAGTCGCAGGAGGCGGTGCCCGCCTCCAGGGCGCGGCGGTCCAGCCGGAGGAGTCCGGGGACCAGTCCGTCGTCGCCGAGCTCGACGTACGGCGCCGCGCTCGCCTCGCTGACGGTCCACACGTCCCGGCCGAGCACCTCGACGTCCTCGGCTCCGGGGACGAAGTCCACCGGTGCGCTCGAGCCGGGGACGTCGAGCAGCCCGCACGAGATCCGCGAGCTCGCCTGCCAGCGTCCCCGCGGGGTGAGGGTCAGTCCCTGGAGCCGCGGGCTGACCCAGCCGCGCTCCACGGGTGACGTGCGACCCGGGCCCGGCGGGCCCGTGCCCGGCGCACCGGCCCCGGGAGCCAGCAGGGCGTCGAGGTCGTAGCCGAACCAGCGGCCCCGGCCCTGCGCCCGGTAGGTCCCGATGACCAGACGGCCGCCCTGGATCGCCAGGGTGGAGCCCATCAGCCCGTCCTCCAGCCGCCACGCGCGCAGCACCGGAGGGGCGCCGGCGCGGATCCGGGCGGGGTCCAGCAGCCACAGGACCTGGCCGCCGGCGATCCACAGCCCGTCGGCCGTGAGCTCGTTGCCTCCACCGTGCCGGCAGTACGTCGGGTCCGGCCCGTAGAGGGGGGCCTCGAACCGCCGCAACCACGCCACCTGGCGTCCTTCGGCCAGGTCCATCACCACCACCTGGCACGCCCGCCGGCCGAGAGGCGCCACACGGTACCCGGAGACGTAGGCCAGGCGGCCGTCCACCTCGAGGCCCTGCGGGACGAAGCTGCCGGCCATCGCCGGGATCCACCACGCCTCGCAGACCGCCGAGCCCGCCGGGAAGTCACGCAGCGCACGGTCGGGCTCGGGAGACGACCCGTTCACCTGCGTCACGTCGATCCCGGCGCACCGGCCGCCCGCCGCGGCACCTGTGCCGGAACCCCGGTCACCGCGACCGTCAGCACCGTCATCCGAGCCCGCCGGCGCCCGCGGCGCACCCTGGCAGGCCACCAGCAGCAGGCCGGCGAGCACGCCGGCGATCAGCGGGACGAGTCGTGGTCCCGGTGACCCGCGCCCGGCCGGGCACGGCCTCCCGGTGCGTCCGGGAGGGGGTGGGCTCATGGCACCCGATCAAACCAGGGCGGCCCGTGGTGCCGGGCGACCGACACGGTGCCCACGTGGCGGTGCCGGTCACGGGGCCCGGGTCCTGCGCTGATAGGGTCACCGGACGTTCGAACATCCTTTAACGGTCCGTCCTGTGAGGCGGAGAAGGAGGTGCGGCATGGCTCTGCCTGCCCCTGCGCTCATGGTCCTCGAGGACGGGCGCACCTTTCGCGGTGAGTCCCTCGGTGCCGAGGGCGAGACCTTCGGTGAGATCGTCTTCTCGACCGGCATGTCCGGCTACCAGGAGACGCTGACCGACCCCAGCTACCACCGGCAGGTCGTCGTGATGACGGCCCCCCACGTCGGCAACACCGGGATGAACGACGAGGACCCGGAGTCCCGCCGCATCTGGGTCGCCGGCTACGTCGTCCGCGACCCGGCGCGCATCCCGTCCAACTGGCGCAGCGTGCGCACCCTCGACGACGAGCTCCGGGCGCAGGGAGTGGTCGGCATCTCCGGTGTCGACACGCGGGCACTCACCCGCCACATCCGTGAGCGCGGTGCGATGCGGGTGGGCATCTCCACCACCGAGACCGACCCCGAGCGGCTCCTCGTCCGGGTCCGCGAGACCGGGGAGATGACGGGCGCCAACCTGAGCGCTGCCGTCTCCACGCCGGAGGCCTACGTGGTGCCGGCGGTGGGGGAGAAGCGGTTCACCGTGGCCGCCCTCGACCTCGGCATCAAGGCCAACACCCCGCGGATGATGAGCGAGCGCGGCATCGAGGTGCACGTGCTCCCGGCGACCGCCACGCTGGCCGAGGTCAACGCCGTCGCGCCCGACGGCCTCTTCTTCTCCAACGGCCCCGGCGACCCGGCGGCCACCACCGACCAGATCGAGCTCCTCCAGGGCGCCCTCGCCCAGGAGCTGCCCTACTTCGGCATCTGCTTCGGCAACCAGCTCTTCGGCCGGGCCCTCGGCTTCGACACCTACAAGCTCACCTACGGCCACCGGGGCATCAACCAGCCCGTGATGGACCGCACCACCGGCAAGGTCGAGGTGACCGCGCACAACCACGGGTTCGCCGTCGACGCTCCGCTCACCGGCCCGACCACGACCCCCTACGGCGAGGCGAGCGTCTCCCACGTGTGCCTCAACGACGACGTGGTGGAAGGTCTCGAGCTCCGCGACCCGGACGGGTCGCTCAAGAGCTTCTCCGTCCAGTACCACCCGGAGGCCGCGGCCGGCCCGCACGACGCGGCCTACCTCTTCGACCGTTTCTGCGACCTCATGGAGGCGAGGGCCTGATGCCCAAGCGCGAGGACATCAAGTCCGTCCTGGTGATCGGCTCCGGGCCCATCATCATCGGCCAGGCCTGCGAGTTCGACTACTCCGGCACCCAGGCCTGCCGGGTGCTCAAGGAGGAGGGCCTGCGGGTCGTCCTGGTCAACTCCAACCCGGCGACGATCATGACCGACCCGGAGTTCGCCGACGCCACCTACATCGAGCCGATCACCCCCGAGTACGTGGAGAAGGTGATCGCCAAGGAGCGCCCCGACGCCTTGCTCGCCACCCTCGGCGGGCAGACCGCGCTCAACTGCGCGATGCAGCTCGACGCGGCCGGGGTGCTGGAGAAGTACGACGTCGAGCTGATCGGCGCCAGCATCGAGGCGATCAACCGCGGGGAGAACCGCGAGACGTTCAAGAAGATCGTCGAGGAGCTGGGCGGCGAGTCCGCCCGCTCGGTGGTCTGCCACACGATCGACGACCTCCTGGCCGGCGCCGACGAGCTCGGCTACCCGCTGGTGGTCCGCCCCTCCTTCACCATGGGCGGGACCGGCTCCGGCTTCGCCTACGACGAGGCCGACCTGCGCCGCATCGGCGGCGCCGGACTGGCGGCCTCCCCGACCACCGAGGTGCTCCTGGAGGAGTCGATCCTCGGCTGGAAGGAGTACGAGCTCGAGGTCATGCGCGACACGGCCGACAACGTGGTGATCATCTGCTCGATCGAGAACCTCGACCCGATGGGCGTGCACACCGGCGACTCGATCACCGTGGCGCCCGCGCTGACGCTGACCGACCGCGAGTACCAGAAGATGCGCGACATGGCGATCGGCATCATCCGCTCGGTCGGCGTCGACACCGGCGGCTGCAACATCCAGTACGCCGTCAACCCGGCCGACGGCCGGCTGATCGTGATCGAGATGAACCCCCGCGTCTCGCGCTCCAGCGCGCTGGCCTCCAAGGCGACCGGCTTCCCGATCGCCAAGATCGCGGCCAAGGTGGCCATCGGCTACACCCTGGACGAGATCCCCAACGACATCACCACCCGCCCTGACGGGCAGAGCACCCCGGCGGCCTTCGAGCCGACGCTGGACTACGTCGTGGTGAAGGTGCCGCGGTTCGCGTTCGAGAAGTTCCCCGGCGCCGACCAGACCCTGACCACGCACATGAAGAGCGTCGGCGAGGCGATGGCGATCGGCCGCAACTTCACCGAGTCGCTCCAGAAGGCGCTGCGCAGCCTGGAGAGCAAGCAGGCGATCTTCGACTTCGCCGCACCCGCCGGCGACGTCGAGGCGCTGCTGGAGAAGTCCCGGGTGCCCACCGACGGGCGGCTGCGCACCGTGATGGACGCCATCCTGGCCGGGGCCACCCCCGAGCAGGTCTTCGAGCACACCCGGATCGACCCGTGGTTCGTCGACCAGCTCTTCCTGCTCCGCGAGGTCGCCGAGCGGGTCGGCGCCGCCGACCAGCTCGACGAGGCCACGCTGCGGCTGGCCAAGCGGCACGGCTTCAGCGACGCCCAGGTCGCCGGCATCCGCCAGATGACCGAGGAGGAGGTCCGGGCGGTCCGGCACGCGATCGGGCTGCGCCCCGTCTACAAGACCGTCGACACCTGCGCTGCGGAGTTCGCGGCGGCCACGCCGTACCACTACTCCTCCTACGACGAGGAGACCGAGGTCGCCCCGCGCGAGCGGCCGGCGGTGATCATCCTCGGGTCCGGTCCCAACCGGATCGGCCAGGGCATCGAGTTCGACTACTCCTGCGTGCACGCCTCCCTCGCGCTCAGCGAGGTCGGCTACGAGACCGTGATGGTCAACTGCAACCCCGAGACCGTCTCCACCGACTACGACACCTCCGACCGGCTCTACTTCGAGCCGCTCACCCTGGAGGACGTGCTGGAGATCGTCCACGCCGAGCAGCAGGCCGGCCCCGTGGTCGGCGTCGTCTGCCAGCTCGGCGGCCAGACCCCGCTGGGCCTGGCCCAGGGGCTGGCCGACGCGGGGGTGCCGATCGTCGGCACCGCCCCCGAGGCGATCCACCTCGCCGAGGAGCGCGGGGCGTTCGGTCAGGTGCTGGCCGACGCCGGGCTCCCGGCACCGCGCTTCGGGATGGCGACCTCCTACGAGGACGCCAAGGAGATCGCCGAGGGGATCGGCTACCCGGTCCTGGTCCGGCCCTCCTACGTCCTGGGCGGCCGCGGCATGGAGATCGTCTACGACGACCCCTCCCTGCGCGGCTACATCGAGCGGGCCACCGAGATCAGCCCGGAGCACCCGGTGCTGGTCGACCGCTTCATCGACGACGCGGTCGAGATCGACGTCGACGCCCTCTTCGACGGTGAGGAGCTCTTCCTCGGCGGCGTGATGGAGCACATCGAGGAGGCCGGGATCCACTCCGGCGACTCCTCGTGCGCCCTGCCCCCGATCACCCTCGGCACCTACGAGATCAAGCGGATCCGGCGGGCCACCGAGGCCATCGCCCGGGGCGTCGGGGTGCGCGGCCTGCTCAACATCCAGTTCGCCCTCAGCTCCGACGTGCTCTACGTGCTGGAGGCGAACCCGCGGGCCTCGCGGACGGTCCCGTTCGTCTCCAAGGCGACCGCGACGCCACTGGCCAAGGCCGCCGCCCGGGTGATGCTGGGCGAGTCGATCGCCGACCTGCGGGCCGCCGGCGTCCTGCCGGCCACCGGGGACGGCGGGACGCTGCCGGCCGACGCGCCCATCGCCGTCAAGGAGGCGGTCCTGCCCTTCAACCGGTTCCGCACCGCCGAGGGCGCCCACGTCGACACGGTGCTGGGCCCGGAGATGAAGTCGACGGGCGAGGTGATGGGCTTCGACAGCGACTTCGGCAAGGCGTTCGCCAAGTCCCAGACCGCGGCCTACGGCTCGCTCCCGCTCTCGGGCCGGGTCTTCGTCTCGGTCGCCAACCGGGACAAGCGCAACATGATCTTCCCGATCAAGGTGCTGGCCGAGAAGGGCTACGAGATCCTCGCCACCCAGGGCACCGCCGAGGTGCTGCGGCGCAACGGCGTCGTGGTCACCACCGTGCGCAAGCACCACGAGGGCGACGGCCCCGAGGGTCAGCCCACCACGGTCAAGATGATCCGCGACGGGCAGATCGACCTGGTCATCAACACCCCGTACTCCACCGGCAAGACCGGGCGTACGGACGGCTACGAGATCCGCACCGCCGCCGTGCTGGCCAACATCCCCTGCATCACCACGGTGCAGGGGCTGGGGGCGGCCGTGCAGGGGATCGAGGCGCTGCACCGCGGAGACATCGGGGTGCGCAGCCTGCAGGAGTGGAACGCCGCCGCCGGGCGGCCCTGATGTACGACCAGCTGTTCGACCGGGTGCTGACCAGGATCGACCCGGAGCGCGCCCACGAGGCGGCGTTCCGGGCGATCCTGGCCGGCGGCCCGGTGGCCGGGAGGGTGCTGGCCCGAGGGGTCCCCGACTCGCGGGCCGTGGAGGCGATGGGGATCCGCTTCCCCCACGCGCTGGGCCTGGCGGCCGGCTTCGACAAGGACGGCCGGGGGATCGACGCCCTGGCCGGGCTCGGGTTCGGGCACGTGGAGATCGGCACGGTGACCGGGGAGCCCCAGCCGGGCAACCCCCGGCCCCGGCTCTTCCGGCTCCCCGCCGACCGGGCGGTCGTCAACCGGATGGGCTTCAACAACGAGGGTGCCGCCGCGGTCGCGGCGCGGCTCGCCCGCCGGGCCGCGCGGCTCGCGGGAAACGAGACCTCCGGCGCCGGGGGCGTGGTCCTCGGGGTCAACATCGGCAAGACCAAGGTGGTGCCGGAGGACGAGGCGATCACCGACTACCGCAAGAGCGCCGGCCTGCTGGCGCCCTACGCCGACTACCTGGTCGTCAACGTCTCCTCGCCCAACACCCCGGGCCTGCGCGACCTGCAGGCCGTGGAGCGGCTGGAGCCGCTGCTGCGGGCGGTGCGCCGGCGCGCCGACGAGGTGGTGACCGCTCGACGGGTCCCGCTCCTGGTCAAGATCGCACCCGACCTCAGCGACGAGGACGTCGCGGCGGTCGCGGCGGTCGCGGACCTCGCCCTCGCCGTGGAGCTGGACGGCATCATCGCCACCAACACCACCATCGCCCGCGAGGGCCTGACCACCCCGGCCGCCGAGGTCGAGGAGATCGGGGCGGGCGGGCTCTCGGGGGCACCGTTGCGCGAGCGCGCCCTGGCGGTGACCCGGCTGCTGCGCGAGCGCGTGGGCCCCGAGCTCACCCTGATCGGGGTCGGCGGGATCACCACCGTCGACGACGCGCGCGCCCGGCTGGCGGCCGGCGCGACGCTCCTGCAGGGCTACACGGCCTTCGTCTACGAGGGACCGATGTGGCCGCGACGACTGGTCCGCGGCCTGGCGCAGGGCTGACCCGGTGCCGGTGCACGTGACCGCGGAGGTGCTCGCCAACAAGCGTGCCGGAGCCCACCGGGTCCTCTCCCTCGCCGCCCCCGGCGTGGCCCAGGGCTTCCGGCCCGGGATGTTCGTCGCGGTCTCCCTGGGGGAGGGACGGCTGGCCCGGCGCCAGCTGTGGATCCACCGGGTGCGTGAGAGCGGCACCCACGGCGCCACCCTCGACGTGGTGGTCGAGCCGCACGGAGTCGGCGGCACCTGGCTCTCGCTGCTGCGACCGGGCTCGCGGGTGCCGGTGACGGGGCCGCTGGGCCGGCCCTTCGCGCTGCCCCGCGAGCCGGTGGCCTGCCTGCTCGTCGGGGAGGGCGTGGCTGCCGCGCCGCTCTTCACCCTGGCCGAGCGGCTCCGCGAGCGTGAGTGCCCGGTCAGCATGCTGGTCGCCGCCCAGGACGAGGCGCACCTGCTCTCGGCCCTGGAGGCGCGGCGGCTGGCCAGGTCGGTGACGGTGGTGACGGCCGACGGGTCCGTCGGGACCAGGGGCCGACCGGAGTCGGTGGTGCGCGAGGTGCTGGCCGGCACCGACGCGGGCGTCGTCTACGCCTCCGGCAGCCCCCTGCTGCTCCGGGCGGTGGCCGAGGTCGCCGC
This sequence comes from Nocardioides sp. Z50_6, assembly GCF_058215755.1. Taxonomy (NCBI): domain Bacteria; kingdom Bacillati; phylum Actinomycetota; class Actinomycetes; order Propionibacteriales; family Nocardioidaceae; genus Nocardioides; species Nocardioides sp. Z50_6. Next base: position 52,313 of record NZ_JBZAJB010000012.1, on the reverse strand, counting down.
GGACCGGCAGATCTCCGCGCAGGTGGCCCTGACCCCGCCGATGCCCTGCGCCACCGGGCTGTGCGGCTCCTGCCAGGTGGCGGTGCAGGACGCGGCGGGGGAGACGCACTGGGCCCGGGCCTGCGTCGACGGGCCCGCGATGCGCGCCGACCGCGTCTGCTGGGACCGTCTCGAGACCCACGGAGGAGGAAGGTGAGCCGGCTTCGGCTGGGCGCGCCGGTGATGGTCGCGGCGGGGTGCGGGGGGACCGGCCGCGAGCTGGCGCCGTACGTCGAGCTCGACGGCCTCGCCTTCGTCACCCGCAGCCTCACCCTCGACGCCCGCGACGGCGGGCCCGGCCCGCTGCTGGAGGAGACGCCCAGCGGTCTCGTGCACCTCCTCGGGACCCGCAACCCGGGCATGTCCAGGTTCCTGGCCGAGGAGCTGCCCTGGCTGGTCCGCGCCGGGGTGCGGGTCTACGTGTCGCTGGTGGGCTCGTCGCTGGGGGAGTACGCCGAGCTGGCGCGGCGGGCGGCGAAGGCACCGGGACTCGCGGGGGTGGAGATCAACATCTCGGTGCCCGACCCGGCCGGCACCGGTCTCTTCGACGCCCGCGAGCCCTTCCACGCCGGCTCCGTCGTCAGCGCCGTGCGCCGGGAGGTGCCGCGTGACCTCCCGGTGCTGGCCAAGCTGCGCACCGACGTCTCCCGGGTGGTGGAGACGAGCCGCGCCGTCGCCGAGGCCGGAGCCACCGCGGTGGTGCTGGGCAACTCGCTGCCCGCGGCCCTCCAGGACGGCCGGCCGGGGGGTCTGGGTGGGCCGGCCGTGCGCCCCGTGGCCCTGCGCTGCGTCCGCGAGGTGAGCGCGGCGCTGCCCGACGTGCCGGTGATCGGGGTGGGCGGGATCAGTGACGCCGACGACGTGCGCCGTTTCCGGTCCGCCGGCGCCGTTGCCGTGCAGGTCGGCACCGCGCTGCTGCACGACCCCACCTGCCTGGCACGCACCCTGGCCGACCTGCACGAGACCGCATGACCACGACGGAGGAGAGACCATGACCGAGCCGTTCGGCAGCCGCCTGCACGAGGCCGTACGGGCCCGAGGGCGCCTCTGCGTCGGGATCGACCCGCACGCCGGCCTGATGGCCGACTGGGGCCTGTCCGACGACGTCGCGGGGCTCGAGCGGTTCGCCCTCACCGCGGTGGAGGCCCTCGCCCCGGTGGTGTCGGTGGTCAAGCCGCAGAGCGCGTTCTTCGAGCGCTTCGGCAGCCGCGGCGTCGCCGTCCTCGAGCGGGTCCTCCGGGAGTCCCGCGAGGCCGGCGCGCTGGTGCTGCTGGACGTGAAGCGCGGAGACATCGGCTCCACCAGCCAGGCCTACGCCGACGCCTACCTCGACCCCGCCTCGCCGCTGGCGGCGGACGCCATCACCGCCAGCCCCTTCCTGGGGTTCGGCTCGCTGGAGCCGATGGTGCAGACGGCCCGCCGGCACGGGGCCGGCCTCTTCGTGCTGGCCCTGACCTCCAACAAGGAGGGGGCCGAGGTGCAGCAGGCGCGGGCCGGGGACACGACCGTGGCCGGGGGCGTGCTCGAGCACCTGCGGGAGCTCAACCGCGACGTCACCCCGCTCGGCGACTTCGGAGCCGTGGTGGGGGCCACCCTGGACCGCCCGGCGGAGTCCCTGGACATCAACGGACCGCTGCTGGCGCCCGGCTTCGGGGTCCAGGGCGGGACGGTCGCGGACCTGCGGCGGATCTTCGGCGCCGCGGCCCCCCGGGTGCTCCCCAGCACCTCGCGCGGCGTCCTGGGTGCGGGCCCCGACCCGGTGCGACTGCGTGACGCGGCGCGACGCGGCAACGACGACGTCGCGGCCCTGGGCGGGTGAGCCGCCCCCGGGGTGTGGGTTGTCGCACGTCGACGGGCCCCTCCCCGACCCCTGCGATTGCCGCCCCGGCGGCGACGTGGCTAGATTGACGTGATCGGTGCGCCCGCGGTCCCACCACCGCGGCCACGCCTGAGGACCGCTCCCGCGACTCCGCCCGACTTCCCTACGACGACGAGGACCGACACGTGGCCCTGCCCCCGCTCACCCCCGAACAGCGCCAGGCGGCGCTCGACAAGGCCGCCGCCTCCCGTAGGGAGCGGGCCGAGGTGAAGAACCGCCTCAAGAACTCGGGTGCCTCGATCATCGAGGTCATCCGTGAGGGGCAGGAGAACGAGGTCGTCGGCAAGATGCGCGTCGTCGACCTGCTCCAGGCGATGCCGGGACTGGGCAAGGTGCGGGCCCGTCAGCTGATGGAGCGGCTGGGCATCGCCGAGAGCCGTCGTGTGCGAGGCCTCGGCACCAAGCAGGTGGCGGCCCTCGAGCGCGAGTTCGCCACCGAGGAATGAGCGCGTCCATGCAGGTGGCCACCGACGAGGCCGGCTCCTCGGGGGTGCGCCGTTCCCGCCTGGTGGTGCTGGCCGGTCCCACCGCCGTCGGCAAGGGGACGGTGGCCGCCGCCGTCCGCGAGTTCCACCCGGAGGTGTGGATCTCGGTCTCCGCGACGACCCGGGCGCCGCGCCCCGGCGAGATCGACGGTGTGCACTACCACTTCGTCTCCGACGCCGAGTTCGACCGGATGGTCGAGGACCACGAGCTCCTGGAGTGGGCCACGGTGCACCGCACGGCGCGCTACGGGACGCCGCGAGGACCGGTCGACGAGGCGCTGGCCGCGGGGAGGCCCGCGATGCTGGAGATCGACCTGCAGGGTGCCCGCCAGGTGCGCCGGTCGATGCCCGAGGCGCTCTTCGTCTTCCTCAAGCCCCCGTCGTGGGACGAGCTGGTGCGTCGCCTGGTCGGTCGGGGCACCGAGACCGAGGCCGAACGGGAGCGCAGGCTGACCACCGCACGCGAGGAACTGGCCGCCGAGAGTGAGTTCGACGTCACCATCGTCAACCGGGAAGTTCACGAGGCGGTGGAGGAGTTGGTAACGTTGATGGGGCTCGGTCCCGAGTCCTGATCTTTTCTCCGACTTCCTTTGTGAGGCTCACGCGTGTCTGCCCCCCACATCGCCGCCGAGGGCGTGACCAACCCCTCGATCGACGACCTGCTCACCAAGACCGACAGCAAGTACCAGCTGGTGCTCTACAGCGCCAAGCGCGCCCGGCAGATCAACGCCTACTACTCCCAGCTGGGCGAGGGTCTCCTGGAGTACGTCGGCCCCCTCGTCGACACCCACGTGCAGGAGAAGCCGCTCTCGATCGCCCTGCGCGAGATCAACGAGGACCTGCTCACCTGCGAGCACGTCGACCCGGCCGAGCTCGCGGCGCAGGAGGCGGCTCAGGCCGCCGCCCAGGCCGACACCGGCACCCCCACCGCCTGACCCGTCCCGGTGACTGACCAGGCCGACCCGGCCGACGACGCCGCCCCGCTCACGCGGGCGCGGCCTCGTGTCGTGCTCGGGGTCAGCGGCGGCATCGCCGCCTACAAGGCGTGCGAGCTGCTGCGCCGGCTGAGCGAGACCGGTCACGACGTGACGGTGGTGCCGACCAGGGCGGCGCTGGAGTTCGTGGGCGCCCCCACCTGGGCGGCGCTCTCCGGGAAGCCGGTCGCCGCCGACGTGTGGACCCGGGTCCACGAGGTGCCGCACGTGCGTCTGGGCCAGCAGGCCGACCTGGTGGTGGTGGCCCCGGCCACCGCCGACGTGCTCGCCCGCGCCGCCCACGGGCTCGCCGACGACCTGCTCACCAACACCCTGCTCACCGCGCGGTGCCCGGTGGTCTTCGCGCCCGCCATGCACACCGAGATGTGGGAGCACCCCGCCACGCAGGCCAACGTGGCCACCCTGCGCTCGCGCGGCGCCCTGGTGCTGGAGCCGGCCGAGGGCCGGCTGACCGGCCGGGACACCGGCAAGGGCCGGCTGCCGGATCCGGCGGAGATCTTCGAGGTGGCCACCCAGGTGCTGGCCCGCCCCGACCTGGCCCCGGACCTGGCCGGGCGGCGGGTGGTGGTCTCCGCCGGCGGGACCCGCGAGCACCTCGACCCGGTCCGGTTCCTGGGCAACAGCTCCTCGGGTCTGCAGGGCTACGCGCTCGCGCGCGCGGCCCTGGCCCGCGGGGCCGAGGTGACGCTGGTCAGCGCCAACGTGGCGCTGGCCGATCCGGCCGGCGCCCGCGTGGTGCACGTGTCCAGCACCGAGGAGCTGCGAACGGCGATGCTCGAGGAGAGCAAGTCCGCCGACGTGCTGGTGATGGCCGCGGCCCCGGCCGACTTCCGGCCGGCGAGCCGCACCAGCCAGAAGATCAAGAAGGCCGCCGACGGCTCCTCGCTCCAGCTCGTGCTGGAGCAGAACCCCGACATCCTCCACGAGCTCGCGACCCGGCGCGCCCGGCCCGAGTCGGTGGTCGTCGGCTTCGCCGCCGAGACCGGCGACAGCACGGGTTCGGTGCTGGACCTCGGCCGGGCCAAGCTGGCCCGCAAGGGCTGCGACCTGCTGGTGGTCAACGACGTCAGCGGGGGGTCGGTCTTCGGGAGCGCCGAGAACGAGGTCGTGATCCTCGGGTCCGACGGCTCCGCGCGACCGGTGGAGCGCTCCTCCAAGACCGACGTGGCCCATGCGATCTGGGACGAGGTCGTCCGGCGATTCACCGTGTGAGACAGCCGTCTTGCATGCTGGGCCGCCTCTAGTGTTGCCGCATCAACCTCAAGGGAGAGTGACTTCGTGGCTGGACGACTTTTCACGTCCGAGTCGGTGACCGAGGGTCATCCGGACAAGATCGCTGACCAGATCAGCGACTCGGTGCTCGACTACCTGCTCGAGCACGACCCGGAGAGCCGGGTCGCCGTCGAGACGCTGCTGACCACCGGTCTCGTCGTGGTCGCCGGGGAGGTCACCACCAAGGCCTACGCTCCCGTCGCCCAGCTGGTCCGCGACCGGGTGCTGGCGATCGGCTACGACAGCTCCGACAAGGGGTTCGACGGCCGCTCCTGCGGGGTCCAGGTGGCGATCGGCTCGCAGTCGCCCGACATCGCCCAGGGCGTCGACGACGCCTACGAGGAGCGCCACGACCAGTCGACCGACGAGCTGGACCGTCAGGGCGCCGGGGACCAGGGGCTGATGTTCGGCTACGCCTGCGACGACACCCCCGAGCTGATGCCGCTGCCCATCACCATCGCGCAGCGGCTCGCCGAGCGTCTCTCCACGGTGCGCAAGGACGGGACGCTCCCGCACCTGCGTCCCGACGGCAAGACCCAGGTCACCATCGAGTACGACGTCGACAACCGCCCGGTGCGGGTCGACACGGTGGTGCTCTCCACCCAGCACTCGGAGGACACCGACCTCAGCAAGCTGGAGCGCGAGATCCAGCAGCACGTCATCGACCCCGTCCTCGCGGGCTTCGACATCCCGTCCGAGGGCTACCGGATGCTGGTCAACCCCACCGGCCGGTTCGTCATCGGCGGGCCGATGGGTGACGCCGGGCTGACCGGGCGCAAGATCATCATCGACACCTACGGGGGGATGGCCCGCCACGGCGGAGGAGCCTTCTCCGGCAAGGACCCCTCCAAGGTGGACCGCTCGGCCGCCTACGCCATGCGGTGGGTGGCCAAGAACGTCGTCGCGGCCGGCCTGGCGCGTCGCTGCGAGGCGCAGGTCGCCTACGCGATCGGCAAGGCGGCCCCGGTCGGGGTCTTCATCGAGACCTTCGGCACCGGTGTCGTGGACGACGAGAGGATCCAGCAGGCCGTGCTCGAGGTCTTCGACCTGCGGCCCGCCGCCATCATCCGCGACCTGGACCTGCTCAAGCCGAAGTACGCGCAGACCGCCGCCTACGGGCACTTCGGTCGCGAGCTCCCCGGCTTCACCTGGGAGATCACCGACCGCGCCGACGCCCTGCGGGCGGCGGTCGGTCTCTGAGGCGACAGCCCCCACGCCCGGGCGACCGGGACCGTGGGTGGTGCCTGATAGACATTCGCTCATGAGCGAGCGCGAGGCCGGGCAGCCGGAGATGCTGCCCGGCCTCCGTGCGTCCGTGGCCGAGGCGCGCGCCCGCACCCGGGCCGACGGGCGGCGCCGGGCCGCGGAGGCCGCGCCGGCCGAGGTCGACCCGGTGGCCAAGGTCCTCGTCGACGTCCCGCTCGCCCATCTCGACCGGCCCTTCGACTACTCGGTCCCGGTGGCGATGGCCGAGACCGCGGTGCCGGGCGCCCGGGTCAAGGTGCGGTTCGCCGGTCAGGACGTCGACGGCTTCGTGGTCGAGCGGGCCGCCTCCAGCGAGCATCCCGGCCGGCTCGCCCCGCTGCGCCGGGTGGTGAGCGCGGAGCCGGTGCTCAGCCGTGAGGTGGCCGAGCTCACCGCCCGCCTCGCCCACCGCTATGCGGGCGCCCGGGCCGACGTGCTGCGCCTCGCCGTGCCTCCTCGGCACGCCACCACCGAGAAGGCCCCGTCGTCCCCACCGTCGCCGCCGCCCCCGCTGGACCTCCCGCGCGCCCTCGAGGCGTGGTCGGGGCAGGGTCACGGGCATCGGCACGTCCTGGAGGCCCTGGCCCAGGCGAAGGCGCCTCGTGTCGTGTGGCAGGCCGCGCCCGGCACCGCGTGGCCACGGTTGGTGGCCGAGGCCGCCGCGGTGACCCTGTCGGCCGGGCGTGGGGTGCTGGTCTGCGTCCCCGACCACCGCGACGTGGCCCGGGTCTCCGACGCGCTCACCGCTGCGCTGGGGGAGGGCCGGCATGCGGTCCTCACCGCCGACGGGGGGCCGGCGCGCCGCTACGCGGCGTTCCTGTCGGTGGCCAGGGGCGAGCGCCGGGTCGTGGTGGGCACCCGCTCCGCCGCCTTCGCGCCGGTGCGCGACCTCGGCCTCGTCGTCATCTGGGACGACGGCGACGACCTCCACGCCGAGCCGCGCGCCCCCTACCCGCACACCCGCGAGGTGCTGCTGACCAGGGCCGAGCTGGAGGGCGCCGGGGCGCTGGTCGGCGGGTTCGCCCGCACCTGCGAGGCCGAGTACCTGCTGCGCACCGGCTGGGCGCGGCCGCTGGTCCCGGCCCGGGAGACGGTCCGCGCCGCGGCCCGGGTCGACGTGGTGCCGGCCGAGGAGCGGGGAGTGCCCGCCCGGATCCCCGGCGTCGCGCAGGCGATGCTGCGGCGCGCCCTGGCTTCGGGGCCCGTCCTGGTCCAGGTGCCTCGCGCCGGCTGGGCGCCGTCGCTGGCCTGCGAGCGGTGCCGGACCCCGGCCCGGTGCGCGGCGTGCCGGGGGCCGCTGGAGCTGGCGGGCAGCACCCAGGCCCCGCGCTGCCGCTGGTGCGCGCGGCGGGAGGAGCGCTGGTCCTGCGGCGAGTGCGGTCACCGTGGGCTGCGGGCACCGGTCGTCGGTCGCGACCGCACGGCCGAGGAGCTCGGGCGCAGCCTGCCCGGCGCGACGATCCGCAGCTCCGGGGGAGACCGGGTGCTGGCGGGCGTCGGCTCACGTCCCGAGGTCGTGGTCGCCACCCCGGGTGCGGAGCCGCCGGCCGCCGACGGCTACGCCGGGGTGCTGCTCCTGGACACCTGGATGCCGCTGGGCCGCACCGACCTGCGCACCGACGAGGAGGCGCTGCGCCGCTGGATGGCGGCCGCCGGCCTGGTCCGCCCGGGCGGCCACGTGATGGCCGTGGGCGACCCCGCCCACCCCGCCCTCCAGGCGCTCGTGCGCTGGGATCCGGCCGGTTTCGCCGACCGTGAGCTGGAGACCCGGGCCCAGGCCCACCTGCCGCCCGTCGTCCGGCTCGCCACGATCACCGGCGAGCCCGGGGCGGTGGACGACGCCCTCACCCTGCTGTCGCTCCCGGAGGTGGCCGAGGTGCTGGGGCCGGCGCCGGTGCCGGCCCCCGTGGGCGCCTCTCCGGGCGCCGAGCGGGCCGCGGCGTCGACCGAGGTCCGGCTCGTGGTGCGCGTGCCGCGGGCTCTCGGGGCTGAGCTCTCCGAGGCGCTGGGTGAGCTTCAGCGGGTGCGCTCGGCCCGCAAGCTCCAGGCGGTGCGCGTCCAGGTCGACCCGCACGAGCTCTGAGCGCGTCCCGGGGCGCCGACGCCCAGGGCTCCTCCCGCTCGGGCTCCGCTCACTTGATCCACTGCATGCTGGCCTCCCGGGCGGCCTCCACCTGCGAGCCGGTCTGGCGGCGGGCCATCCGGCGCAGCACCACCGGGGTGAGCAGGGCGCCCACCACGGCCCAGGTCCCGAGGACGGCGACCGACTCCAGGGTGCGCCAGCTCTCGGCGACCTCCAGCTGCGCCGCCGAGTCCGGCAGGAAGGCGGAGCGCAGCCCGAGCGCGATCCAGTAGACCGGGAAGACCTGGGCCACCACCTGCACCCAGCCCCAGAGGGAGTCGAGGGGGTAGAGCACCCCGGAGATCCCGATCAGCAGCAGGACCGGCAGCATCCCCCAGGTCCCGAGCTTCTGGGGGCTGGGCACCAGGCCGCCCAGGATCATGCCGAGCGGCAGGGTGGCCGCCAGCCCCAGCAGGACCACCCAGCCCACCGTCAGCCAGCCGGCCGGGTCGCTCATCAGTCCTTCGAAGAGCAGGAAGCTCGGCACCAGGATGACGAGCATCTGGGGCACCAGCCCGAGGGAGTGGAAGAGCAGCTGACCGGCGAAGTAGCCCCGCAGGCCGTGCGGCACCGCCTTGTGGCGCAGCAGGGTGCCGTCCTCCTTCTCCATCGCCAGGCTGCCGGCGGGGCCGATCACCATCCCGAAGCAGATCAGTGCCCCCAGGAGGCTGGGCAGCAGCACGGTGGGAGCCAGGAGGTCGGTGCCGGCCACCTGCTCGTCGCGCTGGGTGAAGAGGTAGCCCACCGTGGCCACGGCGCTGAAGAGGTAGAACCCCTGGTCCTGGGTGCTGCGCAGGCTCTGCACGAACTCGACCCACCCGCGTCGGAGCCCGAGACGGTAGGCGTGAAACGAGGGGCTCACCGGGCCACCTGCGCGAAGAGCTGGGCGGCGGCGGCCTGCTGGCCCGACTCGTGGCGGTGGACGAGCGCCAGGTAGGCCTCCTCGAGGCTGGCCCGGCGCACCTCGAGGTCGGTCAGCCGGTCGCCGTGCTCGGCGAGGAGGGCGCGCACGTAGGCGGTGGCGTCGCTCACCGCGGCGCTGCCCGCGACCCCGTCGACCCGCCACCGCACGGTCGCCTCGTCCGCCGCGCGGCGGGCCAGCCCGTCGACGGTGTCGTCGGCGGCGATGCGGCCCCCGGCCAGCACCAGGACCCGGGTGGCCAGCTTCTCCGCCTCGGCGAGGTCGTGGGTGGTGAGCAGGATGGTGGTGCCCTCCGCGGCGGCGAGACGCTGGATCAGGTCGTGGAAGTCGCGGCGGGCCTGGGGGTCGAAGCCCGTGGTGGGCTCGTCCAGGAAGAGCAGCTCGGGTCTGCCCACGATGGCGGCCGCGACGTCCAGGCGCCGGCGCTGGCCACCGGAGAGGGTGCTCAGCTTGCGGTCCGCGTGCTCGCTCAGGCCCACCGTCTCCAGCAGCAGCTCGGTGTCGTGGGGCCTCGGGCGGTCCGGCCGGGAGAAGGGCGCGTAGAAGCGACCCAGGTGCGTCAGCAGCCGACGCGGGGTCCACCGCGGGTGGTCGCGCCAGGACTGCAGCACCACGCCGGTGCGGGCACGCCAGTCCTCCGGGGCGGTCGCCGGGTCGTGCCCCAGCACCCGGACCTCGCCCGCGGAGCGAAGGCGGAACCCCTCGAGGATCTCGATCGTCGTGGTCTTCCCGGCTCCGTTGGGCCCCAGCAGGCAGACCACCTCGCCGGCGTGCACGGTGAAGTCCACGCCCGCCAGCACGTCGTGGTCGCCGTAGCGCATCCGCAGGTCCCGGACGTCGATCACCGTCGCCATCTCGCTCCCTCCCTGAAGCCGGGCACAGTCTTGCACCGATGGGACACCGGCCCCGGCGTCGTTCGTAGACTGGGGGCTTCCCCCACCCGAGGAGCGCATGTCCGTGGCAGTCCAGCCCATCCGCCTGTTCGGTGACCCGGTCCTGCGCCGGCCCGCCCTGGAGGTCGACGCCTTCGACAAGGAGATCCGGACGCTGGTCAAGGACCTGACCGACACGATGCTCGCCGCTCCCGGCGCGGGCCTCGCCGCTCCCCAGATCGGGGTCGGGTTGCGCGTCTTCACCTGGAACGTCGAGGGCGAGGTGGGCCACCTGATCAATCCCACCCTGAGCCTGTCCGAGGAGATCCAGGACGGCCCCGAGGGCTGTCTCTCCCTGCCCGACCTGACCTTCGACTGCCGCCGCGCGCTGCGGGTGGTGGCCCAGGGCTTCGACATGCACGGCGAGCCGGTGCGCGTCGAGGGCTCAGACCTCCTGGCCCGCGCCATCCAGCACGAGACGGACCACCTCGACGGCGTCCTGTTCATCGACCGGCTCGACGCCGAGGCCCGCAAGGCCGCCATGCGGGCGATCCGCGAGTCCGACTGGTTCGGCCTCGAGCAGCCCGTCGTCAAGGTCTCACCCCATCCCACGAACGGATTCGGTTTCTGAGCATGCGCCTCGTCTTCGCCGGCACCCCCGAGGTCGCCGTCCCCGCCCTGGAAGCCCTGGTCGCGTCGGCCCACGAGGTCGTCGGCGTCGTCACCCGTCCCGACGCGCCCGCGGGCCGGGGACGCAAGCTCGTGGCCAGCCCGGTCGCGCAGCGCGCCGAGGAGCTCGGTCTTCCGGTGCTCAAGCCCGCCCACCCGCGCGACCCGGAGTTCCAGGAGGAGCTGCGGGCGCTGCGACCCGACTGCTGCCCCGTGGTGGCCTACGGCGCGCTGCTGCCGCAGTCCGCGCTCGACCTGGTGCCGCACGGCTGGATCAACCTGCACTTCTCGGTGCTGCCGTCCTGGCGGGGTGCGGCCCCGGTCCAGCACGCCATCTGGGGCGGCGACGAGGTCACCGGCGCGACCACGTTCCGGATCGTCAAGGAGCTGGACGCCGGCCCCGTCTTCGGGGTGATGACCGAGCGGATCCGTGACGACGACACCGCCGGCGACCTGCTGGCCAGGCTCGCCGAGGGCGGTGCCGGGCTGCTGGTGCGCACCCTGGACGGCATCGAGTCCGGCGAGCTCGAGGCTCGCCCGCAGCAGGCCGAGGGCGTGACCTTCGCCCCCAAGATCACCGTCGAGGACGCCCGGGTCGACTGGACCGAGCCCGCCGTCGCCGTCGACCGCCGGATCCGGGCGTGCACGCCCGGTCCCGGCGCCTGGAGCACCCACGAGGGGGAGCGGATCAAGCTGGGTCCGGTCCGCCCGACCTCGGGTCGCGAGCCGCTGGCGCCCGGCGTGGTCGAGGTGACCAGGCAGGCCCTCTTCGTCGGCACGGCGACCGACCCGGTGCAGCTGGACCGGGTCAAGCCGTTCGGCAAGAAGGAGATGGCGGCCGCGGACTGGGCACGCGGCGCGCGGCTCGACTCCGGGTTCCGTCTGGGCGATCCTGTCTGACATGACCTCTGCGGACGTGCCCGGGACCGACGCCGGACGACCGGCGCGTCCCGAGGACGTCGACGAGATCTGCGCGGCACTGCCGCAGACCGAGCTCGGCATCACCTGGGGGGACGTGCCGAGCTGGAAGGTGCCGCGCGGCGACAAGGGTCGCGGCTTCGTGCTCTACCGCCGACCGCACCACTCCGCCATCGACCCGGAGACCGGGGAGATGTACGACGACCTCCTGGTCGTCGTCACCGCGGACGCGGGGGAGAAGGCCGCGCTGGTCGAGGATCCCGCCAACCCGTTCTTCACCATCGAGCACTTCAGGAGCACCAACGCCGTGCTGGTCCAGCAGTCCAGGCTCTGCGAGCTCACCCTCGCCGAGCTGCGCGAGATCCTGACCGAGGCCTGGGCGTGCCGCGCCCCGCGGCGCCTGGTCAACGCCCTGCGCGCCGGGGAGCAGCTGGATGGCTGACCCCCGTCAGGGCCGCGGACGACGTCCCGGTGGCCGTCCGCCGCGCGCCGGGAAGTCGGCCGACCCGGCACGCCGGGCGGCGCTGGCGGTCCTCACCGCCGTCCGCGTCGACGACGCCTACACCAACCTCGTCCTGCCCTCGGTGCTGCGGAGCCACGGGCTCACCGGCCGCGACGCCGCCTTCACCACCGAGCTGGTCTCCGGGACCCTGCGCCGCCGGGGCACCTACGACGCCGTCCTGGCGGCCTGCCTGGACCGGCCGCTGGCCAAGGTGCAGGCGAAGGTGCTCGACGCGCTCCGCCTCGGCGCCCACCAGCTGCTCTCGATGCGGGTGCCGTCCCACGCCGCGATCAGCAGCACCGTCGACCTGGTCCGCGACTCCGCCGGCCAAGGGGCGGCGGGCTTCGCCAACGCCGTGCTGCGCCGCGTCGCCGAGCACGACCTGTCCGCCTGGGTCCGCCAGGTCGCTCCCGACCCGGTGCGCGACCCGCACGGCTTCGCCTCGGTCGCGTACTCGCACCCCCGCTGGGTGGTCGACGCGCTCGGCGAGGCGCTGGCCCGCAGCCCGCGCACCGAGGCGGCGACCACCACCGCGGACGAGCTCCAGGCGCTGCTGGCGGCCGACAACGAGGCGCCGGCCGTCTGCCTGGTGGCCCGGCCCGGGCGCGCCGACCGGGCCGAGCTCCCCGGCACACCGACCCCGCTCTCGCCGTACGGCGTGGTGCTGGACGGTGGCGACCCCGGGGAGGTGCCGGCGGTGGCGCAAGGACGGGCCGGGGTCCAGGACGAGGGCTCGCAGCTGGTCGCGCTCGCCCTCTCCCGGGCGCGGCTCGACGCCGCACCGGTGGCGCAGGAGCGGTGGCTCGACCTCTGCGCAGGGCCCGGCGGCAAGTCCGCCCTGCTCGCCGCGCTCGCCGCGACCCGGGCCGGTGGCGACCCCGCGGCCGTGCCCGCCCGGCTGCTGTCGGTGGAGCGCCAGCAGCACCGGGCCCGCCTGGTGCGCCGGGCCCTCGACGGTGCCGAGGGGTCCCTCGGGGTGCTCACCGCGGACGGGACCGTGCCGGCCTGGCGCCCCGGCTCCTTCGACCGGGTCCAGGTCGACGTGCCCTGCACCGGCCTGGGTGCCCTGCGCCGGCGGCCGGAGTCTCGCTGGCGCCGCCGTGCCGCCGATCTCGACGGGCTGGTCGAGCTCCAGCGCGCCCTGCTCGACCGGGCCGTGGAGGCGGTACGGCCGGGCGGGGTGGTGCTCTACTCCACCTGCTCCCCGGTGCTCGCCGAGACCGCGGGGGTGGTCGAGGCGGTGCTGGAGCAACGTGACGACGTACGGCTGGGCGACCTGGCCCCGCTGCTGCCGGAGGTGAGCGACGGGGTCGGCCCGCTGCCGGGGAGCGTGCAGCTGTGGCCGCACCGCCACCGCACGGACGCGATGTTCATGGCGCTGCTGGAGCGGACTCACTGAGCCTGCCGGGAGGGCGCCGCCGCGCTAGCCTGCTGGGCGTGCCCCCTGGAAAGCCGCCCGCCGTCGAGCTCGAGGTCGACGACCGCACGGTCCGGATCAGCAACCCCGACCGGGTCTACTTCCCCGCCAGCGGAGCCACCAAGCTCGACCTCGTCGAGTACTACCTCAGCGTGGGCCCCGGCATCGTCAACGCGCTCGAGGAGCGGCCGTGCATGCTGCACCGCTTCCCCAAGGGCCTGGCGGGCGACAAGGTGCACCAGAAGCGGCTGCCCGCCGGGGCGCCGCCCTGGGTGGAGACCGTCGAGCTCTACTTCCCCCGGTGGAAGCGGACCGCCGACGAGCTGTGCGTCACCGAGCTGGCCCAGGTGATCTGGGCGGTGCAGATGTCGACGGTGGAGTTCCACCCGTGGAACAGCCGCCGCGCCGACACCGAGAAGCCGGACGAGTGGCGGATCGACCTGGACCCGGGCCCCGCCTCCGACTGGGCCCAGGTGCGCCGGGTGGCGCACGTCGCCCACGAGGTGCTCGACGAGCTCGGTGCGACCGGCTTCCCGAAGACCAGCGGCGGCAGCGGGATGCACGTCTACGTGCGGATCACCCCCGACCACGGCTTCGCCGACGTGCGGCGGGCCGCCCTGGCCTTCGCCCGCGAGGTCGAGCGCCGCGCGCCCCAGGACGTGACGACCGCCTGGTGGCGCAAGGACCGGGACCCCGGCGCCCTGTTCGTGGACTACAACCAGAACGCCCGCGACCACACCATCGCCGCCGCCTACTCGGTGCGCGGGGTGCCCGAGGCCCGGGTCTCGGCACCGATCCGCTGGGACGAGGTCGACGACGCGGAGCCGGACGACTTCACGATCTTCACCGTGCCCGCCCGGTTCGCCGAGATCGGCGACCTGCACGCCTCGATCGATGAGGAGGTCTTCGACATCGCCCCGCTGCTGGAGTGGGCCGACCGGGATGAGGCAGCGGGTGCGGAGCCACCCGCGGAACCGGACTGAGCCGCACCTACGATGGGCGCGTGGGTATCCAGATCACGCCGAGCATCCTCAACGCCGACCTCGCCGCCCTGGGGGCGGAGGTGGGCCGCATCGGCAGCGCCGACTGGGTGCACGTGGACGTGATGGACAACCACTTCGTCCCCAACCTGACCCTCGGGCTGCCCGTGGTCGAGAGCCTGGCCAAGCACACCGAGCTGCCCCTCGACGCGCACCTGATGATCGAGGACCCGGACCGCTGGGCGCCGGCGTACGCCGAGGCCGGCTGCGGCTCGGTCACCTTCCACGTCGAGGCGGCGAAGGCCCCGGTGCGTCTGGCCCGCGAGATCCGGGCGCAGGGCGCCCGGGCCAGCATGGCGCTCAAGCCCGCCACCCCGGTCGAGCCCTACGAGGCCCTGCTGCCCGAGCTGGACATGCTGCTGATCATGACGGTGGAGCCGGGGTTCGGGGGACAGAAGTTCCTGGACCTGTGCCTCCCCAAGATCCGCGCGGCGCGAGCCCTCATGGACAAGCACGGCGTCGAGACCTGGCTCCAGGTCGACGGCGGCGTCAGCCTGGAGACGATCGAGCGGTGTGCCGAGGCGGGGGCGGACGTCTTCGTGGCCGGCTCCGCCGTCTACTCCGCCGCGGACCCCGACCGGATGGTCCAGGAGCTGAAGGCTCGCGCGACGGCAGCCTCCGGGCGCCCCTGAGGCGACCCGCACAGAGCCGGTCCGGTCATGCTCGGCCGGGCCGTGGCCCGGTCTCGCACCGCTTGAGCACCTCGGCGGAGCATCGGTCCCGCCTCGCGCCGCCGTCGGCCACGTCGTGACCCGGTCCACCGACGAGCCGGTCCTTCCGCGGGCCCCCTTCGAGACGGTCGTTGCCGGGTCCGCCGAGCAGGCTGAAGGTGTTCCGGTCGCACGAGGAGAACCACCGGAACTCCCCGGACTTGGCCGCCTTGAGCCGATCCCCGCCGCTGCGTCCCGTCAGGGCGCCCGAGCAAGCGCCCATGTACAGGTCGTTCGCCCGGTCTGTCCCGGCGAGCTCGACGTGGTCGCCGAGGGCGGAGGCGTCCTCGAAGCCGTTCAGCTCGCCCTCGGACGTCGTGGTCCCCGTGGCCCGGTAGCCGCCGGCCCGCATGTCCCAGACGAACGAGCCGGGGGAGTAGAGCTGCACGTCGAAGAGGTCCCGTCCGGGACCGGCGTCGACGACGCTGCCCTGGGCCGGGAGCCAGCCCGCGACGCTCAACGTGTCGTCGCCGTCGCCGAGCCCGCCGGTGACCAGGACGTTCTCCCCGAGGTAGCTGACGGAGTCGTCGCCGGCCGAGCCCACCAGGGTCAGCTCGCGCGGCGTGGCGTCGTCGGTGGCGAGGTGGAAGCGGTCGAGGTCGCTCCACGCGGCGACGAGGCTCCCCGCCTCCACGAGCTGCCCGGCGGCATGGTCGAGGATCGTCGCGCCCGCCGCCAGGTCGCGGAGGAACAGGTCGTCGCCCCGACCACCGACGATCGAACCACCCGCCGCCCACGTCCCTGCGTGAACGAGCCTGTCGGCTCCCGCCCCGAGGTCGACGACGTCCGCGTTGGGCTGCCCCGGGCTGCCGCTGTTGACCTGGTCCTGGCCGCCCCCGCCGGAGATCACGTCCGGTTCGGTGTCGACGGCGATGTACTCGCCCGCCTCGAGGATCCAGGCGCCCCCGGAGACGATGTCCCTGCCGGGCCCTCCCTCGAAGCGGTCGGTGCCCTCCCCGAGCGACGCGGAGATGTTGCGGCCCGGAGCGCCGGTGCCGTCCACCACGTCGTCGCCCGGTCCGGCGTCGACGGAGACGAGGTCTCCCCGGAGGCGTTCTTCGTAGCGGTCGCGGCCGATCACGCAGATCACGTCGTCGCCGCCGTAGGTCTCCACGTCCCTGGCACCGTCGACGAGCACCACGTCGGGACCTTCGGTGCCCCGCACGGTCCCGGTGGTGGCGTAGATCGTCACGGGCAGTCCGCGGCAGGTCCTGCCGACTGCGCCGCCGACTGCGCCGTCGGCTGCGGTGCCGGCGGTCGGGGCCAGCAGCGTCGTGGCGACGAGCGCGGCGGTCAGCAGGACGGGCGTACGGCGCATGGGTCCCCCAGGGTGGTCGTGCAGCGAGCCTGAACGGTAGCGGTCCGCGCCCCGGTCACGCGTCCGTTCGCCCCGCGGCCCTGGACGCGCGCGCCTCGCCGCTCCGGGTGTGTGGCACAGTTGGGTCCGCAAGAGCAAGAATGAGAGCTCGCGTGCTCTGGGGGCGGTGAAACTCCGCACCGGCGGTGACTGGACGAGGTGCGCCTCGTCCGGAAGTCCGCGACCCGGCCACTGCCAGTGGCCGGTTGACCAGGTGAGATTCCTGGACCGACGGTCAAAGTCCGGATGAGAAGACGCACGCAGGTCTCGCAGAGCAGACCCCCTTCGTCGGGGGAGCCTCCGTGAGACCGCGCCCCCAGATGTCCGCGACGGACCTGGGAGAGGCGAATGAGGGCGACAGCAGCTGAGCAGCGGGCGATGCAGCGCGCGCTCACGCTCGCCGTCACCCCCGGCGTCCCGCTGGGACCGAACCCCCGCGTCGGGTGCGTGCTGCTCGACGCGGACGGCGGTGTCGTGGCCGAGGGCTTCCACCGTGGCGCGGGCACCGCGCACGCCGAGGCCGATGCCCTGGCCCGGGCAGGGGAGTCCGCGCGCGGGTCCACGGCCGTGGTCACCCTGGAGCCCTGCAACCACACCGGTCGGACCGGCCCCTGCGCCCAGGCACTGGTCGAGGCGGGCGTGCGCCGCGTCGTCTACGCCCAGGCCGACCCCAATCCGGTGGCGGGCGGCGGCGCCGAGACGCTGCGGACGGCCGGCGTCGAGGTGCTCGGCGGCGTGCTCGCCGAGGAGTCCCGCGCGGTCAACCGGGTGTGGAGCTTCGCCGTGGAGCACGGTCGACCCTTCGTGACCTGGAAGTTCGCCACCACCCTGGACGGCCGGAGCGCCGCCGCCGACGGCACCAGCCGCTGGGTCAGCTCGCCCGCCGCCCGGGTCGACACCCACCGGCTCCGTGCGCTCTGCGACACCATCCTGGTCGGGACCAGCACCGTCGCCGTGGACGACCCGCAGCTGACCGTCCGCGACGAGCACGACCGGCCACTGCCCCGCCAGCTGCTCCGCGCCGTGATGGGCCTGCGCGAGCTGCCGGAGGATCGCCGGGTCTTCGACGACGCGGCCGAGACGGTCCGGCTCCGCACCCGGGACCCGCACGAGGCGCTCGCCCGGCTGCGGGCCCTCGACCGCCAGCACGTCTTCCTCGAGGGGGGTCCCACCCTGGCCGCCGCCTTCCTGGCGGCCGGCCTGGTCGACGAGGTCGTCACCTACGTGGCCCCGATGCTGCTCGGCGCCGGACGCTGCGCCGTGGGCGACCTGGGCATCACCACGATCGGTGACGCGCTCCACCTCGACGTCCTCGACGTCACCGTCCTCGGGGAAGGCCCCGAGACCAACCTCCGCCTCACCATGACCCCGCGAGAGGTCCCGGCTCCCCGGGACCCCGCCCGAGAGGACTCCTGAGATGTTCACCGGAATCGTCGAGGAGCTCGGCACCGTGCACGCCGTGCTCGACCAGGGCGACGCCCTGCGCCTGACCATCGCCGCGGCGACGGTGCTCGACGACGTGCACCTGGGCGACTCCATCGCCGTCAACGGCTGCTGCCTCACCGTCAGCGAGACCGGGTCCAGCGGACCCGGCGGCGCCGTCGACCTGTGGACCGCCGACCTGATGCAGGAGACGCTGGACCGCACCAGCCTGGCCGGCGTGGCGCCCGGCGACCGGGTCAACCTGGAGCGTGCCGTCACCGCGGCCACCCGCTTGGGCGGTCACCTCGTGCAGGGCCACGTCGACGGGGTGGGGGAGGTCCTCTCCCGCACCCCCAGCGAGCACTGGGAGGTGGTCGAGGTCTCGCTGCCCGCCGAGCTCGCGCCCTTCCTGGTGGAGAAGGGATCGATCGCGGTCGACGGGGTCAGCCTCACGCTGGTCGACGTCGGCGAGTCCAGCTTCACCGTCAGCCTGATCCCCGAGACGCTCGCCCGCACCACGCTCGGCTTCCGGCAGCCCGGCGACCGGGTCAACCTGGAGACCGACATGATCGCCAAGCACGTGGCCAAGCTCGTCCGCGCCTACCTGCCGGCGGGGGAGAGGCCATGATCATCCTGGAGTGGCTCGTCCACGGCACCATCCCGGTCCCCGGGGGCAGCCTGAGCGCGCCGGAGGTGATCGGCAACGTCTTCGGGCTGATGAGCGCCGTCCTGGGGATGCGTCGCTACGTCTGGGCCTGGCCCGTGGGGCTGGTCGGCAACGTCCTGCTCTTCGGGGTCTTCGCCACCGGCGAGCTGAGCAACGTGGTCTCCGAGCCGCTGTGGGGGCAGGCCGGGCGCCAGGTCTTCTTCGCCGCGGTCAGTCTCTACGGCTGGGTCCGCTGGAGCCGGGCCCACCGGGCCGGTGGCGCCGCGGACGGCGGGGCGATCACCCCGCGCTGGGCGACCTGGGGCGAGCGCGGCCAGCTGCTCGTGGTCGGCCTCGTCGGCTACGCCGTGGCGTACTGGGCGCTGACCCGGCTCGGCTCCTGGGGCCCGGCGACGGAGGCCTGGATCCTGGCCGGCTCGATGCTGGCGACCTGGGGGATGGCCCGGGGATGGGTGGAGTTCTGGCTGGTCTGGGTGCTGGTCGACGTCGTCGGGGTCACCACCCTGATGCAGGCCGGCTACTACCCGACCGCCGTCATGTACCTGGTCTACGCCGCCTTCGTGGTGGTCGGCTTCGCCGTCTGGTGGCGGGCCGCCCGGCGGGCGGAGGACCACGAGGAGTCCCGGAACCGGGACGGTTCGCTGCCGGAGCCGGCAGCAGGAGAAGGAGCGCACGCGTGAGCATCCGACTGGACAGTGTCGAGCGGGCGGTCGCCGACATCGCGGCCGGCAGGGCGGTGATCGTCGTCGACGACGAGGACCGCGAGAACGAGGGCGACATCATCTTCGCCGCCAGCAAGGCGACCCCGGAGCTGATGGCGTTCACCATCCGGCACTCCAGCGGGGTGATCTGCGTGCCGATGCCGGCCGAGATGCTGGACCGGCTGGAGATCCCGCTGATGACGCCGCACAACAAGGACAAGCTGCGCACCGCCTACACGATCTCGGTCGACGCCCGTGACGGCGTCTCCACCGGCATCTCCGCCGCCGACCGGGCGCACACCGCCAAGGTGCTCGCCGACTCGGCGACGGAGCCGTGGGAGCTGACGCGGCCCGGCCACGTCTTCCCGCTGCGCTACCGGGAGGGCGGCGTGCTGGTCAGGCGGGGTCACACCGAGGCGGCGGTCGACCTGGCCCGGCTGGCCGGTCTCACCCCCGCCGGGGTGCTGGTGGAGGTCGTCAACGACGACGGCACCATGAAGCGCGGCCCCGAGCTGCGCGAGTTCGCCGACGAGCACGGGCTGGCGATGATCTCCATCGAGGACCTGGTCCGCTACCGGCGCCGCCACGAGATGCACGTCGACCGGGTGGCCGAGACCCTGCTGCCCACCCGGCACGGCGACTTCGTCGCCCACGGCTACCGGATCACCATCGACGACTCCGAGCACGTCGCCCTGGTCCGCGGCGACATCAGCGGGGACGAGCCGGTGCTGACCCGGGTCCACTCGGAGTGCCTGACCGGTGACGTCTTCGGCAGCCGGCGCTGCGACTGCGGACCGCAGCTCGACGAGGCGATGGCCCGGATCGCCGAGGAGGGTCGTGGCGTGGTGGTCTACCTGCGCGGCCACGAGGGGCGCGGGATCGGGCTGGTGGGCAAGCTGCAGGCCTACCAGCTCCAGGACGGCGGCCGGGACACCGTCGACGCCAACCTCGACCTGGGGCTGCCCGCCGACGCGCGCCACTACGGCGCTGCCACCCAGGTGCTCCGTGACCTGGGCGTCGGCGCGGTGCGGCTGATGACCAACAACCCCGAGAAGACCCGCAGCCTCGAGGACTTCGGGATCCGGGTGGCCGAGCGGGTGCCGCTCACCCCGCACCCCAACGACCACAACCTGGCCTACCTGCTGACCAAGCGGGACCGGATGGGCCATCACCTTCCCGACCTCGAGGAGCAGGCATGAGCGGCGCAGGAGCACCCACCCACGAGCCGGTCGACGGCAGTGACCTGAAGGTGGCGGTGGTCGCCGCCAGCTGGCACACCCAGGTGATGGACGGCCTGCTGGCCGGCGCCCGGCGCGCGCTGGCCGACTCCGGCGTGGAGGCGCCGCTGGAGCTGCGGGTGCCCGGCACCTTCGAGCTGCCGGTCGTCGCGGCGGCGCTGGGCGCCCGGGGGTACGACGCGGTCGTGGCCCTGGGGGTCGTCATCCGGGGCGGCACCCCGCACTTCGAGTACGTCTGCTCGGCCGCCACCGACGGCCTCTCCCGGGTCGCCCTCGACCACGGTGTCGCGGTGGGCTTCGGCGTCCTGACCTGCGACACCGAGGAGCAGGCCCTGGACCGCGCGGGACTGCCCGGGTCCTCGGAGGACAAGGGCCTCGAGGCCGCCTCGGCGGCGCTGGCCACCGCGCGCCTGCTCAAGGACCTGCACCGGGACCTGCACCGGGACCTGCACCGGGACGCGGGCGACGAGCCGGCCGCCGGAGTGGACCGGCGTCGTTGACGCCCGGACCACCACCTAGGCTGGGCGTGTGAAGACGTTCGAAGGTCTGTGGGACGAGCTCAACGAGCTCGCTCGGACCCGTCCCGATGGTTCCGGCACCGTGCGAGCCCTGGATGCCGGGGTGCATACGATCGGCAAGAAGCTGGTCGAGGAGGCCGCCGAGTCCTGGATGGCCGCCGAGCACGAGGGCAAGGACCGGGCCGCCGAGGAGATCAGCCAGCTCCTGTACCACGCCCAGGTCCTGATGCTGGCCAGCGGCATCAGCCTCGACGACGTCTACGCACACCTGTGAGGCTCTGACCCGATGACCGAGATCCACGACGGCGCGCTGCTGCGCGTCGCGGTGCCCAACAAGGGCGCCCTCTCCCACGCCGCCTCGGAGATCCTGCGCGAGGCCGGCTACCGGCAGCGCAGCGACACCAAGGAGCTCGCGCTGGTCGACCCCGAGAACGGGGTCGAGTTCTTCTACCTGAGGCCGCGCGACATCGCCCTGTACGTCGGCGAGGGCACCCTCGACGTCGGGATCACCGGGCGTGACCTGTTGCTCGACTCCGGCGCCCAGGCCGACGAGGTGCGTGGCCTGGGCTTCGGGCGCTCGCGGTTCCACTTCGCCGGTCCGGCCGGCCGGTACGCCGACCTGGCCGACCTGGCGGGCAAGCGCATCGCCACCTCCTACGTGGGCGTGGTGCAGCGTTTCCTCGACGAGCAGGGGATCGAGGCCACGGTGCTCCGGCTCGACGGCGCGGTCGAGACGAGCATCCAGCTCGGCGTCGCCGACGTGATCGCCGACGTGGTTGAGACCGGCTCCACGCTGCGCGCCGCCGGCCTGGCCGTCTTCGGTGAGGTGATCCTCTCCTCCGAGGCGGTGCTGATCGCCCGCCGGGGCACGCCCCACACCGGGCTGGAGGTCTTCCGCCGCCGCATCGAGGGCGTGCTGGTCGCCCGCAGCTACGTGATGATGGACTACGACATCCGCACCGAGCAGGTCACCGACGCGGTCGCGCTGACCCCCGGGATCGAGAGCCCGACGGTCTCCCCCCTGCACCGGGAGGGCTGGGTCGCGGTCCGCGCCATGGTCCCGCGGGAGGGCGCGCAGCGCCTGATGGACCAGCTCTACGACTTGGGTGCTCGTGGCATCCTGCTCACCGATGTCCATGCCTGTCGTCTCTGAGCCGCCGCGGCTCCCGCACACCTGGCGCCCGCTCGGCGTCCGCCTGGCCGCCACCGCGTGCGCCGTGATGCTGCTGGTGGTCTGTGCCGCGGCCTGGTTCGGCTTCGACGAGTCGATCCGCGCCCGGTTCACGCTGTTCCAGAAGAGCACCATGCTCGTCCTGGCGCTGATGGCGCTCTCCGTCGGTCACGCGCTGGCCCGTTCCCGTGTGGTCGCCCGGGCCGAGGGCCTGGTGGTCGTCAACGGGTACCGGCGCCGCGAGCTGGGCTGGGCGCAGGTCGTCGCGGTCCGGATGCCGCCGGGGTCGCCCTGGGCGACGATCGACCTCAGCGACGGCACGACCGTGCCGCTGATGGCGATCCAGGGCTCCGACGGGGACCGCGCCAGGAAGGCGCTGCGCGAGCTGCGCTCCTGCCTGGACCGCTGAGCCCCGTCCCGGCGGCGCCGGGTGAGGCCGGGTGGCGGCTCGCTCAGCGGCCGAGCATCGCTCCCACCCGGGCGGGGGTGAAGCCGGGGAACACCTGGGCGATGCTCGCCCCGAACCGGACCGAGACCACCTCGGCGAGGACGCTGCGGTAGTCGGTGGTGACCAGCAGGTCGGAGTCGGGTCCGTCGACCAGTCCCGGCCAGGTGCCGTGGTACCCGCCCCGCACCCCGGCGCCGAGCAGGAGCATCACGGTCCCGTAGCCGTGGTCGAGTCCCCAGTTGGCGTTCTCCCGCACCCGGCGGCCGAACTCGCTGACGCAGACGACGGTGACCCCCTGGCCGAGGTCGCCGAGATCGGCGAAGAAGGCGGCGAGGGCGCCGGCCAGCTGCTCGGCGTTGCTCTTCATCGCGCCGCTGGCGACGGTGCCGACGCCCGTGTGCATGTCCCAGTCCCCGTGATCGACGGTGACCACCTCGACGCCGACGTCGCTGCGCACGATGCGCGCCACCTCGCCGAGGGCGCGACCGAGGTCGTGGGTGGGGTAGGTGACCCCGTTCTGCGGCGTCTTCTCGGCCTGCTTGACCGGCGCGAAGTCGCCCACCGCGGTGAACGTGGCGCGCATCGACCTCGCGAGATGCGTCTGCCGCTTGTCCCACAGGGTGTGCAGCGACTTCACCCGGCCGCCGTGGACGTCCCACTGGTCGGCTCCGGCGATGCCCACGTCGGCGATGCTCCGGGTGGTCAGGTGGGGTGCCGGCCCGTAGAGCGAGGCGGGTGAGCTGCCGCCCAGGTGCATGGCCTGGAGCGGGGTGCCGAGCGGCTGCGCGCCGACCAGCCGGTTGAGCCAGCCGGTGCGGGTCGCGGCGCCGGGGGCGGCGTCCTCGAGCTCCTCCATGGCGGCGAAGTGCGACCGGTTGCGCGCCGGCAGGCCGGCGGCGTGCACGCACGCCATCGCTCCGGCCTCCCACAGCGGCAGCAGCGGCGAGAGGGCGGGGTGGAGGCCGTAGAAGCCGTCCGCGGCGATCAGCGACGCGGCCGGCACGGCCAGCCGGGGACGGGCCTGGGCGTAGACCGGGTCGCCGTGCGGGACGACCAGCGAGAGCCCGTCGGCGGCACCGCGCAGCGAGAGCACCACCACCACCCCGCGGGCCTTGCCGGAGGCGGCGACCGCGGCCGGCTGGACGACGGCGGTGCCGAACGTGGTGGCCACCCCGGCGGCCAGTGCGCCGCCCAGGAAGGCGCGGCGCGAGGCCCGGGTCATCTCGGAGAACTCGGCGCAGCAGGAGGCGTCGCGGCCCGGGGGGAGGTCGGGGGAGGAGGTCATGGCGGTCACCTGACGAAGAATTCCGGGGAGTCGAGGAAGGTGGTGAGCAGCCTGGCCATGCTCCACCGGACCAGGGGGTGGTCGTGGGTGATCTTCTCGCTCGGGCGCAGGTTGGTGGCCTCGCAGCAGGCCTTGAGCAGGGAGGCGGTCGAAGGCTGGTGCAGCAGCTCGCGGGAGAGGTGGTCGACGAGCTCGTCGAAGCGCATCCCGGACTTCGGCACCCACGCCTTGGCCGGGCGGTAGGAGATGTCCTTGGTGGGCCACCAGCCGCCGGCCATGGAGTAGTGCATCCGCAGCGACGCCAGCAGCCGGGAGGTGGACGACCAGGCCGCGTTCGTCAGGGGGGTGCCGTCCGGGCGGGGCCAGGAGAAGGGCATGGCCCCCACCGTCTGGGCCTGCCACAGCATCGCGTTGGCCGCGGAGTCCGAGGCGGAGGGCGGCCGGACCCGCACCCGCAGGGCGCGGTAGGTGGCCACCACGTCCTCGGCGGGGTCACGGAGCTTGTCGCCGATGGAGCGCCGGAACTCGCGGGAGTCGACGAGCGCCTCGAGCACCGGCCTGATCTCGGTGTCGTGGTCGCGGTAGACCTTCGCGAGCCGGGCGACCAGGCGCGCCGGCGGGTCGTCGGCGACGAACTTGGTGGCCAGCTTGCGCGCGATGCGCTCCGCGGTGTCGGGATGGTGGGCGAGGTAGCGCAGGTAGGCACGGGTGACGGCCCGCCCGTCGGCGGCGGCGTTGGGGTCGGAGAACCCCTTGACCCGGACCCGCCCGGTGGCGTGCAGGTCCGACCGGTAGGACGCCTCCCAGCTGCGCCACATGTCGACGTGCCAGCCCGTCAGGATGCGGGCCGACGCCTTGACGTCGTCCTCGTCGAAGTTGCCCCGGCCCACCGTGTGCAACTCGAGCAGCTCGCGGCCGAGGTTCTCGTTCGGGCGGGTGGCGGTCGAGCTGGCGTTGTCGAGGTAGATGAGCATGGCCGGGTGCGTGATGGCGGCGACCAGCAGGTCGTCGAAGCGGCCCAGCGCCTTGCGGCGGATCGTCTCGCCGTAGTCGCGGCGGTAGAGGAACCACTGCTCGCCGTTGGTCGGCACGTTGAGGTGGTTCTCCCAGAACTGGGCCATGGTCTCCTGGACCTGGCGCCGGGAGTGCATGCGCCGTGCCATCACCCAGCGCTGGTAGTCCTCCATCACCAGCCAGCCGCCGCGGATGCCGTCGGAGTGGTTCTGCCACAGGGCGAGGGGGCCGTGGTTGAGCAACGGCCACCACGTGGCGGTGCGCGCGTGGGTCTTGTCCGAGACCTTTGACGGCTTCAGCTGCCAGGCGAACCAGGCACGGGCGCCGCCCTTGCGGCGTACCTCCCTGGCCAGCTCGGGAGTGATCCCGTAGCTGAACCGGCTCACCAGGTGGCGGTCCTGCTTCTCCAGCAGGGGGCGCTCGGCCCAGGTGCGCGGCCGGTAGCGGGGAGCGGCGGCGGAGGGCGCCGCCAGGGCGACCGTGGCGCCGGCCGCCAGAGTGCCTCCGCGCAGGACGGCGCGACGACCGGGGGAGGTGGTCCGAGACGACATGTCCGCGAGCCTAGGAGGTGCGGGCCGACATGTCCCGCGAACCCGGATACGACCTCCTCGTGCCCGAGGTCAGCGGGAGCCCACCTGGTCCGCGGCCGGCGCCGCGGTGGACAGCCGCAGGTCCGCGCGTGCCCGCGTGCCCTCCCGCGCGAAGTGCCGCTCCTCCCGCTCCGCCCACCTGTGCCAGTGCGGCGCGAAGTCGTCACCGTCCCGGGCCACCCCCCGGGCGTGGCGCAGCGTCGGCGGGGCCTCCACCCACACCAGGGCGCTCCGGTAGGGGGCCGTGATCCGGGACCCGGCGCCCACCCCCTCCACCACCAGCAGGGGCGCCGGGGCCAGCAGCATCCGCTCCGCGAAGCGCCCGGCGCGCCAGTCGAAGCGTCGAGGACGGGCACTGCGGCCGGCGTGCCAGGGCGCCAGGACGTCGGCGACCAGGTCGGCGGCCAGCCGGTCCAGGCCGCCTTCCCACCCGGCGAGCAGGTCGTCGAGGTGAAGCACCCTGGTGCCGGTCCGTGCCGCGGCCACCGCGGCCGCGAGCGTGGTCTTCCCCGCGCCCGCCGGGCCGTCCACGCAGAGGACGGGCGGTCGCACGGCGGCCGTGTCGACGAGCTCGAGGACCCGCCGCGGCGTCGCCGCGTCGACCGTCCCGGCCGTCCCTGCCGCGCCGCTGCGAGCGGCGGCCGACTCCACCGTCCGATCCCTCAGAAGGCCTGGCCGG
The DNA here is from genome assembly GCF_058215755.1 of Nocardioides sp. Z50_6. Taxonomy (NCBI): domain Bacteria; kingdom Bacillati; phylum Actinomycetota; class Actinomycetes; order Propionibacteriales; family Nocardioidaceae; genus Nocardioides; species Nocardioides sp. Z50_6. The sequence continues at coordinate 26,136 of NZ_JBZAJB010000012.1, read as the reverse complement.
CGCCCCGGTAGGTGGGCGCCGAGTCGACGATCCGGTCGCCGTGCAGGAGGTGGACGGTGGGGGTGTGCTCGAAGAGCTCGCCGGACTTGGCGTGCCGGAACCAGACGAGGTCGCCGATCGCCAGCCCGCCGACCGGGTGGCCGGTCAGCGGCGTCTGGACCTCCCCGGCTCCCTCCAGCCCGGTGAGCTCGAGACCGGGCGGGCACCAGGGGACGGGCTGGCGGTCGGCGCCGGGAGGTCCCGAGGCGATCAGCCCGCCGCCGTGGACCGTGACGACGCCGGGTCCGGGACGACGGGTCACCGGCACGCCGAAGAAGGCCGCCGGTCGCGGTCGGAACGAGCGGTAGTGGTCGAAGAGGCCGGGGACCAGCAGGCCGGAGCCCGCGGCCACCTCGGTGACGTGCGGGTCCGCGGCGCTCGTCTCCACCGAGCCGGAGCCACCGGAGTTCCAGAACTCCAGGGGTCCGTAGGGAGCGAGGGCGTCGGCGACCTCGCTGCGGCGGGTGGCGAGCTGGCGCACGGAGGCGGCCTTCATCCGGCGCACCACGCTGGAGCGGGCCCGCTCACCCGGCACGTCGTCCGGCACCCCGGCGACCTGGCCCTCGTAGGTCATCACCCCGACCAACCGGAAGCCGTCGCGCCCGGCCACCTGGTCGGCCAGGGCGGCGACGGAGGCCGCGTCGTGCAGGGGGGAGCGCTTGGGTCCGACGTGCTGACCGGCGACCCGCAGCCCGGCGTCGACGTCGAGGGCCACGCGGATCTGGACCGCCTTGGAGGCGCGCAGCGAGTCGACCACGTCGAGGTGGGCGACGTCGTCGACCATCAGGCAGACCGCCGCGGCCGTCGCCGGGGAGGCGACGAGCTCCGCGAGGGCCGCCCGGTCGACCGTGGGGTAGGCCACCACCACGTCGTCGGTGATGCCCTCGCGGTGCAGCCAGATCGCCTCGCGCAGGGTGTAGGCCAGCACGCCGCGGAAGCCGGGTCGTGCCAGGGCCCGGGAGATCAGTGCGGGGACGCGCAGCGACTTGGACGCCACCCGGATCGGGGTGGCCCCCGCGCGGCGCGCCAGGTCGGCGGCATTGGCGTCGAAGGCGTCGAGGTCGACGACCGCCAGCGGCGTGGCGGGCGGCTCGGGCAGGGTCGCGGTGGCCTCCCGCAACCGGCTCCAGAGCCGGCTGCGCTCCATCAGGGCGGTGTTCATCAGGTGATGCCGCGCTTGCGCAGCAGGGCCTCGATGTCGGCGAGCTCGTCGTCGACCGGCTCGGCCCGGCGCCCCTTCCCCTTGCCCCCGGTCTCCTTGCCACCGGCGGCGGGGGGCAGGGTCCGGCCGGTGGCGGCGCGGGGCAGCTCCTCGCGGCTGCGGGGGCCGCGCGCCAGCTCACGGCCGCGCAGGTAGCCCGAGACCAGGAAGAGCAGCACCGAGAGACCGGCCAGGCCGACCCCGGACCAGACGACGGGGCTCAGCACCAGATGGGTCGCCCAGTCGGCGACGGAGCCGCCGATCTCGGTGAACATCTCCAACGTGCCGGTGAGCCAGGCCGCGGCCGGCAGCAGGGTGAAGGCCGCGCCGCGAGTGGCCGCGGCGGCGCCCCTGTTGCGGGCCGCCCACCAGGTGTAGATGGCTCCGACCAGGGTCAGGGTCAGCGTCAGTGCGCTCCAGGTCACCTCGTCCACGGCCCCAGGGTCCCACACCGTTGTCTAGGCTGGGCGACATCATGGCCGACTCCCCGCGCTTCGACGGCGCCCGCATCCTCAAGCCCGGATTCCCCGGCGACACGGGAGAGGCGGACCCCGCGGTGGTCTCGGCGCTGGCCTCCTTCGACCGCACGCCGGCCGCCTTCGCCGCGGCCGTCTCCGCCCTGGCCGGCAGCCGCCTGCTGGTCCCCGTGGTGGCGGTGCTGGGGGAGGTGGAGATCGACGAGGCCGGCCTGGCCCACGACAAGTCCAGCGACATGGCCGCCGTCCTGCTCACCGGGGGAGACGGCAGGCTGGCGCTGCTCGCCTTCACCTCGACCCAGTCGCTCGCCGCCTGGGACCCGCAGGCCCGTCCGGTGCCGGTGACGGCCGAGGTGGCCGCGCTCAGCGCGGTCCAGGAGCAGGCGGACGCCCTGGTCGTCGACGTCGCGGGTCCCAGCCCCTTCGTGCTGGAGGGACAGGACCTCGAGGCGTTCGCCGCGGGCTGGAAGCTGGCCCAGGTGGGCGACCGCTACGGCTGGCTGCGGCCCGGCGAGTGAGGCGGTCCGGCGCCGGCTTGGCGCCGGCGGACCGCCTCGGGTAGCATCGAGGAGTTGACCCGACGTGCCCGGAACCACGGGCCCGTCACCAAGCGGAGGCTTGCAAGACGTCTCCCACCCGCACCGACCGCGCAAGGTCGTCGGGTCCGGTCACGGAACAACCCCGTGGGGTGGTTCCGGAGTGTTCCCGGAGTTGTGCTGGGGGATGCGTCTGACTGGCTTCCGCTTGGAACGAGCGGGAGCCATCGTCCATTTCGGAGACGGTGTCCTCGCACAAGACCACTGGAGGACACATCAGCACAGAGCTGCGTATCAACGACCGGATCCGGGTTCCCGAGGTCCGTCTCGTTGGACCCAACGGCGAGACGGTCGGCATCGTGCCGACCGACCAGGCACTCAAGCTTGCCCAGGAAGCCGACCTCGACCTCGTCGAGATCGCTCCCCAGGGGCGTCCGCCCGTCTGCAAGCTCATGGACTACGGGAAGTTCAAGTACGAGAACGCCCAGAAGGCCCGTGAGGCACGGCGGAACCAGACGAACGTCATCATCAAGGAGATGAAGCTTCGTCCCAAGATCGACGCTCACGACTACGAGACGAAGAAGGGCCACGTGGTCCGCTTCCTCAGCGCCGGTGACAAGGTCAAGATCACGATCATGTTCCGCGGTCGCGAGCAGCACCGTCCCGAGCTCGGCTTCAGGCTGCTCCAGCGGCTCGCCGAGGACGTCGCGGAGCTGGGCTTCGTCGAGTCCGCGCCCAAGCAGGACGGCCGCAACATGATCATGGTCCTGGGGCCGAACAAGAAGAAGGCCGACGCCAAGGTCGAGATGCAGGCGGCCAAGGAGACCAAGGCCGCCGAGAGGGCCGCGGCCGAGGCCGAGGAGCGCGCCGCGTTCGCGCCCGAGGCGGGCCGCAAGATCGCCCAGAAGAAGGAGCGCGGCCGTTCGGAGAACCTCGACCCCGAGATCGAGGCCTGAGCACCCACCCATACTTCGGCGACCCGGCCCGGTCGTCGTACGCACCACGAGAAGAGAGAGCATCGACATGCCCAAGAACAAGAGCCACTCCGGTGCCGGCAAGCGCTTCCGCGTGACCGGTTCGGGCAAGATCCTTCGCGAGAAGGCCGGCAAGCGTCACAACCTGGAGAAGAAGCCCTCCAAGGTGACCCGTCGGATGACCGGGACCGTCGAGGTCGCCAAGGCTGACGTTCCGCGTGCCAAGAAGATGCTGGGTCTCTGACCGCTCTTCACCCCCTCACACTTCCTCCCGGTCCGCCGACCGGGGTGACAGACAGCAACAAGGAGTAAGAAATGGCACGCGTCAAGCGGGCAGTCAACGCCCACAAGAAGCGCCGGGTCGTCCTCGAGCGCGCCTCCGGCTACCGCGGTCAGCGGTCGCGGCTCTACCGCAAGGCCAAGGAGCAGGTCACCCACTCGCTGGTCTACAGCTACAACGACCGCCGCAAGAACAAGGGCAACTTCCGCAAGCTGTGGATCCAGCGGATCAACGCTGCCGCCCGCGCCAACGGGATGACCTACAACCGCTTCATCCAGGGCCTCAACCTGGCCGGCATCGAGGTCGACCGCAAGATCCTCGCCGAGCTGGCCGTCAACGACGCGCCCGCGTTCGCCGTTCTCGTCGAGGCCGCGAAGGCTGCCCTCCCCGAGGACGTCAACGCCCCCAAGGCCTCCTGACCACGCTGTGGTGACTCCTCTGTCCGCGGGCAACGCCCGCGTGAAGGAGGCCAGGAAGCTCAGCCGCCGCTCGGTCCGCACCGAGCGGCGGCTTTTCCTTGCCGACGGTCCGAAGGCCGTCGAGGGTGCCCTCTCGGTCCCGGGGTGCGTCGTCGAGGTCTTCGCCTCGGTGGCTGCCGCCGACCAGTTCGCGGCCCTGCTGGAGCCCGCGCCGCGGCTCACCCTGGTGGAGGACCGCGCCCTCGCCGGCCTCTCCGACTCCGTCACCCCGGCCGGCGTCGTCGCGGTCTGCCGGTTCCTCGACGTGACCATCTCGCGTGCGCTCGAGCTGGCGGGCGACCACGGCGGCCCGCGCCTGGTCACCGTCTGCCACGAGATCCGCGACCCGGGCAACGCGGGTGCGGTGATCCGGGTCAGCGACGCGGCGGGGGCCGACCTCGTCGTCCTGACCGGCAGCTCCGTCGACCCCTACAACGCCAAGGCGGTGCGGGCGTCGGTGGGCAGCCTGTTCCACCTGCCCGTGGTGGTGGAGCCCGACCTCGAGGCGGTGCTGGCCGCGCTGCGTGGGGCCGGGGTCTCGGTGCTCGCGGCCGACGGCTCGGGGGAGAGCGACCTCTTCGGGACCGACCTCGCCGGGCCCACCGCCTGGCTCTTCGGCAACGAGGCTCACGGCCTTCCTGACGAGGTCTCCGCCACGGCCGACGCCCGGGTGGCCATCCCGATCCACGGCCGGGCGGAGAGCCTGAACCTCTCCACCGCCGCCGCCGTCTGCCTCTACGCCAGCGCACGGGCACAGCGTCCCTCCGCCTGACCCCGGCCGCCGGTCCGGGAGGCGGGCGCCCGCGCGCCGCAGCCGGGCCTGCGCCCGGTCGGCTGGTTAGATGCTCCGCGTGACTGACACCACCCTGGACCTGCTCCCGGACGGGGTCGTCGTGTCGGATGCCGATGGCTGCGTCACCGCCCTCAACAAGGTGGCCCGGGAGATGCTCGGCGGCTCTGCGGTGCAGGGCCGCCCGCTGACCGAGGTGCTGACCCTGGTCGACCAGGCCGGCCGGGACTGGTGCGCCTGGAACGCGCCCTACGGTGGCCTCGGCACCCGGACCGGGGTGCCGGAGCAGTCCTGGCTGCTGCCCAGCGGTGGCGAGGTGCTGGTCAGCGCCCGGATGCACCGGCCCGCGCCCCACGCGCCGGTCGAGCAGGTGGCGGTCTGCCTGCGCAGCGGCCGCGGCCGCGAGCGCCTCGACCGCGAGCGCTCCGACCTCGTCGCCACCGTCGCGCACGAGCTGCGCTCCCCGCTGACCGGGGTCAAGGGGTTCGTCCAGGCCATGCTCAACCGCTGGGACCAGCTCAGCGACGAGCAGAAGAAGCTGATGCTCGAGACGGTCAACGCCGACGCCGACCGGCTGGCGCGGCTCATCGCCGAGCTCCTCGACGTCGCCCGCATCGACACCGGCCGGCTCAGCCTCTATCCGCGTGAGGTCGACGCGGAGGTGCTGGTGCGCCGCGTCGTCGACTCGGTGCAGGCCGCGACCTCGCGCACGCTGGTGCTCGAGGCGCCCGCCGGCGGTGTGGGGGTGTTCGCCGACCCCGACAAGCTCACCCAGGTGGTCACCAACCTGGTCGAGAACGCCGTGCGGCACGGTGACGGCACGGTCCGGGTCCACCTGGAGAGGGCGGCGGCCGACCAGCGCGCCGGAGCCGTCCTGGTGGTCACCGACGAGGGTGAGGGCATCCCGGAAGCCCTGCGCCGTCGGGTGCTGACGAAGTTCTGGACCTCCGGCGCGGCCGGCGGCTCCGGCCTGGGCATGTACATCGCCCACGGCCTCACCCGCGCCCACGGCGGGCACCTCTCCATCGACGACCGTCCCGGCGGCGGTGCCCGGGTCACCATCGAGTGGCCGGGGGAGGACCGCCGACCCGAGTGAGGGCGTCTGCCCGGAAGCGCCAGGACCTGCCCGGATCTGCACCGAACCTCCACGAGTCGTCACCACCACCGACACGGCTCGGCTCCTAGGGTCGTGACCATGGTGCAGACGGTGGCGCAGACGGTGGGCGGCGCGCGACGCGTGGTCCTGGTGGTGGAGGACGACGCGGCGATCAACCAGGCGCTGGCCGACCGCCTGGTCGCCGAGGGCTACGAGGTGGAGCGAGCCTTCGACGGTCCCGGCGCGGTCGCCCGGGCCGCGGCCAGTCCCCCGGACGTCGTGGTCCTGGACGTGATGCTGCCGGGCTACGACGGCCACGAGGTCTGCCGTCGGCTCCAGGCCGAGCGCCCCGTCCCGGTGCTGATGCTCACCGCCCGAGACGAGGAGGCCGACGTGCTGGTCGGCCTCGGAGTGGGCGCGGACGACTACCTCACCAAGCCCTTCCGGATGCGGGAGGTGGTGGCGCGGGTGGCCGCCCTGCTGCGCCGGGTGGAGCGGGCCGAGGAGCTGGCCAGCACCGCGTCCGGTCTCCGGCCGCTGGTGGTGGGCGCGGTGTGCGTCGACCGGGCCGCACGGCGTACCACCGTGGCCGGCGAGGCGGTCCACCTGACGCCCACCGAGTTCGACCTGCTGGCCTGCCTGGCCGCGGAGCCGGGACGGGTGCTGACCCGTGAGCAGCTGCTCGCGCGGGTCTGGGGCTGGGCCGAGGCGTCGGGGACCCGGACGGTCGACAGCCACGTCAAGGCGCTGCGCGCCAAGATCGGCGTGCACCGCATCCGGACCGCGCACGGCGTCGGCTACGCCCTGGAACGCCCGGAGGGGGAACAGTGAGCGCGCTGGATCCGCTGGGGTCGATCCGCACCAAGCTCGGCGCGCTGGTCGCGGCCTCGGTGCTGGTGGCCGCCCTGGTGGCCACGGTGGGAGCGGCCGCCGGCGTGCCGGCCTGGCTCGGCCTCCCGGTGACGGTGCTCCTGGCGCTGGCGGTGACCCAGCTGCTGGCCGCCGGGATGGTCGCCCCGTTGCGCGAGATGACGCATGCCTCCGAGCAGATGGCCCGCGGGGACTACGCGATCCGCGTGGTGACCCCCAACACCGACGAGGTGGGGCAGCTCGCCGCCGCGTTCAACACCATGGCCGCCGACCTCGCCCGGGCCGACGCGGAGCGCCGTGACCTGGTGGCGACCGTCTCCCACGAGCTGCGCACCCCGGTCGCCGCGCTGGGCGCCCAGCTGGAGAACCTGGTCGACGGCGTGGTGCCGGCCGACCGGCGACACCTGGCCGAGGCACTCGGCACGGCCGAGCGCCTCGGCGACCTGGTCGCCGACCTGCTCGCGCTCTCCCGGCTGGAGGCCGGTGTCGTGGAGCTGGCCCCGGCCCCGACCGACCTCGCCGAGCTCGTCGCGGAGTGTGTGGACCAGGTGCGCCGCGCCGGCCGTGAGGCACCGGTGCGGGTGGAGGTGCCGCCGGGCATGTCGGTCCTGGTCGACCCCGCCCGGCTGCGTCAGCTCCTGGTCAACGCCCTGGACAACGCCGCCCGCCACACCCCGCCGGAGGGCGGGGTGACGGTCGCCGCTGGGCCCGCGGGGCCCGCTGCGACCCGCCCGGAGGAGCAGGAGGGCTGGTGGCTGGAGGTCCGGGACCAGGGGCCGGGCGTCCCGGCGGCCGACCGGGAGCGCGTCTTCGAGCGCTTCGGCACCGACCCCACGGGCGGGGGCACCGGCCTCGGCCTGGCGATCGCCCGCTGGGTGGCCGGCCTGCACGGCGGGACCCTGCGCTTCGTCGACCCCGGACCGGAGGGTGGCGCCCGGCTCCGCCTCGAGCTGCCCGCCGGCGCCCCCGCAGCCCCCGCCGGCTCGTCCGCCGCCCCTGTCCGAGCAGTCCCCGCAGCCGTCGGCGGCGACGCCGGTGACGCCGGGCCGCGGACACCGGGCACCCGGTCCGCGCCGCCGCCGACGGCGGGCCCCGAGCCGACGACCGTGCCGGTCTCCGCCCTGGACCAGCTCTTCGGTCAGGTGTGGCCGGAGCGGGCTCCGGGGGCCGACCTGCGGCCGGTGCTGGGCGCCCTCGCGGTGGGGGTGCTGGCGGGGGCGACGGTGGCGTTCTCCGGTCCCGGCCTCTCCTGGACCCTGGTGCTGCTGGCGGCCGGGCTGTGCGCCGGGCTGGCCTCCGCGCGGCTCTCCGACCGGTTCACCCTCGCCTGCGGGGTGCTCGCCGCCGCCCTGGTCTCCACGGTGGCGCTGCGGGCCAACCAGGGCCTCGCGGTGCTCGCCGTCCTGACCGCCGCCGGTGTCTTCCTCGCCGGGGTGACGGGCGCCCGCACCTTCCGGGGGATACTCCTCAGCGGCGTCGCCTGGCCGGTCGCCGGCCTGCGTGGGCTGCCCTGGTTCGGCCGCACGCTCCGGCTCGTCGGGACGCGGGGCCGGGGTCCCGCGGTGGTCCGGACGGTGCTCGTCTCCGTCCTGGCCGCCTCCGTCTTCGCGCTCCTCTTCGCCTCGGCCGACCTCACCTTCGCCCGCTGGCTCGACGCGCTGGTGCCGGAGGCCGGCTTCGACGAGGCGGTGGCCCGGGTCTTCGTGACGCTGGCGGTCTTCGGCATGACGCTGGCCGCGGCCTACCTGGCCCGCAACCCGGCCCGGGTGGATCCGGTGGCCACGGCCCTCGTCCCGGCCAGGTCGCGCTGGGAGTGGCTGGTGCCCCTGCTCGCCGTCGACGCGGTCTTCGTGGTCTTCGTGGCCGCCCAGGCCCGGGTCGTGCTCGGCGGCCACGCCTACGTCCGCCGTACCGCCGACCTGAGCTATGCCGACTACGCCCACCAGGGCTTCGGGCAGTTGGTGGTGGCCACCGCACTCACGCTGCTGGTGGTCTGGGCGGCGGCGCGACGGGTCGGCCCCGACGCCGGCGACCGTCGCCTGCTGCAGGCCGCGGCCGGGCTCCTCGGGGTCCTGGCGCTGGGCGTCGTCGCCTCGGCGCTGGGGCGGATGGCGGTCTACCAGGACGCCTACGGGTTCACCACCCTGCGGCTGGTGGTCAACGTCTTCGAGGGATGGCTCGGCCTGGTGGTGGCGGCGGTGCTGGTGCTGGGTCTGCTCGGGCGTACGGCGTGGGTGCCGCGCCTCGCCCTGCTCTCCGGTGGCCTCTCCCTGCTCGGGCTGCTGCTGGTCAACCCCGACGCCTGGGTGGCCGAGCGCAACATCGAGCTCTACGAGCGGACCGGCAACCTGGACGCCGCCTACCTCTCCGAGCTCTCCGACGACGCCGTGCCGGTCCTGGTCGAGCGCCTCCCCGAGGACGTGGCCCGGTGCGTGCTGGCGCTGCGGACCTCCGGCTCCACTGGGGCGGCGGGGGAGGAGCAGGGGTGGCAGGACTGGACGTGGTCACGCTCCCGCGCCCAGCGCGAGCTCGAACGGCTCCCGGGTGTCACCGCGGCCGACCCGCCCGAGTGCCGCGCGGTGCTCCCGCCCCCGGGTCCCAGCGCGAGGGTCCGTGCAGATCCGCCCTAGACTCTGACGAGTCCCCATCACCGCTGGAAAGGGAGCCATGTCCGGCCCCAACACCGACTACGACCCTGTCGAGGTGACCCCGCTCAAGGCCGAGCAGGTCGAAGCGATGCGCGACGCGGCCCTGGCCGCGATCGCCGCCGCCGGCGACCTCGACGCACTCAAGCAGGTCCGGCTCGACCACGCGGGCGACCGCTCGCCGCTGGCGCTCGCCAACCGCGAGATCGGCGCGCTCCCGCCGCAGGCGCGCAAGGAGGCCGGTCAGCGGGTCGGCCAGGCGCGGGGCGCGGTGTCGAAGGCGCTGGCCCAGCGTCAGGAGACGCTGGAGGCCGAGCACGAGGAGCGGATGCTGCGCACCGAGACGGTCGACGTCACTCTCCCCACCACCCGGCGCCGGCGCGGCTCGCGCCACCCCCTGACGCTCCAGTCCGAGCTGATCGCCGACATCTTCACCTCCATGGGCTGGGAGATCGCGGAGGGTCCGCTGGTGGAGGCCGAGTGGCTCAACTTCGACGCCCTCAACCTGGGTCCGGACCACCCGGCCCGCACCATGCAGGACACCTTCTGGACCGAGCCCGCCGGCAACCACGTCGTGCTGCGCACCCAGACCTCGCCGGTGCAGGCCCGCACGATGCTGACCCGCCGGCCCCCGATCTACGTCGCCTGCCCCGGCCGGGTCTTCCGCACCGACGAGTACGACGCCACGCACAGCCCGATGTTCCACCAGGTCGAGGGCCTGGTGGTCGACGAGGGCATCACGATGGCCCACCTCAAGGGCGCCCTGGACCACTTCGCGGCTCGCCTCTTCGGCGAGGGCATCGGCACCCGCTTCCGCCCCTCCTACTTCCCCTTCACCGAGCCGTCCGCCGAGGTCGACCTGCAGTGCTTCGTGTGCCGCGGGGAGAACCCCGAGGAGTGCCGGACCTGCCGGGGAGAGGGGTGGATCGAGTGGGGCGGCTGCGGCGTGGTCAACCCGCGCGTGCTGGTGGCCTGCGGCGTCGACCCGGAGGTCTACTCCGGCTTCGCCTTCGGCATGGGGATCGACCGGTCCTTCATGTTCCGGCACGACCTGGGAGACCTGCGCCCGCTCTTCGAGGGCGACGTGCGCTTCAGTTCCGCCTTCGGCACCGAGATCTGAGGAGAAGACGATGAAGGCCCCCCTCTCCTGGATCAAGGAGTACGTCGACGTCCCCGCCGACGTGACCACCGAGGAGCTCACCCGCCGGCTGACGGCCACCGGGCTCAAGCTCGAGGCGATCGACAGCCCCGGCGCCCAGATCACCGGACCGCTGGTGATCGGCCGGGTCCTGACCATGGAGCCCGAGCCGCAGAAGAACGGCAAGACCATCAACTGGTGCACCGTCGACGTCGGCGACGCCAACGGCACCGGTGAGCCGCAGGGCATCGTGTGCGGTGCCCACAACTTCGCCCCCGGCGACCTGGTGGTGGTGATCCTCCCCGGCGGCGTGCTCCCCGGGAACTTCGCCATCTCCGCCCGCAAGACCTACGGCCACGTCTCGGCCGGGATGATCTGCTCGGCCCGTGAGCTCGGGCTGGGGGAGGAGCACGACGGCATCATCGTGCTGCCCGCCGACGCCGGGGAGCCCGGCCAGGACGTCCGCGCGGTGCTCGGCCTGGACGAGGAGATCATCGAGTTCGAGGTGAACCCCGACCGGGCCTACGCGCTCTCCCTGCGCGGGATCGCCCGCGAGGTGGCCGTCTCCGTCGAGGGCGCCACCGGCTTCCGGGACCCGGCGCTGCGCGACTGCCCGCCCGCCAACGACCAGGGTCACCCGGTGGTGCTGGAGGACCAGGCCGGCTGCCCCGTCTTCGTGGCGCGCAAGGTGACCGGCTTCGACCCCGCCGCCCCCACCCCGCGCTTCATGGCCGAGCGCCTGGAGGCCGCCGGCATGCGCTCGATCTCGTTGGCGGTCGACGTCACCAACTACGTGATGCTCGAGACCGGCCGGCCGATCCACGGCTACGACGCCGACAAGGTGCAGGGCCCCCTCGTGGTGCGCCGCGCCGCCGCCGGCGAGCGGCTGGTCACCCTCGACGGCACCCAGCGGGTGCTGTCGGAGGAGGATCTCGTGGTCACCGACAACTCGGGGATCATCGGGCTCGGCGGGGTGATGGGCGGCGAGACGACCGAGATCTCCCAGACCACCACCTCGATCCTGGTCGAGGCGGCGCACTGGGATGCCGTCTCGATGTTCCGCACCGGCAAGCGCCACAAGATCACCTCCGAGGCCGGCAAGCGCAACGAGCGGGGCGTCGACCCCACGATCTGCGAGGCCGCGGCCGACCGGGTCGTCGAGCTGCTGGTCACCCACGGCGGGGCCCGGGCCGACGCCGGTGTCACCGTCGTGGGCACCCCGCCCGCGATGCCCACCATCACCGTGGCCGGTGACCTCGCTGCCCGGGTCTCAGGGATGGAGATCTCCGAGGAGGAGTGCGTCGAGGCGCTCCGCGCCGTCGGTTGCGAGGTGACGGGGAGCGGCTCCCTGAGCGTCGTTCCCCCGCCGTGGCGCCCCGACCTCACCGATCCCCAGGACACCACCGAGGAGGTCATCCGGCTCGTCGGCTACGACCGGGTCCCGTCGGTGGTGCCGGTGCCGCCGGCCGGCCGCGGACTGACCCGGACGCAGCGCCTGCGGCGCCGGCTCTCGCGGGCAGCGGCCGGCGAGGGATACACCGAGGTCGTCACCTTCCCGTTCGTGGGCGAGGCCGACCTCGACGCCCTGGGCATCGAGGCGGGTGACCCCCGCCGCGACACGCTGCGGCTGGCCAACCCGTTGAGCAACGAGGCGCCCTGCATGACCACCACGGTCCTGCCCGGGCTGCTGCGCGCGGCGGCGAAGAACGTCGGCCTCGGCGCGACCTCGTTCGGCCTCTTCGAGACCGCCACCGTCACCCTGCCCACCGGCGGCGTCGCGCCGATCCTCCCGGTCGACCGGCGACCCACCGAGGACGAGCTGGCGGCCCTGGAGGCCGCGCTGCCCCGCCAGCCGCTGCACCTGGGGCTGGTGGCCGTCGGTGAGGCCGACGCGTCCGGCTGGTGGGGCGAGGGCCGGGCCGTCTCGTGGGCGGACGCGGTCGACGCGGTCCGCGCGCTGGCCGACTCGGTCGGCCTGCTCGTCGAGGCTCGCGGGGTCGAGCACGCCCCCTGGCACCCGGGACGCTGCGCGGAGCTGTCGGTGCGCGGACAGGTGATCGGCCACGCCGGCGAGCTGCACCCCACGGTGTGCGCCGCGGTGGGCCTGCCGCGCGGCAGCGTCGCCGCGGAGGTCGACCTCGACGTGCTCATCGACCGGGCGGTCGACCTCCGTCCCGCGCCCGTCTTCTCCAGCTATCCCGTGGCGAAGGAGGACGTCGCCCTGGTGGTCGAGGAGTCGGTCCCGGCCGCCGACGTCGAGGCCGCGCTGCGCGAGGGCGCCGGCGACCTCCTGGAGTCGGTCCGGCTCTTCGACGTCTACACCGGCGAGCAGGTCGGGGAGGGGCACAAGTCCCTGGCCTACGCGCTGCGGTTCCGGGCACCCGACCGCACCCTCAAGGAGGGTGAGGCGGCTGCCGCCCGGGCCGCCGCCGTGGCGCGGGCGACCGAGTCGACCGGGGCCGTCCAGCGCTGAGCGCCGACGGGTGACCTGGCGGCCGGGCGGGGCCGGGACGGGGCTGCGCTGAGACCGCCAGAACTGGGCGACGCGCCCATGGTGGAGAGAGCTCCGGCTTCCTAGCGTGACTGGTGTCACATCCACCGGGGCGATCGCCGCCCCCGCCCTCTCGGGAGCATCCATGAGGCACTCCAAGCGCCTGTCCGGCGCGATCCTGTCCCTGCTCGTCGGTCTCTCCGTCCTGGTGGGACCGAGCGGTCCCGCCGCGGCGGAGAGTCCGTACGAGCGAGGGCCGGACCCCTCGCAATCCAGCATCGAGGCACGGCGCGGTCCGTTCGCGGTCTCCTCGACCTCCGTCTCGGCCCTGTCCACCCCGGGGTTCGGCTCGGCCACCATCACCTACCCGACCTCGACCAGCGAGGGGACCTACGGGGTGGTCGCGGTCTCGCCGGGCTACACGGCCTCGGAGTCGACCATCTCCTGGCTCGGTCCCCGGATCGCGTCGCAGGGCTTCGTGGTGATCACCTTCAACACCCAGTCGCGCCTCGACCAGCCCGGACAGCGCGGTGACCAGCTCCTGGCCGCCCTCGACTACGTGGTGCGGAGCAGCAGCGCCACGGTCCGGCAGCGGGTCGACCCCAACCGCCTGGCGGTGATCGGTCACTCGATGGGCGGTGGAGGCACCCTGGAGGCCGCGAAGGACCGGCCGTCCCTGCAGGCCACCATCGGCCTCACTCCGTGGAACCTCGACAAGAGCTGGCCCGAGATCAGCACGCCCAGCCTGGTGATCGGCGCCGAGAGCGACAGCGTGGCGGCCGTCGGGTCGCACGCGATCCCCTTCTACCAGTCGATCCCGTCCTCGACCCCCAAGGCCTACCTGGAGCTGAACAACGCCAGCCACTTCGCGCCCAACAGCGAGAACACCACCATCGCCTCGAGCACGATCAGCTGGCTCAAGCTCTACGTGGACGACGACGAGCGCTACCGGCAGTTCCTGTGCCCCGGCCCCCGGCCCTCCACGTCGGGCGCGGTGTCGGACTACCGCAACACCTGCACCGCCTGAGCCCGCAACGCCGTCCGCTGCTCAGGTGATCGGCTGAGCGAGGACCGCGCGGAACCTGGCCAGCACGCCCGGGTCCCCGACGACGTGGAGCACGTCGTCGGGGGCCCGGTGCCACAACCAGGCGTCGAGATCGCCCGCCGGGCCCTGCACCACCGCCGCCGGCTCGTGCCCGGGGTCCGGCACCACCCGCAGGTCGTCCTCGTCGTACTTCGTACCGCGCTCGGGATGCGTGCCGGTGAACCGCACGAGGTTGACCCATACCTGGGCGTCGGTGTCCGTGCAGTCGATGCAGACGTGGAAGTCGGTCGGCTCCTGCGACCCCCACGGGGGGCAGCCGCCGTACATCACGGTCAGCGCCTCGTCGACGCCGTCCGTGGCCAGGACCGGGTCGAGGGCGGTCGGAGCGCCCACGGTCAGCTCCGCGTCCAGCCGGTGCACCAGGGCCTCGTGTGCCTGACGGCGCAGCACGAAGCCGACGGTGTGGTCCTGCGACCACGTCCACGCCTCCTCCTCGGGCCTGCCGCCGGCGAGCTGCTGCTGCAGGTCGGCGCTCGCCCGGTCGAAGAAGGCGAGCAGCTCGGCGCGGGAGCCGGGCCGCTCGGGTTGCGCCCCCTCGTCGGGCGGAGCGGGACGTCGGCGCAGCACCTCGGACCAGAAGTGCTGCACCTCTCCGAGGTGCCACAGCAGGTCGTCGGCGTCCCAGTCGGGGCAGCTCGGGACCCGGGCGTCGCCCGGCGCCGCCTCGAGGACGTCGCGGAATCGCGCCGTCTCCGTCTTCAGGTGCCTGAGGTACTGCGTCGGGTCCAGGCGTGTGGTCCCGCCGGGGATGGGGCCTTGCCGCAGGTGATCCATCGAATCACCGTAGTTCGGTCGGGTTCTCCTGCGAAGAGGCGTCCGGCCGCGAGACCCTGTGTGGGTGTCCGCCCTGGCCAAAGCCCTCGTTGCGCTCCTCGTCGTGCTGGCGACCGCGACGCCCGGGACCGGGTCGGCTGCGGGGGCCGACAGCGGGGCTGTGGTGCCGGAGGCCGCCCTCCGGATCGCCGTGCGGGGCGACTCGAGCAGTCACGGCTCCTCGGGCGACTACACGTGGCGCTACTTCCTGGACCGCCACCTCGCCGCCGTGGGGACCGACGCGGACCTGGTCGGCCCGAACAACGATCTCCACGACGACGCCTCCGGGTCGTCCCCGCACTACGCCGACCCGGACTTCGACACCGACCATGCCGCGCAGTGGGGTGACTCCCTCGCGCTGCCTCAGCTCTCCCTCGATGCGCTGATGGCCGCCCAGGACCCCGACGTCCTGGTGATCGCCCTCGGGACGAACGACCTTGCGTGGCTGGGACTGGGGCCCGTGGAGACCGTGACGGAGATGGGGAGGGTCGTCGAGCGCGCCCGGGCCTGGCGCCCGGACCTGCGCATCGTCGTCGTCGAGGTCACGACGCTGGACGTCCCCGGGGTCTCTCACTACAACGCGCTGCTCCTCGAGGAGGCGGCCCGCTGGTCGACGGAGACCTCGCCGGTGGCGGTGGCCCGGGCCGCGGCGGGGTTCGATGTCGCGGAGGACACCTGGGACAGCATGCACCCGGACACCTCGGGTCAGGTCAAGATCGCCGTGGCGGTGGCCGATGCGCTTGCCGCGCTGGGTGTGGGCGAGCCCTATCCCAGGCCGGCCCCGATGCCCGCGGACGGCCTGCGCAGCGCGTCCCGGCTCGACGGCGCCCAGGTGGCGGCCGGCCCACAGCTCCGGTGGGTCCCGGCGCCCGGAGCCACCGCGCACCAGCTGTGGGCCCAGGACCTCACCGAGGGGGGAGGGCCGGTCCTGCACCACGAGAAGCTGCTCGGCACCACGGCCACGATCCAGGGCCTCACGCCCGGCCACGAGTACGCCTTCTGGATCCTGCCGTGGAAGCACTACCGGCTCTCGCTCGCCGACGTTGCCAGCAACGTGATCACCCTGTGGGCCCCGCCGGCGCCGGCACGCGGCCTCAAGGTCGAGAAGCGCCGCGACGGCCTGCTCGCACGCTGGCGCCGGGTCCCGGGGGCGACGTCCTACCTGGTTTCCGTGCGAGGTCCACGGCGGGGCGCCGCGTGGCGTGCGCACCCGACCACGGCGCCTCGTCTCCTGGTGACGGGGCTGCGCTCCGGTGCGCGTCACAAGGTCGTCGTGCGCGCGGTCGGACCCGCCGGCCCGGGTGCTCCGTCGAAGCCGGTGACCGGGACCCCCGGTGGCCCGCGGCCCGCCGCTCCGGCCTGGTTCAGGGCCTCCCGGTCGTCGGGCACCAAGGTGGTCCTGCGGTGGGCGCGCAGCCGCCACGCCACCCACTACGTGGTGGAGGTCCGCACGGCTGGACGCCGGGGGCGCTGGACCGTGGTCAGGACGGTCCCCGTGCCCCGGCCGCGCCGCGTGACGGTGCGCGTGCGGGCGAGTGAGAGGGTGGAGTTCCGGGTACGCGTGCGCCACGACGACCTGGCCGGGCGAGGTGTCGCCCGACTGCTCCTCGGCCCTCCCTCTGCATGACAATGCAAATGCTGGTATAGATATGCACTGTGAGTGGGAAAGTGAAGGTCGCCGTTGCCGGAGCGAGCGGGTACGCCGGGGGTGAGGCGCTGCGCCTGCTGCTGGGCCACCCCGACGTCGAGATCGGGGCGTTGACCGGGGGCTCCAACGCCGGCCAGACCATGGGTTCGCTCGCACCACACCTCGTGCCCCTGGCGGACCGCGTGCTCGAGCCGACCACCGCCGAGGTGCTGGCGGGCCACGACGCCGTCATCCTGGGGCTGCCGCACGGCAAGTCCGCCGAGGTCGCCGAGGCGCTGGGGGAGGGGACCGTGGTCATCGACTGCGGCGCAGACTTCCGCCTGACCGATCCGGCGGCCTGGGAGAAGTTCTACGGCTCGGCTCACGCCGGCTCCTGGCCCTACGGCCTGCCCGAGCTCCCCGGCCAGCGCGAGCTGCTGGCCGGTGCGCGGCGCATCGCCGTGCCGGGCTGCTACCCCACCGTCTCGACGATCACGGCAGCCCCCGCCCTCGCGGCCGGACTGGTGACCCCCGACGTCACGGTGGTCGCCGCCAGCGGGACCTCCGGGGCCGGCAAGGCCGCCAAGACGCACCTGCTCGGCAGCGAGGTGATGGGCAACGCCTCGGCCTACGGGGTCGGCGGAGCCCACCGGCACACCCCGGAGATCGTCCAGAACCTGACCTCGGTCCACGGCGCGCAGGTGCGGGTCTCCTTCACCCCGCTCCTGGTGCCGATGCCGCGCGGCATCCTCGCCACCGTCTCGGCGCCGCTGGCGCGCGACGTGAGTCCTGAGCAGGCGTACGAGGCCTACGCGGCCTTCTGCGCCGACGAGCCCTTCCTGCACCTGCTGCCGTTCGGCCAGTGGCCACAGACCAAGTCGGTCGTCGGCTCCAACGCCGTGCACCTGCAGGTCACGGTCGACCGCGACGCCCGACGACTCGTGGCGGTCGGCGCGGTGGACAACCTCACCAAGGGCACCGCGGGGGCCGCCGTCCAATGCCTCAACCTCGCCCTCGGGCTCGAGGAGACCACCGGACTCAACACGATCGGACTCGCACCATGACCACGACCCACCCCGCCGGCTTCCTCGCCGCCGGCGTCACCGCAGGCCTCAAGACCAGCGGTGGCAAGGACCTCGCCCTGGTGGTCAACCAGGGGCCCACCTTCGACTCGGCCACCGTCTTCACCGCCAACCGCTGCAAGGCCAACCCGGTGCTGTGGAGCCAGGAGGTCGTCAAGGACGGCGTCGTCCGCGCCGTCGTCCTCAACTCCGGCGGCGCCAACTGCTACACCGGCCCCGACGGCTTCGCCACCACGCACGCCGTGGCCGAGCGGGTGGCGGACCGGCTCGGCATCGGCGCCATCGACGTCGTCGTCTGCTCCACGGGCCTGATCGGCCTGGCGAATCCCCGTGAGCTCCTGCTCGACGGGGTCGACGCCGCGCACGCCGGTCTGAGCGCCGAGGGCGGCACCGACGCTGCCGCCGCCATCATGACCACCGACACGGTGAGCAAGACCGTGGTGGTCGAGGGCGCCGGCTGGTCGATCGGGGGGATGGCCAAGGGCGCGGGGATGCTCGCGCCGCAGCTCGCCACCATGCTGGTCGTGCTCACCACGGACGCGGTGGTCCCGGCGAGCGACCTCGACGCCGCGCTCCGGGCGGCCACCCGCGTCTCCTTCGACCGCCTCGACTCCGACGGCTGCATGTCGACCAACGACACCGTGACCGTGATGGCCAGCGGTGCGTCGGGCATCACCCCGACGCCCGAGGACTTCACCGAGGCGCTCGCCCGCGCCTGCACCGACCTGGCGATGCAGCTGCTCAAGGACGCCGAGGGCGCCGACCACGAGATCGCGATCACCGTGCTCAACGCGGCCAGCGAGGAGGACGCCGTGGAGGTCGGTCGCAGCATCGCCCGCAGCAACCTCTTCAAGGCTGCGGTCTTCGGCAAGGACCCCAACTGGGGCCGGGTGCTGGCCAGCGTCGGCACCACCGCGGCGGCGTTCGACCCGGCCGACCTGGACGTCGCGATGAACGGCGTGTGGGTCTGCCGCAGCTCCACCCCCGCCGAGGACCCCGCCAAGGTGGACCTCTCCGGCCGCGAGGTCACCGTGACGGTCGACCTCAAGGCCGGCGACCAGCGGGCGACCGTCTGGACCAACGACCTGACCCACGCCTACGTCCACGAGAACAGCGCGTACAGCTCATGACAGAACGCAGCAAGAACGCCCCCGACCCCGCCAAGGCCGCCACCCTCGCGGAGGCCCTGCCCTGGCTCAAGCGCTACCACGGCCGCACCATCGTGGTGAAGTACGGCGGCAACGCGATGATCGACGACTCCTTGAAGGTCGCCTTCGCCGAGGACATCGCCTTCCTGCGGTTCGCCGGCTTCAAGCCGATCGTGGTGCACGGCGGAGGCCCCCAGATCTCCGCGATGCTGGACCGGCTCGGCATCGAGTCGGAGTTCCGCGGCGGGCTGCGCGTCACCACCCCCGAGGCGATGGACGTGGTCCGGATGGTGCTCGTCGGGCAGGTGCAGCGCGAGCTCGTCGGCCTGATCAACCAGCACGGGCCGCTGGCCGTCGGGCTCTCCGGCGAGGACGCCGGGCTCTTCACCGCCGAGCCGGCCAACACCATGGTCGACGGCGAGCAGGTCGACCTGGGCCTGGTCGGCGAGGTCGCCTCCGTGCGACCCGAGGCGGTCCAGGACCTCCTCGAGGCGGGGCGCATCCCGGTCATCTCCTCGGTCGCCCCCGACCAGGACGGCCTGGTCCACAACGTCAACGCCGACACCGCCGCGGCTGCCTTGGCGGCGGCGCTCGGCGCCGAGAAGCTGTTGGTGCTGACCGACGTCGAAGGCCTCTACCGCGACTGGCCCGACAGCGACGACGTCATCCAGGAGATCGCCCCGGAGGCGCTGGCCGAGCTGATGCCCTCGCTGGCCAGCGGCATGGTGCCCAAGATGCGAGCCTGCCTCAACGCCGTCCAGAACGGGGTGCAGCGCGCCACGGTGGTCGACGGCCGCCAGCCGCACGCGGTGCTGCTGGAGATCTTCACCGACGAGGGGGTCGGCACCCAGGTGCTCCCCGGCGTGGAGACCAAGATCCGCAAGGCCTACTCGAGCGCAGGGGAGAAGACGTCGTGACGTGGCAGGAGCGCTACACCGCCTCGCTGATGAACACCTTCGGCACGCCGTCTCTCGAGCTGGCGCGCGGCGAGGGTGCGCGGGTGTGGGACACCGACGGCAAGGCGTACCTCGACCTCTTCGGTGGCATCGCGGTCAACTCCCTGGGCCACGCCCACCCGGCCGTGGTGGAGGCCGTGACCCGTCAGCTCGGCACCCTGGGCCACGTCTCCAACCTCTTCGCCAGCGAGCCGCAGCTGCTGCTGGCCGAGCGGCTCGCCGAGCTGCTCGGGCACGGCACGAAGGTGTTCTTCTCCAACTCCGGCGCCGAGGCCAACGAGGCCGCCTTCAAGCTCTCCAGGCTCACCGGTCGCACCCACGTGGTCGCCGCCGAGGGCGGTTTCCACGGCAGGACCATGGGGGCACTCGCGCTGACCGCCAAGGAGGCCTACCGGACGCCGTTCGAGCCGCTCCCCGGCGAGGTGACCTGGGTGCCGTACGGCGACTCCGAGGCCCTGGCCGCGGCCGTCACGGACCGCACCGCCGCCGTCGTCCTCGAGCCGCTCCAGGGCGAGGCCGGTGTCCGGGTGCCGCCGTCCGGCTACCTGAGCGACGCCCGGCGGATCACCTCCGAGCACGGGGCGCTGCTCTGGTTCGACGAGGTGCAGACCGGGATCGGGCGCACGGGGGAGTGGTTCGCCCACCAGGTCGTCCCGGGCCTGGTGCCCGACGTCGTCACCCTGGCCAAGGGCCTCGGCGGCGGCCTCCCGATCGGGGCCACCCTGGCCACCGGGGCAGCGGCCGACCTCTTCACCCCCGGCAACCACGGCACCACCTTCGGCGGGAACCCGGTGTCGTGCGCGGCGGCCCTGGCCGTGCTGGACACCCTGGCCTCGACCGGGCTGCTCGAGCAGGTGCGGCGGGTCGGGAAGCGGCTCGCGGACGAGCTCGCGGCGCCCAACCAGGTCCTCGAGGTGCGCGGTGCCGGCCTCATGCTCGCCGCTGAGCTGGACGGCGAGCACGCGCCCGCCGTCGTCGCCGCGGCGCGCGAGGCGGGGTTCCTGCTCAACGCCACCGGCCCGTCCACCCTCCGGTTCGTACCGCCGCTGGTGATCACCGAGGACGACGTGGCCGAGCTGGCTGCCGTGTGGCCCGACCTCCTGGCCCGGGGGGCAGGGGCATGACCGCCCCGGTGCGCCACCTGCTGGCCGACGACGACCTCACCCCGGCCGAGCAGGCCGAGGTGCTCGACCTGGCCGCCGCGCTCAAGGCCGAGCCCTTCTCCCGTCGTCCCCTCGAGGGCCCGCGGACGGTGGCGATGGTCTTCGACAAGCAGACGCTGCGTACCCAGACCTCCTTCTCGGCCGGCATCGCCGAGCTGGGCGGGTTCCCGATGGTGGTCGACGGCGTCCTGGCCGGCATCGGGGTGCGGGAGTCGGTGGCCGACGTCGCCCGCGTGCTGGGCCGTCAGGCCTCGGCGATCGTGTGGCGCACCGGCCCCCAGGAGCGGCTCGAGGAGATGGCCCGGCACGCCGGCGTCCCGGTGGTCAACGCGCTCACCGACGACTACCACCCGTGCCAGCTGCTGGCCGACCTCCTGACGATCCGTGAGCACCGGGGCGAGCTGGCCGGCGCCACTGTCGCCTTCGTCGGCGACGGCGCCTGCAACATGGGCAACTCCTGGCTGCTCGCGGGAGCCACGGCCGGCATGCACGTGCGCATCGGTGCTCCGCGGGGCTACCAGCCGTCGCCCGAGGTGGTGGCCAGGGCGGTGGGCATCGGGGATCGCACCGGTGGCTCCGCGGTCGTGGTCGAGGACCCGCGCGCGGCCGTCGAGGGGGTCGACGTGGTGGTCACCGACACCTGGGTGTCGATGGGCTTCGAGGAGCAGTCGGCCGACCGGGTGGCGGCCCTGACCCCGTACGCGGTCACCGGCGCGACGCTGGATCTGGCCGCCCCCGACGCGATCGTGATGCACTGCCTGCCCGCCTACCGCGACCGGGAGATCAGTGCGGAGGTCCTCGACGGCCCACGCAGCGTGGTCTGGGACGAGGCGGAGAACAGGCGGCACGCGCAGAAGGCCGTGCTGACCTGGCTGCTGGAGTCCGGCGGGTGAGCGAGATGGGCAGCACTCCGACGACCAAGAGCGCGCGACTGCGCCGCATCATCGACCTGGTGACCCATCACGAGGTGCGGTCCCAGTCGGAGCTGGCGGAGCTGCTGGCCGCCGACGGGCTGCACGTGACCCAGGCCACGCTGTCGCGTGACCTCGTCGAGCTCGACGCGGTCAAGGTCCGCGCGGCCGACGGCTCGCTGGTCTACGCCGTGCCGGCCGAGGGCGGCGCGCGGGGCGTGGCGCCGCAGGAGACCACCGCGGCCTCGCACCACCGCCTGGCCCGGCTCTGCGCGGAGCTCCTGGTGAGCGCCGAGTCCACCGGGAACATGGTCGTCCTGCGCACTCCTCCGGGAGCCGCGCAGTTCCTGGCCTCCGCCTTCGACCGCGCCGAGCTGGCCGACGTCCTGGGCACCATCGCCGGCGACGACACATTGCTGGTGATCGGACGGCACGAGGGGAGTGGCGAGGAGCTCGCCCGACGATTCTTGGCGCTTGCGAGCAGCTCTCAAGCGCCCTGAACCCCAGCTCCCGCACCTCCTCCCACACGAACCAAGACAAGGAACACACCAGTGAGCAAGGTCCTGACTTCCCTTCCCGTCGGCGAGCGGGTCGGCATCGCCTTCTCCGGCGGCCTCGACACCTCCGTGGCAGTCGCCTGGATGCGCAACAAGGGTGCGGTGCCCTGCACCTACACCGCCGATCTGGGGCAGTACGACGAGCCGGACATCTCCAGTGTCCCCGACCGCGCCACCGAGTACGGCGCCGAGATCGCCCGGGCCGTCGACTGCCGGGGCCCGCTGGTCGAGGAGGGCCTGGCGGCGCTGGCCTGTGGCGCCTTCCACATCCGCTCCGGCGGGCGCGCCTACTTCAACACCACCCCACTGGGTCGCGCGGTGACCGGCACGATGCTGGTCCGGGCGATGCACGAGGACGGGGTCGACATCTGGGGTGACGGGTCGACCTTCAAGGGCAACGACATCGAGCGCTTCTACCGCTACGGGCTGCTGGCCAACCCGGACCTGCGGATCTACAAGCCGTGGCTGGACGCCGACTTCGTCCAGGAGCTCGGCGGCCGGGCCGAGATGAGCCAGTGGCTCACCGAGCAGGGCCTGCCCTACCGGGACAGCAAGGAGAAGGCGTACTCCACCGACGCCAACATCTGGGGCGCCACCCACGAGGCCAAGACGCTCGAGCACCTCGACGTCTCGCTGGAGACGGTGGAGCCGATCATGGGCGTGAAGTTCTGGGACCCGTCGGTCCACATCGAGACCGAGGACGTCACCCTGCGCTTCGAGTCGGGTCGCCCCGTCGCGATCAACGGCACGCGCTACGACGACCCGGTGGCCCTGGTCCACGAGGCCAACGCGATCGGCGGGCGCCACGGGCTGGGCATGTCCGACCAGATCGAGAACCGGATCATCGAGGCCAAGTCGCGCGGCATCTACGAGGCGCCCGCGATGGCCCTGCTCTGGGCGGGCTACGAGCGGCTGCTCAACGCGATCCACAACGAGGACACCATCGCCAACTACCACGCGGAGGGTCGCCGGCTCGGGCGGCTCCTCTACGAAGGCCGGTGGCTGGACCCGCAGGCCCTGATGCTGCGCGAGGCGATCCAGCGCTGGATCGCCTCCCTGGTCACCGGCGAGGTGACGCTGCGGCTGCGGCGGGGCGAGGACTACACCATCCTGCGTACCGACGGCCCGGCGTTCTCCTACCACCCCGACAAGCTCTCGATGGAGCGGACCGAGAACGCCGCCTTCGGGCCGACCGACCGGATCGGGCAGCTGACGATGCGCAACCTCGACATCGCCGACTCCCGGGCCAAGCTGGAGCTCTACGCGGCCCAGCCGCTCGATGAGGGCCAGGTCCTCGTGGAGAACGGTCACCTGCTCGGCAAGATCGAGAAGGGCGGTGCGGAGCGGATCGCGGAGAACCCCCAGGCCGAGCGCGACATCGCCGAGCTGGCGCTGGACCACGCGGCCATGGAGGCCGGGACCGACTGAGGTCGGCCCGGGCGAGAGAGGAGCACGACGTGACTGAGAAGAGCGGCACCAACACCGGCATGCTGTGGGGCGGACGCTTCGCCGGCGGCCCGTCCCCGGAGCTCGAGGCGCTGTCGCGCTCGACGCACTTCGACTGGCGGCTCACCCCCTACGACCTGGCCGGGTCGCGGGCCCACGCCAACGCCCTGCACGTGGCCGGCCTGCTCAGCGACGCCGACCACGCCGCCCTGATCGGCGGCCTGGAGCGGCTGGGGGAGCGGTTCGCCGCCGGCGCCCTGCTGCCCGCGCCCTCCGACGAGGACGTGCACGGCGCGCTCGAGCGCCTGCTGCTCGAGGAGGTCGGCCCGGAGGTGGGGGGCCGGCTCCGCGCCGGGCGCAGCCGCAACGACCAGATCGCGACGCTCTTCAAGGTCTTCCTGCGTGACCACGCGCGGGTGGTGGCCGGGCAGGTGCTCGACCTGGTCGACGTGCTCTCGCGTCAGGCCGAGGAGCACCTGGACGCGATCATGCCGGGGCGCACCCACCTCCAGCACGCCCAGCCGGTGCTGCTCTCCCACCACCTGCTGGCGCACGCGTGGCCGCTGCTGCGAGACGTCGACCGTCTCTGCGACTGGGACGCCAGGGTGGCCGCCGACTCTCCCTACGGGTCCGGCGCGCTCGCCGGCAGCACCCTGGGGCTGGACCCGGAGGCGGTCGCGGCCGAGCTGGGGTTCACCGGCTCGACCGCGAACTCGCTGGACGGCACGGCCGCACGCGACTTCGTCGCGGAGTTCGCGTTCGTCACCGCGATGATCGGGG
This sequence comes from Nocardioides sp. Z50_6, assembly GCF_058215755.1. Lineage (NCBI taxonomy): Bacteria > Bacillati > Actinomycetota > Actinomycetes > Propionibacteriales > Nocardioidaceae > Nocardioides > Nocardioides sp. Z50_6. The sequence continues at coordinate 1,554 of NZ_JBZAJB010000012.1, read as the reverse complement.
TCGACGTCAGCCGCATGGCCGAGGACGTCATCCTCTGGTCCACCCGCGAGTTCGGCTTCGTGACGCTGCACGACTCGTGGTCCACCGGCTCGAGCATCATGCCGCAGAAGAAGAACCCCGACATCGCCGAGCTGGCGCGCGGCAAGGCGGGCCGCCTGGTCGGCAACCTGGCCGGGGTTCTGGCCACTCTCAAGGCGCTGCCGCTGGCCTACAACCGGGACCTCCAGGAGGACAAGGAGCCGGTCTTCGACTCCGTCGACACCCTCGAGGTCCTGCTGCCGGCCTTCACCGGCATGGTCGCGACGCTGACCTTCAACACCGAACGGATGGCCGAGCTGGCACCCCAGGGGTTCTCCCTGGCCACCGACATCGCGGAGTGGCTGGTGCGCGAGGGCACCCCCTTCCGGGTCGCCCACGAGGTCGCCGGCGCCTGCGTGCGCCGCTGCGAGGAGCTCGGCCTCGAGCTGCACGAGCTCTCCGACGAGCAGTTCGCCGAGATCTCGCCCGACCTCTCCCCGCGGGTGCGCGAGGTCCTGACCGCGCAGGGATCCGTGGCGGCGCGGAACGGCCGCGGGGGCACCGCACCCGTGCGGGTGCGCGAGCAGCTGGGCGAGGTCGGGCAGCGCGCCCGGGCCCTCCGTGACCGGCTGGCCTGAGGCCCGTCGGCTCCTCTCGGGGGCGGCGCTCGACGTCGCCCCCCGGTTGCTCGGCGCCCTGCTGAGCGTCAACGGCGTCACCCTCCGGCTGACCGAGGTCGAGGCATACGAGGGGGAGGGTGACCCCGGGTCCCACGCCTACCGCGGACAGACCGGGCGCAACGCCACCATGTTCGGCCCGCCCGGGCACCTCTACTGCTACCGCATCTACGGCCTGCACACCTGCGCCAACGTGGTCTGCGGCCCGGAGGGCGACGCATCCGCCGTCCTCCTGCGCGCCGCGGAGGTCGTCGAGGGCGAGGAGCTGGCCCGGGCCCGCCGCGGTGACCTGCCCGCGGAGCGGCTGGCCCGGGGGCCGGCCAACCTGGTCCAGAGCCTGGGTCTCGGCGTGGCCGACGACGGGATGTCCCTCCAAGGGCATCTGCGTCTCGGGCCCCCGGTCGCCTCGAGCAGCGTCTCGGCCGGCCCACGCGTGGGTCTGAGGCACGCGGCGGACCGGCCTTGGAGGTTCTGGATCACCGGAACCGCCTCCGTCTCGGCCTACCGGCCGGCAGCACGCCGCGGGGTGCCGAACCGCCCAAAGGGCCTCTGACCTGGGCAAACGCGTAGACGCACCCCCCGAGTTGGCGCTCTCGCAGGATGTGGGCTAATGTTTCACCTGTCGCCGCGAGCGGCTCCCCGCCACTGGCCTTCTTGGCCGAAGCAGGGGAGGGTCTCGCACGGCGGCCGCCCGGATCGGCTTCGTCTTGACGAAGAGGGTCCAGCCAAGTAAAGTTGGCGAGGTTGTCCCGGTACAAGGATCGAGAGATCTGCGGTCGGGTGCGATTGATTCTTGAGAACTCAACAGTGTGTCATAGTCGACGAATTAGTTTGTTATGCCCCGTCAACATGATGTGGT
>NZ_JBZAJB010000011.1:0-93043 GCF_058215755.1 Nocardioides sp. Z50_6 | reverse complement strand
CCCGGAAGTTAAGCCTTTCAGCGCCGATGGTACTGCAACCGAGAGGTTGTGGGAGAGTAGGACGCCGCCGGACATACTTTGAGAAGAGGGACCGCCTTAGGGCGGTCCCTCTTCGTCATTTCACGGCCTTTGCCTAGCGTGGGGCCTGCTCGACGATGGTCGGGCTGAGCTCAACGAGCAGGGGTGTCGCGGACGGCCCTCATGTACACGCCGATGGTGGGCTTGGGCTGGAACGAGGTGGCCTTCTCAGGCAGCAGCCGTCCCTCGAGTGAGGCGCGCTCCACCTCCGCGTAGCTCGGGGCGGGCAGGAGCACCGCCACGCCCGTCGACGTCCTGATCTCGGTCTCCGCCTCCTCCACGGTGTGCCGGTAGGAGGTGGTCAGCCGACCGGTGTTGCGCACCCGCGGGAGCAACGTGCCGTGGAGGTGTTCCACGGCCGTCTCCGCGTGGCTGCCGGGCCTGACGGTGAGCCAGGTCGTCGAGTCGGTCATCACCCAGGTCTGCGGTGAGAGCGAGGCGATCGCGGCTTCCCGGTGGGCATGTGCCACCTCCCCGCCGGTGGCCCGCACGGCCCGGGCGACGTCGTCGAGACGGACGCCGTGGAGAACCCGGTGGATGGCACCGAGGTGCAAGGGAGTGTCGGCCTGGTCGACGACCATCGCGAGTCCGCGGTCCCACGGGGTGCCGGAACGACGTTCCTGGAGTCGGAGGTAGGCCGCGTAGCGATGGTGGCCGTCGGCGATCAGCAGCGGGTTCTCGACGAGGCCAGCGGTCAGCTCCGCTTGGTGATCAGGGTCGGTGATCCGCCACTGACGGTGCTGCTGGCCCGCGTGGTCGACGTAGTCGCGGTCGGCCGGTGTCTGGGAGACCGCGTCGAGGGCCCGCCGGTTCGCGGGACTCCCGCGGTGGACCAGCAGGATCGGAGCCGGGTTGAGGGCCAGCTCGGCCATGCGCTCGGCAAGCTCGTCCGCCTGTTCGGGGTGGATGGCCTCGTGCGGCAGGATCGCGCGATCCTCGGGACGAGAGGCTCGGGTCGAAAGATCGAGCGCTCCGACGAGGCCTCGCACAGTCACCCCCATCACGGTGTACTCGTGCAGGTGGAGCGCGCGCACGTCGTCCCTGGTGAGTCGCCCGCTCTGCTCCCAGGTGGTGAGGCGGCGCGCGGCCTGTCGGTAGGGTCGGGACATCGGGCGCAGGTTGCCCAGCTCTCCGCCGTGATCGGGGGCGAGCTGCAACGCGCGGAACGGGTGCAGGAGTGCCGGGCGACGCGGGGAGAGCGGTACCTCGAAACCTCGCGCCACCTCTTCAGCCGTCATCGTGACAATCCTAGGCGTCGACACCTGGGACCGAGAGGAAGGACACCGGAGGAGCCATGCTGCGTCATTGCCCGGACCCCCTGACCGCACAGCACGACCTGGTCATGTTCGACCTGGACGGCGTGGTCTACATCGGCGACGAGCCGGTGCCCGGCGTCGCCGACGACCTGGCCCGGCTCCGGGACCTGGGGGTGGGTGTCGCGTTCATCACCAACAACGCCTCGCGGACCCCGGAGGAGGTCGTCACCCGGCTGGGCGGCATGGGGATCCCGGCCGGCGCGGGCGACGTGGTGACCTCCGCTCAAGCGGCGGCCGCGGTGCTGGTCGACCGCTACGGGCCCGGGGCCCGCATCCTGGTGCTCGGGGGTGAGGGTCTGCGGCAGGCGCTGTCCGCGGTCGGGCTCGAGCCCGTGGCGACCTTCGATCCGTCGGTGGTCGCGCTGGCCACCGGCTACGGGCCCGACGTGCTGTGGCGCGACGTCATGCGGGCGGCGGTGGCGGTGCGGGACGGCCTGCCCTGGGTGGCCAGCAACACCGACCTGACGATTCCCACCCCCTACGGTCCGGCGCCGGGGCACGGGGTCCTGGTGCGCACCATCGCCGAGTTCGCCCGGGCGGTGCCCAAGGTCGCCGGCAAGCCGTCCGCGCCGCTGCTGGAGGAGACCGTGCGCCGGATCGGGGGGAACGCGCCCCTGATGGTGGGGGACCGGCTCGACACCGACATCTCGGGGGCCGCCGCGCTCGGCCTGGACTCGCTGCTGGTGCTGACGGGCGTCAGCGGTCTTGCCGAGCTTGTCGCGGCACCACCCGACCAGCGTCCGTCCTACCTGTCGCCGACGCTGGCCGGTCTCTTCGAGGCCCACCCCGCGCCGGCTCCTGATGGTCGTGGGGGCTGGACCTGCGGTGGGTGGACGGCGCGACCCGAGGCGGGGCGCCTGGCGGTCGCCGGCGCCGGCTCGGCGGGGGACTGGTGGCGGGCGGTCGCCACGGCGGGCTGGGCGCACCTCGACAGCGCCGGGACCGTGGCCGAGACCAGCGGGTTGCGCCCCCCGGCTGACGAGTCCGCCCCGCTGGGTCGTCGGAGGTGACCGGTAGCCTCAGCGGCATGGATCACGAAGCCGTCGACGAGCCCCGCCACGGCACAGGCGAGGGCAGCGAGGTGCCCGGGCGCCGGGCCGCCACCGAACGCGTCGGCGTCCCGGCGGTGGACGCCGTGCTCGAGGAGATCGAGTCGGTCAACGACCTGCCGGTCGCCGAGCAGGTGGCTGTCTTCGAGCGCGCGCACGAGCGGCTGCGGCGTGCCCTGGACCCCGGCAGCCCTGCCACCCCCGCGTCGGGCTCCGTCCCGGTCGCGGAGAGCTGAGCCGCCGCCGTGGCACCGCGCCGCCTCAGACTCGACCAGGAGCTGGTGCGCCGGGGCCTGGCCCGGTCCCGGGAGCACGCGAGCGCGCTGGTCGCCGAGCGCCGGGTCAAGGTGGCGGGGGTGGTGGCGACCAAGCCGGCCACCGGCGTCACCACCGACGTGGCCCTCGTCGTGGTGGAGGACGCGAGCCGGCCGGAGTTCGCGTCCCGCGGGGGACACAAGCTGGCGGGAGCGCTGGACGCCTTCGCCGCCCAGGGTCTGGACGTGGCGGGCAAACGCTGCCTGGATGCCGGTGCCTCCACCGGCGGGTTCACCGACGTCCTGCTGAGGGCCGGGGCGCGTGAGGTCCTCGCGGTCGACGTCGGCTACGGCCAGCTGGTCTGGCGTCTGCGCCAGGACGACCGGGTGGTGGTCCACGACCGCACCAACATCCGCGACCTCACCCCGGAGGTCGTGGGAGAGCCCGTCGACCTCGTCGTGGGCGACCTCTCCTTCATCTCCCTCGTGCTCGTCCTGGACGCCCTGCTGTCGGTCACCGCGCCCTCGGGCGCCCTGGCGCTGATGGTGAAGCCCCAGTTCGAGGTCGGCAAGGACCGCGTCGGCAAGGGCGGGGTGGTGCGTGACCCCGCGCTCCGAGCCGAGGCCGTCCAGAAGGTCGCCGACGCCGCGGCGGAGCGGGGGTGGGGGGCCGCGGCCGTCTGCACCAGTCCGTTGCCCGGGCCCTCGGGCAACGTGGAGTTCTTCCTGCTGCTCCGCCAGGGGCCGCCCGCCATCGACCACGACGCCATCAGGGCCGAGGTCGAGCGCGCGAGCTCGTTGTCCCCTCCGGATGAGAAGGTGTGAGCGTGACCGACCCCCAGGCCTCCGTGCGCCGCGTCCTCCTGCTGGCCCACACCGGCCGTGAGGAGGCCAGGAAGGTGGCGCGCGCCTTCGTGGACGCCCTGACCGGCCACGACATGGTGGTGCGTCTGCTGCGGGCCGAGGCCGACGCCCTCGGGATCGACCCTGCCTCCCGAGAGCCGGTCGTCGAGGTGGTGGACGAGGGCGGGAACCCGGGTCTCGACTGCGAGGTCGCCCTCGTCGTGGGTGGCGACGGCACGCTCCTGCGCGCCGTCGAGCTGACCCACCTCAGCGGGACGCCCCTGCTCGGAGTCAACCTCGGGCACGTCGGCTTCCTCGCCGAGGCCGAGGTCGACGACATCGAGTCGGTGATCGACGCCGTCGTGCACCGTCGCTACACCCTGGAGGAGCGGCTGACCCTGGAGGTGAGCATCTTCCAGGACAAGGAGCTCGTCGCCAGCACCTTCGCGCTCAACGAGGCCAGCGTCGAGAAGGCGGCCAGGGAGCGGATGCTGGAGGTGGTGGTCGAGATCGACGGACGACCCCTCTCCCGGTGGGGCTGCGACGGCGTCGTCTGCGCCACCCCGACGGGCTCCACCGCCTACAACTTCAGCGCCGGCGGTCCCGTGGTCTGGCCCGGTGTCGAGGCGCTGCTGATGGTCCCGATCAGCGCCCACGCGCTCTTCGCCCGGCCGATGGTGGTGGCTCCCACCTCGGTGCTGGCCGTCGAGGTGCTCGCCGGCACCGAAGGCGCCGGCGTGCTGTGGTGCGACGGGCGCCGGACCGTCGACCTCGCCCCCGGGGCCCGGATCGAGGTCCGGAAGGGTGCGCACCCGGTGCGGCTCGTCCGGCTGCAGGAGGCGCCCTTCACCGACCGGTTGGTGGCCAAGTTCGGTCTCTCCGTCGAAGGGTGGCGGGGCGCGGCCGAGCGTCGTCGTCCGCCGATCACGGAGGTCGCCGAGACGGCAGGGAAGGGCGGAGCCGATGCTTGAGGAGATCCGGATCCGCTCCCTGGGCGTGATCGAGTCATCGACCCTGGAGCTCGGCCCCGGCCTGACCGTGATCACCGGGGAGACGGGCGCCGGCAAGACGATGGTCGTCACCGCGCTGGGGCTGCTGCTCGGTGGCCGGGCCGACTCCGGTGCGGTGCGCAAGGGGTCGAGCGCGGCCCGGGTCGAGGGGGTCGTCGACGCGCGTCGGCTGGAGTCGTTCAGCGCCGAGGTCCTGGACGCCGGTGGTGAGGTCGAGGAGGGTCGTGTGGTGCTGGCCCGCAACATCTCGGCCGAAGGCAGGTCGCGGGCCTGGATCGGCGGGGCCGGAGTGCCCGCCTCCAAGCTGGCCGCGGTCGCGGAGCCGCTGGTGGCGGTCCACGGCCAGTCCGACCAGCACCGGCTGCTGCGCCCCGCCGCCCAGCGGCTGGCCCTCGACCGCTTCGGGGGCGAGGAGGTCGCGCGGCTCCTGGCCGCCTACCAGAGCCTGCACGTCCGGCTCACCGAGGTAGAGACGCGCCTGCACGAGGTGGTCTCCTCGGCCCGGGAGCGGGCACGTGAGGCCGACCAGCTCCGGTTCGCCCTCCAGGAGATCGAGGCCGTCTCCCCGGAGCCGGGTGAGGACGCGGCGCTCGCCGCGGAGGAGTCGAGGCTCGGCTTCGCCGACACCCTGCGCACGGCCGCCGAGGTGGCGCGCGAGGCGCTCTCCAGCGACCAGGACGCGCCGGACGCGCTGGGGCGGGCCTCCAGCGCGCGCTCCGCTCTGGAAGGGGTGCGTGAGCACGACCCCGAGGCCGGTCAGCTGGCGGAGCGTCTGGGGGAGCTGACCTACCTCCTCTCCGACCTCGCGGCCGACGTCGCCTCCTACGCCAGTCGGCTGGAGACCGACCCGTTGCGGCTCGCCGCGGTGAGCGAGCGGAGAGCGGCCCTGGTGGCCCTCACCCGCAAGTACGGCGAGACGATCGACGAGGTCCTCGAGTGGTCCGGCCGGGCCGCGTTGCGCCTTGTGGACCTCGAGGACACCGACGACACCATCGCCGCACTCCGGGCCCAGCAGGCCGACCTCAGGGCCCGGCTCGCCGCCGCTGCCGGGGAGCTGTCGGCGGCAAGGCAGGAGGCCGCGGTGCGCTTGGGGCGCGAGGTGACCGACGAGCTGACGCTGCTGGCGATGCCGCACGCCACCCTCGAGGTCGTGGTCTCCCAGCAGGAGGTGCCGGCCGACCTGCCCGTGGTCACCGAGGGCGAGCACGGTGCCCCCGCGACGGGCGCCCCGCTGGAGGTGGGCGGTCGGCGGGTGCGCTTCACCGCCACCGGGATCGACGACGTGGAGCTCCTGCTGGCGGCCAACGCCGGGATGAGTCCCCGTCCTCTCGACAAGGGCGCATCGGGCGGTGAGCTCTCCCGCGTGATGCTGGCCGTGGAGGTCGCGCTGGCGGGCACCACGCAGGTACCGACCTTCGTCTTCGACGAGGTCGACGCCGGGGTGGGTGGCCGGGCCGCCATCGAGATCGGTCGTCGGCTCGCCCGGCTGGCCCAGGACTCGCAGGTCCTGGTGGTGACCCACCTGCCGCAGGTCGCCGCCTTCGCCGACCGGCACATCGTGGTCGCCAAGGCCAGCGACGGCTCGGTGACGACCTCCGGACTGACCTCGCTCACCCCCGAGGAGCGGGAGCGCGAGCTGTCCCGGATGCTCGCCGGCGTGGACGACTCCGACACCGCTCTGGCGCACGCGCGCGAGCTGCTGGAGGCTGCCCGCCCGACGACGCGCTGACGAGGACACGGTCCCCATCTGGGGCCCTCCGGCCTGACAGCATGGGCGGGTCATGAAGTTCGCCACCAAGAACCGTCCTGCCCCCTCCCTGCCGGGAGTGGAGGGCACCGCGCGCGCCGACCGGCGCACCCGCGGACTCCTCGCCCGCCTCAAGACCGGCGACGTCGCCGTCCTCGACCACGTCGACCTCGACCGGGCCACCGCCCAGGCCCTCGTCGACGCCGGAGTCGTGGCCGTGCTCAACGCGTCCGCGATGATCTCGGGACGCTACCCCAACCTGGGCCCCAGCGTGCTCGCCGCGGCCGGCGTCCCGATGGTCGACCTGCTCGGCCCCGCGCTGCTGACCCAGGTGAAGGACGGAGCGACCCTGCGGGTGCTCGACGGGGAGGTGCAGGTCGGCCAGGGCGTCGTGCTGGCCGGTCGTCCGCTCGACCAGGAGACGATCACCGCCCAGCTCGAGGACGCCCGACGCGGGCTCGCCCACCAGCTCGACAGCTTCACCCACAACAGCAGCGAGTTCCTCCGGCGCGAGCAGGACCTCCTCCTGCACGGGCAGGGGGTGCCGAGGCTCACCACCAGCTTCGCCGACCGCCCGGTGGTCGTGGTGGCCCCGGGTGAGGACCACGAGGCGGAGCTGCGCCTGGTCCGCGGCTTCATCAGGGAGCAGCGCCCGGTGCTGCTCGGTGTCGACTCCGGGGTGGAGGCCATCGTCTCCCAGGGGCTGCGGCCCGACGTGGTCGTGCTCTCCGACGCCCGCGACGAAGGTCCCTCGGTCAAGGCGCTGCGGGCCGCCACCGACGTGGTGGTCCGCGTCGACCGGGGTGCCGCGGCGTCGGTGACCGACCGGTTCTCCAAGCTGGGGCTCAGGCCGCTGCGCTTCGAGTCGACCGCCACCGCCGAGGACGCCGCACTGGTGCTGGCCGACGCCGGGCACGCGTCGGTGATCGTCGGCGTCGGCATGCACGCCACCCTGGCCGACTTCCTGGACCGCCAGCGCTCCGGCATCGCGAGCACCTTCCTCACCCGTCTCAAGGTGGGCCCGCGTCTCGTGGACGCCACGGCCGTGCCCACCCTCTACTCCGGCCGGGTCCGGCCGCGCCACCTCGTCGCCGTGCTCGTCGCCGGGCTCCTGGCGCTCTCCGCGGCGGTGGGGACCACCCCCGTCGGCCAGGAGTGGGGGGACGCCCTGGCCGGCCAGACCATCGACCTCGTCGACTACCTGCAGGGAAAGCTCTCGTGATCTCCTTCCGTACCCACCTCGTCACGCTCGTCTCCGTCTTCCTGGCCCTGGCCGTGGGGGTCGTCCTCGGTGGCGGTCCGCTCAGCGAGGTCGGGCGGGGCGACGGGGGCGGCGAGGACGTCTCGCAGCTGCGCACCGTCGCCGCGGAGGACGCCCGGCGGGCCGACGCCGCGGACCGCTTCGCCGCCGAGGCCGCAGCCCCCCTCTACGCCGCGCGTCTGGCCGAGCGCCAGGTGGCCGTGGTCACGCTGCCGGGGGCGTCCGAGGACGTGACCACCGCGCTGACCGAGCAGGTCGCCCTGGCGGGTGGAGCCGTCAGCGTGGTGCAGCCCCTGTCGGAGTCGCTGCTCAACCCGACGGAGAAGTCGCTCGTCGACACCCTGGGCACCCAGCTTGCCGCCCAGCTGCCCGCCGGCACCGTGGCGGAGGACGCCACGACGTACGACCGGATCGGGCGTCTGCTGGGGCTCACGCTCGCCTCGGCGGTCGCCGAGGGGGAGAACGTCAACGGTCCGTCCGGCGCCGTCCTGGAGAGTCTCCTCGGTGCCGACCTGATCCCCGAGGCGCCCGCGCGGCAGCGCCGGGCCCCCCTCGTCCTGGTCGTCCTCGGTGACGAGGTCGACGGCGAGGGCGGGGACGCGTTGCTCGCCGGCCTGCTCACCGGGCTCTCGGCCTCGGCAGTGGGGGTCGTGGTCGCCGAGGAAGGCACCGAGGACGCCCAGCTCGCGCGGCTGCGTGCCGAGGACTCGCTGGCCGCGCTCACCACGGTCGACGGGGTCGGCGCCACCACCGGACAGGTGGCCGCGACGATGGGTCTCATCCGCGCTCTCAGCACCAAGGGTGGCGCTTTCGGTGCGTCGGGTGCGGACGGAGCGATCCCACTCGGGTAGCATGGAACCCCGTGAAGAACCCGACGCCCACCAAGCACGTATTCGTCACCGGGGGCGTCGTCTCCTCCCTGGGAAAGGGACTGACGGCCTCCAGCCTCGGTAGCCTGCTGAAGTCACGGGGCCTCCGGGTCACCATGCAGAAGCTGGATCCCTATCTCAACGTGGATCCCGGCACGATGAACCCCTTCCAGCACGGCGAGGTGTTCGTCACCCAGGACGGCGCCGAGACCGATCTCGACATCGGCCACTACGAGCGGTTCCTGGACACCGACCTCTCCCAGATCGCCAACGTCACCACCGGCCAGGTGTACTCCAGCGTCATCGCCAAGGAGCGGCGCGGCGACTACCTGGGCGACACGGTCCAGGTCATCCCGCACATCACCAACGAGATCAAGGACCGCATCCTCGCGATGGGCGGCCCCGACGTCGACCTGGTGATCACCGAGATCGGCGGCACGGTCGGCGACATCGAGTCGTTGCCGTTCCTCGAGGCCGCCCGTCAGGTGCGCCACGAGATCGGCCGCAGCAACTGCTTCTTCATCCACGTCTCCCTGGTGCCCTACATCGGCCCGTCAGGGGAGCTGAAGACCAAGCCCACCCAGCACTCGGTCGCCGCCCTGCGCAACATCGGCATCCAGCCCGACGCGATCGTGTGCCGCGCCGACCGCGACCTGCCCGGCGGCATCAAGCGCAAGATCGCGCTGATGTGCGACGTGGAGGACGAGGCGGTCATCACCTGTGCCGACGCCCCCTCCATCTACGACATCCCCAAGGTGCTCCACCGCGAGGGCCTCGACGCCTACCTGGTCCGCCGGCTCGACCTGCCGTTCCGCGACGTCGACTGGTCGCTGTGGGACGACCTGCTGCGCCGGGTGCACCACCCCAAGGAGGAGGTCACCATCGCGCTGGTCGGCAAGTACGTCGACCTGCCGGACGCCTACCTGTCGGTCGCCGAGGCGCTGCGGGCGGGCGGGTTCGCCCACGAGGCGAAGGTCAACCTGCGCTGGGTGGCCAGCGACGAGTGCACCGCCCCGGCGGGCGCGGCCCGCCACCTCTCCGACGTCGACGCGATCTGCGTTCCGGGGGGCTTCGGCATCCGCGGCCTGGACGGCAAGCTCGACGCCCTGACCTACGCCCGCACCCACAAGATCCCCACCCTGGGGCTCTGCCTGGGCCTGCAGTGCATGGTGATCGAGTACGCGCGCAACGAGGCCGGGCTCACCGAGGCGGGCTCCACCGAGTTCGACCCCGACTGCCCCGAGCCGGTGATCGCCACCATGGAGGAGCAGAAGTCGATCGTCGAGGGGGCCGGGGACCTCGGCGGGACGATGCGGCTCGGCTCCTACCCGGCCGACCTGGTCCGCGGGTCGGTCGTCGCGGAGGCCTACGGCGAGACGCGGGTCGAGGAGAGGCACCGGCACCGCTACGAGGTCAACAACGCCTACCGCGAGACCCTGGAGAAGGCCGGTCTGGTGGTCTCCGGGACCAACCCCGACCTCGGGCTGGTCGAGTTCGTCGAGCTGCCGCGTGAGGTGCACCCCTACTACGTGGCCACCCAGGCGCACCCCGAGCTCAAGTCGCGTCCCACCCGGCCGCACCCGCTCTTCGCCGGCCTGGTCGGCGCGGCGCTGGTCCGGCAGAAGGAGCTCCTGATCCCGATCACCGACGAGCAGCAGGTCTCGTGACCGACGACCTCGCGGACCGGCCCATGCAGTGGCCGGTGGTCTCCACCCGGGAGATCCACCGCGACGACTGGGTCGTGGTGGTCCGCGAGGACGTCGTGACCCGGCCCGGCCACCCCGAGGAGCGGTTCTCCCGCCTCGCGGTGGAGCATCCGGGCGCGGTGATGGTGCTGGCCGTCGACGCCGACGAGCGCGTCCTCTGCCTGCGGCAGTACCGCCACACGTCGCGCCACGAGTTCATCGAGCTTCCCGCCGGCCTGCGCGACGCGGGGGACGAGCCGCCGGTGGAGACGGCCAAGCGGGAGCTCCGCGAGGAGGCCGAGCTGGCCGCCTCGGACTGGACCCTGCTGCTGAGCACCTTCGCCTCGGCGGGAATCACCGACGAGGTCCACGAGATCTACCTGGCCCGCGGGCTGTCCCACGCTCCGCGAGGCGACTTCGAGCTCCGCCACGAAGAGGCGGAGATGGAGTCCCTCTGGGTCCCCTTCGACGACCTCCTGGCCGCCGTCCTCGATGGACGGGTGCGCCAGGGGCCGACCGTGCAGGCCGTCCTCGCCTACCAGGTCCAGCGCGGCCGGTTCGTCGAGCAGGGCCGCGATGACGTCCGCTGACCTCACCCGTTCGATCCGCACCTACCTCGACCACCTGGGCGTCGAGCGCGGCCTGGCCGCCAACACGCTCTCCTCCTACCGCCGCGACCTGCGGCGCTACGCCGACTTCCTCGCCGCCCAGGGGATCGACCGGCTCGACGCGATCGAGGAGAGCACCGTCTCCTCCTTCCTGGTCCGCCTGCGCGAGGGGGACCAGGAGCACCCGCCGCTCAGCGCGACCTCGGCCGCGCGCACGGTCGTGGCGGTGCGCGGGTTCCACAAGTTCGCCCTCCGCGACGGGCTGGCCACCCACGACCCCGCCTCCGCGGTGCGGCCGCCGTCGCCGACCAAGCGACTGCCCAAGGCGCTTCCGCTCTCCGACGTGGAGGCCATCTTGGAGGCTGCCGGCTCACCCGGGACCCCGCTCGCGCTGCGCGACCGCGCCCTGCTGGAGGTTCTCTACGGCACGGGCGCCCGGATCTCCGAGGCCGTGGGGCTGGACGTGGACGACGTCGACACCGTCGACAGCACCGTCCTGTTGCGCGGCAAGGGGTCGAAGGAGCGGCTGGTGCCGGTGGGGTCCTTCGCGCTGGAGGCGGTCTCGGCGTACCTGACCGCGGGACGGCCCGCGCTCGCCGAGGGCAGCGCCGCGGCGCGCAACGCCGGCGCCCTCTTCCTCAACTCCCGGGGCGGTCGCCTCTCCCGGCAGAGCGCCTGGGCCGTGCTGGTCAAGGCAGCCGACCGGGCCGGGGTCACCAAGGACGTCTCGCCGCACACGCTGCGCCACTCCTTCGCCACCCACCTCCTCGACGGCGGGGCCGACATCCGGGTGGTGCAGGAGCTGCTCGGCCACGCCTCGGTGACCACCACGCAGGTCTACACCCTGGTCACCGTCGAGAGCCTGCGCGAGGTCTTCGCCACCGCCCACCCCCGGGCCAGGGCATGAGGGGCGCGCGATGAGCGGCCAGGCCTGGTGGGAGCGCGCCGAAGGCGCGGACGCCCTCTACGACGCCTTCACCGGGTGGGCGGAGCGGCAGGGCACCGCCCTCTACCCCCACCAGGACGAGGCGGTGATGGAGCTCCTCGCCGGCAGCAACGTGGTGCTGGCGACCCCCACCGGGTCGGGGAAGTCGCTGGTCGCCCTCGCCGCCCACGTCGCCGCGCTCTCCGAGGACCGGGTCTCCTTCTACACCGCCCCGATCAAGGCGTTGGTCAGCGAGAAGTTCTTCGCGCTCTGCGACGTGCTCGGCGCCGAGAACGTGGGGATGCTCACCGGTGACGCGGCCGTCAACGCCGACGCCCCGGTCATCTGCTGCACCGCCGAGGTGCTGGCCAACATCGCGCTGCGCGAGGGCTCGCGGGCCGACGTCGGCCTGGTGGTGATGGACGAGTTCCACTACTACGGCGACCACGAGCGTGGCTGGGCCTGGCAGGTGCCGCTGCTGGAGCTGCCGCAGGCCCAGTTCCTGCTGATGTCGGCCACCCTGGGCGACATGACCACCATCGCCGAGGACCTCACCCGTCGCAACGGCCGGGAGACGGTGGTCGTCGACGACGCGCAGCGCCCGGTCCCGCTGGACTTCACCTGGTCGCTCACCCCGCTCGACGAGACCCTGCAGGAGCTCGTCGCCACCCACCAGGCGCCCGTCTACGTCGTCCACTTCACCCAGGCGGCGGCGGTCGAGCACGCCACGGTCGTGCTCAAGCAGCTCGGCCGCACCGACCGCGCCGAGGAGCTGCGCGAGCGCCTCGCCCCGTTCCGGTTCAGCGCCGGCTTCGGCAAGACGCTCTCCCAGCTGCTCCGGCAGGGGATCGGGGTGCACCACGCCGGGATGCTGCCGAAGTACCGCCGGCTCGTCGAGCAGCTCGCCCAGGCCGGGCTGCTCCGGGTGATCTGCGGCACCGACACCCTGGGGGTCGGCATCAACGTGCCGATCCGCACCGTGCTCTTCACCGGGCTGGCCAAGTTCGACGGTCGGCGGCAACGGATCCTGCGCAGCCGCGAGTTCCTCCAGATCGCCGGCCGGGCCGGGCGCGCCGGGTTCGACACCCAGGGCTACGTGGTGGTCCAGGCGCCCGAGCACGTCATCGAGAACGAGCGCGCCAAGGCCAAGGCCGAGGCCAAGAACGCCGCGATGAGCGCGGAGAAGCAGGCCAAGCGGAAGAGCAAGGCCCAGCTGCGCAAGCCCCCGGAGGGCTCGGTGGTCTGGACCGAGCAGACCTTCGAGAAGCTGGTCGCCTCCAAGCCGGAGCCGTTGGTCTCGCGGATGAAGGTGGACAACGCGATGCTCCTCAACGTGGTCGCGCGAGAGGAGGACGCCTTCACGGTGATGCGCCGCCTCGTCGAGGACAACCACGAGGACAGGCGCAGCCAGCTGCGGCTGGCCCGTCGCGCGCTGCGGCTGGCCAGGAGCCTGCTGCGCACCGGCGTGCTGACCCGGCTCGACGACCCGGACGAGCACGGGCGCCGCTACGTGCTGACCGTCGACCTGCCCGTCGACTTCGCCCTCAACCAGCCGCTCTCGCACTTCGCCCTGGCGGCCTTCGACGTGCTCGACCCGGAGGCGCCGTCCTACACCCTCGACGTGGTCTCCGTGGTCGAGGCGGTCCTGGAGGCGCCGCGACAGGTGCTGATGGCCCAGCAGCACGTCGCCCGCGGCGAGGCGATCGCGGAGATGAAGGCCGACGGCCTCGAGTACGACGAGCGCATGGAGCGGCTGGAGCAGATCACCTGGCCGCAGCCGCTCGCCGAGCTGTTGGAGGTCACCTACGAGCTCTACCGGCAGAGCCACCCGTGGCTCCCCGAGGACGGGCTGAGCCCCAAGTCGGTGCTGCGCGACATGTACGAGCAGGGCATGGGCTTCACCGACTTCGTCTCCCGCTACCAGCTGGCCAGGTCGGAGGGGCTGGTGCTGCGCTACCTCACCGACGCCTACCGGGCGCTGCGGCAGACGGTGCCCGACGCGCACCGCACCCCCGAGCTCGAGGACCTGACCGAGTGGCTGGGGGAGACCGTGCGGCAGACCGACTCCTCCCTGCTCGACGAGTGGGAGGCGCTCGCCGACCCGGCCCACGTGCCGACGGAGGTCTCGCACCACGAGCCGCCGCACAACCCCCGCCCGCTGTCCAAGCAGGACCGGGCTCTGCGGGTGATGGTGCGCAACGCCATGTTCGCCAAGGTCCAGGGAGTCGCCCGCGACGACCTGGACGCGCTGGTGCGCAGCGAGCGTCAGGCCGCCGACCGCACGGACCCGCCGCGCGAGGTGGTGATGACCCGGTCGGCCTGGGACGAGGCCCTGGAGGCCTACTACGACGAGCACGACAGCGTCGGCACGGACGCCGAGGCGCGTGGTCCGTCCTACCTCGCGATCGGCGCGGAGGAGACCGGTGAGCCGGTCGGCGCCCGCGAGGGCGAGACGGCCAGGATCCGCCGTGTCGTCCAGACGATCGCGGACCCCGAGGGTCACCGCGACTGGGTCCTGGAGGCCGTGCTGGACTGCGATGCGACCGACGAGCTCGGCGAGCCGGTGCTGCAGACCGCCGCCATGCGACGTCTCGACGGATGAGGTTCGTCACGCGGCATCACCGCTCGCTGCTTCTGCACAGGTTTCTGCACAGCCCGCGCGGTCCTGTGCACGTGACCGTGCCCCTGTGCACAGATTCCGGCACCGCGCTGGGGAGTTGGGGAGTCGCCTTGTGACGCGGGAACCGCGGGGCCTAGAGTCGCGCGAAGCATCAAGATGTCGGCGAGTCGACAAACCGAGCGGGAGCGTCAGATGAATCGAGACATGCCCGGTCACGGCACGTCCGGCACCACCCCCTCCCCGATGCCCCCCAGGGTCGTTCTTCGACCCGAGCCCACCACCTCCCCCGGAGACGAGACCTCTGTGAGCGAACCGATCCCGTTCCCCACCATGGAAGTGCCCACCCCGGCGCCTTCCGAGCAGGTCATCGGCCCGACCGGACGACCCCTTCCGACGTTCCCCGAGCCCCAGCCGGTCGCCCAGGGCAGCGCGCCGCGGGTGATCTCGATGTGCAACCAGAAGGGCGGGGTGGGCAAGACCACCACCACGATCAACCTGGGAGCCTCCCTGGCCGAGTTCGGGCGCAGGGTGCTGCTGGTGGACTTCGACCCCCAGGGGTCGCTGTCGGTCGGTCTCGGTCTCAACCCCCACGAGATGGACCTGACCGTCTACAACCTGCTGATGCAGCCGGACGTGACGCTCGACGAGGTGGTGGTGCCCTCCGGTGTCCCGGGGATGGACCTGCTGCCCTCCAACATCGACCTGTCGGCCGCCGAGGTCCAGCTCGTCAACGAGGTGGCCCGGGAGCAGACCCTGCAGCGGGTGCTGGCGCCGGCGCTGAAGCAGTACGACGTCATCCTGATCGACTGCCAGCCCTCGCTGGGCCTGCTGACCGTCAACGCGCTCACCGCCTCCGACGGCGTGATCGTGCCTCTGGAGTGCGAGTACTTCGCCCTGCGCGGTGTGGCGCTGCTCAAGACGACCATCGACAAGGTCCGCGAGCGGCTCAACCCCAAGCTCGAGATCGACGGCGTGCTGGGCACCATGTTCGACGGGCGCACCCTGCACAGCCGCGAGGTGATGGACCGGCTGGTCCAGGCCTGGGGCGACAAGGTCTTCCACACCGTGATCCGGCGGACGGTGAAGTTCTCCGACTCCACCGTCGCGGGGGAGCCGATCACCACCTACGCCTCGAGCTCGACCGGTGCCGAGGCCTACCGCACGCTCGCCAAGGAGGTGCTGGCCAGGTGGCTCGACGGGTGAGCCTGCCGGCTGCCGACGACCTCTTCCGCCCCACCTCGGAGCGTCCGGAGGAGCCGGCCGCGCACGCCGTCCCCGACGCCCGGCGTGCGCCCGCCCGGCGGCCCAGCGGCCGGGTCCGGCACGACGAGAAGATGACGGTCTACGTCACCTCCGACGAGCTCCTCGAGCTCGAGCACGCGCGGCTGAGCCTGCGCCGCAACCACGGCATGGCCGTGGATCGGGGCCGGATCGTGCGGGAGGCGGTTGCCCTGGTCCTCGCCGACCTCGAGGCCCACGGTGACGAGAGTGCCCTGGTCCGGAGGTTGTCCGAGCAGTGACGACTCCGTCCTCGGCCGCGATCACCGAGCCCGGCCAGGAGGCACCGGCGTTCGCGGTCCGGCTGGACAACTTCGAGGGTCCCTTCGACCTGCTGCTCTCGCTCATCTCCAAGCACAAGATGGACGTCACCGAGGTCTCCCTCTCCCGGGTGACCGACGAGTTCATCGCGCACGTCAAGGCCGGCGGCCCGATCTGGGACCTGGAGCAGACCACCTCGTTCCTGCTGGTCGCCTCCACGCTGCTGGACCTCAAGGCCGCGCGGCTGCTGCCGCAGGGCGACGTGGAGGACGAGGAGGACCTGGCCCTGCTGGAGGCCCGGGACCTCCTCTTCGCCCGGCTGATGCAGTACCGCGCCTTCAAGCAGGTCGCCGGGGTGCTCGAGGGCAGGCTGGCCCAGGAGGGGCTGCGCCACCCGCGCGCCGTCGGCCTGGAGGAGCGCTTCGCCACCCTGCTGCCGGAGGTGCTGATCGGCATCGGCCTGGACAGGTTCGCCGCGCTCGCCGCCAAGGCGCTGGAGCCCAAGCCGGTGCCGGAGGTCTCGCTCCAGCACATCCACGCCGCGCGGGTGAGCGTGCGCGAGCAGGCGCACCTGGTCGTCGACCGGCTCAGGCGGCAGGGGACGATGACCTTCAGGTCGCTGTGCCGCGACTCCCCGGACACCCTGACCACCGTCGCACGGTTCCTCTCGCTGCTCGAGTTGTTCCGCGAGGGCGCGGTCGCCTTCGACCAAGTCAGCCCGCTCGGGGAGCTCACCGTCAGGTGGACCGGGAGCGAGGAGGGCGAGGTCGCCGTCGTGGACGAGTTCGACGGGGCGCCGCCCGAGGAACTGGCCCGGGCCGAGGCCGGCACCGAGACTCAGACACCAGAAGGGGAGCGATGAGCGAGCAGACCGGCACGGAGTCGCAGGAGCCGGGGACGCCGGCGTCCGAGAGCCAGGCGTCCGAGAGCCAGGCGCCCGAGGGGCAGGAGCCCGAGACGCTGGCGATCGCCCTGGTCGCGCTGCGGCCGGCGCTCGAGGCGATCCTGATGGTGGCCGACCAGCCCCTGGACCCGGTCACCCTCGCCTCCACGGTGGGGCACCCGGTGGAGGAGGTCGAGACCGCGCTGCACGCCCTGGCAGAGGAGTACACCGCGCAGGGCCGCGGCTTCGAGCTGAGGAACGTCGCCGGCGGCTGGCGCTACTACACGCGTGAGGAGTACGCCTTCGTCGTCGAGGGCTTCGTGCTCGAGGGGCAGCAGGCCCGGCTCACCCAGGCCGCCCTGGAGACCCTGGCGGTGGTGGCCTACAAGCAGCCCGTCTCCCGCGCCCGGGTCTCGGCGATCCGGGGGGTCAACGTCGACGGCGTGATGCGCACCCTGCTCTCCCGCGGCCTGGTGGAGGAAGCCGGTCAGGACGAGACGACCGGGGCCCACCTCTACCGGACCACGAGCTACTTCCTCGAGCGGATCGGGGTGACCAGCCTCGACGACCTGCCGGAGCTGGCGCCGTACCTGCCGGACATGGACGACCTGGACGAGGAGCTCGCCGCCGTGGGCGGGAGCGTCTCGAGCCCAGCGGCAGCCACGTCCGCCGACCAGCCCGTAGACCAGCCCGTAGACCAGCCGGCCGAACAGACGACCGGGCATCCGCACCACTCGCCCCACAGCGGGGCCGGCACCGAGCCCGACGGCGGGACGGAGATCGCATGAACGAGGAGAACGACGCCCAGCAGCCGCCCGGCGGGTGGCCCGACGAGGACGGGCTGGTGCGCCTGCAGAAGCTGCTGGCCCAGTCCGGGGTGGCCTCGCGGCGCAAGTGCGAGGAGCTGATGCTCGAAGGGCACGTGGAGGTCGACGGCGAGGTCGTCACCCGGCTCGGCACCAAGGTGGACCCGCGGACCGCGGTGATCCGGGTCGACGGCAAGCGGCTGCCGCCGCAGTCGGCGCACGTCTACCTGGTGCTCAACAAGCCCAGGGGAGTGGTCTCGACGATGTCGGACCCCGAGGGGCGTCGCTGCCTCGCCGACGTCGTCGCCGACCGGCCCGAGCGGCTCTTCCACGTCGGCCGGCTCGACACCGACACCTCGGGCCTGCTGCTGCTGACCAACGACGGCGACTTCGCCCACCGGATGGCCCACCCCTCCTTCGAGGTGGAGAAGACCTACGTCGCGGAGGTGGAGGGGGAGGTCTACCCCGCCACCCTGCGCCGCCTGCGCGAAGGCGTGGAGCTCGAGGACGGGCCGGTCCAGGTCTCCCGGGTCAAGGTGGTGGAGACCGGACGAGGAGGCGCCCAGGGGCGCACCATCGTCGAGCTGGTGATCCACGAGGGGCGCAACCGCATCGTGCGCCGCCTGCTGGCGGAGGTCGGGCACCCGGTGCGCCGGCTGACGCGGACCAGGTTCGGGCCGGTCGAGCTCGGACGCCTGCCGGTGGGGGCGCTGCGGGACCTCTCCCGCGACGAGCTGGGCGCTCTGCTGGACCGCGTGGAGCTCTGAGGACCGCACCGAACTAGGCTGAGGCCGTCGGTCGAGCTAGACGAGCAGTCGGTCAGGAGAGAGTCGTGAGCGTGCGCGCCGTACGCGGAGCCACCCAGCTGGACGAGGACAGCCGCGAGCACATGCTCGAGCGGGTGGCGGAGATGGTCGAGGAGCTGATGTCGGCCAACGGGCTGAGCGTGGACGACTTCATCTCCGTCATCTTCACCGCGACCAGCGACCTGGTCGCGGAGTTCCCCGCCTATGCCGCCCGTCAGCTGGGGTTCTCAGACGTCCCCCTGATGTGTGCCCGCGAGCTCGAGATCGCCCGCTCGATGCCCCGAGTGGTGCGGATGATGGCGCACGTGGAGACCGACCTGCCGCGCGCGGAGGTCACCCACATCTACCTCCACGGCGCGGCTGCCCTCCGTCGTGACCTGGCCCGGGTCCGCGAGGTCCCGGGCGGCGAGCACTCGTGAGGCTCACCGGGCCGGTCGAGGTCGTGGGTGCCGGCCTGGTCGGGACCTCGATCGCCCTCGCCTGCCGCGACGCCGGTCTCGAGGTGCTCCTCAGCGACGTCTCCGGCGAGAACCTGCGCACGGCCAGCGGTCTGGGGGCGGGGCGTCCCAGGCGGCCCGAGGACCGGCCTCAGCTGGTGGTGGTGGCGGTGCCGCCCGACCTGCTCGGCGAGTCGATCGTGACGGCGCTGAAGGACTCGGACGCAGTGGTCACCGACGTGGGCAGCATCAAGTCCCGTCCCCTGGTCGAGGTGCTCGAGCGGGTCGACGCGCAGACGGCCTCGCGCTACGTCGGCAGCCACCCGATGGCCGGGAGCGAGCGCTCGGGGCCGCTCGCCGCCTCCTCCTCCCTCTTCGACGGCCGCCCCTGGGCGCTGGTGGGCCACGACTCGAGCGCCCCCGAGGCGCGCGAGCTGGTCCGCGACCTCGCCGTGGTGTGCGGGGCGGTGGTGGTCGAGCTCGGGCCCGAGGAGCACGACCGGGCGGTGGCCCGCACCTCGCACCTGCCCCACCTGGCCGCCGTCCTGGTGGCCGGGCGCCTGCGTGAGGCGCCGGGCCGCGACCTGTCGCTGTCCGGGCAGGGCGTGAGGGACGTCACCAGGATCGCGGCCAGCGACCCCCGGCTGTGGGAGCAGATCGTGGCCGCCAACGCCGAGGCGGTGCACGAGGTGCTCAGCGAGGTGCGCGACCAGCTCGACGTCCTGCTGGACGCCGTCAGGGACGGCGAGCGGGAGGTGCTGCGCGAGCTGCTGACCCACGGGGTGGAGGGGACGCGCGCCATCCCGGGCAAGCACGGCGGTCCGACGCTGCCCGTCGCCTCGGTCTTCGTCGCCGTGCCCGACACCCCGGGCGAGCTCGCCCGCCTCTTCGCCGACGCGGGCGCGATCGACGTCAACATCGAGGACGTGCGGATCGACCACGACCCCGGACGGCCGGTGGGACTCGTCGAGCTCGTGGTGCGGGAGCAGTACGAGACCCACTTGCGGGCGTCTCTGGAATCTCGGGGCTGGGTCACTCACCGGTAGGCTGCGCGGGCATGGTTCCGCCCCTGTCGACTAGGAGAATCCCCGCGGTGAGCACGTCGCAGCCCCGTCCGTCCGGTCCCGTCATCGCGATCGACGGACCCTCCGGCTCCGGCAAGTCGAGCACCTCGCGCGGGGCCGCCCGCGAGCTCGGGCTGCGCTACCTGGACACGGGAGCGATGTTCCGGGCGGTCACCTGGTGGATGCTCCGTGCCGGGGTCGACGTGCACGACGCCGCGCTCGTCGCCGCCCGGGCCGACGAGCCCCGGATCGTGTCCGGTACCGACCCCGAGCAGCCCACCATCACCGTCGACGGGACCGACGTCTCGCAGGCCATCCGCGCCGAAGAGGTCAACGCGGCGGTCAGCCCCGTCAGCGCGGTGCCCGAGGTGCGGGCCCGGCTGCTCCGGCTCCAGCGCGAGGTGATCGGTGAGGGCGGGATCGTGGTGGAGGGCCGCGACATCGGCTCCGTGGTGGCGCCCGACGCGGACGTCAAGATCTTCCTCACCGCCGACCCGGCGGCGCGGGCTGCCCGGCGCGCCCTGGAGGAGGGCGGCTCCGACGTGGCCCGGACCGAGGCCTCGCTGCTCGCCCGCGACGCCATCGACTCCACCCGCAAGACCGCGCCCCTGGTCCAGGCGGACGGGGCCGTCCAGCTGGACACCACCGGCTACTCCCTCGAGGAGGTCGTCGCCCAGGTCGTGGAGCTCGCGCGGGCGGTGGAGGCGCGCCCATGACCGCAGCCCAGTCGACCCTGGCCGAGCTGCCGCGCAGCAGCGAGCGGCACCCGCCGACGCGGATGCTGGTGCGCTGCCGCCCGCCTGCCCGGAGGCTGGTCTCGTCCTGGTACGACGTGCACGTGCGCGGCGAGTCGCACCTGCCGCGGACCGGTCCGGTGATCGTGGCGGCCAACCACATCGGCGTCCTGGACGGCCCGCTGCTGGCGATCCTGGCCCCGCGCCCGGTGCACGCCCTGACGAAGGCCGAGATGTTCGCCGGTCCGCTCGGCGGCTTCCTGCGCCGCTCCGGCCAGATCCCCTTGGACCGCTTCCGCCCCGACCCCGGTGCGGTGCGCCAGTGCCTGCGGGTGCTGCGCGACGGCGGCGTGGTGGGTGTCTTCCCCGAGGGCACCCGGGGCGCCGGCGACCTGTCCCGGTTCCACCACGGGGCGGCGTACCTGGCCCTGGTTACCGGAGCGCCCGTGGTGCCGGTGAGCTTCTTCGGGACCCGTCCGCACGGTGGGGCCTCGAGCTCCGTTCCGGCGCGCGGGTCGAGGATCGACTTCGTGCTGGGGGAGCCCTGGACGGTGCAGCGGTCCCCGTGGCCACGACGCCGGGAACAAGTGCTGCAGGCCTCGGCGTTGCTCCTCCAGCACATGCGCGGAGAGCTGGACCGCGCCTGCGCCCTGACCGGGCGAGACCTGCCGGGACCTCTCCCGGCCGGGCAGACCGAGAAGGACCCGGACACCGGGTTCGTGAACAGAGGAACACCATGACCGAGCCGCTCGAGACCTCCACGTCCCTGGGCCCCGTGCCGATCCTGGCGGTGGTCGGCCGGCCGAACGTCGGGAAGTCGACCCTCGTCAACCGGATCATCGGCCGCCGTGAGGCCGTCGTCGAGGACCGCCCGGGCGTCACCCGGGACCGGGTCTCCTACGACGCCAACTGGAACGGCCGTGCCTTCACGGTCGTCGACACCGGCGGCTGGGACCCCGACGCCCGGGGCCTGGCCGAGCAGATCGCCGGGCAGGCGGAGGTGGCGGTCCAGCTGGCCGACGCCGTGCTCTTCGTCGTCGACGCCAACGTGGGGATCACCGACGCCGACGAGGCGGTCGTGAAGGTGCTGCGCAAGTCGGGCAAGCCCGTGGTGCTGGCCGCCAACAAGGTCGACGACCAGCGCGCCGAGACCGAGGCGTACGGCCTGTGGAACCTCGGCCTGGGCGAGCCCTACCCCGTCTCGGCGCTGCACGGCCGCGGCAGCGGCGACATGCTCGACGCCGTCCTCGCTGCCCTGCCGGAGACGCCGCCGGAGCGGTTCGACGAGGTCGGCGGTCCGCGCCGCATCGCGATCGTGGGGCGGCCGAACGTCGGAAAGTCCAGCCTGCTCAACCGGCTGGCGGGGGAGGAGCGGGTGGTCGTCGACAACGTCGCCGGCACCACCGTCGACCCGGTCGACGAGCTGATCGAGCTGGGTGGCCGCACCTGGCGGTTCATCGACACCGCGGGCATCCGCAAGCGGGTCAAGACCGCCTCGGGCCACGAGTACTACGCCTCGCTGCGCACCACCAACGCGATCGACCGGGCCGAGGTGGCCGTGCTGGTCGTCGACGGCGGCCAGTCGATCTCCGAGCAGGACATGCGGATCATCCAGACGATCCGCGAGGCCGGCCGGGCGCTGGTCATCGCGTTCAACAAGTGGGACCTGGTCGACGAGGAGCGTCGCTACTACCTGGAGCGCGAGATCGAGCGCGACCTGGTGCAGGTGCGCTGGGCGCCGCGGATCAACATCACCGCACGCACCGGCTGGCACGTGGACCGCCTCGTGCCGGCATTGGACAAGGCCCTCGAGGGCTGGGAGACGCGGATCGGCACCGGGGCGCTCAACACGTTTCTCGGGCGACTGGTGGCCGAGCAGCCGCACCCGGTGCGCAGCGGCAAGCAGCCGAAGATCCTCTTCGGGACCCAGGCCGGCACCGCGCCGCCGACGTTCGTGCTCTTCACCAGCGGCAAGCTGGACGCCTCCTACGAGCGCTTCATCGAGCGACGCCTGCGCGAGGAGTTCGGCTTCGTGGGGACCCCGATCGTGCTCCAGCAGCGGCCGCGGGAGAAGCGCAAGCGCTGACGGGCCGGCCGCCCGCCGGTCACCTCAGGGCGTGACCCCGTGGGCGGCCAGCCAGAGCATCGGGTCCATCGCCAGGCCGTTGGGGTCACGCACCTCGAGGTGCAGGTGCGGGCCGGTGGAGTTGCCGGTCGAGCCCACCAGGCCGACCGTCTCGGCGATCTCCACCGTCTCACTGGGCGCCACCAGCGCGGTGAGCTGGTGGCAGTACCAGATCTGGGTGCCGTCGGGCAGCCCGAAGACGGTGCGCAGGCCGTAGGCGCCGGCGTCGCCCACCGACAGCACCTCCGCGTCGGCGACGGCGTGCAGGGTGGTGCCCGAGGAAGCGCCGAAGTCCTGACCGGTGTGGTCGTGCTCCCACAGGTCGCCGGCGGCGCCGAAGCTGGCCGAGAGCCGGTAGGAGGCGAGCGGCAGCACCGCCGTGGCCTCCCCGGGATCGCCGTCGTAGCCGAGGTCGGAGAGCTGGGCCGACCGGTCGGCCAGCACCCGGGACCAGGCCGCAGCCTGGCGGTCGATCTGGGCCAGCGCGCGCTGGCGAGCCGCGACCTGCTTGGCCAGCAGCCGCTCCATCCGGCTCACCTCGGGACTGTCGTCCAGGTGTGCCGCGTGGGCCGGTGGGGCGGCCAGGAGCGAGCCGACCAGACCTCCGCCCCCGAGCAGCAGGACCGCCAGCAGGGCCCAGCGGCGGACGCCGGCGCCAGGCCGGGGTGCGCGATGGGACGGGCCGCCCGTGCGGGGCGCGTGCTGGGGGGGAGTGGCGGTCATGATGGCTTCCTCGTCGTGGTCGGACGAAGCCATCGTGTGGCGGCGCGGAGGGGCCCACCCGCGGAACGGCCAGAGATGACCCGGACGGGCCATTCCCGGGCGCGCGTCCGGGGGGTCCGGGCGAGCCCTCAGGACGAGGGGGACCCCCCGAGGGGGTCATGCCTGGCTCCGGCGAGCCCGATGCGGACTCCCCGGACTCCCTGGGGTAATGTTCCCTCTGGCCTTCCTCGGAAGACCATCGGGCTGTAGCGCAGCTTGGTAGCGCACTTGACTGGGGGTCAAGGGGTCGCAGGTTCAAATCCTGTCAGCCCGACAAAAAATCGCCCCTGACCTGCGGAAACGCAGTGTCGGGGGCGGTTCGCATTTGAGCTAGAACGGCCAATTAACCACCTATTCACCACTTATTCGGTGGCTGCGGCTCTTGCTCACCCGGACTCAAGCCAGCAAGCTCGGCCAAGACGTGGGCCACATCGGCGGCGATCGCGGGCTTGGCGATGTAGAACTCGCGGGTGATGTCGGGGGAGGAGTGGCCGAGCTGTTGCGCGGCGGTGTCGGCCCCGACGTGCTCCGCGATCAGGGTGGCCACCGTCTTGCGGAACGTGTGGGGGGTGACCCAGTTCAGGTCGGTGCCTTGCCGGATGTCGCGCCAGCGGCGTTCCCCATTGGTGACCTGGTGCCAGGTGCCGTTGCGGGTGGGGAAGGTGGATTCAATCGGTCGTCGCAACGCCTCGTCATGAGGCGTGCAGTGGTTCGTCGTCAGCAGGCCGCCGACCGGGCGGTTCGCCCCAAGCTCCGGTCACCTGGTCATCCGAAGTATCAGCGGCACGTCGAGGTGGCGTTCTGGGAGCAGATCGCCAAGCGGCTGCTGCCTGAGGAGGCCGCGGCCGCGATCGGCGTGGCGCAGGCGGTCGGTGCGCGGTGGTGGTTCCACAACGCTGGCGGCATGCCGCCGTTCGATCTGAAGTTCAAGCCCACGGGCAGGTATCTCTCGTTCGCAGAGCGTGAGGAGATCGCGCTGCTCAAGGCCCAGGAGAAGGGCGTCCGGGAGATCGCTCGAACCATCGGCCGCGACCCCGGGACGGTGTCACGCGAGCTGCGCCGCAACGCCGCCCCGCGGCGGGAAGCTCGACTACCGGGCGTCGGTGGCGCAGTGGAAGGCCGACATGGCAGCCATGCGGCCGAAGCCCGCGAAGCTGGTCGCCAACCCGCAGCTGCACGACTACGTCCAACTGCGGCTGGCCGGGCAGATCAGCCTGCCGGACGGGACCCCGGTCCCGGGACCTACGCCGCCACGGTTCACCGGCCGGAACAAGCCGCACCGCAAGGACCGGCCATGGAAGCGGGCGTGGAACCCGGAGCAGATCGCGAACCGGATCAAGATCGACTTCCCCGATGATGAATCCATGCGCATCAGCCACGAGGCGATCTACCAGTCGCTCTATATCGAGGGCCGCGGCGCGCCGAAGCGCGAGCTGGTCTGGTGCCTGCGCACTGGCCGGGCACTGCGGGCGCCGCGGGAGCGATCGTGGCGCAAGACCTGGGCGCACGTGACTTCGGAGACGCTGATCAGCGGGCGCCCCGCCGAAGCTGAGGACCGCGCCGTGCCCGGCCACTGGGAAGGCGACCTGCTGATCGGGCTCGAGCGCTCCGCGATCGGCACGGTCGTCGATCGGACGACAAAGTACACGCCGCTGGTGCACCTTCCACGCGAGGAGGGCTACCGGCACAAGGAGACACCGAAGAACGGACCCGCGCTGGCCGGCTACGGCGCGATCACGATGAAAAACGCACTGGCCAACACGATGGCGACCCTGCCGACCGAGTTGGGCAGATCGCTGACCTGGGACCGCGGCAAGGAGATGTCGGCCCACGCCCAGTTCAAGGTCGAGACCGGCATCCCGGTGTTCTTCGCCGACCCGCAGTCGCCTTGGCAGCGCGGGACGAACGAGAACACCAACGGCCTGCTGCGTCAGTACTTCCCCAAGGGGACCGACCTCTCGCGGTGGTCGGCCGAGGAGATCGCGGCAGTCGCTCACACCCTGAACACCAGACCCCGCAAGGCGCTTGGCTGGAGGACACCAGCGGAGGCGTTCAACGAACATCTACTGTTGATTCAACAAGCCGGTGTTGCATCGACTGGTTGAACCTGGTCAATTCGTTTCCAGGAAACTGCGCCGCGCCTTGGCCTCACACGGGCTCGTCGGATCCATGGATCGTGTCGTCTCGGCCGGGGACAACGCAGCGATGGAAAGCTCCTTCAGTCTCCTCCAGCGCAATGTCCTGGACCGGCAGCCCTGGGCCACCCGTGAGGACCTCCGGATCGCGATGGTGACCTGGATCGAACGGACCTATCACCGCCGTCGTCGCCAAGCCCGCCTCGGCCGATTGACGCCCATTGAGTTCGAGACCATCACGACCACACCAGCCGCTCAGGCTGCCTGACCCAACCTGTCACCTACGCGTGCATCAGCCCCAAGACTCCCAAATTCTGATGTGAGCCTTGGAGTGGCTCGTCTGCGCAGGCGGCCACAGAGGGCAACCGACAAGCCATCGTCGAGATCATGAGAACTCAATGGCGCATGGCCACTCGCGGCGGAGTCTCCACAGGTTGGGCACGGGGTCTCCACGAAAGCGGTGTCCGTGCAGGTTAGAGGTCTGCGGCACCCTATGGAGGGCCGTCTGAACCGGATGACCAAGGACGCAGTGTCATGGCTCCCCTCTGTTTCAAGTCAAGACGCAGTCGCGGTCGCCAACGATCCGGGTGTGGTCCCCGCAGGTCGGAGTTGAAGAAGCAGCGTTCGTGGTCGATCGGGAGCAGGTGGCCGCCGGACCCGTGGACCAGGGTCTTTCGTTCCCGCCCGTAGCGCACGTTGAGCCCGTGCCCGGCACGGCTCGTTTGAGCGAGTTGTGGCCGCCGCTCGCGGTCTCATCCGTCGATCACCCGGTAGTCCCCGGCCCTGGCCAGGGCCTCGGCGATCAGCTCGCGGCTCGGCGTACTTCCTTCCTTGTGCTTGATCCACAGGCGGGTCGGCTCACCGGAAACGATCTCGAACGTCGCCTGGCCCATGCCGTGGACGGTGAAGATGTCGAAGAGCCGTTGCATAGCCTTCTTCGTGTCCCAGTCGTCGTTGACGCCCTCCACCAGGAAGCGCGTCGACACGATCCTTGCCACTAACGTCAGATCCTTCCGTTGAACGCCTGCAACGCGGAGTCCTCCCGTGTGCCGCCGCGACCGTCACCGTAGTCGGCGTAGTCGTGGATCCACATGAGGCGTGAGAGCCACTTGACGTGCTTGTAGCCGTGGTTGGACTCGATGCGTAGGCGCGCTGGTGCACCGAGATAGTCCTCGATCTCGTGACCGTTGCGCTCGTAGGCCAGGATCGACTCATCCTCGGTCATCGTGTCCAGGTCGATGGCTGCGTAGAAGGGCTCGCGGGGGCGGTTGTCGTACATCTTCTGGGCCAGTCCGTAGGACTCCGCGAGCAGGTAGCGGGCACCCTCCGGACGCGGACCGAGCTGGTCCATCAGGTCGGTGAGGCGGACGCCGGTCCAACGCGACGTTGCCGACCACCCCTGCATGCAGGTGTGTGTGGCGATGTAGGAGTGACGGGGCAGCTGCTTGAGGTCCTCGATCGTCAACTTCTTCTCGACGTCGTTGATGTCGTCGCGAACGGTGATGGTGAGACCCTCCCAGTCGCGGTCCCGTGCCTGGACCCAGAGCGCCGACTCCTCCTCAGTGGGCGGGAGGCCGTTGGTCCAGTGGAACTCGGAGATATCGGCGTCGGTGTACGCCGTCTTCTTGGCGCCCTGCGGCCGCAGTCGGTTGAGGAAAATCTTGCGCCCGATCTCGGTGAAGCTGGCCGTGAACCGCTGCGCCCGGACCCGGTCGGCCAGCGACCAGTACGACAGGGCGATCCAGAAGACGACCACGGCCACGATCACCGCGACCATGATGGTCGTCGCCTGGGCTGCCCGGGCGGAGGAGACTTCGACCTCGGCGCCGCCGAAGACCATGTTGACGAGGTTCCGGTCGCGGTGTACCAGGAAGACCAACGACACGTGCATCACGATGAACCCCGCCATCATGACCATCCCGATGAAGTGCAGCGAGCGGGCGCCTTGGTGACCCCCCAGCATCTTCACGAACCTCGGAAAGCGTCCGCGGATCGCCGGCGACATGGCCACACCCGTGATGATCATGAACGGCGCCAAGACGAAGATGACGAACGTGTAGCCCAGCATCTGGAGTGAGTCGTACGGCTGGAAGTGACTGATGTCGGGCACGCTGAAGCTGAGGTAGGTCTTGAGCGAGGCCCAAGCCTCCGAGAAGACGTCCCACGAGGTCGGGAGGATGCGCCGCCACAACCCGGTGGCGAACAACAAGACGACGTAGATCACGCCGTTGAGCACCCAGAGCATCACCGACAATCCGTGCCAGTGGCGTCCGAGCCCGATGTTCTCCCGCCCAGGGAGGGACAGGAGCGGGTGGACGGACTTCTCGTCCATCAACGAGGTGTAGACCCCCTCCTCCTTGGGGAGCTCGCGCTTGGTGAACTTCAGCCACTCGGTCCCGGGGGCGCAGTCCTGACGCCACCACAGCCGCGGGAGCGAGGAGAGCATTTCGATGCCGGAGCGGATGAGCATTCCGATCAGGACGAAATTCAAGAGGTGTTGGGCCCGCAGCCAAAACGGGAAGTCGTTGACGGCTTCCATCAGCTATCTCCTTCGTGGCGCCGCGTCGCGGCTGTCAATCGGATAGGTGGTCAGGCGTCGTCTGAGGATTCGTCGGCACCGCCGACCGTGGGCTGGGGCATCGGCTTCCCGGGCTTGTCGAGGAAGTGGAAGATCGTCCAGTAGAGAACGCCGATCATCACACCGCCACCGACGATGTTGCCGAGGGTGACCGGCAGCAAGTTGTCGCTGAGAAAGTTCGCCCACGTGAGGTCGGCGTACGCCGCGGCGTCCAGACCGGAGGAGGTCCAGAAGTCGGTGCCGGCGAAGTCGCTGATGAGAATGCCGAGGGGCACCACGAACATGTTCGCCACCGAGTGCTCGAATCCGGTGGCAATGAACAGAGCGATCGGCATCGTGACTGCCACGACCTTGTCGACGGTGGTCCGTCCGCTGTAGGCGGCCCAGATCGCCAGGCAGACCATGAGGTTGCACAGGATGCCGAGCACGAAGGCGGTCAGGAAGTCGTGATGGACCTTCTTCAACGAGATATCGAGGACCACGGCGCCCCAGCCGCCCTCGGCCTGCTCCCAGGTTCGGCCCAGGTAGATGAGGCCGACGATCGTCAGGGCGCCGAGGAAGTTTCCGGCGAACACGACGATCCAGTTGCGCAACAACTGCCAGGTCGTGAGACGGCCGCTGGCTCGCGCTGTCAGGGTGAGCGTCGAGGACGTGAACAGCTCCGCACCGGTGAGGACGACGAGGGCGAGGCCGGTCGAGAACACCAGGCCACCGAAGACCTTGCCGACCCCATAGGGCAGTTGGTCCGCGCCGACCTGACTCGTGACGAAGAAAACGAAGCCGAGAGCGATGTAGCCCCCCGCTGTGAGAGCGAGCAGGAACGACTTCAGTTGATGGCTGGTGGCTTTGCCGAAGGCGGCGTCCTCGGCGGCTCGCGCCATTTCCGACGGGGTGAGGATGCTGCTGTCGCTGCCGATGTCTGCTCCCCCTGCGTCCGCATATGCCTCGGTCACATCACCTGCGCGACTCGTAGTTCTCGATCTCGCGAAGTTTCGGTCCGTAGGACCCGGTTGGATCGTGGCGTAGATCGAGCCATAAATCCACCAGGGCGCGCGCATGGACCGGTGCGATCACGTTTTGGCCCATGCACAGGATTTGCGCGTCGTAGTTCTCGACGGCTCCTCTGACGGTCACCAGGTCGTGAGCCGTGGCCGCACGTGCCCCCGCGACCTTGCCAGCGGCGATGGCAGTCCCGACACCCGTGCCGCACACGAGGATCGCTCGATCGACGTCGCCATCCACGACTGCCTGAGCAGCCTGGAAGGACACGGCCGGATAAGTCATGTCGGGCGAAGAGAGGTCGAGGACTTCGCTGACTCGCCCGTCCTGCTCCAGGAAGTCCTTGATCTCGTCCTTGAGGGCGGCGCCGTTGCCTGGCGCCCCGATAACGACTCGCATAGAACTCACTGTAGGGCCAAAGCTCCACGTCTGATCTCCGAGGAAGCGTGGCGGAATTGCCCCCGGCCACTGATAGCCCCACCTGGGAGGAGGGCTGGGGCAGACTGAAGCGTCCGGAAGCCCTCACGGCTCCGGACGTTTCTTCAAGGGGACTTTCGTGAACATTGGCGTATACCTTTCTGGAACATGCCCTGTCACCATCCGCGGGGATCGAATTCCTGCCCTCGTCCTGCTGCTGACCCTTTCGGCGTCAAGATCACCCTGGCGTACATCGGTGCGGGACTCACGATCGCGATCGCGATCGCGTCGAGCCGGCGAGCAAGGACGGCGCGGTCGAGGTTCGTCCGCTGTCGGCATCGTTGCTGGGGTCGGCGGTCTGTTCTCGGGCTGGTGCGGCGACTGGGCCACCGCATCCGCGGGCTCGCAGAACGCGTCGTAGGCGCGCGGTCCGTGGATCGTGGCCGGTCCGCCCTTCTCCAGAAGGTGACCCGATGGCTTCGGCCGCCTCCTGTCGGGTCGCGCCGGTGCGGACTGCGGCTTGGGAGTGTGAGGCGATGCAGCCGTCACATCCTTCGACTACACCGATTGCGAGGGCGATCAGCTACTTGGTCTTCGCCTCGAGGGCACCCGGAGCGAATGCTGCTTGGTGCAGCTCTCCGAAGCCCTGTGGGTGGAGAGCAACGCCTCCGTGTTGCACTCAGCGAGGCCGCCACGTCCCAAATACGCACCGGGGTTCGCGCCTATGTCCGTCTTAGCTGGAGCTCCACCCCGTCCCGCTGCAACCGGATGTCGCCGGCGTCGCGACGCTTTGTCCACGGCCGCAGGTCGGTGACGAGCGGGGACGCGCTCCGTAGAAGCACGAGTGCAGTGCCGAACGGCAGCGTGCGGATCGTCTCGGGCGGCATGACGGAACCGCGACGCGTAGGCGCTGCAGGGAGCGGGAGCCGTAGTCGCCGACGGAGACCGTGTCGGTCTGCTCGGCGCGTTCACCCATCAGCGCTGAGAGATCCTGAAGGTCCCGTGCCGAGGACGTGCCGCAGAGGATGATTTTGACGATCGAGGCGTCCCAGATGGCGCCGGCGGCGTGGTCGCCCCACTTGTCTCGAGCCTGCGATAGGGACTGAAGGACGGGCATGGGGGTGATCCCGGCGCCGCCGCCTTCGGCCATGAGCATCGGTAGTGAGGGGAGGGGGGATAGGTTGCCGATCTCGTCGAGGGCGAGGAGAAGTGGTGGGTCGAGGCGTGCGCCCGGTGATGCTGCAGCGAGATGGCGGGCGGTCTCGACCAGGTCCTCGATCAGCGCGGCGACGAGTGACCATGAGGCGCCGGACCCGGTGCCTGTGGCCAGCAGGTACAGGGTGCCGTTGCTGGTGAGGAACTCGGCGGGGTCGAAGTGCTCCCCCGGTCGTGGTGAGACTGCATCCAGGACACGAGGGTCGGCCAGGCAGCACAGTGCCAGGGAGACGCCCATCCAGATGGAGTCGCGGGTCCGGGGGTCGGAGTGGATCATCGACTCCAGGGAGTCCGACCAGCCGGGCGCTGCGGCAGGGTGGCTGGCCAGGATCGCAACGGCGTCAGCGGCGCCCGCCGGCGACAGCGTCCAGGCGAACAGGTCACTGGGGCTCCGCTGGTCGAGTGCGGCTGCGTGTAGCAGTGACTGGAGGGCGGCGCGGGTCTTGCCTTCCCAGAAGCCCCCGGACTCAACTCCGCCGGTCGAGAGGCCGGTAGCTGAGGCGAGTCCGGTGGCTCGGATCATCGCGGTGAGCGGGTCCTCGCACTCCGTCGGCGCTCGCACTCTGGTGAGCGACGACGACAGCGACTGCGACGTCCTCGTTCGGTAGGAACCCGTCTCCAGCCACTTCGCCGATCCTGGATTTGGCAATCTGGACCCGGTCGACTGGACGTGGCGTCGCCAACGATGGGGTGATGATGTCGGTGAAGCTCGTGCCGTCGGCCTCGTGGACCTCCACGCGCACCGGCGCGGCAAAGGTCGGCGCCGATGTCCTCGAGCACTCGTTGCAGGTCTTCCCGGTGCAGCGCGTCGTCAGCGGTGTACGGCTCGTGGTCCAGCTTGATGTCGAGACACCCGTCCTCGTTGGCAGACGTTAGAACGGAAGGACCCGGACCTCACGGTCGTCCACAGCGATTCGGCGAGGCTCCTGGGTCATCTGTCCGCCCATTCACGGGAGGACCCGCGCGCCTCAGAACAGGTGAGCGAGCGCGGCGGCGGCCGCACCTGCCGACGCACGGTCGAGGAATCGGTCGAGTTGGGCCAGAAGTCGTGGTACTGACTGACTGACTGACCCATGCTGACCTGCGCAAACGTCGGGAATGCGGCTCCCTGTGTACCAGATATGCAAGACGCTAGCCAGGCGGTCGACGTTCCTAGCGGTGCCATGGTGCGCGGTCTCGACATTCTGCATAGGCGGTCTGCCGTGGCTGTCCGCGTGAGGTGAGTGCCCGCGCCCGGACGAGGACGCACGACCGACGTAGGTGGAGACGTTGCGATGGCGCCCAAGGGCGGGTACGACGCAGCGCGCGGCGATATCAGTGCTCCTCGTACGGGACGGCAGGCATCCGCCCCCGCGGCACGAGAGGCGTCAGTGCATGCTGCAGAATTTCTCCACGATGCGGGTGGGGCCGGAGACGATGAGGTGGTCGTGGCGGGTCACGGTGGTCTCGGGGCGGGCGTAGGTGAAGTCTTCGCCGGTGCGCTTGACCCCGACGATGGTCACGCCGTGCTTGGTGCGCGGTGCTGACTCGGCGAGCGTCTTGTCCCAGGTGAAGGGTGGCGCGAGGGTGCGGGCGATGGAGAACTCGTCGTCGAACTCGATGTAGTCGATCATCCTGCCGGTGAGCAGGTGGGCGACGCGCTCGCCCATGGAGTGCTCGGGGTAGATGACGTGGTGGGCGCCGACCCGCTCGAGGATGGCGCCGTGTTTGTGAGTGATGGCCTTGGCCCAGATGTCGGGGACACCAGCTTCGGCGAGCCCGAGGACGGTCAGGACGCTGGCCTCGATGTCGGTGCCGATCGCGACCACCGCCCGCTCGAAGTCGGCCACGCCGAGTTGGCGGAGCGCCTCGTCGTCGGTGGTGTCGGCCTGTGCGACGTGGGTCAGTTCATCGGCCCATCGGTCGACCAGGGCCTGGTTCTCGTCGATGGCCAGGACCTCGTGCCCCATGCCGACCAAGGACTCGGCGACCGCGGAGCCGAACCGGCCGAGGCCGATGATGAGCACTGTGGTCGAGGCGGGTTTCCTGAACTTAGCCAATGACGGGTCGCTCCTCGGGCAGGTGGAAGTGGCGGTGGCGGGACTTCAGTGCGAGCGCTGAGGCCACCGTGATGGTGCCGACGCGCCCCACGTACATGAGCACCATGAGGGTGATCTCGGCAGCAGGGGGCAGGTTCGGGGTGATGCCGGTGGACAGGCCGACGGTAGCGAATGCGGAGATGGTCTCGAACAGGACCACGTCGAGGGTGTAGTCGGTGACCAGCAGGATCGCCATGGTGCCCACGGCGATGGCGGCGAGAGCCAGCAGGACGACGGTGAGGGCTTGGCGCACGGTGTCGCCGCCGATCCTTCGATGGGCGATGTTCGTGTCGCGCTCGCCGCGTACCTCGGACCAGATGACGAAGGCGAGGAGGAAGAAGGTGGTGACCTTGATGCCGCCGGCGGTGCCGGCTGAGCCGCCGCCGATGAACATGAGGACGTAGTTGACAGCCATGGTCTCGGGTGTGATTTGGCCGTAGTCGATGCTGTTGAAGCCCGCCGTCCGGGGCACGACGCCGCCGGTGACGCCACCGACGATCTTGCCCCACGCGGTGAGGCCGCCGAGGGTGCCTCCATTGGTCCATTCCAGGGCGAGGAACGCGCCGATCCCTGCGACGAGCAGGACCGCGGATCCGTAGACCGTCAAACGGGTGTGCACCGTCCATGCCCGCGGCTGTCGCCAGCGACGGCGTAGTTCGAACAGGACCGGAAAGCCGATGCCTCCGGCGACGATGGCGACACAGATGGGGAACATGATCCAGGCGTCGTCGACGAGTCCCATGAGGTTGTCGGAGTAGAGCGCGAACCCGGCGTTGTTGAATGCCGAGATCGAGTGGAAGACGCCGTGCCAGACCGCCTCGGCCCAGGTGTCGCCGTACCGGGCACGGAAGCGCAGCGCCAGCATGATCGCGAAGACGGCCTCGAACGCCAGCATGGTGATGGCGACGCGGCGCACGACATGACGGACGTCGCCGATGTTGAGGGTGTGGGTCTCGGCCTGGGCGATGAGCGAAGACCTGAGGCGCAACTTGCTGCCCACGAGCATCCCCAGCAGTGTCGCCAAGGTCATGATCCCGAACCCGCCGACCTGGATGAGACCCACGATGACGGCCTGTCCGAACGGTGACCAGTAGGTCGCGGTGTCCACCGTGGTCAGGCCGGTGACGCACACCGCGGAGACGCTGGTGAACGCGGCCGTCAGAACCGGGGGACGGGTCGGACCGGGGGTCGAGATCGGCAACGAGAGCAGCACAGCGCCGAGCAGGACTGCCGCAAGGAACGCGAGAGGCACGATCCGAGCGGGATGCACGATCCCGTTCCACAGACGTCTCACGCGCTTCATCGCCCCCCGGGTTGGTCGGTCATTCGTCAGCCTGCCAGCCTGAGGGTCGGGCCGCCCCACGAACGCGGGAGACGCCGAGCATGGTCGTCCAGGTGGATGTCGACTTCCTGGGCTTTTCTAGCTCATAGCGGTGCGTCCATCTCCTCTCGGCATCGAGGCGATGCCATCGGCATTGTTGCTGCGCGCCTGGGAGAGAGTGTGGACCAGCAGAACAGGTAGGCGAAGACCACGAGCAACGCTCCGGTCAACCACGCGGCCAGCGTGAACGGGGCGGGCAGCCAGCGCAGGAGACAGACGCCGACGGTCACCAGGATGCCGGAGAGGACCGCGAACAGGCGCATGCCGTAGAGGGGGACGAGCGGCAGGTACTGCGCGCCGACGATCCCCATGCTCGCGGGGAAGAACAGATCGAGATCGTCGACGAGGGCGATGACGATCAGTAGGCCGACCGGCACGGCGAGGGCGATCTGCATCCCCAACGAGGACATGGGGTGCCCTGCCGGGCAGGAACGCCGGCCGTCCGGTGAGGCGGATGGCCAGCGTCGTCAGCGGGAAGATCAGTACGCCGCCCAAGAAGAGCGTGGGGATCGCAGCCCAGAGAGTGGCCAGGCTCGCCACCGAGGCAGCCCCCAGCCACACCACGCCGGAGACCAGCTGACCGTAGAACCCGCCGGCATAGAGGCGGCGGACGTCGCCTTGCGCCTGAGCGACCGACGCGGTGTTCTCGGTGGTTCCCCGGTCCCGCACGGTGGTGTTCACACGACGTCACGCCGTTGGGTGGTCAGCAGGCCGGCGGCAGCGGGAACGAGTGCCCAGGCGACGACTGCGAGCAGGGCCGCCCACACGTTGACGTCGGTGCTGACTCCCGAGATTACTGCGAAGAGTGTCGTGGGGATCCAGGAACCGACCTCGGTGACCAGCTGCACGGCGAGCGGCGGGATCACGAAGAGCACCAGCACTGCGGTGGTGACGGCACCACCCACGTTGCGGATGACGGCCCCCAGACCTGCTCCGAGCACGGCACCGATCGCGCCGGCCAGGGTGGTGGCGGCGAGGAGCTGAGCGATGTCTCCGGCTGGGACCAGGAATCCGTGCTCGGTGCTGGGCAGCGCCAGGGCGACCCCGGCGATGACCAGTGCCTGTCCCACGAACGCCAGGAGGGCGCCGGCTGTCAGCACAGCCCCCAGCTGGGCGAGGACTGCCCGCGAGCGCTTGGGGGAGGTCAGGAACATCGGGACGACCGTGTGGTGTCCGTACTCCCGGGCGACGGCGATGGCCCCGAGGAGGCTGGTGCCGATCATCGCGTTGAACGCGAACGCCATCAGGGACCGCTGGTCGGCGGCGGTGGCGACGAACGCCTTGCTGCCGTCCATCTCGGTGCCGAAGGCCACCACGGCTGCGTCGAGGCAGGCGATCACCACCAACACCGACAGGAAGCCGAAGGGCAGCTTGGTGGTGGTGAGCTTGCGGAACTCACCTCGCAGAAGTCTCAGCGTGGTCACAGTGGTACTGCCTGCCTCTCGGGGTCGGCCACAGCGGGGGCGTCGGCGACGGCCTCGTGGGTGGTGTCGTTGCTGGTCCAGCCCAGGAAGAGGTCCTCGAGCGAACCTGCCTGGGGGGTGAGCTCGTGGAGCGCGATCCCGGCGGCGCAGGCCCGGTCGCCGATCGCGGCGATGTCGATGCCCCGCACGACGATGTCGCCCGAGCTTCCGGTGTGGAAGGTGGCACCGGCGGCCACGAGGACCTGCGTGAGTTGATCCGGGGACGGTGTGCGCACCGACGTACCGGCCTGCCGCAGGGCGGAGAGGGTGCCGGTGGCGACCAGCCTGCCGTGGTTCAGCACGACAACCTCGTCGGCCAGGTGCTCCACCTCGTCGAGCAGGTGGCTGGAGACAAAGACCGTGCCTCCGAGCGCGGCACGTTCACGCAACAGGTCGCGCAGCCAGCGGATACCTTGCGGGTCGAGCCCGTTGCCGGGCTCGTCGAGGACGAGGACGGGTGGGTCGCCGAGCAGGGCGGCGGCCAGCCCGAGCCGCTGCCGCATGCCCAAGGAGTATCCCCCGACGTGTCGGTCTGCTGCGTGCGACAACCCGACTGCCTCTAGCATCTCGTCGATACGTGAAGGTGTCAGCCCGGCACCGTCGGCGAGTATCCGCAGGTGGTTGCGGCCGCTGCGTCCCGGGTGGAACGCGTTGGGTTCGAGCACCACACCGACGGTGCGCGCCGGGTCGGGCATGTCGCGGTAGCGGGTGCCGCCGATCGTCGTGCGGCCGTGCTCAGCCTTCGCCAGGTCGAGCAGGATCTTCATAGCGGTCGACTTGCCTGCGCCGTTGGGTCCCAGGAAGCCTGTCACGCGGCCGGGGTGGACGGTGAAGCTGAGGTTGTCGACCGCGACCTCGTGGCCGTATTTCTTGGTGACCGTCTCGAACTTGATGGGGTACATGGGATTCCTGTCTTCGGGGCTGTCAGAGCTGAGGGACGACGGCGTTGGTGTCTCGCCGCTGCCGTGAGATCGCTCGCCACGGCAGGGCGACGAGGATGCCGCCGGCGAGCAGCCCGAGGGCGGTCAGGACGGCTAGCAGCACGACGGCGCCCCCGAGGGCGGGAAGCTCGGCACCGACGGTGACCTCCGCGGAGACTGCTTGGCCACCGTCGGCGTTCATGAGCACGGCCGTCCAGTCACCGTCGGCCGGCTCCCAGGTGAGTGTTCGCTCGCCGACGCCGGAGTCCTGAGTGACCCAGAAGGTCTGCTGGGCCGGCGATGTGGTGGGCGCGGCGCCTAAGTGGGTCCTGTAGGTGGGGTCGTGATCACGGATCCCGGTCACCGTGTCGTAGCCCACCCCAGCGAGGTAGTCCCGGACCTTCGAGGTGGGACCGACACCGAGAAAGAGCTCGGCTCCAGTGTTCGGCTCCGCGGTCATCCGAGCATCGCCGAGCAATCGGCCAGGGAGGGACTCGCCGGGTGCATCGGTGTGCAGCTGCAGGTTGCTCGACGCGACGGCATGGGTGGGGGTGTCGAAGGCTTGCCGATCGCTCATCAGGAACCCGTCCTGGTCACGCCCGCCCTGGTCGAGCACAGCCAGCGTGCCGGTGGCACCTGCCAGGCCCAGGGAGCTCAGGAGGAGCACGGAGCCGAGGACCAGTGACGTGACCCGGCCGCCGGTCCAGCCGGACATGGTCGGGGTCGCGCCGGTGCACGTCTCGGCGGCGACCGGTGTCGCTGCAGCCGATGAGGTCAGGGACGCGTGCACAGACACCGTGCCGGTCTCGTGGCCACCCTGCTCGAGCGCGAACGGGGGGTAGCGGTCGGTCATCAGCGCGGCGTAGCCCGCAACGCGGAGCACCCACCGGTTCAGACCCAGCACCAGGTCGAAGATCGGGCCGGGGTATCGGCCGGTGAAGAGCAGCACGATGCCGGCTATCAGCGCGAGCAGCCCGATCAGACCCATCCCGGAGAACGACTCCCCGGGCCCGTCCTGCGCCACGTAGCCGACACCGCCGAGGAACAGGCCGGCGACCAGATAGTGGGGGATGGCCAGCAGCCACCACTTGACCAGCACCAGACCCCGGGACAGCTGATGCGGGTAGTCGACCTCGAGGTGGGCCGGGTAGTCAGGGACGTCGTGCAGCGAGAACGGGGGATAGCGGTCTGTCCCCAGTGCACCGAAGGTGTAGAAGCCGACCCGCCAGGACCACCGCAGGACGCCCACGTTGAAGTCGAACAGCGCCCGCGGGTAGTGGCAGGTGAAGAGGATGGCGAAGAACGCAATGACGCTGGTCG
The DNA here is from genome assembly GCF_058215755.1 of Nocardioides sp. Z50_6. Lineage (NCBI taxonomy): Bacteria > Bacillati > Actinomycetota > Actinomycetes > Propionibacteriales > Nocardioidaceae > Nocardioides > Nocardioides sp. Z50_6. The sequence goes on along the minus strand of NZ_JBZAJB010000011.1, from coordinate 55,116 downwards.
CCACGAAGCCGATCCACAGGAAGGCCAGGATCACGTAGTGAGGGATCGCCAGGAGCCACTTGACGAGCCACAGGCCACGGCTCAGGTGCGGGTCGAGCTGGGCATCGACGTGCACCGGGTAGTCGGTGGGGGACACGAACGGGGTCGCAAGGGTGGTCATGGCGCCTTTCCAAGGCTTGTGAGCCCCCAACCCGTGCGTGACGGGCCGGGGCAGTGTTCATCGAGAACGGGGTTGTCCTGGACGATCCGGGCTCCTGGACCGCGGACGGCCCAGTCCCCAGGTGTCGCCGGCGTAGGTGAGCGCGAAAACAACCAGGGCGAGGGCGGAGAGGCGGTGCTCGGTCGAGCACGGGATGGTTCTCCGGGGGCTGGACGACGCTCCACATCAGTACGTAGAGCACTGCTCCGGCGGCTGCGGCGAGGCGCATCCCGATCCCGAGCGTGAGCGCGAGACCGATCCCGAGGAGGCCGAGCATGAACAGCCAGTCTGCTCAGGCGGCACCGGCGATGGGTGTTAGAGGTCCTCGAATGGCCGTCGGCCGCGAACGCCAAGAATCCCTCGGTGGGGCTGCCCCCGTTGATCCAGGCCGCGTCCCCGGACCGATCCAGGGTGCCCTCCTGGTCGAACCCGGTGTGGAACCCGAGAGCCAGCAGCTTGTCAATGAAGGCTCACAGGAAGGTGAGCCCGAAACCGATGTGCAGGGTGGCCAGCGCGCGACGTGCGGGGGAGGTCAGATCGAGAACCCGGGACTTCGCTGGTGCCCCGGCGGGGGTTGGGTCGGTGTGATCGCCCTGGGTGCGGAGTGTGGGTGGGATGTTCATGTGGGTGACTCCAACTGGCTGCGGATGACACGGTGCGGGGGCCTCGTGCTCTCCCTCAGCCTCGTGCCGATGCCGCTCCGGCGGCAGGGCCGCCGGGCACCTGACCGGGGGCACTTCGTCCCGGGCGCGGGTCCAGCAGTGCACACTGGGGCAACGGCTACGCGATTTGGGGGAAGCAGTGGGAGAACGAGGACCCGAGGCAGGGCTGCGGGCCATCCTGCGTGCCAACCTCGAGCTCACCAGCGCCCTGGATCTTCGCGAGGTGCTCCGCCGGGTGGTCGAGGCGGCCGTGGATCTGCTGAACGCCCGGTACGGCGCCCTGGCAGTGCTGACCGAGAACGGACAGGGCTTCGCCGAGTTCATTCACGTCGGTCTCGACGACGAGGTCGCCCGCGGGGGCGGCGAGCTTCCCCCGGGACGCGGCCTGCTCGGCGCATTGCTCAGTGACCGAGGACCCCTCCGTGCAGCCGACACCGCGACTCATCCACTCTTCGACGGGTTCCCACCACACGACCCGCCGATGACGGACTTCCTGGGCGTGCCGATCCGCGTGCGCGGTGAGGTCCTCGGCACCTTCTACGTGACGAACTGTCGCGCCGGGACCTTCTCCGCCGACGACGAGCAACTGATCGAGGCGTTTTCCGCCGCCGCCGGGATCGCGATCGCGAACGCCAGGCTCCACGAGGAGACCAGGTACCGCGCCCGCTGGTCCACAGCCTTGGCGACCGCTGCGCGCGACGCCGCCTCCCTGACGGATGGCTCGTTGGGGGATGATTCGGTGGGAGGGGACTCGGTGGGGATGCTGCTGCGCAGGGCCAGCGAGCTCGCGGGAGCCGACCGGGCCTCGGTGCTGCTCGTCACCGGTGACGAATCGGCCCTCACGGTCTGCCATGCCTATGGCGACGGGGCGGCACGGCGCGTGGGTGAGGAGATCCCGTTGACCGGGTCGCCCGCCCACGAGGCCATGACCAGGGGTGTCACCCTCGTCGACGACGCGCCCGAGGGAAAGCGGGCCACGCGCACGATCGTCGTACCGCTCTCCGGCGCACAGGGCGTGCGTGGTGCGCTCTGCCTGGAGAGTGCCCGTGAGCGGGGACCGTTCCTTGCCCGAGACCGGGAGATGGCGGAGTCGTTCGCCGCACACATCGGGGTGGTGCTGGGACAGTCCCGGATGCAAAAAGCGCACGATCTGCTCACCAGGCTCGAGGACCGCAGCCGGATCGCCCGAGACCTGCATGACCACGTCATCCAGCGGCTCTACGCGACGGGACTCAGGCTGAGCGCCCTGGCGAGTCGGATCGAGGCGCCGGCGGACGCCCACCGGATCGAGGTGACGATCGACGAGATCAACGCGACCATCGTACAGATGCGGGAGGTGATCTTCGCCCTGCGGTCAGGCACCGAGGCGTCGCCGCGGGCGCAGCTGCACCGGCTGGTCGACGGGGTCGCGGGATTCCAGAACGCTCCCGAAGTCGTGGTCGCGGGACCGTTGGACACGGTGGCTGATCCCGAGCTCGCGATCGACCTGCTCGCGGTCGTACGCGAGGCACTGTCCAACGCCGTCCGCCACGGACGGGCGCGCAGTGCCCAGGTCCGGGTCTCTGCCACCGCCACCCGTGTGGAGGCGAGCGTCACCGACGACGGCACAGGAATCGGTGAGATCGCCACTGCCGGCGGACTCGCCAACCTGCGAGAGCGTGCCCGACGCCGCGGCGGCAGGATGGAGATCCGCAAGACCCCGAAGGGGGGCACGGCGCTGGTGTGGTCGGTGCCCCTGAAGCCAGCGAGACCAGGAGATGCCAGTGACCAGCACACCACCGAGTGAGCGTGGAGAACCGATCCGGGTGTACCTGCTCGACGATCATGAGGTCGTCCGCGACGGGCTGCACTGGCTGCTGGAGAGCGCCGAGGACATCGAGGTGGTGGGTGAGTCGGGGTCCGCGGTCGAGGCGACCAGCCGGATTCCCGCGCTGCGACCGCACGTCGCGATCCTCGACGCACGACTGCCTGACGGCTCCGGGATCGACGTGTGCCGGGCGGTCAGGGAGGTCGATCCCAGCATCCGGGGACTCATCCTGACCTCGTACGACGACGACGCGGCCCTGTTCGCCGCGATCATGGCCGGTGCCTCCGGTTACGTCCTCAAGCACACCCGCGGCTCGGACCTGCTGGACGCGATCCGCCGGGTGGCGGGTGGTCAGTCGCTCATCGATCCCTCCCTGATCGAACGGGTGCTGGACCGGGTGCGCCACCCACACGTGGTCGCCCCGGAGCTGTCGCACCTGACCAAGCAGGAGCTGGCCCTTCTGGGCTTCCTGGCCGAAGGTCTGACCAATCGGCAGATCGGCGAGCGGATGGCACTGGCGGAGAAGACGGTGAAGAACTATGTCTCCACCGTGCTGACGAAACTTGGGCTGGAGAGCCGCACGCAGGCCGCTGTCATGGCCACCAAGCTCCTCGACCAGGGACTGGAGTCACCATAGCGGTCGCACCGCCGCGAGATGACCTGCGCCGATACGCCGAGGGACTTCCAGCCCTGCCGCCACACGCGCCGCCCGTGCACGCTCGAAGGACGGGCACGGTCGAGACAGTGGGTGACGCATATGCACAGGAGCACGAAGCCGATTCCGCAGGGGCCGCACGGGCCCTGGTTCCTGCGCCGACCTCGGTTCACCGTGGCCACGGTGGCCTTCCTCTTCGTCATCATCACCGTGCTGCGGGTAGCGCAGGGGGACGATGCCACCCTCGGCGTCACGATGCTCTACATCCTCCCGATCAGCCTCACCGCACTCGCCTGGGGACGTTGGTCGGGGATCGTGTCCTCACTCGTGGCGCTGACCCTGATCGGCCTGTGGGTCCTGGTCGAGAACGTCGAGCTCTCGACCGTGGGATGGGGGTCCCGTGCGATCCCCATCCTGTTGGTGGGCTACCTCCTCGGCGACGCCTCGGACCGGCTCAGGCGCGCCGAGCGGGAGCGGGCGGCCCACGAGTCCCACGAGATGCTGCGCCGACAAGCGGTCGAGGTCAACGACACGCTCGTCCAGGGAATGGCCGCAGCGAAGTGGGCACTGGAGGTCGGCAGGATCCAGGAGGGCATCCGCGCCCTCGACGACACCCTGCGCATCGGTGAGGCGCTGGTCTCGGAGCTGATCCGGCAGTCGGACGCCGGGGTCACAGCCGCCGGAGACTAGCGAGGGACTGCGAGACTGCCCTACCGGTTGGGACTTTCGGCACCTGTGCGTTGGTCGGTGCCGTGGTCTGGTGGGAGCACGGTGCCCGGGGAACCCCCCGCCGGCACCCAGCGAGGCCGTGGACAAGCGACCTTTCGCAACCATAAGAAGAGAGCGTTGCATCGTGGTAACCACCCGCATCGAAGAAGATTTGCTGGGAACGCGGGAGGTGCCTGCCGAGGCCTATTACGGCATTCACACCGTCCGTGCGATGCAGAATTTCCAGATCAGCTCGGCGAGCATCAACGACTTCCCCGAGATGATCCGGGGGATGGTCATGGTGAAGCGGGCATCCGCCATGGCGAACAAAGAGCTCGGCACGATTCCTGCGGACGTGGCTGACGCCATCGTCGCCGGATGCGACGCGATCCTTCTCGAGGGCCGCTGCATGGACCAGTTCCCGGTCGACGTGTTCCAGGGCGGCGCGGGCACCTCGGTCAACATGAACACCAACGAGGTGGTCGCCAATCTGGCGCTCGAGCACCTGGGGTTGGCGAAGGGGCGCTACGACGTGATCAGCCCCAACGAGCACGTGAACCAGTGCCAGTCCACCAACGACGCCTACCCCACCGGACTGCACCTGGCAGTGCTCAGCGTCGTTGACGGCCTGGAGTTGGAAGTTGCGGCCCTGGCGGACGCCTTCGACGCGAAGGCGGAGGAGTTCCGGAACGTCCTGAAGATGGGCCGGACCCAGCTCCAGGACGCCGTCCCGATGACTCTGGGCCAGGAGTTCGCGGCGCTGGGTGCCCTGATGCGTCACGAGATCCGACGCCTCACCCGAGCCGGCGAGCTGCTCCTGGAGATCAATCTGGGAGGCACCGCCATCGGGACCGGGCTGAACACCCCGGACGGCTACCCGCGCTGCGCGGCCGACAAGCTCGCGGCGGTCACCGGCCTGGCGATCGTACCGGCCGACGACCTCATCGAGGCGACGTCCGACACCGGGGCCTACGTCTCCATGCACGCCGCCATCAAGCACTTGGCGGTCAAGCTCGGCACCGTGTGCAACGACCTTCGACTGTTGTCGTCTGGTCCGCGTGCCGGGCTCAACGAGATCAACCTGCCCGAGCTGCAGGCGGGCTCCTCGATCATGCCGGCCAAGGTGAACCCGGTGATCCCGGAGGTCGTGAACCAGGTCTGCTTCAAGGTGATCGGCAACGACGTCACGGTCTCGATGGCCGCAGGCGCAGGTCAGCTCCAGCTCAACGTCATGGAGCCGGTCATCGCTCAGGCGCTCTTCGAGTCGGTCAGCCTGCTCACCAACGCGTGCCAGAACCTTCGGGTCCGGTGCATCGACGGGATCACGGCGAACCCTGAGGTGTGCCACGACCACGTGATGGACTCCATCGGCATCGTCACCTTCCTGAACCCCTCGATCGGTCACCACAACGGTGACTTGGTCGGCAAGGAGTGCGCCCGGACCGGCAAGAGCGTGCGCCAGGTCGTGCTGGAGATGGGGCTTCTCACCGAGGCCGAGCTGGACATCCACCTCGCTCCGGAGAACCTGATGCGACCGCAGTACCGCGGCAAGATCTACGCCGCCGCCGCTGCTGCCGATGACCTTCCGCTGAGGGTGTGACGGGCCGTGATCTTCGTGGAGTTCGCGGTCGTCCTCGCCGCCATCTTCCTGGGGGCCCGACTGGGTGGGATCGCCATCGGCTTCGCCGGTGGGCTCGGCGTGCTGGTGCTGGCGCTCCTGGGGGTGACCCCGGGGGAGCTCCCGCTGGCGGTCATCTCCATCATCATGAGCGTCATCGCGGCCGTGGCCGCAATGCAGGTGGCCGGAGGCATGGACTACCTCGTCGATCTCGCCGACCGCATCCTGCGCAGGAACCCCAAGCACCTGAATTTCCTGGCCCCGGTCATCACCTACCTGATGACCTTCATGGCCGGCACAGGCCACACCGCGTTCTCAACCATGCCGGTGATCGTCGAACTGGCCAAGGAGAACAACATTCGACCGTCGCGGCCGCTCTCGGTCGCCGTGGTCGCCTCCCAGATCGCCATCACCGCGTCACCGGTCTCGGCCGCCGTGGTGATCTTCTCGGGCATGCTCGAGAACCAGGGGGTGGACTACCTGGAGGTGCTGGCGGTGGCAATTCCCTCCACGTTCCTGGCCTGCATCGCGACCGCCCCGATCATGATGGCCATCGACAAGGCGCGCGGTGACACCGACCTGAGCTCGCACCCCGAGTACCAGCGCCGGATGGCCGCCGGGACCGTGTCGACGAACGAGTCGACCGGGCACTCGATCCTGCCTCGGGCGCGGCTCTCGGTGGTGATCTTCCTGATCGGACTGGTGGGCGTCATGGGCTACGCGACGGCCATCAGCGAGAACGTCGGGCTCATCGCCAACCCCGTCATGGAGCGCGACGCCGCGATCATCACCTTCATGTTGTCCATCGCGGCGGCAATCGTCCTCGTGTGCAAGGTGGAGACCCCCGACATCCTCTCCGCGTCGACGTTCAAGTCCGGCATGAGCGCGAGCATCTGCGTGCTGGGAGTCGCGTGGTTGGGCACCACGTTCGTCACCGAGCACGTGGAGGAGATCACCGACTTCTCAGGTGACCTGCTCAGCAGCCAACCCTGGATGCTTGCCGTGGTCCTGTTCTTTGCCTCGGCCCTGCTCTACTCCCAAGCCGCAACCACGCAGGCCCTGATGCCCACGGCCCTGGCCATCGGCATCGCACCTGTGGCGGCGGTGGCCGCCTTCCCGGCAGTCTCCGCACTGTTCGTGCTGCCCACCTATCCCACCCTGCTCGCAGCGGTCGAGATGGACGACACCGGCACCACACAGATCGGCAAGTATGTCTTCAACCACCCGTTCCTCATCCCCGGCGCCATCAACATCACCATCGCTGTTGCCCTGGGATTCCTGTTCGGCTCGCTCATCTTGTAGCCCTCGAACATCCCGCAAAGACAAGACCCCGGCAAAGACAAGAACGGACACCATGACCAGCACCGAGACCCTCGAGCCCGTTCCCGAGGTGGGCGCTCTGGCGGCCCGAGTCCAGGATGCACGCAAGACCTACGGGATGGGCGGTAGCGAGGTGGTCGCCCTCGACGACGTCAGCGTCGGCTTTGCCGCCGGTGCCTTCACGGCGATCATGGGGCCTTCAGGTTCGGGGAAGTCGACCCTCATGCACTGCATGGCCGGACTCGACACGCTTACGTCCGGGCAGGCGTTCATCGGCGACACCGACCTCGCCACTCTCTCGGACCGACAGCGCACGATTCTGCGCCGGGACCGACTGGGGTTCGTGTTCCAGGCGTTCAACCTGCTCGCGCCCCTGACGGCGGAGGAGAACATCACGCTGCCCGCGGACTTGGCAGGCCGGAAGGTCGACCCTGACTGGTTCGACTCCGTGGTCTCCACCCTCAAGATCGCCGACCGGCTGCACCACCGCCCCTCTCAGCTCTCCGGCGGCCAGCAACAACGCGTGGCGATCGCTCGTGCCCTGGTGGAGCGACCCGAGGTGGTCTTCGCCGACGAACCGACCGGAGCCCTGGACACCAGGGCCAGTTCGGAACTGCTGACCTTTCTCAGGACCGCCGTCGACGATCTGGGCCAGACCGTCGTGATGGTGACCCACGACCCCAGGGCTGCCGGATACACCGATCGAGTCGTGTTCCTGGTCGACGGCTCGGTGGTGGAAGAGGTGGCCGCCCCCACCCATGAGGCGGTTCTCGACACCATGAAGCGCCTGGGGAGCTGACCATGCTTCGTCTCTCACTGCGCAGCCTGTTGATGAACAAGCTGCGGCTCCTGCTGACCACCGCAGCGATCACCATCGGGGTCGCGTTCGTCTCCGGAACCTTCGTCCTGTCCGACACCATGAACCGGGCCTTCGACGACCTGTACGCCGGACTCAACGCCGACACCGACGTGGTGGTGCGCTCCGAGGTCGCCTACACCGACTACGGCTTCCAGGCAGAGGCGCGACCTCTGGACGAGGCTCTCGTCGGGACGATCGCGGCGGTCCCCGGGGTGGAGCTGGCAGAGGGTTCGGTGACCGGTTTCGCGCTGCTCCTCGACAAGGACGGCGAGCCGATCCAGCCCGGCGGCGCACCCACCCTGGGGTCCAGTGTCAACGGCGACGCCGAACTGGCGGGCGACTTCACCATCCGCGAGGGAGTCGCGCCGGTCGGGTCGGACGAGGTTACGATCGATGCCCGCTCCGCTGAGAGCGCCGGGTACGCCGTGGGGGACAGAGTTGCGGTCGTCCTGCACGACGGGACCCACGAGTTCACCCTCGTCGGCATCACGGGGTTCGGGGAGAACGACAGTCTCGCCGGCGCAACACTGGCCGGGTTCGACCTTCCCACGGCTCAGCGGGTGCTGGGCAAGGACGGCGGCGTGGACCAGATCTCAGTCCTCACTGAGTCCGGGACCAGCGCCGACGACGTGATGGCCGACATCGCGGGTGTGGTGCCGGACGGTGTCGAGGTCCTTACCGGGCAGACGGTGGCTGAGGAGGGCTCGGAGGCCATGCAGTCAGGGTTGGCGATCTTCACCCAGGTGCTGCTCGTCTTCGCCGCGGTGTCCCTCCTCGTCGGCTCCTTCGTCATCTGGAACACCTTCAACGTCATGGTCGCCCAGCGTCGACGGGAGGTGGGGCTGCTGCGCGCGGTGGGTGCGACCCGAGCTCAGGTGCTCGGCGGGGTCCTGCTCGAGTCGAGCGTCGTCGGGTTGCTCGCCTCGGGGGTTGGTCTCCTGGCCGGCGCGGGCCTGGCTCTCGGCATCCGTCAGCTCCTGACCCTGATTGGGATCGAGATCCCCACCACCGCGGTGACGATCGAGCCACGCACCGTCGTGGCGACCTTGGGTGTGGGCGTTGGGGTCACCCTCGTGGCGGCAGGGATCCCGGCGTGGGCGGCAACTCGGGTCGACCCGGTCGAAGCACTAAGGGACGCCACCCCAGTCACCGGCGAGGTGAGCGACCGCCGACGCCGCGCCGGGTGGGTCCTGCTGGGCGTCGGGATTCTGGGACTGGTCTGCTGCGCGGTGCTCGGAGACCTCCCGGCGCTGACCGGTGTGGCGACCCTGACGACGTTCGCCGGCCTCATCGTCGCCGGGCCCTCGCTCGCTCGAGGGACCGCCCGGCTAGCCGGCCGTGGACGCCGGGGCGGCGGTTGGCGGCTCGCGTCCCGCAACGTCAATCGCGCTCCGCGACGGGCGGCGGCCACGGCGCTCGCCCTCACCATCGGGGTCGCCGTCGTCGCCGCGGTGACCGTGACCGCTTCGTCCCTGCGCGAGTCGGTGGGCGAGACAGTGACGGCCAGCAACCGGGCCGACTTCTTCCTGCAGCCCCTCGGGGCCGGCGCCGGGATCAGCCCGGCCGCAGCGACCGCCGTTCGCGGCGTGGACGGTGTCGACGCGGTGGTGGAGGTGAAGTACACAGGCGCCGAGGTCGACGGGAGCCGGGCCACGGTCGTGGCGCTGGACCCCACCCACCTTGACCGTGTGATGGATCTCGAGGGATCGGTCGGAGCGCTCGACCTAGTCCCCGGCACCGTGATCGTCGGCCTCGCCGAGGCGCAGGCACTGGGGGTGGGGGTCGGCGACTCCGTGACCGTCACGTTTCCGGAGACAGGTGAGACGACGCTGACCGTCGTCGGCACGCTTGCCGAGGGCCCGACCAATCTCCTCAACTCCTCCTACGTGGTCTCGCTCGAGGACTTCGCCGCCCACGTGACCTCCACGCTCGACACCGTGGTCCTCATCTCCGCAGTCGAGCACGCCGACCTCGCCGCGACCGAGCAGCTGATCGGGGCCACGCTCGACGCCCATCCGAACGTCACGGTCAGCAGCCCCGTGGAGCTGACCGAGAACGCTGAGGCCTCCATGGACCAGCTGCTAGGAGTGGTGCTGGCGTTGCTGCTTCTCTCCGTCGTCGTCGCAATCCTCGGCATCGTCAACACCCTCGTGCTCTCCGTCCTGGAACGGACGAGGGAGCTGGGACTCATGCGTGCCGTGGGAGCCACGCGCAGGCAGATCCGAGGGATCGTGCGTCGTGAATCGGTCCTGATGGCTCTCCTGGGCGCCGTCACCGGCGTCGGGCTGGGGACGCTCTCGGGCATCGCGTTGAGCCGTGCCCTGTCCAGCGAGGGCGTCACCACCGTGGTGGTTCCGATCACGCAGCTGCTGGCCTACCTGGTGGGCGCTGCCGCAGTGGGAGTCCTGGCCGCGATCGGCCCGGCCCGACGTGCGAGCAACGTGGACGTGCTCGGGGCCATCGCGCTCGACTGATCGACTGCGGGTGATTACGACGGGGTGCTGAAGGGTCCGGCGACGGCTGACCCCGCTGCCCATCCGGGTGCGCGACCACCCTCGGGGGGTCGGACGGCGGCGAGGTCGTGCCCGCTACGGGTGAGCAGCCACGAGGTGAGCGAGTTGGAGTTCCACATCTCACCGGCGTGCTGCTCGTCTCGGCCCCAGGTGGCCGTGGGACAGCACGGGACCAGGTCGAGCACCTGCCGTGCCTGGGCGCGGTTGGTGCTGAGGCGGTGAGGGCTCTCAACCGCCGTGGCGGCGTCCGGGATGGCGCCGTCGCGCCAGCAGCGGATCTCATAGCGGAAGATCCGCGAGCGGCCCCACGCGCGGGACCCGACCGGCCCTTCGGAGACGACGCCTCGGTCATGGTGCTTGGTGGCCCAGACGGGTGCCATCTCGATGGCGTGGTCGTGGCCGTCCAGGTGGACGATCAGCGCCGAGTGGTACAGGTCGACCGGTGGGCGGTGCTTCCGGATGGCGATGAGGGCTTCGTAGAGGCGACCGCTGCCGCGCACGCACTGGCCGCCGGCGCCGGCGCCCAGTGGCAGCCAGTACAGGTCCACACTCGCGCGGTCGCGGGGTTGGCGCCTCGTGGTCATAGGGTTCCGGGCTCGGTGCCGGTGTGGACCTGGGACATCAGGTCGGCGAACCGGCCCGGCTCGTCGTACGGCGGGGTGTGCCCGGACTGTTCGAAGACCACGTACTCCTTGCTGGGAGCGGCCAGCGCGTCGAACCACTCGCGGGCCAGGCTCTCCCGCCCGGCCGCCTCGTGTCGGCCTTCGACCAGGTAGACGGGGACGGCCAGGCGCGGCACCTGCTCCCGGAAGTCCGTGCCCTCCAGTTGGGGATACAGCACGTGGAACGTCTCGGCGATGGCGGCCATCCCACGCAGTTGCTCCACGAGCGTGTACTCACCGACGAGCAGGCTGGACGGGTACTCCGAAGCGGGGTTGTAGTCCTCGCCGTGCTCAAAGTCGATCCACTTGGGGTTGGACGCGATCGCGACGGGGTAGTCCAGGGTGTCGTCGTAGGGTGGGGGACCGAGGTCGAGCAGCGCGTCGACGGCGTCGTCGTCGCCCCTGGCCTCCGCGTCCTGGAGGCTCTCGGCGTACATCAGCTGGTCGGTCTCGAACGGGTCGACCATCTGTCCGGTGCCGATGTAGGCGTGGAACAGCTCGGGGGAGTCCTGGACCGCCTTCGTCCCGAGGATGGTGCCCCAGGAGCTGCCGACGAGGTAGATCTTCTGCTCCTCGAACCGGTCGCGCAGGTACTGGGTGACCTCGAGGGTGTCCTGGACCATCTGGTCGAGGGTGAGGGTGGAGGTCGGTTCCAGCGCGTGGAAGGACTTGCCGGTGCCGCGCTGGTCCCAGGTGGCGACGACGAAGTCCTGCTCCAGGTCCTCGCCGGAGTTGCGGATCCGGCCGATCCCGGTCCCGCCCGGGCCGCCCTCGAGGAACAGCAGGACCGGCGCCTGCGCGGAGTGGCCGCGGAGCATGATGGCCTGTTTGTGGCCGCCGATCGGTACCTCGACCAGCTCGGCGATGCTGCCGGGCACCGCGTCGCCGTCGGCACCGACGATGCGCTCGGTCGACGCGGGTCGGAGCAGACCGGCGGCCAGCAGAACCACTGCCACGGTCGAGAGCGCCAGGACGACACGGCGTACCAGTCGCCGCCCGCCAGGCGACTGCACGCCGGGGGAGTGTTCGATGCGGCGCGCCAGGACCAGTCCCCAGCCGCAGCCGACCACCAGCGGCAGCAGCATCAGCACGGCATCGACCCCGCGGCCGCCGACCAGCGCGATGACGCCGTACAGGCCGTCGAGGGAGATGCCGTCCACCGTGGGTCCGTCGATCCTCATCCTGACCAGCTCGAAGACGAGCCCGAAGGTCAGGGGGGCGGCGAGCAGGATCCATCGGGCGCGGGTCGACCACCCGGCGACCAGGCCCACCGCCAGCATGACCAGCAGGACCGTGACCGCCTCGACGGTGGTCACGGGTCCGCGGGGCACGAGCCATCCCGTGATCGCGCCGGCGACGCCGACGAGAAGCACTCCTGCCGCGCTCCGGCTGCTCACGAGGACTCCACCCGTTCGAACGCGATCACCGGCGTCGAGGTCCCGAGGCCGCGTCGGCTGGCGGGGTGGGTCGCCAGGTACGTCGCCGCGGCCGGGGAACGTTGGGGACACGCCAGCATGTGTCCGACGACGTCGTACCGGGCGCCGTCGCGGACGGCACGGCCCGACACCGGGCCGGTGTAGGAGATCGCGGTGAGCCCCGCGGGCAGCAGCCGTTGGCCACGCCCCTCGATCATGGTCGGGACCACTCGATTCAACCGCATGCCCACCACTCCTGTGGGGTGTTGCTCCTACACGCTAGGCACGTTGTAGGCGATCTCGTCGAACTCGAGCTCGATGTAGGTGAACCAGCCCGTGGGGTCCTGCCACCGTCCCTCGCCCGTCGTGAGCAGTCGGTGCCCGTCCGCGTCGCGGTATCCCGACAGCGGGGTTGACCACGCCTGCGGGACGAACGACTTCCCATCCTCCGAGGCGCGGGACCGGTCCTCGGAGACGAAGTCGACCAGGTCGCCGGAGGTGTTGAACGTGAGCTCGGCCGAGACCGTCTGGTCGACGAGGGTGAAGACCCCACGGACGTGCGTGGCGTCCATGGCCGTCCACCGGAAGGGGGCGTCGACGATGGCGCCGGGCGCCAGGAGGACGAGCTCGTTGAAGACGGTGACCGTCTCGCCTCGATTCATCTCGGCGCCGGAGGCGTCGACGACGGTGACCAGCGAGAGGACCTTGGCTCGCATGGTGGCGGTCGCGTCGGCGTAGAGGTGCAGAACGGTGACCGGGAGCCCGGACCGGGTGGCGTCCATCAGGAACAGTCGCTGCGGCCGCTCCCCGAAGGTGTTGACCTGCCTGCCGGTGAAGGTCATCCATGCGGTGTCCGGGCTGCTGCGGATGCGGCCGTGGAAGTCGGCGTACACGCTGGTGACCCGGGGCTTGCCGACGGCTCCCGAGCGGCGGATGTAGGTCGCGAGAGGCTGTGGCAACCCGGCGAGGTCCTTCTCGGTCAGCACCGGGGGTGTCGCGTCGGCGTCCGTGAGCGCCTGGGTGGCCTGCTTCTCCCACGTGGTGGGGAAGCTGGTTGGCCCCACCGAGAGGAAGCCGTAGGCCGCGACGAGGGCCAGGATCACGTTGAGCGCGGTGCCCGCCCTCGCGTCGCTCCACGACGTGACGACGGCGAGCTGGGACACCACCGCGGCGGCTGCGGCGATCAACCACCACCACGTGGGTGCTCCGAGGACGATCAGGACGGCGGTGGTCAGGACGAGCACGGCCGCCAGCAACCACAGGACACCCGTCCGGGCGTCGATGGGTCCCTTGAGCTGGGGAACGTCTGCCCACCCAAACCCCTTGGCGACACCGAGGAGATGGATGAGCCCGTGTACTCCCAGCACGACGATCACGGTCCAGCGAACAGCGTTGCCCATGCGGATCAGTCCCTTCCCCCGCCACTCTCCTCCCCATCGACGTCGCGTGCTAAACCCCGCAGCGCGGACCCGCCGGGAGCCCCACGATCGGGTCCAGTTCAGAGTCCGACGATGACGCCTGCTTCCCACCCGTTCGCCGCGATCAACACCACCATGGCAGCGGCCAGTCCCCACCCCACCTGGGGACTTCTCCTGCCTCTCTGAGACGGCTGGATCCGGACTGCCCTCGTCCTGCCGTGGATCTTGACGTCCTGCCATCTGCTGATTTGGTAGGTGGCTGCCGCGGCAAGGGCATAGGCCGCGAGCTCGTAGAAGCCGGGTGTGACTAGCCAGTGGAACGATGGCGCGATCTTGCCCGTCTCGGGCATGGTGAAGGAGTTCGTTCCAGTGATGACCCCGAAGTAGACCTGCATCACGACCACGGTGAGGTAGCCAAGCGGCACACCGTTGGAGAAGCGGATGAGGTTGGCTGCCACGTAGAAGAGAAGCAGGATCACCGAGTTGAACGCCGCAGTGCGCGCCCACTCGACGAGGAAGCTGCCGCCAGCGTCATCACCTGTGACCAGCACGCCTGCGCTGCGTCCACGCAGCAACCCCGCGGGCAGCCACCAGAAGGCGATGGCTTGGCAGAGGACGAAGGCGACGACCCCGAGGCCGAGCAGCGTCGCGAAACGGACGCTCAGCCGCGGGGAGCACAGGAGGCTGACCAAGACGGAAGGAATGATGCGTCGTTGATCGACCCCTGAAGTCGACGTTGTTCCCCTCACGCGGCGCCTGCGCTACGGGCTTGTTGGCGACCTGTGGGCGGCAGCTGCCGCGCCGATGACGAGGCCGACCCCGGCACCCAACAAGATGCCGGGAGCGATGAAGGCGGTGCCACCCAGAACCGCACAGAGGGTGAGGCCGATCCCGGCTCCCAACACCATCGCCTGGGGGACCCGCATGGACTGTGCGTCCTGAGTTGTCACGACACTCCCGCCGACTGTGTGCGGCCGCCACGATGGCAACTGCTTCGACCATACGCCGGTGGCCCGGTCGGCCCTGCCTGCTCTCAGGGACGATCCTTCAGCCGGAGGAGCATTTTGCGGAGCTCGTCGTACCAGAGCACGACCGAGCCGAGGGCGACGCACGCGGCCCAGTGAGCCAGGTCCAGGGATGCGGTGCCGAAGGCGACCTGGAGGAACGGAACCTCGACGACGGCGACCTGGAGCACCACTCCGAGACCGATCGCGCCCCACAGCCATTTGTTGGCGAAGAGGCCGTGGAAGGCGGTCGTCGTCTCCGACCGGGCGTTGAGGGAGTTGAAGAGCTGTGCCAGCACGAGGGTGGTGAACCCAGCGGTGCGGGCGACGTCGAGGGTGTCGTTGCCCTCGACGAGGCCGCCTGGCAGGAACAGGTCGATGGAGAAGAGGGTGGCCCCGGCCATGACCAGGCCGAGGGTCACGATGCCTCTCCACATCCGGGCGTCGATTGCCCGGTCCGTCATCTTGCGCGGCGTCCGTGCCATCACATCGTCGATCTCGGGGTCGATCCCCATGGCCAGCGCGGGTGTCGAGTCGGTGATCAGGTTGATCCACAGGATCTGGGTGGCGAGCAGCGGCAGCACGACGGTGGCCCCGTCGCTGGCCTCGTCGAGCCCAATGACGCCGGCCAGGACGACGCCGAGGAAGACGGTGAGGACCTCGCCCACGTTGGACGACAGCAGGTACCGCAGGAACTTCTTGATGTTCTCGAAGATGACGCGGCCCTGACGCACGGCGGCGACGATCGTGGCGAAGTTGTCGTCGGCCAGGATCATCCGCGCCGCCTCCTTGGTCACCTCCGTCCCGGTGACGCCCATCGCCACGCCGATGTCTGCCGACTTCAGGGCGGGGGCGTCGTTGACGCCGTCGCCGGTCATGGACACGATCTGGCCGTCGGACTGCAGCGAGTCGACGAGCCTGAGCTTGTGCTGGGGGGCCACCCGGGCATACACGGAGACCTCGCGCGTGAGGACGAGCAGCTCCTCGTCGTCGAGGGTGTCCAGCTCCACCCCGGTCACTGCGCGGTCTCCGGCCTCGATGATGCCGAGGTCCTCCGCGATGCGGCTTGCGGTGCTTGGGTGGTCCCCGGTGATCATGATCACACGGATGCCGGCGCGGTGTGCCTCGCCAATGGCCGCGGCCACCTCGGTGCGAGCGGGGTCGATGATGCCGACGACCCCGACATAGACCAGGTCGCGTTCCCAGGACTGGTCGATGTCGACGTCACCCTCGGACGCCTTGACGGGTTCCTCGCTCACGGTGCGGTAGGCGACGCCGAGAGTTCGAAAGGCGCTTGCGGAGAGGCTTTCGATCTCGGCGAGCCGCTCGGCCCTGGTCGCGTCGGTCAAGGGTTCTGTGTCGCGGCCCACCTGCTGCCGGGTGCACCTGGACAGCAGTACGTCGGGTGCCCCCTTGCTGAGCAGGACGGTGACGCCGTGGCCGGGCTCCTGGTGCAGGGTCGACATCATCTTGCGTTCGGAGGTGAACGGGATCTCCGCCCGACGTTCGAACCGGCTCATGCGTTCCGTGGTGCCCTCGAGCTTGCGCGCCGCCACCAGGAACGCGGCCTCGGTCGGATCGCCCACGATCTCCCAGGTCCCGGCACGCTCGGTGAGCTGGGCGTCGTTGGCGAGCGAGCCAGCCCCCAGCACGAGGCGTGCCTCGTGCAGCTGAGTGTCGGTGAGCTGTCCCTCCTCGCCTCCTACCTCACCCTCGGGGCGGTATCCCACACCGCTCACCTCGGCCGTCCCCGACGCCGTGACGATCCGCTGGATCGTCATCTCGTTGCGGGTGAGGGTGCCGGTCTTGTCGGTGCAGATGACCGAGGCCGACCCGAGCGCCTCCACCGAGTTGAGCTTCTTCACCACGGCGTTGCGCTTGGCCATCCGCTGCACGCCGATGGCGAGCACCACGGACAGGATGGTCGGGAGGCCCTCGGGCACCGCGGCGACAGCGAGCGAGACCCCCAGCAGCAGCACGATCACCAGGTCACTCGGCTCGGTGACCCCGTCCACCAGGATGATCGTGAGCATCACGACGATCGCGATGACGACGACCCCTGCCCCGAGGACCCGGCTGATGCTCGCCACCTCGTCCTGCAGAGGGGTGGGTTCCTCGACGGTGGCGTCCAGCAGCTCGGCGATGGCGCCGACCTCGCTGTCCATCCCGACGCCGGTGACGATCGCGCGTCCGGTGCCCTGGGCGACGGCGGTGCCCTTGAACACCATGTTCAGCCGGTCACCGAGAGGGGCCGGGTGACTCAGCGTGGTGGGGTCCTTGGTGACTGCCTCGCTCTCCCCGGTCAGGGACGCCTCCTGGATCCGGAGCGAGTTAGCGGTCAGCAGGCGTGCGTCTGCTCCGACCGCGGCGCCCTCGTCGAGCACCAGCACGTCCCCTCGGACCAGCTCCGCTGAGGGAACCGTCCGCAGCGTCCCGTCGCGCAGGACCGTGGACGCCGCGGCCGTCATGGTGCCGAGAGCCGCCACGGCGTCCTCGGCCCGTGACTCCTGGGTGTAGCCGAGCACGGCGTTGAGCACGATGATGGCGGCGATGACAAAGGCGTCGATGGGGGTGCCCGGGGCACCGTCGATGACCCAGGCGATGAGCGAGATCGTCACGGCCGCGAGCAGCAGGTAGATCAGCGGATCCTGGAACTGCGCGAGGACCTTCCGCCAGGTCGGCACCGGCTTCTTGCCACGGAGCTCGTTGGGGCCGTCGGCGGCCAGTCGGCGGGCCGCCTCCTCCTCGGAGAGTCCGGTGGTGGGGTCCACGTCCAGCTCTCGGCTGACGACGTCGCCGCCCAGCAGCGACGGGTCGCGAAGCTCTCCCAGAGTCGACGAATCCAGATCCATTGATCGTTTCCCCCTGAGATTCGCCGTGCCCTCGACGCGGCGATGGCTCAACGTTAGCGTCCTGGCGCATGAGTCGACGCAAAGTCACGAACAGCACCGTCAGCGGACAAACTCTCAGCCCGGCCGAGCTTCGACGGGTCGACGCGTGGTGGCGTGCGGCGAACTACCTGTCGGTGGGCCAGATCTACCTGATGGACAACCCGCTGCTCCGTGAGCCGCTGCGACCCGAGCACGTCAAGCCACGGCTGCTCGGCCACTGGGGGACCACTCCGGGCCTCAACTTCGTCTATGCGCACCTCAACCGGGTGATCACCGCGCGCGACCTGGACATGATGTACGTCATCGGGCCGGGGCATGGCGGGCCGGGCCTGGTGGCCTCGGCCTGGCTGGAGGGGACCTACAGCGAGGTCTACCCGGACGTGGGGCAGGACCTGGCCGGGATGCGCCGGCTCTTCCGGCAGTTCTCCTTCCCTGGCGGGATCCCCAGTCACGTGGCCCCGGAGACGCCTGGGTCGATCCACGAGGGCGGGGAGCTGGGCTACTCGCTCTCCCACGCCTACGGGGCGGCGTTCGACAACCCCGACCTGGTCGTCGCCGCCGTCGTGGGGGACGGGGAGGCCGAGACCGGGCCGTTGGCCGCGAGCTGGCACTCCAACAAGTTCGTGGACCCGCGGCGTGACGGCGCCGTCCTCCCGATCCTGCACCTGAACGGCTACAAGATCGCCAACCCGACGGTGCTGGCCCGCATCAGCGAGGATGAGCTGGTCTCCCTGATGCGCGGCTACGGGCACGTCCCCTACCTGGTCGAGGGCTCCGAGCCCGAGGAGATGCACCAGTGCTTCGCGACCACGTTGGACCACTGCCTGGACGAGATCGCGGAGATCCAGCAGGAGGCACGGGCCGCGCGCGGCGAGCCGGTGGCCCGTCGGCCCTGGCCGATGATCGTGCTGCGCTCCCCGAAGGGGTGGACCGGGCCCGCAGAGGTCGACGGGCACCAGGTCGAAGGCTCCTGGCGCTCCCACCAGGTGCCGTTCGCCCGAGCGCGGGAGGACGACTCGCACCGTGCGGTCCTCGAGCAGTGGATGCGCAGCTACCGACCAGAGGAGCTGTTCACCGAGGACGGCGCCCCGGTCCCCGAGATCGCCGACCTGCATCCTGCTGGGGAGCGGCGGATGAGCGCCAACCGGCATGCGAACGGCGGCCTGCTGCTCCGGGACCTGAGGATGCCCGACTTCCGGGACTACGCGGTCGAGGTGACGGCGCCGGGGACCGGCGCGGTCGAGGCGACGAAGGTGCTGGGCGGGTTCCTGCGCGACGTGATGGCCGCCAACATGGATCGCTTCCGCCTGTTCTCACCGGACGAGAACAACTCCAACCGGCTCCAGGACGTGCTCGAGGTGACCTCTCGCACCTGGAACGCCGAGCTCCTGCCGGACGACGACAGCCTGGCCGTCGACGGCAGGGTGATGGAGATCCTCTCCGAGCACACCTGCCAAGGCTGGCTCGAGGGATACCTGCTCACCGGCAGGCACGGGCTCTTCTCCTGCTACGAGGCGTTCATCCACGTCGTGGACTCGATGTTCAACCAGCACGCGAAGTGGCTCAAGGTCAGCAACGACATCGTGTGGCGCCGTCCGATCGCGTCGCTGAACTACCTGCTGACCTCGCACGTGTGGCGTCAGGACCACAACGGCTTCTCCCACCAGGACCCAGGCTTCGTGGACCACGTGGTCAACAAGAAGTCCGACGTGGTGCGCATCTACTTCCCACCGGACGCCAACACCCTGCTCTCGGTGACCGACCACTGCCTGCGCAGCCGGCAGTACGTCAACGTGATCGTCGCCGGCAAGCAGCCGACCTTGCAGTACCTCACGATGGAGGAGGCGGTCGTGCACTGCACCAAGGGCATCGGCATCTGGGAATGGGCCGGCACCCATCAAGGCGAGGAGCCGGACGTGGTACTCGGCTGCGCGGGCGACGTGCCGACGATGGAGGCCCTGGCGGCCGTCGAGCTGCTGCGTGGGTTCTTCCCCGACCTCGTCATTAGATTCGTCAACGTGGTGGACCTGATGCGTCTTCAGGACGAGCGTGAGCACCCCCACGGTCTCTCCGACACCGCCTTCGACTCCCTGTTCACCAAGGACAAGCCGGTCATCTTCGCCTACCACGGGTACCCCACCCTCATTCACCGGCTGACCTACCGACGGCACAATCACCACAACTTCCACGTACGTGGCTACAAGGAGGAGGGCACGACGACCACGCCGTTCGACATGACGGTGCTCAACCAGGTCGACCGCTTCGACCTCGCGATGGACGTGATCGAGCGGGTTCCGCGTCTGCAGGCGGTGGGGGGACCGGTCCTCGAGGTCCTCAGGGACAAGCTGATCGAGCACCGGATCTACATCCGTACCCACGGCGAGGACCTGCCGGAGATCCGGGGCTGGCAGTGGCAGCCGGGCACCGGACCTCAGGCCGCCACCCCGGATCCCGCCCAGAACACCCCGGAGGGCTGAGGGCGTGCGGGTCCTGGTCGTCAACACCGGTTCCAGCAGCCTGAAGCTCTCGGTCCGCGAGGGGGACGAGGAGGTCGCGGCCACCACTGTGGAACGTTGGGAGGGAGACGGGCACGACGCGCCCATCCGGGACTTCATCGATCAGCACCCCGCACCCGACGTGGTGGGTCACCGCGTCGTCCACGGCGGGCCGCGCTTCGCCGAGCCGGTGCTGATCGACGACGAGGTGCTCGACTACCTCGACTCGATCACCAACCTGGCGCCGCTGCACAACCCCCGCGCCACCGCCGCCATCCGTGAGGTCACGAAGCTGCTGCCCGACACGCCGGCCGTGGCCTGCTTCGACACCGCCTTCCACGCCACCCTCCCGCCCGCCGCGAGCACCTACGCCCTGCCCAAGCAGTGGAACGAGCGGTGGCAGCTGCGACGCTACGGTTTCCACGGACTCAGCCACGCCTACGCCGTACGGCGTGCGGCGGAGGTGGTCGGAGGAGACCTCGAGGACCTGCGCGTCGTCTCGTGCCACCTCGGCGCAGGCTCGTCACTCGCCGCGGTCCGGCACGGACGATCGGTGGACACCACCATGGGTTTCACCCCGCTGGCGGGCTTGGTGATGGTCACCCGTTCCGGGTCCATCGATCCGGGCATGGTGCTCTGGCTCATCCAGAACGGCGGGATGACGGCCACGGACCTGCGCGACGTCCTGGAGCACCGCTCCGGGATGAAAGGGCTCTCCGGGACCAGCGGAGACCTCCGGGACGTCCTGGCTCAGCGTCAGGCCGGCAACCCGGACGCGACCCTGGCCTATGACGTGTTCACCCACCACCTGCGCCGAGAGATCGGCTCGATGACCGCCAGTGCCCAGGGGCTGGACCTCCTGGTGGTCACGGGGGGCATCGGCGAGCACTCCTGCGAGGTGCGCCGTGACATGACGACAGGCATGAGGCACCTAGGCATCGAGATCGACCAGGCCAGGAACGACTCCGCGCACGGCGACACCGACATCAGCGCACCTGCGGCGCAGGTGCGCACGGTGGTGGTGAAGGCCTCCGAGGAGGCCGAGATCGCCAGGCAGACGACCCAACTGGCAGCCCGTTGACGCGGAGGAACAGTCTGTCGACGCGACCCTGGTCGAGTCCGGCGCCGGCGGTGCTCCTGAGGTGGGCAGAATGTCGTCGTCAGTCTCCGGTTGGGGCTCAGAGGTGACCAGCGTCGACGGCACCACGGCGTGGCGCCGTCGGCGTGCTCCAAGACCGCTGGGGCAACGGATCTGAGGAAGAAGTCGTGGGACGTTTGGCCACGGTGATGCCCGACGACGACCAGGTCGAAGCCGCGGGACGCTGCGATGAGCTGACGGTCGGCGGAGCCGCAGGCAAAATGCACGTTGACCTCGACATCGGGGAATTTCTCGGTCGTCCCGGCCAGCGACTCCGAGACGCGCGCTTGGTCGGCCTCCCGCTCCTGCCAGGACCCCGCGCGGGGGTGGGGCCGACACACTGACCGAGCCAGCATGCTGGCGCGCTCACCGAGCTCGAGCGGATGCTGCGCGGGTCGGCGAGGCTTGGGACGGGGTGCACGACCAGCTCGGGCGCCCGACCACGGGCGTCGGCGACAGCGGTGTCGAGCAGGCTCTGTTCCGTCGCCCGGGCAGCGTCGAGGAGTCGGACGACGTCGAGCCTGCTCGAGCCGTACGGACCCATGGCGTGGGTTGCCGTCAACGGGACCGCGTGCACGATCGTGAGTGCCCGTCGTTCCATGACCGCCTGGCCGCTCGCCCACTCGAGGGCTCTGTCCGACCATGCTGAGCCGTCGATACCGACGACGATGCTGCCAGCGGGCGTTTGCGACCGGTTCATGGGTCCACTCCTGTGCGGGGTACCCCCATGTGCCCACCTGCGTTGGTCCTCGACGGGAGGGCCATTGGGCCCAGGAGTACGGCGGTGCGCAGTTGACCGAGGACGGTGCCCGTCAACGCTCCGCTGGTGTCTGCGGCCAGGGCGGTGTCATGTCTATGACGTGACGAATGCCGGGGGAGGTGGCCCTCAGGAAATGTGAGACGCGATCAGGTCTCGACGCCGGAGAACAACGCAGTCAGGTCGAGGCTGGGGACGTGACGCTGGGAGGCGAGCCAGACGTAGCGTCTCGCCAGGACATCCTTGGCATGCCCTAGGACGGTACCGACGAGCCCGAGTGCTTCGGCGAGCTCATCTGCCCGCATCGTTGCGACCACGTGTATCCAGACCGTTTCCTCCAAGACGTTGAATGCTGTCTGGACCTCCGCAATCCCGAACCCTGCTTCGAAACGCTGCTCCGCAACTGCCTCGCCGTATCGGGCCACCGGCTCCAGCTGACGGTCCCGGAGAGAGGTGACGACAACGTCGAAAAACTCAGCCAAGCGTTCCTGGGTGAACTCGACGCAAGGCACAACGCCCCCCGGGGTAGGGCCGCCTGGCACTGGCAGCGTAGAAGCAGACCCTGTGTGATGGAACAGTCGAGTGAAAGTGCCGCATGGCAATCGACACAAGCCACGGATGGGTTCGTGAAACCGGTGAACGACACGGTCACCACATTGGTCAGCAGCAATGCTCCGCCACCCGAGATCCTTGATCTCCTCGACGCACACCTACCGACGTACGACGTCGTGCTCACGGAGCACCTCGTCGTCGACGCGGATCCCGCCGCCCTCTTCGAGGTTGCGAAGAACTTTGACTTCCTGACTACCAGGTCGCGGCTGGTCACCGCCCTGATGACCGCACGGAGCGTGCCGAGCCGACTGCTGGGACGCCCAGCGGAGCCGCCACGGTCGCTCATGCTTGCCCGAGACCCGGGCGTGTTGCCTGGCTGGCTGGTTCTGGGGGAGGTTGCTGGCCGGGAGGTGGCGTTCGGCGCCGTAGGTACGTTCTGGAAACCCGACATCGAGTGGCACGACCTCGCCGCGGACCAGTTCGCGGCCTTCGAGGAGCCGGGGTGGGGCAAGATCGCCTGCCACCTGCTGGTGCGCCCGGACGGTCCCGGTCGGTCCATCCTCAGCTACGAGTGCCGCACAGCCACCACCGACCCGGTGTCGCGGGCGCAGATGTCGCGATACTGGTGGCTGATCCGCCCGTTCGTGGCCTACGTACTGCGCGCCGTCATCCGTACGATCCGTGTCGAGTTCGACGCTCATGCTTGACCCCCGGCTCGGTGACCACCCGACCGAGCAGGAACTCGACTCTCCTGCGCGCCCGTCGTGGACCGCCACCGAACGCGCCGTGGGACGGACTGCGTGCTGGGTGATCTTCGTCCTCTCCCTAGCCTATGTCCCGGCGATGATGGCGGGATTTCTCGCCAACGGAGGCTTCGAGAAACCCATCGCGGACCCCTACCTCGCGATCATGGAGGTGCTGATCCTGTTGATGGCCGTACCGCTGGTGGCGCTTTTCGCCTGTGTTCACGCTTACGCGCCCGAGAGCCGCAGGACGCTGACCCTCACCGCGTTCGCCCTGGTCACCGTCGCAGTCGGGGTCACGGTGTGTGTCCACGTGGTGCTGCTGACGGTGGGTCGCCAGGTCGATGCGGCAACCTCTCCGGGCTACGAGCTGGTGCTCAGCTGGAACTGGCCTTCGGTGGCCTTCGCACTCGACATTGCCTCCTGGGACTTCTTCCTGGGCTTCGCCCTACTCCTGGCCGGCACCGCCTTCACGGGCCCTGGGCTGCCACGTCTCGTCAGTCGCGGTCTCCAGCTCAGCGGTGCTGTGTGCCTGTTCGGGTTGCTGGGCGCAGCGACCGGCAGCATGGGGTTGCGTGACATCGGCATCGCGGGGTACGCCGTCATCCTGCCGTTGGTGCTGCTGGTGATGGCTCGCGTGTTCGCGTCCACACCCGTTGCGCAGAGCCCCGATGTATGTCCTAGCCGGCTGTCCGGTGCGTATGGAGGGACCTGAACAACCGCCAGCAGACGGTGAACTTCCTCAATCCACTGGCCTACTTCGGTCGTCGAGCTGGTCAGCTTGGATCAGCTGGCGCCGGGCGAATCCCGCGCCAAGTGCTACCCCGGCTGCGGCTCCGATGACGGTACCGATCGCAGGCAGGGCCTGGACCGGTGCCCACGACGCGTGGCTGCGGCGGATCCGGTTCGACCAGCCCGGCACCCGGGCTGCCTACGAGGCCGACCTCGAGACAGTCGAGTTCGCGGTGGCGCGTCGCGCTCGGCTCGATGACGCGATCGCTGCCATGGCCGCTGACAGAGAGTTCACCGCGACGGTGCGCAAGCTGTGCTGCCTGCGGGGCGTCTCCACGTTGACCGGGTTCGCGCTGGCGGTCGAGATAGGCGAGTGGGAGCGGTTCACCGGAGCCAGCATCGGCGCCTACCTCGGCCTGGTCCCCAGCGAGTACTCCAGCGGACAGTCCCGACGCCAAGGCGGGATCATCAAGGCCGGCAACACCCATGTTCGGCGGCTGCTGGTCGAGGCCGCTTGGCACCACAAGGGCCGCTACGCCGACGGCAAGGTGCTGCGCGCACGTTGGGAGCAGGCGCGCCCGAGGCCGCCCGGGTACGCGCTCACGCCGGAAACCAGCGACTTCACCGGCGCTGGACCTCCTACAGCGCCCGGAAGAAGAAGCACACGGTGGCACCCATCGCAGTCGCCCGCGAGCTCGCCGGCTGGTGCTGGTCCCTGGCCACACTGCCCGACTCACCAGCCGGCACACGACCTGACCGAGGAGGCAGCTCCGGACGCCAACGGCACGTGCGGAACCAACCCGCGATTCGACTGTGAGCCACGAGCCCGCGCGTGACGCTCGACCTCAGATCAAGCGGAGCGTTCCCGCCGAACACCGTCCTGCGGTACCCAACCCGCGCACATCAGTCTGGACCACGAAGCGTCGCGCTACCCGCTCGAGGCGTCCAGAACCCCTCCCCAGCCAGAAAAGAGGCGCCGCCAGGACAAATCAGCCGTGGCGGCGCCTCACCCTGCCACTTGACAGGGGGGGCGGCCAGATCCTGCGGCAGTGGCGCAAGGCCCTGCGACATTCATATCGCGACGGTCTCGCTGAGCGCCGACGTGCCACTGGTGCCTCCAGTGCAATAGTCGCGCTCATGAGTGGCGATGCGAATCAACGTGAAGATCTCGAGTTCCGCGAGGACGAGGTCGCCAAACGCGAGGCCGCTCTGCTCGCGCATCGTGGGGCGGCGAACCGGATCATGGACGCTGCCGAGGTCAGGGATGAGAAGGCGGACGTCCGGGACCGTGAGGCCAACGAGCGCGACCGTTCGGCCGATCGTGAGGCATTCACATCACCGGACGAGAACCGGCGATACGGGGCGGACGTTCAGGCCCGCCGCCATGCGGCCCTGGATCGACAGCGCTCCCAGTGCGACCGAGAAGGTGCCTCCGAGGACCGGACCGCGCTCGCGGAGGGGTTCCAAGAGGGCGAGGACCCCGACGTTGCCGAGGTCCGTCCGAGGTAGAAGGGGGCGACGTCATCGGCCGCGCGGGAGTGCGAAGCACCCGTCAACGCCGACGACGAGCGACAAGGCAAGCACGATCGCCGGATCTTCCCCGCGACCGGGCAGCCAAGACCGACGTTTCCGACGGGCCAGCAGCCTGCCACGATGGCTGGATGACGGACTCCCTCGCGCCGCTGACCGCGCACTCTGAGGCAATGCTGCCGGGCGCCATCGACAATTACATGGTCACCGACGTGCCACTGTGCGGGCCTGGAACAACTGGGGCCGCGCTGCAGGCGATGCTGGTGGGCACCTCGTACGTCTCGGCCGCCGCCGTCGCGGTGTGTGAGCACGTCGACAGTTCCGCGTACCGGCTGCTCGGGCTGATTACGCTGGAGAACGCCCTGGCCGCGCAGCCGGATGAGTTGGCCGTTGGCCTGATGGATCCGGATCCCCCGGTGGTCACGCCCGGCGTCGACCAGGAGGCGGCGGCTTGGAAGGCCGCCCATCACGGGGAGTCCAGTCTCGCGGTGGTCGCGAGCGACGGGACGTTCCGCGGGTTGGTGCCACCAGCGAGCCTGCTCACGGTGCTCCTGGCCGAGCACGACGAGGACCTGGCACGTCTGGGTGGGTTCCTCAGCGCCTCCGCCTCTGCCCGTCACGCCATGGATGAGCCGATGGTGGCACGGTTGTGGCACCGGCTGCCGTGGCTTGTGCTTGGCTTCCTCGGCTCGGCGGTGGCAGCCGTGTTGGTGAGTGGGTTCGAGGAGGAGCTGGCCACAGAGGTCCGGCTTGCGCTATTCATCCCTGGCATCGTCTACATGGCGGATGCGGTGGGGACGCAGACCGAGGCCCTGGTGATCCGGGGTCTCTCGGTCGGCGTCGCGATCGGTGGGGTGTTCCGGCTGGAGGTCCTCACCGGGCTGCTTGTCGGCTTGGTCCTGGGGGCGCTCACGGTTCCCGCGGTGTGGCTGGTGCTGGGCTCCGTCGAGCTCGCGATCACGGTGAGCCTCTCCCTCGTCGCGGCCTGCGCGGTGGCCACGATCGTGGCGATGTCGCTTCCGTGGCTGATGTCACGCCTGGGCCGGGACCCTGCGTTCGGCAGTGGTCCGTTGGCCACCGTCGTTCAGGACCTGCTGTCGCTGCTCATCTACTTTGCAATAGCGGGGGTGATCATGAGCTGAGGGGAGCATGAAGGACGTCTCGGGCCGGCCGGGCAGCCTCGGCGCCGTCGGTGCTGGACGCCTGCCGCCTGGGAACCACACCCTTGCCACGGTTCGCGGCGACGTGAGCCAAGGGGTTCGGGTCTCGGGTCGATTGCGTTGGGGAAGTTGCTAGCCGGGGCGAGTGCAGGCATCCCCGAGCCCCGCGCTGCGGCGGGGGCCGGCTCAGTCCAGTGGGGTGTCGATGCAGCCGACGAACCACCTGCCGATGCCGATCTCCTCACGCCGCTCGCCTGGGAGCGTGGCCGGCAAGTTGGAGGGCTGATAGTGGTCGCGACTGACGTACGTGAACATCGGCCACCACTTCTTTCGCCAGGCCCGCTCGGCGGACCCGCAGGCGTGGCACACCAGGTCGACCCGCACCGGATTCGTGCCGGTCCCACTGCACGCGACTGGGCCAGCGGGGCACCGGAACGAGCACGGCCACAGTGGGACGCGTAGCACGATGCACTTTCACGGCTTGACAGTCATCGGCGAGAGAGACTCACTCGCAGGGCGGTTCACCCAGCCGAGCCGACCCGTCTCCTCAACTCGCTGACGAGTCCGGCCGGGCGTCAACCCGTTGACCAAGGCCCCCCGGGGGGCTTGGACTCTGGCCGTACAGTCGGCCACGTCGCAGGGTGGGCGGGAGTCGTGAACGCCACATCGCGACGCCGACGACACCGGAGGCCAGGGCTTGTGAGTGCTTCAACCCGCTCGACGCGCCTCGAGGTGCCTGTTCCTACCGCGCGGCGGCCCCCGCAGCCCTCAAACCTCACGTGCAAGCTCGTGATGGCCGGAAGCGGGAGCATGTTCGCCCTGTTCGTCGTGGCACACATGGTCGGCAACCTGAAGGTCTACACGGGCCCAGAGCACTTCAACGCCTACGCGCACTGGCTACGCACACTCCTCGAGCCGCTCCTGCCCTACGAAGGTGTGCTGTGGTTCCTGCGCGTCGTCCTCGCCGTCAGCCTCGTGGGGCACCTGTGGTGCGCGACCGTGCTTTGGGGACGCGCCCGTCGTGCACGGGGCAGCTTCCGGCCCGCCCGTCCCGGCTGGCGCTCGTTCTCGGCCAGATCGATGCCCGTGACCGGGGTCGTTCTGCTGCTGTTCCTCGTCTTTCACCTCCTCGACCTGACGACCGGCACCACTCCGGCGGCCAGTTCGGCGTATGCCGCCACGACCACAACCTCGAGCCAGTCTTACGAGAACCTCGTGGCGAGCTTCGACCGTCCGTGGGTCTCGGCGTTCTACGTCCTCGCGATGGTTGTCCTCGGCATGCACCTCGCGCACGGCCTGTGGGCCGTGGTCAACGACCTCGGCGTCACCGGCCAGCGGGTACGCCGGATCGCCGTGATCGCCTCGGGAGCGGTGGCCGCGGTGGTCTTCGTGGGCAACGCCTCCATCCCGGTGGCCGTGCTCATGGGTGTCGTCCGATGACCGCCGAGGTCGACGCCGGCACTCAGGCGCTCTGGAGCGTGGGCAGCCCGATCGACGGGCGCGTCCCCGAGGGCGACCCGGCGCAGGCGTGGACGAACCGGCG
The DNA here is from genome assembly GCF_058215755.1 of Nocardioides sp. Z50_6. Classification (NCBI taxonomy): domain Bacteria; kingdom Bacillati; phylum Actinomycetota; class Actinomycetes; order Propionibacteriales; family Nocardioidaceae; genus Nocardioides; species Nocardioides sp. Z50_6. Next base: position 26,735 of record NZ_JBZAJB010000011.1, on the reverse strand, counting down.
CTTCGACTATCGGCTGGTCAGCCCGGCCAACCGCAAGAAGTTCACCGTGATCGTCGTGGGAACCGGTCTCGCAGGCGCCTCGTGCGCGGCCGCGCTGGGCGAGCTGGGATTCCACGTCGAGGCCTTCACGTTTCACGACTCCCCGCGAAGGGCACACAGCGTGGCCGCACAAGGTGGGATCAACGCCGCCCGCGCCCGCAAGGTCGACAACGACAGTCTGGCCAGATTCGTGAAGGACACCGTCAAGGGTGGTGACTACCGCTCGCGGGAGGCCGACTGCTTCCGTCTCGGCGAGGAGTCGGTGCGGGTCATCGACCACATGCATGCGATCGGCGCCCCGTTTGCCCGCGAGTACGGCGGTCAGCTCGCGACGCGTTCGTTCGGTGGGGTACAGGTGTCGCGGACCTACTACACCCGAGGACAGACCGGGCAGCAGCTTCAGGTCGCGGCCTCCCAGGCGTTGCACCGCCAGGTCGCCGCCAGCAATGTGACCATGCACACCCGCCACGAGATGCTCGACCTCGTCGTGGTCGATGGCCGGGCCCAGGGCATCGTCACCCCCAACCTGCTGACCGGCGGGATCGCAGCGACCACGGGGCACGCCGTGGTCTTGGCCACCGGTGGCTACGGAACGGTGTTCTACCACTCGACACTGGCGATGAACTCCAACGCGACTGCCGCCTGGCGGGCCCACCGACGAGGTGCACTTTTCGGGTCGCCGTCATTCGTCCAGTTCCACCCGACCACGCTTCCGGTGGACTCCGAGTGGCAGTCCAAGACCACGTTGATGAGCGAGTCCCTGCGCAACGACGGCCGGATCTGGGTGCCAGTCAAGGCCGGTGACACACGAGCTCCCGGCACGATCCCGGAGGACGAGCGCGACTACTACCTGGAACGCAAGTACCCCGCGTTCGGCAATCTGGCCCCGCGAGATGTCGCGTCTCGTGCAGCCCGCGAACAGCTCGACTCGGGGCACGGGGTCGGCCCGCTGAAGAACAGCGTTTACCTCGACTTCCGCGACGCGATGGCCTCCGTCGGACGGGCCACACTCGAGGAGCGGTACGGCAACATCTTCGACACCTATCTCAACGCGACCGGCGATGACGCCTACGCCACGCCTATGCGGATCGCGCCCGGCGCCCACTACACGATGGGCGGGCTCTGGACGGACTTCGATCTGATGACGTCGATGCCGGGGCTGTTCGTCGGCGGCGAGGCCGGTTGCGGTTATCACGGCGCCAATCGACTGGGAGCGAACTCGCTGCTGTCGGCCTCGGTGGACGGCTGGTTCACCTTGCCCTACTCGATCCCGAACTACCTGGCGCCGCTGCTGGGCACCAAGCGGTTGCCCTTGGACGATCCGGCCGTCGTCGGTGCCGTCGACCACGTGCGCGCGCGCATCGACGCGCTGGTGTCCATCGGTGGCACCACCAGTGCATCATCCTTCCACCGGCAGCTCGGCGAGATCCTGGTTCGCGGGTGCGGGGTGAGCCGTTCGGTGGAGTCGTTGAGCACCGCGATCGCGAAGATCCGCTCGTTGCGCGAGGAGTTCTGGACCGACCTGTGCCTCGTCGAGGATGGTGAAGGGCTGGATCACGAGCTCGAGCATGCGGGCCGGGTCGCGGACTTCCTCGAGCTGGCCGAGCTGATGTGCATCGATGCCCTAGACCGCAACGAGTCCTGCGGCGCGCACTTCCGCGTCGAATACCAGAACGAGGCCGGCGAGGCTGTCCGCAACGACGACGACTGGGCCTTCGTCTCCACCTGGGAGACTCAGGCCGACGGCCACCACGTCCGACACGACGAGCCGCTCACTTTCGCGGCCGTACCTCTCCAGACGAGGGACTACCGATGAGGATCGACCTACGGATCTGGCGTCAGCACGATGGGGAGGCCGTGGGCGGTTTCGTCGAGTACGAGGTGAACGACGCCTCACCCTCGATGTCGCTCCTCGAGCTCATCGACAGGCTCAACGAGACGCTCGTCGGGCAGAAGATCGAGCCCGTCGCTTTCGACTCGGACTGCCGTGAAGGAATCTGCGGTTCCTGCGGGATCACCGTCGACGGCCGCCCACGGCCCCGAGGCGAACACCCCCTCTTGCCAGCAGCACCTGCGCAGCTTCATCGACGGCGCACGGATCACCCTCGAACCGTTGCGGGCCGGCAGCTTTCCCGTCGTCCGCGACCTCGTCGTGGACCGCTCGGCCCTCGACAGGGTCATCGAGTCCGGCGGCTTCATCTCGGTCGACGCCGGCACGGCACCGGACGCAGACGGGCGGCCGGTGGCCCACGCGGTCGCCGAGGCGACGCTCGACCTGGCAGCGTGCATCGGATGCGGAGCCTGTGTCGCCGCCTGCCCGAACGGCTCGGCACAGTTGTTCCTCGGATCGAAGCTGGCCCATCTCGCGCTCGTCCCCCAGGGCGAGGTCGAACGGACCGCCCGTGCATCGGCCATGACCGCGGCAGCGGACCTCGAGTTCGGTCCCTGCTCGACCTTCGGCGAATGCGTCAAGGTCTGCCCCGCAGGCATCCCGTTGACGGCCATCGCGATGGTGCCCAAGGAGTCCCTCCGGGCAAGGCTGCGCGGCCCGAGCAGCTGACACGCCGCACCGGATCGGTAGGGGCTGATGCACGCGTAGGTGACAGGTTGGGTCAGGCAGCCTGAGCGGCTGGTGTGGTCGTGATGGTCTCGAACTCAATGGGCGTCAATCGGCCGAGGCGGGCTTGGCGACGACGGCGGTGATAGGTCCGTTCGATCCAGGTCACCATCGCGATCCGGAGGTCCTCACGGGTGGCCCAGGGCTGCCGGTCCAGGACATTGCGCTGGAGGAGACTGAAGAAGCTTTCCATCGCTGCGTTGTCCCCGGCCGAGGCGACACGACCCATGGATCCGACGAGCCCGTGTGAGGCCAAGGCGCGGCGCAGTTTCCTGGAAACGAATTGCGATCCTCGATCCGAGTGGACCACGCACCCGGCCACGTGATCACCGGAAGCACGGCGCATCGCGACGGCGTTGTTGACCGCGGCTACCGCGAGCCGGGACTTCATCCGCGAGTCGATGGAGTAGCCCGCGATCCGGTTGGAGTACACGTCCTTGACCGCACAGATGTAGAGCTTGCCTTCGCGCGTCCAGTGCTCCGAGATGTCGGTCAGCCACAGCCGGTTCGGGCCGTCGGCACGGAAGACGCGTTCGACGAGGTCGTCGTGCACCGCCGGCCCGGGGCGCTTCCCCGTACCGCGCCTGGGCTTGCCGAACACGCACCACCACTCGTTGTCGCGACAGATCCGCCACGCAGTGCGGTCCGCCATCGTCTGACCGTGCTCGAAAGCGGCCTCGTCGGCCAGGAGCCGGTAGCCGAACTCGGGGTCCTCGCGATGAGCGTTGAACAGCGCGTTGGCGCGGTAGGCCTCGACCAGCTCGGACTCGGTCACCGGGCACTCGAGCCAGCGGCAGTAGGGCTGGCGGGCGATCTTCAGCACCCGGCACGTCACCGCGACGGTGATCCCGTCGTCGGCCAGTTCGCGGACGAGCGGGTACATCATTTTCCCGGCAGGTTGGCCTGTGACAGATGGGCGGCGGCCCGGCGCAGAACCTCGTTCTCCTGCTCGAGCAGACGTACGCGCTTGCGCAGCTCGCGGTTCTCGGCATTCTCCGCCGCGGTCGTTCCGGGCTTGATGCCGTCCTCGACGTCGGCGTTCTTCAGCCAGTTCGTCAGGCACGACTCGCTGATGCCGAAGTCGGCAGCGATCTGCTTGAGATGGACGCCAGGCTCACGGTTCCTCGCGACGCGGAGGACGTCGTCGCGGAACTCCTTCGGATACGGCTTCGGCACGGTGTACATCCTTCCAGCGGCACCTCTTGGCACCACAGATCAGATGTCACCTACACGTGCACCAGCCCCCGTAACGGAGTGCCCGGTCGCGCCTCCACTCAAGTGTGTAGCGGGGGAGTTCAGTCGTGGTCGCTGCGGCGTTCGAGCAGGACGGTGTCGCGCCAGACGCCGTCGAGTTGGGCGATGCGGGTTCGCACGGCGAGGGTGCGGTAGCCGGCGGAGTGGTGCAGCGCCAGGCTGGCGCGGTTCTCGGGGAAGATCGAAGTCTGAAGCGTCCACAGGCCCGCCCGGTCGGCCTCGTTGACCTGTGCGAACAGCAGCGCCTTGCCGACGCCGCGGTTGCGTGCTTCGGCGGCGACGTAGACCGAGGTCTCCCCGACCCCGGCGTAGCACTCGCGGTGGGAGGCGGGGGTGACCGCGGTCCAGCCCACGACTGCGCCGTCGAGCTCTGCGACCCACGCCATCCCAGGCATCCACCGTGCATTCAACTGGTCCACCGTGGGCAGCGTGGTCTCGAAGGTGGCATTGCGGGTCGCGAGGCCCTGCTCGTAGATGGCCAGTACCGCGGGCATGTCGGCCTCGGTCACGGGACGGGTGCTGACGTCCGGGGGTAGGTCCTCGGGGCAGCACGGCGGCGTCGACAGGCTGCCCATGACGACGTCCGCGGCATGGGGGAGGCCGGTGCAGCAGGCGGTGTTGATCGAGACCATGCTCGTGCGCCCCACTTTGTCGATCACCACGAACCCCACCTTCCGCAGCAATTGACAGTGGTGGGAGCAGGTGGGCTGGCTGATGCCCAGCGCATTGGCGAGGTCGCCGACGCGCATTGCCCCTGTCTGCGAGGTGGAAAGCGTGTGGAGCAACCGCACTCGCGTGGGGTCGGCCAGGATGGCGAACCAGTTGGCGTAGTTCTCGGCTTGAGCCTGATCGAGGGCGGCGGTGACCGGCGCGGCAGACGCGGGCGACGCGAGCTCGCGGTGCCTCTCGCTGGCCGCGTCGGCAGTGTCCTTCACCGGTACGGGAGTCATGTGCCAACCTTACCTTGCATTCATCGATGTCGGTCGATACAGTTTTCGCATCGACAACCGTCGATGAACCGACCTTCCTGGAGGAGTCCCCATGCAGCACCCTGTAGTCATCATCGGCGCGGGCCCGATCGGGCTGGCGGCGGCGGCGAACGCCGTCGAGCGCGGGATGGACTTCGTGGTCCTCGAAGCAGGGTCCGAGGCGGCTGCCGCCGTCGAGGAGTGGGACCACGTGCGGCTGTTCTCGTCGTGGTCAGAACTCATTGACCCCGCGGCGCGACGGCTGCTCGAAGCTGACGGCTCGTGGGCGGCTCCGGACGATGGGGCCTACCCCACTGGGGTGCAGTGGCGACAGGCCTACCTCCAGCCGCTCGCGGCACTGCTCGACGCGACCGCTGAAGGGGAGGTCCGCTACGAAAGCCGGGTGATCGGGGTGGGCCGTGCCGGTCGCGACCTGGTGGTCGACTCCGGCCGCGAGGATGACCCGTTCGCCGTCCACATCGAGACCGCCGATGGTCGTGAGCGGCTACTGGCCAGCGCGGTCGTGGATGCGTCAGGTACCTGGACCCGCCCCAACCCGCTGGGCGCCGACGGCTACCCCGCCTTGGGGGAGACCGAGAATGCCGAGCACATCACCTACGGCATCCCGGACCTTAACGACCCGGCCGTTGCCGCGCGGTACGCCGGCAAGCACGTCGCCGTCGCCGGCAAGGGCGCCTCAGCCCAAGGGGTCCTCGTCGGCCTGGCCAGGCTCGCCCAGCAGGACCCGGCCACCCGGGTCTCCTGGCTGCTGCGCCGCCCCAGCGTGGGGGACGCCTTCGGCGGTGGCGATAACGACCAGCTCGAGCAGCGGGGCAAGTTGGGCCAGGACGCCAAGGCGGCGGCGAGCAGTGACGTGATCGACCACGTCACCCAGTTCCGCACCGAGTCCGTCACCGCCCAGGATGACGGCCGCCTCACCTTGGCGTCGATCGATGGCCAGCAGGTCACCGACGTGGACGAGGTCATCGTCGTCACCGGCTTCCGCCCCGACTTCGGGTTCCTCTCCGAGGTCCGTCTCGACCTGGACCCCGCCCTGGGGGCAGCCCGCACCCTCGCCGCGCAGATCCACCCGGACCACCACAGCTGCGGCGACGTCGCACCGCACGGCCACCGAGAGCTCGCCCAGCCCGAGCAGGGCCTGTACCTGGTGGGGATGAAGTCCTACGGCCGCGCTCCGTCGTTCCTGGCGATGACCGGCTTCGAGCAGGTCCGCTCCGTGATGGCCGCGCTGGACGGCGACCTCGAGGCCGCCGACCGGGTGGAGCTGGTGCTGCCCGAGACCGGGGTGTGCAACGGGGCCGGCGCCTTTGACGCCCCCGATGCGGCCGCCTCGGCCGGCGGGTGCTGCGGCGCTCCGGCCGCGGAGCCGCAGCTGGTCTCCCTGGAGCGCACGGGGCAGTGACCCACCCGACGCAGCCTGGTGCGCTCGATGCCGTCGGGCTGCGGCACGTCGTCGCCGTCCTCAGCACCGTCCAGATCGTCTCCTGGGGGGTGCTGTACTACGCCTTCGCCGCGCTCCAGTCAGCCATCACCACCGACACCGGGTGGTCGAGCGCATCCGTCACCGGGGCGTTCTCGCTCGGCCAGCTCGTCTCCGGGGGAGTGGGCATCTGGGTCGGGCGACACATCGACGCCGTCGGTCCGCGGAAGGTGATGACGGCCGGGTCGCTGGTGGCGATCCCCGGGGTCGTGGCCGTGGCCCTGGCTCCGAGCCTGACTGTGTTCTACCTGGGATGGGTGCTCACCGGGGCGGCCATGGCCGCCACGCTCTACCCGCCGGCGTTCACGGCTCTGACGCACTGGGGTGGAACCAACCGGGTGCGCGCCCTGACGACCCTCACCCTGGTCGCCGGCCTGGCCAGCACCGTCTTCGCGCCCCTCGCCTCCCTCCTCGACGACGCCCTGGGATGGCGACAGGCCTACCTGGTGCTGCTCGCCGGTCTCGTCGTCCTGACGGTGCCGCTGCACTGGTGGGGGCTCAATCACCCCTGGCACACCTCGGTCTCGCAGAGTCAGCGGACGCAGGCGGCGCCGCATGCTCATATCGGGGTGGGGGCCGTCGTCCGGAGCGCGTCGTTCCTGCTGTTGACGGTCGCGAACGCGCTGACGGCCCTCGCGGTGTTCGCCGTGGTGATCAACCTCGTGCCCATGCTGGTCGAGCAGGGCATGAGCCGGAACCTCGCGGCTGTTGCCCTCGGCCTTGGGGGCGTCGGCCAGGTGCTGGGGCGGTTGGGGTATGCGAGGTTCACGGCCGCGACCTCGGTCACCTCCCGCGGTGTCCTCGTGCTGGCGGCGGTCGCCGTAGCGACGGCAGCCTTGGCACTGGCACCCAGCTCGGCAGGGCTGCTGATCGTCCTCGGCATGGTTCTGGGGCTCGCTCGGGGCATCTACACCCTGGTCCAGGCCACCGCCATCACCGACCGCTGGGGTCCGACGTCCTACGGTGCGCTCAACGGCATCCTCACCGCACCGGCCCTGGTGGCCGCCGCGGCGGCCCCGTTCGCCGGCGCCATGCTGGCCCAACTGCTCGGCTCCTACGCCGAGGCGTTCCTCGTGCTCGCTGCCCTCGCAGCTGTGGCTGCCGTCCTGATGGTGGGTGCTGGTCTTCCCCCGGTCTCGTGGACACCGTCACAGTGGTCGAAAGACCACGGAGAGGTGTCTAGATGACGACCTATTCGCAGGAGTTCAAGGACCAGATCGTCGAGCTGCATCGTCGCGGGCGCTCGTTCAGCGATCTGGCCAAGGAGTTCAATCTGGCAGCGACGTCGATCTCGAACTGGGTCCGGGCCGCTGACAAGCGCGACGGCCGTTCCGGGCAACAGTCGCCCTCGCCGGTGCCGCAGCCGGACAAGGACCGGATCCGGCAGCTTGAGAAGGAGCTGGCTCGCAAGGACGAGGAGCTGGAAATCCTGGGAAAAGCGCTGGCCTTCTTCGCGCGTCGGGCGGACCAGTAGAGGTCTACGCCTACATCCGCGCTGAGAAGGCTGCCGATCCAGAAGCCAAGATCAGCCTGCTGTGCCGTGTCCTGGGGGTGTCCAGGTCCGGTTACTACGCCTGGGCCAGCCGGCTCACCCAGCCTTCTGTCCGGGCGCAGACCGACCGGGTCCTGCTCGAGGAGATCCGGGCCATCCACGCCCGCTTCGGCTACTACGGATCACCCCGGGTGTACCGCGAGCTGCTAGCCCGCGAGCACCACGTGGGCCGGCACCGGGTGGCCCGGCTGATGCGCCTGCACGGCATCACCGCCGCCCGCTGCAAGATCAAGTCGCGCCCCCGGGCCGCGCCGGTCTCACGTCGCCCCGAGGTCGTCGACCTGGTCCGCCGCAGGTTTCAGGCCGACGTCCCAAACACGCTGTGGTTCACCGACGTGACCCAGATCCGCACCGGGGAGGGGTGGCTGTGGGCCGCAGTCGTGCTCGATGCGTTCAACCGTGAGGTTCTCAGCTGGGCCACCTCGCCACGGGAGTCCCCCGTACCGTGCTCTACGCGCTCAACGACGCGCTCAAGATCCGCCGACCCGCCCGCGGGTGCGTAATCCACTCCGACCGCGGGTACCAGTTCACCGCCTGGGACTGGCTCGACAACGCCGCCGCTGCCGGCCTGAGGGTGTCGATCGGGGAACGCAAGTCCTGCTACGACAACGCCGTCATGGAGTCCTGGTTCGCCTCGTTCAAGAACGAAGAGATCTACCCCAAAGGCACCCCGTTCACCCGCAAGGAAACCAGAGCCCGACTGTTCAGCTACATCTGGGAGTACAACACCCACCGCATGCACTCATCCCTGGGCTACGTCCCACCCCGTTCCTACGCAGCATCATCAAGTAACTGTCCGTGAAACCCGGGCAAGACCATGCGACACCATCGGCGCAGCGTCGTCCGATCGTTCCGGTAGAGGTCAACTCCCCGGTCCGGACCTAGTCCTTGGTGGCGTGACCGGGCCGGTCCTCGGGCTCCACGCCGAGCCTGGTCGCCAGGTCGCGGACCCGGGCGTCGATGTCGTCGCGGACCAGCCGCATTCGGTCCACCCCCACGATCCCGTACTCCGACGGCTCGTCGGTGTCCCAGTGCTCCACGGTCGTGCCAGCGATCGGCTCGACCTCGGCGTCGCGTCCCACGATGACGACCAGGTCAGCGTCGCGGACGAGTTCCTCGGTCACCGGCTTCGGCGACTGGTCCGAGATGTCGACACCTACGTCCCGCAGGGTGGCCACGGAGAGCGCGTTCAGATTGTCACCGGACCGGGTGCCGGCAGACTCAATCCGCAGCCGGTCGCCCGCCAACCGGCGCATCAGCCCCGCGGCCATCTGCGACTTGCCGCCGTTCTTGACGCACACGAACAACACGCTCGGCCTCTGGGCGGTCGACGATTGGTTCACGACCGGGTTCCTTCAGGCCTGGGCGAGCACGGACGGCGGCAGTTCGATGCCGGGGACGAGCTCGACGAGCAGGTCGCGGACCCGCTGGTCGAGGTCGGCGATGATCTCCCGCACCGTCGCCTCGTCCTGGCCGCCGGGGTCGGCGACGGGCCAGTCGACGTACTTCACGCCGGGGACGTAGGGGCACTCCTCGCCGCAGCCGAGCGTGATTGCCATGGTGCTGGCCGCGACGGTCTCGCGGGTCAGCAGCGTCGGCTGCTCCTGGGAGGTGTCGAGACCGATCTTCTCCAGGACGGCTGCGACCTCGGGGTGGATGTGGTCGCCGGGCTGGGTGCCGGCCGACAGTGCGGTGACGCGACCATCGGCGTAGTGCTCGGTCAGGACGCGGCTGATCACGGAGCGTCCGCCGTTGCGGACGCAGGCGAAGACGACCTGGGGCGGGATGGTGGTCGGGTCGGTCATCGCGGGTCTCCTGCGGTGGTGGGGTGGGCGGTGGCGCGTTCGGGGAAGAACTTGCGGGCCCAGAGGCTGACGTAGACGAGGCCGACCAGGACGGGGACCTCGATCAGTGGGCCGACCACGCCGGCCAGGGCCTGGCCGGAGGTGACGCCGAAGACTCCGATGGCCACCGCGATGGCGAGCTCGAAGTTGTTGCCTGCCGCGGTCATGGAGACCGCGGTGGCCCGCTGGTAGTCGAACCCGAGCGCCTTGGTCAGCAGCATCGAGCCGCCCCACATCAGGGCGAAGTAGGCCAGCAGCGGTAGGGCGATGCGCGCCACGTCCAGGGGCTGGCTGGTGATGGTGTCGCCCTGGAGGGCGAAGAGCAGGACGATGGTGAAGAGCAGGCCGTACAGCGCGGTCGGCCCGATCTTGGGCAGGAACGTGGTCTCGTACCAGTCACGGCCCTTGGCGCGTTCCCCGAACGTGCGGGTCAGGTAGCCGGCGAGCAGGGGGATGCCGAGGAAGATCAGCACCGACTTGGCGATGCTCCAGATGGAGACGTCCAGGGCGGCCTGCTCCAGCCCCAGCCAGCCGGGCAGGACCTGGAGGTAGAAGTAGCCCAGGAACGCGAAGGCCAGGATCTGGAAGACCGCGTTGATGGCGACCAGGATGGCGGCGGCCTCCCGGTCCCCGCACGCCAGGTCGTTCCAGATCAGCACCATCGCGATGCAGCGGGCCAGGCCGACGATGATCAGCCCGGTCCGGTACTCCGGGAGGTCCGGCAGCAGCAGCCAGGCCAGGGCGAACATCAGGGCCGGGCCGAGCACCCAATTGAGGAGGATGGAGGTGCCGAGCAGTCGCACGTCGCTGGTGACGTGGCCCAGCTCGTCGTAGCGGACCTTCGCCAGCACCGGGTACATCATGATCAGCAGCCCGATCGCGATCGGCAGCGAGATCGAGCCGACCTCGACCGCCGCGAGCGCCTCGTCCAGACCATCGACCCAGCGCCCGAGCAGCAGGCCGGCGACCATCGCGACGCCGATCCACACTGCCAGGTACCGGTCCAGGGTGGAGAGGCGTTGCAGCACCGGGTCCTCGGGTGCTCCGGAGGCGGTCTCCTTGACGGTGTCGCTCACGCGTTCGCCCCTTCCAGGGTCTTCGAAGACGTCGGGGCGGTGAAGAGGCTCCCGAGCGCGTTCATCGCCTCGGGTCGCGCGATGTAGTAGACCCAGGTGCCGCGCTTCTCGCGATTCACCAGGCCCGCGTCGTGGAGCACCTTCAGGTGGTGGCTGATGGTGGGCTGGGTCAGGTCGAAGTAGGGGAGCAGGTCGCACACGCACGCCTCCCCGCCCTCGTGGGAGAGGATGAGGGAGAGCAACCGCAGTCGCGTGGGGTCGGCGATCGCCTTCAGCATGGGCACGACCCCCTCGGACTGCTCGGCGCTGATCGGCTCGCGGGCCAGGGGCACGCAGCACGCCAACCCGTCGGTCAGGGGAAGCAGGTCTGACCCTGCAGATGACTTCGACATGGATCAATGTTGACAGATGTCGATGCGATCCGCCACATTGACGGTTATCGACATTTATTGTCGTCCATATGTCCGGTTGGCGCCGGATCCGTCTCGAGGAGCGCCATGATCGCGAACCCGCCTGAGCAGCCCGCACCGCTTTCGGTGCAGCAAACCCTGGACTCAGCATGCGCCTCGTTGGTGGAGGAGTTCGCGGGCACATTCGCCGCCGAGAGTGTGGCCACCTGCCTGACCGACTCCTACCAGCGGCTCCTCCCGGCCAGCATCTCGGCGTACCTGCCGCTCTTGGCGCACCGGTTTGCCCGGGAGCGGCTCCGTGCTGCGAGTCGCACGACAGACGCAGGCGCGAGCCATGGCGCGAGCGACGGCAGATCACCGCTGGTGCTGTTCGTGTGCACCGCCAACTCGGGTCGCTCCCAGCTGGCCTCGGCGCTGCTGGCACACCGTGCGGCCGGTGCCGTCGAGGTCGCCTCCGCGGGCACGCACCCGGCCTCGGAGGTGCAGCCGGAGGTGAGAATCGCCCTCGCTGAGATCGGCATCGATGCCGCCGACCTGTTCCCCAAGCCACTGACCGACGAGGTCGTGGCAGCTGCGGACGTGGTGGTGACCATGGGCTGCGGCGACTCCTGTCCGGTGCTGCCGGGACGCCGCTACCTGGACTGGGGGGTGGTGGATCCGGCAGGGCTCGAGCTCGACACCGTCCGCAGCATCCGCGACGACATCGACCACCGGGTCGGTGTCCTGCTCCACGAACTCCGTTCCCTGCGCGAACTCGACGACGACGCGCTCCGTCGTACGTCCTCGCACCCATAAGCTCTAGGACACCCTTTCAGCACCCGACCACGGAGAACCCGCTGATCAACGACCGCACCGACGCACCCACCCACCCTGCCTCCGGCGGTGCGACCGACCACGCGGGCGAGGCGGACGTCGCGGTTGCGGTGATCGGCGGTGGTCAGGCCGGCCTCGCGACCGGTTTCTACCTGCGCCGGGCGGGGCTCGTCCCGGGACTGGACTTCGTCGTCCTCGACGCAGCCGACCGACCCGGCGGAGCGTGGCCACGCACCTGGGATGGCCTCCGGTTGTTCTCGCCCGCCGGCTTCTCCTCCCTTCCGGGCTGGATGATGCCGCCCTGGGACGACGCCACCCACGGCTTCCCGCCCCGCGACCACGTGGTGGACTACCTGGCCCGCTACGAGGAGCGCTACGACCTGCAGGTACGGCGACCGCAGCGGGTGGAGTCGGTCAGCCGCGCGGACGACGACCCGCGGGGGCGCCTGCTACTCGGCACGCCAGAGCACACGTGGGCGGCGCGTGCCGTGGTCTCGGCGACCGGTACCTGGGACGCGCCGTTCTGGCCGGCATACCCGGGCATGGCGAAGTTCACCGGGAGACAACTGCACGCGGCCGACTACCGGACGCCGACCGAGCTGGCAGGGCAACGCGTGGTCGTCGTGGGCGGCGGCAACTCCGCCGCCCAGATCCTCGCGGAGGTCTCCACGGTCGCCGACACCACCTGGGTGGTCACCCGACCACCGCGGTTCCTCCCTGACCACGTGGACGGCCGCGCCCTGTTCGCTACCGCACGCGCCCGCATCCAGGCACTCGAGGAAGGCCGCGAGCACAGCGGGGTTGCCGGCCTCGGCGACATCGTCATGGTCGCCAGCGTCAAGGAGGCACGTGAGCGAGGGGTGCTGGTGGCGGAGCCGATGTTCTCCCGGCTCACCGCGAACGGCGTCGCGTGGGCCGACGGCAGGGAGCAGGCCTGTGACGCCGTCATCTGGTGCACCGGTTTCCGCCCGGCCCTACGGCATCTTCAACCACTCCACCTGCGGACCGAGGGCGGCCACATCCCGGTCGGCGGGCCATCGGGCACCCGGGCACTCGAGGAACCGCGGCTCTACCTGGTCGGGTATGGCGACTGGACGGGACTGGCCTCCGCGACACTCGCCGGGGTGGGGCCATCTTCGCGGGCGACGGCGGAGGCGGTCGTGCGGGAGGCGCGCGCCGGGTGACCCGGGCCAGGATGCCCGGGGGTCGACCCCGGGGTCCTCGCGTCAGTGGGCGGGCAGCTGTCCCGTGAGCCGGCCGTGGCGCTGGGCGCTGGCTTCGTTGAGGCCGGTGATATTCACGGTCTTGCCCTTGCGTTCGTACTTGGTGGTGATGGCGTCGAGGGCGGCGACGGTGGAGGCGTCCCAGATGTTGGAGTCGGACAGGTCGATGACGATGCGGTCGGGGTCGTCGGCGTACTCGAACTGGGTGTAGAGGTCGTTGCTGGAGGCGAAGAAGAGCTGGCCGGTGACCCGATAGACCGCCTTGGGTCCCTGCTCGTCCCCGATCACGGTGCGGTGGGTCTCAGTCAGGTGCGCGACGCGGCGGGCGAACAGGGTCATGGCGACCAGGACGCCGACACCGACACCGATCGCGAGGTTGTGGGTCCACACGGTGACCACGACGGTGGAGAGCATCACCAGCGTCTCGGACTTGGGCATCCGGCGCAGTGTGCTCGGCTGGATGCTGTGCCAGTCGAAGGTGCCGACCGAGACCATGATCATCACCGCGACCAGAGCACCCATCGGGATCAGCGCCACGACGTCACCGAACCCAACCACCAGGATCAGCAAGAAGACACCGGCCAGGAAGGTCGAGAGTCGCGTGCGGGCTCCGGAGGCCTTCACGTTGATCATCGTCTGGCCGATCATCGCGCAGCCCCCCATGCCCCCGAAGAACCCGGTGATCACGTTCGAGGCCCCCTGACCCCAGGCCTCGCGGGTCTTGTCGGAGTGAGTGTCGGTGATGTCGTCGACGAGTTTGGCGGTCAGCAGCGACTCCAGCAGTCCGACCAGGGCCATGGCCAGGGCGAAGGGGGCGATGATCTCCAGAGTCTCGAGGGTGAGCGGCACGTCGGGGATGAATAGCGACGGCAGGCTGTCGGGCAACTTGCCCTCGTCACCGACGTTCGGGACATTCACCGCAGCCAGGACGGTGAACCCCGTCAGGGCCACGATGGCCACCAGCGGGGCGGGAATGACCTTGTTCAGCCGCGGAAAGCCCACCATGACCGCGATACCGATCGCGATCATCGGGTAGACCGCCCACGGGACGTCAACCATGTGCGGCACCTGGGCGAGGAAGATCAGGATCGCCAGGGCGTTGACGAAGCCGACCATCACCGAGCGCGGGATGAACCGCATCAGCTTGGCCGCGCCGGCCAGGCCCAGGACGATCTGGAAGACACCACCGAGCAGGACGGTGGCGATGAAGTAGTCCATGCCGTGCTCGCGCACCACCGGGGCGATGACCAGGGCGATGGCGCCGGTCGCCGCGGAGATCATCGCTGGCCGGCCGCCAAGAAAGGCGATGGAGACCGCCATCGTGAAGGAGGCGAACAGGCCGACGCGGGGGTCGACGCCCGCGATGATCGAGAAGGAGATCGCCTCGGGGATTAGTGCGAGTGCGACCACCAAGCCCGCGAGGACCTCGGTGCGCAGCAGCTTGGGGGAGCGCAGCGCGGCCCGGACGGTGGGTTCGGGCGTATGGGAGAGAGTGGTGCTCAAGGTGCTCCGTTCGGGACAGCCGATCGGCCCGTCACTGCACAAGGACGGGCCCGAACGACTTGGTTCTGGATGGGAGAGTGCGCACCATGGGCACGCGTGCCGGCGTCTTCGTCGGCGGAAGTCTGGCCAGAATCCTAACCTCACGTAACGTGAGGGTTGTAATCGTCATGACATGAGGACACCCACCGATGCCCACTCATCCCCAGCCAGTCACCGGCACGGGAACGTCGCCGTCGGTCATGCAGATCGGCGAGGTCGCCGCGCGTACAGAGCTGTCCCTGCGCAGCCTGCGTCACTGGGAAGAGGTCGGACTGTTACGTCCCTCAGGGCGCAGCGACGGCGGCTTCCGCCTCTACACCGAGGAGGACGTGGAGAAGATCCTGGTCATCCGACGGATGAAGCCCTTGGGATTCACCCTCGACCAGATGCGCGAGGTCATGAACGACATCGAGACACTCCGCGACCCGAGCGCCGGCACATCAGCACGCGGAACCGCCGTCGACCGCCTGAACGGCATCCGATCCGACGTCAATCATCGGCGCGAGAAACTCGCGCGGCAACTAGCGATGGCAGACGAATTCATCGACCTCCTCCGGCTACAGGTGCCGTAGCTCCTGTTCGGGCCAGCTCCCTAGTTCGCCCTGCAGTCCGGGGCGCTTGTAGACTGGGTTGGTGACCAACCGCCGTGCTCCGGAGCTCCCCGTGGGGAGTTTTGGTGCGCGCACGCAGGCTCAGACGATGACCGCGATCGGCACCAACGGCTACATCTCGACGTGGGGTGCCTGGCAGACGGGTTGTCCCCAGACAGAGCGCTGAGTCGATCTCGCGCCGTCCCGCTGAGGACGGTGTGTGACGGCCCCTTCAGCAGCTGCTTGTTCTTCGCTCGATGGTCCACGGACCGTCGACGCCCTCACGTCTGGACTTCCTGCTTTGGCCTCGCACGTTCCCCCCGCACCCTCGGAGCCCGACCAGCTCACTCGCCGCGAGAGGCTAGGTGCCTGGTCCCGGTTAGAACCGACCGGAGGCATCCTGCTGGGTGCCGCCACCCTCCTGGCCCTGGTACTCGCCAACTCGCCCGGCGTGGACCTCTATGAGTCCGTCCGCGACCTTCAGGTCGGTCCGGCAGTACTCCACCTCGACCTCACGCTGGGCCAGTGGGCCGCGGACGGGCTTCTTGCGGTGTTCTTCTTCGTCGTCGGTGTGGAGTTGAAGCGTGAGTTCCTCGCCGGAGACCTCAGCGACCCACGACGCGCGCTGGTGCCCGTCACAGCTGCAGTCGGCGGCGTCGTGGTCCCGGTGCTGGTCTACCTCGCCGTCGTCACCGCGACCGGTGGCGGGCGCACGGAGCTCAACGGGTGGGCGGTACCCGCGGCCACCGACATCGCGTTCGCGGTGGCAGTCCTGGCGGCCATCTCGAGTCACCTTCCCCCGGCGCTACGTGCCTTCCTCCTCACCTTGGCGGTCGTCGACGACCTCATCGCCATCACGATCATTGCCGTCGGCTTTACGGCGCACATCGACTTGGCGGCCCTCCTGCTCGGCGCACTAAGCATCGCCGCGTTTGCGGTAGTAGTACGACGACGGCCCGTGTGGTGGTTGCTCGCACCGATCGCGGTCCTGGCGTGGGGGTTCATTCACGCCTCTGGTATCCACGCCACCATCGCGGGAGTTCTGCTGGGGCTCACCGTTCCAGTCTTCAGTGCCCTGCCCGTGACACTGAGTTCGCTGGCCGACAAAGAGGCGGCGGCCATACACGGGCCCACCGCGCACTTCGAGCACCTCCTAAAACCCTGGTCCTCGTGCGTCGCAGTCCCGCTCTTCGCCTTCTTCGCCGCAGGGGTGAGCCTCGGTGGACTCACCGGGCTCATGGAGGCTGCCACCACCCCGGTTGCCCTCGGCATCATGGCCGGTCTCGTGCTCGGCAAGACCATCGGGATCACCGCCGCCACCTTCCTCATCACGCGGGTGCCCGGCGTCCGTTTGGACCCCACCCTGCGCTGGCCCGATCTGTTCGGTGTCAGCCTGTTGGCCGGCGTCGGCTTCACCGTGTCACTCCTTGTTGGCGAGTTGGCCTTCGATACCGGAGGCGCACTGGAGGAGGCCGTCAAGGTGGGTGTGCTCCTCGGCTCCCTGGCCGCCTCCGTGGCGGCCCTCTGCGTGCTGGGCGCCCGCAACCGGCACTACCGAAACCTGCCGCACTTTCACGAACAACAGGTCGGCTAGCTGTGATGTCCAGGCACGTTGGTCGAGGACCTGCGACGACACGGTCTGAGTTCGTGGATGGGTGAAGGCCTCCCGGCGCCGCCCAGCTGGAAGGCCGGGAGATCTGGTGCACCGAGCTGGGCGGCCGGATCAAGGAGTACGCCGAGGAGCGAGGCTCCTCGGCCCGCATCGCCCGCTGGACCGGGCAGGGCAAGCAGGTCGTCTACTGCATGGTGACCAGCGGCGAGGCGGGCATCCGTCAACTCCTGACTCTTCTCGGGATCGAGATCCCACCACCGAGATCGCGATCGAAGCCCGCACCGTCGTGGCGGCCGTGGGCCTGGGCGTGGGCGTCGGGGTCACCCTCGTGGCCGCAGGGCTCCCGGCCTGGGCGGCCACGCGGGTCGACCCGGTCGAAGCACTGAGGGACGCCGCGCCGGTCACCGGCAAGGTGAGCGGCCGACGACGCCGCGCCGGGTGGGTCCTGCTTGGCGTCGGCATCCTGGGACTCCTCGGCTGTGCGGTGGTCGGAGACCTGCCGGCGCTGACCGGTGTGGCGACTCTGACGACGTTCCCCGGCCTCATCGTCGCCGCACCCTCCCTGCTGAGACCCGGAAGCTGTTGCCCGACACACCCGCCGTCGCCTGCTTTGACACCACGTTCCACGCCACGCTCCCCGCCGCGGCGAGCACTACGCCCTGCCCCGGGAGTGGAACGAACGGTGGCAACTGCGGCGCTACGGATTCCATGGCCTCAGCCACGCCTACGCCGTACGCCGCGCCGCAGCCTTGGTCGGACGAGACCCCGCCGAGCTGCGCATCGTCTCCTGCCACCTCGGCGCGGGCGCCTCCCTGGCAGCCGTCCGCCACGGACGGTCCGTCGACACCACCATGGGCTTCACCCCGCTGGCAGGGTTGGTGATGGTCACCCGCTCCGGGTCGGTGGATCCGGGCATGGTGCTGTGGCTCCTCCAGAATGGCGACCTCACACCCGAACAACTGCGTGACGTCCTCGAGCACCAGTAGGGGATGAAGGGACTCTCCGGAACAAGCGGAGATCTCCGCGACGTCCTGGCTGCGCGTCAGGCCGGCAACCGCGACGCGGCCTTGGCCTACGACGTCTTCACCCACCACCTGCGGCGTGAGATTGGCGCCATGTCTGCCAGCGCCCAAGGCCTGGACCTGTTGGTGGTCACCGGCGGCATCGGAGAGCACTCCGCCAAGGTACGCCGGGACATGGCGGCCGGACTGGGCTACCTCGGCATCGACATCGACCAGGCCACGAACGACTCCGCACAAGGCGACACCGACCTCAGCACGCCGACGTCGACCGTGCTCACGGTGATGGTGAAATCCTCCGAGGAAGCCGAGATCGCCAGGCAGACCGCCCGACTGGCAACCAGCTGACCTCATGCCCAGGGCCAATGGGCCGGGCCGAGCGACGGGTCCACGCAGTCCCGAGCACCAGGCCATAGGTCGGTAGCATTAGGGAAGGGATTGGGATGAGGCAGGCTGAAGCCTGTACCGCACGCGCCGGGCCACACTTGGCGCCCTCCTCGCCCCTCGAATTCTTGAATCGGTGGACGAAGCCCGAATCCGTCGGCCAAGCGTTCTCACCCCGGTCGCTCCTCTCCTCCCTCACGTGCCGGACTCCGCTCGTCCCCGAAATCTCGGAAGTGCAAGTAGCTGTAGACCAGCAGGGCGAGGGCAATGACGCCGGACCCAATCAGGGTGGCACCGGCCCCCCAGCCGCCCATCAACCACCACTTGTCGGCCACAGGCCACCACGAGGGTGCCGCGACGCCGATGCCCCAGTAGACGCCTAGGCCGACCAACAGAAGGACGCCGATCACCGACAGCAGGATCCGAAGCCAGCTCTTGACGCTGTCGGCCGCCGTACGCAAGGCGGCCTTCCTGACCGGCGCAAGGCGCCGGTCGGCCCATTCGTACTGGGTGGCCAAGATGGCCATCCCGGCGAATAGGGCGAGCAGACCTGGTCCAGGTAACACCAGGGCCGCAAGACCGACGATGACGAGAACCCAGCCGGCGCCTTGTAGCAGGATGTGACTTCCGGTGCTCTTGACACTCACAGCAGGTCCTTCGTCGGTCGGATGAGGCGCCGCGGGACTATGCGGCAATGGGTGCCTGCACCAACGAGCCTAGGTCCGAACGTCAACACCCACTCAAGGGCAGGCATGAGGCCTCGTCGCGGGCCACCCAAGGGCGGACTGCCAAGCTTGCGTCGGGGTGGCAGTCAAGGGCTGGATGGACTGTGCCTGGTGTGGCGGGCGTTCCTGCGCAGTTGCGTGACCCGGGCGACGCCGGCGATCGCTACCACAACACCGCCTCCCACGGCGGCGATCAGCAGAGCCATTCCGAGAGGGACCGTTCCAGACATTCCAAAGAATTGGACTTCGACCTTCGACGAGTTCTCCAAGATGAAGACGATGAGGCAGATCAGTAGCAGGAGCGCGACGCTAGTGGCTACCCATGCGGCGCCGGCCCGCGTGAGGGGGGCGTGGGAAGTGGCGGAGGGGTCAGCCTGAGAGGCATTCGTCTCGACGGGTTCTTCGTCAGGTGTCGGCGAGGACGAGTTCGTGGTCATGTTCGTAACCCTCCTTGCGTTCGCGATCACTGTCAACGACACTTCTGACCCCAGGGGGAAGTGGGTCTCTCGAAGTATCTGCGCGCGAGGCGAAGTGCGGCGCCCAATCTGGGCGTAGTGCAGCCCCGAACGATTACTGCAAACCCCGATTGTCAACCAGACCGGGGGCAGACCCGTCGTCCCGAGGACGTCCCGTTGAGGGTGTTTCACAGCAATCGGTGGATCCGGTCATGCGGTAGTTCATGCTGCGGTGCGCTAGTACTAGTCCGACAGTGGGGGAGCGCCTGAGTAGGCGCGACATGGTCAGCGCACGCCTGTAGCAGTACTGGCATCAGCGTGCACCACTTATTCACCACTTATTGCGGCAGAACTGCTCTGATCAGGGCGTAAGCACGCAGAGGCCAACACAGCCTCTATCGCTATTACCGCAGGTCAGGGCCAGAGTACGCAGCTCGAGTCAAGCGGCATGGACCCCTCGTCACTGGGCAAGGCGTCCACCGCAGATCTTGCTCGCTCCGCCGCATCGGCCGCCGATCTGGCGGACGGGAGTAGCCCGGGGCTGGGGTTGCTGCGCTGGTAGCGGGCGGGGTCATCTCGGCGCCGGCAGTGGTCGTCGTCGTGGGCGGTGGTGTGGTCGGGTCCTTGGTGTCGGTGGGCGTGGGAAAGATCTACGACAACTGGGACGACATCAAGGACTGGGCGGGGGAGCGGACCGACGATGTGAAGAAGGCCGTCTCCGGTGCGTGGGGCGGAGCAATCAAAGCCGTCGCCGTATGGTGAGCCGACCCCGCAACCGCAGCATGGAGGGACCCCGGGTGCGCGAGAACCTCATTCCCCGCTGGTACTCGATCCTTGCGGTGACGATCCCGGTGCTGCTCGCGGTCATGTTCGGTGTCATCGCGCTGGTCGGTGACACCAACGACCGCCTTTATGGGGCCGTCGTGTTCGTCTCCGCGTCCCTGACCGCCGTGGGCTTCGGCCGGGCGCTGCTGATGTCTCGGCGCCCGAGGGTGCTGCGACCGGACGCTTCGGGGACCGTGGTGATCACTTCGCCGGCGTTGATCGGGTGGCCGTTGGCCGGTGCGTGGGTCACGGGCGTGGCCGCTGGTCTGCTCACCGGGTGGTTCTTCTTCACCGACCGGTCGATGATCGAGACACCCGTCCTGGCCGGGATCCTCGTCGTCGGTGCGATCTTGTCTCTGCCGAACATGTTCCGGCTGGTCACCGGTCGGCTCCACCGGTGGCAGCTCATCTTCTCCCCGGGCGCACTGACCTACCGCGGGTACCGCACCGAGACCACGGTGGCGTGGAAAGACCTCCACGGAGCGAAGATCAGCCGCAAGCCCGCCGGGGTGCTCGTCGACCTCAAGGGCACCCAACCTGACCTGCTGATCCCCTACCCGGCGTTCGACGTGCCGGCCCAACAGCTGGTCGACCTCGTCATCTCCTACCGGCGGCACTGCGTGACCCGTTGACCCAACTGGGGCGGTGTCTCGCTGGGAGTTCTCGGGCGACAGTTCCCAGGGTGCGGGGACCGGGACCGGTTCCCTCTGCTAGGTGACCGGTGGTGAGGCCTACTGGGCTTCGTAAGAGACCCATACGTCGGAGTCAGCGTCGAGGCGGTACTCCAGGCGGATGGCGCCGTCTTCGCCGGAGGACCAGACACCGGTTCCGGAGCAGGCCAGGATCAGGGGCCTCCGTCGCCGGTCGGTACCTCCACGGTGTCGGGTGTTGTCCTCGACGACCTCGGGGCTGCGGACTTTCAGGAGCCGCACGGGGGCTGCTCGCTCTCGGCCAGGGACACAGCGTCCTTCGCCAGCTCTTCGCACGTCATGCCCTCCACGTCCACGTAGAACGAGTCGGCGAAGATCAACACGACGGAGACGACCAGGACGAACACGGTGATCGGGCCGCCAACGATGAGCGCGCGGGCCCACGCTGGGAGCGCAGCGAACCACCCCCGGCGGGTCTGGCACCACGACTTCTGCTACGCCGAGATCGTCGCCTGCCCGGACGCCTCGGTTGTGATGGTCGGGAGCCGACAGGCTCGTTCCTCAGGGCGGGTGAGTCGGTCGCCGTCCCGGTCAGCGAAGACGCGGCACGAAGTCGTCGAACTGCACGCTGATGCGGTGCTCGCTCGACGGGAGCGCCGGGACGTTGATCACCTGGGGGCGGCGCTCGCCGCGGGCCTTCGCCACCAGCCGCACGGTCCCGCGCTCGGACACTGGGAGGTAGACGTCCGTGCCCGTGATGAACGGGAGCGAGGCGAAGGCGGGCAGCACCGCGTCGGTGGCGCTCACTTTGTCGCTGCCGGCGTCGAAGGCGAACATCCCGATGATCCGGCGCTTCCGGGGCGCGACCGCGGGGGTCAGCACGTTCTGCCCGCCGATGCTCAGGGTGTCACCGGCCTCACCCTGGTCGCCCCACCACTCCTTGTTGCGGTTCACGGTGAGGTTCACGTGGGCGTCGCTCTTCTCGGTGGCGGCGTCCAGTCCGGTGCCGGGGACGCTGGCGAGCAGCCGGACGAGCGCGTTGGAGCGCCGGAACGGCTGGCGGTAGAAGTGGTGGGTCGGCCCGCCCGGCCAGATGAGCGCGAACTCGTAGGACGCCGTCGGGGAGGCCTTGAACGGACCGAACGACCCGTCGCCGGAGAGCTGGTAGGTGGCGACCGGGCGGCGACCGATCCGCCGGCCGGTGTGCGCGTTGACCCGGTGCACCTCGAGGGTCGCGCCGTCGACGCCGACGTTGCTGGGGAACAGCACGGCGCGGCCGGAGACGTCGATGCGCCCGTGGGCCCGGACCACCTCGGTCGTCCTCGGCGCCTTGTCGGTGAAGAACGTGTACGCCTCGGTGAACGACTCGGGCGAGGTGACCGTCTCGGTGTGGCCCTGGTCGTCGAGGTGCACGTTGCGGGCTCCGGTGATCTCCGCTGCGGCGTTGTTCTCCCCCCAGATGGCGAGGGTCTCGACGCCGCCGGGAGGCTCGGCCGCCGGGGCACCGTCGAGGTTCACGTAGTGCGCGACCTCGGCCGCCCGCTCGGGCGAGCTGGTCAGGTACCGCTGCAGCACGTAGGTGCCCAACGAGTGGGCCAGGACGTCGACCTGCTCGGCGCCGGTGCGCTCGCGCAGGGCGTCGATCCGGGCGTCGAGTGCGGCGTGGACGTCGGCCAGCGAGTTGGTCGCGAACGTCGAGTCGTACTCGTGCGCCTCGATCCACGACACCGGGTAGCCGTTCGACGCGTACCGCTGGGCCTGGCTCTCGAACTGCGACCCGGAGCCCGACGACCCGTGCACGAACACGATGGGTCTGCGCTCCTCCTTGGGCGACGGACCGGGGTGGGGGGTGGCCGAGGTGGGTGCCGTCAGGCCGGCGAACATCAGCGCGGAGGTGGCAAGGGCGGTGGCGAGCGGTCGCAGCATGGGGGCTCCGTGGTCCTGGCGTGGGGTGCCGGACGCTATCCGTGGTCGCGAAGCAGGGTCAACGGACGTCTCGGGCGTCGATCCGAGGGTGCTGGTCGCCCTGCCGGGGATGTGCGGACGACACAGCCGCCCGCCGCGCCGGTCGGCCTACGCTGGCCTGCGTGAGCACCCACGACGACGGACCCACGCACGAGGACGACCGGCCAGGCCTGTGGCACGAGCTGGCCTTGGACGCACGCTCGATGGTGGGCGACCTCCGCGACAGCGTCCTCGAGGTCGTGGTGATCGCCGGCCCGGTCGTCCTGGGCGCCGTCATCGGCTACTTCGCCGCGGGCACCGTCGGGCTCCTCGTCGGCGCCGGCGTGGGCGCGGCGCTGGTCGCCCTCTGGTTCGCCTGGGCCCTGGTCACCTTGGTCCGCGACGGCGTCCGGAAGTGGCGCGGCCGCAGCTAGACCTTGCCGGCGTCCGGCGGCGCGGGGGTGTCGAACGAGTAGTGCACCTCGGCGAGGTCGATCAGCGGGTCCTTGAAGTGGCCGTCCAGCCCGGTGACCGCCCGACCTCGCAGCAGGTTGGCGATCTTGGCCCGGTGATGCCGGCCCGGGTGGCGGCCGCCGCGGCACCCGCGCGGGTCGTCTTCGAACTGTTCTGTGCGCCGAGGGCCACAAATCGTCACCTCCTGCCCCTCGGGCGCTGAATGTCTTCGTTCCCCCTGAAGGCAGGCAAGGGCGCGGTAGCCGCCGATACTCCCAGCGCACCGAAAGTGAGTCGCCGTGCCGGAACTGCCGAAGTAGTGGGGGCACCCCTCAGACGGGGGGCAGAGAGGAGACATCAATGAACAGCAAGCACTGGCATGGGACCACCCCGATGCCGACGGGCACCTCAGCATTCATGCGGATGTACCGCGTTCAACTCTGCCAGAACGACCATCGAGATGAGCCGCTCGAGGCCGTGGTGCAGGACCTCGCCGAGATCATGCGATGGCCGATCGAGCACATGATCAGCGTGGTGAAGAGGTGTTGGGAGATCGGATTGATCGACCCCGCGGCAGGGTTCGGGGACCTGATCGGTGCCGAGACGGTCGTCGAGGGGCGGTCCGGACGTCGGCGCAGCGCGTTTGGGTAGACGCCTAGTCGCGTGACCGGGTTCTCCCGGCGGCGTCGACGTGTTGGCGGGAAGTCATCGTGGTCGGCAGATTGACGAACCAAGGGGCGAAGCGGTGCAGACCCGCGAGGCAAGGGCGTGGCCCTCGCTGTTCCATCGACCGCGGTCCAGCAGTGGCCCACAGGCGGGGGGTATGACGCACTCTTCAGAACGTGAGCGCTGCAGGCGATGCTCAGGCGACAGGAGCGGGCACTCAGTTGGTGAAGATGCGCTCGATCTCCTGACCTGTCGCCGCGTCAAATGTCAGCAACCAGCACGACCACGAGGAGGCGGCCACGGTCACGCCGTCCACCGAAACGTGGGTCCAGGCATCGTTGTCGCCCTCGGGCGGAAGCGCTTCCCACGTGATGGTTCCGTCCGGCTTCCGACACCTGATGCTGGACACGTAGCCGCCGTCGGCGGGTTTTAGGTCAAGGCATCCTTGGCCGCCGGGCAACTCAACGATGGGCACATCGAAAGGATCGCAGAGGCAAGATGCAACTGCCTGCCTATCGGGGATTCGTGCGTCCGACTGGCGGCGGAAAGGCGCACTCTTCGCGGCGTGAGCGTGCGTTTGTCCGCCGCGCCTAGTTGAGCACTAGCCGCCTCGCAGGTCACCGGCTCGAAGACCTCGGGGAGAATGGCATCCAACCGGTAGGG
Organism: Nocardioides sp. Z50_6; assembly: GCF_058215755.1. Classification (NCBI taxonomy): domain Bacteria; kingdom Bacillati; phylum Actinomycetota; class Actinomycetes; order Propionibacteriales; family Nocardioidaceae; genus Nocardioides; species Nocardioides sp. Z50_6. The sequence goes on along the minus strand of NZ_JBZAJB010000011.1, from coordinate 1,910 downwards.
CCTGTGAAGGGAGTGATGCGACTGCTCCGTCGGGTCCTGTCCGGCGTAGTGGTCGTGGTATTGCTCGTGCTCGATCAGATGAGCGAGCAGTGAGCGGTCGGACTCCTCGGGCTGGACAGCGAAGCAGTTGAGATCCACCCATGTGTCGTAGGGCCGGAAGTGAACGACGTCGTGGCTCACGAACGTCACCGGCCGCGGCATGCGCGCAGTCTCGCACCTGCACGCTCATCGGCATGAGCGGGAAGCGTGGATCGCGGCAGATCCGGGCGAGCGTAGCTGCCCTCAACGCGGCATGTACGGGCATGATGCTGCTTCAGGCGGCCTCAAGATCGATGCGCGTCTCGGTGCAGCGGTAGCCTGCGCGGCGGAAGGCCGCAGCCATGGGCGTGTTGGCGGCATCCGTGGTTGCGGTGATGCGAGGGGTGCCCTGCTCGGCGTGGAAGCGGGTGATGAACGCGAGGATCTCGTCGACGTACCCCCGACCTCGGTGCTCAGGGAGCACAGCGAGGTACCCCACGTTGCGGTTCGTCGGGGTCGCTGACGGGATGGCGACGCCCACGACGGTGCGATCAGGTGTGGCGGCCGTGTGCCACCACGATCGTTCCCCGGGGCAGGCTCGGTAGTAATCGATCTCGGCACGGGCTACCTCGTCGGGGCTGCTGGACTCGAGCTCGCGGCGGGTCGTGACGTCCAGCGAGCCCACCGCAGCGGCGGCGAACAGCCGCACAAAGGTCTCGTCGTCGGCTTGCACGAATACGAGCGAGCCGAGTGCGGGCGGCAACGGTCGATCTGCGTCCCACTGGAACTGGAGTCGCTCGTTGACCCGCGCCAGGCCCGCTGCAGCAGCGGCACGAGACTTCAGGTCCACCTCGGCGACGAGGCTTGCATCCTCGCGCCAATCGTTCGGCAGTCGGATCGTGTGTGGCAGCGGGACCGCCACCCCTTGACTCGACAAGGCCTCGTGTCCCGCATTGAGAAGAGCCCTGGCCAGGCTGCCGCGGTCGGGCACCTGCGCGTGAACGTCCCACACGTCCAACGCGATCGGCACGGTCGTGTCCCGGCCCCACCACATCGCTCGCCCGATGACCGCGCCAGACTCGTCGATCGCCAGGACGGACCACTCGGGCCGGAAACGGCCCGCCTCGATCTCTGCTACTACCTCGCTGGCCGAGGGGCCGGTCTCGGCAGGAAGGCTCAGTGCCGCCCCGGAGGCCAGCTGCGCGGCCGAGGGTTGGACGATTCGCATCGCCCGACCTTCCCTGGCCACCCCAACCAAAGCAACCCCTTTACCGCTCATCGGCATGAGCGGATGCACGGGTTGCGGCAGATCCGCGCGCGTTCAGCCCGGCTGCTGGAGGGACTCGGGGATGGGCAGGCTTGCCAGGCCGAGCAACTTCACGACGGTTTCTTCGGCAAAGTCGTCCTCAGGGTCTGCCCCGCCGGGATCGGCCAGCAGCGGCATGATCAACTCGGGTGCGATAGGCGATCCGCCGACATGCTTCACCCAGGCGCTGAAGCCTGTGGCTTCTGCCTGAGTGTCAACCGGCTCGCTAGCCGTTGGGTCCTCGAAAAAGATGGCGGGTTCATGGCCAAGGTAGAACCGGCCCAGGCCGGTCTCAGCGGGCCGGTAGTCGATCCGAGCGAAGTCGCTGTCGTGAATCTCGACACGCAGTGACGTCCCCGCTGGCGGCGCCCCGTTGTCCTGGCTCCACACACCGTCGGCGTAGACGAATGTCCCAAAGAGTCCCATGTCCCGGAGGCTACTGCCTCAATAGATAGAGGTCTCGCACACGTCCGCTCATCGGCTGCTTGTTCCATTGACCCAGGACCGGCGCCTGGCGAGGCTCGGTCCAGGCGCCCGGGCTGTCGCTCTCATTTCGGCTGCCCATGCTGGTCGTGTGGCTCTCATT
>NZ_JBZAJB010000010.1:0-108904 GCF_058215755.1 Nocardioides sp. Z50_6 | reverse complement strand
CCCTGCGCCGAGGACGCCACCCCCACCGCCGTCGTGGCCACCGTCGCCGCCTCCGTCGCGTTCTTCGCGATCTCCCGCATGGAGGCCGTCATCTCCTCCGCCGCCGTGGCCACCGTCTGGATCGACGCCGAGACCTGCACCGAGGCACCCGAGGCGCTCCCGGCCCGCTCCGAGGTCAAGATCGCACCCTCGCCCATGCCCTGCGACAACGAGGAGAGCTGCTCGGCCGCGACCGCCAACGAGTCGGCCGTCCCGCCGATGTCGCCCAGCGACCCACGCAACGTCGTCAGCACCTCGCCCAGACCCTGGGCCAGCTGACCGATCGCGTCGTCACCGGTCACCGGCATGTGCCGGGTCAGGTCGCCCTCACCGGCGGCGCGGACCACCTCGAGCACCAGGTCGACCTTGCCCGCCAGCTCCGCGGCCACGGCCCGGTCCGCCTCGTCGCGCTGGATCCGCGCCACCGCCTGCGAGACCAGGTCGCTGATGTTGCGCAGGGTGCCGAGGCGCTGGTCGTTGAGGACCATGGGCGCGTCGGCGAAGAACTCCATGGTGGCGACGACCTCGCGCCCCGCCCGGACCGCGAAGCCCACCGCGGAAGGAGTGGGCAGGTCGGGCCGGTCGGCGAGGATGCCGGCCGGGATGTCGGCGCGCTCGATCTCCTTGTGGACCTCGCCGCTGGCCCAGATCTTGCCGGCCATCCCCTGGCCGCGGGCCAGCGTCGTCTCGGAGAACGTGCGCAGCATCTCGTCGGGGATGTGCCCGACCACGTGCGCGAGCCGCAGCCGGGAGATCTCGGGATCCACCCGCCACGCGGTCCCGGCGGCCCAGCGGAACTCCTGGCGGACCGCCTCCAGCGTCTTCAGGATCGCCTCCTCGACCGAGGTGGCGGCCCCCAGCAGTCCGAGGACGTGGTTCATCGCCGCGGTGTCGGCCATCGCCTGCTCGCGGTCGCGCTCGATCTGCAGCTTCTCGGTGACGATGTCCCAGGTGAGCAGGAAGCCGAGGCGCTGCCCCTCGTCGTCGAACATCTCGTTGATCGTGCCGTCGAGGGTCTCCGGCCCGATCTGGTGCATGGTCGACCGCACCTTGCTCAGCTGCTCCTCGGCCCGCGCGAGGGTGCCCTTGGGGTCGAGCAGGCCGGCCCGCTGGGTGTCCTGCTCCTCGTAGATCATCGCGAGCGGGACGCCGATGAGCTCCTCGGGCCGCACCAGCATGTGCTCCACGAGGCCCTCGAGAGCCCGCAGGGAGGCCGGGTTGAGGTAGGTGATGATCCCCTCGGCGTTGGCGAACATCATCTTGGTCGGGGAGTTCTCCAGCATCGCGTGGACGCGGGCGAACTTGCGCTGCTCGCGGACCTGCGCGGTCTTCTTGATCCAGGAGAGCATCACCCCGCCGAACTCGCCGTCGGAGGTGACGCCGGTGATGCTGAGGTCGGCGACCTCGTCACCGATCTCGACCTGCGTCTCGAAGGGCAGCAGCGACGGGTCGCCCCAGACCCTCTCGAAGGGACCGACGTCCCCGAGCAGGGCGAAGAGGGGCCTGACGTCGGCGCCGACCCACTGGTCCAGGGGCAGCGGGAGGAAGTCCGCCAGCGGACGCAGGTCCTCCAGCGCCTTCTCGTTGACGTAGGCGACCCGCTGGTGGGAGTCGGCGAGCAGGACGGCGGCGGGGAACCCGTCGAGCACGTGCTGCACGATCGCCGGGGCGCCGGGGGCGGGCCACCCCTGCGACTCCACCAGGGCGGTCGGGGTGACCGGGGTGGTCGGCGCGGCGATCAGGTCGGTCATGGGGTTCCTCCGGTAGGACTCTCGAGCGGTACGCCGACCGTGCGGTCGACGTCGAGGACGAGCAGGATCGCGCCCGGCAGGGCGACGACGCCCTCCAGCAGGTCGCGGACGTCGGCCGGCAGGTTGGCCGGCGGCGGCAGCAGGTCGAGCCCGGCGGTGTCGACCACGTCGCCCACCTCGTCGACCAGCAGGCTCACCGCCTCACCGCCCGAGCGGACGACGACGTTGAGAGGCAGCTGGTCGGCGTCGCGCAGCTGCTGGTTCAAGCAGCGGCGCAGGCAGAGCGCCGTCACGATCTGGCCGCGCAGGTTGAGCAGGCCGCGCACCGGGGCCGGGGCCAGCGGCACCGGGGTCAGCGGCTGGAAGCGCAGCACCTCCTGCACCTGCTGGATCCGGACGCCGAAGAGCAGGCCGTCCGCGGTGAAGGTGCAGTACTGGGTGGCCACGTCGGCGGGCACCCACGGTGTCGCCGGGAGCACGGGCGTCGTCGTCATCACGCCGCCCCCGCCGCCGTCACGACAGCCTCCAGGTCGAGCAGGTCGGTCACCCGGCCGTCGATCACCGCCGAGCCGAGGACCCCGGCGCGGCGGCCCACCTCGCTGCGGCGCAGCACCGTGTCGACGACGTCGACCACGCGCTCGATGACCAGGCCCACCCGCCGCTCGCCGTCCTCGTGGACGACGACCGAGAGCGTCGTGCGGTCCTCGGGCGCCGCCTCGTCGGCCGGGGCCGGCGCGGGGGGCAGACCGATCAGCTGGGAGAGCCGGACCAGCGGCAGGATGCCGTCCCGGTACTGCACGGCCTCCAGGGCTCCGGCCCCCTCGACCCGGGAGACCTGGATCTCCTCGAGCCTGGAGACCTCGTGCAGGGGCAGCGCGGCGCGGCGACCGGGCACCACCTCGAGCACCAGCATCGGGGTGGTCGCCTGCCGCCGGAGGGCTACCTCGACCTTGGAGACCGGGACCGCGACGATGCCGTGGGCACCGGCCAGCCCGGCCACGTCGAGGATCAGCGCCACCCGGCCGTCGCCCATGATGGTGGCCCCGGCATACATCCCCAGCGTCTTGAGCTGGCGGCCCAGCGGCTTGACCACGATCTCCTGGGTGTCGTGGACCTCCTCGACGCACAGGCCGTAGCGGATCCCGTCGGCCTGGACCACCACGACGGTGATCCCGTCGCGCTGGTCCAGGGGCAGGGCGTCGCCGACCGGGCCACCGAGGGCCCGGCCGAGCGGGAGCAGCGGCAGCAGCTCGCCGCGCAGCCGCAGCACCGGGGCGCCGGCCACCACGTCGACGTCGTCGGCGAGGGCCTGGCCCTCGACCCGGACCAGCTCGACCAGGTTGACCTGGGGCAGCGCGTAGCGCTCGGCGCCCTCCTGGACCAGCAGCGCCGGGATGATCGCCAGCGTCAACGGGATGCGCACCCGGCAGGTGGTGCCCTCCCCCACGACGCTGTGCACGTCGACGGTGCCGCCGATCCGCTCGATGTTGGTGCGCACCACGTCCATGCCGACACCACGGCCGGAGACGTTGGTGACCACCGAGGCGGTGGAGAAGCCGGGCTCGAAGACCAGTCCGAGCACCTCGCGCTGATCCATCCGGGCGAGCTCCTCGCGGGTGGCCACGCCGCGGGCCACGGCCGCGGCCGCGATGACGGCGGGGTCGATGCCCTTGCCGTCGTCCCTGATCTCCACCACGACCTGGCCGCTCTCGTGCCGGGCGCGCAGCAGCAGCCGGCCGGTGGCGGGCTTGCCGGCAGCCAGGCGGACGGCCGGGCTCTCGATGCCGTGGTCGATCGCGTTGCGGACCAGGTGGGTCAGCGGGTCCTTGAGCGCCTCCAGCAGCGACCGGTCGAGCTCGGTCTCGTGGCCCTCCAGGTCCAGCTGCACCTGGCGCTCGAGCTGGTGGGCCAGGTCGCGCACCACCCGCGGCATCTTCGACCAGACGTGCGCGATGGGCTGCATGCGGGTGCGCATCACCCCCTCCTGCAGCTCGCTGGCGACCTGGTCGAGCCGCTGGGCGGCCCGGACGAGCTCGAGGTCCTGCTCGGTCTCGGTGCGGCGCAAGATCTGGTTGCGGGTCAGCACCAGCTCGCCGACGAGCTGGACCAGGCTGTCGAGGAGGTCGACGTCGACCCGGACCGTGGACTCCACCGCGGAGCGGGCCGCGAGCTCCGGCACGGGTGTCTCGTCGGCGGCGCGCGGGGGCGCCTGCTCGGCCGGGCCAGGCGCCACCTCCGGTGCCGGGGCCGGCGTCGGCGCGAGAGCCGGGGCCGACGCGGGAGCGGGGGCGGGAGCGGGAGCGGCGTCGCGGTCCAGCACCGTCTTGATCGCCACCACCACGGAGTCGACGTCGACGTCGCCGGCCACGTCGGACCCGGTCGCCTCGACGGCGGCCAGCAGCCGGCGTACCGCGTCGACCATGGTGAGCAGCACACCGGTGACCTCGGTGGTCATGGTGCGCTCACCGTCGCGCAGGGTGGCGAGCAGGTTCTCCCCCACGTGGGTCAGCGCCTCGAGCCGGTGCAGGGCCAGGAAGCCGCTGGTGCCCTTGATCGTGTGGATGGTCCGGAAGATGCTGGCCAGCAGTTCGGGGTTCCCAGGGTGCTGCTCGAGCTCGACGAGGTCGCGGTCGAGCTGGTCGAGGTTCTCGTGGCTCTCCACGAGGAACTCGGCGATGATCTCGGCATCGTCGTGCACGACGTGCCCTCCCCCCGGCGCTCCGGGCGCAACGCGCTGCTGCGCCGTGCCTCGGTGGTCACATCGGCCACACCGCACCGGATCTGAGAGGTACGCCCCGATCAGTCGGGGTCGCGGCTCACTCCTGGCGCTTGCGCATCGCCGCGGCGAGGGAGGCGACGGCGTCCTCGGGGGGCGAGGCGGCCGACTGGTTGCTGGAGGCGAGCTCGGCCAGCAGCTCGGCGCGGTGCACCTTGACCGAGCGGGGCGCGTCGATGCCCACGCGGACGACGTCGCCGCGGACCTCGAGGATCGTCACGGTGATGTCGTCGCCCAGGACGACGCTCTCCCCCGTACGACGACTCAGCACCAGCATGGGGAGGACCCTACGGCACGCGAGGCGGCCGCGCGGGAGGACTCAGGCGACGAGCGGCGTGGCGACCGAGAGGGCGGGGTCGTCCAGGATCACCTGGCTGGCCTGCCGGCTGACGGTGTTGACCAGGATCGGGGCCAGCAGGTTGGCGGTCGTCTCGGCCAGGGTGTGACCGGCGGTGAGCACCACCAGGACCAGCACCTCGGAGGGGTCGGTGATGCCGAGCTGGTCGACCAGCTCGTCCTCGACCAGCGGGGCGTAGTCGGGGAAGAAGCCCAACGGGCTGGTGACCAGGAAGCGCAGGTCGGGGTCCTCCACGGAGCGCAGGGCGCAGAGCGTGCCGTCCTCGTCGAGACGGACCAGCGCGAAGCGGCGGTGCTCGGGGAAGCCGGGCATGGGGTTGACCAGCTCGATCACCGGGATCTCGTCCACGACGCTCCGTTCCTCCTGGCGGTTCGGCACTGCTCGGCTCTCCGGCCCGATCATGACAGACGCGGTCATCGCAGGAAGTCCATGAGGCTGGGCTGCATGACATGGCTGGTGGCCGCGAGCGCCGCCTGGTAGGCCGTCTGCTGCATCTGCAGGTCCATGATCGCCTTCGGGAGGTCGACGTTCTCGACGCCGACCAGCGACTTGGTGAGCGCGAGCTCGCGCTCCTCGGCGGCCTCCACGGCACGGTCGAGGGCGACGGTCCGGTTGCCCACGTCGATGACGGCGACACCGAGCCGGTCCAGGTCGCCGGCCAGCGCGTCGAGGCCGGTGCGCAACCCGGCGGTGTCCCCGGTGCGCACGGCCTCCGCCATCGCGGTGAGGTCGTCGAAGAGCGTGGCGCCGTCCGGCCCCAGGGTGGCGCGGGCGTCGAGGTCGACGCGGACGCTCACCCCGTCGGCGACGGTACGGGTGACCTGGCCGGGGACGCCGACGTAGGTGATCTGGTCGCCGAGCTGCTCGAAGGCGAGCCGGCCGGCGGTGACCCCGCCCATCACCGGGCGGTCCTGGTGGTTGGTGTTGGCCAGGGCGACCAGCGAGTCGCGGATCTGCTCGATCTCGGCGGCGAGCACCTCGCGCGAGCTCGGGCTGACGGCCCCGGGATTGGCGGCCTGGATCCCGATCTCGCGAGCGTGGCGGGTCTGGGTGATCATCGACTGCAGCACGGTGTCGACCTCGGCGAGCCACCCCTGCCCGTCCTCGGCGTTGCGCCGGTGCTGGACCGCCTCGGTGAGCTGGCCGCGCAGGCGCATCGCGGTGGTGGTGTCGGCCGGGTTGTCGGACGGGCGGGAGATCGCCTTCCCCGAGGAGACCTGGTCCTGCAGCGTGGCGAGGCGCGCGAGGCCGGTGTTCAGGTGCTCCAGCGAACGCTGGGTCATCATGTTCTGGGTGACCCGTGTGATGGTCATCGGCCGACCAGTCCTGTCCGGTTGATGAGGGTGTCGAGCATGGCGTCCACGGCGTTCATCACCCGCGAGGCGGCCTCGTAGCCGCGCTGGGCGGACATCAGGGAGACCATCTCCTCATCCAGGCTCACCCCCGAGAGCTGCTCACGCTGGCCGTCGACCTGGGCGACCAGGGAGGCCTGGTTGACCACCAGGCTGCCGGCGGAGGAGACCGCGGTGCCGAGCCCGTTGATCAGGCGCCGGTAGTCGGACTCGACCTCGGTGGCGATGCCCTGGCTCGCGGCGACGTCGCCGAGCAGCGCGCCGGACTGGGAGGAGGCCGCGAGGCGACCGGGGTCGGTGGAGACGAGGCGGAGCGACGCAGCCCCCTGGGCCGGGTCGTAGTCGAAGATCGGACCGCCGACGCCGCCGGACCGGTCGAATCCCCGGCCCTGGGCGTCGTTGACCTCCTGGGACAGCCGCGCGGCGACGGCGTCGAGCCCGGCCGCGTAGGCGGGCAGCGTGACGCTGAGCAGGTCGGCTCCGGCCCCCACCTCCCCGCCGATCTCGCCCGGCACCGGGGTGCTCGGTCCGATCCCGCGGATCTCGAAGGCGATCGGCACGGTGCCGGGCGCGCTGGCCACCAGGGTTCCGGCCTGACGGCCGGAGACGAGCAGGACCCCGCCGACGCTGACGTCGAGCCCGCCGTCGGCCCGCTCGGTGGCGGTCCCCCCGGTGAGCTCGGCGAGACCGGTGGCGACCTGGTCGCGACGGTCGAGCAGGGCGTTGACGTCCAACCCGGCCGCACCGTGCTGCGCGATCTGCCGGTTGAGCTCGGCCAGCTCGACCGCGGCACCGTTGACCTCGGTGACCGCCCCGTCGAGCCGGGTGCGGGCGTCCGCGGTCTCCCGGGCGACGTTGGCCGCCTGGGTGCGGATCGAGTCGGCCACTGCCTGCGCCTCGGAGAGCACCTGGGTGCGGGCGATGTCGGAGCCGGGCGCGTTGGACAGGCCGTGCCAGCTGGCGCGGAAGTCGGCGAGCGCCGCGGAGACACCGTTCGGCCCGGGCTCGGCGACCCCGGTCTCCAACCGCTCCAGGGTGGTGCGGCGCACGTCGAGGTAGCTGAGGGTGGCGCGCTCCTGGCGCACCCGGGTGTCGAGGAACTGGTCGGTCATCCGGCGCAGGTCCGCGACCCGGACGCCGTCGCCGGCCCCCTCGTAGCGCGACCACATGGCCGGCTGCGCCGGGGCGCCGACCGTCTCCCCCTCGACCCGGCGGCGGGTGTAGCCGGGGGTGGCCGCGTTGGCGATGTTGCCGCTCGCGGTGTCCATCACGACGCGGTTGTAGCGCAGGCCGCTGAGCGCGGTGTTGAAGGAGGCGAAGGTCCCGCTCATGGCCGGCTCACAGGCTCCGGTCGACGAGCGGACGGCGGGAGCCGGCGGCGACGGCGGTGCCGTCGGCGCTGTATCCCTCGGTCCCCTCCCCCAGGGTCAGCAGGGTCTCCCGCGCCGAGCGGATGCCGGCGGTGACGAGGTCGCGGTTGGCCTCGGCCATCGCGGTGACCTCGCGGGTGATCGCCTCGAAGGCGTCGCGGTGGTCGGAGAGGATCGACGCCCACGGCTCCGCCACGGACTCCACCAGGGCCCGCAGGCTCGGGTTGGGGGCGAGACCCGCCTGGGCGGCGGCCTCGTCGGCGGCCACCGCGCGCAGCACCTCGGTCTGCCGGATCGTCTCCAGGACGGCCTCGACCTCCTTGGCCGCGCGCAGGAGCCACTTGGTGCGGCCGGTCGCCATCACCAGCTGCTCGACCTCCAGCTTGAACAGCAGGGTCTCCAGCAGCTCGCGCTCGCGCCACAGGATGAGCGAGAGCTTCTCCATGGCGGTTCCCTTCGGTGTGGTGGGCCTCGGTGTGTGGGGCTTCGATGTCGTTCGGTGCGTGGGACGAGAGAGGACGGGCAGTTCCTCGAGGACTCCCATCGGCGGCGCCCAGGGGGACCTGAGCGTTTTTCCCACCCGGTCTCCGGGACTTCTGCACCGCTGTGCCTACACCCGGGTAGCCGGCGCGGGCCATGCCCGGTCGGGACCTTCGTCCTGATTCCTGCACACCCGGAGGGTTGCTCCCCAATAGTGGGTACACGGTGCGCTTCCCTGGACGACTCTCGTCCATGTGAACGAGAAGAAGGCCGGGCAGGCCACCGAGGAGCTGATCACGGCGACGATGCCGCTGGTCGGGCACATCGTCCGCGAGATGGCGGGCCGGGTGCCGTCCCACGTCTCCCGCGACGACCTGACGTCGGCCGGACTGGCCGCCCTGGTCCAGGCCGCCCACGCCTTCGACGCCGAGCGCGGCGTGCCCTTCGCCCGCTATGCCGCCACCCGGATCCGAGGCGCGCTCCTCGACGAGCTGCGCAGCGTCGACTGGGCCTCCCGCTCCGTCCGCCGCCGGGCCCGCGACCTGGAGGAGACCCGCCACCGGATGGCGGCCACCCTCGGCCGCGTCCCGAGTAGCGCCGAGGTCGCCAGCGCCATGGGGATGACCCTCGACGAGGTCGTCGCCAACGACGACGACATCGCCCGGGCCCAGGTGCTCTCCCTCCAGGGCGCCCCCGAGGACGCCCTCGACGAGATGCTGCCCGCCGACGGCGCCACCCCCGAGCAGCTGCTCGAGCACAAGGAGCGCCTCACCTACATGATCGAGGCGGTCGCCGAGCTCCCCGAGCGGCTGCGCGTCGTGGTCAGCGACTACTTCCTCCACGAGCGCCCGATGGCCGAGATCGCCGAGCAGCTCGGGGTGAGCGAGTCCCGCGTCTCCCAGCTGCGGGCCGAGGCGCTCAGCCTGCTCCGCGAGGCGCTGCACCGTGAGCTCGAGCCGGGCCTGGTCAAGCCGGCCGCCAAGCCCGAGGGCTGCGCGGCCCGCCGTCGCGAGTCCTACTTCGCCGCCGTCTCCGCCCGGCACGCCGCCACGCTGCGCCGCCCCGCCGCGCGTCCGGTCCTGGACGCCACCGCCTGAGCCTGGGCGCCCCCGGGTCGGGAACGCGCGGAAAAACTTCCGCCAATTCCTCAGGCCGGTCCGACGGGGGCCGATGAGAACGCCAACGGAGTCCACGGACGGACTCCAGCACGTGACTCCATTCCAGGAAGGAAACCATCATGAGTCTTCGCATCAACCAGAACATCGACGCAATGTCGGCCTACCGCAACCTGTCCACCACCTCGGGGGACATGGCCAAGTCGCTGGAGAAGCTGTCGTCGGGCTTCCGGATCAACCGGGCCGGCGACGACGCCGCCGGCCTGGCGATCTCCGAGGGGCTGCGCTCGCAGATCGGCGGCCTCAAGATGGGCGCCCGCAACGCCCAGGACGGCATCTCGCTCGTCCAGACCGCGGAAGGTGCGCTCACCGAGGTGCACTCGATGCTGCAGCGGATGAACGACCTCGCGGTGCAGCACGCCAGCGGCACCCAGAGCACCGAGTCGCAGGCCAACCTGTCGGCGGAGTTCACCCAACTGTCGACCGAGATCGCGCGGATCGGGACCCAGACCAAGTTCAACGGGATCTCGCTCTTCGCCGACACCACGGCGTCGTTCCAGGTCGGCTACGCCAAGGCCGACGTGATCGAGGTCACCGCCACCGCCCTGGCGGCGATCGACGTGAGCGGCGCGCTGATCACCGACAGCGACACGGTGCAGACGGCGATCACCGCGATCTCCACCCAGCGGGCCGAGCTCGGTGCCATCCAGAACCGGTTCGAGCACACCATCAACAACGTCAACGTGACCGTGGAGAACCTCTCGGCCGCCGAGAGCCGGATCCGCGACACCGACATGGCGCAGGAGATGATGAACTTCACCCGTTCGCAGATCCTCTCCCAGGCCGGCACCGCGATGCTGGCGCAGGCGAACCAGGCGCCGCAGGGCGTCCTCTCCCTGCTCCGCTGATGGCTGACGGCGGTCGGTCGGGCACTGCGGTGCCCCGGCCGGCCGCCGTCTCATCGTCACCCCGCTCGAGAAGCGGTTGAGAGGAGGACCCCGTGGCCAGCGTTTCCGGACTTTCAGGCTTCGACGGTGCCAGCATCGTCGACCAGCTCATGCAGCTGGAGACCGTCGGCAAGACCCGCGTCCAGACCCGGGTCCGCACCGAGGAGAACGCCCTCAAGGCGCTCCAGGGCCTCAACACCAGGCTCGCGGCGCTGGCGACCAAGGCCGCCGACACCGGCAAGGCAGGCGCCTGGTCCACGCTGAGCGCCACCTCCTCCGCCCCCGGTGTGAGTGCCACCGCCTCCTCCGCCACAGCCGCCTCGTCGTTCTCCGTCACCGTCGAGCGGCTCGCGCTCACCCACCAGCTGGCCTTCACGAGCCCGGCCGCGCTCACCGACACGGTGACCTCGGGGTCCACGACCGTCCGGCTCGACCGGCTCGACGCAACGGCTCCGCTCGCGCTGGAGACCGACGGCACCCTCCAGGGGCTCGTCTCCGCGCTCAACGACCCGGCCAACGAGACCGGCGTCCGCGCCACCGCGGTCCGCGTCGCCGACGGCTCCTACCGGATGCTCGTCGAGTCGACGAGCACCGGCCAGGCCGCCGACTTCACCCTGACCAACCTCGACGGCTCGGACCTGCTCGGCGGCGCCACGGCACGGGCGGGCCAGGACGCGGCGGTCTCGCTCGGCGGCATCACCGCGACCTCGGCGACGAACACCTTCGCCGACCTGATGCCCGGCGTCTCGGTGACCCTCGCTCCCCCGGCCACCGCCGGCACCGTCGCCGAGCTCACCGTCGCCCGCGACGCCACCGCCGTCACCGCGTCGGTGAAGTCGCTGGTCGACGACCTCAACGCCCTGCTCAAGGAGATCGACTCGCTGACCGCCTCCGGCGGCAGCGGCGCGCCCAAGGGGCTGCTCGCCGGGGACAACACCGTCCGCTCGATCCGAGCGGCCCTGCTCGACTCGGTCTACCCCGGCGGCGGCGCCTCGCTCGCCTCACTCGGCATCCAGACCGACCGCTACGGCAAGCTCGTCCTCGACGAGCAGGCCCTGGCCAAGGCCTACGAGGCCGACCCCGAGCAGGTCGCCGTCGCCCTCGGCTCCACCGCCGGCGGCTTCGCCGCCCGTGTCCAGGACGTCGCCAAGCAGGCCAGCGATCCCTACGACGGAACCCTCTCCACCTCCGTCACCGGCCGCCAGGCCGGCATCAAGCGCCTCAACGACTCCGTCGACCAGTGGGACACCCGCCTCGAGCTGCGTCGCGCCACCCTCACCCGCCAGTTCTCCGCCCTCGAGACCGCCCTGAGCCAGATGAACAGCCAGTCCACCTGGCTGGCCGGCCAGATCAGCGGCCTCCCCTCCTGGAAGTGATGATCGTCATGGTCCCCAACGACGCACGCGCCGCCTACCTCGGCGCCTCGGTGAGCACCGCCAGCCCCGAGCGGCTGGTGGTCATGCTGTGCGAGCGGCTGACCCTCGACCTGCGCCGCGCCACCGAGGCCCAGGACGCCGGCGACCATCTCGCGGCCCACGCCCTGCTCCTGCACGCCCAGGACATCGTGGTGCACCTGCGCTCCACCCTGCGCACCGACGCCTGGGAGGGCGCACCCCGCCTGGCCTCGCTCTACGACTGGATGTTCGGCCAGCTGGTGCGGGCCAACACCCGCCGCGACGTCGCCGCGACCCGCCACGTGCTGACGTTGGCCGAGCAGCTCAGCGACACCTGGCGCGAGGCGGCCCTGCAGCAGGCGGCCGCCAGCTGATGAGCACCCACGACCGGGCGCACGACCAGGCCAACAGCGTCATCTCGGCGGCCTGGGTCGCCGAGCTCGAGCGCCTCGAGGACGACGTCCGTCGGACCGAGCAGCTGCTCACCGACCCGACTCAGGCGCTCCTGTCCTGGCACGCCCGTCCGACCTGGCACGCGCCCTCGCTGGGCCCGGTCCCCGACCACCTCGAGGCCCGGGCCGAGGAGCTCCTCGCCCGCCAGGGTGAGCTCCGCGCGCAGCTGAGCAGGTCGCTGGCCGACCTGACCCGCCAGCGCGAGTTCACCGACCGGGTCAGCGACGCCACGGCGTCAGGCCCGGCGGGGCCGTCCTACCTCGACATCACCGCCTGAGCGGGACCGCGGCGCTCCGCCCCGGGCGAGCCCCTCTAGCCCCGGACCACGTCCAGGACCCGGGCCGCGATCTTGTCCAGAGCCAGCAGCTCGTGCGCGAGGCCGGCCGAGACCACCGCACCCGGCATCCCCCAGACCACCGAGGACTCCTGGTCCTGGACCAGCACGGTGCCGCCGTTGGCCTGGATCGCGCGGCACCCGGCGGTCCCGTCGTGCCCCATGCCGGTGAGCACCACGCCGAGGGCACCTTCGCCGAACACGTGGGCACCGGAGCGGAAGAGCACGTCGACCGACGGCCGGCAGAAGTTCTCGGGCGGCCCGGCGTCGATCCGGGTCAGCACCTGCTCACCGCTGCGGTGCAGCGAGAGGTGGCGGTCACCGGGCGCCACGTAGACGTGGCCGGCCAGCAGCGGCTCGCCGTCGACGGCCTCGGTGACGCTCAGGGCACTCACCCTGTCCAGCCGGGAGGCGAACATGGCGGTGAAGACCGGCGGCATGTGCTGGACCACCACCACCGGCACGCGCAGGTTGAACGGCAGGTCGCGCAGCACGCCGGCGAGCGCGTCGGGGCCCCCGGTCGAGCTGCCGATCATCAGCACCTCGGGCCGGGTGATCGGCCCCGTCGCCAGCACCTGCTGCGGCGCGAGCGGCCGCTCGGCGACGGCCGTCGCCTGTGCCCTCCCGACCAGGGCGGTGATCTTGGGGACCAGCTGGTCGGCGATCTCCCGGACGCTGGCGGCCAGGCTGTCGCTGCCGGTCGGCTTGGTGACGTAGTCCGAGGCCCCCAGCGAGAGTGCCTCCAGGGTCTTCATGGCGCCCCGCTCGGTGAGCGTGCTGAACATGATCACCGGCATCCGGGGGTGGGCCGCACGGAGCCGGCGCAGGGCGGCCAGCCCGTCGAGCACCGGCATCTCGATGTCGAGCACCACGGCGTCCGGCGAGAGCTCGTCTGCCAGCTCCAGGGCGTGCTGCCCGTCGACGGCCTGACCCACCACCGCGAACCCGGGATCGGTCTCTAGGGCGGCGGTCACGATGCGGCGGACAGCGGCCGAGTCGTCGACGACCAGAACATTGATCACGAGGCTCCTATCGGCAGGCATCAGCGCGACGTGAGGCGCACCGGATCCCGTTTTCCCTCAGGACGGGTGGCCCGCGACCGATGGGGAGGACGTGAGTCTCTCGTCGCTGGCCTTCGCCTACGTCTCCGACCTGGCGCGTCGTGAGACGGCGATGCTGTATCCCCCGGAGAAGGCCTACCTGGTGGAGTCCCGGCTCGCGCCACTCGCGGCCCGGGCCGGCTGCAGCCTGGAGGCCTACGTCGCCCGGCTGCGCCACGACGTCGTCGAGCAGGGCCGGGTGGTCGACGCGCTCACCATCAACGAGACCTCCTGGTTCCGCGACAACACCCCCTTCCGCGCCCTCGCCACCGGCATCATCCCGGCGCTGGTCCAGCAGCGGACCGGCCGGCACCTGAGGATCTGGTCGGCGGCCTGCTCCAGCGGCCAGGAGCCCTACAGCGTCGCGATGACGCTGAAGGACCACCTGCCCCGCGACTGGACGGCCGAGATCTGGGCCACCGACGTGTCCCCCACCATGGTGGAGCGGGTGGCCGACGCCCGCTACGGCCAGGTGGAGATGAACCGCGGCCTGCCGGCCACCTCGCTGGTCAAGTACTTCGCCCGTTCCGGCTCGGAGTGGGAGGTGGTCCCCGAGCTGCGCGCGATGGTCCGCCCCTCGGTGGTCAACCTGGTCCAGGACCTGCCCCCGATGCCGCTCTTCGACGTGGTGCTGCTGCGCAACGTCCTCATCTACTTCGACCTCGACGTGCGCCGCGAGGTGCTGCGCCGGGTGCGTTCCACGATCGCCCCCGGCGGCTACCTGGTGCTGGGCTCCTCGGAGACCGCGATGGACCTCGGCGACGACTGGGTCCGCGACACCTGCGGGCGGCTGCAGCTGCACCGGCCCGCTCCGGGGGAGTTCGCTCCCCCGCCCGCCCCGTCTGCCACCGCGGCAGCCGGCTCGAGACTCACCGCGACGGGATCCTGACATGCACGCTCTGATCATCGACGACTCCCGCGCGATGCGCCTGATCCTGCGCCGGATCCTGGACGGGCTGGGCTTCGGCGCCACCGAGGCCGCCAACGGGCGCGAGGCCCTCGACCTGCTCCAGGTCGGCCTCCACCCCGACCTGTGCCTGATCGACTGGAACATGCCGGTGATGGACGGCTACGACTTCGTCTCCGAGGTCCGCAAGGTGCGGGAGTGGCGCGACATCACGCTGATGATGGTCACCACCGAGAGCGAGCACGCCCAGATCGTCAAGGCCCTGGCCGCCGGGGCCCACGAGTACGTCATCAAACCCTTCACTGCGGACGCCATCCGCGACAAGCTGGAGCTGCTCGGGCTCATCCAGGACGGAGCCCTCACATGATCCTGGCCATGAACGGTGACCAGGCCCTGGTGGCCGCCAGCCCCAGGTCGTCCGACGTCCGCAAGCTGACCGAGGAGGTCTGGGCCTCGTTCCTTGACGAGCACGGCCCGCTGTACGTCGGCACCGGCCTCGACTTCACCCCCGAGTGGTCGGCCAGCGTCAGCGTGCGCGGCGAGTGGAACGGCGTCGTCGCCCTCGAGATGACGACCTCCGGCGCCCAGCAGCTGACCCGCAGCATGCTCGGCCTCGCGACCTCCGAGGACCTGGTCGACGGCGACCTGGTCGACGCGATCGGCGAGATGGTCAACATGATCGGCGGCAACGTCAAGAGCCTGGTCCGCGGCCCGTGCCGGCTCTCCCTGCCGCTGGTCGCCGCGGGGCGGCTGGCCCGCGGGACCGGTCACATGGAGGTCGTCCGGCTCGGCTGCACCTGGGCCCAGGAGCCGCTGGCCATCACCGTGCACGCCGGCCGCCCGACCAAGCACGTGGGGGCGGGAGCCCGGTGAAGATCCTCATCGCCGACGACAGCCGGGTGATGCGCCAGATCGTCATCCGGACGCTGCGCCAGGCCGGCTTCGCCGGCCACGACGTGGTGGAGGCCGAGAACGGCCGCCAGGCCGTCGAGCTGGTGCGCACCCACAGCCCCGACCTCGTCCTCTCGGACTGGAACATGCCCGAGATGAACGGCATCGACGCGTTGGCGGTCATCCGCGCCTCCGGCTCGCGGGTGCCGTTCGGCTTCGTCACCTCCGAAGGCACCGAGGACATGCGGGCCCGCGCCGTCGCGGCGGGCGCGCAGTTCCTCATCGCCAAGCCCTTCACCGCCGAGGTCTTCGCCCACCAGATCTCCGCGGTCCTGCCCACCGCCCCATGACCGTCCACCTGCCCGCCCCCAAGGAGATCCGCGACCTGCTCGCCGACCTCCTCGGCCGACAGGTCGAGATCTCGATGGCGGCCCCGCTGGCGCCCGGGCCCGCCACGCCGGCCACGTTCGCGGTCTACGTCGACGACTACCTGCGGGTCTCCTCGCTCCTGGTCCTCGACGTACGGCTCTCGGCCTATGCCGGGGCGGCCATCGGACTGGTGCCGCGCACCGTCGCGGAGAACGCGATCAAGTGGAGCGTGCTCCCCCCGCTGCTGGAGGAGAACCTGCGCGAGGTCCTCAACGTCGCCGTCAACCTCTTCCACGCCGGCGACTCCGACCACCTCCGCCTGCACGCCGTGCACGCGGCGGGCGGCGACGTCCCGCAGGACGTGCTGGCCAGGTCCCTGACGCTGGGCCAGCGCACCGACGTCGCGGTCGACGTGGCCGGCTACGGACGCGGAGCGCTCTCGGTGGTCCTGGTCGCGCGCTGAGCGCGACCCGACCGGCGGAGATGACCAGACCCGCATGGTCACTGCGGGTGGTCCGGGTGGTCCGAAGGTCCCGATGTGGACCGCCGGGGCCGTTTCTCCTCAACTCCCCCCGCCGCCGGCCGAACTGACCCTCGAGCACGGAACGCTCACCCCCGCCGAAGGACCGGCAAACCCTCGAGAGAGGCCTCTGCCTTGTCGTCCTTCGCCGTCACCGACGCTGTGTCGTCCGCGCTCGGCGCTGCCCTGGACGGGGTCGCGCTGCGCCAGCGCGTGATCGCCGACAACATCGCCAACGTCGACACCCCCGGCTTCCGCGCCACCTCGGTGGAGTTCGAGGCCTCGCTGCGCGCCGCGATCGCCGACGGCGGCCTGGCCCGGGGCGACGCCCAGGTCTCGGTGTCCGCCACCCCGACCGACACCCCGGTCGGGGTCAACGGCAACAACGTCGACCTGCGCAAGGAGTCGCTGGCCGCGATGCAGTCGCAGTTCCAGTACCAGCTGCTCACCCGCGCGGTCAACGACCGTCTCTCCCTGGTCCGCACCGCGGCGATGGGGCAGTGATGGGCGCCTTCGACCTGCTCCGGATCGCCGGCTCCAGCCTGGGCATGCACCAGACCTGGCTCGACTCGGTCTCCCACAACATCGCCAACGCCAACACCGCGGCCAGCACCGACGAGGATGCCTTCCAGGCCCGGATGGTGGTGGCGCGCGCCAGGCCCGACGGCGGTGTCGAGGTCGGCGGCCTCGAGCTCGGTGCGGCCGAGGGCCTGATGGTCCACAGCCCCGAGCACCCCCTGGCCGACGAGAACGGCTACGTGCGCATGCCCGACATGGACATGGCCAGCCAGATGACCCAGCTCGTGATGGCCCAGCGTGGTTTCCAGGCCTCGGTCCAGGTCACCAAGAACGCCCAGGACACCTACAACGCCGCCCTCCAGATCGGACGTGGCTGATGAGCATCTCAGGCATCGAGAGCGTCGGCTTCACGCCGTTCGTCCCCCAGAACCTCGGTGTCGGCGCCGCCGGCGGCGCCGGCGCGGCCGGCGCGCAGGGCCCCCAGGGGCCGCAGGGCGCCGGGGCCGACTTCGGCGAGCTGGTCCTCGACGGGCTCGACCGGCTCGAGGGTGTCCAGGACCGCGCCGACAAGCTCGCCGTCCAGGCCGCCACCGGTGACCTGGCCGCCATGCACGACTACACGATCGCGGCCACCGAGGCCGCGGTCACCACCCAGCTGACCGTCGCGGTGCGCAACAAGGCGCTCGAGGCGTTCAACGAGATCATGCGGATGCAGGTCTGATGAAGGACACGATGACGCGCAGCCTGGCGCGCTTCCGGACCACGTTCACCTCGTTCACCGCGGGCCAGAAGGCCGTCGCCGTGGTCGGGACGCTCGCGCTGCTCATGGCGGGCTTCATGGTCTTCCGGTGGGCGGCCACGCCCAGCTACAGCCCGCTCTTCTCCAACATGGCCGCCGAGGACGCCGCCGCGGTGATCGACGAGCTCGAGGCCACCGGCATCCCCTACGAGATCAGCAACAACGGCTCCACGGTGATGGTGCCCAAGGAGCAGGTCCACGAGACCCGGATCGCGCTCAGCGGCGAGGGCCTGCCGACCAGCAGCGGCGACGGCTACTCGCTGCTCGACGAGCAGAGCCTCTCGACCTCGCAGTTCCAGGAGCAGACCTCCTTCAAGCGGGCGATGGAGGGCGAGCTGGCCAGCACCATCGAGGCGATCGACGGCGTGCACACCGCGGTGGTCCACCTGGCGCTGCCGGCCAAGCAGGTCTTCGCCAAGGAGCAGGACCCCGCCACCGCCTCGGTCCTGGTCGCCACCGACCGGGGCGACACCTTCGCCCCCGAGCAGGTGCAGGCCGTGGTCCACCTGGTCGCCTCCAGCATCGACGGGCTGGCCCCGGAGAAGGTGACCGTCACCGACTCCACGGGGCGGCTGCTGTCGGCCGACGACGCCACCAGCGGCACCGGTGCGGGCACCCGCGCCCAGGCCGTCGAGGAGTACCAGGACGACCTGGCCGCCAAGATCCAGCAGACGCTCGACACGGTCGTCGGCCCGCGCAACTCCACCGTCGCGGTGACCGCCAACCTCGACTTCGACAAGGCGGTCAG
Source organism: Nocardioides sp. Z50_6 (assembly GCF_058215755.1). NCBI lineage: Bacteria > Bacillati > Actinomycetota > Actinomycetes > Propionibacteriales > Nocardioidaceae > Nocardioides > Nocardioides sp. Z50_6. The sequence goes on along the minus strand of NZ_JBZAJB010000010.1, from coordinate 90,682 downwards.
CACCACCACGACCTACGAGTCCGACCCCGCCGCCAAGCCCCTCTCCCGCTCCCTCCAGCGCGAGACCTACAGCGGTGGCGCGGACCCGGGCACGGCCGGCGGCGTCGTGGGCCCGGAAGGCCAGATGGAGAACCCCGGCGGCGAGGGCGACGGCTCCTACAACAAGGAGACCACCACCGAGGACAACGCGGTCAACAAGGTCGTCGAGACCCGCGAGGCCGCCCCCGGCGGCGTGGAGTCCCTGCACATCGGCGTGGCGATGGACGCCAACGCCCCGGTCAAGGTCGGCGCCGCCGACATGCGCAACCTCATCGCCGCGGCAATCGGGGAGAACCTGGAGCGCGGCGACACCATCGAGGTCACCTCGCTGCCCTTCGACCGCAGCGCCCAGGAGGCGGTCGAGGCCGAGCTGAAGGCCGCCGCCGCCGCGGACGCCAAGGCCGCCCGCAACCAGATGCTGCGCAACTTCGGCCTCGGCGCCCTCATCGCGCTGATGCTGCTGCTGGCCTGGCTCAAGGGTCGTCAGCGGGCCAAGGCCCGGGCCAAGGCCACCACCTACGTCGTGGAGCAGCTCCGCGCCGACCAGGCCACCCGCACCACCACGCCCCCGGTGGAGGCCGGCGCCGCCCTGATGGCGCTGGAGGCCGCTGAGCGCACCGACGCCGAGGAGCTGCGCGACGAGCTCGCCGCGCTCGTCGAGCGGCAGCCCGAGGACGTCGCCCAGCTGCTCCGCGGCTGGCTGGTGGAGCGTCCCTGATGACCGCCGTCGCCACCAAGGGGCTGCGCAAGACCGCAGTCCTCCTCATCCAGCTGGGCAAGGAGCGGGCCAGCGAGGTGCTCAGCCACCTCTCCCCCGAGGAGGTCGAGGCGATCTCCGGCGAGATCGCCCGGCTCGCCTACGTCAGCGGGGACGAGTCCGACCAGGTGATGGGCGAGTTCCGCGACCTGCTCACCGCGCGCGCCCACATCGCCAAGGGCGGCCTCGACTACGCCCGTGAGCTGCTCGAGGGCTCCCTGGGGGCGGAGCGCGCCGCCGAGGTCGTCGAGCGGCTCCAGGCCGCCGCGGTGCAGATGCCGTTCCAGTTCCTGCACCGCGCCGACCCCGCCCAGCTGCGCTCGTTCATCGCCGACGAGCACCCGCAGGTGATCGCCCTGGTGCTGGCCCACATGACCGCCGACAAGGCGTCCCTGGTGCTCTCCGGCCTGCCGCCCGAGCAGCAGGCGCAGATCGCCCACCGGATCGCGGTGATGGACCGCACCTCGCCCGAGATCGTCCACGTCGTGGAGACCACCCTGGAGCGCAAGCTCTCCTCCATGCTTCAGCCGGCCGAGATGTCGCGGGTCGGTGGCCTGGATCCGCTGGTCAACATCATCAACCGCTCCGACCGCTCCACCGAGCGCCAGATCGTCGAGGGCCTGGAGGCCCTGGACACCTCGCTGGCCGACGAGGTCAAGAGCCGGATGTTCATGTTCGAGGACATCGTCATGCTCGACGACCGCTCGGTGCAGCAGGTGCTGCGCGAGGTCGAGGGCTCCGACCTGGCCCTGGCGCTCAAGGGCATCGAGGACGGCCCGGTGCGCAGCAAGATCACCGGCAACCTCTCCGAGCGTGCCGCCGAGAACCTGCTGGAGGAGGTCGAGCTCCTCGGGCCCGTCCGCCTGACCCAGGTGGAGGAGGCCCGCCAGGGCATCATCCGCACCATCCGCAAGCTCGAGGAGTCCGGCCAGATCATGGTCCGGCGAGGGAGCGACGATGAGTTCGTCGAGTGAGGCGGCGCTCGCCGTGGGCGCGACCGTGCCGCAGGTGACCCGCGTCCGTCCCCCCGAGCTGCGCCGCGGCGAGTGGACCCGGCTGGGCCCCGACGGCCTGCTGGGCGACGCCGTCGCCGAGCACACCCTCTCCGCCGTGGCCGAGCAGGCCCGGGCCGCCGCCCGCGCCCAGGGCTACAGCGTGGGCTGGGCCCAGGGTCGCCGCGAGGCGGCCGAGGAGGCCACCGTCGCCGCGCACGACCAGGCCGAGCGGTGGGCCGTCGCCGAGCGTGAGCGGGCCGAGGAGCACGCCGCCGCGCTGGCCGCGCTCACCGCCGCCGCCGAGCGGCTCGCCTCCCGGGTCGAGGAGACCGTGGAGCGCCTCGAGGTCCAGGGCACCGAGCTCGCGTGGACCCTGACCGAGGAGCTGCTGGCCCGTGAGGTCGCCGCCGCCGACGGCGCCGACGTCGTACGCCGGGTGCTGGCGCTGGCCCCCGGCGGCACGGTCGCCCGGGTCCACCTGGCCCCCGGCCACCTCGACCACCCGGCCGTCGACGACCTCGCCCAGCGGGGCGTGGCCGTGGTCGCGGACCCCACCCTGGGCCCCCTCGACGCGGTCGTCGAGATCGAGGACCACGCCCTGGACCTGCGGCTCGACTCGGCGATGGCCAGGGTCCGGGAGGCGCTGCGATGAGCGCGCTGACCACCACCCGGCACGCGGCCGCCCTCGCCGCGGTCGCCGCCCCCCGCCTGGGGCGGGTCACGGAGATCCTCGGCCTGCACCTGCTGGTCGCCGGCGTGGCCGCCGCGGTCGGCGACCTGGTCGAGATCGAGTCGACCACCGGGGTCCCCGTGCTGGCCGAGGTGGCCGCCTCCGGCGCCACCGGCCTGGTCTGCCTGCCGCTGGGCCAGACCACCGGCCTGCGCGCCGGCGCGCTGGTGCAGCACACCGGCGGCCCGCTGCGGATCCGCGTCGGGGAGGAGCTGCGCGGCCGGGTGCTCGACGGCCTCGGCCGGCCGATCGACGACGGTCCGCCGCTGGACCACCTGCCCCTGGTCAGCGTGGACCACCCCACGCCCCCCGCACTCTCCCGCCCCCGGATCACCCAGCAGCTGGGCCTGGGCGTCCGCGCGCTGGACTCGCTGACCCCGTGCGGCCGCGGCCAGCGGATCGGCATCATGGCCGGCTCCGGGGTCGGCAAGTCGAGCCTGCTCTCGATGATCGCCCGCGGCACCGACGCCGAGGTCTGCGTGCTGGCCCTGGTCGGCGAGCGCGGCCGCGAGGTCCGCGAGTTCATCGAGAACGACCTGGGCCCCGAGGGCCTGGCCCGCTCGGTGGTCGTGGTCGCCACCTCCGACGCCCCGCCGGTGGAGCGCCTGCGGTCGGCCTTCGTGGCGACCCGGATCGCGGAGTCCTTCCGCGACGAGGGCCGCGACGTGGTGCTGATGATGGACAGCCTCACCCGGGTCGCGATGGCCCAGCGCGAGATCGGGCTGAGCGCCGGCGAGCCCCCCGCCACCCGCGGCTACCCGCCGAGCGTCTTCGCCCTGCTGCCGCGGCTCCTGGAGCGGGCCGGCACCTCCGCGGCCGGCAGCATCACCGGGCTCTACACCGTGCTCGTCGAGGGCGACGACATGCAGGACCCGGTCGGCGACACCGCTCGCTCGATCCTCGACGGCCACGTCGTGCTCTCCCGCCGCCTGGCGACCTCCGGGCACTTCCCTAGCATCGACGTGCTGGAGTCGATCTCCCGGGTCACCGGCGCGGTGACCACCCCCGAGCAGCGCGCCGACGCCACCCGGCTGCGCCGGATGCTGGCCGCCCACCGCGACGTCCGCGAGCTGGTCGAGATCGGCGCCTACGTGCGCGGGGCCGACGCCGACGCCGACGCCGCCCTGGCGCGGATGCCGCAGATCGACGACTTCCTGCGCCAGTCGATGGACGAGACCACGCCCACCTTCGCCACCTGGACCCGGCTCCACGAGCTGGTGGCACCGTGAGCGCGCGTCAGGGCGCCGCCGCCGACCGTGGCATGCGCGCCGTCGAGCGGGTCCGCGCCGTGCGGGAGCGCGACAGCCGCCTGGGCCTGCAGGAGGCCGGCGCCGAGCGCGACCGGCTCCGGGCCCGGGTCGCCGAGCTCGAGGACCGGATCGCCACCACCCCCGCCTGGGGCGAGGGGACCACCGGGGGCTACCTGGCCCTGCGCGACTCGCTGCTCCACCTCGGCCAGGCGGTCGAGCGCACCGCCCAGGAGACGGCCTCCGCCGAGCGGATCGCCGAGTCGGCCCACGCCCACTGGAGCCAGGACAAGACCCGGCTCTCCGCGGTGGAGAGCCTGCTGGAGCGGCGGGCCGCGGCCCGGCGCGCCGAACGGGCCCGCCGCGAGGCCCACGAGCTCGACGACATCGCCGCCCAACTGTGGGTCCGCCGGCAGGGGGGCACGCGATGAGCGTCGCCGAGGTCACCGGCCGGATCGCCCAGATCCAGTCCCAGCTGGCCCTGCTCGCCCCGCCCCGCAGCTCGGGTGCCGACTTCTCCTCCGTCCTGGGCCAGGCCCTGGGCGGCACCGCCGCCACCGGCGGGTCCACCTACTCGCCCTCGGGCCTCGGCGGCGCCACGCCCCTGACCGGGGCGGCTCCCGTCACCGGCAGCGCGACGCCCGGCTCGGTCTCCGGCGACGACGTGGTCGCCGAGGCGCGCAAGTACCTCGGGCTGCCCTACGTCTGGGGCGGCACCGACCCGAACAAGGGGATGGACTGCTCCGGGCTGGTGCAGGTGGTCTACAAGAACCTCGGCTACGACCTGCCCCGGGTCTCCTTCCAGCAGGCCGCCTCGGGCCGTCCGGTGGAGAGCATGAGCCAGGCCCAGCCGGGCGACCTGATCGCCTGGGACAACTCCAGCCGCAACGACGGCGTCGACCACATCGCGATCTACATCGGCGGCGGCAAGATGATCGAGGCGCCCCGGACGGGCCTGGACATCCGCATCATCGACGTGCCGAGCACCCCCGACGTGATCCGGCGGATCCTGCCCGACGGCGCGGCCGGCGGCACCGCCGGCGTCCCGGCACTCCCGGGTGTCGGGGGCGTCGGGGGCGTCCCCGCGGCCGGCGCCACGCCGTACGCCGACCTCTTCATCAGCGCCGGCAGCCGGTACGGGGTCTCCCCCGCCCTGCTCAGCGCGGTCGCCGGTCAGGAGTCCGGCTTCGACCCGCAGGCGGTGAGCCCCGCCGGGGCCCAGGGCCTGATGCAGCTGATGCCGGCCACCGCCCAGGGGCTCGGGGTCAGTGACTCCTTCGACCCCGCCCAGGCCGTCGACGGGGCCGCGCGTCTGCTGCGCGACCTGCTCGACCGGTTCGGCCGCACCGACCTGGCGCTGGCCGCCTACAACGCTGGACCCGGTGCGGTGATGCGCTACGACGGCATCCCGCCCTACGCCGAGACCCAGAACTACGTGCGCTCCGTGATGGGCGCACTCGGAGGTGCCCGATGACGCCCCTCGCGTCGCTGCCGAACCTGGCGACCCTGGCGACCCCCGCGCCCAGCACGCCGACGGGAGCGCCGGTCCCGCCCGAGACGGTCTCCGGCTTCCTCGGGCTGCTGATGGCCGCACTCCCGGCCGCCGCCCCCGGAGCCGACCCCACAGCCGACCCCGCAGCCGACCCGGCCGCGGACCCCGCTGCCGACCCCGCCGCGACGGCGGCGCCGCAGCACGACGTACCGGCGCAGGACGGGGAGGAGACGCAAGGGACCGACCCGCAGGCCGCTCCGGACGCCACCGCCGTCCCGCCGCTCTACCTCCCCGCGGAGGTGGCGCTGCTCGGCCCCTTCGGGCTCGACGCCGCCCTGGTGGCCAGCGGGGGCACCCCCGCGGTCGCCACCCCGGCCGTCCCCGACGCCACCCCGCTGCCCACCCCCTCAGCCACCCCGCTGCCCACCCCCCTCGGGACGTCATCAGAAGCGGTCGCCCCGGCGACCGCCGGCGATGACGTCACGCCGGGCGAGCCCAGCGCGGTGGCCGGCCCTCTGGAGACGTCATCGGTGTCGGTCGCTCCGGCGACCGCTCGCGATGACGTCAGCGCGGCAGCAGCGGCGCCGCAGACGGGTACGGCGGGCGCGGCGGGTACGACGGGCACCTCCGGCGAGGTCGGCGCAGCCGGCGCCACCGCGGTCCCGGCCGGCATGACCGCGGCGTCCGCGCCCACCCCGGGCGGGGCGGCCGAGCCGGCCGCGCACGTGCGGGGCCAGGTCTTCCCCGAGGTGACCAGCCTGGTCAGCCGGGGCAACGGCACCCACCGGATCACGCTGACCCTCAACCCCGAGGCCCTGGGCGAGGTCCGGGTCACCCTGGTGGTGCGCAACGGCGAGGTGACGGTCAGCTTCGCGGCCGGCGACCAGGCCCGCGGCGCCCTCCTCGAGGGCGCCCCCGAGCTGGCGCGGCTGCTGGAGCTGGCCGGCGCCTCGGAGAGCCGGGTGCTGGTCCGCGAGCCGGGCGCACCCGACCAGGCACTCGCCACCGCGACCGGCCGCGACGGCCAGCGCGACGGCGCCCGCGACGGCAGCGGCCCGGCGGCCGACGCCGACACCCCCGGCGACGGCCGGGGACCCACAGACCACCACGCAGGGACGCGTGAGGGAAGAAACGCCACGGACGGCACCATCCGCGGAACCGGGGTCACCCCCGCTCCGCACGAACCGGTCAGCCGTTCCCGTGCCACGGGACTCGACGTGACCGTCTGAGGAGGTACCCGTGTCTGTCCAGGCAACGGAGGCCGTGGCACCCGGCATGTTCGGTCCGGCCACGAGCACGTCGACCCCGTCGACGAAGAACGACAAGGACATGTTCCTGCAGCTGATGGTGGCGCAGATGCGCTACCAGGACCCGCTCAACCCGGCCGACTCGGGTCAGTTCCTGGCCCAGTCGGCGCAGTTCACGGCCCTGGAGAAGATGCAGGCCGTGGCCGACCAGACCGCGCTGCTGCTCTCGGCCCAGATGGCCTTCGGTGCCAGCGGTCTCGTTGGTCGTGAGGTCTCCTGGACCAACCCCGACGGCAGCGTCGGCAGCGGACTGGTCGGTGGCGTCACCTTCGGCGCCCAGGGCCCCGTCCTCGACGTCGACGGCACCGAGGTGCCGCTGGCGATGGTCGCCTCCGTGAACGCCCCGGCCAGCCCCGCGACGGGCACCGACACGGGAGCGGCTCCCGCCGTCCCCGGCTCCACCACTCCCTGAACCGTCCCTTCCTACTCCGTGAGGTAATCACCATGCTTCGTTCGCTCTTCACCGGCATCTCCGGCCTGCGCGTCAACCAGACCATGCTCGACGTGACCGGCAACAACATCGCCAACGCCAACACCACCGGCTTCAAGTCCAGCACCACCGTCTTCCAGGACACCCTGAGCCAGATGATGACCGGCGCCGGCGCCGCCAACGCCAACAACGGCGGCACCAACCCCGTCCAGGTCGGTCTCGGCGTGCAGCTCGCCGGCACCGTCACCAACCTCACCCAGGGCTCGGAGCAGACCACCGGTCGCGGCACCGACCTGATGCTCTCGGGCGACGGCATGTTCGTGGTCCGCAAGGGCAACGAGCAGCTCTACACCCGCGCCGGCGCGTTCTCCTTCGACAACACCGGCGCTCTGGTCACCCCGACCGGCAACCGGGTCCAGGGCTACGCGCTCGACGCCGACGGCGTCGCCACCGGCGACCTCGTCGACGTCACCCGCAACACCGCCGGGGTCCTCCCGGCCGTCCCCGCCGGAGTGGAGCTGACGTCGTACTCGATCGGCAGCGACGGCAAGGTCACCGGCCTCTTCTCCGACGGGATCCAGCGTGGGCTGGCCCAGCTGGCCATCGCCGACTTCACCAACCCCCAGGGCCTGGAGAAGGTCGGGGAGAGCAGCTGGCGCGCCTCGGCGAGCTCCGGCGAGGCCGAGCTCGGCGTGGCCGGCGCGGGGGGCCGCGGCACGGTCAAGGCGGGCTCGCTGGAGATGTCCAACGTCGACCTGGCCGCCGAGTTCACCAACCTGATCCTGGCCCAGCGCGGTTTCCAGGCCAGCTCGCGGGTGATCACCACCTCCGACCAGGTCCTGGAGGAGCTGGTCAACATCAAGCGCTGACCCCCGCCTCGGCCGGTCCGTCCCCGATCGGGACGGACCGGCCAGAAGGCCTCAGGTCGGACACCAACCGGCCGAACTGAACATCGAGGGCCACGGACGGCCCTCGGCTGGACGCACAAGGATGGTGCTGATCGTGATCATGCTTACCCGACTCTCAGGGACGCAGTTCGTGCTGAACTCCGACCTGATCGAGCGCATCGACGCCACCCCGGACACCGTCATCACGCTGACCGACGGGACGAAGTACGTCGTGGCCGACTCCATGACCCAGGTCGTCGCCGCGATCCGTTGCTTCCGCTCCGAGATCGTCGCGCTCTCGGCCATGGTGCCGCCCGACCTCGAGGAGCTCTTCCCGACGCCCTCCACGGCGCGCCTGGCCCCGGTCTCGGTGCTCCCGGGCTTCGAGGCCTCCGCCCGCGGCGAGATGCGGGAGCACTGACATGGATCCGGCAACCCTGATCGGCATCCTGCTCGCCTTCGTCATCATCATCGTGTCCAACATGATGGAGGGCGGCAACCCGATGTCGATGCTGCTGCTCCCTCCGATGCTGCTGGTCTTCGGGGCCACCCTGGCGATCTGCTTCGCCGGCGGCACCGTGGCCGACGGCAAGGCGGCAGTGACCTCCCTCAAGCGCGCCTTCACCGGCAAGGCCGCCTCGTCGGCCGACCTGGTGCCGGTCGTCGTCCAGCTCGCCGAGCGCGCCCGCCGCGACGGCCTGCTGGCGCTGGAGGACCAGCTGCGCGGCATCGACGACCCGTTCCTGGTCAAGGGCGTCACCCTGGCCATCGACGGCACCGACCCGCACGAGGTCCGCGAGATCCTGGAGGCCGAGGTCTACGCCAAGAAGGTCCAGGACAAGCACGCGGCCAAGTTCTTCGGCGATGCGGGCGCCTACGCCCCCACCATCGGCATCGTCGGCACAGTGATGGGCCTGGTCCACGTGCTGGAGAACCTCGCCCAGCCCGAGGAGCTCGGCCACCTCATCGCCGCCGCCTTCCTCGCGACCCTGTGGGGCGTCTGCTCGGCCAACGCCATCTGGCTGCCCATCTGCGCCCGCCTCAAGCGTCTCAGCGACCTGGAGTGCACGCGGATGGAGGTGGCGATCGAGGGGATCGCCGCCATCCAGGCCGGGGCCAACCCCCGGGTCATCGCCCAGAAGCTCCACTCGCTGCTCCCCGCCGCGGAGCTCGCCGCCCTGGCCAAGGCCGCCTGATGGCCGGCGGGAAGCGTCACATCGAGGAGGAGCACGAGAACCACGAGCGCTGGCTGGTCACCTACGCCGACATGGTCACGCTGCTGATGGTGCTCTTCATCGTGATGTTCGCGATGAGCCAGGTCGACGAGAAGAAGTTCAGCGCGCTCAAGGAGGGACTGGCCGCCGGGTTCGGACAGTCCGCGGTGGTGATGGACGGGGCCGAGTCGCTGCTCGACAACCCCGGCAGCGCCGCGGTCAAGACAATGAGCCCCAAGCAGTACGCGCAGCTCAGCCCCGAGGAGCAGGAGATGGTGACCGAGGCGGTGGCGCAGCACGAGCGGCTGCGCACCCAGCGCTCGTACGCCGAGGCCGAGGCGGAGGCCGACCGGCTGGCCAAGATCATGCGTCGGGTCAAGAAGGCCCTGGCCGCGAAGGGCCTGGGCGACGACGTGGTCACCACGATCGACAACCGCGGCCTGGTGGTCAGCCTGGTCTCGCGCCACGTCGTCTTCCAGGCCGACATGGCCGACCTGACCTCCCGTGGGCGCACGGTGGTCGACACCCTGGCCCCGGTGCTCGCCAACATCCCGGACCCCCTCCAGATCGACGGCCACACCAACCAGGTGCCGGTGAAGCCGAAGTACTACGCCAGCGACTGGGACCTCTCGGCCGCCCGGTCGATCACGGTGCTGCGCCACCTCAGCGAGGGGCGCGGGATCTCCGAGGGGCGACTCACCGCGTCGGCCTTCGGCCACGAGAAGCCACTGATGGACCCGGCCGAGCCGGGGTCGCAGCAGATCAACAAGAGGGTCGACATCGTGGTGCTCTCCTCGCTGCCGGCCGCGACCCGGGAGCTGCTGGAGCAGGCCGCCAACGACGAAGAAGGAGACCGGACATGACCGTCACCGCGATGCCCCCCGCCCCCGGCGGCACCACGCTGGAGGAGCCCGAGGTCAAGAAGAAGGGCGGCAAGAAGAAGCTCCTCGTGGTCCTCGTGCTGGTGCTGGCCCTGGCCGGCGGCTGGTTCTTCTTCCTCAAGCCGTCGGGACCCAGCGAGCCGAAGCCGGGCGAGGTGATGGCGCTGGACTCGATGCAGGTCAACCTGGCGGCCGGCCACTACCTGCGCCTGGGTCTGGCCCTGGAGCTGGTCGAGGGCGCCCACAAGCTCGACGGCAGCAAGGCCCTGGACGCCTCGATCACCGTCTTCAGCGGCCGGGAGATGTCGGAGCTGGTGACCGGCGAGCAGCGCGAGAAGCTCCGCGAGGAGCTGATGGAGAAGCTCGACCACGCCTACCACGGCGAGGTGCTGGAGGTGTACTACACCGAGTTCGTCACCCAGTGACCCGCCCGCCCCGAGACCGGGGCGGGGTCGTCGGGATGGTCTAGTCCAAAATCCTCAGGAGGGTCGCGGCCGGGCCGATACGACGTACGTGACCCCTCCCCCAGCCCAGGCCGCGTCCCCGAACGGGACGTCGGGCGCCCGTTCGCGCCGCCGCAGCCGGGGCACGGAACCGGTGGTCTACGACTTCCGTCGCCCGATCCAGCTGAGCCGCGAGCACTCCCGCATCCTGCAGCTGGGCTTCGACAGCTTCGCGCGCCAGGCGACCACGGTCTTCACCTCCTGGCTGCGCACCGTCTGCGCGGTCCAGCTCCTCTCGATCCAGCAGCTCAGCTACGACGAGTACATCGACTCGCTCTCGGCGCCGACCTACATGATCAAGCTGACCGCCGAGCCGATGCACGGCCTGGCCATGCTCGAGCTCCCGCTGCCCGGCACCATGGCCGCCATCGACCACATGCTCGGCGGCCCGGGCGGCAAGACCCAGCCGGTGCGCCCCCTCACCGAGATCGAGTCCGGCGTGGTCCGCGGGCTGATCGACCGCCTGCTCAGCGAGATGCGCTACGGCCTGGCCGCGATCGCCGACTTCGAGCTGGTGCCGGCCGGCATCGAGTACAGCCCCCAGTTCGCGCAGATCGCGGGCGCCGCCGACATCATGGTGGTGGTCGAGTTCGAGCTGAGGATCACCGACATCGGGCACCGGATGACGCTCTGCCTGCCGTTCAACGGCCTGCTCCCGCACCTGACCAAGGCGGCCGCCCCGGCGCCGGTCTCCGAGCGCGAGCTGCACAAGCGCGGGGAGGCGGCCGCGCTGCTGCAGCGGCGCTTCGCCGACGTGCCGGTCGAGGCCACCGTCCGGCTGCGGCCCACGACCCTGCACCCGACGGCGCTCGCCGCCCTCAAGCCCGGCGACGTCGTCCGACTGGCCCACCCCGCCTCCGCCCCGCTGGACGTCTGCGTCGACGACACGCCGTTCGCCCACGCCACCGCCGGGGCCAAGGGCCCGCGGCTCGCCGCCCTCATCGTGGGCACCCCGAAGGAGAACTCATGACCCCCCAGACGTCCGCCCCGGACACGAGCCTGGCCGTCACCGCGGCCACGGCGGCCGCCGGCGTCCTCCCCGCGGTCACCCCGCTCAGCGCCGTCGGCGCGCAGCCCGGCAACGAGCACGTCACCGCCGCCTTCTCCGGGGCCTCGATCGCCGTCCTGGAAGGCCCCGACGGCCGGACCCACCGGGTCGCCGTCCTGGTGGGCGAGGAGTTCGTCCGGGCCCTGATGGAGAGCCCGCTGGGCGGTCTCGACCTGGCCGCGGCCACCCAGCCGGCGATCGACGCGGTCGCCGCCGCGCTGGGCTGCACCGCCCGCGCCGCCACCCCGGTCGACCTGTCGATGGTGGTCAGCGACCTGGGCGCCCCCTTCACCGCCGTGCCGCTGGTCGGCCAGGGCATCGAGGCCGCCGTCCTCCTGGTCGACACCGCGCTGACCCCCTCGGTGGCCGTGGCCCCGGCCTCCCCCGTGTTCACCCCCACCCACGAGCCGGCCGGCCAGCCCATCGCCCCGCCCGCCCCGGCGGGCCCGCTGTCCTACGGCGCGCCCGACACCGGCGTCCCCCGGAGCGAGCACGTCGCCTCCCGGCGGGGCATCGAGATGCTGGCCGGGGTCGACATGGAGGTCACCGTCGAGCTGGGCCGCACCCGGATGGCGGTCCGCGACCTGCTGGCCCTCTCGCCCGGCACCGTGCTCGAGCTCGACCGCGCCGCCGACGGGCCCGCCGACCTGCTGGTCAACGGCCGGCTCATCGCCCGGGGCGAGGTGGTCGTGGTCGACGAGGACTTCGGTCTGCGGATCACCGAGATCGTGGACGAAGCGAGCGCCTGACCCGTGCTCGAGCTCACCCTCCGGCTGGTCTTCTCCCTGGCCGTCGTCGTCGGCCTGCTGCTGCTGCTGGCCCGTCTCGGGGCGCGCCGCTTCCAGGGCGGGGCCAGCTCGCTGGTCCGGGTGGTGCACCGCCAGCCGCTGACCCGCACCTCGTCGGTGGCCGTGGTCACCGTCGGCAGCCGGGTGCTGGTGCTCGGCACCACCGAGCACCAGGTCAACGTGCTGGCCGAGCTCGACCCCGAAGAGCTGGTCACCGAGGAGCAGCTGGCGCAGGTCGTCCCCGAGGAGCCCACCCCGCTGGGCGGCTCGGTGCTCTCTCCGCGCACCTGGCGCCAGGCGCTGGCCGCGCTCCGGGGCAAGGACGACGGCGGCCCCACCGGCGGCAGGCACCAGCCATGAGGTGGCTGCCGCGGCTGCTCGGAGCCGCCCTGGCAGGCCTCCTGCTGGTCCTGCTTCTGGGCTCGGTGGGCGGCGCCGCGCACGCCGTCGACCTCTCGCTGTCCCCCGAGGGTCCGGGCGGGCCCGCCGGGCCCGGCGGCCCCGGCGACAGCTCGGTCACCATCGAGCTCGACGGACTGACCGAGACCCCGAGCAACTCGGTCGTCATCATCATCGCGCTGACGCTGCTCTCGCTGCTGCCGGCCATCCTGCTGACCTGCACCAGCTTCACCAAGATCCTGGTGGTGCTCGGCCTGACCCGCAACGCGCTGGGGCTCCAGCAGACGCCGAACAACCAGGTCCTCGCCGGCCTCGCCCTCTTCCTGAGCCTGTTCATCATGGGCCCGGTGCTCTCCCAGATCAACGAGGTCGCGCTCCAGCCCTACCTCGACGGCGACAAGACCTCCACCGCCGCCTACACCGACGGCCTGGAGCCGCTGCGCGAGTTCATGCTCGACCAGTCGGGCGACGAGGAGCTGATCCTGCTCACCAACGTCGCCGGCCGGGACCTGCCCGAGGACCGCGACGACGTGGGGATGGCCACCCTGGTGCCCGCCTTCGTGCTCAGCGAGCTCAAGCAGGCCTTCATCATCGGCTTCATCATCTTCATCCCCTTCCTGGTCATCGACATCGTGGTCAGCGGCGCGCTGATGGCGCTGGGCATGATGATGATGCCGCCGGTGATGGTGTCGCTGCCCTTCAAGCTCCTGCTCTTCGTCCTGGTCGACGGCTGGGGACTGGTGGTCACCTCCCTGGTCTCCAGCTACGGGGGGCCAGGATGACCGACACCGTCGTCATCGAGATCGCGCTGCGCACCATGCTGGTCGCGCTCAAGCTCTCCGCGCCGATCCTGGTCACTTCGCTGGTGATCGGCTTCGCCATCTCGCTGTTCCAGTCGATGACCCAGATCCAGGAGTTCACGCTCGCCTTCGTCCCCAAGCTGGTCGGCGTGGGCGTGGCCATGCTCATCAGCGGCAACTGGATGCTGCACACGCTGGTGACCTTCACCCTGGACCTCTTCGAGGCGCTGCCCTCGATGCTCTCCTAGGCCTGCCATGGTCCTCTCCCTCGCCGGGCAGGAGCTGATCGCCTACCTGATGGCCTCGATCCGGATCGGCGCCTGGCTGGCGGTGGTCCCGCCGTTCTCCTCCCGCTCGGTGCCGGCGATGGCCAAGGTGGTGCTGGCCCTCGGGCTCGCCTTCGCGGTGGCCCCCTCGATGGCGGGCGAGGTCTCGGCCGACACCTGGGGGCTGGTGGTCGTGGCCCTGACCCAGGTGCTGGTGGGGGTGGGCATGGGCTTCGTCACCCACCTGCTCTTCCAGGCCATCGCGGCCGCCGGCAGCCTGGTCGACATCTTCGGCGGCTTCGCCCTCGCCCAGGGCTTCGACCCGCTCGGGATGAACATGAACACCGTCTTCGGCAAGTTCCACCAGATGCTGGCCACCATGCTCCTCTTCGCCACCGGCGGTCACCTGCTGGTGATCGGCGGGCTGCTCAGCACCTTCGAGCTCCTCCCCCTCGGCGAGCTGCCGGAGACCGAGGGCGCCCCCGGGATCCTGGTGACCGCCTTCGAGATGTTCTTCGTGACCGCGGTCCAGATCGCCCTGCCGATGATCGCGGTGCTCTTCGTCGCCGACCTCGGGCTGGCCCTGCTCACCAAGGTCGCGCCCCAGCTCAACGCCATCAACGTGATGTTCCCGGCCAAGATCGGCCTGACCCTGCTGCTCCTCGGGCTCTCCTTCCCCGTCCTCCCCGAGGCGGTCGACCGGCTGGTCGACCTCGCCAACGAGGCGATGGCCGCCCTGGCCGGCGGGGGGTGAGGCGATGAGCGAGGAGAAGACAGAGAAACCGACCCCGAAGAAGAGGAAGGAGAACCGCAAGGAGGGGCAGGTCCCGCGCACCCAGGAGCTGGGCGGCTGGGCCTCGATGCTGGCCGTCGGGATGGCGCTGCCGATGCTGATGGGCCGCGAGCTCACCGCGCTGCGCGAGCTGATGACCAGCTGTCTGGTGGCGGTGGAGACGGCCGACGTCGCCCTGGCCCTCGAGCTCTTCAGCCGCGGCCTGTGGCACGTGGCTCTGGCGCTGCTCCTGCTGGCCAGCGGAGTGATGGTCATCGGCATCGCCGGCGCGCTGGCCCAGGGCGGCTTCTACCTGGCCACCAAGGCGGTCAAGCCCAACTTCAAGAAGCTCAACCTGCTCCAGGGCGCCAAGCGCGCCTTCGGCCCCCAGGCCCTCTGGGAGGGCGCCAAGATGCTCGTCAAGAGCTCGGCGGTGGCGATCATGGCCTACCTGGTGATCCGCTCGATGATGCCGTTGCTGGGCGGGCTGATGCCGATCCCCGCGGTGCTGGAGGTGATCGCCGAGGAGTCGCTGGGGCTGATCCGCAACGTCGCCCTGGCCGGGCTGGTGATGGCGGCGGCCGACTACGCCTTCCAGCGGCGCAAGATCGGCAAGCAGACCCGGATGACCAAGCAGGAGGTCAAGCAGGAGCACAAGAACTCCGACGGCGACCCGCTGGTCAAGAGCGCCATCCGGTCCCGCCAGCTCGCCGCGGCCCGCAACCGGATGATGGCCGACGTGCCCACCGCCGACGTCGTGCTGGTCAACCCCACCCACGTGGCGGTGGCCCTGCGCTACGAGCCGGAGCGGGGCGCCCCCGTGGTGGTCGCCCGCGGCGCCGGGGCGATCGCGGCCAAGATCCGCGAGGAGGCGGCCACCCACCGGGTCCCGCTGGTGCGCGACGTGCCGCTGGCCCGGGCCCTGCACTTCTCCACCAAGGTCGGCCAGGAGATCCCCGCGGAGCTCTTCGGCGCGGTCGCGCAGGTCCTCGCCTTCGTGATCAGCCGGCGCACCCGGGGCCACCACGGCGGCGAGCACCGCAGCCCGCGCACCGAGGCCGACCTGCCGCCGGTGCTGCCCGCGGGTCGCCGGAGAAAACCCTCAGAACCGTCGGCCGAGGGCCGATAGGACTCTCGTGACACCAGGACGGTGTCTGCCGCGCCACGGAGGGCGCACCGGATGAGGTGACCCTTCGAGAGGACCCGTGGCGTGAAGCGCTTGACCCAGCTGGGCGTGCCGGTCGGCATCGTGCTGATCGTCGTGATGCTCGTGGTCCCGCTGCCCGCGGTCGTCCTCGACATGCTGATCGCCCTCAACATCACCGGTGCGCTGCTCATCCTGATGGTGGCCATGTTCGTCACCAGGCCGCTGGACTTCGCCTCGTTCCCGGCCGTGCTGCTGGTGATGACGCTCTTCCGGCTGGCGCTCAACGTCAGCGCCACCCGCTTGGTGCTGCTCGACGGCTACGCCGGCAAGGTCATCGACACCTTCGGCCACTTCGTGGTCGGGGGCTCGCTGATCGTCGGCATCATCGTCTTCGCGATCCTGCTGGTCATCCAGTTCGTCGTCATCACCAACGGCGCCGGCCGGGTCGCCGAGGTCGGCGCCCGCTTCACCCTCGACGCCATGCCGGGCAAGCAGATGGCGATCGACGCCGACCTCAACTCCGGGCTGATCACCGAGGACCAGGCCCGCCTGCGCCGTGCCGAGGTGCACGCGGAGGCGGACTTCTACGGCGCCATGGACGGGGCGTCGAAGTTCGTCAAGGGCGACGCGATCGCCGCCATCGTGATCACCCTGGTCAACCTCATCGGTGGCTTCGCGATCGGCGTCGCCCAGCTGGGCATGCCCTTCGGCGAGGCCATCTCGACCTACAGCCTGCTGACCATCGGCGACGGCCTGGTCTCCCAGATCCCCGCCCTGCTCCTCTCGGTCGCCACCGGCCTGGTGGTCACCCGCCACGCGGGCGACGAGGACATGGGCAGCGACATCATCAAGCAGATCACCGCCAACCAGATGCCGCTGCGCATCGCCGGCTTCGCGGCGTTCTCCCTCTGCCTGATCCCCGGCCTGCCCAAGCTCCCGTTCCTGGTCGCCGGCGGGGTGATGCTGCTGGCCTCCACCCGGGTGCCGGCCAAGCCGGACCCCGCGGAGGCGGAGGCCCAGCGCCAGGTCGAGGCCGCGCCCAACCCCGACTCCCCCGAGCTGCTGGCCGCCGAGATCCAGGTCGACCCGCTCGGCCTCGAGCTGGCCCCCGACATCATCGACCTGGTCGACCCCAGCGTCGGCGGCGACCTGCTCGACCGGGTCAAGGCGCTGCGCCGCAAGGTCGCCTCCGACATCGGCATCGTGGTGCCGCCGGTGCGCACCCGCGACAACATCGACCTGCCCTCGCGGACCTACGCGATCACCCTCTTCGGCATCGAGGTCGCCCGCGGCGAGGCCCCGTCGGGTCACGTCATGGCCATCGGCGACTACCTGGGCAACCTGCCCGGCCAGGCCGGCGTGGAGCCGGTCTTCGGCCTGGAGGCCAAGTGGATCCCCATCGAGCTGCGCAACCAGGCCGAGCTCACCGGGGCCACCGTCGTCGACCGGGCCTCGGTGATCACCACGCACCTGGCCGAGGTGGTCACCCAGCACGCCGCCCGTCTGCTGGGCCGCGAGGACGTGCGTCTGCTCACCGACGTCGTCAAGCGCTCGCACCCGGTCGTCATCGAGGAGCTCACCCCCACCCAGCTCAGCCTCGGCGAGGTGCAGCGAGTGCTCCAGAGCCTGCTCGACGAGAAGATCTCGGTGCGCGACCTGGTCCGGATCTTCGAGGCGCTGTCGCTGCGGGCCGCGGCCTCCAAGGACCTCGACGGCCTCGTCGAGTCCGCCCGCCAGGCCCTCGGGCCCGCGGTGGTGGCGCCCTACCTGCAGAACGGCGACGTGCACGTGATCAGCCTCGACCCGCAGCTGGAGCACCGGATGCTGGAGTCGATGCGGGCCACCGACCACGGGGCGGTCCTGGCGCTGGACCCCGACATCGGGCAGCAGATGCTGATCCAGCTGGCCGGGCTCACCGCGGAGGCGGAGAACCGCGACCAGCGGCCGGTGCTCGTCTGCGCCCCCCAGATCCGGGCCGCGCTGCGGCGCCTGGTGCGCCCCACCCTCGACCGGCTGCCGGTCCTCTCCTACTCCGAGCTCGGCGGCAGCGCTCAGGTGCGCTCGGTCGGCGTCGTCACCGGTGACCGCGCCCTCAGCCCGACAGGAGCCCAGCGATGAGCATCGGTCCCCTCAACGGGGTGGTCCTGGGGGCCGCCGCCGTCGTCTCCTCACCGGCCCTGTGGCTCGCCCTGGTGGAGGGCACGCTGCCGTTGGACGCCGCCCTCTCCCGCTACCTGGTCTCGGTGCTGCTGTGCTGGGTGGCCCTCAACGTGGTCTCCCAGCTGGTGGGGCCGGGCGCCCCCGCGACGGCCCGGGCACCCGCCCCGCAACCCGGGCAGCCGGGTCCCGGCGGGGCGCCGGCCACGGAGGCTCAGAGCGCCTGAACCGGCACCCGCCAACGGGCCAGCGTCCCCGTCGGCTCCCTGGTCCCGATGCTGAAGGTGCCGCCGAGCAGCGACGCGCGCAGCGCCAGGTTCTCCAGGCCGCTACGGCGGGCCGGATGATCGAAGCCGACGCCGTCGTCGGCCACCTCGACGCTCAGCCAGCCGGAGCCGAGCCGGAGCTCCACCTGGCAGCTGCTCGCCCTCGCGTGCCGGACGACGTTGGCCAGGAGCTCGCGCAGGCTGGCCAGCGCGTGCTCCACCACGACCGGGGCGTCGAGGCCGTCCAGGTCCCCCTGGGTCCGCATCGTGGGGGTGAAGCCGAGCCCCGGCGCATACTCGCGCAGCAGCCCGCGGGCGTCCTGCCGCAGCCGCTGACCGGCGTCGTGCAGGGCGAAGATCGTCGTCCGGATGTCGCGGATGGTCAGGTCGAGGTCGTCCACCGCGGCGCAGAGCCCCCGCCGGGCGAGGTCCAGGTCGTCCTCGCGCAGCAGGCTGCGCAGCTGGAGCCCCGAGGCGAAGATGCGCTGGATCACCACGTCGTGGAGATCGCGGGCGATGCGCTCCCGCTCGCTGAGGACCAGCAGGCGCTCGCGGTCCTGGGCGGCCCGCGCCCGGTCGATCGCCACCCCCGCCTGCTCCGCGAAGGCCGCGACCAGGGCCCGCTCCTCCTCCGCCAGCGGTGCGGTGCGCCCGGCCCACCAGACCCCGAGCAGGTGCCGCTCGTCGCCGGTGAGCTCGACCGGCACCAGCGCGATCACGTCCTGGTCGAAGGCCAGGACCTGCTCCTCGCCCGAGACCAGGACCTCCTCCAGCGCCGGCCGGGCCTGCTCGAAGAGCGTGCGGCTGCGGGTCAGGTGGCCGCGCCGGACGTCGAGCGCCCTGACCTCGTGCAGGCCGCTGGGGTGCGGCACCAGGAGGCCCGCGCCGGTCGCGGCCAGGGCGCGGCGGACCGACCCGGTCACCACCGAGAGCACGTCCTCCAGGGGCACCGCGGAGGTGATCGCGTGGGCCACCTGGGTGGTCGCCTCCAGGCTGACCCGGCGCCGCTCGCCCCGGGCGTGGACGCGGGCGTTGCGCAGGGCGATCCCGGCCGTCCGCGCCACCGCCGCCAGCCGGCCGGCGGCCCGTGGGTCGAAACCGTGGGGTCCGAGCGGCTCGAAGACGGTCACCACGGCCGCCGGGACCCCGTCGACCACGACCTCCTCGCGGAGCCGGGTGCCCCGGGGGTCCGGGCCGGCAGCCCGGCGGTACGGCGTCCCGCGCTCGGTGAGCACCCGCTGCACCGCACCGTGCCCGTCGAGCACCTCGACCCGCCCCCGGGCCCCCTCGGCGACCGCGCACGCACCGGTGGCGAGCCGGCACAGCACCGTCTCCTCGTCGAGGTCGGCGCCGAGGTCCATGATCGTGGACACCAGGAGCCTGAGCCGCCCGACGATCCGGTCGGGCAGGTCGCCCACGTCGTCGTCCGGATCCTGGCGCGCGTGACGCGACTCCTCCCCCATGACGTCAGCGTCTCATGCACCGGCACGACGCAGACGACCCGCAGGCTGCTCCGGGACGGAGCCTGGGCCGGTCGGATGGCGCCGGAGCCTGCGGGTCGGGTGACTGCGGTGGACTAGCTGCTAGCTCGCAGCCACCTCACGCATCCGTGAAGACATCATCTCGCGGACCACCTCCTTTCCCGTGTCCTTCCACGGTAGGTCGCCGCGGGCGCGGAGCCAAGGGATTTTCCGGCCCCGGCGAGGTCAGGGCGCCAGCCGCCGGCGCACCCACCGGGTCGGCACCGGCTCCGCGCGCCGGAACTCCAGCCGGTCGTGCAGCCGGTCCGGCCTGCCCTGCCAGAACTCCCAGGCCAGCGGCCGCACCCGGTAGCCGCCCCAGCGGGGCGGCACCGGGACCTCCACGCCGGCGAACCGCTCCGCCGCGGCCTCGTGCGCGGCCCGGAGCTCGGCGGCCGACCCGACCGGCTCGGACTGGGCCGAGGCCCACGCGCCCAGCTGGGCGCCGCGGGGCCGGGTGGCGAAGTAGGCGGCGACCTCGTCGGGCGGCAGGGACCAGGCCTGGCCGGTCACCCGCACCTGCCGCTCCACCGCGTGCCACCCGAAGAGCAGGGCGCAGTGGGGGTTCGCGGCCAGCTCCACGCCCTTGCGCGAGCCCCGGTTGGTGAAGAAGACGAAGCCGCGCTCGTCGAAGCCCTTGAGCAGCACCGTGCGCGAGGAGGGGACCCCGCCGGCGGAGACGGTGGAGAGGACCATCGCGTTGGGCTCGTGCAGCCCGGAGCCGAGCGCGTCGGCGAGCCAGCGCCGGAAGAGCGCGAAGGGGTCCTCGCCGGCGTCCTCCTCGAGCAGGCCACGGGCGGCGTACTCGCGGCGCAGCGCGGCCAGGGACTCGGCGGGGTCCGGCTCGCGGACCGGTCGGGGTTCCACACGCGCGACCCTAGACCGGCGCAATGGTGCGCAGGAACCAGCCGGGGTGCAGAATTGCGAGAAGCCCCCATCCCCCGTCGAAGGAGTCGAAGCCGCATGACCGAGGTTCACCACGGACTCGAGGGCGTCGTCGCCTTCGAGAGCGAGATCGCCGAGCCCGACAAGGAAGGGTCCGCCCTTCGTTACCGTGGTGTGGACATCGAGGAGATCGTGGGGCGCGTCCCCTTCGAGAACGTCTGGGGCCTGCTGATCGACGGCAGCTACACCCCCGGGCTCCCGCCCGCCGAGGCCTACAACCTCCCGGTGCACACCGGCGACGTGCGCGTCGACGTCCAGGCCGCCATCGCCATGCTCGCCCCGGCCTTCGGCTTCGGCCAGACCTACGACATCAGCGACGAGCAGGCCCGCGAGGACCTCGCCCGCGTCGCCGTGATGGTCCTCTCCTACGCCGCCCAGTCGGCCCGCGGCCTGCACCAGCCCGTGGTCCCCCAGCGCATCGTCGACGAGGGCGGCACCCTCGCCGAGAAGTTCCTGCTGCGCTGGAAGGGCGAGGTGGACCCGAAGCACGCGCACGCGATCGACGCCTACTGGTCCTCGGCCGCCGAGCACGGCATGAACGCCTCCACCTTCACCGCCCGGGTGATCACCTCCACCGGGGCCGACGTCGCGGCCGCCTTCTCCGGCGCGATCGGCGCGATGAGCGGCCCGCTGCACGGCGGCGCCCCGTCGCGGGTGCTGGGGATGATCGAGGACGTCGAGAAGACCGGCGACGCCCGCGCCTACGTCAAGCGGCTGCTCGACGACGGCGAGCGCCTGATGGGCTTCGGTCACCGCGTCTACCGCGCCGAGGACCCCCGGGCCCGCGTGCTGCGGCGCACCGCGCGCGAGCTGAACGCCCCGCGCTACGAGGTCGCCGAGGCGCTGGAGAAGGCCGCGCTGGCCGAGCTGCGGGAGCGGCGTCCCGACCGGGTCCTGGAGACCAACGTGGAGTTCTGGGCGGCCATCGTCCTGGACTTCGCCGAGGTGCCCGCCCACCTGTTCACCTCGATGTTCACCTGCGCCCGCACCGGCGGCTGGTCGGCCCACATCCTGGAGCAGAAGCGGACCGGCCGCCTGATCCGCCCCTCGGCGCTCTACACCGGCCCCGCCTCGCGCCCGGCCTCGGAGGTCGAGGGCTGGAACGACGCCTGGTCTGCCTGACCCGGCGCATCGCCGGACGGGGATCGGGTACGTCCCAGCAGCAAGCGAGACGACGGAACCAGGAGCGACGACGATGACCGAGACCCCGGACAGCGAGTCCTACCACGGCTACTCCGTGGACGACGAGGACCAGCCCCAGGGCGAGGGAGACAGCCTGGTCGACGACCGCGGGCTGACGGAGCCGCTCGACGAGGGCTACTCGCCCCCGGAGAAGTGGTCGCCGGCCCAGGGCTTCGGAAACACTCCCCGCGAGGAGGCCGAGGGCGAGTCGCTGGACCAGCGCATCGCCCAGGAGGTGCCCGAGCCCGACCCCTACGTCGAGGCCGCCGAGCTCGAGGCCGACGAGGACCTCGACGACGGCGAGGTCGGTGCGCAGCGGGCGGGCCGCCTGGTCGACCCCGACCAGGGGGTGGCCGAGGACACCGAGAAGGACCTGGTCGGCGAGGACGTCGGCATCGACGGTGCCGGCGCCAGCGCCGAGGAGGCCGCGGTCCACATCATCGAGGAGTGACCCGGGGCCGCCCCCGCCCCGGCTCACGCCAGGGGCGGGGGCTGCTCCAGGTACCAGCTGGTCAGGCCGCGGGCCGCCTGGCGCGTCAGCGAGATGTGCACGTGGTCGCGGTGCCGCAGCGTCGGCGAGCAGCGCCGCTTGGTGCGGCACGACGAGCTGAGGTAGGCACGGCCGGCGAAGCCGTCGTAGGCGGAGTAGATCCGGTCGTTCCAGATGACGTACATGATCCCCATCCGGCGGGCCAGCGCGTGGGGGTTGCCCAGGTGGTCCGGGGCCAGCACCTCCGCGAGGAACTGGTCGGCGAGCGCCCGCTGGGCGGGGTCGCGGTGGTCGAGCATCCAGTCGAAGGCCCGGGCCTCCTTGTGCTCCGAGGTCGAGGAGCCGGCGCAGCCGCGGCCGATGGGACCGTTGCCGCCCCCGCGCGCCACCAGGGCGGCGGCCAGCAGCAGCACCCCGGGCTTGGCCTTGGGCCGGCACCGGGTCTGGGGCTGGTAGGTCGCGTACCCCTCCAGCACCGAGGTGTAGACCAGGGCCGCGCTGAGCATCGGCACCCGTGCCATCGGCACCGGGGTCGCCGACCGGCCGGCCACGGGATCGGGCGCCGGGCTGGCCTGGGCCAGGCCCGGCACCGTCACCACCGAGGCCAGCAGGAGCACCAGCAGCGCCCTCACGACTGCCCGTGCGGGCCACTCCCTGCTCACCTGCGGATCTCCTCCCCGAGTCCCTCCAGTCACGTCCGTGACGCTACGTCGAGAGGGGCGTCGATGTCCGCGATACGGGTGAGAAAGTCAGATCAGCACGGCGTGTCGGCTGGACGTGCACCTTCGGCGAGCCCCGCGGGCTGGGGCGAGAGGTCCTTGGCGTAGCAGCGGGAGAGCTCCGAGCCGCAGTAGTAGCCGTAGCCCGGGATCGGCCGGTAGCCGCAGGCCTCGTAGAGCGCGATGGCCTCCGGCTGCTTCAACCCGGTCTCCAGGACCAGGGCCCGGATCCCCGCCGCGGCCGCCGCCTCCTCCAGCTCGGCGAGCACCCGGCGGGCGAGACCGCGGCGGCGCTGCCCGGCGACCACGTACATCCGCTTGATCTCCGCGCAGGGGCCCGCGCCCACCCCCGAGGGCGGCTCGACCCGGCGCCAGGCGCCGGTGGCCACCGGCACCTCGCCGAGGTAGCCGACGTAGAACGCACCGGTCCCGTCCTCGAACTCACCCGGGTCGATCGGCGCCTCGTCCGGTCCTCCGTAGAGGACGACGTACTCGGCCTGGACCTCCTGCACCAGCCGGACCGAGTCCGGGTGGGCGAGCGGGCGACGACGCAGTCTCAGGGCGGGGCCGAGGTGGTCGGGTGCTGCGGTGCTCATGCTCGTTCCGTTTCGCTCAGATCGGGGGCCGGTGCCACAATGGACCGCGCTGACAGTGTCGTCAGGACGCCCGCGCTGGTCGGCAGCCGCGGGTCCGGTGAAAGGATGCCTGGTGACCTCAACCGCCCACGACGCGCTCATCATCCCGGCCGGCCTGCTGCCCGCCGACGGACGCTTCGGCGCCGGGCCCTCGAAGATCGCGACGAGCCACGTCGAGGCGCTCGCCGCCACCGGGACCTCCCTGCTCGGCACCTCTCACCGCCAGGCGCCGGTGCGGCGGATGGTGGGCCACGTGCGTGCGGGGCTGCGGGACCTCTTCGACCTTCCCGAGGGCTACGAGGTGGTGCTCGGCAACGGCGGGGCCACCGCCTTCTGGGACATCGCCGCCTTCGGCCTGGTCCGCAGCCGCAGCCAGCACCTGACCTTCGGTGAGTTCACCTCCAAGTTCGCGGCCTCGGTCCGGGCCGCCCCCTGGCTGGCCGAGCCGTCCGTGATCGCCTCGGAGCCCGGCTCACTCCCCGAGCCGGTGGCCGAGGAGGGCGTGGACGCCTACGCGTGGGCCCACAACGAGACCTCCACCGGGGTGATGGCCCCGGTGCTGCGTCCGCCGGGCGCCGACGAGGACGCCCTGGTGCTGATCGATGCCACCTCGGGGGCCGGCGGCCTGCCGGTCGACGTCCGGGAGACGGACGTCTACTACTTCGCCCCGCAGAAGTGCTTCGCCTCCGACGGGGGCCTGTGGCTCGCGCTGATGTCGCCCCGCGCCCTGGCCCGCGCCGAGGAGATCGCCTCCAGCGGCCGCTACGTCCCGCCGTTCTTCGACCTGCCCACCGCGATCGACAACTCCGCCAAGAACCAGACCTACAACACCCCGTCGGTGGCGACGCTCTTCCTGATGGCCGAGCAGCTCGACTGGATGAACGACCAGGGCGGTCTGCCCGCCATGGTCGAGCGGACCACCGCCTCCTCCGACGCCCTCTACGGATGGGCGGAACGACGACCCTTCGTGACCCCCTACGTCGCCGACCCGGCGCACCGCTCGCTGGTCATCGCCACCCTCGACTTCGACGAGTCCGTCGACGCCGCCCGGCTCGCCGCGGTGCTGCGCGACAACGGCATCGTCGACACCGAGCCCTATCGCAAGCTGGGCCGCAACCAGCTGCGGATCGCGATGTATCCCGCGGTCGACCCCTCCGACGTCGAGCAGCTCACCCACTGCCTCGACCACGTGGTCGAGGCGCTCAGCTCTCCTCGGTGAGCAGCTCCAGCACCGCCCGCTCCAGCGCCGCCTGACGCTCGTCGGGCGTCTTCCACGAGCGCTCGTCGACCCGGTCCACGGTCCGGCCCTCCTCGTAGGCGTCGACCACCCGGGGGTCGACGTAGGAGGTGCGGGCCAGTGTGGGGGTGTTGCCGAGGAAGTCCGAGACCTCGCGATAGCACGCCGCCAGGGCCCGCTTGCGGGACGCCTTGGTCGCCCCCGGCTCCGGGGTGTGGGCCAGGTGGCCGGCGGCGATCACCGTGGCGTGCCAGGTGCGGAAGTCCTTGGCGGTGGCGTCCACGCCGGTGGTCTCGCGGATGTAGTCGTTGACCGCCGCCGAGTCCAGGGTGCGCCAGGTGCGCCCGTCCTTCCAGGCCAGCAGCCGGGGCTGCTCGCGGTCGCGCCGCCGGCGCATCAGCTCCAGCGCCTCGACCACGGCGGGGTCGTCGATCTCGATGCAGTGCTCCACCCCCGACTTGCCGGTGAAGCAGAAGATCAGCCGCTGCCCCCGGCGCGAGACGTGGCGCCGCTCCAGGGTGGTCAGGCCGAAGCTGCCGTTCTGGTCGGCATAGACGTCGTTGCCGATCCGGAAGTAGCCCAGGTCGAGCAGCCGCACGGCCACCGCGCAGGCGCGACCCAGCTCCATCCCCTCCGCGCCCAGGTCGGTGAGCACCTTCTCCCGCGCCACCGACATCGCCCGACCGAACTCGAGGACCCGGTCGAACTTCGCCGCGTCCCGCTTGGCCCGCCACTGGGGGTGGTAGAGGTACTGGCGGCGCCCGGCGTCGTCCGTGCCGACGGCCTGCAGGTGGCCGTGGGGGTGGGGCGTGACCCACACCTCGCGCCAGGCCGGGGGGATCACCAGCTCCCGGACCCGCTGGGCGTCCTCCTCGGGGAGGCGCCGGCCCTGCTCGTCGAGGTAGACGAAGCCCCTGCCCGCGCGCCGGCGGGTCCAGCCCGGCTGGTCCGGTGACGTGCGGCGCAGTCGGGGCATGGGCTCATCCTCACACCCATGGCAAGAGGCTGCGCAGCACGTACTGCCACCACGCCGGGATCTGCTCCCCGGCGGCGGTCTCCTCGTCGGCGGGCGGCGCCTCGTCGAGCAGCCGGCGTACGTCGCCGGGCAACGAGAGCCGCAGCACCTCGCTGCGGGCGCCCTCGGAGCTGAGCCACACCTCGCCGTCGCCGGTGACCATCAGCCCCTCGCCCTGCGGCTGAGCCGGGAGCGCGAGCTCGGCGACCCGCTCCAGCGCGGGGTAGGAGTAGAGGTGCAGCCGCTCGTAGGTGCGCAGCAGGAGGTGGCGGCCGTCGGGCCAGAAGGCGCCGTCGGTGACCATCGCGGCGACCTCCCCCAGCTCGGCCAGCGGGTTGGGCCCCGCCGGGTCCAGCTCGGCGGGGGCCTGGACCACCTCCCCGCCGAAGACGCCCTTGCTCACCAGCAGCAGCCGGCCGGTGACCGGGTGGGCCAGCAGCGCCTCGGAGTCGCGGGGGCCGTCGGGCCAGGTCAGCCTCCAGCGCGGCGCGGCCACCTGCGCGGCGCCCCGGCCCACCGGGACCCGCGCCACCTCGACGTCGTCGCGGGCGCGCAGGTTGTCGCCGATGTCGCCCACCCACACCTCGCCCGGCCCCGCGGGCGCCAGCGCCTCGACGTCGGTCGGGTCGTCGGACCAGGTGGTGATCCCCACCGTGCGGCCGGTCGCGGGGTCGACGGCGAAGACCCGTCCGGTGTCGCCGCTGTCGTTGACCGTCGCCAGCAGCGGGCCTGGCCCCGCCTCGGGGTCCGGGACCTCCGCGAGGCCCGAGGACTCCACGATCCGCGGATCGGACATCACCAGCACCACGTCGCCCGCCGGCGGGGTGCTCGCGGCCGCGGTGCCCAGCACGAACGGCGTGGCCAGGACCAGGCCGGACGCCCAGGCCCGCGCGGAGGTCACCGGTCCAGGAGCTCGGCCAGGCGCGGCCGGATGCCCCAGGCCGCGACCAGGTCGTCGTACTCCTTGCGCACCCCGCCGCCCTTGACCGGGCCGCCGCTGCGCACCGCGCGCAGCAGGGTGTTGCGGGGGGTGTGCTCGCTCTCCACGAACTCGACCACGTCGACCTTGTAGCCCTCCAGGCGCAGCAGCGAGGCGCGCAGCGCGTCGGTGAGGGTGTCGGCGAAGCGCTCACGCAGGATGCCGTGGCGGGTGAGCATCGCGTACGGCGCGGGCGTGGGCGTGCGCCGCAGCTGGGCGGCCACGTCGTGGTGGCAGCAGGGGGCGGCCAGCACCAGCGACGCCTGCCAGCCGACGGCCCGGGCCAGCGCCTCGTCGGTGGCGGTGTCGCAGGCGTGCAGCGCCAGCACCACGTCGGGTGCCGCCGCGAGCTCGACCTGCTCGATGGTGCCCACCACGAAGTCGGCCTCGATGCCGAGCGAGGCCGCCACCGAGGAGTTGTGGTCGGCCGACTGCTGCTTGACGTCGACCCCGGTCACCTGGACCGGCAGGCCGCGCACGTGGGTGAGGAACCGCTGGGCGGCGAAGGTGAGGTAGGCGTTGCCGCACCCCAGGTCGACGACCCGCAGCGGCTCCTCGGGGGTCGGGCGGCGCAGGCTCCCCTTGGTCAGGGCCTCGGTGAGGGAGGAGTCGAGGAGCCGGAGGAACTCCTCGACCTGGCGGTACTTGGCCTGGCGGCTCGGCTTGATCCGCCCCTCGGGCGTGGAGATGCCCAGCGCCACCAGGACCGGGTCGTCCTCGGCGAGCAACCGCTGCTTGTCGCGGTCGTGCTCGCGGTCGACGGTCACCGCCTCGCCCCGCTCGGTGGTGTGGACCAGCGCCTCGAGCTTCTTGGTGACCCGCACCTGGTGCTGCTGCGTGGTGGTCTCCACGTGCCAGTTGCCGAAGGGCTCGTCGAGCAGGTCGTCGAGCGCCTCGCGGGCCGGGCTGGGCCGGCCGGGCTCCCCGACGGCGTGGTTGGAGGTGTGGGCCTGGGTCTCGTCGTAGGCGGTCACCTGCAGGTGGAGCCCGGACTTGAGCTCGACGTAGCGCAGCTCGACCCGCTTCCAACGGGGCACGGAGCCCTTCTTGCGCCCCGAGGCGACGGCCCGGACCAGCACGTCGGGGTCGAGGATCAGGCTGCGCATCCGGGCCAGCGCGCGCAGCAGGGGTTCGGCAGCCATCAGTCCCTCACCTCGGGCCTCACTTGAGCAGGGCGGCGAGCACGACGATCACGATCAGTCCCCCGAGCGCCATCGGGATCACGAGCCGGCGGTGGTGGGGGTTCATGACCTCGATGCTAGTTCCCGGCACCCACCGGCAGCCCAGGCCCCACCAGCAGCTCGGCGAGGTGCACGGCCCGGACGCCGGCGAGGTCGTCGAGCTGGTGGCGGCAGGAGAGGCCGTCGGCCAGCACGACCGCGTCGGGGTTGGCCCGCACCGCCGGCAGCAGCTGCAGCTCGGCCACCGCCACGGAGACGTCGTAGTGACCCTGCTCCATGCCGAAGTTGCCCGCCAGGCCGCAGCAGCCGCCGACCCGGGTCACGGTGGCGCCCGCGCGCTGGAGGAGCCGGGCGTCGGTCTCCCAGCCGATCACCGACTGGTGGTGGCAGTGCGGCTGGGCCACCACCTCCACCCCGCGCAGGTCCCGCGGCTGCCAGCCGCGCTCCTCGGAGAGCCGGGCGAGCAGCTCCGCGAGCGAGCTGACCCCGGAGGCGACCTGCTCGGCCCGGGGGTCGTCGCTGAGCTGGACGGCGTCGGAGCGCAGGGTCGCCAGGCAGGACGGCTCCAGGGCGATCACCGGCGCCCCGGAGGCCACGTAGGGCGCCAGGGTCTCGACGGTCTGCTGCATGGTGCTCCGGGCCCGGTCGAGCTGGCCGGTGGAGATCCAGGTCAGGCCGCAGCAGGCGTCCGGCCCGATCAGGGCCGCCCTCAGGCCGGCCTCGCCGAGGAGCTGGATGGCGGCCTGGGCCGCCGACGGGCGGAACTGGTCGGTGAAGGTGTCGGCCCAGATCCAGACGTCCACCTGGTCGGCCAGCTCGCGGGTGCCCAGCACCGACCGCGCGGTCCGCGTCGCGATCCGGGGCAGCGACCGGCGCGGGTCGATCCCGGCGGCCCTGGCCGCCACCCGCACCAGCGGGGCCGCACCCATCGCCCGCTCGGCCAGGCCCCGCCCGAAGCGCTTCGGCGCGAGCCGGACCAGGGCCGGCAGCCAGCCGAGCGTGTAGTGGGTGCGCGGGCGCCGCCGGCCGCGGTAGGTCTGGTGCAGCACCTCGGACTTGTAGGTCGCCATGTCGACCCCGGTGGGGCAGTCGCTGGAGCACCCCTTGCAGGAGAGGCAGAGGTCGAGCGCGTCGTGCACCGCGGGGTCGGCCAGGCCGTCGACCAGGGTGCCGTCGAGCGCCTCCTGGAGCACCCGCGCGCGACCCCGGGTGGAGTCCTTCTCGTCGCGGGTGGCCTGCCAGGACGGGCACATCACCGACGAGGCGGGCCCGGTGGCCGGGCCGGCCACGCACTTGCCGACGCCGGTGCAGCGGTGCACCGCGCGGCCCATCGAGCCGCCGTCCTCCACGAAGCGCAGCAGCGTCGGCACCTTGGCCACGGGGCGGCCGGGACGCAGGTCGGCGTCGACCGGGGCGGGGTCGACGAGCACGCCGGGGTTGAGCAGGCCGTCGGGGTCGCAGATCGTCTTCGCGGCGCCGAAGAGCCGCAGCGAGTCGGCGTCGTACATGCGCGAGAGCAGCTCGGAGCGGGCCCGGCCGTCGCCGTGCTCCCCGGAGAGGGAGCCGCCGAGGGCGACGATCCGGTCGGTGGCCGCCTCCAGGAACTCACGGAAGACGCCCCGCCCGCCGTCGGGGGCGTCGCCGTCGAAGGGGAAGTCGATGCGCGCGTGCACGCAGCCGTCGCCGAAGTGGCCGTAGGGCACCCCGTCGAGGTCGAACTCGCGCAGCACCTCGTCGAACTCGCGCAGCCAGGCGCCGAGCTTCTCCGGCGGCACCGCGGCGTCCTCCCAGCCGGCGTAGGCGGGTCGGCTCAGGCTGCGCGCGGCCAGGCCGGCCCCGTCCTCCCGGATCCGCCACAGGGCGGCCGCGGCGCCCGCCTCGCCGACCTCGAGCCGGGAGAGCTCCTCGGCGGGCGGCAGCACCCCTTCGCCGGTGAGCTCGACGAAGAGCCAGCCGGCGCCCCGCGGCAGGTCGGGGACGCTCTTCCCGGACCCGCGCACCAGCTCGACGATCCGGGCGTCCAGGCCCTCGCACGCGACCAGGCCGAGCCCCTGCTCGCGCCCTCCGGCCAGGATGGCGGGGACCGCGTCGGCCGCCTCGATCATCGAGGGGTAGCCCAGCACCACCAGGCGCCGCGGCTCCTCCTCGACCATCCGCACCGTGGCCTCCAGGACCAGCCCCAGCGTGCCCTCGGACCCGACCACGAAGCGGCCCACGTCGCGGCCGTGCTCGGGCAGCAGGTGCTCGAGCGAGTAGCCGCTGACCTGCCGGGAGAAGCGGCCGAAGTGCTGGCGCACGTGGCCGAGGTCGCCGGCCACGAGGTCGAGGAGGCCCCGGCTCACCGGGTCGGTGGGCACGGTGCCGGCGGCCAGGGTGGCGGAGGTGCCGTCGCCCCACAGCACCTCCATGCCGAGCACGTTGTCGCTGGTGCGGCCGTAGCCCAGCGCCCGGGAGCCGCAGGCGTTGTTCCCGATCATCCCGCCGATGGTGCAGCGGGTGTGGGTCGACGGGTCGGGACCGAAGCGGACCCCGTGGGGCGCCGCGGCCCGCTGCAGCGAGGCGTGGACGACTCCGGGCTCCACCCGCGCGGTGCGGGCCTCGCCGTCGACCTCGAGCACCCGGTGCAGGTGGCGGGAGGTGTCGACCACGATCCCGGGCCCCACCGCGTTGCCGGCGATCGAGGTGCCCGCGCCCCGCATGGTCAGCGGGGTCCCGGTCTCGCGGGCCACCGCCAGCACCGCCGCCAGCTCGTCGCGGTGCCGCGGCCGGACGACCGCCCGGGGCACCACCCGGTAGAGGGAGGCGTCGGTGGAGTAGACCGCCCGGGTGACGTCGGCGTCCGAGACGTCGGTGACGCCGGCGCGCCGCAGCGCGGCCAGCACGTCGGTGGATCCCGCCTGTCGACTCACCGCACGGACCTCTCGACGCACCTCATGTGCCAAGTGTGAACCACGCCGGCCGGCTGCTCCGACTCACCACAGGGACATGGAACCGCGGAAGACCTCAGCGAGGTCCTCGGCGCCGACCTCGCGGGGGGCGGTGGCCAGCAGCCGCTGCTGGGCCAGGGCCCCCTCGACCAGCGCGTCGACGTCGGTCTCGAGGTAGCCGACCTCGGCCAGCCCGTTGGGGATGCCGATGTCACGCATCAGCGCGCTGAGCACCGACGGCAGCGCCTCGGGACCGGTGGCGGTGGTACCGGGGTCGAGCAGCCGGGCGGCCTCCAGGTGGCGGGCCGGGTCGGCCTCGAAGGTGAAGCGGAAGGCCGCGGGAGCGGTGAGCGAGACGGCCATCCCGTGCGGCACGATCGGCCCCTCCCCCGGGTAGCCGTCGGGCCGGAAGTCACGCACCCGCCCGGCGATCGGATAGGCGCAGGCGTGCGGCACGTGGACGCCGGCGTTGCCGAAGCCGAGCCCGGCGAAGGTCGCGGCCAGGGCCATCTGCTCCCGGGCCCGGGCGTCGCCGCCGTCGCGCACCGCCTCGCGGAAGGCCCCGGCCAGCAGGCCGAGCGCCCGGGTGGCCCACATGTCGGCGATCGGGTTGGCCCCGCAGTAGGGCACCCGCCGCTCGGGCGCCTTGGCCTCGAAGTCGCCGTACCAGCGGGCGGTCCACGACTCCAGCGCGTGGCAGAGGATGTCCATCCCGGCCGCCGCGGTCACCGCGGCGGGCTGGGTCATGGTCAGGTCGGGGTCGACCACGGCCAGGGTGGGGCGCAGGGCGGGGTGGCTGATCCCGGTCTTCACCTCCAGCGCCAGCACGTCGAGCACGCAGATCGTCGTCGACTCCGACCCGGTCCCGGTGGTGGTCGGCACCGCCACCAGCGGCAGCAGGGGCTTCTCCGGTGCCCGCCCCCGGCCGATCGGCGCGTTGAGGTAGTCCATCAGCTCGCCGTCGTTGGTGGTGAGCAGGTTGACCGCCTTGGCGGTGTCGATGCTCGAGCCGCCGCCGACGGCGAGGACGGCCCCGAACGGCCCGGCGTCGCGGGCGAAGCCGATCGCGTGCTCGAGGGAGGCGTCGGTCGGCTCGACGTGGACCTGGTCGTAGGTGGTGACCTCCAGGCCCGCGGCGCTCAGCTGGTCGGCGATGCGCGCCGGGTGGCCGGTCGCGGCCACCCCCTGGTCGGTGACCAGCAGGACCCGCGTGGCGCCGAGGGCACGCAGGTCGTGGGCGAGCTCACCCGAGGCACCGCGCCCGAACTTCAGCGCAGGTGCCGCGTAGGTGAAGATCTGCTCGCTCACGGGGATGCTCCTTCATCGAGGGGGGTGGTGGGCCACAGCGTGCCTCACCACGTCCAATACCTCCACCGCGCCGTCCTCGATCTGTGCGAGCGGCACAAAGGCCGCGGCGTCCGTTGTGCCGTCGACCTCGACGACCCGGGGCTCGGCCCCGTCGGGCACCGTCGCGTCGAAGATCAGGTGCACGCCGTGGAAGTCCTCGAAACGGCCGCTCGGCGCGGTCCCCGAGAAGTGCACGTCGTGCACGTCGAGCAGCGCGCCGACGCGGCACTCCAGCCCGGTCTCCTCCCGCACCTCGCGCGACAACGCCGCGGCCGGCTGCTCCCCGTGGTCGACTCCCCCGCCCGGCAGGGTCCAGCTCCCGGAGTGGAAGCCCCGCGCGGAGATCCGGGTCAGCAGCACCTCCTCCCCGCCCGCCCCGGGCCGGCGCACCAGGGCGTAGGCCGCCACCCGCTGGTTCCTGGCCGGCTGCAGGTCGCCGAGCGCCTCGACCACCATGGGCGCCACCGGGACCGCCCCGCCCACGACATCGGCCACCGGCTTCCAGGCCGCCTCGACGGTCGACCCGTCCACCTCGACCACGCGCGGCTCCGGGGAGGTGGGCGGCACCCAGCCCTCGTAGACGATGCGGAGCGCGTGGGCGTCGACCACCCGCCCCTCCCGGCGCACGCCGGGCATGTGGGCGGAGTAGACGTGGGCGGTCTCGCCGACGGTGACCGCCAGGCCGGTCTCCTCGTACACCTCTCGCACCACGGCGGCGCGCGGGTCCTCCCCGTGGTCCAGCCCACCGCCGGGCAGCGTCCAGAGCTCGTGGGTCGCGATCCGCTCCGAGATGCGGCTCAGCAGGACCTCCTCACCCGCCTCGCCCGTCCGTCGGATCACGGCATAGGCCGCCACGCGCTGGTGCCTGGGGAGGTCGCCGGGGGTGCTCATGGGGCAAGGCTAAGGTGACGGCGTGCCCAGACGCCGGGACCCGTGGCTGGACAACGCCAAGACCGTGCTCGTAGTCCTGGTGGTGGTGGGCCACGCGCTGGTGCTGCTGCCGGCCGGGGACCTGAAGTCGCGCGCCTACGACTTCATCTACTACTTCCACATGCCGGCCTTCGTGCTGCTCACCGGCTACCTGTCCAGGAGCTTCCGGTGGACCCGCAAGCACCTGTGGTCGCTGGTCACCACGCTGGCGGTCCCCTACCTGATCTTCGAGCTGCTGATGGCGCTGTGGCGGGTCCACGTGGTCCACCAGGTCTCCAGCCTCGAGGCGCTCTCCCCGCTGTGGCTCAACCCGCACTGGCCGATGTGGTACCTGGTGGTCCTCATCCTGTGGCGGCTCGCCACCCCGGTGCTGGTGCTGCACTGGCTGATGGTGCCGGCCTCGGTGGTGGTGAGCCTGCTGGCCGGGGGGATCGACGTCGAGCTCCTCGACCTCAACCGCGCGCTCGGGCTGCTGCCCTTCTTCGTCGTCGGGCTGCACCTGCCCCGCCCCGTGCTCGGAGCCCTCCGCGCCCGCGGCTCCGGCCTCGCCGGCCTGGCCGTGCTCGCCGGGCTCTGGTGGCTGGCGGCACGGACCGACGACCACTGGTCGACGCAGTGGCTCTACTACCGCAACGCCTACGACACCCTGGGCGTCGGTCTCGCCGAGGGCGCCGAGATCCGGGCCCAGCTGATCGTCCTCGCCCTGCTGGGCACCTTCGCGGTGCTGAGCCTCGTCCCGCACCGGCGGTCGGCCGTCACCGACGTCGGCGCCTACACGATGGGGGTCTACCTCCTGCACGGCTTCGTGATCCGCTGGGTGGAGGCGCAGGGCTACCAGGAGTGGCTGCCCGGGGACGGCTGGACGTCGCTCTTCATCACCGTGGCCGCCGCGGTGGGGTTGGCCCTGCTGCTGGGCTGGCGCCCCCTGGCGACCCGGCTGCTCTGGCTGGTCGACCCCGTCAACACCTTCACCCGGTGGCGGGCGGAGCGGAGACGGCCCCAGGTCCCCACGTCGGGCTGACCGCGGCACGCGGCACGTCGTCCAGCGCGGCGGCCTCGACCAGGCAGGGGGCGTGCCCGCCGAGGTGGGCGGGGTACCACGGGGCGTGCTCGCCGGGACCGGGCCGGTGGTGCGGCAGCCGCTGCAGCCCCTCCAGCATCTCGGTCAGGGTCACGCCGAGCCGGCGCGTCCACTGCGTCAGCTCCTCCCCGGGACCGAAGGTGAGGGGCGGGCCGAAGGCGAGGTCGACCCTTCTGCCGCGGGTCCAGTCGGGCGACGGCTCCACCCCGTCGACCGGGCGCCCCACCGAGTAGAGGCGCTGGATCCCCCACAGGGCGACCGGGACGACGACCGCCCCGGTCTCCCGGGCCAGCGCCGCGGTGCCGCGCATCAGTGACCGCACGGTGAAGGAGTAGGAGATCCCGGCCTCGGGATAGATGCCCACCGCCTCGCCCTCGCGCAGCAGGCGGCGCGCCGCGAGGTAGGCGCCGGCGGGCGCGCTGCGGTCGACCGGCACGTGCCGCATCCGGTCCATCGGGAGCCGGAGGCCGGGCGCGTGCCACACGTCGTGCCGGGCGGTGAAGCGGACGAAGCGCCCGCGGCGCCGGGCCGCCAGCGCGATCGGCAGGGAGTCGGCGTACGAGACGTGCGTCGCGGCGAGGATGACCGGCCCGTGGCGCGGCAGGTGCTCGAGGCCGGAGACCTCCAGGCGTACGTCGAGGGCCCGCATCGCGAGGCTGCCCAGCGCCAGGGTGGTCCGGTAGCAGCCTTCCCTCACAGGCGCCGACGGTAGCCGTCAGCGAGGTCCGGCGCCGGTGGAATCAGGAAAAGGGCGGACGCGCGTCGAGCGCCAGCGACCGCCGGCCGGCCCAGCGCCAGACCCGCGCGGCCCGGTCCCGGTCCTCCTCGGTGACCAGGTTGCCCATCCAGCGCAGCGCGAGCGTCATCAGCCAGTCCGAGCGCATCCCGGGCGGCCCCAGGGTGGCCACCACCCGGGGGACGGTGGCGATCCCGGCGAGCCGCCGGGCGATGGAGAACGCCTCGCCGTAGTGCTCGCGCAGCAGCGCGGGCCACGCCTCGCCCAGGTCGTCCCCGGCCGCGATGGTCTCGGCGACCAGCCGCCCGGTCTCCAGGCCGTAGTCGATGCCCTCCCCGTTGAGCGGGTTGACGCAGGCGGCGGCGTCGCCGATCAGCGCCCAGTTGCGGCCGGCGACGTTGCTGACCGCGCCGCCCATCGGCAGCAGCGCGGAGGTCTCGGCCCGCAGCTGGCCGGTGATCCCGAAGTCGGCACGGCGCTGCTCGGCGTAGAACCGCATCAGCGGCTTGACCGCGATGTCGGCCGGCCGCTTCGAGGTGGCCAGCGCACCCACACCCAGGTTCACCTCGCCGGTGCCGAGGGGGAAGATCCAGCCGTAGCCGGAGAGCACCTTGCCGGTCTCGTCGCGCAGCTCCAGGTGGGAGGAGATCCACGGGTCCTGCGACATGGTCGAGGC
Source organism: Nocardioides sp. Z50_6 (assembly GCF_058215755.1). Lineage (NCBI taxonomy): Bacteria > Bacillati > Actinomycetota > Actinomycetes > Propionibacteriales > Nocardioidaceae > Nocardioides > Nocardioides sp. Z50_6. The sequence goes on along the minus strand of NZ_JBZAJB010000010.1, from coordinate 54,957 downwards.
GACGTAGGAGCGGCCCGCCACGCCGTAGACGGTGTCGCGGTGCCACTCGCGGCCCAGCTTCTTGCCGAGCGGCGAGCGGACGCCCTCGGCCACCACGAGCCACCGGCAGCGGACCTCGGTGCGGACGCCGTCGCGCTCGAGCACCACGGCGGCCACCCGGTCGCCGTCCATCACGACGTCGACCGCCTTGGTGCCGTCGACCGCCGTGGCTCCCCACTTGATGGCGGTGCTGCGCAGGTGGTCGTCGAGCTCGGTGCGCGCGACCGCGGAGCCCCAGTCGGGCAGCGTGCCGCCGGGCACCGCCCACGGCAGGTGCAGGGTCTGGCCGAAGCCGTGGGCGCGCAGGCCCTTGCTGACGACGTGCGCGCGCAGCCAGTCCTCGAGGCCGAGCCGGGTCAGCTCCCCGATGGCGCGCGGCGTGAGGCCGTCGCCGCAGGTCTTGTCGCGGGGGAAGACGGCCATGTCGACCAGGAGGGAGTCCAGGCCGTGACGGGAGGCCCAGGCGGCGGCCGCCGAGCCGGCGGGACCGGCACCGACGACCAGGACGTCGGTCTGGGCGGGCAAGGGGTCGGGCACGCCGCGATTCTCTCAGGCCCCCGGTGAGGCGGCGCACCCCCCTCGACAGCGGCGCCGAGGTGGAGGAGGGTGAACGGACCCAGCCAGCCGGCACACGTCTCGGGAGGACCCATGCCAGGACCAGCACGCACCCTCGCCACCGCCGTCGGGGCCCTCGCCCTCGGCGCCTCCGCCCTGGTCGCGACCGGGCCGGCCCACGCCGCCCCCCGGGACGACACCAAGGTGCCCACGGCGGTCGGCCGGGGCGGCGCGGTCAGCACCGTCGACCCCGAGGCCACCCGGGCGGGCCTGCGGGTGCTCCGGGCCGGCGGCAACGCCGTGGACGCGGCCGTCGCCGCGGCCGCCGCGCTCGGCGTCACCGAGCCCTACAGCGCCGGCATCGGGGGCGGCGGGTACTTCGTGCTCTACGAGGCGGCGACCGGCAAGGTGCGCACCCTGGACGGCCGCGAGACCGCCCCGCGCAAGATGCGCCGCGACGCCTTCATCGACCCCGCCACCGGGGCGCCGTACAACTTCACCCCCGAGCTGGTCACCAGCGGCGTCAGCGTCGGCGTGCCCGGCACCCTGGCGACCTGGGACAAGGCGCTGCGCAGGTGGGGCACCTGGGGGCTGGACGAGGCGCTGGCCCCGGCCACCGAGATCGCCCGCCGGGGCTTCAAGGTCGACGAGACCTTCCGCCAGCAGACCCTGGACAACGCCGAGCGGTTCCGCGCCACCAGGGAGTCCAGGCGGCTCTGGCTGCCCGGCGGGGACGCACCCCGGGTCGGCTCCGTCTTCCGCAACCGCGACCTCGCCGAGACCTACGACCTGATCGCCCGCCGGGGCATCCGCGCCTTCTACGACGGCCCCCTCTCCAAGCAGGTCGTCCGGGCGGTCCGCCGGCCCGACCGGGTCAGCGGGACCACGCTCCCGGTCCCGGCCGGCACGCTCGACCGCAAGGACCTGCGCGGCTACCGGGTGGTCGCCCAGCGGCCGTCCAAGGTGGACTACCGCGGCTACCAGGTCTACGGGATGGCGCCCTCCTCCTCGGGCGGCTCCACCGTCGGCGAGGCGCTCAACATCCTGGAGCGTTACGACCTGCGGTCGATGTCGGTCACCGACGCGCTGCACCACTACCTGGAGGCCAGCGCCCTGGCGTTCGCGGACCGCAACAAGTACGTCGGCGACCCCGCCTACGTCGACGTCGCGCTGCGCGACCTGCTCAGCGACGCCTTCGCGGCCGAGCGGGCGTGCGCCATCACCCCCGGCAGGGCGCTGGCGAAGCCGACCGCCCCGGGCAACGTCGCGGACTACGACGGGATCTGCACCGCCGCCCCCGACGCCGGCGAGGACGCGGCCGACACCGAGAACATCTCCACCACCAACCTCACCGTCGCCGACCGGTGGGGCAACGTCGTGGAGTACACGCTGACCATCGAGCAGACCGGCGGCTCCGGCATCACCGTGCCCGGCCGCGGCTTCCTGCTCAACAACGAGCTGACCGACTTCTCCACCGTCTACGACGCGGGCGACCCCAACCGGATCCAGCCCGGCAAGCGGCCGCGCTCCTCGATGGCGCCGACCATCGTGCTCAAGGACGGCAAGCCGTTCCTGGCGCTGGGCTCCCCCGGCGGGTCCACGATCATCACCACCGTGCTGCAGATGCTGGTGAACCGGATCGACCTGGGGATGACCCTGGAGCAGGCGATCGCCGCCCCGCGGGCGACGCAGCGCAACGGCGCCAGCACGACCGCGGAGCCCGAGTTCATCACCGCCTTCGGGGCCGGGCTGACCGCCTACGGGCACACGCTGGTGGCGGCCGGTGACGCGTTCACCAGTCAGGCCGAGATCGGCGCGGCCACCGCGATCGAGCTCTCCGGACGCCGGCTGACCGCGGTCTCCGAGCCGGTCCGCCGCGGCGGCGGCGCCGCGGGGGTCATCACCCCACGCTCGGCCGACTGATGCGCCTCAGTCCGGGAGGGCGTAGAAGCGCTCGGTCGAGCGACTGCGCCCCTCGATCTGGTCGTACTGGACGAGCCGGTACTCCTCGAGCAGCTCTCGAGCCCGGCCGGTGAGCTCGTCGGGGTCCACCTCGGCGCCGTGGCGGTCCTGCACGAGCTGCGGCGTCAGCACCGGGAGCTCCTGGCGCAGGTCGGTGAGGAGCGCCGACATCGGCGTCACGGGGGCCCCCGTCGCCTCGCGCAGCAGCGGCCAGAGGTGGGTCGGACCGACGGGGTCGACCTGCTCGGTCCGGCTCAGCGGGACGTTGCCGAAGACCACCCACGGTGTCTCGTAGCGCCTCACCTCACCGTTCCTGCGGAGCAGCCCCTCGGGCCAGATCGCGGGGAGGTGGTCGCCGTAGACGAGCACGACCGTCGGCTCGTCGAGGGCCGCGACACCCGCCACCAGGTCGGCCAGGGCCTCGTCCGAGTGCTTGATGCCGCGCAGGTACTGGCCGACCCCCGCAGAGAGCTCCTCCCCCGCGACGCGCGCCCCGATCGGGTCGGGGTAGCGGTCCTCGTACGGCGCGTGGTTCTGCATCGAGACCGCGTTGATGAGCATCGGCTCCTCGGTCTCCTCGAGCTCGTCGAGCACCTCCCGGTAGAGGGCGCGGTCGCTGACGTAGTGCCACCGCCCCAGCGTCTGCTTGCGGCGCATCTGGTCCGAGAACTTCGTGCGGTCGAACCCCAGAGCCGGATAGGCGGTACCGCGCCGGTAGAAGCTCCCGCCGAAGGAGTGCATCGCCAGCTTGGCCCGCTTGGTCTCGACGCGGGCGTTGACGAACCCCGGGAAGCGGGCGTGGCCGGGGAGGAGCTGCTGGAACGGCGTGCGCGCCTGTGGTTGGAGGTTGGCGGCGGCGAGCCCGGTGAGCACCTCGAACTCCATGGTCGAGGTGCCGCCCCCGTACCCGACGCTGACCATCCGCCCCGAGGGGTTGCTCCCCATCAGCTCGCGGGTGAACGGGATCGGGTCCTCCTCCAGCTCGAGGCCGTCCAGCCAGGTGGGGTCGCTGAACGACTCGCTCAGCACCACCACGATGTTGGTGTCCTTCAGCGCGGCGGGATCGCGGGAGGCGTTCAGCTCCCGGGCCCGGGCGACGTACTTGTCGGCGAGCGCCGACATCGTCTCCTCGTCGTAGCCGTCGGGGCGCTTCATCGGCTTCGCCGGCATGTTGTAGAGCAGCGCCGGCAGGAACCCGTTGGCCCGGTAGTTGTCCCACTGGTCCCAGGCCACCCACTCGGCGCCGCCCGCCTCGTAGCCGGCGCGCAGCAGGTTGCGCTCGTCGTTGAAGGTGAGCGTCGAGTGGAGGACCAGGGCTCCGACGACGACGTACCCGACGCGGAGCAGCGGCGGGGCGCCGCGCACCCCTGTCGTCCGGCGACGTCGCGCCGCGGCCCACGTGGCGGCGGCCAGGGCGAGCACGGCGAGCCCGCCCGCGAGCCCCAGCTGCCAGACCGGGATCCCCGCGTTGTCCAGCAGGAACCCGGTCTGGTCGAGGTAGGCGACGTCGGTCGGGAAGAGCGGCTCGAGGCGGAGCCTGGCCTTCTCGTCGCTGGCCACCACGGTGACGCCGGTGAGCAGGCCCAGGGCGAGGACGGCGACCACCCGCGACCCCAGCAGGCCCAGCACCAGCAGGGAGAGGAGCCACAGGACGACCGCGCTGAGGGCCAGCACCACCCAGGGCAGCTCGCCGATCCCGCCGACGTCGCCCTGCAACAGGCCACGGAACCGGTGCTCGGCGACCAGGACGCAGCCGACGGCGGCCAGGGCGGTGACGCCGAGATCGACCAGCAGCTGGCGCCGGGACCAGGCCGCTCGATCCGGCCGATCCGTTCGGGTCCTGCTGTCCTGCTGCCCCTCCTGAAACCCCGGATCGCCGTTCACGGGGACAGGCTATGTCGGCCTCCGGAGCATCGCCGAACCGTCGGGCCTCAGACGCGGATCGCGGCCGGGACGCCGTCGGAGAAGACCTCGGGCTCCGCCGGGAACGACTCCGCCACCCCCACGGCGTACCGGGCGGCGCTCCACGCGGCGGCGCAGGCGTCGAGGAGGTCGTCGACCGCGTAGCCCGGCCCGGCGGCGAGCCAGGGCAGCGGGAAGCCGGCCGCCCGGAGGGCGGCCTCGCGCGCCTGCTGCCCCTCGGGGGTGCGCTTGGCGGCCGGCACCGGGGCACCGGCGAGGCGGGCGAAGGAGAGCTCCGGATGGACCTCCACCACCCGGACCGGCGGAGTGCCCCGCACGTAGCCGTCGACGTCGAGGATGCGCTCCCGCAGGGCCCAGGCCTGGGCGGAGGCGCTCTGCCCGTCCGTGGCGGCGACGTTCGCCGCGCGGGCCTCGGCGTAGCTGCCCGCCTCGTAGGCCGCCCGGGTCAGGGTGGTGAAGACCGAGGAGGACTTCCCCACCAGCTCGCGACGCGCCAGGACGTCGGCCTGCCGGCGCCCGGTGTCGGGCAGCCCGATCGGGATGTCGACCCCCACCACCTGGACCGGCTCGGCCTCGCGGGCCAGCTCCACCAGACCGGCCAGGGTGGGGGCGGCGAGCACCCGGCTCCGGCCGCCGGCGAGCAGCACCCCCACCCAGCTGCCCTTGCCGGCGTCGACGCCGAGCACCGGCGGCACGTCAGCGGGCAGGGCCGTCGCGGCCGCGGGGGCGGCGGCGAACCGCTCGGCTAGGGCCGCCAGCTCGCGGGAGACGTCGAGCCCGGCCTGATCCGCGAGGCCGCCGAGCTCGGCGAGCAGCCGCTCGGCCCGGGCGGCGACCGCCCGCTCGTCCTGCTCGCCCATGCGCGTCATCCTGCCAGCAGGAACCGCGCCGTGAAGACACGCGGGCATGGCAGGGGGCATGGCAGGGGCATGGCACGAGGGCCGGACCCCGCCTGTGCGGGATCCGGCCCTCGTGGGTGACTACGTCGCCTCGGCGACGGCTCGATCAGCTCTGGTAGGAGCCGAAGTCGAAGTCGTCCAGCGCGACGGCCTGGCCGGAGCCCTGGCCGAAGTCGTAGTCGTAGGAGTCGTAGCCGGTGACGGAGTACGCCGCGGCGCGGGCCTCCTCGGTGGGCTCCACCCGGACGTTGCGGTACCGCTCGAGGCCGGTACCCGCCGGGATCAGCTTGCCGATGATCACGTTCTCCTTCAGACCCAGCAGCGAGTCGGAGCGACCGTGGATCGCGGCGTCGGTGAGCACCCGGGTGGTCTCCTGGAAGGAGGCCGCGGAGAGCCACGACTCCGTCGCCAGCGAGGCCTTGGTGATCCCCATCAGCTCGGCGCGACCCGAGGCCGGCGTGCCGCCCTCGGAGACGACCCGACGGTTCTCCTCCTCGAAGCGGGCCCGGTCGACCAGGTCGGAGGGCAGCAGGTTGGTGTCGCCCGACTCGATGACCGTCACGCGGCGCAGCATCTGCCGCACGATGATCTCGATGTGCTTGTCGTGGATCGACACACCCTGGCTGCGGTAGACCTCCTGCACCTCGTCGACGAGGTGCTGCTGCGCCCGGCGGATGCCGAGGATCCGCAGCACCTCCTTCGGGTCGGGGGTACCGACCGTCAGCTGCTGGCCGACCTGGATGCTCTCGCCGTCCGCGACGTTGAGCCGCGACCGCTTCGAGACCGGGTACTCGACGACCTCGGAGCCGTCGTCGGGGGTGATGATGACCTTGCGGGCCTTGTCGGTCTCCTCGATCTCGACCCGGCCGGCGACCTCGGAGATCGGCGACAGACCCTTGGGCTGACGCGCCTCGAAGAGCTCGACCACGCGGGGCAGACCCTGGGTGATGTCGCTGGCCGAGGCCGAACCACCGGTGTGGAAGGTACGCATCGTCAGCTGCGTGCCGGGCTCACCGATCGACTGGGCCGCGATGATGCCGACGGCCTCGCCGATGTCGACCAGCTTGCCGGTGGCCAGCGAGCGGCCGTAGCACTTGGCGCAGGTACCGGTCTTGGCGTCGCAGGTCAGCACGGAGCGGACCTTGACCTCCTCGATGCCGGCCGCCACGAGCTCGCCGATCTTGACGTCACCGAGGTCCTCACCGGCGACGGCGAGCACCTCCCCGGTCTCCGGGTGGGCGATGTCGACCGCCGCCGAGCGGGCGTAGGCCGCCGTCTCGGAGTGCGGGTGCTTGACGATCGTGCCGTCCTCGCGACGCTCACCGATCTGCTTGGGCAGACCGCGCTCGGTGCCGCAGTCCTCCTCGCGGATGATGACGTCCTGCGAGACGTCGACCAGACGACGGGTCAGGTAGCCCGAGTCGGCGGTACGCAGCGCGGTGTCGGCGAGACCCTTGCGCGCACCGTGGGTGGCGATGAAGTACTCCAGGACGGTCAGGCCCTCGCGGAAGTTCGACTTGATCGGCCGCGGGATGATCTCGCCCTTCGGGTTGGCCACCAGTCCTCGCATGGCCGCCACCTGACGGATCTGGTTCATGTTTCCCGACGCGCCGGAGTCGACCATCATGTAGATCGGGTTGGCCCGGTCGAAGGTCTTCTCCATGGCGCGACCGACCTCGGCCGCGGCCTGGGTCCAGATCTCGATGAGCTCCTGGCGACGCTCGTCGTCGGTGACCAGACCCCGCTCGAACTGGGTCTGCACCTTGGCGGCCTGGGTCTCGTAGCCCGACAGGATCTGGGCCTTCTCCGGCGGCGTGGTGACGTCGTCGATGGAGACCGTGACCCCCGAGCGGGTGGCCCAGTGGAAGCCGGCGTCCTTCAGGGCGTCCAGGGACGCCGCGACCTCGACCTTGGTGTAGCGCTCCGCCAGGTCGTTGACGATCTGGCCGAGCGCCTTCTTGCCCACCTCGTAGTTGACGAAGGGGTAGTCGCCGGGCAGGCAGTCGTTGAAGATCGTCCGGCCGAGCGTGGTCTCGAGGAGGACCGGCTGGCCGTCCTCCAGGTCGGCGGCGCCCTCGAGGTCCATCGGCGCGACGATGCCGTCGAGCCGGATCCGGACCTTGCTCTGCAGCGAGATCTCGCCGCGGTCGAAGGCCATGATGGCCTCGGCCTGCGAGGAGAAGGCGCGCCCCGAGCCCGGCTGGTCCTCACGGTCGGTGGTGAGGAAGAACAGACCGATGATCATGTCCTGGGTCGGCATGGTGACCGGCCGGCCGTCGGACGGCTTGAGGATGTTGTTGGTCGAGAGCATCAGGATCCGCGCCTCGGCCTGGGCCTCGGCCGACAGCGGCAGGTGCACCGCCATCTGGTCACCGTCGAAGTCAGCGTTGAACGCGCTGCAGACGAGCGGGTGGATCTGGATGGCCTTGCCCTCGATCAGCTGGGGCTCGAAGGCCTGGATGCCGAGTCGGTGCAGGGTGGGTGCACGGTTGAGCAGCACCGGGTGCTCGGTGATGACCTCTTCCAGCACGTCCCACACCACGGGGCGGGCGCGCTCGACCATCCGCTTGGCGGACTTGATGTTCTGGGCGTGGCTGAGGTCGACGAGCCGCTTCATCACGAAGGGCTTGAAGAGCTCGAGCGCCATCTGCTTGGGCAGACCGCACTGGTGCAGCTTGAGCTGCGGACCCGACACGATGACCGAACGGCCCGAGTAGTCCACGCGCTTGCCGAGCAGGTTCTGACGGAAGCGACCCTGCTTGCCCTTGAGCATGTCGGAGAGGGACTTCAGCGGCCGGTTGCCCGGGCCGGTGACGGGGCGACCACGACGGCCGTTGTCGAACAGCGAGTCGACGGCCTCCTGGAGCATCCGCTTCTCGTTGTTGACGATGATCTCCGGCGCGCCGAGGTCCAGCAGCCGCTTGAGGCGGTTGTTCCGGTTGATCACGCGGCGGTAGAGGTCGTTGAGGTCGGAGGTGGCGAAGCGGCCACCATCGAGCTGGACCATGGGGCGCAGGTCCGGCGGGATGACCGGGACGGCGTCGAGCACCATGCCGATCGGCTGGTTGCCGGTCTTGCGGAAGGCGTCGACGACCTTGAGGCGCTTCAGCGCCCGGACCTTGCGCTGGCCCTTGCCGTTGGCGATGGTGTCGCGCAGCGACTCCACCTCGGCCTCGATGTCGAAGTCCTGGAGGCGCTTCTGGATCGCGGTCGCGCCCATGTAGCCCTCGAAGTACTTGCCGAACCAGTTCTTCATCTCGCGGTAGAGGATCTCGTCGCCGAGCAGGTCCTGGACCTTGAGCGACTTGAAGGTCGACCAGATCTCCTCGAGCCGGGCCAGCTCGCTGTCCGCACGCTTGCGGATCGCGGCCATCTCGCGCTCGGCGCCGTCCTTGACCTTGCGGCGCTGGTCGGCCTTGGCACCCTCGGCCTCGAGGGCCTCGAGGTCCTCCTCGAGCTTCTTGGCCCGCTCGTCGACCATCGAGTCGCGGCGCTTCTCCAGGCGCTCCCGCTCCAGGCCGACCTTGTTCTCCAGGGTCTCCATGTCGCGGTGACGCGCGTCCTCGTCGACCGAGGTGATCATGTAGGCGGCGAAGTAGATGACCTTCTCGAGGTCCTTCGGCGCCAGGTCGAGCAGGTAGCCCAGGCGCGAGGGCACGCCCTTGAAGTACCAGATGTGGGTGACCGGGGCGGCGAGCTCGATGTGGCCCATCCGCTCACGGCGCACCTTGGAGCGGGTCACCTCGACGCCGCAGCGCTCGCAGATGATGCCCTTGAAGCGCACGCGCTTGTACTTGCCGCAGTAGCACTCCCAGTCCCGGGTGGGACCGAAGATCTTCTCGCAGAAGAGGCCGTCACGCTCGGGCTTGAGCGTGCGGTAGTTGATGGTCTCCGGCTTCTTGACCTCACCGTGGCTCCACGTGCGGATGTCATCCGCGGTGGCCAGGCCGATCCGAAGCTGGTCGAAGAAGTTCACGTCGAGCACGTTGGCTTCAATTCCTTCGTTAGTTCTCTTTGAATCAAGACGGTGACTGAGGCGGGCGGCGCGTCCGTCGGACGCGCCGCCTCACGACTCAGACTTCTTCGACGGAGCTGGGCTCGCGACGGGACAGGTCGATGCCGAGCTCCTCGGCCGCGCGGAAGACGTCTTCCTCGGCGTCCTTCATCTCGATGGTGGAGCCGTCCTGCGACAGCACCTCCACGTTGAGGCAGAGCGACTGCATCTCCTTGATGAGCACCTTGAACGACTCGGGGATACCGGAGTCGGGGATGTTCTCACCCTTCACGATGGCTTCGTAGACCTTGACGCGACCAGGCACGTCGTCGGACTTGATCGTCAGCAGCTCCTGCAGGGCGTAGGCCGCGCCGTACGCCTCCATCGCCCAGACCTCCATCTCACCGAAGCGCTGGCCACCGAACTGGGCCTTACCGCCGAGCGGCTGCTGGGTGATCATGGAGTACGGACCGGTCGAGCGCGCGTGGATCTTGTCGTCGACCAGGTGGTGGAGCTTGAGGATGTACATGTAGCCGACCGAGACCGGGTCCGGGAACGGCTCGCCGGAGCGGCCGTCGAACAGGTTGGCCTTGCCGGTCTCGTCGATCAGCCGCACGCCGTCACGGTTGGGCAGCGTGGCGCCCAGCAGGCCGGTGATCTCGTCCTCACGGGCACCGTCGAAGACCGGGGTCGCCACCTTGGTGCCGGCCTCGCTCTTCTCGGCGTGGATCGACATGAGCCGGTCCTGCCACTCCTCGGAGCCACGGTCGGCGTGCAGGTCGAGGTCCCAGCCCTGCTTGGCCAGCCAGCCCAGGTGGAGCTCGAGGATCTGGCCGATGTTCATCCGTCGCGGCACACCCAGCGGGTTGAGCACCACGTCGACGGCGGTGCCGTCCTCCATGAACGGCATGTCCTCGACGGGCAGGATCTTGGCGATGACGCCCTTGTTGCCGTGGCGGCCGGCCAGCTTGTCGCCGACCGAGATCTTCCGCTTCTGGGCCACGTAGACGCGGACCAGCTGGTTGACGCCGGGCGGCAGCTCGTCGCCGTCCTCGCGGTCGAAGACCCGGACGCCGATGACGGTGCCGGACTCGCCGTGCGGCACCTTCATCGAGGTGTCGCGGACCTCGCGCGCCTTCTCACCGAAGATCGCGCGCAGCAGGCGCTCCTCCGGGGTCAGCTCGGTCTCGCCCTTGGGGGTGACCTTGCCGACCAGGATGTCGCCGGTGGTGACCTCGGCGCCGATGCGGATGATGCCGCGCTCGTCGAGGTCGGCCAGGCCCTCCTCGGAGATGTTCGGGATGTCCCGGGTGATCTCCTCGGGGCCGAGCTTGGTGTCGCGGGCGTCGACCTCGTGCTCCTCGATGTGGATCGAGGTGAGGACGTCCTCCTGCACCAGGCGCTGGCTGAGGATGATGGCGTCCTCGTAGTTGTGCCCCTGCCACGGCATGAAGGCGACGAGCAGGTTGGTGCCCAGTGCCATCTCGGCGTTGTCGGTGCACGGACCGTCGGCGATCGGCGAGCCGACCTCGACCCGGTCACCCTCGACGACCAGCGGACGCTGGTTGATGCAGGTGCCCTGGTTGGACCGCTTGAACTTGGCCATCCGGTAGGTCTGGTAGGTGCCGTCGTCGTTCATCGTCTCGATGGCGTCGGCGGAGACCGCCTTGACCACACCGGCCTTCTCGGCCACGACCACGTCGCCGGCGTCGACCGCGGCGCGGTACTCCATGCCGGTGCCGACCAGCGGGCTGTCGCTGCGGATCAGCGGCACGGCCTGGCGCTGCATGTTGGCGCCCATCAGCGCGCGGTTGGCGTCGTCGTGCTCCAGGAACGGGATCAGCGCGGTGGCGACCGAGACCATCTGGCGCGGGGAGACGTCCATGTAGTCGACGTCGGCGGCCAGGATCTCGGAGACCTCGCCGTCCTTCTGCCGGACCAGCACCCGCTCCTCGAGGAACCGGTTGTCCTCGTCGAGGCGCGCGTTGGCCTGGGCGATGACGTAGCGGTCCTCGTCGTCGGCGGTGAGGTAGTCGATCTGGTCGGTCACCACACCGTTCTCGACCTTGCGGTAGGGCGTCTCGACGAAGCCGAACGGGTTGATCCGCCCGTAGGAGGCCAGCGAGCCGATCAGGCCGATGTTGGGGCCTTCCGGGGTCTCGATGGGGCACATCCGGCCGTAGTGCGAGGTGTGGACGTCACGGACCTCCATGCCCGCGCGGTCACGGGAGAGACCGCCGGGGCCCAGCGCGGAGAGCCGGCGCTTGTGCGTCAGGCCCGCGATCGGGTTGGTCTGGTCCATGAACTGCGAGAGCTGGGAGGTTCCGAAGAACTCCTTCAGCGCCGCGACGACCGGACGGATGTTGATCAGCGACTGCGGCGTGATGGCCTCGACGTCCTGGGTGGTCATCCGCTCCCGGACCACGCGCTCCATCCGGGCCAGGCCGGTGCGCAGCTGGTTCTGGATGAGCTCGCCGACCGTGCGCATCCGGCGGTTGCCGAAGTGGTCGATGTCGTCGGCGTAGACCTTGACCGGCTTGTCGTCGGAGCCGATGACGACCGCGCCCGACGGGTCGACCAGGTCGACCGGCTCGCTCGGCGCGCCGCTGGCGTGCAGCTGCACGATGTAGCGGATCGCGTTGACGACGTCGTTGATGGTCAGCGTCTGCTGGTCGAACGGCTCGTGCAGGCCGAGCTTCTTGTTGATCTTGTAGCGACCGACCTTGGCCAGGTCGTAGCGCTTGGGGTTGAAGTAGTAGTTCTTCAACAGGGTCAGCGCGGCCTCGCGGGTGGGCGGCTCGCCCGGGCGCAGCTTGCGGTAGATGTCGAGGAGGGCGTCGTCGGGGCCCTGGGTGTTGTCCTTCTCCTCGGTGAGCTGGATCGACTCGTACTGGCGCAGCTCGGCCATCACCGACTCGTAGTCGTAGGGCTCGCCCTCGTAGCCCTCCTCCTGGGCCAGCGCCTGGAGCGCCTTGAGGAGGACCGTGACGTTCTGCTTGCGCTTGCGGTCGAGGCGGACGCCGACCAGGTCGCGCTTGTCGATCTCGAACTCGAGCCAGGCACCACGCGAGGGGATGACCTTGGCGGTGTAGATGTCCTTGTCGGACGTCTTGTCGGCGGTGCGCTCGAAGTAGGCGCCGGGCGACCGCACGAGCTGGGAGACCACGACACGCTCGGTGCCGTTGATGATGAAGGTGCCCTTCTTCGTCATCATCGGGAACTCGCCCATGAACACGGTCTGGGCCTTGATCTCGCCCGTGGTGTTGTTCATGAACTCGGCCGAGACGTAGAGGGGGCGGGAGTAGGTGAAGTCCTTCTCCTTGCACTCCTCCTCGGTGTACTTGGGGTCGACGAAGACCGGGTTCTCGAAGGACAGCGACATGGTGTCGTTGAAGTCCTCGATGGGAGAGATCTCCTCGAAGATCTCCTGGAGGCCCGACTTCTCCGAGACGTCGTCGCCGGCGGCGCGGCGGGCGGCGACGGTCTCCTCCCACTTCTCGTCACCGATCAGCCAGTGGAAGCTGTCGGTCTGAAGAGCAAGCAGAGGGGGAACCTCGAGAGGCTCCTTGATCTTTGCGAAAGAGATGCGGCGGGGGTTTCCAGCAGAGCTGCGCGCGGCCAAGATGCGTCCTTCGAATCATCGCTGAAGGTGAAGTGGCGTCACCCACCACTACATCACCCGTCCGGTCAGGGTGAGAGCATATGAGGGCAGACGCAACTCATGATGCTAGCGCAGAGACGCACGCAGGACAAACCCCCGATGGGGGTCCAGAAACTCCGTGCGGTTGCGAAGATGATGGCTCGCCGGGAGCCGAAGGTCAAGCCACCCGGCCGCGGGACCGGCCCGCTCGGCCGGCGGCGCTCACCACCACATGAACGTCGAGGATCGCCGGGTCGTCGAACTCGCAGGTCAGGTCGGCCGCGGGCTCGACGACGCCGGAGTCGAGGCCGACGACCGTACGTCGCGCGAGAGGGCCGGGACGCACAGAGGCGGCCACCCCGATGGGGTGGCCGCCTCCGCGGTGGTGCTTGCCCCCGAGGGGGCGGGGGTCACTTGAGGGTGACGGTGGCGCCGGCGCCCTCGAGGGACTCCTTGGCCTTCTCGGCGGCAGCCTTGTCGACCTTCTCCAGGATCGCCTTGGGGGCACCCTCGACGAGGTCCTTGGCCTCCTTCAGACCGAGGGAGGTCAGGGCGCGCACCTCCTTGATGACGTTGATCTTCTTGTCACCAGCGGCCTCGAGGATGACGTCGAACTCGTCCTGCTCGGCGGCGGCCTCGGCGCCGGCGGCGCCACCGGCAGCCGGGGCGGCGGCAACGGCGACGGGGGCGGCGGCGGTCACGCCGAAGGTGTCCTCGAACTCCTTCACGAACTCGGAGAGCTCGATGAGGGTCATCTCCTTGAACGCGTCGAGGAGGTCAGCGGTGCTGAGCTTCGCCATGGTTGGCGTTTCCTTCCATTCGGTGGACGACCGGGGTTCCCGGGCCGTCCTGGGGTTTCAGGTGGTGGTGGTGTGACGCCCTCAGGCGTCGGTGGCCTCGGTCGCCTCGTCGTCGGACGACTCGGCGGGGGCCTCCTCGGCAGCGGGGGCTGCGGCCTCGTCGGCAGCGGCCTCCGGGGCCGGCGTACCGGCACCACCTGCGAGGATCGAGGGGTCCTGCTCCGCCTTCGCCTGCAGGGCGCCGGCGAGCCGGGCAGCCTGTGCGAGCGGGGCGTTGAGCAGGTAGACGGCCTGGGACAGCGAGGCGAGCATCGCGCCCGCCATCTTGCCCAGGAGCACCTCGCGCGACTCGAGGTCGGCCAGCTTGGCCACCTCTGCCGCGTCCAGCGTGTTGCCGTCCAGGACACCACCCTTGATCACAAGGGCGGGGTTCGCCTTGGCAAAGTCACGCAGACCCTTGGCCGCCTCCACGACGTCACCGCTGATGAAGGCGATGGCGGTGGGACCGGTCAACAGGTCGTCGAAGCCTTCGATGCCCGCCTCGTTGGCGGCCAGCTTGGCCAGCGTGTTCTTGACCACGGCGTAGTTGGCGTTCTCGCCGAGGGAGCGCCGCAGGTCCTGCAGCTGCTTCACGGTGAGACCGCGGTACTCGGTCAGCACAGCACCGGCGGACTCGTTGAACGACTCAACGATCTCCGCGACGGCTGCTGTCTTCTCTGGCCGCGCCATGGGTCTCCTTCCGGACTACGTCGAAGACAGTCGGGCGGATCCACAAAGACGAACGCCCCGGGCGCAAGGCCCAGGGCGTGGACCCGGATCGCTCCGGGTGACTCTGGAACCTGCGCTGGCCGTCCGCTTCACGGAACCTTCGACCGACACCCCACGAGGGAGAGCCGGTCACCGGCGGTCTCTGGTTACTCCGACAAGAGTAGGGGTCGGCGAGGGGCCTGCCAAATCCTCGTTCCCGTCTCCTGTACCCGCCCCCTGTGATGGAATCCGCAGGTGGAATCGATGAACTCCCTCGACGAGGTGCTCGAGCGTGTCGACGCCCGCCTCCTCTCCCCCGGGACCGACGTGCGCATCTGGTCCACCGGGTTCCCCCTCCTCGACGACGCCCTCGGCGGCGGGCTGCGGGCCGGAGCCCTGAATCTGCTGGCCGGCTCCCAGGGCGAGGGCAAGACGACCTTCGCCCTGCAGGTGGCCCGGCAGTGCGCCCGGCAGGGCCGGCCGGTCCTCTTCTTCTCCTACGAGCTCGAGGCGGAGGTGCTGCTGCAGAAGGTGATCGCCGCCGAGGCTGCGGACTCCGGCGTCCCCGGCCCCATCTCGGTCTACCAGGTGCGGGCCGCCTTCGAGGCCAGCGACGGCGTCGAGGGCGGGCTGCCCGAGCGGCTCGGGCGCTACCCCGGCGGGCTCGACGCGCTGGCCACGGTCAGCGACTACGCGCCGCGGCTGACGATCCACCGCTCCACCAGCACCCACACCAACCTCGACGTGATCTCCGCGGCGGTCAAGGAGGTGGTCGCCGAGTGCGGGGAGTCCCCGCTGGTGATCGTCGACTACCTGCAGAAGGTGCACCCTCCGGTGGCGATGGAGGAGGAGCAGGCCATCACCCACGTCACCGAGCGGCTCAAGGACGTGGCCATCGAGTTCGACTGCCCGGTGCTGGCCATCTCGGCCTCCGACCGCGCCGGCCTCGAGCCGGGTGCGCGGATGCGGGCGCGCAACATGAAGGGCTCCACCGCGCTGGCCTACGAGGCCGACGTGGTGCTGATCCTGGCCAACAAGGCCGACATCGTGGCCCGCCACCACCTGATGTACGCCGCCAACAACGGCGACCACTTCAAGGAGTGGTCGGTGCTCACGGTCGAGAAGAACCGCTCGGGCCGCACCGGCGCGGAGATCGAGTTCAAGAAGCACTTCGCCTACGGGCGCTTCATCGCCGACGGCGAGGTCGTCGCGGAGAAGCTGGTCGACGAGCGCGTCTTCGTCGACTGATCCCCGCCGCGGCCCGCGGGAGATGCGACAGGGCCGGTCACCCCGTGGGGGTGACCGGCCCTGTCTGCCGTGGCGGGTGGATCAGGCGATCAGGCCTGGCCCTCGTCCTCGACGGCGACGTTCTTGGTGCGAGCCGGGTCGATCTGGATGCCGGGGCCCATGGTGGTGGAGACCGTCACCTTGCGGATGTAGCGGCCCTTGGAGCTGGCCGGCTTGAGCCGCAGCACCTCCTCGAGCGCCGCGGCGTAGTTCTCCGCGAGCTGGACCTCGGAGAAGGAGGCCTTGCCGATGATGAAGTGCAGGTTGGCGTGACGGTCCACGCGGAACTCGATCTTGCCGCCCTTGATCTCGGACACGGCCTTGGCCACGTCCGGGGTCACGGTGCCGGTCTTCGGGTTCGGCATCAGGCTGCGCGGGCCGAGCACCCGGCCCAGACGACCGACCTTGCCCATCATGTCGGGCGTCGCGACCACGGCGTCGAAGTCGAGCCAGCCGCCGTTGACCTTCTCGATCAGCTCGTCGCCACCGACGTAGTCGGCGCCGGCCTCACGGGCGGCCTCGGCCTTCTCGGCGTTCGCGAAGACCAGGACGCGGGCGGTCTTGCCGGTGCCGTGGGGCAGGTTGACGGTGCCGCGCACCATCTGGTCGGCCTTGCGGGGGTCGACACCGAGACGCATCACGACGTCGAGGGTCTCGTCGAACTTCTTCTTGCTGTTGTCCTTGGCGATCTTGATCGCGGTCAGCGGGGCGTAGAGCTCGTCCTTGTCGAACTTCTCTGCCGCCGCGCGGTAGGTCTTGCTGCGCTGCATGTCTGGTACTCGTTTCTCTCCAGTGTGGTCGCTGAGCCAGCGCGGCTCTGCCACGGGGTGTCGATCAGGTGGGCCGTACGGGGGATCAGTCGGTGGTGACGCCCATGGAGCGGGCGGTCCCCTCGACGATCTTCATGGCGGCCTCGATGTCGTTGGCGTTGAGGTCCGGCAGCTTGGTCTGCGCGATCTCGCGGACCTGGTCCTTGGTGAGCTTGCCGACCTTCTCCTTGTCGGGGACGCCCGAGCCCTTGGCCAGGCCGGCGGCCTTCTTGATCAGCTCGGCGGCCGGAGGGGTCTTGGTGATGAACGTGAACGAGCGGTCCTCGTAGATGGTGATCTCGACGGGGATGACGTTGCCGCGCATGGACTCGGTCTGCGCGTTGTAGGCCTTGCAGAAGTCCATGATGTTCACGCCGTGGGGGCCAAGCGCGGTACCCACCGGCGGCGCCGGGGTCGCGGAGCCGGCCTGCAGCTGCACCTTGACCAGGGCAGCGATCTTCTTCTTGGGGGGCATCTCTAGGTGCTTCCTTCGATTCGTACGTCGTGGTCTTGTCGAGCCGGGCACGATCCCGGCTCTGCCACCTCGGGTGTTGCTGTGCTGTGCTTCAGACCCGCTGGATCTGGCTGAAGCTCAGCTCGACCGGGGTCTCCCGGCCGAAGATCTCGACGAGGGCCTTGACCCTCTGGGACTCGGCGTTGATCTCGGTGATCGTCGCGTGCAGCGTGGCGAACGGGCCGTCGACCACCATGACGGAGTCGTCGACGTCGAAGTCGGCCACCTCGACCGGCTTCTTGGACGCCGACGTGGCGCCACCGGTCTTGCCGCTGGCGGCCTCGGCCTCGGCCTCGGCGACCGCCACGGCGCTCGGCGCCAGCATCGACTCGACCTCGCTCATCGAGAGCGGGACGGGGTTGTGGCTGTGGCCGACGAAGCCGGTCACCGACGGCGTGTGCCGCACGGCCGACCAGGACTCGTCGGTGAGGTCCATCCGGACCAGGACGTAGCCGGGGAGCACGGTGCGGGTGACCATCTTGCGCTGGCCGTTCTTGATCTCGGCGACCTCCTCGGTCGGCACGACGATCTCGTGGATGTACTCACCCATGTCGAGGGCCTGGATACGGTTCTCCAGGTTGGCCTTGACCCGCTTCTCCATGCCGGAGTAGGTGTGCACCACGAACCAGTCGCCGGGCTTGGCCCACAGCTCGCGGCGGAACCGCTCCAGCGGGTCGTCGGCGTCGGCGTCCTCGGCGGAGTCTTCGTCCTCGTCGGAGTCGTCGGACTCGGCGGTCGCGGCGTCCTCGGCCTCGGTCTGCTCGGCCTCGGTCTCCTCGGCCGGCTCGGTCTCGATGGGCTCGGTCGCCTCGATGTCGGCCTGCTCGGCCTCGGTCGAGTCGTTCTGCTCAGACACGTGCTGCTCCGTCACTTGGGATTCCGTTGCTTCTCGCTGGACTGTCGTGGGCCCCGTCCGGGGCGCCGGTCACAACTGGCTGTCGCCGGTGAAGATCTCGAAGACCAGCTTGCCGAACGCCAGGTCGAGGCCTGCGATCAGCGTCATCATCACCAGCACGAAGACCATCACCACGATGAAGTAGGTGACGAGCTGCGACTGGGTGGGCCACACGACCTTGCGGAGCTCGGCGATCACCTGCCGGATGAAGGTCACCGGGTCGGTGCGGGTGCTTCCCGGGGCCTTGTCGGGGCCCTTGCCACCGCGTGGCTCGGGAGCCGCCTTCGTGTCAGACACGTTCGGGCCTCCATCGGAATGTGTGACGAGTTCTGCTGCAGACGTGGTGCGCCTTGCAGGGCACGAGGGACTTGAACCCCCAACCTTCGGTTTTGGAGACCGATGCTCTGCCAGTTGAGCTAGTGCCCTCCGGTTCCGCTTCTCCGCGACGAGCCACCCCGGAGGGCAGGCCGCAGCATGTGGAGAAGCCACCAGACGAGGAGTGTACGGGGCCCCGGACCTCTCGTCCAAACGCCTACCATGGCCGCATGAGTGAGTCTCCCACCTCGACCCCGTCCCCCGGCAACCCCCGCGAGCGTCGCATCTCCCGTCGCATCGGTGCTATCGCCGAGTCGGCGACCCTCAAGGTCGACTCCAAGGCCAAGGCGCTGAGGGCGCAGGGGCGCCCCGTGATCGGCTTCGGTGCGGGCGAGCCGGACTTCGCCACCCCCGACTACGTCGTCGAGGCCGCGGTGGAGGCCTGCCGCGACCCGCGCAACCACCGCTACACCCCCGCCGGCGGGCTCCCGGAGCTCAAGCAGGCGATCGTCGAGAAGACTCGCCGTGACAGCGGCTACGAGGTCACCCCGGCCCAGGTGCTGGTGACCAACGGCGGGAAGCAGGCCATCTACGAGGCCTTCGCGGCGATGCTCGACCCGGGCGACGAGGTGATCGTCCCGGCGCCGTACTGGACCACCTACCCGGAGGCGATCGCCCTGGCCGGCGGCGTGCCGGTGCCCGTGCTGGCCGACGAGACCCAGGACTACAAGGTCACCGTGGAGCAGCTGGAGGCGGCGCGCACCGACCGCACCAAGGTGCTCCTCTTCGTCTCCCCCTCCAACCCCACCGGCGCGGTCTACACCAGCGACGAGATCCGGGCGATCGGCCGCTGGGTCGAGGACAACGACCTGTGGGTGCTGACCGACGAGATCTACGAGCACCTGGTCTACGACGACGTCGAGACCGGCTCGATGCCGGTGCTGTGCCCCTTCCTGGCCGACAACTGCGTCGTGGTCAACGGGGTCGCCAAGACCTACGCCATGACCGGCTGGCGGGTCGGCTGGATCCTCGGCCCCGAGGACCTCGTCAAGGCCGCCGCCAACCTCCAGTCGCACGCCACCTCCAACGTCGCCAACATCTCCCAGCGCGCGGCCCTGGCCGCCATCGCCGGCGACCTGAGCGCCGTGGACGAGATGAAGGTCGCCTTCGACCGGCGCCGCCGGCGGATCGTGGAGATGCTCAACGCGATCGACGGCGTCTACTGCCCCACCCCGGAGGGCGCCTTCTACGCCTACCCCTCGGTCAAGGGCCTGCTGGGCCGCGAGCACGGGGGCCGGATGATCGAGACCTCCGCCGAGCTGGCGGAGTACATCCTCGAGAACGCCGAGGTGGCCGTGGTGCCGGGTGAGGCGTTCGGCTCCCCGGGCTACCTCCGCTTCTCCTACGCCCTCGGAGACGACGACCTCGTCGAGGGCGTCTCCCGGATCCAGAAGCTGTTCTCCTGACCTCCGCGACCATGCGGGTCAGGCGCGACCTGCTCACGCTTCCCAAGGCGCACCTGCACCTGCACTTCACCGGCTCGATGCGGCACACCACGCTGCTCGAGCTGGCGGAGCGTGACGGCATCGTCCTGCCTGACCCGCTGGTCTCGGAGTGGCCGCCGCAGCTGTCCGCGGCCGACGAGAAGGGCTGGTTCCGCTTCCAGCGTCTCTACGACGTGGCGCGCTCGGTGCTGCGCACCGAGGGCGACGTCCGGCGGCTGGTGCGCGAGGCCGCCGAGGACGACGTGCGCGACGGCGGCCGCTGGCTGGAGATCCAGGTCGACCCCAGCGGCTACGCGGCCCGGTTCGGCGGCATCACCGCCTTCACCGACCTGGTCCTGGACGCCGTGGCCGACGCCTCGGCGCGCACCGGGCTGGGCATGGCCGTGGTGATCGCCGCCAACCGGACCCGGCACCCGATGGACGCCCGCACCCTGGCCCGGCTGGCCGCCCAGTACGCCGGGCGGGGCGTGGTCGGCTTCGGGCTCTCCAACGACGAGCGCCGCGGACAGACCCACGACTTCGCGCACGCGTTCTCGATCGCCGAGCGCGCCGGCCTGCTGCTGGTGCCGCACGGCGGCGAGCTGCGCGGGCCCGAGCACGTCCGGGTCTGCCTCGACGAGCTGCACGCCGACCGGCTGGGCCACGGCGTGCGCGCGGCCGAGGACCCGCGCCTGCTGGAGCGGATCGTGGCGAGCGGGACCGCGCTGGAGGTCTGCCCGGTCTCCAACGTGGCCCTGGGGGTCTACTCCGACCTCACCTCCGTGCCGCTCCCCCAGCTGATGGCCGCCGGCGCCACCGTCGCCCTCGGCGCGGACGACCCGCTGCTCTTCGGGTCACAGCTGGCCGGGCAGTACGCCACCATGCGGGCCGCCCACGAGCTCACCGACGAGCAGCTCGCCGAGCTGGCCAGGATGTCGGTCCGCGCCTCCCGGGCGCCGTCGGACCTGCGCACCCGGGTGCTCGCCGAGATCGACGCCTGGCTCTCAGAGTGAGGCGCCGACCAGCACCGGCTCGTTGACCAGGCGCACGCCGTAGGCCCGCTCGACCCCGTCGCGGACCTCGCGGGCCAGGGCGAGCAGGTCGACCGTGGTGGCTCCGCCGCGGTTCGTCAGCGCCAGCGTGTGCTTGGTGGAGAGACTGACCGGGGCGCCGAGGCTGTGCCCCTTGGCGAAGCCGGCGTGCTCGATGAGCCAGGCGGCGCTGGTCTTGACCCTGCCGTCGGGCTGCGGAAAGCGCGGCGCCTCGGGCGGCAGGGCGGCCGCCTGCTCGGCGCTGAGCAGCGGGTTGGTGAAGAACGAGCCGGCGCTCCAGGTGTCGTGGTCGGCGTCGTCGAGGACCATCCCCCTGCCACGGCGCAGCGCGAGGACGGCTTCGCGCACCGCGTCGAGGGGGGCGCGCTCGCCCACCTCCACGCCGAGGGTGCGGGCGAGCTCGGCATACCCGACCGGGGCCGACAGCGACCCGAGCGGCAGCTGGAAGGTCACCTCGAGCACGACGTACCGCTCCGGGTCTGCCTTGAAGCGGCTGTCGCGGTAGGCGAAGCCGCAGTCGGCGGCGGCGATGGTGCGCTGGCGCCGCTCGACGCGGTCCCAGGTCCGCACCGAGGCGATCGTCTGGGAGACCTCCTGGCCGTAGGCGCCCACGTTCTGCACCGGGGAGGCACCCACCGAGCCGGGGATGCCGGAGAGGGCCTCCACGCCGCTCCAGCCCCGGGCGACGGCCCGGGCGACGAAGCCGTCCCACGACTCCCCCGCCGCCACCTTCACCAGGACGCCGCCGCAGGCCGCGGCGTCCCCCTCGACGTCGGCGACGACGCCGGAGGTCGCGACCTTGACCACGCGCCCCGCGAACCCCGCATCGGCGACGACCAGGTTGGAGCCGCCGGCGAGCAGCAGCACCGGGACGCCCGCGGCGTCCGCGTCGGCGACCGCCTCGACCAGCTCGGCCTCGGTGGTGGCGACGAGCAGCTCGTCGGCGGGTCCGCCGAGCCGCAGCGTGGTGTGGTCGCGCAGCAGGGGCCGCGGCGCGGGCTCAGCCAACGGGTGCCAGCCTCACCACGGCGCGGGGCATGCCCAGCACCTTCTGCCCCGCGCTGGTCACCTCGAGCGCCAGGGTGACGGACGCGGAGCCGTCGGCCTCCGGCACGACCTCCTTGACGGTGCCGGCCACCCGCACCTCGACGCCGGCGTCGGCCGGGACGACCACCGGGTTGGTGAACTTGCAGCCCAGCTGACGCACCTCGCCACCGCCGGTCCACTCCCGCACCGCGCGGCCGACCAGCGCCATCGTGTACATGCCGTGGGCGATCACCCCGGGCAGGCCGACGGAGCGAGCGACCGCCTCGTCCTGGTGGATCGGGTTGTGGTCGCCGCTGGCCGCGGCGTAGCGGACCAGGTCGTCCCGGACGATCGTGTAGGTCTGCGGCTCCAGCGCCTGCCCGGCGGTCAGCGTGCTCATGACTCCTCCTCGCCCCGGTGGACCAGGGTGGCGTGCGCGGTGCAGACCAGGGTGCCGTCGGCGTCGGCGAGGGCACTGGTGGTGCCGATGATGTCGTTGCCGCCGATGTGGCGCAGCGAGCTGACCGTCAGGGTGGCGGTGAGGGTGTCACCCACCAGCACGGGCCGCTCGTAGGCGAACCGCTGCTCCCCGTGGACGACGCGGTGCAGCGCCAGGCCCTGGGCGTCCAGGAAGTCCTGCATGGCGTCGAAGGCGAGGACGATGGGGAAGGTCACCGGCGCCGGGCCGCCGTCGTAGGCCCCGCCGGTGGCCGCGGCGAAGGCGGAGACCGCCTCGCGGGTCACCACGTAGGGGGCGGTGGGCGGGAAGCTGCGTCCCACCAGGGACTGGTCGAGGGGCATGGCAGCCAAAATAGCGAGCGACCCGCCCGGTGAGACCGGGCGGGTCGGCGACGCGGGGCGTCGAGACGCTGGAGAGCGAGCCGTCAGCGGGTCTCGCGGTGCGCGGTGTGCGTGCGGCAGCGCGGGCAGAACTTCTTCATCTCCATACGGTCGGGGTCGTTCCGACGGTTCTTCTTGGTGATGTAGTTGCGCTCCTTGCAGTCCACGCACGCAAGCGTGATCTTGGGGCGAACGTCAGAGCTCTTGCTGGCCACGGGAAGTCCTTCGTCGAATGCTTGGTGTGATGCGGTACCGGCTGGTCCGGCGTGGTGCTTCGTCCAGGGGGTCGTTCTCGTAGCGAGGGCGGGACTCGAACCCGCGACACCACGATTATGAGTCGTGTGCTCTAACCACCTGAGCTACCCCGCCACCGGGGAGGCACCGCACTCAAGAGTACGGGACCCGTCCCAGAGCCCCTTTACGGAATCGAACCGTAGACCTTCTCCTTACCATGGAGACGCTCTGCCGACTGAGCTAAAGGGGCAACGTCGGAAGAGAATACACAGGGCTGAGCCGGGCGTGAAATCGGCCCCTCAATCCTGGATCCGAGGCCACGGCTGCGCCTCCTCCAGGGAGTACGCGAGGTCCAGGAGAAGGGCCTCCTGCCCCTTGCCCGCGGCCAGCTGCATGCCGTGCGGAAGTCCCGCGGCGGTGGTCGCCAGCGGCAGGCTCACGGCCGGCTCGCCGGTGGCGTTCTGCAGGGGCGTGAACGCGACCCAGTCCATCATCCGGTCGATGACCTCCTCGTAGTCCCGGGTCGGGTCGAGGTGCCCCACGCGCGGGGTCTCGGTGGCCAGCGTCGGGGTGAGGGTGACGTCGTACCGCTCGTAGTGCTTGCGGGAGATCAGCTGCGAGCCCGCCATGGTCGCGATGGCCACCGGCAGCTTGTGCAGGTTGCGCTGGCAGTGCCGGGCGAGGCCGAGGGTGAGGTTGTCCAGGTTGGCCGGGTTCCAGGAGCCGCCGTGGGTGGAGCGGCCGGTGCGCACCAGGAACATCGAGAGCATCGACCAGTAGAGCAGGAAGTGGTCGGCGAACCAGTCCGGGACCGGGGGGTCGACGTGCTCGACCTGGTGGCCCAGCTCCTCCAGCAGCGCGGCCGTCTTCAGGGTGAGCTCCCGCACCTCCGGCGACGCGCTGCGCCCCACCCCCTCGGTGACGACCGCGACCCTCAGCCGTCGGCCCGACGGCCCCCTCACGTCGCCCACCGGCGGGAGGGCCGGATTGCGGTAGATGCGCTCGGACTCGCGCAGGAAGGCTGCGGTGTCACGCACCGTGCGGGTCAGCACGCCGTCGGCGACGATCCGCACCGGCATGCTGCGGTTGAGCTTGTCCTGGGGCACCCGGTCCCGGGTGGGCTTGAGGCCGACCAGTCCGTTGACGGCCGCCGGGATGCGGATCGACCCTCCCCCGTCGTTGGCGTGGGCCAGGGGCACGGCCCCGGCGGCGACCAGCGCGGCCGAGCCCGCGGAGGAGGCGCCGGCATAGTGGTCGTGGTGCCAGGGGCTCCGCACCGGGCCGAGCCGCGGGTGGTCGACCGCGCCGGAGAACCCGAACTCCGAGAGCCGGGACTTGCCGAGCGGGATGACGCCGGTGGCCAGGAACATCCGCGCGAAGTCGCCGTCCCGGGTGGCCGGCGGGGAGACGAAGGCGTCGGTGCCGTGCTGGGTCGGGACGCCGGCCACGTCGGCGTTGTCCTTGATGACGGTCGGGATCCCCGAGAAGTAGCCGCCGCGCGGGTCCCGTGCCCGGTGGCGCGCCAGGTCGAACATCTCCACCGCGAGGGTGCCGAGGTGCTCGTCCACCTCGAGGGTCCGGGCGATCGAGGCCTCGACCAGCTCGACGGGCGAGACCTCGCCCCGGTGCAGCATCTCGACCAGGCCGACGGCGTCGTGGTCGAGCAGGGCGTCCTCGGCGTAGGCATGGCGTCGCGTCATGCGACCGGACAGTAACCTCCGTCACCACGCGAGTCGAGGATCCGGCGGCTCCGCGTCACAGGGCCGCCGTTCCCTCCGGTCCGACGAGCACGTACCTGCCGTGCGGACTGCGCCAGAGCCATCGGGCTCGGCCCACCTGCCAGACCCCACCCCGGGCGTGCGTCTTCCAGCGGTGGTGGCGTCGCAGCAGCGGGTGGGAGTTGTGGGTGCCGGTCTGCCCAGGTGGTCCGCCGCGGGTCCAGGGGCGCACGTGGTCGAGGTCGACGTGCCGGCTGCTCGAGCCGGACCACGGGAACCGGTCGCCACCGCCGGCGAGGAGCCAGACGCGCTCCCGGAGCGACTCGGGGTGCTCGTAGGCCGTGACCCGCACGTCCTCGGCCAGATTGACCACCGGCTTCAGCTCGACATGGGCGTGCCGGAGCAGGCTCCGGAGCTGGGCGGCCAGGAGGGGGCCGTGCTCCTCGAGCCGGACCACCGCCCGGTCGGCGTCGGCGAGCGCATCGGCGGTCACGTGGACGTAGAGGCAGGCTCGGGGACGCAGGCGGGTGGGGTCGATCGATCGCAGGGAGGCCAGCAGGTCGGCGGGGAACGCCGTGGTGCGGGACGTTGGCGGGTCCGGGTCCGGGTCCGGGTCCGGGTCCGGGTCGCCGGGGTCCGCCCCCTCGGCGTGCTCCAGGAGGAGCCGCAGCAGCTCGGCGGGGCGGGCCAGCCAGCCGAAAGCCTCGGAGCGCAGCACGTCGCCCGTCGGCTGCTCGCGAGGCGGCACCCCGGATGCGTGCAACCGCTCGCGGAGGATCTCGGCGACCCGCGCGACCATCGCGTCCACGTAGACCGCGTCGCCAGCCTCCACCCGGGCGATCACGTGCCTCAGACCGACTTCGTCGGTGCGGGAGAGGGTGACGTGTCGCCGTCCTCGCTCGACCGCCACCCGGTGCGCGTGGGCCTCGGGATCCGCCTCGATCACCTTGGCCCTCGCCAGCTCCAGCACCCGACTGGGCGCCTCTCCCGCGATCGCCCGGGCGACGGCCGCGTCGACCACGCCGACGTGGCACAGCGCGAGCGTGCGGGAGATGACGGCCACTTTGCGCGCGACCCAGGCCTCGGCCTCCAGCGCCTCC
Source organism: Nocardioides sp. Z50_6 (assembly GCF_058215755.1). Lineage (NCBI taxonomy): Bacteria > Bacillati > Actinomycetota > Actinomycetes > Propionibacteriales > Nocardioidaceae > Nocardioides > Nocardioides sp. Z50_6. The sequence continues at coordinate 29,124 of NZ_JBZAJB010000010.1, read as the reverse complement.
ACCCGCGCCCAGACCCGGGGCAGCCGGTGCTGCAGGTCGAGCACGTCAGCGATCGCGGCTCGCGCCGTCATCCAGCCGACCTGCCGGACGAGCGCGAGCTCACCGGGACACAGGTCGCGCACCCAGGGCGTGCCCTCCCCGCCGAACGGGACGAGCCTCTCGAAGGGCGAGGCCGTGGGGTCGTCTCGTGGATCGCTGCCGTGCAGCAGCGCCCACTGCGCGGCGAGGCGCAGCTCGGCCACCTCCGCAGCCCGGCGCTCACGCAGCACTCGCACCGACTCGGCGAGCACGCCCGCAGAGTCCAGCTCGTCGATGTTCCCCGTCTCCATGGTCCATCCTCTCTCGAACATCTGTTCGATTTCTAGCCGCCAACCGGCATGCGGACACGGGGAACGGTGGCACCTGCAGGGCCCCTCCCGTCGACCTCCGCACGTGAGGCTTCGCTCTCGCGGTTGGTCCGCGAGTCGACGCGGCTGCCACGATGAGCCGCGTGCAGACCCAGCCCGGCTACGACGCCCTCGCGAGCGCGTACGACGAGACGTTCCCGAGCGGATACGCCACACCCGTGGAGCGGCACGCCGTGGCCCTCTTCGCCGACGAGCTCCTGGCCGACGGGCCGGCGGGACCGGTGGTGGACGTCGGGTGCGGTGCGGGACACATCACCCACGACCTCGCCACGCGCGGGCTGGAGGTGCTGGGGGTCGATCCCTCGACGGGCATGCTCGACCTCGCACGTCGGCGCTACCCGCAGCTGGGCTGGCACCAGGACGACGCGGGCCTGGGGCGTCTGCCCAGGGACCTCGTCCCCCTCGGCGGGATCCTGGCTCGGTTCAGCCTGATCCACGTGGCCCCCGCGTCCGTGCCGGGAGTGCTGGCGGCGTGGGCCGCCCGGCTCCGGTCCGGCGCCCACGTCCTGGTCGCGTTCCAGGTCAGCGAGGACCCGGGGCGCCCCGTGCTCGAGTTCGACCACGCCGTCGCCAGGGCGTGGCGCTGGCACCCCGACGCGATGGCCTCGGCCCTGGCCGACGCCGGCATGGCCGAGCGGTGGCGGGTGGTGGCCCAGCGGGACGACTCCAACCGCTTTCCGACCTGTCACCTGGCGTGCGCGCGGGGGGCGTGACGCCGACGAACGCTTCTCACCGGTCCCCTGACCACACGTGATGGTCCACACTTCCGGGGTGACCTCCCACCCCGTTCCTCCGGTTCTCGTGCCGTACGCCCCGAGCCACCACGCCGCCCTGCTCGAGCTCGCACTGCGGGCCTGGGAGCCCGTGTTTCCGGCGGTCGAGCAGGAGGTTCCCTCTTTCGTCTACGCCGCCTTCTACCCCACGGGCTGGCGTGACCGGCAGCACCAGGACCTCGCGGAGATCCTGCAGAGCGAGCCCGAGAACGTCGACGTCGCTCTCGACGGCGACCGGCCGATCGGCTGGGTCTGCACGCGACTGCACCCCGAGGACAGCATGGGCGAGGTGTACGTCGTCGTCGTCGACCCCGACCACCAGCAGCGGGGCGTCGGACGCGCCCTCCTGGAGCGCTCGTTCGCCCGGTCGAGGGCAGCAGGCATGACGATGGTGATGGTGGAGACCGGCGCCGACTCCGGGCACGCGCCGGCTCGTCTGGCTTACGAGTCCCTCGGCTTCGAACGCTGGCCGGTCGCCCGCTACTTCAAGGAGCTCGACGACTCCGCGTCCTAGAGCAGCCAGACGAAGACCGGCAGCAGCAGGCTGGTCGCCAGGGCGGTCAGCCCCATCGAGAGCCCCGAGAAGGCGCCCTCGGTCTCGTCCTCGTGCAGGGCCCGAGCGGTGCCGATCCCGTGCGAGGAGGCGCCCAGGGCCAGCCCCCTGGCCTCCCGGCTCCGCACCCGGGCCACCGTCAGCAGGGTCGGGCCCGCGACCGCGCCGAGCACCCCGGCGGTGACGGTCACCACCGCGGTCAGCGCGGGGATCCCCCCGATCTCCTCCGACAGCGCGATCGAGACCGGGGTGGTGGCCGCCTTCGGCGACATGGTCAGCGCGAGCTCCTCGCCGCCGCCCAGCGCCGTGACGAGGCCGTAGGCGCTGAGGATCGAGACCGCGGCGCCCAGCGGGATCGCGACCAGCATCGGCCCCACGACGCCGCGCAGCCGCCGGACCTGACGGTGCAGCGGGACCGCGAGGGCCACCGTCGCCGGCCCGAGCCAGAAGCTGATCAGCGCCGCGCCGTCCGCGTACGTCGCGTAGTCGACGTCGGCGAGCGTGATCGCCACCGCGACCACCACCACCGCGACCAGCACGGGCTGGGCGAGCGGGTGCCCGCCGCTCCGGTCGCGCAGCAGGAGGCCGAGCCGGTAGCCGAGCAGGGTGACCAGCACCAGCGCCAGCGGCGAGGAGGCGAGCTCGCGCCACTCCCCGCTCACCGGACGCCTCGCCGTCGTCCGAGCCAGGAGACCGTCCACCCGACGACGAGCAGGCCCGCCAGCCAGGAGCCCACCAGGGCGACGGTGATCGGCAGTGCGTCCTCGCGGAGCACGGTGAGGTAGACGACCACGCCGACCCCGGCCGGCACGAAGAGGAGCTGCAGGTGGCGCAGCAGCACGTCGGCGGCCCGGAGGGTGCCCGCGTCGGCCTCCGGCGGCCGCGCCTGGAGCAGCACGAAGAGGAGCACCATCCCCACCACCGGGCCCGGCACCGGGAGCCGGGTCAGGGTCACGAGCACCTCCCCGGCGAGCTGGCAGGCCAGCAGCACGGTCAGTCCGCGCAGCATCAGCAGGCCCCGCGCCGGTGGCACCCGGGCAGGTGCGGGTCGAAGAGGCCGATCGCCTCCATCAGGGCAAGCATGGTGGTCGGCCCGACGAAGACGAAGCCGCGCTGCTTCAGCGCCTTCGAGAGAGCGAGCGACTCCGCCGAGGTGGTGGCCGCTTGGGGCTCCACCGGGCCCGCGGGGCGGTACCGCCCGATCAGCTCCTCCAGCCCGCCGTGCTCCCGCAGGGCCACCGTGGCCCGGGCGTTGGTGACGGCCGCCTCGATCTTGCGCCGGTTGCGCACGATGCCCGCGTCGGCCATCAGGCGCTCGACGTCGCGCTCGTCGTACGCCGCCACCGCGTCCGCGTCGAAGCCCGCGAACGCCGCCCGGAAGGCCGGTCGCTTGTTGAGGATGGTCAGCCAGGAGAGACCGGACTGGAACGCCTCCAGGGTGAGGCGCTCGAGGTGGGCGGCCTCCCCGTGGATCGGGACGCCCCACTCGGTGTCGTGGTAGGCGAGGTTGACCGGGTGGCCGACCGCCCACGGGCAGCGCGGCACGCCGTCCTCGCCGACCACCGCCTCAGGCACGCTCACGGTCCAGCAGTCTGCCAGCGCCGCGCAGGGGGGCGCTTCGCGGGAGGTGTCAGCGGCGGCGCTTGAGGCGGCCGTTGGGCAGGGTGGGCGCGGGCAGCGGCGGCAGGTGCTGGCCGGCCACGACACCGAAGCGCCCCGGCCCCACCAAGGTGCTGTCGGTCACCAGGGCGCCGTCGGGGTGCAGCTGGGCCTGCCAGTCCTCGCGGTAGGCCACGATCTCCTCGTGGGTGCGGCCCACGAAGTTCCACCACATCATGATCTCCTCCCCGAAGGGAGGTCCGCCGATCACGATCAGCCGCGCCTCGTCGTGGCACTCCAGCTCGAGGCGGGAGCGTCCGGGCGCCAGGTAGAGCAGCTCGCCGGGCTTGATCTCCTGGCCGTCGACCGAGACGTGCCCGAGGTCGACCAGCACCCCGTGCTCGAAGCCGGGGTCGACGTCGACCCCGAGGGCGGCCCGGTCGGCGAGCATCACCTCGGCCCCGACCAGCGGGGTGTGGGTGCGCACCGGGGACCGGTCGCCGAGCAGCGACCCGACGAAGACGCGGCCCTCCCAGCCGGGTCCGCGCACCGGCCGCGGCACGTAGTGCTCGAAGCGGGGCTCGACGTCGCGAGCGCCTTCCGGGAGCGCCAGCCAGAGCTGGACGCCGTGCAGCACGTCGGTCTCGGGGGTGGAGATCTCGGAGTGGCTGATGCCGCGCCCCGCGGTCATCAGGTTGAACTCGCCGGGGCGCACCATGGCATGGGCGCCGGAGGAGTCCCGGTGCTCGATCTCGCCGGTGAAGAGCCAGCTGACCGTGGCCAGCCCGGTGTGCGGGTGCGGGGGCACCCGCATGCCGCCGGTGGCCGCCACCTCGTCGGGCCCGTAGTGGTCCAGGAAGCACCAGGCCCCGATCAGGGAGCGGTGACGCTGGGGCAGCGTCCGGCGCACCCGCATCCCGCGCGGCCCGCCCAGCGGCACCTCCCGGGGCGGCAGGAGCTCCAGCGGCACCTCGGTGTCGCCGGGGGCGATCCGTTGCTCGCGCGGGCGTGGCTCCGGATTGGTCATGGTCCCCATACTGTCCACCTTGGCAAGGCTCGCGCCAGGGTGTCGACACGCGAGACGAGGGCCCGGGGGAATAGCCCCCCGGACGGCCCGGTTGGGGCACGGCATGACCGACCGCCAGCCACCCGCCCCGGCCGTCGCCCTGCTCGACCCCCTGACGCTGGGCGCCGTGAAAGCCGTCAACCGGGTCTTCATGGCGCCGCTGACCCGGATGCGCGCCGAGCAGCCGGGCGACCTGGTCGGGGACCTCCACGTCGAGTACTACCGCCAGCGCGCGGCCGCCGGCCTGGTGATCAGCGAGGGCACCCAGATCAGCCCCGAGGGCAAGGGGTACGCCGACACCCCGGGGCTGCACAGCCCCGAGCAGGTCGAGGCCTGGCGGCGGGTCACCGACGCGGTGCACGAGGAGGGCGGGCTGATCGCCGCCCAGCTGTGGCACACCGGTCTGGTCGACCACCCGTCGCTGCACGACGGCGCGCTCCCGGTCTCGGCCTCGGCGATCGAAGTGCGCGCCCGCACCAGCCTCAAGGACGAGCAGGGCCGGGTCGTGCGCGCCGACGTCCCGGTCCCCCGGGCGCTGGAGACCGACGAGCTGCCGCGCCTGGTCGAGGACTACCGGCGCGCAGCCGCGAACGCGCGGCGGGCGGGCTTCGACCTGGTCGAGATCCACGCCGCCCACGGCTACCTGCTCCACCAGTTCCTCTCCGCGGCGAGCAACCGGCGCACCGACGCCTACGGCGGCTCCCTGGAGAACCGGATGCGCCTGGTGCTCGAGGTCGTCGACGCCTGCGTCGCGGAGGCGGGCCCCGGCCGGGTCGCCATCCGGATCTCGCCGACCGGACGGTTCAACGGGCTCGAGGACCCCGACGGCGGCGCCGAGGGCCTGGTCCTGGCCCGGGCGCTCGCCGAGCGCGACCTGGCCTACCTGCACCTCTCCGAGCCCGACTGGGCCGGCGGCCCCGCCCTGGACGACGACTACCGCGACGCGCTGCGCGCGGCGTACCCGGGCACCCTGGTGGTCGCCGGGGCCTACGACGCGGCGAAGGCCGAGCGGGTGCTGGCCGGCGGGTGGGCCGACGCGGTCGCCTTCGGCCGGACCTTCCTGGCCAACCCCGACCTGCCCGCGCGTCTGGCCTCCGGTGCCCCGCTCAACGAGCAACGGCCCGAGACCTTCTACGGCGGCGGCGCGGAGGGCTACACCGACTACCCCGCCCTCGGCTGAGGCCTCACAGCAGGTCCGTCCGGCCCCATCGGCTCGGCGCCGGCCGGCACGGGCGCGTCGCGGTCCTCGACCGCGCAGTGCCACCACCAGCAGAGCCGGCCGAGCACGACCATGACCAGCGCGGTCGCGGCGAAGCCCAGCGCCGAGACCGCGATCAGCGGCGTCACCAGCACCGCGACGGTCGCGTTGAGCATGAGCGTGAGGAAGGAGCTGCCGGAGACGACGGCGCCCCGACGCTCGGGGAAGAGGTCGAGCAGCATCAGCTGCAGGGTCGGGTAGGACATCCCGTTGCCCAGGGCGAGGATGCTCGGCCCGACCACCGCCCACGGCAGGTCGGTGGCCCAGGGCGTGAGCGAGAGCGCCACGCCGACCACCGCCCCGGTCACCGAGACGACGAAGCCGGCGCTGACCAGGCGGCGTCCGGTGATCCGGCCGGCGGCGCGTCCGGAGATCCAGGAGCCGACGACCATCGAGCCGATCATCGGCACGAAGAAGACCCAGAAGTCGAGCTCGCCCAGCCCGAGCAGGTCGACCACGAAGAGCGCGGCGCCGCCGATGTAGAGGAACTGGCCGCCGAAGGCGAAGGTCGCCGCCCACGCGACCCGGTGGAACCCCGGCAGTCGCGCCACCTCGACCAACCCGCCCAGCACCGAGGCCGGGTGCAGCGGCACCCGCCGCGACGGGGGGTGGCTCTCGGGGAGCACCCACGCGGTCGCCGCGACCAGCACCACCCCCAGCACCGCCATGAAGGCGAAGACCCAGGGCCAGGGACCGAGCTGCAGCACCACTCCCCCGACCACCGGCGCGATGGCCGGCGCCAGGCCGAAGATCATCGCGACGCGACTCATCAGGACCTGCGCCTGGGCGCCGTCGAAGAGGTCGCGGATCACGGTCCGGCTGACGATGGTGGCCCCGCCGGCGCTCAGCCCCTGCAGCACCCGGAAGGCCAGCAGCACCCCGAGGTCCGGGGAGAAGGCGGCCCCGATCGAGGCGCCCACGTAGACGGCGAGCGAGCCGATGATCACCGGCTTGCGGCCCACCGCGTCGGAGAGCGGCCCGTGGAAGATGCTCATCGCCGCGAACGACGCCAGGTAGGCGGTGACCACCAGCTGCATCTCCGGGGCGCCCACGCCGAAGTCGGTGCGCATCTGGGTGAACGCCGGGAACGGGGTGTCGATGCTGAACGGGCCGATCATCGAGAGCATCGCCAGGACGAGCGGGATCACCACCAGGGCCCGCCGACTGCGGGGATCGAGCTGGGGCTGGGTCACCGCACGAGTATGCGCTGGGCAGGGGTTGGCATGATCAGGGCCCATGGAGACAGTGAGGGAGAGCGTGGTCGGCGGCCTGCGGATCGCCTGGGACAGCCGCGTCCTCGAGCCGCGCCCGTGGACGGCCGCCCAGGCCGAGTGGCTCGCCGCCCTCGCCGACGGGGCCCCGGCCGGTCCGGCGCTGGAGCTGTGCAGCGGCGCCGGGCACATCGGGCTGGTGCTGCAGAGGCTGACCGGGCGCGACCTGGTGATGGTCGACGCCAACCCCGCGGCGTGCGAGTTCGCGACCACCAACGCCGCCACCGCCGGGCTCGCACCACAGATCCGGCAGGGCTACATGGACCAGGTGCTGCGACCCGACGAGCGGTTCCCGCTGATCCTGGCGGACCCGCCGTGGGTGCCCCGGGCCGAGATCACCCGCTACCCCGACGACCCCGAGCTGGCGATCGACGGCGGGCCCGACGGCCTGGACGTGGCCGCGCAGTGCCTGGCGCTGGTCGACCGGCACCTGGCCGACGGCGGCCACGCCGTGCTCCAGCTGGGCACCACCGAGCAGGTGGAGGCCCTGGTCTCGGCCGTGCGGCCCGAGCGGGTCGGACTGGTCGAGGTACGCCGCTTCGAGCGCGGCGCGCTGGCTCACCTGGCGGCGAACCCCGCCAGCTGACCGGTCGAGGCGGGCGGCTCGGTCAGCACCCGCAGCGCCAGGGCGGTGGTGGACTCCACGTTGAGGTGCCCCACCACCCGGGAGACCCGCAGCGGGTCGAGCGGCAGGAGGCCCGGCGTGCCCGGCACGTCCGGGGTCAGCCCCAGGTCGAGGTCGTCGCGACCCGACATCAGGGCGAGGTTGAACTCGTAGCGCTCCCGGGCGCCGGGGGCCGTGAGCCGCTTCAGCAGCCCGGCGCCGAGCCGGCGCTGGCCGGTCTCCTCGGCCCACGAGTCCAAGGTGGCGACGAGGTGGCGCCCCTCGCTGTGGTCGATGTCGGCCCAGACCGCCTGCATCGAGCCCATCTGGGAGAGCAGCACCGGCACCGTCTTCTCCCCCAGCCCGGTCACGCCGGGCAGGTTGTCGCTGGCGTCGCCGCGCAGGGCGGCGAACTCCAGGTACTGCGCCGGGGTGACGCCGTACATCGCGCGCAGCGCCCGCGGGGTGAGCAGCGGCGAGCCGGCCATCCCGCCGTTGATCAGTCGCAGCACCCGGGTGTGGTCGCTGATGTGGGCGAAGGAGTCGCGGTCGGAGGTGACCAGGACGCAGTCCCAGTCGTGGGCCACCGCCCAGGCCGCCGCGGAGGCGTTGACGTCGTCGGCCTCCAGCCCCGGCGGGGTGACCGCGGCCAGGCCGAGCGCGTCCAGCAGGGCGCCGGTGCGCTCGAGCTGCTCGACCAGCGCCGGGTCCTTGGCCGCCCGGCCCGCCTTGTAGTCGGGGTAGAGCGCCTCGCGCACGGACGTCGTCCGGTCGTCGAGGCCGAAGATCACCGCGTCGGGCGCGAAGGCGTCGATCGCCTCCAGGATCTGGCGCAGCATCCCGTGCAGCGCCCAGGCCGGCCGCCCGTTCCGGTCGCGGAGGTCGGAGTGGGCGCGGGCGTGGTGGTGGCGGTGCAGCAGCGACGGCGCGTCGACGGCCAGCAGCAGGCGGCGCCGGCTCACACCGGCTCCAGCGGCTCGTGCGGGCCGTCGGGCAGCCTGACCTCGATCGGCTGGCCCGGGCGGACCGTGCCGCCCTGTTCCACGACCGCCATCACGCCGGCCCGCCGCTCGCCGTGCGGCAGCACCGCCTTGAGCAGGCCGGGCTGGAAGGCGTCGATCTGCCGGCACGGGTTGCGCAGGCCGGTGAGCCGCACCACCGCGTCGCCGAACGCCAGCCGGGTGCCGGTGGGCAGATCCAGGAGCGGGACGCCGCTGGTGGTGACGTTCTCCCCCAGATCCCCCGGGGCGACGGCGTGCCCGGCCTGGGCCACCTCGGCGAAGAGCTCGGCGTGCACCAGGTGCACCTGCCGCAGGTTGGGCTGGTTCGGGTCGCGCCGGACCCGGGAGCGGTGCTGCACCAGGGTCCCGGCGTGCGCGTCGCCCACGACGCCGAGCCCCGCGACCAGGGTGATCTCGGCGCAGGGCAGCTTGCTGAAACGGTGGAGCTCGTCGCGCGAGACCGACAGGACCGAGGGGCTGGGCACCCTCCCATCCTGACAGGACGGCTCAGGCGGGGCCCCGTCCCGCCCACGTCCAGGCGTAGGCCGGGTCCTCGACCGCCAGCCCGCCCTCGCCGAGCTCGAGCGGCGCGAAGGTGTCGACCATGACGGCGAGCTCCTCGAACCGCTCCGCGCCCAGCGAGGCCTCGATGGCGCTGGGCTGCGGGCCGTGCGGGTGGCCGCCCGGGTGCAGGCTGATCGACCCGACGCCGATCCCCGACCCCTTGCGCGCCTCGTAGTCGCCGGCGACGTAGAACATCACCTCGTCGGAGTCGACGTTGGAGTGGTAGTAGGGAACCGGGACCGCCAGCGGGTGGTAGTCGACCTTGCGGGGCACGAAGTTGCAGACCACGAAGTTGTGGCCCTCGAAGACCTGGTGCACCGGCGGCGGCTGGTGCACCCGGCCGGTGATCGGCTCGAAGTCGGCGACGTTGAGGGTCCAGGGGTAGAGGCAGCCGTCCCAGCCGACCACGTCGAACGGGTGGGTGGCGCAGGTGAGCCGGGTGCCGACGATGCCGGCCGAGGTGCGGTGCTTGACCAGCACCTCCACGTCGGTGCCCTCGGCGAGCAGCGGCTCGGTGGGCCCGCGCAGGTCCCGCTCGCAGTACGGCGCGTGCTCGAGGAGCTGCCCGAAGCGGGAGAGGTAGCGCTTGGGCGGGTGGATGTGACCGGTGGCCTCGATCGCGTAGAGCCGCGACGGCTCCGCCGGCACCCAGCGGTGGTCGCAGGCCCGAGGCAGGATCACGTAGTCGCCGCTGCGGTAGGGCAGCACCCCGAAGACGGTCTCCACGACGCCGCTCCCGGACTCCACGAAGACGCACTCGTCGCCGATCGCGTTGCGGTAGAGCGGGCTCGGCTCCACCCCGGTGACGACGTAGCCGATCCGCACGTCGTTGTTGCCCAGCACCAGGCGCCGGCCGGTGACCGGGTCGGCACCGGCGCCCTCGCCCGGGGCGTCGAAGAGGGAGTGGAGCCGCAGGTGGCGCGGCTTGAGCGGGTGGTGGGGGGTGCGCGTCTGGTCGGGCAGCTCCCAGACCCGGCTGTCGACGATCGCCGACGGCACGCCGCGGTGGTAGAGCAGCGAGGAGTCGGAGGAGAAGCCCTCCTCCCCCATCAGCTCCTCGCGGTAGAGGGCGCCGCCGGGGTCACGGTGCTGGGTGTGCCGCTTGGGCGGGACGTCTCCCACGCTCCGGTAGTGGGCCATCGCGCACGCCTCCCTGCCATGGACTCGCCTGTTCGCTGATCGAACACTTGCGTTCGCATATCGCTTGATTAGAGTAACCCCGTGACCGCCACCACGCCAGAGACCCTGCCTCCCGCCTGGGCCGGGATCGTCGACGACGCCGCGATCTTCCCGCCCGGGAACGCCCCGCTGGGCGAGGCCCTCGCCGCGCACCCGGCCCACCGCGCCACCGGCCTGGTCGGCACCTTCGTGCTTCGCGACACCGACCTGCCCGGGGCCCGCGACGCGGACGCGCGGTTCTCCGTCGTGGTCACCGGGGGTGCCGGCCAGCTCGCCGGCCCGCTGGGGCTGGCAACCCGCACCGGCCTCGACGTCGCCGGGGTCGAGATCGCGCTGCGCGACCTCGACGACCTGGCGGGCAACGCCCGGCGGGTGCTGGCCGCGGTCGACGCCGCCCGGGGCGAGGGGGTCCTCGACGAGGAGACCCCGGTCCACGTGGAGGTCCCCGGCCGGGTGGGCGCCTCCTGGCTCCGGGCCGCCGACGAGCTCGCCGCCGCCGAGCTGCGGCTCAAGCTCCGCACCGGCGCCCCCGACGGCTCGCTGCCCGCCGACGAGGCCGACCTCGCCGCGCGGATCGACGCCGCCCTGGACCGGGAGACCCCCTTCAAGTGCACCGCCGGGCTGCACCGGGCGGTGCGCCACGACGACCAGCACGGCTTCGCCAACGTGCTGCTGGCGACCCGCCGCGCCTTCGACGGCGCCGCCCGGGAGGAGGTGGTCGCGACCCTGGCCGAGCGGGACCCGGCCGCGCTGGCCGACGCGCTGCGCGCCGAGGAGTCGCTCGCCGGCGCCCGGCGCTGGTTCACCTCGTTCGGCTCCTGCTCGGTCGCCGAGCCGCTGGCCGACCTGCGCGCGCTGGGCCTGCTGGGGTGAGCACCACCGACGACGGCTTCGGGCTCGACCACCTGCCCTACGGCGTCCTCTCCACCGCGCAGGACCCCGCACCGCGGATGGGGGTGCGGTACGGCGACCGGGTCCTCGACCTCGCCGCCGTGCTGCCGGAGCCGCACTGGCGCGCGGACTCCCTCAACCCCTTCCTGGCCACCGGCCGGGCCTCGTGGGAGGCGGCCCGCGGTGCGGTGACCGCGCTGCTCCGAGACGAGCCGGACCGGGTCGCCGAGCACCTGCTGCCACTGGCCGACGTGACGCTGCACCTGCCCTTCGCGCCGCGCGACTACGTCGACTTCTACGCCTCCGAGCACCACGCCTCGAACGTCGGGCGGATCTTCCGCCCCGACGCCGAGCCGCTGCTGCCCAACTGGAAGCACCTGCCGGTCGGCTACCACGGCCGGGCCGGCACCGTGGTGGTCAGCGGCACCGAGATCATCCGGCCCCTGGGTCAGCGCAAGAGCCCCTCGGACCCCGCCCCCGTCTTCGGGCCGACCGCGCGCCTCGACCTCGAGGCGGAGATCGGCTTCGTGGTCGGCACCGGCACCGCGCTCGGCGAGCGGGTGAGCGCCGACGCCTTCGCCGACCACGTCTTCGGGGTGGTCGGGCTCAACGACTGGAGCGCCCGCGACATCCAGGCCTGGGAGTACGTCCCGCTCGGCCCCTTCCTCGGCAAGAGCTTCGCCACCAGCGTCTCGGCCTGGGTGACGCCGCTGGCGGCCCTGACGGCCGCCTGGACCGACCTGCCCCGGCAGGAGCCGACCCCGCTGCCCTACCTGGCCCCCGGGCGGACCCGCGGCCTCGACCTCGCCCTCGAGGTGGTGGTCAACGACCACGTCGTCAGCCGGCCGCCGTACGCCGCCATGTACTGGTCGCCGGCCCAGATGCTCGCCCACCTGACGGTCAACGGGGCCTCCCTGGCCCCCGGCGACCTCTTCGCCTCGGGCACGGTCTCGGGCAGCCGTCGCGACCAGCTCGGCTCGCTGCTCGAGCTCACCTGGGGGTGGCGCGAGCCCGTCGCCGTGGGCGACCAGGAACGGCTCGCACTCCAGGACGGCGACGAGGTGGTGCTGCGCTACTCCGCCCCCGGGACCGGAGGCGGACGGATCACCCTGGGTGACGTGGCCGGCCGGATCGTCCCCGCGCGCCCCTGAGCCGCCAGCCCTCGGAACACCTCCCGGCCCGCGCCCCACCTCGCTAGGGTCTCAGGACCCGCCGAGGCGGTGGGGACGCCGAGCCAGCCAGCGACACGAGTCAGGGACCAGTCATGCCCAAGAGCCTCACCCGAGCCGCCCGGACCATCACCACGGCCACCGCCGCCGGGATGGTGCTCAACGGCCTGCGCCTGCGCGGCCGCGGCCAGGGTCTGGCCTCCCTGCCTGCTGGAGAGGCCGCGGGCGCCGGCGTGCCGGCGGGCTGGGTGAGCCTCGCCGCCCACGGCGTCCAGGTGCGGCCCTCGACGCTGGCCGCCGCGGTCGCCTGGGCGGAGCGCGAGGGCCTGGACGCCGTCGACCTGGTGCCCGACGACCTGCCCGCCGAGCGGGTGGTCGGCCTGCTGCGGCAGGTCGACACCCGCACCTTCCGTGGAAACCCGCTCAGCGAAGGGCACAGCGCCGGCCACGCCCTGCTGGTGCGCAGCGAGCTGGCGAGCCGCGCGCAGCTGCCCACCGGACCCGTCAGCGCCGCCGAGCTCGTCGAGGCGAGCCGGCAGGTCAAGCGCTTCGCCCCGCGCCGCACCGACTTCGTGGTGGCACCGGACGAGCGGTCGGTGGCGCTTTCGGCCTCCGAGGAGCTGACGGTGCTGCGCACCGTGCTGGACCGCTACGCCACCAGCCACCAGGTGTGGACCGCCGCGTCCCTGGCCACGGTGGGCGCCGGTGCCCTGCTGGCGCCAGGGGTCGGCCTGCCGGCGCTCCTGGTCCACCAGCTCCAGCCGCGCCTGGTCGGCCGGGGTCGGGCCGGCGGCCGCGCCGGCCGGTGGCTGGCCGAGGTGCGGCGCTCGGTCGCCCTGATGCGGGCTCCCGCACCGCCGGCCCCGACCATCCGCCTCTCCGACGAGCTGCGCCCGCTCTACGCCAAGGAGCTGGAGCGCGGCACCGAGCGGTTCTTCGAGGAGCGGGTCGACTCGTGCCGGTGGTGCGGCTCCCCCGATGTCGCGCCGCGCGTCACCTCCCCCGACCTGATCCAGCACAAGCCGGGCGCCTTCACCCTCGACGAGTGCGCCACCTGCGGGCACGTCTTCCAGAACCCGCGGCTGAGCATCGAGGGCCTCGACTTCTACTACCGCGACTACTACGACGGGTTCGCGGGAGCCGAGATGGAGAAGGTCTTCGCCTCCTCCGACGACGAGTACGCCGGCCGCGTCGGCATGGTCGCGGCGCACGCCACGGCCACGCCGGCGCGCTGGCTCGACGTGGGCAGCGGGCACGCCCACTTCTGCCTCGTCGCCAAGGAGCAGTTCCCCACCACCTCCTTCGAGGGGGTCGAGCAGAGCCAGGCGATCGACGACGCCGCGCTCCGCGGCTGGGTCGACCGGGCGCACCGCGGCTTCTTCCCCGACGTGGCGGGCGACCTCGCCGGGCAGTTCGACGTCGTCAGCATGCTCCACTACCTCGAGCACACCCGGGAGCCGCTCGCCGAGCTCGACGCGGCGGTCACCGCGCTCAAGCCCGGAGGCCTGCTGATGGTGGAGGTGCCCGACCCCGACTGTGCGTCCGGACGCCTGCTGGGTCCCTACTGGATGCCCTGGCTGCAGCCGCAGCACCAGCACTTCCTCTCCATGGCGCGCCTCGAGCAGGCCCTGGAGCAGCGCGGGTTCACGGTGCTCGACCGCTACCGCGAGCCGTCCACCCGAGGCATCGACGTCCTCCCGGCCGCCTGGTTCGCCGCCGGCCAGCTGGTGCCGCGGCCGTGGATGCCCTGGCTGCCTCGCCCCACCCGGGCCGAGCGGCTCGCGCGGGCCGCGGTCGTCGCCGCGGCCCTGCCGGTCGGCGCGGTCGCCGCGGCGGTGGCCGAGGTCTCGGCCCGCCGGGAGGGGCTCGACCAGCCCGGCAACGCCTTCCGGGTGCTCGCCCGGCTCGATGCTCCGAGCACGGCGGCCGAGGTCTGAGGCGTGGCGGCTGCGTCCATGCGCCTCCTGCTGCTGCGCCACGGACAGACCCACGCCAACGTGGCCGGGGCGCTGGACACCGGCGAGCCCGGGCTCGACCTCACCGACCTCGGGCGCGCCCAGGCCGCCGCGGCCGCGCGGGTCCTCGGCGACACCGAGGTGGAGGGTGTCTTCGTCTCCCGGCTGGTGCGGACCCAGCAGACCGCGCACCCCCTGGTGAGCGGCGCCCAGCTGCCGCAGAGCGTGCTGCCGGGGCTCCACGAGATCTCCGCCGGTCGCTACGAGATGGCCACCGACCGCGACTCCGTGCACGGCTACCTGACCACGGTCCAGCGCTGGGTGCACGGCGAGCTCGGCGCCCGGATGCCCGGCGGCGAGACCGGCGAGGAGTTCCTGGAGCGCTACGACGCCGACGTCGCCCGGGTCGCGGAGAGCGGCGTCGACACCGCCCTGGTCGTCAGCCACGGCGCGGCCATCCGCACCTGGGTCGCCGCCCGGGTGCCGGAGGTGGCCGGCACCCCCGAGGCGACCAGCCCGCTGCACAACACCGGCCTGGTCACCGTCGAGGGCCACCCCACGCGGGGCTGGCGGCTGGTGGAGTGGCACGCGGACCCGCTCGGTGGCCACCTGCTCGAGGACGAGGCCGCGCCGGACCCCACCGGCGAGCCGGTGGACGAGTAGGGCGGCTCAGCCGGCCCAGCCGGCTCAGGCGAGAGCGGAGACGGCCGCCACGGCGGCGACCACCACCGAGGCGAGACCGGCCACCACACTGACCGCCGCGGCGATCTGGTAGCGCCTCGCCGCGCCCTCCACGAGCTCCTCCTCGGACTTCGTGGTGATCAGCAGCGAGCCCTTGCTCTGCGGCTTGCGCACCGTGAGCCTGCCCCCGCGGTCCACGGCCTCGCCGCAGACGAAGAGCTGCACACCCTCGGGCAGCACCCACTCCTCGTACTCGTAGCCCAGGGTCCCGCCCCGGCCGCCACCGGTGGGCAGGCTGAGCTTGAAGGAGCCGAGCTCCAGCTTCGAGGAGCCGGCGCCGTGCTCGGCCTGCCGGAACTCGCTGAGCACCTTGCGCGCCCCCTGCACCTCCTTGCCCGGCACCACCGCGATCCGGCCGGTCTCGTCGACGACGAAGAACGCCTTGTCGGAGTGGTTGTCGGTCATCACCTCCTCGCGCTGGACCGTGGTGCGGTCGCCGTCGGAGTCGCGGCGGACCTCCTCGTACTTGCGCGTGACCTTCTGCCGGTACCAGACGCACGGCGTCGAGGTGAGCTCGGAGGTGAGCAGCCCGTCGACGTGTGCCGCGCTGCGACCCTTGAGCTCGACCGCCTGCCGGAACGCGTCCGGGCCGGCGGCCTCGTTCGCCGCCGCGTGCAGCTCCCGGAGCTCGGCTGCCGTCAGGGTCTCGTTGCCGAGCAGCTCCTGCCGTTCGCTGCGCGCCAGGTGCGCGACCACCGCCGCTCCCACGGCCAGAACCCCAAGCCCCACTGCCAACCAGACCATCTCGTCCCCCTCGTGCCGACGCGACCTGCGTCCAGGCACCGCCATCCAACCAGAGTCAGATCCAGCCCATCCGTCGCGCGGTGGCCACCGCCTCGTGGCGGTTGGCGGCGCCGAGCTTGGTGACCGCGCTGGAGATGTGGTTGCGCACCGTGCCGGCGGAGAGGTGGACGCGTCGCGCGATCTCCTCCACCGGGGCGGCGTCGGCGGCCGCCTCCAGCACATCGGCCTCCCGGGGGGTGAGCGGGGAGTCGCCGGCGGCGATCGCCTCGGCCGCCAGCTCCGGGTCGACGTGACGCCCCCCGGACTGCACGATCCGCACCACCCGCGCCAGGGTGGCCGCCGACGTGGTCTTGGGCAGGAAGCCCCGGACCCCGCCGGCCAGGGCCCGCTTGAGGTAGCCGGGCCGCCCGTGGCTGGTGACGATCATGCAGGCGCAGCCGGGGGCGACCTCGGCGATCCGGGCCGCCGTCTCGATCCCGTCGAGGTCGGGCATCTGCAGGTCCAGGACGGCCACGTCGGGCTGGTGCGCCCGCGCCGCCGCCACGGCCTCCTCGCCGCCGGCCGCCTCGGCGACCACCTCGAGGTCGTCCTCGAGGTCGAGCATCTGCGCCAGCGCACTGCGGATCAGGTTCTCGTCGTCGGCGAGCAGCACCCGGATCGGTCGGTCCTCGGTCATCGTCCCTCGCCGTCCCTGCCGTCGGCGCGCAGCCGCAGGCGCACCACGAACTCCTCGCCCTCCACCTCGTGGGTCAGCCGCGCACCCAGCGCCGCCGTCTCGGCGACCAGCGTGGCCAGCCCGGTGCCGTCGCCCCCGCCGGGACGCTCCGCAGCCCGGGCCGGCAGGCCGTCGTTGCGCACCTCCACCACGGCGCCGTCGTACCCGATGCGTACCCGGCTCGCCTGCGAGTGGCGCAGCACGTTGGTGACCGCCTCGCGCACCAGCCGGGCGACCGGGGGGTGCCACGCCTCAGGCAGCCCGTCGAGGTCGCCCGTGGCCTCGATCCCCGCCGAGGCGAGCAGTGCGACCGCCCCCTCGAGCTCCTGGGCCAGGTCGAGGGGCCGGTAGCCGCGGGCCAGCTGGCGGGCCTCGCGCAGCGCCTCGTGGGCGGTGCTCCGCACCTCGCGCACCAGCTCCGGCGCCCGGGCGTCGCCGCGCTCGGCGAGGGTGGCGGCCAGCTCGGCCTGCACCGCGATGGTCGACAGGTGGCGGCCCATCACGTCGTGCACGTCACGGGAGAAGCGGAGCCGCTCCTCGGCGACCGCCAGGGCCGCCTCGGAGCTGCGGGCGTGGTCGAGCTCGACCACGACTCCGAGCAGCCACAGCGAGCTCTGCACGGTGAAGGCGAAGAAGGCGGCCACGACCGCCCCGTAGACCGCCATCGCCGGGTGTCCCCCCACCACGCCGAGCACCAGGGCGCCGAACGCCGTCAGCACCCAGATCACCCGGCGGTCCCGCAGCCCACCCAACGTCCAGGCGAGGGTGCCGACCAGCACCAGCGCCGGGGAGACGCCGGTCTCGCCCTCCAGGGTGAGCAGCCAGGCCAGCACCGGCACGCTCAGCAGCAGCACCGGGGCCAGCAGGCGCCACGGGATCGGCCCCGAGGCGGGATACAGGACGAAGGCCGCCTTCAGCACCCGGACGGCGGGCACGGCGACCGCCAGGGCCGCGAGCACCGCCGCGGCCCGGTCGAACGAGGTGGAGAGCATCGCGACCGAGTTGAGGGTGATCATCGCGATGGTGAACCAGAAGAGCACGTGCAGCGAGCCACGGGTGTAGAGGTCGACCCGCTCCACGTCGCCGCGCCCGGTCCACCCCGGGAACCTGAGCTGTCCGCGGGCGGGCCGGGGCATGCGCAGACCGCGCTGCATGGACTCTCCGGGCGGGCTCATCGCCGCTGATCCTAGGAGCGGGTCAGCCACGTGGCTCCCACCGCATCGACCGGACCGCCAGGGCCAGGGCCAGCAGGGTCCAGCCGAGGAGGATCGCCATCCCCGGGGCGGCCTCCACCCAGGTCTGCCAGAAGCCGACGACCTGCTCGTCGGAGCCCCGGGCCAGCCCGAACCAGCCGGTGCGGATGAGCTCGTTGACCGCAGCACCGGGCAGCAGGTCCAGGTAGCGCGAGACGCTGTCGGGGACGGCGGGGCCCATGAAGCCGGCCATCGCGATGATCATCACCGGGCCGCTGGTCAGCTGGGCCGACTCCGCGGTCCGGGTCCAGGCGGCGGTCCAGAGCGCCAGGGCGGCGAAGGTGACGATCGCCAGCGCGACGCCGAGCAGGAGCAGCAGGGGGTTGGCCGGCAGGTCGAAGCCCGCGAGCGCGGCGATGGGCACGGTCAGCGCCGTCACCACCAGGGTCAGCACGGCGCCCGGCATCGCCATCGAGGCGACCAGCTCGACGTCGCGGGTCTCGCCGGTCCGGAGCCGCTTGAGCACCAGCTCGTCGCGCCGGGTCACGAACATGGAGAGCAGGTTGTAGTAGCCCGGGAAGAGCAGCGCCATCAGCAGTGCGATGCCGATGGTGGCGGTGCCGGCCATCGGGTCCGGCTCCGGGGCGAGGAAGAGCAGCCCCAGCGGGACCAGCGGGACCAGGAAGGCGTAGAGCATCGTGGTCCGGTTGCGGATCATCAGGATCGCGTTGAAGCGGGCCAGGCCCAGGGTGCGCGAGACGGCGGGGATCTGGGTCGCGGTGCTCATCGGGTGGCTCCCTGCAGGTCGGAGGTGGGATCGGCGGCGAGGGCGAGGAAGACCGACTCGAGCGTCGCGGTGCGGGCCTCCAGCAGGTCGAGGGTGACGCCGCGGTCGCGGGCGTCGAGGAGCAGCCGGGTCAGCGCCGGCTGGAGCTCCGCGGTCCGCAGCACGGTGCGGTCGCCGTCGCGGGACTCCTCGACGCCGTCGGGGACCATGAGCGGCTGGCTCGGGGTGCGGAAGGAGATCTCGGCCGGGTGCCCGGCGACGATCTCGGGAAGGGTGCCGGCCCGCACGATCTCGCCGGCTCGCATGATCGAGACGTGGTCGGCGAGCGCCTCGGCCTCCTCCAGGTAGTGGGTGGTCAGCACCACGGTGGCCCCCTCGTCGCGGAGCCGGCGTACCAGCTCCCAGACGGCGCGGCGGCTCTCCGGGTCCAGCCCGGTGGTCGGCTCGTCGAGCATCACCAGCTCGGGGTGCCCGGTGAGGGTGCACGCCAGGTCGACCCGGCGGTGCTCGCCGCCCGAGAGGGCGCGCATCCGCGAGTCGGCGTGCCGGGTGAGGTCGAGCATCTCCATCGACTCCTCGACCGGGCGGGCGCCGGTGACGGTCGCCGCCCACATGGTGAGCGTCTCGCGGACCGTCAGGTCGCCGACGAACCCGCTGCGCTGCAGCAGCACCCCGGTACGGCGGCGCACCTCGGCGCGGTCGGCGACCGGGTCGAGACCGAGCACCCGGACCTCACCGGCGCTGGCGGGCGAGAGCCCTTCGATCACCTCCAGCGCCGAGGTCTTGCCCGCCCCGTTGACCCCCAGCAGTGCGTGGATGCTGCCGGCCGGCACGGTGAGGTCGATGCCGCGGACCGCCTCGAAGGCGTCGTCGCCGGTGCCGTAGGTCCGGCGCAGCCCGCGGACCTCCAGCGCTGCCTGTGTCGTCTGGTTCATGGCTCCACCGTCTCCCGGGTCCGGGGGGCTCACCAGTGTCGGGCGTCATGGAGGGGTCGCCGGAACGCACGGGCGGGGCATGACACCTGTCACGCCCTAGACGCCGTCGTCGCCCACCCCGGGATGAACGAAGGGGCGACCGGCCTTCATCTGCGCCACCGCGCCGGGGTGCACGCGCTGCAGGTGGGTCACCGCCCGGCGCCGGAACCGCAGCACCTGGCAGGCCCCGAAGGCCCAGAAGAGGTACTGGGTGGCCATCGCCCACCGGAAGTCGTCCAGGTCGTAGGCGCCCATGCCGCCGGGCTCGCGCAGGTCGAGGACCACCCCGATCACCGCCATGGTCAGCAGGCTGGCCACGAAGCCGCCGACGTTGACGATCCCGTTGGCCCGGCCCAGGGCCCGCACCGGGGTGAAGGTGCGGGCCAGGTCGAAGCCGATCATCGACGCCGGACCCCCGCTGGCCGTCGCGAAGGCCATCACCACCAGCAACCAGGCGGGCGACGGCCCGGGGTGCAGCAGCACCGCGCCCCAGGCCAGTGCCATCGCCGCGACGATGCCGAGGACCAGCCACGACCGGTACCAGGGCCAGCGCGCGACCGCGGCGCCCAGCAGCAGGCCGCTGACCACCACCCAGCCGGTCATCAGCATCATCAGGGTGCCGGCGGCGACCTCGGACCAGCCCTGGCCGCGGACCAGGAACGGGAAGCCCCACAGCAACGCGAAGACGGTCCCGGAGAACTGCGCGGTGAAGTGGGTCCACATGCCCAGCCGGGTGCCGGGGTTGCCCCAGACGGTGCGCACCGACGAGGCGAGCGCGCGGAACTTCACCCGGACCACCCCCTCGGAGCGGTAGGGCGTGTCCTTGACCAGCAGCGCGACGGCGACCAGCAGCACCACCCCGAGGCTGGAGGCGGCCGCGAACGTCCGGGTCCAGCCGAGGTGCTCCAGCAGCAGGGTCAGCGGGGCGGCCGCGACCACCGCCCCGAGCTGGCCTCCCCACCCGGTCACCTGGGTGACCATCGGCGCCTGCCGGACCAGGAACCAGACGGCGACCAGCCGGATCACGCTGACGAAGATCATGGCGTCGCCGGCCCCGAGCAGGGCGCGGGCCAGCACCGCCACCCCGAAGGAGGTGGCGAAGGCGAAGACGAGCTGCGCCAGCGTCATCAGCGCGAGCCCGCCGAGCAGCAGCGCGCGGGAGCCGTAGCGGTCCAGCAGCACCCCGACCGGGACCTGCATAGCGGCGTAGACGACGAGCTGGAGGACGGTGAAGAACGCCAGTTCGGTCGCGGTGATGCCGAACCGCTCGGAGGCCAGCAGCCCGGCCACTCCCAGCGAGCTGCGGTGGAAGATCGCCAGGACGTAGACCGCCATGGCGACCAGCCAGATGCTCCAGGCCCGCCGCCGTCCTATCCGGTGGAGCTGCTCGGGGGGCATGCCGCGAGTCTGCCCCACCCGGGCCTCAGAGCAGGAGGGTGCCCATGTCGACCGCCAGGGTCTGCCCGGTGACGAAGCGTGCCTCGTCGGAGCAGAGCCACGCCACGGCGTGGGTGATCTCCTCGGGCTCGACGGGACCCCGCTCCATCACGTTGGCCATCCACCCGCCGGGGGCGTCGCCGGAGAGGTCGGAGCTGAAGAAGTCGTTGACGATCATCTTCGTGGAGACGCCGGCGGGGATCACGGTGTTGACCCGGACGCCGTGCTTGCCGAGCACCATGGCGAAGTTCCTCATCAAGGACAGGACCCCGGTCTTGGCCGCGCCGTAGCCCATCTGGCCGGGGTTGAGCATCTCCTCCTTGTAGGCGACCCCGATGAAGCTGGAGGTCGACCCGGTGATGCAGATGGCACCGCCGCGCCCACGCTCGATCAGGCCCGGGGTGACCGCGCGGAGCAGGAAGTAGACGCCGTTCAGCATCGTGGCGACCGAGTCGTGCCACGCCTGGATGTCGTTCTTCCGGTCGCCGTAGCTGGCCATGATCCCGGCGTTGGCGAGGACGATGTCGATCCCGCCGAACCGCTCCTCCGCGGCGGCGACCGCGGCCTCGACGGCCGCCTGGTCGCGCACGTCGCCCTGGATCGTCAGCACCTCGGCACCGAGGTCCTTGAGCGCGCGCTCGGTCTCGGCGAGGTCGTCGGGCGTCGAGAGCGGGTAGGCGACGGTGTCGATCTGGGCCGCGATGTCCATGATGGCGACGTTCGCACCCTCGCTCGCCAGGCGCATGGCGTGCGAGCGGCCCTGGCCGCGCGCCCCGCCGGTGATGAAGGCCGTCTTGCCGTCGAAGCGTCCCATGGTGATCTCCCAATCTGCGTAGTCTCCACGGGTCCCGGCCGGGGCTCCCGTGGCCCACACCATAGCAATGATGTGCATGAATTAGCCATGGCTGACGCATCCCCGGAAACGCCGCTGGCCCCCGCCGTCAGGCGGGGGCCAGCGTCTGTGGATGTGGCAGGTGAAGGATTCGAACCTTCGAAGGCGTAAGCCGACGGATTTACAGTCCGCTCCCATTGGCCGCTCGGGCAACCTGCCTCACACCGTCGACCCGGAGTCCGTTTGAACCCCTGGCCGACGAGAAGGAAGAATAGCCCAAGCACCGCGTGCAGGGACAAATCAGGTCCCCGACCCCAGCGCGGCGCCAGCACGCCACCAGCCAGCACAGGAGAGAACATGGCCGACTCGTCGTTCGACATCGTGAGCAAGCTGGACCGCCAGGAGGTCGACAACGCGCTGGGCCAGACCGCCCGCGAGGTCGCCACCCGGTTCGACTTCAAGGGCACCGGCGCCACCATCGAGTGGCAGGGCGAGCACTCCATCGAGATCACCGCCTCGGCCGACGACCGCGCCACCGCCGTCCTCGACGTCTTCAAGGACAAGCTGATCAAGCGTCAGCAGTCGCTGAAGATCCTCGACGCCTCCGAGCCGCGCCCCTCGGGCCAGCAGTCGAAGATCTCGATCACCCTCAAGGAGGGGATCACCTCCGAGGACGCCAAGAAGATCTCCAAGCTCATCCGCGACGAGGGCCCCAAGGGCGTCAAGGCGCAGATCCAGGGCGACGAGCTGCGCGTCTCCTCCAAGAAGCGCGACGACCTGCAGGCCGTGCAGCAGCTGGTGAAGTCCCAGGACCTGGACTTCGCGGTCCAGTTCACCAACTACCGCTGAGGGCAGGGGCGTCGTGACCGAGAGCCCCGCACCTCCCCCCGCCGACCAGCCGCACCCGGCGGACCTGCCAGACCTGGCCGCCGTGCGGCTGGCCATCGACGAGCTCGACAGCCGGCTGGTGGGTCTCCTCGTGGCGCGCCAGCACCTGGTGGCCCGGGCCTCGGACTTCAAGACCGACGACGCGGCCGTGCGCGCGCCCGCCCGCGCCGCAGCGGTCGTCGAGCGTGCGGCGAGCCGGGCCGAGGAGTCGGGCGGGTCTGGCGCGCTCGTGGGGCGGATCTACGCCGCGATGGTGGGGTCCTTCATCGAATTCGAACGCGAGGTCCACCGCAGCTGAGTCCGAGCGCCACGGGGGCACTCCCGGGGGCCAGGGAGACGAGTCGGTGCTGTTGCGGCACCGTGAGGCTCCAGGCGCACAGACCCCACACCCCCATCACCACGGCGGCGCCAGCCCACGAGGAATAGTGGAAAGGAAACTTGCCCACGCTGATTCAGAATTCAAGAGAAATGCGCCGCACGGCGTTCCTCTTCATTCCGCGCGTGCCCGCCGGCGCCCCGCCCTGACTAGGAGAGGGCAACCTGGCGCGGCGGCATCACGGTCGCGCCCTCGGCCGGGCTCAGCCAGACCGTGGCGCCCTCGACCAGGCCCAGCGAGCGGGCGTGGGTGCGGGTCAGCTGCACGGTGACCTCCTCGCCGTCGAGCGTGTGCACGGTCAGCCGCACCTCGAAGCCGATCCGCAGCACCCGGGCCACCGTGCCCTCGACCACGCCGGCCACCTGCGGGGAGACCGCGAGGTCGATGTCGTGCGGGCGGATGGCGTGCCCGCCCAGCGTGGTCACGTCGCCGAGGAAGCTCATCACGAAGTCGCTGGCCGGCTCGTCGTAGAGCTGGTCGGGGGTGCCGATCTGCTCGACCCGTCCCTCGTTGATCACCACGATCTGGTCGGAGACCTCCAGCGCCTCCTCCTGGTCGTGGGTGACGAAGACCGTGGTCACGTGCACCTCGTCGTGCAGACGCCGCAGCCAGTCGCGCAGCTCCTTGCGGACCTTGGCGTCCAGGGCGCCGAACGGCTCATCGAGCAGCAGCACCGTCGGCTCCACCGCGAGCGCGCGGGCGAGCGCCATCCGCTGGCGCTGGCCGCCGGAGAGCTGCGAGGGCAGCCGGTGGCCGAACTGGGAGAGGTGGACCAGCTCGAGCAGCTCCTCGACCCGGCGCCTGACCTCGTCCTTGGGTCGCTTGCGGATCTCCAGCCCGAAGGCGACGTTCTTGGCCACGCTCATGTGCTTGAACGCCGCGTAGTGCTGGAAGACGAAGCCCACGTTGCGCTTCTGCGGCGAGAGCCGGGTGGCGTCCACGCCCTCGATCTCGATGGTGCCGGAGTCGGCGCTCTCCAGGCCCGCGATGATCCGCAGCAGGGTGGACTTGCCGCCGCCGCTGGGGCCCAGCAGTGCGGTGAGCTGGCCGGTGGGGATGGAGACGTTGACGTCCTGCAGCGCGACGAAGTCACCGAACTTCTTGTGCAGGCCCTTGACCTCGATGCTCATGCGCGTGCGCCTTTCTTTGCTGACTTCTCGTTGCTGGGACGGAGGATGGCGACGATGACGATGCACAGGACCGAGACCATGGCGAGGAGGAAGGCCATCGCGTACGCCCCCTGCTGGTCGAAGTTGAGGTACTTCTCCTCCACCACGAGGGTGGCGGTGCGGGTCTCCCCCAGCACGTTGCCGGAGACGACCTTGACGGCGCC
Organism: Nocardioides sp. Z50_6; assembly: GCF_058215755.1. NCBI lineage: Bacteria > Bacillati > Actinomycetota > Actinomycetes > Propionibacteriales > Nocardioidaceae > Nocardioides > Nocardioides sp. Z50_6. The sequence continues at coordinate 4,814 of NZ_JBZAJB010000010.1, read as the reverse complement.
GAACTCGCCGAGCGACCGGGCCAGCGAGAGCACCACGCCGTAGACGACCGCCCACTTGATGCCGGGCAGGGTGATCCGCCAGAAGGTCTGCCAGGCGCTGGCGCCCAGGCTGGTGGCGGCCTGCTCCTGCTCGATGCCGATCTCCTCCAGGGTCGGCACCACCTCCCTGATCACCAGGGGCAGCGCGACGAAGGCGGTGGCCATGATGATGCCGGGGGTGGAGAAGATGACCTGGAACCCCGCCGACTCCAGGGAGGGGCCGAACCAGCCGCCCTGGCCGCCGTAGACCAGGACCAGCGCGAGGCCGACCACGATCGGCGAGACCGAGAGGGGCAGGTCGATCAGGGCGCTGAGGATCCGCTTCCCGGGGAAGGTGTAGCGGACCAGCAGCAGGGACATCCCGACCCCGAAGAGGGTGTTGATGAGGACCGCCGAGAGGGCCGCGACCACGGTGAGCCGCAGCGCCACCTGGACGTCCGGGTCCTGCAGCACCTCGACCAGCGCGGTGGGCCCGCCGTCGAAGGTGTTGATCGCGACCAACGAGACCGGCCACGCCACCAGCAGGAACAGGTAGGCGACGACCACGAGCCGGAGCACGTACTTAACCACGCTTGGACACCTTCCTCTGGATCACGTCGAGCAGCACGATCACGGTCAGCGAGATCATCAGCAGGACGGTGGCGGTGGCCGCGGCCGCGGCGACGTTGTCGTTCTCGATGCTGCCGAGGATGCGCACCGAGGTGACCTCGGTCTTGAAGGGCAGGTTGCCGGAGAGGAGGACCAGCGAGCCGTACTCGCTGACCCCGCGGGCGAAGGAGAGCGCCGCGCCGGCGGCGATCGCCGGCACCAGGCTGGGCAGGATGACCCGGCGGAACGTGGTGATCCTGCTGGCCCCGAGGGAGGCGGCCGCCTCCTCGACGTCCTTCTCGAGCTCGGCGAGCACCGGCTGCACCATCCGGACGACGAACGGCAGGGTGACGAAGAGGAAGGCCAGGAAGACGCTGGCCCGGGTGTTGACCACGTCGAACCCCAACGGGCTGTCGCGACCGTAGAGCGAGAGGAGCACCAGGCCCGCGACGATGGTGGGCAGCGCGAAGGGGATGTCGATCAGGATCTCCAGGGCGCCCTTGCCCCAGAAGTGGTCGCGCACCAGCACCCACGCGATCAGCGTGCCCATGACGACGTTGACCAGCGTGACCAGGGCCGCCTGGGAGACGGTCAGCTTGATGGCGGCCGACGTCTGCTCGTTGGTGATCGTGGTCCAGAACGCTCCCCAGCCGCCCTCGGCCGCGGTCACCACCACGGCGCACAGAGGGATGAGGACGAGCAGGCTGAACCAGATCATGGCCACGCCCAGGCCGACGCCGGACGTGGCGGTCAGGTTCGTGCCGAGGGCCGGCCGGCGCCTGCGCGCCGACCGGCCAGCGGCCTCGATGGAGACACTCGTCATGGAGTGGTCATTCGCCCTTGCCCGACGCGGCGATGGCCTTGGTGACAAGGCCGTCCTCCTCGTCGAAGAACTTGGTGGAGAGGTCGTCCCAGCTGCCGAAGTCCTCGGCCACCGTCATCAGGTCGGGGACGACCGGGAACGGGTCGGACGGGTCCTTGGCACCCTCGACGGTGCCGCCGTAGTCGACGTCGTCGCGGATCGGGCGGAAGCCGGTGAGGGCGAACTGCCGCTGGCCCTCGTCGCTGAGGACGAACTCCAGCCAGTCCTCCGCCGCCGGGTCGGCCTCGGTCAGGATGGCGCCCGGGTTCTCGATCAGCAGGGTGGTCTCCGGGATGATGTACTCGAACTCCTCGCCGTTCTGCGCGGCCAGGATCGCCTCGTTCTCGTAGGCCATCAGCACGTCGCCGCTGCCGCCGAGGAAGGCGGTGGTGGCGTCCCGGCCGCTGCCGGGCAGGGAGACGACGTTGGCGAAGAACTTGTCGACGTACTCCGTGGCCTCCTGCTCGGTGCCGCCCTTGCGGATGACCTGTCCGTAGGCCGCGAGCGCGTTCCACCGGGCCGCCCCCGAGGAGGCCGGGTTGGGCGTCACGATCTCGACGCCGGGCTTGATCAGGTCGTCCCAGTCCTCGATGCCCTTGGGGTTGCCGTCGCGGACGCCGAAGACGACCACGGAGCGGGAGACGACACCCTTGTTCTCCCCCGCGTCCCAGTCGTCGGCGACGAGACCGGCGTCGACCAGGCGGGTCACGTCGCTGGCCACCGAGAAGTGGACGTAGTCGGCGTCGAGGCCCGCCTCGACGGCGCGGCTCTGGTCGCCCGAGGCGCCGTACGACGTCTTGAACCGGTAGCCCTTGCCGGCGTCGGTCTTGACGAACTCCTCGCCGATGGCCTTGTTGGCCGCCTCGGGAACGGCGAACCCGACGATGCTGAGCGTCTTGTCGTCCCCGTCGGCGGCGTCCGACCCGCCGCCGCAGGCGCTCAGCGCCAGCATGGCCAGCCCGATGCCTGCTGCGGCGATGCCTCGACCCTTGGTGCTCGACCTCATGTTGCTGCTCCCTCTGGCGGCCGCCTCGCGGCGGCGTGAACTGGTGTTTGAGGAGTAAGGTACTGCACTTTAGTGTCTTACTCAGCATATGAGACATTACCTGTCACGTGTCGGGCGTCACATCTCTGCGCGTGGGGGACTTCAAGACGCGACGACGCGCGGCTTGCCTCGGGGTTAGTGTTGAATCCGCGCGCCTCCCCCCGGGGGCGCGTGCATGCGGAGGCAACCCCACCTCCGCCCCCCGCACGCAAGGGCACACAGCAGATGCAGAAGGAAGGCCCGCAGTGACCAAGCAGGTCAAGCAGCTGGACCGCGTCATCATCCGGTTCGCCGGCGACTCCGGTGACGGCATGCAGCTCACCGGTGACCGGTTCACCCAGGAGTCGGCCGCCTTCGGCAACGACCTGGCGACGTTCCCCAACTTCCCCGCCGAGATCCGCGCCCCCCAGGGCACCCTCCCGGGCGTCTCGTCCTTCCAGGTCCACTTCGCCGACCACGACATCCTCACCCCGGGCGACCGCCCCGACGTGCTGGTGGCGATGAACCCCGCCGCCCTGCGCGCCAACCTGGGCGACCTGCCGAAGGGCGCGACGATCATCGTCGACACCCACGACTTCACCGGTCGCAACCTGACCAAGGCGGGCTACGTCGGCTCCCCGCTGGACGACGACTCGCTCGCGGAGTTCTCCGTCCACCCCCTCGACCTGACCGGCATGACGGTCGAGGCGGTCAAGGAGTTCGGCCTCTCCCGCAAGGACGCCGCCCGCGCCAAGAACATGTTCGCCCTCGGCCTGCTGTCGTGGATGTACGGCCGCCCCACCGAGACCACGGTCGAGTTCCTCTCGCGGCGGTTCGCCAAGGTCCCCGACATCCGCGACGCCAACATCACCGCCTTCAAGGCGGGCTGGAACTTCGGCGAGACCACCGAGGCGTTCGCGGTCTCCTACGAGATCAAGCCGGCCACGATGGCTCCGGGCACCTACCGCAACATCACCGGCAACCTGGCCCTGGCCTACGGCCTGGTGGCCGGCGGCGTCCAGTCCGGCCTGCCGGTCTTCCTGGGCTCCTACCCGATCACCCCGGCCTCCGACATCCTCCACGAGCTGAGCAAGCACAAGTCCTTCGGCGTCACCACCTTCCAGGCCGAGGACGAGATCGCCGGCGTCGGCTCCGCCATCGGCGCCTCGTTCGCCGGTCACCTCGGGGTGACCACCACCTCGGGCCCGGGCGTGGCCCTGAAGTCCGAGGCGATCGGCCTGGCCGTGATGACCGAGCTGCCGCTGGTCGTCGTCGACGTGCAGCGCGGCGGCCCCTCCACGGGTCTGCCCACCAAGACCGAGCAGGCCGACCTGCTGCAGGCGATGTTCGGCCGCAACGGCGAGTCGCCGCTGCCGGTGATCGCCCCGCAGTCGCCCGGCGACTGCTTCGACGCCGCGCTCGAGGCGTGCCGGATCGCGATCACCTACCGCACCCCGGTGATGCTGCTCTCCGACGGGATGCTGGCCAACGGCTCGGAGCCGTGGCGGATCCCCGAGATCTCCGAGCTGGCCGCCATCGAGCCCCGCTTCGCCACCGAGCCCAACCACACCTCGACCCGCAAGGACGCCAAGACCGGCGAGCAGAGCGAGGTGACCGACTTCTGGCCCTACCTGCGTGACGCCGACACCCTGGCGCGTCCCTGGGCGGTGCCGGGCACCGCAGGGCTCGAGCACCGGATCGGCGGCCTGGAGAAGGCCGACGGCCACGGCAACATCTCCTACGACCCGGCCAACCACGACCTGATGGTGCGCACCCGGGCCGCCAAGATCGCGCGGATCGCCGACGCCCTCCCCCCGCTGGAGGTCGACGACCCCGGCGCCGCCGAAGGGCGCGGAGCCAACGTGCTGGTCATCGGCTGGGGCTCGACCTACGGGCCGATCGGCGCCGCGGTCCGCCGTGTCCGCCGGGCCGGCGGCCGCGTCGCCCAGACGCACCTGCGCCACATCAACCCGTTCCCCCGGGACCTCGGCGAGGTCCTGGCCCGCTACGACAAGGTGCTGGTGCCGGAGATGAACCTCGGCCAGCTCTCGCTGCTGCTGCGCGCCGAGTACCTCGTCGACACCGTGGGCTACAACCAGGTCAACGGCATGCCCATCAAGGCCGCCGAGCTCGCCGAGGTCATCGGCAGCCTCGTCGGCGAGGTCGAGGGCACCCCCGTCGACCTGACCGAGTCCGTCGAAGGAGTCCTGCGATGAGCACCACCACCGACCTGCCGTTCCCCACCACCGGCACCGCCGGCGTCCCCACGATCGCCGAGGGCGAGAAGCAGACCGGCAAGGA
>NZ_JBZAJB010000009.1:0-123902 GCF_058215755.1 Nocardioides sp. Z50_6 | reverse complement strand
ACCACATCATGTTGACGGGGCATAACAAACTAATTCGTCGACTATGACACACTGTTGAGTTCTCAAGAATCAATCGCCCCCGCCCCTCGGCCTCTCGACCTCGGTAGCGGTGCTGGTTAAGCTTAGCAGATCGTTTCCCGCCGGAGTAATTCCGGCTTGTTCTCCGCTTTCAGCTGCTGGTGAAACTTAGCAGATCGTTTCCCGCCGGAGTAATTCCGGCTTGTTCTCCGCTTCCAGCTGCTGGTGAAACTTAGCAGATCGTTTCCCGCCGGAGCAATTCCGGCCTGTTCTCTGCATTCTCTCGACAATTCTGCCTGGGTCGGATCTCCAAGGCCGCTGTCGCGCGCTCTTGTCGACCTCTTCCGAGGTGTCTTGCGAGAGGTGGTTGTCGGGATCGGGAGCCCGGCCTGACCGGCCTTGCTCCCCGGCGTCACCGGGCAACGAGGTGAAACAGTAGGCGAACTCCCACGGCCTTGCAAATCAATCGGCTGTGACGGCGGGCACAATCACGTTTGCCCAGGTCAGAGGCGCTTTTCAGCGCACTTCGACGCCGGCGACCTTCTTCTTGCCCCGTCGCAGCACCAGCCATGCGTCGCCCAGGAGGTGCTCCGGGCCGGGAACCAGCTCGGGGTCCTCGACCCGCACGTTGTTGAGGTAGGCGCCGCCCTCGGCGATGGTGCGCCTGGCCTCGCCCCTGCTCTTGGTCAGCCCGGAGAGCACGAGCAGCTCCACCACGCTGGGCAGCTCGCCGCGCGACACCTGCACGCTGCCGGCCTCGCGGAGGGCGCTGCCCAGCGCGTCGCCGGAGAGGGTCGAGAGGTCGCCGCCCCCGAAGAGGGCCTGGGCGGCCGACTTGGCCGCCTCTGTCTCGGCGGCCCCGTGGACCAGGGTGGTGACGTGGTCGGCCAACGCCTTCTGCCCGGCGCGCAGGTAGGGCTGCTCCCGCGTCTGCTCCTCCAAGGCCTCGATCTCCTCGCGGGAGAGGAAGGTGAAGATCCGCAGCAGCTCTCCGACCTTCTCGTCCTCGACGTTGAGCCAGAACTGGTGGAAGGCGTAGGGCGACATCATCTGCGGGTCGAGCCACAGGGCGCCGCCCTCGGTCTTGCCGTACTTGGTGCCGTCGGTCTTGGTGACGAGCGGGGTGGCGAACGCGTGGGCGCGTCCCCCCTCGGCCCGCCGGATCAGCTCGACGCCGCCGGTGAGGTTGCCCCACTGGTCGGACCCGCCGAACTGGAGCACGACGCCGTACTCGCGGTGCAGGTTGAGGAAGTCCATCGCCTGCAGGAGCACGTAGCTGAACTCGGTGTAGCTGATCCCGGCCTCCAGCCGGGACCTCACCACGTCGCGCGCCAGCATCCGGTTGACCGGGAAGTGCTTGCCGATGTCGCGGAGGAAGTCGATCGTCGACAGGGACGCGGTCCAGTCGTAGTTGTTGACCATCGTCGCCGCGTTCGGCCCCTCGAAGTCGAGGAAGGGCTCGATCTGCGCGCGCACCCGCTCCACCCACTGCTTGACGGTGTCGAGCGAGTTGAGCGTGCGCTCCCCCGACTCCTTCGGGTCGCCGATCATGCCGGTGGCGCCGCCCACCAGGGCGAACGGCGTGTGGCCCGCCTGCTGCAGCCGGCGGGCAGTGAGGATCTGGACCAGGTTGCCCATGTGCAGGCTGGGCGCGGTGGGGTCGAAACCGACGTAGAACCGGACGCTGCCACTCGCCAGGGCCTCGCGCAGCGCGTCGAGGTCTGTGGAGTGCGCGATCAGTCCTCGCCACTCGAGCTCGTCCAGGATGTTGTCGGTCGACACGGTGTTCCCTTCTGGTGTGGCCGGCGTCTACTCGTCGGCACACCCACCTTGCCAGACCTCCTGGGCCGGCGTCGCGCCGCCTAGGGTGGGCCGGGTGAGTGCAGACAAGTACGTCCGGGAGACAGAGATCGGCCGTGGCGGCATGGGCACGGTGTGGCTCGGTCGGGACACCGTGCTGGGCCGCCCCGTGGCGCTGAAGCGGGTGGGCGTCGTCCCCGGTGGCTCCGAGCCCGACCTCGAGCGGGCCGAGCGCGAGGCGCGTCTCGCCGCGGCGCTCAACCACCCCCACGTGGTCGCTGTCTTCGACCTGTTCGCCGAGGGCGACGAGCACTGGCTGGTGATGGAGCACGTCGAGGGCGACAGCCTCGCCACCCGGATCCGCCGCGACGGCCCCCTCCCCCACGAGAGCGCCGCGTCGGTCCTGCGCCAGGTCGCCGACGCCCTGGCCGCCGCCCACGCCCACGGCATCGTCCATCGCGACGTGAAGCCGTCGAACATCCTCGTCACCCCCGAGGGCCACGCCAAGCTGACCGACTTCGGCATCGCCCGCGCCGAGGCGGACGCCTCGCTGACCCAGACGGGACTGGTCACCGGCTCGCCCGCCTACCTGTCTCCGGAGGTCGCCTCCGGCGCCTCGGCCACTCCGGCCAGCGACATGTGGGCCCTGGGTGCCACCGCCTTCCACGTCCTGGCCGGGCGGCCGCCCTACGACGTCGGTGACAGCGTCCTGGGCGCCCTCTACCAGATCGTGCACGAGGAGCCTCCACGTCCCCAGGACGCCGGTTGGCTCGCTCCGCTGCTGGAGCACACGATGGCGACCGACCCGGCGCAGCGGTGGACGGCCGTCCAGGCCCGGGACTTCCTGCTCCGTGGCCCGGCCTCCGAGCAGCCGACCGCTCCCCTGCCGGCGCCCGAACCGATGCCCGAGCCCGCCTCCGCACGTCCGGTCCCCGCCGCCCCGGCCGAGCACACGTCCGCCTTCCCCCCGGTGGGCGGCGCCCCGGTCCCGGGCGCGGCGGCGCCGCGTGCCGGGGACCTGGAGACCCGGTCCAGCCCCCTGCCCGCCGTCCTGCTCTGGGCGGGTGGCAGCGTCGCGGTCCTCGCCCTCCTGGTCGGTGGCTTCTGGCTGGGCAGCCGCGGCGACGACGACAGCGCGCCACCGTCCGCCGAGCCCACCTCCGAGTCGGATGCCGGCACCTCGCCGACTCCCTCCCCCGAGACGGTGGCGCCCTCCCCGGCTGCCCCGGACCCGGCGGCCATGGAGGACTTCGTCTCCGGCTACCTGGACACGGTCACCAGCGACCCCCGCGCCACCTGGGAGCAGCTGACCCCCCAGTTCCAGGAGGCGAGCGGTGGCTTCGGCCGGTACAGCGGGTTCTGGCGGACCGTGGAGGACGCCGAGGCGGTCGACGTCGAGGCGGACCCCGAGCAGCTGACGGTGACCTACACGGTCGACTACGTGATGAAGAACGGCAGGCGCACCACCGACTCGGTGACCCTCCAGCTCGAGCAGGTCGACGACGGCTTCCAGGTGGCCGGGGAGTCCTGATCACTCGCTGAGCCTGGGCCCGTCACGCCCCTCGCGCACCACGCGCACCAGGGGCTAGGGGTGTCGAACGGCTGCATCCGCCGAACGCACACGGAAGTCCCGGTGCGCGCGCGTGTCGGTGCCAGTGGTGGGTACGGGAGGACTCCCCAGTGAAGGAGGCACCCATGACCACAGGACAGTTCCCCGGGACCCCAGGGTTCGACAGTGCGGGTGACCGGGACCATCCCACGACCGACGAGTCGGGCTCGGGCTCGGGGCTCAAGGAACAGGCACAGAACGTGGCCGGCACCGCCGGCGAGCAGGGCAAGCAGGTTGCCGACACCGCAAAGACGGAGGCCGGCCAGGTGGCCGCCGAGGCGAAGAGCCAGTTCATGGCGCTCTTCTCGGACGCCACCACCCAGATGGATGACCAGGCACGGTCGCAGAAGGATCGCCTCGCCGAGACGCTGCGTACCTTCGGCGACGACCTGGGCTCCATGGCCGAGCAGGGAGGCGGCCTCGCCGCCGACCTCGCCCACGAGGTGGCCGACCGGGCACGTGACCTCTCGACCCGGCTGCAGGACAAGGAACCCCAGGACCTGCTGGAGGACGTGCGGGCCTTCGCCCGGCGCAGGCCCGGCACCTTCCTGGCCGGCGCCCTCGCCGCCGGCGTCGTCGCCGGGAGGATGGCGCGTGGTGCCAAGGCGGCCAGGGACGGCGCCGGAAGCAACGGCGGCACGACGGTGCCGACAAGCACTCCCGACACCGCGTTCGGCGGCACCGTCCCGGCCTACTCCAGCGGCGCGCCCGCCGACGTCGCCGGGTCCTCCACCGCCACGTCGCCGGCTGCCGACGCACCCACGTACGGGGCGCCCGGCGTCGCGTCGCCCTCCGGGTCCGGCGAGACGCTCGGAGATGCCACCGCGATGCCCCCTGGCGCCTCGCCCGGCCCTGTGCCCGGTTCGGACCTGGGAACCCCGGGAGCCAGGCCATGACCCAGCCCGACCTGCCCGCTGCCACGCCGACCCCGCCGCCCCCTCCACCAGGGGGGGCCGGGACCACGGAGGGCACCAGGTCCCTGGGCGACATCGTCGGTGACATCAGTCGGGACCTGAGCGCACTGGTGCGCCAGGAGATGGACCTGGCGCGCACCGAGCTGAAGCAGGAGGTCACCAAGCTCGGCAAGGGTGCGGGGATGTTCGGCGGAGCCGGGGTCGCCGGTCTCCTGACCTTGATCTTCCTCTCCCTCGCCCTGGTGCACCTGCTCGACAACTGGTTGCCGGCCGAGCTGGCGGCATTGATCGTGGGCCTGGTCTGGGCCGCGGTCACGGCCGTACTCGCTCTGCGCGGCAAGCAGGAGATCAAGGAAGCAAATCCGGACCTGCCCAACACGCAGGCGAGCCTGAAGGAGGACGTCCAATGGGCGAAGGAACAGAGGAGCTGAACGTCAAGGAAGCCGAGATCGAGCGCACCAGGGTCGCCTTGTCCCGCGACCTGGACGAGCTCGGCGACAAGGTGAGCCCCCAACGCGTGGTGGAGCGCCGTACCGAGGCCGTCAAGGGTCGCCTGGGCTCTTTTCGAGACAGGGTGATGGGATCCGCGCCGAGCCTCGGGGGCGGCAGCTCCGGGTCCTCGGGCGGCTCGATCACCGGAACGGCCGCAGACTCGATGAGCAGCGCCCGCGACTCGGTCGCCGGCACCGCGCGGGGAACCGTGAGCACGGTGCAGTCGAAGACCACGGGCAACCCGCTCGCTGCAGGTCTGATGGCCTTCGGGGCAGGCATGGTCATCTCGGCACTGATCCCCGCCAGCGAGAAGGAGGCGCATCTCGCCCAGCAGGCCACCGACGCGGCGAAGGAGCACGGGCAGCCGCTCATGGACGAGGCCAGGTCGGTGGGCCAGGAGGTCGGGCAGAACCTCAAGGAGTCGGCCCAGCAGGCGGCCGAGGGGGTCCGTTCCACGGCCCAGGAATCGGTCGAGCACGTGAAGGAGCAGGGTCAGTCCTCGGCGAAGGCGGTCAAGGACGAGGCTCCGGGAGGCTGACGGTTCCCGGGCACGGCGGCCCAGGCACACGAGCCTGGGCCGCCGACCTACTCAGCGACACCGGGTCCGTCAAGTGAGTGGGGCGGGTGGGGCTCGAACCCACGACCCAAGGATTATGAGTCCTCTGCTCTGACCGGCTGAGCTACCGCCCCTCGTGCGCGGATGAGCCTATCCTCGAACGATGGAGCGTCCGGAGCTGAGCCCGCTGAACGAGGAATGGGGCCGCATGCTGTGCGTGGTGGCCCACCCCGACGACATGGAGTTCGGCGCGGCCGCCGCCGTGGCCCGCTGGACCGGTCAGGGAAAGCAGGTCGTCTACTGCATGGTCACCAGCGGGGAGGCCGGCATCGACGCTCTGCCACCGGAGGAGTGCCGACCGGTCCGCGAGGCCGAGCAGGTGGAGTCCGCCCGTCTCGTGGGGGTGGAGACCGTCGACTTCCTCGGGCTGCGCGACGGCGTCCTTGAGTACGGCGTGCCGCTGCGGCGGGAGATCGCGGCGGTGGTCCGCCGGCACCGCCCCGACGTCGTGGTCACGGGCAACTTCCGCGACACCTGGGGCGGCCGCAACCTCAACCAGGCCGACCACATCGCGGTGGGCCGGGCGGTCGTCGACGCCGTGCGTGACGCCGGCAACCGCTGGGTCTTCCCCGAGCAGGTCGACGACGGGCTCCAGCCGTGGGGCGGCGTCCGGGAGGTCTGGGCGTTCGGGTCGCCCCAGGCCACCCACGCGGTCGACACCACGGCGACGTTCGAGGCCGGCGTGGCCTCCCTGGAGGCCCACGCCGCCTACATCGAGGGCCTCGGCTGGGAGAACTGGGACGCAGCCGAGTTCCTCGAGGGGATGGCCCGGCCCACCGGCCAGTCGCTCGGCGTGACCTACGCGGCCCCCTTCGAGGTCTTCCCCATGGGTTGGGGCGACTGAGCCCACCGGAGCGCCACGACGCTCAGGGGGGTGCCAGGAGCTCGGCCGGCACCCACTCCTCGACCAGCGACCACCGCTGCGGCCGCAGCTCGGCGGCGTAGACCACCCGCCCCTCCCAGCGGCCACGATCGGCCCGGCGCCACTCCAGCAGGAGGCCGGGCCTCGGCCGGGGCCCGTCCACCGGCACCGTCACCCAGCAGTGGCGGGCCGGCGACCCCGCTCGGCTCTCCGGAGGCCGGCCTCCGGGGCTCCGAGGGTCGACCCCGGCGTCCCGGGGGCTCGCCGGAGACCCCGGTTCGCCCGCCCGCACCCGGTCGCGCAGCGGGATGCCGCTGCCCGATCCGTATCCACCACGAGCCATGTCTCATTAGAACATGTGTTCGAACCGCAGGCGACGGCGCTCACCCCACGGAGTCCTACGGCCGGGCGGAGCGGTGGCTGCTACTCGTCCCCTCGCAGGGTGAAGGAGCGGAGCCTGTCCCCTGCGAACCAGACCGAGCCCAGCGCCAGCACGGCAGCGGCCCCGAGGGCGTAGACCAGCCCCACCTCGGGCGACACCAGCGCGCCGCTGACCGAGTGCGCGACCTCGCGCCCCCAGGCACCGACCGAGACCCAGCGGATGCCGACGAACAGGTTGCCCAGCAGCCCCTCCCACAGCAGCACGACGAGCAGGCCGAGGACGACGGCGTGCCTGGTCAGCGCGGCCAGCCCCAGGAAGAGGCCGGTGTAGGCGGTGGCGGCGACCGCGCCGCCAGCCGCCCAGGCGAGTGCGAGCCGGGGGTCGGAGTCGTCGAGCACGAGGCTGCACGCCGCCAGCGGAAGCGCCCCGAGCACCAACGCGCTCGACCAGGCCACGACGAACTTGCTGAAGGCGATGGCGTGACGGTCGACCGGCTTGGCCAGCAGGTAGACCACCGAGCCGTCGTCCACCTCGGGGCCCAGCACGGCCGATGCGGCCAGCAGCGCGATCAGCGGGAGCGCCAGGGTGTAGCCCAGGTTGAGGACCGCCTCGTGCCCCACCCCCTGGCTGGTCAGCAACCGGATCACCGCGGCGAGGAGGAGGAGCACGACCGGGATGGCCAGGAGGACGGCGCCGCGCCGCCGCCCCAGCAGGGCCTGCACCGAGAGCCGGACGATCGTGGGGTTCACGGACGACCTCCGACCAGGTAGGCGAAGACGCTCTCCAGCGAGTCGTCGGTGGGGGCCAGCTCACGGATCCGGACGCCGAGCTCCCGCGCCAGGACGGGCAGCCGCAGCGCGAACGTCCCGAAGTCGGAGACCGCGACGTCCAGGCCGCCCCGGGGACGCACCGACACCGCCACCACGGACCCCTCCGCGATCAGGGCGCTGGCCAGGGTCCGGTCCTGGTCGCTGACCACGATGTAGCGGGTCGGGCGGTCGGTCATCAGGCGGCGGATCTGGCCGAAGTCGCCCGAGGCCGCGTGCCGCCCGGAGACCACGACCTCGATCTGGCGGGCCACCTGCTCCACCTCCTCGAGGATGTGGGAGCTGAAGAGCACGGTGCGTCCCTCCTCGCCCATCCGGCGCAGCAGGCTCATCAGGTGCATCCGCTGGCGCGGGTCCACCCCGTTGAACGGCTCGTCGAGGAGGAGCACGCTCGGGTCGTGCACCAGGGCCGAGGCCAGCTTGACCCGCTGCCGCATCCCCTTGGAGTAGGTGTCCACCCGGCGGGCGGCGGGCTCGACCATCTCGACCGTGTCCAGGGCCCGCTCGGTGGCGGCCCCCGGATCGGGGAGCCCGTGCAGCTCGGCGTTGGCGCGCACGAACTGCCGACCGGTCAGGTAGCCGAAGCTCAGCTCGCGCTCGGGGACCAGGCCGAGCGTGCGGTAGACCTCGGTGTTGCGCCAGATGCGGTCGCCGTCCAGGCTCACCTGTCCGGCCGACGGGGCGAGGAAGCCGGCCATCATGGCGATCAGGGTGGTCTTGCCGGCCCCGTTGGGGCCGAGGAGTCCGGTGATCCCGGGCCCGACCGACATGGTGACCCCGTTGACGGCCACGACGTTGCCGAACCAGCGGGAGACGCCGTCCAGCGTGAGGGTGCTCATGCGCCGGCCACCTTGCGGTAGCGCGCGACGAGGGCGGCCAGCAGGCCCAGCGAGGACCCGGCCAGCACCACGACGTAGAGCACCTCCATGGCGGTGTCACTGGGGGGCGTGACTCCCCCGCCCTCCACCCAGGCGCTGACCAGGCCGCGGTAGAGCGAGTACGGCGACAGCAGCCCCGCCACCTCCCCCACCCGGTCGGCGTCCTCGAGCGCGGCGACCCCCTGCACGGCGCTGACCAGGCCGTTGCCGACGAGCAGCACCGCGATGGTGCCGACGACCGCGAAGCCCCGCCGCGTCGACGACGCGGCGATCAGCGAGGCCACCGCGGTCAGCGAGAGGGCAAGGAGCAGCGCCAGCAGGACCGCCAGGGCCGCGTCGCGGGTCTGGTCGACGAAGTCGAGCTCCCCCAGGAGGGCGACCACGTAGAGCACCACGACGGGCAGCAGCAGGAAGATCAGGGTCGCCGCCAGCAGCGAGCCCGCTCGGCCGAGCGCATAGGTGCTCGGTCGCAGCGGCCGGGCCAGGTAGAGGGTGATGCTGCCGTGGCGCAGGTCCCGGGAGAAGAGGACCGGGGCCTGAGCCGCGACGAAGATGCCCAGCAGGACCTGGGTGGTCGACGCATAGGCGGCGTAGCCGATGGGCAGCTGGTCGAGCCCGACGAAGACCAGGATGCCGGCCACCACCGCCGCCGGCAGCAGGTTGAGCCCGAGGAGCACGAAGGGCAGCACCTTGGAGCGGCCGGACCGTCCGATGCCGAAGGCGTTGCGCAGCCCCGTCACGACCAGCGCGCGGGCGATGGCCCCCTCCCCCAGGCGGGGTCCCCGGTAGGGGCGGTAGCCGAGGTCGTGGATCACCCCGCGGGTCTCCCCGCCTCCGCCGCTGCTGGTCATGAGCCCACACCCCTCATCGCGAAGACGTCCTCGATCCGGTGGTGATCGGCCTGCACCCTGACCAGACCCACCCCGAGGTCGCACGCCAGGTCGCGCACCAGGTCGTGGAGCTCCCCCCGGTCCGGCGCCGACTCGATCACCAGCAGCCGGCCACGCGGCCGGACCGTCAGGCCCCGGGAGGCGAGCGCCTCCCCCATCCGCCGCTGGGCATCGTCGCCCAGCACCTCGACCAGCACCGAGCCGGTCGCGTCCAGGAAGTCGCCGGTCGCCGACGCGCGCAGCAGCCGGCCGCCGTCGAGGACGACCACGTGGTCGCTGACCCGCTCCAGCTCACCGAGCAGGTGCGAGGTGACGAGGACCGCGATGCCGAAGTCCTTGCCGATCCGCTCCACCAGGCCGAGCATCTCGTCCCGGGAGGCCGGGTCGAGACCGTTCGTCGGCTCGTCGAGCAGGACCAGCCGGGGGTCGTGGACCAGCGCCTGGGCGAGCTTCGCCTTCTGCTTCATCCCCGTCGAGTAGCCACCCATCGGGCGATAGCGCTCCTCCGCCAGCCCGACGTGGCGCAGCACCTCGGCGGCACGCTCGCGGGCCGCGACCCGGGGCAGGCCCGACATCATCGCCAGGTGGACCACGAGGTCGCTCGCCGTGACGTCCGGCGGGAGGCAGTCGTGCTCGGGCAGGTAGCCCACCTGGGCCCGGACGTCGCGCCCCTCGGTGGTCACGTCGTGACCGAGGACCCAGGCCCGACCCGACGTGGGCGGGGTCAGCCCCAGCAGGATCTTGATCAGGGTCGACTTTCCCGCGCCGTTGGCGCCGACGAGACCGGTGACCCCGGTCCCGATCTCGACCGAGAGCGACTCCAGGGCCCGGACCTGTCCGTAGTGCTTGGTCAGACCGTCGACCCGGACGGTCGCCTCCCCTTCGCCGGGCCGCTCCCGGCGCTCGGTCACGGCTCCTCGACCCGTCCCGGCGCAGGCTGCGCCTGACCGGAGGGGTCCTGTCCCCGTGCCTGGCCGTTGACCTGACCGTACTTCGTCTGGGCGTACGGGTCCTGGCCGTGCGGGGTCTGGGCGTACGGGGCCTGGCCGTGCGGGGTCTGGCCGTAGGGCGCCTGGCCGTAGGGCGCCTGGCCGTAGGTGGGCTGGCCGTACGGGGCGGGGCCGTAGGGCGGCGCCTGCCCGTACGGCAGCGGGACGGCCTTGGTGCGCGCCATCTCCCGCTCGCGGGCCAGGTCGCTGCTGCGGATCGTGTCGACGATGATCGGCGCCAGTCGGGAGTCGAGGGTCATGTGCTCGTAGGCGTCGTGCCGGATCTGCTCCACCAGGGCGTCCAGCCGCCGGACCTCCTGCAGGGCGAAGTTGCCGGAGTGCCGCTCCTTGCGCCCGCGGGCGAACCAGCCCACCGTCATGCCGATCACGAAGGGCGGCCCCAGGAAGAAGATCATGAAGGCGCCCAAGCCGAGAAATGCGCCGTCCATCGTCTCTCCTCCCCGGTGCGCGACTCTGTGGCGCGCGACTGTGACCCAGATCTTACGTGCCGGGCGTCACTTCCGGACCCGCACCACCGCCCTGACCGTGTCGAAGGCCTCCGGCGTGCCCGGCCACACCGACTGGAGCGAGAGGGTCGGGGTGGTCCCGGGGCGCGCACCGGAACGGACCTTGACCAGTGCCCGCAGGGCAAGGGTGCGGCCCGCACGGATCCGCACCCGGTAGCCGCGCGAGGAGCGGACCCGCTTGGTCACCTCGGTGCTCCCCTGGAACCAGCGGACCCTGAGGCCGCGTCCCTCGAGCGCGCCGCGCAGGCGATAGCTGCCCGCGACGCCGGTCCGGTCGGTCACCCGCACGTGGACGCTGCGGCGCCCCCCGCGCCCCAGCGTGGTGCGCACGGTCTGGCTGTGCCCCGTCGCGTCGTGCACCCTGCCCCCGAGGAACCCGCCGCGCTCGCCCACCCGGACCCGGGCGTCGGCCAGCAGGTCGCTGGCGCCGATGGTGAGCGTGAGGCGCTGGGGATGGCCGAGGCGGACGCCCTCGGAGGCGCGCAGGGCCAGGTGGATCTTCTCCTCGCCCTCCGGGACCGCGTCGTCGAGGACGGTCAGCGGGATCGTCCGGACCGACTCCCCCGCCCCGAACCGCAGGGTGCCTGGGGTGAGGGCGTAGTCCTCGCCGGGGGTGGCGGTGCCCCCGACCACGTCGTAGGCGACCGAGGACGGACCCGAGGACGCGAGCACCCGCACCGGCACCTCCAGCACCTGGCCGACCTCGCTCACCGTCGCCGCGGCCTGGTCGAAGGCGACCTCAGGTGCGCTCATCCAGTCGATCCGCTGGGTGAGCCACCGGTGGAGGAAGTCCACCTCGCCGTCGAAGTCCTCGGCGTGGACCGCTCCCGGGATGGCGGCGCCGGCGGTGTGCCACAACGACCAGTCGGCGAGCGCGGAGGGCCGCACCGCGTCGGCCACGGCCGGGATCTGCGCGACCAGCTCCTCCACCACGGGACGCAGCTGGAGGATCCGGTCCTTGACCTGACGCGAGAAGGCGGGGTCCTCCATCAGCCGGGAGATCCAGTGCCGACCCTCGCGGGTGTGCCACCCCTGGGGCGTGGTGGCGCCGTTCCACCGGGTGCCGGCGCTCTGGTCGAAGTCCCAGAGCGGACCCATCCCGATCAGGCCGTCCGGCGTCCAGGTGACGTAGACGCTGGAGTGGAAGTTTGAGTCCTGGTTGCGGAAGAGCTCCTCGACCACGTACCAGTCGACGAACGAGGCCACGTCGACCAACGGGGCGTAGCCGCGCACCGGGTCCGCGAAGTCGTCACCGTAGAGGACGTCCTCGAAGGCGTTGACGGCCTTCTTGACCCGCCGGCTCGCGCGCCGGGTCAGCTCGTCGGGGTCCTTGAACGAGATCGGCGTGCGACGGCGGGTCCGGAAGCCCGGGTCGCCGCTGGCCCGGAAGCGCTGGTCGACCTCGAGGAGGTGTCCCTCCTCGGCCAGCGCCACCCGGTCGGGCGACTGCTCGACCTGGTCGGTGAGGAGGTACAGACCCACCGGGCGGCCGTTGAGGACCAGGTCGACGAACCTCGTGTCGGGGGTCCAGGCGAGCCTGGTGCGCCGGCCAAGCTGGAACGCCAGGTGGTTGCGCAGCGCGCTGCGGTCCGCGTAGTCGGCCAGCAGCACCCACTCGTCGTGGGCCGGCATCCCGAGCAGGCTCGCGGGCGCCGAGAGCTTGATCTTGTAGGGCTTCTTGTCCCACTTCCAGGTGGAGTTGCCCCGCCCCTTGATCTCCAACTCGTAGGGGACACCGGCCAGCTGCATGGTCCCCTTGACGTAGTCGTCCTTGCTCACCACCGGCGCCCCGCCGCGGGTGTCGACGGCCAGGGGCTGGGGGGCCGCCGGAACCGCCCAGGCGGCGTCCGCCGCGTCCCGTCCCCCTGACGCCGCCCGCTCCCCCGGCACGGCGGCCGCACCGGCCGGGACTCCCAGGGCGAGGACCAGCAGGCCCGCCACCACTCCGCGGACCGGGCGTGATCGTCGTCCGAGCATGTTCTCCCCCTCGTGTCGCGCGCACCTCGACACGGGCGTCGGCTGCGGCAGGGCACACCCTGCTCCTGCGCCCCGGATCGCGCAAGAGGCCCCTCGTGCCGGTGGTCCTGCGAGACGCGTCGGACACACCCCGGGCACGCAGAGAGCCCCTGACCTGTGTGCAGGTCAGGGGCTCTCGTCGGCTCCCCCGGTTGGACTCGAACCAACAACCCTCCGGTTAACAGCCGAATGCTCTGCCAGTTGAGCTACAGGGGATCGGCCGCTCTGCGAGCGGCGCCAGAGAAGACTAGCAAGCCGGTCCCCACCGGGCGAATCCGGCCCCGGCCCCGCCGTTCAGTCCAGCCCGACCTCGGCCTGCATCCGAGCCAGGGCGTCCTGGGCGACCCTGCTGACCTCCGGGTCCTCGGGGTCGACCCCCTCGTCGAACTCGTAGACCCACTGCACCTGCGCGCGGCCACCCGGTGCGCGCCGGGCGATCACCCGGATCCCGCGGCGTCCCCTCACCGGGACGTGCCGCTGGAGCACCACGCTGGCCGTCACCCGCTCGCGCACGAGCTCGAGCAACCGCCCGGGCTCGGTCAGCGTGAGCTCGTGGGCGACCCGGGGCTCCCCCCAGGAGCCCACCTCGGTGAGGCGGAAGGTGTCGGACTCCGCGTCCCAGTCGGCGGCCTCGACCTCTTCCCACGCCACCCTGCGGGCCGGGACCGGCGACCCCGCACCGGTGGGGCCCTCGGTGAGGTAGAACGCGTCCCGGGTGCCGGCCGCGACGCGCCCGTCGGCGCTCACGGACCAGGCCAGGACCTTCTCGCCGGGGAGGACGCGGACCGCGACGGGAGGCCGTCGGCGCCGGGCGGGCTTCAAGGAGAGCTTCACCCGCTCAGGCTCCCACGGCCTTGTCGCGCAGCTCGCGACGGTGCTGCTCCAGCGCCACCAGCTCACCGAACATCCTGTTGTACTCCGTCGCGTGCTCGACCGGGTTGGTCCGCTGCAGGCGGGACTTGAGGTCGGCGATGCGGCGCATCGCGGTGAGCTCCCGCAGCCGGTAGACGTGGGCGTTGACGTAGGACTCCCCCGGCTCGCCCGCCGAGCGGACCGGCTCGACCCCCAGCTCGCTGATCGCCGAGGAGACCAGGGGGTTCTCCACCGCCCCGCGGAGCCGGGCCGCCCACCCGGGGTCGGTGGCGCCCTGGGACGCTCCCCCGGCCCCCACGATCGCCTCCCAGACGTGCCGGTAGGTCGGGTGGCTGAAGTCCTCGACGCCGATGCCGGCGACGGCACGGCCGACGGCCGAGGGGTGCTGGAGCACCAGCTTGAGGGTCTCGCGCTCGATCGAGAAGCGGGGGTCCCGCAGGTCGGGGACGTCGGGCCGCGGGCGGGCCGGACGGCCGCCGGCCCCTTCGCCCCGGACGCCGGCCTCCCCGCGCCGGTCGCCGCGGCGCTCACCCGACCGGTCGTCCGAGCGACCGCGGGCAGACGCCCGGCGGACCTCGGCCCGAGCCTCGTCCACGTCGATCCCGATCATCGCGGAGAGCTCCCGGGTGAAGGCCTCGACCTTGGACCGGTCGCGGATGCTGGAGACCAGCCCGGCCGCCTCGCGGAGCGCGTCGACCCTGCCGTCCGCCCGGTCCAGGTCGTAGCGGGAGGTGATGTTGCCCAGCACGAAGCGGTAGAGCGGCTGGCGGCGGGCGACCAGCTCGCGCACCGCGGCGTCCCCCTCCGCGAGGCGCAGGTCGCACGGGTCCATGCCCGAGGGCTCCACGGCCACGTAGGTCTGGGAGACGAAGTTCTGGTCGCCGCCGAAGGCACGCAGCGCGGCCTTCTGGCCGGCGGCGTCGCCGTCGAAGGTGAAGATCACCTCGCCGCGGAACTCCTCGTGGTCGTGCAGGAACCGTCGCAGCACCCGGGCGTGCTCGTCGCCGAACGCCGTGCCGCAGGTCGCGACCGCGGTCCCGACGCCGGCGAGGTGGCAGGCCATCACGTCGGTGTAGCCCTCCACCACCACCGCCTGGGAGCTGCGCGCGATCTCCCGGCGGGCCAGGTCCAGGCCGTAGAGCACCTGGCTCTTCTTGTAGATCGGGGTCTCGGAGGTGTTGAGGTACTTCGCCTCGATCCGGTCGTCGTCGAAGATCCGGCGGGCACCGAAGCCGATGGTGTCGCCGTTGGCCTCCCGGATCGGCCACATCAGGCGCCCGCGGAACCGGTCGTAGGCCGACCTGCCCACCGCCACCAGGCCGGAGACGGTCATCTCCTCCTCGGAGAACCCGCGCTGGCGCAGCAGCTTGGTCAGCTCCTCGCCGCCGCGCGGGGAGAACCCGACGCCGAAGAGCTCGGCCGCCTCCTGGTCGAAGCCGCGCTGGGAGAGGAACTGGCGCGCCGCCAGGGCCTCGGGGCGGGAGAGGTGGTCGGCGTAGAACTCCTGGGCGACCTTGTGCGCCTCGAGCAGCCGGCCCCGGGCCGGGCCTCGGGGGCGCTGCTGGGCCGGCCCGTCGCCATCCTCGCGGCGCAGCGCGACGCCGTACTTGTCGGCGAGCTGCTCGACGGCCTCGGAGAAGCCGAGCCCGTCGACCTTCATCAGGAAGCTGATGACGTCGCCGCCCTCCTGGCAGCCGAAGCAGTGGAAGAAGCCCCGTGACGGCGTGACGTGGAAGGAGGGCGACTTCTCGTCGTGGAAGGGGCACAACCCCTTGAGGGATCCGCCCCCGGCCTTGCGGAGCGTGACGTAGGAAGCGACGACGTCGTCGATCCGAGCCTTCTCGCGCACCTGCGCGATGTCGTCTTCTCGAATCCTGCCGGCCACGGGCGGAGTCTACGGGGTTTGACCCCGTGGAAGCCCGGGCACGGGGGGCTCATGACCACACCGCAGCCCCCCCAGGCTCAGGGGGCGAGCGCACCCGGGCAGCAGCCGGAGCCGACGCTCGGGGCACTTGTTCACGACCTCACCCAGCAGGTCCCCGACCTCATCCGCTCCGAACTCCGGCTCGCGCAGGCGGAGATGACCGCCAAGGGCAAGCAGGCGGGGATCGGCCTCGGCATGTTCAGCGCGGCGGGCCTGCTCGCCTTCTTCGGGATCGCCGCCCTGCTGACCGCGGTGACTGCCGCGCTGGCACTGGTCCTGCCCACCTGGGCCGCGGCCCTGATCGTCGCGGCCGTGCTCTTCGTCGCCGCGGGCGTCGCCGGCCTGGCGGGCAAGAAGAAGGTGGCCGGGGCGACCCCCGCCAAGCCCGAGAAGGCGCTGGGCGGGCTCAAGGAGGACATCGAGACCGTCAAGGGAGGACACCATGGTTGAGCAGGACGGCACCACCCACACCCCCTCCCAGGACGAGCTGGAGGCCGAGATCGAGCGCAAGCGGCTCGAGCTCGCGCGCACCCTGGACGAGCTGGGGACGCGGCTGGACGTGAAGAAGCAGGTGCGTGAGCGGGTCGAGCCGCAGCACCTCGCCATCGCCGGAGCCGTCCTGGTGGCCCTGGTGGCCCTCGTCGTCTGGCGGCGTCGCCGGTGAGCATGGACAAGCTCGATCGCCGCTCACTGAAGTACGTCCTCAAGCGGGCCTTCCGGGAGTTCTCCCGCGACCAGTGCACCGACCTGGCCGCCGCCCTCACCTACTACGCGGTGCTCTCGATCTTCCCCGCGGCGATCGCCCTGAGCGCGCTCCTCGGCGTCGTCGGGCAGGACCCCGAGAAGTCGGTCGACACGCTCCTGGAGGTCCTGGCCCCGCTCGTCTCGGACAGCATGCTGGGCTCGGTGGAGCCGACGCTGCGCGAGCTGGCCACCTCCCAGGGCGCCGGCCTCGCCCTGGTCGCGGGTCTCGCGGGCGCCCTGTGGACGGCGTCGGGCTTCGTGGGCGCGTTCTCGCGGGCCATGAACCGGATCTACGAGATCGACGAGGGCCGGCCGATCTGGAAGCTCCGCCCTCAGATGCTGCTGCTGACCGCCGTGCTCCTGGTGCTGATGGCGCTGGTGCTGGTCATGCTGATCGTCTCCGGCGACCTGGCGCGCTCGATCGGTGACGTCATCGGTCTCGGCGGCACGGCCGTGACGGTCTGGAACATCGCCAAGTGGCCGGTGCTCGCGGTGATCGTGATGGTGATGATCGCCCTGCTCTACTACTTCACCCCCAACGTGAAGCATCCCAAGATCAAGTGGCTCTCGCCCGGCGCCGTGGTGGCCGTGCTGGCCGGGGTGCTGGCCTCGGTCGGCTTCTCGTTCTACGTGGCCAACTTCGCCAGCTACAACAAGACCTACGGCTCCCTGGCCGGCGTCATCGTCGCGCTGCTCTTCCTCTGGATCATGAACCTCGCGCTGCTGCTGGGCGCCGAGATCGACTCCGAGCTCGAGCGCGGCCGCGAGCTCGAGGAGGGCGTGCCGGCGGAGGTCGACCTCCAGCTGCCGCTGCGCGACCACCGCAACGTGGACAAGGCCGCCGCCAAGGAGCAGCAGGAGATCGAGGAGGGCCGGGCCATCCGGCTCGCCTCCGGCGAGGACCCGCAGGAAGACCCTCATACCGAACCGGGCGTCCGGACCCGGGCCTCGGACTGACCCACACGAAAGGTGGAATCCACGATGAAGAAGTCCATGCTGCTGATCGCAGCCGGCGCCGGCTACGTGCTCGGCGCCAAGGCGGGGCGCGAGCGCTACGAGCAGATCCGCACCGGCTTCAACCGCTTCAAGTCCAACCCGCAGGTGCAGGCCGGGGCCCAGCAGGCCGCCGACCTGGCCAAGGAGAAGGCGCCGCTGGTGAAGGAGAAGGTCTCCGGGGTCGCTGGCGCCGCCGCCGACAAGGTCCGTCCCGGGGGCGGCAGCGACAGCGGCAAGGACGACCTGGTCGACCAGCTCAACCCGGACAGCACCGCACGCCAGGACGACCCCTACCCCAAGGGCGACCTGCCCTGAGCCGAACCGGTTCAGCTACCGGCCAGGGCGGCCAACCGTGAGACCGCGCTCGAGTCGGTCAGCGAGGCCACCTGGTCGATGACGACCCGGAGGCGGCCCGCCTCGTCGACCGCCCTTTCCCAGTCCTCGGCGAAAGGGCGGTCGAGTGCGTCCGGCCCCCGCGCCAGGAGGGTCTCGACGAGCTCGGCCATCAGCTCGCGCTGCCGGACCATCAGCGCGACCCGGTCGTCGGCGCTCATCACGTAGTGCGCGGCGATCCCCTTGAGCACGGCGATCTCGAGGCGGGTCCGCTCCGGCACCACCAGGTCGCCGCGGTAGCGCACGAACGGGCCCCCCGAGGCCGCGAACGTCGCCTGCTGGACGCTGCCGCAGAAGCGCCCGATCAGGTCGCTGGTGAGGTTCTTGAGCGAGGCCAGCCCGCGTCGGCCGTGGTCGTAGGCGGCGGTGGGCCAGCTCTCCTGGGCCCGCAGCCCCGCGAGCACGTCGTCGAGCACGTCGTCGGTGGCGTCCGGGGTGTACCACCCGCGCACGGTCTCCCAGAGCGCGTCGCGATCCAGCCGGGTCAGGTCGACCCGACCGGCGACCACGCCGTCCTCGACGTCGTGGACGGAGTAGGCGACGTCGTCGGCGAGGTCCATCACCTGGGCCTCGAGGCACTGACGGGTGCCGCTCACGCCTCGCCGCATCCACTCGAAGACCCCGAGGTCGTCGGTGTAGACGCCGAACTTGACCACCACCCGGGGAGTGCCGTCGCCGTGGACGCCGGCCGGCGGCTGGGCCGACTCGCGCGTCCAGGGATATTTGGTGCAGGCGTCGAGGGTGGCCCGGGTCAGGTTGAGACCCACGCTGGCCCCCTCGGCGTCGAAGGTCTTAGCCTCCAGCCGGGTGAGGAGCCGCAGCGTCTGGGCGTTGCCCTCGAACCCGCCGCATGCCTGGCTCAGCTCGGCCAGCACCCGCTCGCCGTTGTGACCGAACGGCGGATGGCCCAGGTCGTGCGCGAGCGCCGCGGTCTCGGCCAGGTCGGGGTGGCAGCCCAGCGCCTTGGCCAGGTCACGTGCCACCTGGGCGACCTCGAGGCTGTGGGTGAGCCGGTTGCGCACGAAGTCGTCGGTCTGCGGACCCATCACCTGCGTCTTGGCCGCCAGCCGTCGGCTGGCGGCCGCGTGCACCACTCGGGCGCGGTCGCGCTCGAAGGGCATGCGGACGGGGGCGTCGACCCTCTTGGGCGGCTCGGGAACGAGCCGCTCGCGCGCGGCTTCGTCGTACAGGTGCTCCATCGGACGCGACGTTACCGGCCGCCGCCGACGCACGACCCCGCGGGCGGGAGAGGCCGGGCGCGAGGCCGGCTCAGTAGACCGTGACGTGCACGTGGTCGTAGTGGTTGGCGGTGGTCGAGCCGCGGTTCGACATGCCCCGCCAGCCCTCGCCCGCCCGGTCCACCGACCAGATCTTCTGCGCGTAGATGAGGTACTCGATGCCGAGCCCGACGTAGTTGGCGCGCAGGTACTCCGCGATCTCCCAGCCGAGGGCACCGCTCACCATCACGTCGACGGCCCGGCCCTGGCCGTGCTCGCCGTCGCTGCGGAAGGTGCCGTAGGAGGTGATCTGCGGGAACCGGGCACACACGGCCTGGTGGACCTTCGTGATGTCGGGGTCGACCCCGGACGGCACCGAGGTGCCGTTGCGGCAGTCGCCGCCGATGCCGGCCACGGGCCTCTCCTCGTCGAGGTAGCCGGCGGTGACCCAGCGCGACGTGCCGTCGACGACGACCTCGACCCGGCCCTCCTGGGAACGTCCGGTGACCAGGACCCGCTCCCCGGAGTCCAGGACGCCCGTCTTCTCGGCGGATGCCCCGGCGTCGGTCCACAGGTTCAGGGCCTCGGTGGTCCACAGCCGGGTGTCGGCCTGCTGGACGGCCAGGGCCGTCACCTGGGCCTGGCGCTGGCGGGCCTGGGCGGCCCCCTTCCTCTGGTCCGCCTTGCGGGCCGCCCGCTTGGCGGCCTTCTTTGCGGCCTTCTTGGCCGCCTGCTTGGCCGTCTGAGTCCCGTCGCCGGTGCGGGACCCGCTGCGGGTGACCGGGGCGGAGCGCTCCGGGAGTTCGACGACACCGCCGATCGAGGTACCGGCGAGCAGGTCGCGGGACGGGTCGGGGTGCTGCGACACGACGCCGAGAGCGACAGCGGAGGTGGTGGTCAAGAAGGCGACCGGTGCCGCGAAGAGAGCGGCTCGGGCCAGGGGGGTGCGGGCATTGGTCTCCCGCTTGTGGCGATGCTTTGCCACAGCGTTTGTTCCTTTGCTGTTGCTGACAGGTCGTGCCGGCGTGCAGATCGTGCACGGGCGGCGCGGTCGATGAGTCAAGCACACTGTCGGCCAGATCTAGACATTTCAACTGCCTGTCTCAGGGTGTCTCCCCTCACCCTCCGCTATCCGGACGACGGACCCGCGCCACCGCTCACACCCGGCCCGGGCGTCACCCGCCGGTGGCCTCGTCGGCGTCCTCCCGGACGTGGCCGCCCCGTCCGTCGGTGTCGTCGAGCCAGCCCTCGGGAAGCACCACCCGCTTGCGGGGCGACCCCTGACGACCCCGCGGCGCCCCCAGCTCGGTGACCGGGAAGCGCTCGTCCGGGTCCAGCTCCTCGAGCAGCCGGTCGAGCGCGGCCAGGGAGTCGACCAGGGCCAGGGAGTGCCGAAGCGGCCCGCCGGCCCGGAAGCCCTTGAGGTACCAGCTGACGTGCTTGCGGAACTCCTTGCACCCGCGCTCCTCCCCCATGTGCTGGCAGAGCAGCTCCGCGTGGCGCCGCATCATCGTCCGCACCTCGCCGAGGGTGGGCAGCGTCGTCTCGACCGGCGTCTGGGAGAAGGCCGCGGCCAGGTCCCTGAAGAGCCACGGCCGCCCCAGGCAGCCCCGGCCCACGACCACTCCCGCCGCACCCGTCTCGCGCACCATCCGCACGGCGTCGCCCGCCTCCCACACGTCCCCGTTGCCGAGGACCGGGATGTCGACGTGCTCGACCAGGCGGGCGATGGCCTCCCAGTCGGCCGCGCCGGAGTAGGCCTGCTCCACGGTGCGCCCGTGGAGCGCGATCGCGGCCACCCCCGCCTCCTGGGCGATGCGGCCGGCGTCGAGGTAGGTGAGGTGGTCCTCGTCGAGCCCCTTGCGGGTCTTCATGGTGACCGGCACGCCGTACGGCGCGGTCGCCGCCACCGCGGCCTCGAGGATCTCCGCGAGCAGCCCCCGCTTCCACGGCAGGGCTCCGCCACCGCCCTTGCGGGTGACCTTGGGCACCGGGCAGCCGAAGTTGAGGTCGACGTGGTGCACGCCGTACTCGGCGCACAGGATCTCGGCGGCCTTGCCGACGTAGCCGGGGTCGGTGCCGTAGAGCTGGACCGAGCGGACCGTCTCCAGCTCGTCGAAGACCAGCATCTTCCGGGTCGTCTCGTCGCCCTCGACCAGCCCGCGGGAGGTGATCATCTCGCAGACGTAGAGCCCCGCCCCCTGCTCGGCGCAGAGGCGGCGGTAGGCGGCGTTGGTGATCCCGGCCATCGGGGCGAGCACGACCGGGGTCGCGATCCTGAGGTCCCCCAGGACCAGCTCGGTGGGCAGGGCGGGGTCGAGCACCGGGCCCTCCTTCCTCGCTGCGGTGGACGCGGTCGTCAGCAGCCGAGCAGCCGCTCGGCGAAGTAGCGGGTGATCCCGTCCAGGCTGATCCGCTCCTGGTTCATCGAGTCGCGCTCGCGCACCGTGACCGCGCCGTCCTCGAGGGTGTCGAAGTCGACGGTCACGCAGTACGGCGTGCCGATCTCGTCCTGGCGGCGGTAGCGCCGGCCGATCGCGCCGGAGTCGTCGAACTCGACGTTCCAGTTCTCCCGCAGCTCGGCGGCCAGGCCCTTGGCCTTGGGGCTCAGGTCGGCGTTGCGGCTCAGCGGGAGCACCGCGACCTTGACCGGAGCCAGCCGCGGGTCCAGCCGCAGCACGGTGCGCTTGTCCACGCCGCCCTTGGTGTTGGGCGCCTCGTCCTCGGCGTAGGCGTCGACCAGGAAGGTCATCAGGCTGCGGGAGAGGCCCGCTGCCGGCTCGATGACGTAGGGGACGTAGCGCTCGTTGGCCGCCTGGTCGAAGTAGCTCAGGTCCTGGCCGGAGTGCTGGGAGTGGGTGGTCAGGTCGAAGTCGGTGCGGTTGGCCACCCCCTCGAGCTCGCCCCACTCCGAGCCGGCGAACCGGAAGCGGTACTCGATGTCGACGGTCCGCTTGGAGTAGTGGCTCAGCTTCTCCTTCGGGTGCTCGAAGTGGCGCAGGTTGTCGGGGTTGATCCCGAGGTCGGTGTACCAGCGGGTGCGCTCGTCGATCCAGTACTGGTGCCACTCCTCGTCCTCGCCGGGCTTGACGAAGAACTCCATCTCCATCTGCTCGAACTCGCGGGTGCGGAAGATGAAGTTGCCCGGCGTGATCTCGTTGCGGAAGCTCTTGCCGATCTGGGCGATGCCGAACGGGGGCTTCATCCGGCTCGAGGTCACCACGTTGGCGAAGTTGAGGAAGATGCCCTGCGCGGTCTCGGGACGCAGGTAGTGCATGCCGGACTCGTCCTCGGTGACACCGAGGTGGGTCTTGAGCATCCCGGAGAACTGGCGCGGCTCCGTCCACGCGCCACGGGTGCCGCAGTTGGCGCAGGCGACCTCGCGCAGGTCGACGGCGTCGGGGTCGTCGAGGCCCTTCTTCTCCGCGTACGCCTCCTGGAGGTGGTCGGCGCGGTAGCGCTTGTGGCACGACTGGCACTCGGTCAGCGGGTCGTTGAAGGTGTCGACGTGGCCGGAGGCCTCCCAGGTCTGACGCGGGAGGATGATGCTGGAGTCGAGGCCGACGACGTCCTGGCGGCGCTGCACCACCGAGCGCCACCACTGCCGCTTGATGTTCTCCTTGAGCTCGACACCGAGCGGGCCGTAGTCCCAGGCCGACCGGGTGCCGCCGTAGATCTCCCCGCAGGGGTAGACGAAGCCCCGCCGCTTGGCGAGCGAGACGACGTTGTCGACGGGCGTGGGGGGCGGCTTGGCCACGGGTGAGCTCCTGAGCGCACGGCCGGCTGGCTGCCGACCTCGAAGGATCAGGGTATCGAGCGGCTCCGCGCCTCGTTGAGGGCGGCTCCCGGCAGCACGGTCTCGTAGGCGCTGGGCTCGTCGATGGCCCGGCTCAGCACCGGGACGGCGGTGAGCTTGACCTCGTAGGAGGAGAGCGCGCGGCGGTAGGAGCCCACGTCGCGCCACTCGCTGTGCAGCACCCACAGCTCCGGGTCGTCGAGGTTGCGGCCGACGCCGCCGCGGACGTAGCCCGGCCGCTGCGCCAGGGTCTCCAGCGCGCGCTGGAGGTCGTCGCGGAACTGCTCCGCGGCCTGGGCGGGCACCTGGAACCTGTTGATCACGATCACCGGGCCAGCCTAGGCGCCGGCCGACCCGGGGGTGGGGCCCGAGGTGGCACGCGCTGGCGACCGGTGTGAGAATGGTTCTCATGAACACTCGCACCACCCTCGCACTGCTGCTCCCGACCGCCCTCCTCGCCGCCGGGTGCGGCACCTCGGACGACCAGGGCCGGGCCGCGGACGCCCCCGTCGAGGTGGCCGCCGGGTTCTACCCCCTGGCCTGGGTCGCCGAGCAGGTCGCCGGAGACCGGGCCGACGTGGTCAACCTGACCAAGCCGGGCCAGGAGGCGCACGACGGCGGGCTGACGATCGAGAAGACCGCGGACCTCGCCTCGGCCGACCTGGTGCTCACCCACGCCGCCCTCCAGCCCGAGGTGGAGGAGGCGGCCGAGCAGAACGCCGAGGGCGCCGTCCTCGACGTCGAGGACGTCATCGACCTGGCCCCCGCCGCCGAGGGCCACGACCACGAGCACGCCGGCGACCACGCCGACCAGGGGCACGACCACGGCGAGGACGACCCCCACTTCTGGCTCGACCCGCTGCTGATGGCCGACCTGGGCGACGCCGTGGCCGACGAGCTCGCGCAGGTCGACCCCGAGGGCGCCGAGGAGTACGCCGCCGGCGCGGCTCGGCTCCGCAGCCGGCTGGAGGAGCTGGACCAGGAGTACGCCGACGGGCTGGCCGGGTGCGAGCGCAACGTGGTGGTGGTGAGCCACGACGCCTTCGGCTACCTGCGCAAGTACGGGCTGGAGTTCGAGCCGATCGCCGGCCTCTCCCCCGACGCCGAGCCCACGGCCGCCGACCTCCAGCACCTCCAGGAGCTGATCCGCGAAGAAGGACTCACCACCGTCTTCAGCGAGACCCTGGGCTCCGCGGCGCCGGCCCGCACCCTGGCCGAGGACACCGGGCTGACCACCGACACCCTCGACCCGATCGAAGGGCTGGCCGACAGCAGCGCGGGGGCCGACTACCTCTCCCTGATGCGCGACAACCTCGCGGCGCTCCGGCGGGCCGACGGATGCTGAGCGACCCCGGCCAGCCGCCGGTCGAGCTGCGCAACGTGTCGGTGTCCATCGACGGCCGCCCGGTGGTGCGCGGCGTCGATCTCACCGTGCGGACCGGGGAGTTCGTCGCCCTGATGGGCGCCAACGGCTCCGGCAAGTCCACCCTGGTGCGCGCCACCACCGGCCTGCGCCCCCTGGCCGCCGGCTCGGCGTCCCTGTTCGGCACCCCGCTCGCGACCTTCCGCGACTGGCACCGGGTGGGCTTCGTCCCGCAGCGCGCCGGGGCCGGCTCGGGCGTGCCCGCCTCGGTCTGGGAGGTGGTCGCCTCCGGCCGGCTCACCCGGCGGCGCCTCTTCCGGCCCCTGGGCCGCCACGACCGCCAGGTGATCGAGGACGCCCTGCAGGTGGTCGGCCTCGAGCAGCTGTCCCGCACCGGGATCACCGCCCTCTCCGGGGGGCAGCAGCAACGCGCGCTGATCGCCCGGGCGCTGGCCGGCGAGCCGGAGCTCTTCCTGCTCGACGAGCCGACGGCCGGGGTGGACCTGCCCCACCAGGAGGCGCTCGCCGACGCGCTGCGCACCCTTGCGCGACGCGGCGCGACGATCATCCTGGTCGCCCACGAGCTGGGCCCGATGCGCCCGCTGGTGGACCGCGCCGTGGTGATGCGCAGCGGCCGGATCGCCTACGACGGCGCCCCCCTGGACGACCACGAGGTGCACTCCCCCCATCTCGGCGAGGCGCACACCCACCACCACGTCGAGCCCCAGCAGGACCACGTCCCCTTCGTCGCCTCGCCCCTGGACCCGCCGGAGGGCGACCGATGAACGACCTTCTCGAGCTGTTCTCCCTGCCCTTCATGCAGCGCGCCCTGCTGGCGGCGATCTTCACCGGCCTCGCCGTCCCCGCGGTCGGCACCTACCTGGTGCAGCGCCGGATGTCCCTGATGGGCGACGGCCTCGGCCACGTCGCGGTCACCGGCGTCGCGATCGGCCTGGTCACCGGCTTCTCCCCGACCTGGACCGCGGTGCTCGCGGCCGTGCTCGGCGCGGTGGCGATCGAGGTGATCCGTGAGCGCGGCAACACCAACGGCGACCTCGCCCTGGCGCTGCTCTTCTACGGCGGGCTGGCCGGCGGCATCTTCGTGGCCGGCGTCGGCGGGGAGAGCACCGCGCGTCTGCAGCAGTACCTCTTCGGCTCCCTGCTCAGCGTCTCCCGCGGGGACGTCGTCTTCACCCTCGCCTTCGCCGTGGTGCTGACCGTGCTCTGCCTGGGTCTCTCACCCCAGCTCTTCGCCGTCTCCCAGGACCAGGAGTTCGCCCGGGTCGCCGGGCTCCGGGTCCGGGGCTACAACCTCCTCGTCGCGGTGCTGGCCGCGGTCTCGGTGACCGTCGCGATGCGCACCGTGGGCCTGCTGCTGGTCTCGGCGCTGATGGTGGTGCCGGTGGCCACCGCACAACAGCTGGCCCGCTCGTTCCGCGCCACCCTGGTGCTGGCGATGGGCGTGGGCCTGGCCGCCTCCTTCGGCGGCCTGGTGATCGCGGCCGCCGCCTCCTACCGCGCCGACGTGGCCCCCGGCGCGTCCATCGTGCTGCTGAGCCTGCTGCTGTTCGGGCTCACCTGGCCGGTCGGGGCGCTGCTGCGCCGACGCCAGCGGCTCCGTCTCCCCTTCGTCGACGAGGGGCCGGAGCCGCAGGACGCGGCCCACCTGCGCCCCGAGGACCACCCGCACCGGCACGGCGAGGGTTGCGGTCACCGCGGGGTGGCGCACGGCGACCACGTCGACTACCTGCACGACGGACACCGGCACGCACCGCACGAGGCCCACTATGACGAGCACTGACAGCACCCGGCCCGAGCCCGGCCTGCGCCCCACCCGGCAGCGGACGGCCGTCTCGGAGACCCTCGCCACGTTCGACGACTTCCGCTCCGCCCAGCAGATCCACGACCTGCTTCGGGCCCGAGGGGAGAAGGTGGGCCTGGCCACCGTCTACCGCACCCTGGCCGCCCTCGCCGACGCGGGCGCGGTCGACGTGCTGCGCAACGAGGACGGCGAGGCGATGTACCGGCGCTGCTCGGCCACCCACCACCACCACCTCGTCTGCCGCGGGTGCGGGGCCACGGTGGAGGTGGAGGGCCCGGCGGTGGAGCGCTGGACCCAGGCCATCGCGCGCGAGCACGGCTATGCCGACCTCAGCCACGAGCTGGAGATCTTCGGGACCTGCCCGGCCTGCCTGACCGCGCCGGCCGGCGACGACGACCACACCGGGTCCGGCGGCTAGGCTCCCGCTGTGCGTCCCGGTGCGAAGCGTGAGGTCCGACGTCCGACCCCCCATCCCTCGGGCGCCCGGCCCCCGGCCGTCCCGGCCGAGCTGGTGCCGCGTCACGTCGCGGTCGTGATGGACGGCAACGGCCGGTGGGCCAGGGAGCGGGGCCTGCCGCGCACCCGCGGCCACGAGCAGGGCGAGAGCTCCCTGTTCGACGTGGTCGAGGGCGCCATCGAGATCGGCGTGAAGGCGATCTCGGCCTACGCCTTCTCCACCGAGAACTGGTCCCGCTCGCCCGAGGAGGTGCGCTTCCTCATGGGCTTCAACCGCGACGTCATCCGCCGCCGGCGCGACGAGATGCACGAGCTCGGGGTGCGGGTCAGGTGGGCCGGCCGGGCCCCCCGTCTGTGGCGGTCGGTGATCAAGGAGCTGAAGACCGCCGAGGAGCTCACCCGGGACAACGACGTGCTGACGCTGACCATGTGCGTCAACTACGGGGGCCGGGCGGAGATCGCCGACGCGGTCCGGGCCATCGGCCGCGAGGTCGCGGCCGGCCGCCTCAACCCGGACCGGATCGACGAGCGGACCATCGCCCGCCACCTCTACGTGCCGGAGTGGTCGGAGGCCGACATGGTGTGGCGCACCTCGGGCGAGCAGCGTCTGTCCAACTACATGACCTGGCAGTCGGCCTACAGCGAGTTCGTCTTCTCCGACGTGCTGTGGCCCGACGTCGACCGGACCCACCTGTGGGCCGCCGTGGAGGAGTACGCCCGCCGCGACCGGCGGTACGGGTCGGCCTGACCTGGCCGCT
Organism: Nocardioides sp. Z50_6; assembly: GCF_058215755.1. NCBI lineage: Bacteria > Bacillati > Actinomycetota > Actinomycetes > Propionibacteriales > Nocardioidaceae > Nocardioides > Nocardioides sp. Z50_6. The sequence goes on along the minus strand of NZ_JBZAJB010000009.1, from coordinate 96,740 downwards.
CAGCGCTCCACGTGCTCCAGGGAGCGCAGTCCTCGCTCGACGTGCCAGGCCAGGTAGGCCGAGACCAGGCCGCTGGCCTCCCGCAGGTGACGCGGCTCGGCCGCGTGCACGACCGGCCAGTCGCCGGCGAGCAGCGCGCCGAGCAGCCGCAGGGTCTCCGGCGCCGGGGTCGCCGACCCCGGCAGCTTGCACAGGGTGCAGAGCGCGCCCCCGGCGGCGGGGCTGAAGAACCGGTGCGGACCCTCGGTGCCGCACCGCACGCAGTGGTCGAAGGAGGGCGCGTAGCCCGCCACCGACAGGGAGCGCAGGAGGTAGGAGTCGAGGACCTGCCCGGGCGCGTGCTCCCCCGACACCATCGCCCGCAGACCTCCCACCAGGAGCAGGAACTGCTGCACCGCCGGCTCCCGCTCCTCCACCACCAGCCGCTGGGCGGTCTCCAGCATGACGGTGCCCGCGGTGTAGCGGTCGTAGTCCAGCCCCAGCCGGGAGTGGAAGGGCGTCAGCGTCTCCGCCTGGGTGATCACGTCCAGCGAGCGTCCCTCGGCGAGCTGGAGGTCGACGTGGGTGAAGGGCTCCAGCCGGGAGCCCCACCGGGAGCTGGTCCGGCGTACGCCCTTGGCCACCGCCCGCACCAGCCCGTGCTGGCGGGTCAGCAGGGTGATGATGCGGTCGGCCTCCCCCAGCTTGTGGGTGCGCAGGACGACCGCCTCGTCGCGGTACAGGGGCACCGGACCATTGTGCCCGACGGGGCCGGTGATCAGCGGCTGCTGCTGCGCCTGCGGGTACGGCGCGTCCCGCGGGCCTCCCAGACGTCCAGCGCGAAGGAGAGCGCCTCGGCGTCCATCCGGGCGGGCTCGAGCCGCCACTCCCATGGGCCCCGGGTCCGCACCAGGCGGGCCTGGGGCAGCTCCTGGGTCAGCATCCGGGCGTCCGCCAGGGGCCTGGCCGGGTCGCCGCGGTGGGACAGGACCAGGGCCGGGGCGGTGACGGCCCGGCGCTGCGCGGCGTCCGGGGCGAGGCGGCCGAAGAGCACCCCGTGGAGCATTGCGGCGACCGAGTCGGCTCGCTGGTTGCCGGTGTCCAGGGCCACCCCCACCCAGAAGGGGACGAGGCCCCGGGGCACCGCCCGGCTCGCCTTGCGCACCCCCGAGAAGACCGCCGGCGCCACCCGCGCGCCGACCATCAGCGGCGCGAAGCAGGCCAGGGCGGCGGCGAACCCGTTGTCGAGCAGCGGCGCCTCCAGCAGCAGCCCCCGCACCCGCTCGGGTGCCTGCACCGCCACCTCCAGGGCCACGTTGGCCCCCAGGGAGACACCGCCGACCAGCGCCCGCGCGGCTCCGAGGTGGTCGAGCAGGGCCACCACCTGCTCGCCGAAGGCGGTCACCGAGTAGGCCAGGGGGTCTGCCGGCCGGTCGGAGCGGCCGTGGCCGAGCAGGTCGAGGGTGACCACGTGGAATCCCTCGGCCGCCAGGGTCCTGGCCAGGGGCTGGTGCATCCGCCGGGAGAGCAGCTCGCCGTGGAGCAGCACCACCCACCGCTCGCCTCCGCCGTACTCGGTGAACTCCAGTCGGTCCCCCGACGGCAGGAAGAGCTGACCGATCCGCTCAGAGACCAACATGAGGGCAATCTAGCGACCGTGGGCGCGAGTACCGAGGAATGCCCACCAACGGGCCGCCTGACTGGAACACTGTGCCCATGTCCACGCGAGTCCGCGAGCTCGAGCGGCGCAGCACCGTGCTCGGACTCGTCGTGCTCATCCTGGCCACGGGCATCCTGACCCTGACCATCTCGTCGGCCGGCTCGTCCGCGCTGGTCACCTGGTGGCCGCCGGTCGGCATCGCGTGCACCCTCGTGGTGGTGACCCCGCGTCGCTGGTGGTGGTGGACCGTCCCCCTGGTGGTGCTCGCCAACGCCGGCGCCAACCTGGCCGGTGACCGCCCGGTGCCCCTCGCCCTGGTCCTCAGCCTCCTGGTGGGGCTGGAGGCGGTCGTCTTCGCCCTGGTCATGCGCCTGCGTCACGGCGGGCTCGCCGTCCTCGCCGACCAGACCGACTTCCTGCGCCTGGTCGGGGCGACGGCCCTGACCAGCGCCGTGGGCGGGGTCGTGGCGGCGCTGATCGTGCCCCTGGCCGGCGGGGGCGACAGTCCGCGGCACTACCTGCTCGCGATCTGCTCCTCGCACGCGGCCTCGATCCTGGTGATCGCCCCCGTCCTGCTCAGCCTGCGCCTGCCCCTGATGCCGATCCGGCTCTGGGAGCTGGTCCTGCAGACCACCGGGGTCACCCTCGCGGCCCTCGTCGTCTTCGGCTTCGGCAACGTGCTGGCCATGACCTTCGTCCCGTTCCCCTTCCTGGTGTGGGCCGCCTTCAGGTTCGGGCTCCGGGTGGTCGCGGTCGAGGTCGTCGTGATGGCCGTGGTCGCCTCCGCGGCCACCACCCGGGGCCAGGGTCCGTTCGCCGTACGCATCGGGGGGCCCGCGCTCGACCGGATGGACGCCACCTCGCTCCTCCAGACCTTCCTCATCTGCCTGGTGCTCATCTGCGTGCCGCTGGCCCTCAACGTGGAGCAGACGCTGCGCCTGACCGAGCGGCTGCGGGCCAGCAGCGACCTCTTCCAGCGCAACTTCTCCGAGTCCCTGGTGGCGATGCTCGTCCTGCGGATGGACCGGGACCGCTTCACGGTCTACGACGCCAACCAGCAGACCACGACCCTGCTGGGCCTCGAGCGCGGTGAGGTGGTGGGGCGTCCCCTCGACAAGATCCTCCGCACCGAGACCTCCCTGACCGACATCGCCGCCCAGATGGCTGCCCCAGGAGTCACCGGGTGGCGGGGCGAGGGTCGCATCCGCCACCGCCCCGAGCGTCAGGTGCTGCTCAGCATCACCAGGCTCTCGGGCTCCTCCGGCGAGCCCATGTTCAACGCCCAGCTCCTCGACCTGACCAGCGAGCGGGAGGCGCGCGCCGACCTCGACGCGGAGCGGCGGCTCACCGACATCACCTTGGCCACCACCGCCTGCGTGATCGTGGTGAGCGACCTGCAGGGCACCCTGGTCCGGGCCAACCCCGCCCTCGGCAGGCTGCTGGGGATGCCCGTCGAGAAGCTGGTCGGGCGGCCGGTCTGGGACGTGCTCGTGATGCCCGAGCACCGCGACCTGGCACGCGAGCTGTTCTCGGGGGGCGGCCTGCCCGACGTCCCCGCCAGCATCGACGGGGTCCTGCTCGACGGGGAGGGGCGGGAGCGCCGGCTCGCCTGGACCAGCGGGATCGCCACCGACCCCGAGGGCCAGGCCTCCTACGTGGTGATGACCGGGATCGACATCACCGCCGAGCTCAACGCCTCCGAGATGACCCAGCACCTGCTCGCCGCGGCGCTCGACACGGCCATGATCGGGGTCGACCTCGAGGGTCGGATCACCCTCTTCAACGCCGGCGCGCAGAAGCTGCTCGCCGTGGCCCCCTTCGAGATGATCGGCACCCCCTTCGTCGACCTCCTCGTCCCCGACGAGCTCGCCGCCTGGGCGCACGAGCACGGCTCCTCCCCCTCGTTCCTGACCCTGCTGCACCAGCTCGTCGACGCGCCGTCGCAGGACTGGTCCTGGCGACGCTCGGACGGCAGCCGGGCCCTGGTCTCGATGTCGTTGACCCGGGTCACCGACCACAGCTCCTCGCTGATCGGCTACCTGTGCGTGGCCACCGACGTGACCGAGTCGCGCCGGACCCAGGAGATGCTGGCCACCGCCCTGGAGAAGGAGCGGATGGTCGTCGAGCGCCTGCGCAACCTCGACTCGGCCAAGGACGAGTTCGTCTCCACCGTCAGCCACGAGCTGAGGACCCCGGTGGCCAGCATCGTCGGCTACACCGAGCTGCTCCAGGACGGCGACTTCGGGGAGATCCCCGAGCAGCAGACCCCGGTGGTCGACGCGATCAACCGCAACGGCGAGCGACTGGTGACCCTCGTCGACAACCTGCTGGCCCTCAACGGCATCGCCGACGACGTACCCGGGTGGGAGCGGTCCAGGATCGACCTGGTCGACCTCGTCGACGCGCTCGAGCACAGCGCCGCCGCGTCGGAGGCCGCCCGGCGCCTCACCCTCTGCTTCGACCGCCCCGACGAGCCGGTGCTCGTCGACGGGGACTGGTCCCAGCTCGAGCGCGCCCTGGAGAACCTGCTCAGCAACGCGATGAAGTTCACCGAGGCGCGGGGACGGGTGACCTGCTCCCTGGCCGTGGAGGACGACACGGCCGTCCTCACCGTGGCCGACACCGGTCTCGGCATCCCGCGCGAGGAGCAGAGCAACCTCTTCACGCGCTTCTGGCGCAGCACGACGGCCCAGTCACGCCACATCCAGGGCACGGGACTCGGCCTGTCGATCGTCCACGCCATCGTCACCTCCCACGGGGGGACGGTGACGCTGGAGTCGGCGCACCTGGCGGGGACCACCGTCACGGTGCGGCTGCCCGTCAGCTCCCCCTGAGGCCGGGCCGCGCCGGCCCGGCCTGTGGGGGTGGCGCTCAGGCCCGGTTCACCGCGCTGATCACGGCCTTGAGGGAGGCGGTGACGATGTTGGCGTCCAGGGCGACGCCCCACAGGATCTGGTCGCCGACGGCGCACTCCACGTAGGCGGCGGCGATCGCGTCCCCGCCGGCGGAGAGCGCGTGCTCGTGGTAGTCCAGCACGCGCACGTCACCGCGGTCGGCGTAGTCGGGGTTGCCCTTGGCCTGCTCCTCGGCGACCAGGTCGTTGAGGGCGTTGGTGAAGGCGTTGATGGGCCCGTTGCCGATGCCCTCCAGGGTGCGCTCGGCGCCGTCGACGTAGACCTTGACGCTCAACCGGTCCTTCTCCCCCGCGGCGGAGGAGGTGTGGACGGAGTTGAGCGACAGCGGGGAGGTCCGGTCCAGGTACTCGCTGCGGAAGACCGACCAGATCTCGTCGGGCGTGACCTCGCCGCCCTCGGCGTCGGTGCGCTGCTGGATCACCCGGCTGAACTCGATCTGGGCGCGCCGCGGCAGGTCCAGGTTGTGCTCGGCCTTCAGCAGGTAGGCCACGCCGCCCTTGCCGGACTGGCTGTTGACCCGGATGACCGCCTCGTAGCTGCGGCCCACGTCCTTGGGGTCGATCGGCAGGTACGGCGCCTCCCACGGCATCTGCTGGACCGGGACGCCCTGCTGGGCGGCGCGGCGCTGGAGGTCCTCCAGCCCCTTCTTGATCGCGTCCTGGTGCGACCCGGAGAAGGCGGTGTAGACGAGGTCGCCGGCGTAGGGGTGTCGCGGGTGGACCGGCAGGTTGGTGCAGTACTCGACGGTGCGGCGCACCTCGTCGATGTCGGAGAGGTCGACCTGCGGGTCCACCCCCTGGCTGAAGAGGTTCATCGCCAGGGTGACGAGGTCGACGTTGCCGGTGCGCTCCCCGTGGCCGAAGAGACAGCCCTCCACCCGGTCCGCCCCCGCCATCAGGCCGAGCTCGGTGGCGGCCACCGCGGTGCCTCGGTCGTTGTGCGGGTGCAGGCTGATCGCGCTGTGCTCCCGGCGGGTCAGCCCGCGGGAGAAGTACTCGATCTGGTCGGCGTAGGTGTTGGGCGTGGACATCTCCACGGTCGCCGGCAGGTTGAGGATGATCTCGCGGCCCGCCTCCGGCTGCCACACGTCGGAGACGGCCTCGCACACCTCGAGCGCGAAGTCGGTGTCGGACTGGGTGAAGATCTCGGGGCTGTACTGGTAGCCGAAGCTCCCGGAGCCGACGACGTCCCCGAGCAGCTCCTCGGCGTACTTGACGACCAGCTCGGTCCCCCGGGTGGCAATGCTGCGGCACTCGTCGGGGGTGACCTGGAAGACCACCCGCTGGAAGAGCGGGGCGGTCGCGTTGTAGAGGTGGACGGTCGCCCGGTCCGCCCCGACCAGCGACTGCACCGTGCGCTCGATGAGGTCCTCACGCGCCTGGGTCAGCACCGAGATCTGCACGTCGTCCGGGATCCGGTCCTGCTCGATCAGCTCGCGCACGAAGTCGAAGTCGGTCTGGCTGGCGCTCGGGAAGCCGACCTCGATCTCCTTGTAGCCCATCTTGACCAGCAGCTCGAACATCGCGTGCTTGCGGGCCGGGGTCATCGGGTCGATCAGGGCCTGGTTGCCGTCGCGCAGGTCGGTGGAGAGCCACCTCGGGGCGCGCTCGATCTTGCGGGTCGGCCACGTCCGGTCGGGCAGGTCGACGGGGACGAACGGCCGGTAGCGCTCGAACGGCATCGGGGTGGGGCGCTGCCGGTTGTGGGTGTTGCTCAGGTCAGTCATGGTTTCTCTCTCGTCGCAGGAGATGGGGCGACCGGCACGCAGCACGCACTCCGCAACGAGGTGGCCGGTGGGTCAGGCCTCGTTGCGGCGGCGAAGGAGGAGAAGAGAGCTCGTCATGACGCCCACACCCTAGCCCATCGACCTCCCGGGGCGGGCGGTCGTCCTAGTCTCGGGCCCATGGCCCGCCTGCTGATCGTCCACCACTCCCCCACACCGTCGGTCCGTCGACTGACGGACGCCGTGGTGGCCGGGACGCGCGACGAGGCGATCGAGGGCGTCGAGGTGACGGTGCGTCCGGCCCTCGAGGCGAGCGCGGCCGAGGTGCTGGCCGCCGACGGCTACCTCCTGGTCACCCCGGCCAACTTCGGCTACATGTCGGGCGCCCTGAAGCACTTCTTCGACTCCGTCTTCCTCGAGGCCGGCGGCGCGCTCACCGACGACGGCGCAGCCGGTGCCGCGGAGGGCGGGCGGAAGCCCTACGGCCTACTGGTCCACGGGCGCTACGACACCACGGGGGCGGTCCGCTCGGTGCAGTCGATCGTCGGCGCCCTCCCCTGGCGGCAGGCGGCGGAGGTGGTGGAGGTCCTCGGCGACGTGGACGACGGTCATCGCGAGGCGGCCTACGAGCTCGGGGGAACGGTCGCGGCCCTGCTGATGGGCTAGGCAGGCGACGGGCTGGGAACGCCCCGCCGCCGGAGGGCGTCCGCGCTAGTGTCGGGAGCGGTGAACATCGTGACGACTCTCCCGCCCACGCGACACCCCGCACCGGTGCCGGTGGAGGCCGGATGACCCGCCGGGCGCTCACGGTCGGCTGCCTGCTGCTCCTGCTCCTGTCGGGCTGCTCAGGGGGCGGCGGGTCCGACCCGGCCGACTCCGACTCCCCCAGCGCTGCCGGCAGCGCGGCGGCGCAGGAACGACCCAAGCCGCCGCGGGCCGGCCGGTGCTACCGGCTGCGCCACCGCGATGCCCTGGCCGCGGTCGTCGACCGCCCCGCCGTGCCGTGCCGGCGCAAGCACACCTCGGTGACCTTCCACGTCGGCAAGCTCGACCTGCGCCACCGGGGCCGCCGGCTGCGGGTCGACGCACCCCGCGTCCAGCGCCAGGCGGCCCAGACCTGCTCGCGACGCCTGCGTCGCCACCTGGGCGGCACCGAGGAGCAGCTCCGGCTCAGCATGCTCACCACCGTGTGGTTCACCCCCACGGTGGAGGAGGCCGAGCGGGGTGCCCGCTGGCTGCGCTGCGACGTGGTCGCGCCCGGGCCCGACCGCTCCCTGGTCCCGCTGCCGGCCCCGGGCGCGCTGGCCGGGATCCTCGACGACCCTGGGCGGCGCGACGCCTTCGCCACCTGCGCCACCGCCGAGCCGGGCACCCGCGCGTCCCGGCGCGTCCCCTGCTCGCGCCGGCACACCTGGCGGGCGGTGGCCAGCGTCGACCTGGGCGACGGGCGCTATCCCGGGGCCGCCCGCACGAAGCGGCTGATGGACGGCCCGTGCACCGAGGCGGCTCGCGAGCGCGCCGACGACCCCCTGGACTTCTCCTGGGCCGAGGAGCGCCCGACCCGGGAGCAGTGGCGCGCGGGCCGGCACCACGGCCTCTGCTGGACCGCCGTCACCGACTAGGGGACCGTCGCGCCGGCAGCGGGACTAGAAGCCGAGCTTGCGCAGCTGCCTGGGGTCGCGCTGCCAGTCCTTGGCGATCTTGACGTGCAGGTCCAGGTAGACCGGGGTGCCGAGCAGCGCCTCGATCTGGAGCCGGGCGGCCCGGCCGACGTCGCGCAGGCGGGCGCCCTTGTGGCCGATCATGATCCCCTTCTGGGAGTCCCGCTCGACGTAGAGGTTGGCGTGGATGTCGAGCAGCGGCTTGTCCTCGGGCCGGTCCTCACGCAGGTTCATCTCCTCGACCGTCACCGCGATCGAGTGCGGGAGCTCGTCGCGCACGCCCTCCAGCGCCGCCTCACGGATCAGCTCGGCCACCAGGATCTCCTCCGGGGCGTCGGTCAGGTCGCCGTCGGGGTAGAGCTGCGGCCCTTCCGGGAGCAGCCCGACGAGCAGGTCGGCGAGGAGGCCGACCTGGCTGCCGGCGAGCGCCGAGACGGGGACGATCTCGGCCCACTCGGTGCCCGTCTCCTCGCCCAGCGCCTGGATGGCGAGCAGGTGCTCGCCGATCTGCTCGGGGGTGGCCAGATCGGTCTTGGTGGCGATGGCGACCTTGACGGTGCGCCTCACCTTGCCGAGCTCCTTGACGATGAACCGGTCGCCGGGGCCGATCTTCTCGTTGGCCGGGAAGCAGACCGCCACCACGTCCACCTCGGCCCAGGTCGTCTTGACCAGGTCGTTGAGGCGCTCGCCGAGCAGGGTGCGGGGACGGTGCAGTCCCGGGGTGTCGACCAGGATCAGCTGGGCGTCGGGACGGTGCACGATGCCCCGGACCACGGTGCGGGTGGTCTGTGGCTTGGAGGAGGTGATCACCACCTTGCTGCCGACCAGGGCGTTGGTCAGGGTCGACTTGCCCGCGTTGGGACGGCCGACGAACGACACGAAGCCGCTGCGGTGGGCCGGGGTGGTCTCTGTCATGTGTCCTCCCGGGCGGCGTCGTAGTCCGCCCAGATCTCCTGGTCGCTCTTGCCGGCGGCGATCCCCGCCCGGTGGATCGGTCCTGGGTCAACGGACCTCGGCTGGCGCCCGGCGGTCGACCGCCAGTAGCCCATCACGTCGTAGTGGCTCGAGGGCATCCGCACCACGCGCATGAGGTGCTTGCGGATCGCCCGCATCTGGGCGGACTCCCCCGCCATCCAGAAGTAGCCCTCACCCGGGGGCCATTCCAGGGACTCGACCACGCTCGCCAGCCGGCTCTCGCCCTCGGCCGGCGGGGCGAGCCAGGTGACGTGCACGTGAGCGGGCAGGTAGTCGGCCAGGTCGTCGGAGACCTCGGCCAGGACGTGGGTCTGAAGGTCCGGCCGCGACTCCGCGATCCGCGCAATCGCCGGCACGGCCGTCAGGTCGCCGGCCAGCACCAGCCACTGCGCGCCCGGCGGCGGGGCGAAGGACGCCTTCGGCTCGGTGACGGTGACGGTGTCGCCCGCGCAGTCGCCCCGCGCCCACTCGGTGACCAGTCCCGTCTCGTGCACCACCACGTCGAGCACCAGCTGGGAGCCGTCCCAGGACCGGACCGTGTAGTAGCGGCTCTGGAACTGGCCGGGCACCACCAGGCCCACCCACTCGTCGGGGACCCCGGTGGTCTCGAAGCCGGCCAGCCCCGGGCCGCCCAGCACGAGACGCACCAGGTGCGGCGAGAGCTGCTCACGGCTCAGCACCTGGGCGGTGTAGTGCTCGGCGCGGGTGCTCACCCGCTCAGGCTAGTCACCAGTGGGACCCCAGCCCCAATCCCCCGGGGGCACTGGGCTCGGTGCGGGTGAGCAGCGCCTGGTGCAGCTCGACGGTGTTGCGCTCGAAGCCCAGCCGGGACCCGGCCATGTAGAGGCCCCACACCCGCGCGGTGCCGGCGCCGGACTCCGCGACGCACTCGTCCCAGTGCTCGCGCAGGTTGGCGCACCAGTCCCGCAGCGTCAGGGCGTAGTGCTCGCGCAGGTTCTCCACGTGCTGCAGCTCCAGGCCGGCGTTCTGGGCCTCGGTGACGATGCGCCCCACCCCCGTCAGCTCCCCGTCGGGGAAGACGTAGCGGTCGATGAACGCCCCCGTCTCGGCGCGCCGGTTGTGCGGCCGGGTGATGCAGTGGTTGAGGAGCCGCCCCCCGGGCCGCAGCCGGTCGTGCAGGTGACGGAAGTAGGACGGGTAGTTGCGCACGCCGATGTGCTCGGTCAGGCCGATGGACGAGATCGCGTCGAACCCCGTCTCGGAGACCTCGCGGTAGTCCTGGTGCCGCACCTGTACGAGGTGACCGAGACCGGCCTCCTCGACGCGGTGACGTGCCCAGGCGGCCTGCTGCGCGGAGAGCGTCACCGCCAGGACGCTCACCCCGTGCTCGCGGGCGGCGTGCATCGCCATCCCGCCCCACCCGCAGCCGGTGTCGAGCAGCCGCTGGCCCGCGGTGAGCCCCAGCTTGCTCGCCACCAGCTCGTGCTTGGCCGCCTGTGCCTCCTCCAGCGTCGAGGTGGCCTCCGGGTAGAGGGCGCAGGTGTAGGTCATGGAGGGGCCGAGCACGCTCTCGTAGAAGCGGTTGGAGACGTCGTAGTGGTGCTCGATGACCGCGGCGTCCCGGGCCCTGGTGTGCCGCAGTCCCTCGACGGCCCGGCGCCACCGGGGCAGGTGCTCCTCCGGCGGCGGCTTGGGCGGGACCAGGTGGGCGAGCCCGAGGGAGCGGAGCAGCGGCATCCTCTCGGTCGCTCCGGGGACGCGGAACCCGGTGCGGTCCAGCAGCAGCGCGAGCAGGTCGTAGGGGTCCCCCGGATGGACACCCTCCATCTCGAGGTCCCCGGCGACGTAGGCGCGGGCCAGACCGAGGTCACCGGGCGCCGTGAGGAGGTAGGAGAGCCCGCGCTCGGCGCGCAGGTGCAGGCCCAGCGGCGAGTCCTCGGGCCCGGTCGCGCTGCCGTCGTAGGCGGTGAACCGCAGGGGGAGCTCGTCGCGCATCAGCGACTCGACCGCCTCGGCGATCGTCATGGTGCGGGGCATGGTCGCAGTCATCGTCGTCGTACCGCCTTGTCGTACAGGGGGGTGAGCCGGTCCTGTGGGTCGTACGTCGCCTTCACGGCGGCGAGCACGTCGCCCCCGTAGAGGCTGTCGAACGTCTCGCGGTCGTAGAACGCCTCGGAGTAGAGGGACTTGTGGCCGCCCAGCTCCGCGACCGCCCGCTCCACGGCGCGGTTGACCGGGGCCTCGGCGGCACCCGGACCCACCGGGACGGTCCCCCAGAAGCCGAGGTTGACGTACGTCGTGCCCGGTCGCAGCGGATAGGTCGGCCAGGGGCGCGGGGAGCGCAGGCGCAGCGGGCAGAGCCAGACCGGCCGCATGCCCACCTCGGCGTCGAACCAGCCGAGGAACTCGCCGAGGCGCTCGAGCGGGACCTCGACGTCCTGGACCACCCGCTCCCGGGCCGGCCGCCCCGCCCGACGGTCCAGCCGGTCCACCACCCCGTAGCGGCGGTCCAGCGCGACGAGTCGCTGGTAGACGTCGGAGCGGCGCAGGCGACGGGGCCAGAGCCGGCGCACCCACGGCCGCTCCAGCCCGAACGCGGCCGAGCACCAGAACCAGTCGGTGTCCCAGCGCCACAGGTAGTCGTGGGCGGTGAGGAGGTCGGCCGAGCGGCCCCGCACGGACCGGTAGTAGACCGCCTCCCGGGTGTAGTCCGAGGTGGGCCCCGGCTCCGCGTCGTAGCGGGCCAGCGTGAGCCGCAGGTCTCCGGGCGCGAAGGCGACGCCGTCCATGGCGTCCACCTGCTCGCCCTGCCACTGCCGGGTGCCCACCACCTCCGCCACCGCCGCCGCGAGGTCGTCGACGGAGTGGAACCGGACGTGGCGCAGGGCGACGAACCCGCCCACCCGCTCGAGCTCGATCTCCAGCCGGGTGGCGTAGCCGAGCGAGCCGTAGGAGTTGGGGAAGGCGTCGAAGAGGTCGTCCCCCGGCCGGACCGTGACGATCTCCCCGGCTCCGGTGAGGACGTCCATCTCCGTGACCGACTCGTGGGGCAGGCCGTTGCGGAAGCTGGTCGCCTCGATGCCGAGGCCGCTCACCGCCCCGCCCAGGGTGATGGTGCGCAGCTGGGGCACCACCAGCGGCGCCAGCCCGTGCGGCAGCGTGGCGGCGGTCAGGCGCTCGTAGGTGCACATGCCCTGCACCTGGGCGGTCATGCCGGCCGCGTCGACCGCGAGGACCCCGTCCAGGCCGGAGACGTCGAGCCCTTGGGAGGCGCCGTCGCGGGGGCGGAAGAGGTTCGTCGTCCTCTTGCTCAGCCGCACCGGGGCGTTGGGTGGCAGGGCCGCCCAGGAGGCCCGCAGTCGGTCGACCGCGGCCTGGTGCCTGCGCCCCTCGGAAGGAGCCACGAGAAGGCTCACCTACGACAGGCTAGGGCGCTCCGGCCCCGCGCGACAGCCCCTGACCACCGCCTGACCGTGTCAGGCGCCCGGCACCGTGCCCAGCTCCGCCGCGGCGCCGCTGGCGCTGACCGTGCCCCGGATGTCGCCCAGGTGGACGACGACCTCGGGCGAGGCGAACTCGACCAGGACCGCGCGGTCCTCCTCGCCCAGCGAGTCGGCTCCGAGCAGGACGGCGGCCTCCAGGCCCCGCGAGCCCGAGGAGTGGGCCATCGCCACCGCGACCTGCAGCGCACTGAGCCGCAGCGACCGCAGCTCGACGCTGGCGGCCGCGTAGGTCCGGCCGTCGGTGTCGCGCACCGCGGCGCCCTGCGCGGCACCCACCCGAGCGCGGGTGGCCCGGGCCAGCGTCACCAGCTTGGCGTCCTCGGCCTCCAGCACCTGTCCGCCGCCGTTCTCAGCCATCGGATCCACCCTCGCTCCCGGCCGCCACGGCCGACTCGTCGTCCTCGTCGTCCTCGTCCGCCACCCGGTTGACCAGGACGGTGCCCACCTTGTTCCGACGCCCCGAGGGCCCCTCCGCCTCGAAGCGCAGGCCGTGCACCTCGACCGCGGACCCAGGGATCGGGACCTTGCCCAGGTGCTTGGCCATCAGTCCCCACACCGTGTCGACGTCGTCGTCGATCACGTGGATCCCGAAGACCTCCCCCAGGTCGCCCACGGGGAAGCGGGAGGAGACCCGGGTGCCGTGCGGGGTGCTCTCGACCTGCACCTCGGCCTCGTCGTACTCGTCGGTGATCTCACCCACGATCTCCTCGAGGACGTCCTCGATGGTGACCAGGCCGGCGGTGCCGCCGTACTCGTCGACGACCACCGCGATGTGCTGGCGCGAGGCCTGCATCTCCGCGAGCAGCGCGTCCGCGGGCTTGGAGTCGGGCACGTGGTAAACCGGCCGCATCAGCTCGTCGATGCGCTGGGTCGTCTCCACGTCGGGGTCCTCGAAGTCCCGCCGCACGATGTCCTTGAAGTAGGCGATCCCCACGATGTCGTCGAGGTTCTCCTCGATCACCGGGACCCGCGAGTAGCCGCTGCGCAGGAACAGCGACATCGCCTGGCGGAGGTTCTTGTGCCGCTCGAGGTAGACGATGTCGGGTCGGGGCACCATCACCTCGCGGGCGATGGTGTCGCCGAGCTGGAAGACGGAGTGGATCATCTTGCGCTCCCCCTCCTCGATCACCGAGGAGGCCTCCGCCAGGTCGACGAGCTCGCGCAGCTCGGTCTCGGTGGAGAAGGGGCCGCGACGGAAGCCGCGCCCCGGGGTGATCGCGTTGCCCAGCAGGATCAGCAGCTGGGGCACCGGGCCCAGGATCCGGGTCACCAGCGCCACCGGCCCGGCCAGGGCGAGACCCACGCTGACGTGGTGCTGGCGCCCCAGCGTCCGCGGCGCGACGCCGATGACGACGAAGGAGATCAGCAGCATCGTCCCCAGGGCCGAGAGCAGGGTGGGCCACCACTCGCCGTCCCAGAAGTCGTGCAGCAGCAGGGTGACCACGACGATCGCGCCGACCTCGAAGAGCAAGCGCAGCATCAGCACGGTGTTGAGGTAGCGCGGGGAGTCGTCGAGGATCTGCAGCACCCGCCGGGCCCGCGTCCGCCCCTCGGCGAGGAGCTCCTCCGCGCGCGCCCGGGAGAACCCGCTCAGCGCCGCGTCGGCGGCCGAGAAGACCCCGGCCAGCAGCACCATCGCGGCGGCCCCCAGCGCCCAGGCGAGCTCGGTCATCGTGGCACCCCCGCTGTGGCGGCGCTCACCGGTCGGCAGGCGCGGTGCGCCAGCGGTCCAGGAGCTGGGCCTGCAGGTCGAACATCACCTTGTGCTCCTCGGGCTCCGCGTGGTCGTAGCCCAGCAGGTGGAGGATGCCGTGCACGGTCAGCAGCTCGATCTCGTCGGTGGTGCCGTGGCCGGCGGCCTCGCCCTGGCGCTCGGCCACCGCCGGGCAGAGCACCAGGTCGCCCAGCACCCCCTCCTCCGGCTCCTCGTCGACCAGGCCGGGACGCAGCTCGTCCATCGGGAAGGCCAGCACGTCGGTCGGGCCCTCCTTCTCCATCCACTTCTCGTTGAGCTCGGCGATCGTGGCCTCGTCGACGGCCTTGATGCAGAGCTCGGCCATCGGGTGCACCCGCATGCTGTCCATCACGAAGCGGCTCAGGGAGGCCAGGCGCTGGACGTCGAGCTCGTGACCGGACTCGTTGAGGATCTCGATCGTCACGAGCGGCGCTCCTTGCCCGAGGCGTGCGGCGCGCTCTCGACACGGGCGTCGAACTCGTCGTAGGCCGCGACGATCTTGCCGACGAGGCGGTGGCGCACCACGTCGTGGCTGGTGAGCCGGTTGAAGACGACGTCCTCGACCCCGGTCAGGATGCTCTCCACGACCTTGAGCCCCGACTTGACCCCGCCCGGCAGGTCAACCTGGGTGACGTCACCGGTGACCACGATCTTGGAGCCGAACCCGAGGCGGGTCAGGAACATCTTCATCTGCTCCGGGGAGGTGTTCTGGGCCTCGTCGAGGATGATGAACGCGTCGTTCAGCGTCCGGCCGCGCATGTAGGCCAGCGGTGCCACCTCGATCGTCCCGGCCGCCAGCAGCTTGGGGATGGTCTCGGGGTCGATCATGTCGTGCAGCGCGTCGTAGAGCGGCCGCAGGTAGGGATCGATCTTCTCGCTGAGCGTGCCGGGCAGGTAGCCCAGCCGCTCGCCGGCCTCCACCGCGGGACGGGTGAGGATGATCCGGGTGACCGCCTTGGTCTGCAGGGCCTGGACCGCCTTGGCCATGGCCAGGTACGTCTTCCCGGTGCCGGCGGGGCCGATGCCGAAGGTGATCGTGTGCTTGTCGATGGAGTCGACGTAGCGCTTCTGGTTGAGCGTCTTGGGGCGGATGGTGCGACCGCGGTTGGAGAGGATGTTGAGCGACAGCACGTCGGCCGGGCGCTCGGTGGTCTCCTGACGCAGCATCGAGACGATGCGCTCGATGGTCTCGATGGTCACGCCCTGGCCGGTGCGCAGGATCGCGACGACCTCGTCCAGGAGCCGCTCGGCCAGCGCGATCTCGGCGGCGTCGCCGTGGAAGGTGACCCGGTTGCCGCGGACGTGGACGTCGGTGTCGAAGGACTCCTCGATGAAGGCGAGGTGCTCGTCCCCCGGACCCAGGACGCTGACCATGTTGATGCTGTTCGGCACCACGACGGTGTGCTTGGTGATGAGCGGTGAGTCAGTCATGGATCCCCTGTGGGGCGACCTTCCGGGACGACGAGTGGGCGGCACCCATGCTACGCCGAGCATGGGTGCCGCCCCCAGTCACTTTCTCCCGAGCGGCGGGAGCCGGGGTCACGGCTTGCTGACCGTCAGCATCCCCAGGCACATCTCGTCGGTCGTCCCGTCGCCCCACACGACGTACCGGTCCGGCTGGCCCTCGAACGACGGCAGCTGGTCGCGGAGCTCCTGGCTGTGCCGGCAGCTGACCTTGACCTCGTCTCCCGGGGCGATCTTGACCGGGTCGATCGGGATCCCGCCCTGGTCGTCGAAGTCCCACACCCCGATGTCGAGGATCGTCCGGGCACGTGGCGTCCCCGGATTGACCTCGATCTTGATCTCCTTGCCCAGCAGGTGCATGTGACCGGCGACGCCGTGGACGGTCATCGGCTCCCGGAAGGTGCGCACGCACTCGGTGCGCTCGCCGGCCTCCCAGTCGTCGCCGCACAGCAGGTGGAGCAGGTTGGCCGTCCGGTCGCCGTCGGGCCCGATCCGGTTGCGCAGGTCCAGCATGGACAGGCTCCGGTCGCAGAACCGGCCATCGGCATGCTCCGGACGGCACGGCATCTCCACCGGTGCCGGCAGCAGCACCGTCTGCAGCCCGGTCATCGACTCCGAGACGGGCTTGAGCCGCAGCTGGGTGGCGCTCACGTCGGGCTGGGGGCCGGCGAGCAGGTTGTAGTGCACCTGCATGATCACCCGCGTCCCCTTCTCCAGGCGCACGCCGTGTCCCGGCTTGGTCACCGACTCCTCGCCACCGGGCGCCCACGCGGCGAGCCAGCCCGCGTCGGTCAGCTGGTCGGCCGGCGCCTGGAGGCCGGAGCCGCCGAAGCAGGTCCAGCCGGGGCCGTCCTCGGCGGCGTCCAGGTCCTCGGCGCGCGGCACGTCCGAGGGCTCCACCTTGAAGAGGATGACGTGGTGCACGACCTCGGGGTTGCCGGGCAGCACGTGGGTGCCGGTCAGGAACTCCGGCTTCTCCAGGCCGGGGTCGATGAGGAAGCACCGGTAGTCGTCGGTGCCCTTGCCGGTCGGGGACGAGGGCGTGTAGGTCTCGTCCATGGAGACGGTGACCCGGCGCTCGTCGGGACGCAGCTTCTTGGCCGCGACCGCCTCGGCCCCCTCGTGGTGGTCGTCGCCGGCGGTGGCCGCGTCGCTCGGCTCGACGAGCCGGTCGGCGGGCGTGCCCGCGTCGGGGGCGTCGTCGTCGGCACACGCGCCCAGCATCGTCAGCGAGAGCGCCAGGGCGGCCAGCGAGGCCAGTCGTCGCCTCATCCGGGCGGCCAGCTCAGCGGGCGGCCACCGAGGACGTGGAGGTGGGTGTGGAAGACGACCTGGCCGGCACCCGCCCCGGTGTTGAAGACCAGGCGGTAGTCACCGGCGAGCCCGTCGGCCTCGGCCACCGCGTCGGCCATCCGCACCAGGTCGGCGAGCCCCTCGGGGTCCTGGGTGGCCAGCTCCACGGCGTTCGCGTGGTGGGCGCGGGGCACCACCAGGACGTGGGTGGGGGCCTGGGGATTGACGTCGCGGAAGGCCACGGAGCGGTCGGAGGCGTCGAGCACCTCGGCCGGCACGTCGCCCGCCACCAGCCGGCAGAACAGGCACTCGGCCGTGTGGCCGGGATCACTCGATGGGCTCATGGCAGGACTCTCCCACGGGAGACAGAGAGCTGTCTCGCCTCCGCTCAGCAGGGGAGACACGGTCCGTGCGGCGCGCCGGGTAAACCCCGCGGCTGCGGCGCGCGTCCCACTAGCGTGACGACCGATGCTGCTCTCCCCTGCCGGGCGGTGCACCACATGAGCCGGCCCCTGGACGCCGACGAGGCGCTGGAGCACCTGTACGCCCACCACTGGCACGCGTTGGTCCGTCTCTCCACCCTGCTGGTCCGCGACCAGGGCACCGCCGAGGAGGTGGTCCAGGACGCCTTCGTCGCGATGCACCGGCACTGGGACCGGATCCGCGACCAGGGCGCCGCACCGGCCTACCTGCGGCGCAGCGTGGTGAACGGGTCGAGGTCGGCGCTGCGGCACCGGGTGGTCCGCGCTCGCCACGCCCACCGTGAGGCGGTGCCGGCGACTCTCCCCGACGTGCTCGACTCCCGGGCGGAACGGCTCTCCGAGCGCGCCGCCGTGACCGAGGCGCTCGCAGCCTTGCCCGGACGGCAGCGGGAGGTCCTGGTGCTCCGTCACTACCTGCAGCTCTCGGAGGCGGAGATCGCCTCCACCCTCGGCATCTCCAGGGGCGCGGTGAAGAGCCACGCCTCCCGCGGCAGCGCCGCGCTCCGGGAGCTGCTCGAGCCCTTCGTCAAGGAGCAGGCATGACCCACGACCACGAGCACCCGCGCCAGCACGACGCCGAGCTGCGGCGGCTGCTGACCGCTGCCGCCGCGGACGTCGAGCCCACGGACCGCCTTCCGAGCATCCGGGCCCGTACGGCGGGCCGCCGGCCGGGAGACGCCCGGCGCACCTGGCCCCTGACCCTGGCGGGCGCCGCCTCGGTGGCCGCCGTGGTCGCCGGCGTCGTCGCGTTGGGCGGCTTCCTCGACGGGCCGACGGAGGAGACCGTCGCGCCGGCCTCCCCACCGGCTGCTTCCCCGACTGCCTCCCCGCCTGTCTCCCCGACCGCTCCGGAGACCGCTCCCCCGGTCGAGAGCGCGACCGAGATGCCCACCGGCTCCCCCGGTCGCCGGACGATGGCGCTGCCGATCTACTACCTGGTGGACACCGAGCGGGCCGGGGTCCGGCTCGTCCGCGAGTTCCGCGAGGGCGAGCCCGCACGACGGCTCGGCGACGCGCTCGCCCTGCTCACGGGTCCCGCCCTCGACCCCGACTACCGCACCGCCTGGCCCGAGGGGTCGCTGCTCGGGTCCAGCTTCGACGGGATCGGCGACGACGGTTCGTTCGGAGTCACCGTCTCCGAGAAGGTCCTCGACCGCCCCCCGGGGATGTCGGACCAGGAGGCCAGGGCCGCGGTCGAGCAGGTGGTCCGCACCCTGCAGGGCGTGAGCCAGTCCAGCGCACCGGTGCGGTTCTCCCTGCCCGGATGGGTGGAGGCGCCCCGGCTGCTCGGCGTCCCGCTGGAGGGGCCGGTGAGCCGGGGCTCGACGCTGGAGATGCTCAACCACCTCAACCTGACGACTCCGGAGCAGGGGCAGGTCGTGGAGGCGACCCTCCGGCTCTCCGGCGTGGCCAACAGCTTCGAGGCCTCCGTGTACTGGGAGATCCGGCAGGGTGAGAGGGTCCTGCTCAGCGGCCCCGCGGCGACGGGCTGGATGGAGGACCGGCTCTACCCCTTCGAGGAGGAGATCGACGTGAGCAACCTGCCACCGGGCGACTACACGGTCTGGGCCACCACCGACGACCCCACCGCCGGCACCGAGGGGTCCGGCGCGATGACCGACACGAAGGAGTTCACGATCCGATGAGGCACCGCTCCCCCGCTCCCGGCTCCGCGGCCCTGGTCCTGGGGTGCCTGCTCGTCCTGGGCGGCTGCGGCGACGCCGACACCACGGCCACCGGCGGCACGCCGGGCGCCGACACATCCGGCTCCGGGAGCACCCCGACCGCCTCCCCCACGGACTCCACGGACCCCACGGCCCCCTCGTCCCCTGGCGGGCCCGTCCCGACGGCCACGCCCACCGGCTCGGCTGGCGGGCGCAGCACGGTCGCCGCGTACCTGGTCGGCGAGACCCCGCAGGGGCCGCGCCTCTACCGCGAGTTCCGCGCCGTCGGGTCCGACGACGCCCTGAGCGCGGCGGTCGCGCTGGTCACCACCGGCGACACGCTCGACCCCGACTACCGCTCCCTCTTCCCGACGGGCTCCTTCGCCTCGGTGGTCCACGACCGGGGCGCCGGACGGGTGGTGGCCGAGCTGGCCGACGACGCGTGGGTCGCCCGCCCGGACGGGATGAGCGCGCGGCAGGCGCGCCTCGCCGTCCAGCAGCTGGTGCACACCGCCCAGGCGGTGGTGCAGGAGCGGGTGCCGGTCGTCGTGACGCTCGGGGGCACGCCGACCAGCCTCTTCGGCGTGGACACCTCCGACGGGGTCGGCAATGACGACCCTCTCGACGTGCTGGCGCTCGTCAGCGTCACCGCGCCCGAGCAGGGCGCCGTGGTGAGCGGCTCGTTCCGCGCCAGCGGGGTCGCCAGCGCCTTCGAGGCCACCGTGCCCTGGGAGCTCCGGCGCGGGGACGAGGTCGTGCTGGAGGGCTTCGCCACCGCCGAGGGATGGATGGACCGGCTCTACCCGTGGCAGAGCGACGAGATCGACGTCTCCGGGCTCGAGCCGGGTCGCTACACCTTCGTGGCCACCACCGGGGACGTCTCGGACGGCGAGGGTCCGGGGCCGACCACCGACAGCAAGGAGATCGAGATCCGCTGACGCCCCACCGGGGTCGGCTCCCGAGGAGCGCGCGGCCCGGTCAGGACCAGCGCGCCGTCCGCGCCATCAAGGCTCCCACGGCGACGACGCCGGCGGTCGAGGTGCGGAGCACCTCACGACCCAGCCGCACGGGCCGGGCCCCCGCGGCCTCGAAGGCGGCGAGCTCCTCGGGCGAGACCCCGCCCTCGGGGCCGACCACCAGCGCCACGTCGCCGGCCGGCACCTCCAGCGCGGAGAGCGGGGTGGTGGCGTCCTCGTGGAGCACCAGGGCGAGGTCGGCGGCACCGAGCAGGTCGCACACCTGCGCGGTGGAGCTCAGCGCGGCGACCTCGGGGAACCAGGAGCGGCGGGCCTGCTTGGCAGCCTCCTGGGCGGTGCTCACCCAGCGGGCGTGCGAGCGGGCGGCCCGCTCCCCCCGCCAGACCGCCACGCTGCGCGAGGCGGCCCAGGGCACGAGCCGGTCCACGCCGACCTCGGTGAGGACCTCGACTGCCAGCTCGCCGCGTTCGCCCTTGGGCAGGGCCTGGACCACTGTGAACGACGGCACGGGTCGCTCGGCCCGCTCCACCTCGGCCACCTCCACCGAGAGCAGCCGCTTCCCGGTCGCGGTCACCTCGCCGACGACCCGGGTGCCGCGACCGTCGGTGAGGGCGACCCGCTCGCCGGTCCGCAGGCGCCGGACGGCGACGGCGTGGTGGCCCTCGTCCCCCGTCACGTCCACGACGTCCCCGGGACGCGCGCGCTCCAGCGAGGGCACCCAGTGCACGGGCAACGACACGGGGCCTCCGCTCAGCCGCCGTGGAAGGCGTCGCGCAGCCGGCCGAAGACCGACTTGCCCGAGGAGCGGACGGTGCCCTCGGGGGACTCCTCCCCGCGCAGCTCCGCGAGCTCGCGGAGCAGCTCCTCCTGACGGTGGTCGAGCCGGGTCGGCGTCTCGACCACGATGGTGACGACCAGGTCACCGCGTCCGCCGCGCAGGCCGGGCACGCCGCGGCCCTTGAGCACCTGCTCGGTGCCCGACTGGGTGCCGGGACGGACCTCCAGCTCGAGCGAGCGCTCCGCGTCGCTCTCGTCGTCGTCGAGGTCCGCCTCGAGCATGGACAGGGTGAGGGTGGTGCCGAGCGCCGCCGCGGTCATCGGCAGGGCGACCGTGCAGTGCAGGTCGTTGCCGTTGCGGATGAAGGTGGGGTGCTGGGCCACCCGGATCTCCACGTAGAGGTCGCCGGCGGGGCCGCCGCCCGGCCCGACCTCCCCCTCGTGGGCGAGCTGCACCCGGGTGCCGTCGTCCACGCCCGGCGGGATCTTGACCGTGAGGGTGCGGCGGGACCGTACCCGCCCGTCTCCGGCGCACTCCCGGCAGGGGTCGGCGATGATCGACCCGAAGCCGCGGCAGGCCGCGCAGGGGCGCAGGGTGCGGATCTCACCCAGGAACGACCGCTGCACCTGGGCCACCTCGCCGGCCCCGCGGCAGGTCTCGCAGGTCTGCGGGTGGGTGCCGGGGGCGGTGCCCTCGCCGTGGCAGGTCGAGCAGACCACCGCGGTGTCGACCTTGATCTCCTTGGTGACGCCGAACGCGGCCTCGGCCAGCTCGACCTCGAGCGCGATCAGCGCGTCCTGGCCCCGCCTGGTCCGCGGCCGGGGCCCCCGCCCGCCGCCGCCGGCCGCGCCGCCACCGGGGCCCTGGCCGCCGAAGAAGGCGTCCATGATGTCGGTGAAGGAGAACCCGGCACCCTGGCCGAAGCCACCGGCTCCCCCGAAGGGGTCGCCGCCCCGGTCGTAGTGGGCGCGCTTCTGGGGGTCCGAGAGCACCTCGTAGGCCCCCGTCACCTCCTTGAACCGCTCCTGGGTCTCCGGGTCCGGGTTGACGTCCGGGTGGAGCTGGCGGGCCAGCCGGCGGTAGGCCTTCTTGATCGTGTCGGCATCGGCGTCCCGGGGAACACCGAGCAACTCGTAGAGGTCCTGGCTCAACTTCGTCCTTCGTCTTGGTGGGGGTGCGAGGCCGCTCAGGCCTCGTCGAGGATGCGGGAGACGTATCGGGCGACCGCACGGACCGCCGCCATGCTGCCGGGGTAGTCCATCCGGGTCGGGCCCACGACACCCAGGCTCGCCAGCGCGTCCTGCCCCGGGCCGTACCCGGTGGCCACGACGCTGGTCCCGGAGAGCTCGGTGTAGGGCCCCTCGTGCCCGATCCTGACCGTCACGGCACCGGCGTCGGCGGCCTCGCCCAGGAGCCGCATCAACACGACCTGCTCCTCCAGGGCCTCCAGCAGCGGCCGCACGGCGGTGTCGAAGTCCTGACCGAACCGGGCCAGGTTGGCCGCGCCGCCGACCGCCACCCGCTCGTCGCGACGGTGGTCGGACATGGCCTCGGTGAGGCTCTCGACGACCGCACCGGTCAGGGCAGCGTCGGTGTCCGGGACCTCCTCCGCCAGGGCGGTCAGCGCGCTGGCGGCCTCGGCGATCCGTCGTCCGGAGGTCGCGCGGCCGATCCGGTTGCGCAGGGCGACGAGCTGCTCGTCCCCGATCTCGTCGGACTCCGGAGGCAGCTCGACGAGCCTCTGCTCGACCCGGCCCGTGGAGAGGATCAGCACGACCAGCAGCCGACCCGGCGCCAGCACGACGACCTCGACGTGGCGCACGGTGCTGCGCGACAGCGTCGGGTACTGCACGACGGCGACCTGACGGGTCAGCTGGGAGAGCGTCCGCACGGAGCGCTGGACGACGTCGTCGAGGTCCACGGCGCCGTCGAGGAAGGAAGCGATCGCCCGCCGCTCGGCGCTGGACATCGGCTTGACCGTGCTGAGCCGGTCGACGAACAGCCGGTACCCCTTGTCGGTGGGGACCCGTCCGGCGCTGGTGTGCGGCTGGTGGATGAAGCCCTCGTCCTCGAGGGCCGCCATGTCGTTGCGCACGGTCGCCGGGGAGACACCCAGCTGGTGCCGTTCCACCAGCGCCTTCGAGCCCACCGGCTCCTCGGTGGCGACGTAGTCCTCGACGATGGCGCGGAGAACGGCGAGCTTGCGTTCCTCCGACATGGGCTCCTCCGTTCGGATCGTTCGTGCGTGCTTGGAGTTCTCGGATGGCAGGCTGGCACTCCAGACCCCCGAGTGCCAAGTCTACAAGGAAGGATCCCGCGGGCTAGGCTCGCGTACATGCCGGAGTTCCAGCAGGTCGCAGACCGGGTCTGGGTGGCACGGTACGCCGCCCACGACGTCAACGTCACCGTGGTCGGAGGTGCCCGGGGAGCGCTGGTCGTCGACACCGGGGAGTCCGAGGAGGCCGGCCGCGAGCTGGTCGAGCAGGTGCGGGCCCTCGACGTCGGCGAGGTGGTCGCCGTGGTGAACACCCACGACCACGTCGCCCACGTCGGCGGCAACGACGCCCTCGTCTCCGCCTTCCCCGACGCCGCGGTGGTGGCACACGAGGACGCCGACGTGCCGGAGGTCACCCGGACCTTCTCCTCGGTGCACGTCGTCGAGCTCGGCGACCGGGTCGTCGAGCTCTTCCATCCCGGGCGCGCCCACACCGGGGGCGACCTGGTGGTACGGGTCGGCGACGCCGACGTCCTGGTCGTCGGCGACCTGGTGACGGAGTCCACCGCCCCCTGGTACGGCGACGACTCGTGGCCGATGGAGTGGCCGGTCGCGCTCGACCTGGTGCTGGGTCTCACCACACCCGGCACCGTCGTCGTCCCGGGCCACGGGGCCCCGGTGGACCGCGACTTCCTCGAGCAGCAGCGCGGCGACATCGGCACGGTCGCGGAGACCCTGCGCGACCTGGCCGGACGCGGGGTGCCACGCACCGAGGCGCTCGCCGCGGCCAGCTGGCCCTTCCCGCTCGAGCACGTGGCCCCGGCCGTTGACCGGGCCTACGACCAGCTGCCCCGGTCGCAGCGTCAGCTCCCCCTGGTGTGAGGCACCGCCGGCCGCCGTGCCGACTGCCCCGCCGCCTCCCGGCCCGGCACCTCTGCCGAGCATTCCAGGTGTGACTCGACTCACCCGCGGGTACGCCGAGGCCATGACCGACACCTCCGAGACCCCCGACCTGCCCCAGGCGCACAGCACCACCAGCGAGGCCGACGCCGACCACGGCTCGGACGACGCGGCCCCGCAGGACCGCTCGGTCGCCGGCATCTCCGACGAGCAGCTGCCCGACGACCTCAAGCCGGGCGAGGACAACCCCCTCGCCGAGCCGTTGGACCCCGACGACCCGGCCACCAAGTCGCAGGAGGAGCTCGCGGTGCTCGAGGAGGGCGACGACGCCGACCGGTCCGGGGCCGACGACGCGGACGAGCCCGCCACCGACGCGGAGGCGATGCAGGACTCCGGCGACCAGGGTCAGGCCGGGATCAGCGGCGGATGATCTGGACGGCTCCGCGCGTCCTCACGCCGGGCGGACCCCCGGCGTCCTAGCGTGGACCGGTGCCTTCCCCCACCGACCGCTACGGTTCCGACGTCCTCTCCGGCGACTGGCGCGCCCCCAAGCGGGGTCGCGCCCAGGAGCGGGCCGCCGAGCTCGGCCTCGTGGTCGAGGAGGTCACCACCGAGTGGTGCGGCGAGATCGTCGCCATGGACCGCGACCTGCGGACGATCACCCTGGAGGATCGCCGGCGCAAGCGGCGGACCTTCCCGATGGGCCCCGGCTTCCTGCTCGAGGGCGCCCCGGTGGTCCTGACCCCGCCGGTCCAGCGCGCCGCCCCGGCCAAGGCCACCCGGACCGCCTCGGGGTCGGTGGCGGTCCACGGAGCCAAGGCCCGGGTCGCCCGGCAGAGCCGGATCTTCGTGGAGGGCCGGCACGACGCCGAGCTCGTCGAGAAGGTCTGGGGCGACGACCTGCGCATCGAGGGCGTCGTGGTGGAGTTCCTGGGCGGCGTGGACGACCTGGCCGACCACCTCAAGGACTTCAAGCCCGGACCCGAGCGCCGCGTCGGCGTGCTGGTCGACCACCTGGTGCCCGGCTCCAAGGAGAGCCGGATCGCCCAGGGGATCATGCGCTCGCCGGTGGGCAAGCACGTGCTGATCGTGGGGCACCCGTTCATCGACATCTGGCAGGCCGTCAAGCCCGAGCGCCTCGGCTTCACCCGCTGGCCCGACGTGCCGCGCTCGATCGACTGGAAGAAGGGCACCTGCCAGCAGCTGGGCTGGCCGCACCGGGACCAGGCCGACATCGCGCGCGCCTGGAAGCACGTCCTCGGCGGTGTGCGCGGCTTCCAGGACCTTGACCCCGCCCTGCTCGGCCGGGTCGAGGAGCTGATCGACTTCGTCACCGCGCCCTGAGAGCGGCTCCCGGACCGCCGTCGGGCGGGCTCAGTCGACCAGCAGGTCGCGGACGACCGCGTCGGCCAGCAGCCGTCCGTCGCGGGTGAGGACCAGCCGGTCCCCCGACTCCACCGCCAGCCCGCGGGCGACGACGTCGGGGACGCCGGCCCGCTCGGCCGCCGAGAGCACCTCCAGCGGCAGGCCCTCACGCAGCCGCAGCTCCAGCAGGACCCGTTCCACGTGCTGGTCGGCGGCGGTGAGCACCTCACGCCCCTGTGCCGGACTCAGGCCCGCGGCGAGCCGGGTGGCGTACGCCGCGGGGTGCTTGACGTTCCACCAGCGCACGCCGCCGACGTGGGAGTGGGCGCCCGGGCCGACACCCCACCAGTCGGCCCCGCGCCAGTAGAGGAGGTTGTGCAGGCACCGGCTCTCGGGCCGGCGGGCCCAGTTGGAGACCTCGTACCACTCCATCCCGGCCGCGCTGAGCCGCTCGTCGGCCCTCAGGTACTTGTCGGCGAGGTCGTCGTCGTCCGGCATCGGCACCTCACCGCGCCGCACCCTCCGCGCCAGTGCCGTGCCCGGCTCCACGATCAGCGAGTAGGCCGAGACGTGGTCGGGCGCCGAGGCCAGCGCCGACTCCAGCGAGACCTCCCAGTCGTCCTGGCTCTCCCCCGGGGTGCCGTAGATCAGGTCGAGGCTGACCTCCTCGAAGCCCGCCGCCCGCGCCCACTCGACCGCGAGCGGGACGCGCGCCGGGTCGTGCGTCCGGTCCAGGGTGGCCAGCACGTGCGGGACGGCCGACTGCATGCCGAAGGAGATGCGGGTGAAGCCGGCCTCCCGCAGCTGGGCCAGCCCCTGCGGGGTGACGCTGTCGGGGTTGGCCTCGGTGGTGACCTCCGCGTCCGGCGCCAGCCCCAGCTCGGTGCGGACCGCACCGAGCATCGCGGCCAGGTCGCCGGCCGGGAGCAGGGTGGGGGTGCCGCCCCCCACGAAGACGGTCGTGACCTCCCGGGCCGCCTCCCCCAGCACCCGGCGCGCCAGCTTGATCTCCGCGACGACCTGGTCGGCGTAGGAGGCCATCGAGGTGCCACCCACGTCGCCCAGCTCGGAGGGGGTGTAGGTGTTGAAGTCGCAGTAGCCGCACCGCACCCGGCAGAAGGGCACGTGCAGGTAGACGGCGAGGGGACGGTCCTGCGCCCCCGCCAGGGCGTGGAGCGGGAGCGACCCGTCCTCGGGGGCCGGTTCACCGGCTGGCAACGCTGATGGCACCCGCCCATCCCACCACGCCCCTGGGCGCGGGGCGGAAACGCCGAGCAGGGCCCCGCGGTCACCGCGGGGCCCTGCTGGTCGTCCTCGGCGCGCGTCGCGCCGGGGCGAGGGTCAGACGTACATCTTCTCGATCAGGTCGCTGTAGTTGCCCTCGACGACGTTGCGCTTGACCTTCATCGACGGGGTCAGCTCGCCGGACTCCACGCTCAGGTCGTGGTCGAGCAGCTCCCACTTCTTGATGGTCTCCCAGCGGTTGAGCTGGGAGTTCATCTCGTCGACGTAGCCCTGGACCATCTCGCGGACCTTCGGGCTGCGCACGATCTCGGTGTAGGAGGCGCCGGCCATGTCGTTCTCCTCGGCCCAGGTCACCATGGCGTCCGGGTCGAGGGTGACCAGCGCGACGCAGTAGTTGCGCTCGTCACCGAAGACCATGAACTGGCTGGCGTAGGGGCAGACGGCCTTGAACTTCGACTCGATGGCCGGCGGGGCGATGTACTTGCCGCCGGAGGTCTTGAAGAGCTCCTTGATCCGGCCGGTGATCTTGAGGTGCCCGTCCTCGTCGAGCGTCCCCTTGTCACCGGTGTGCAGCCAGCCGTCGGGGGTGAGCGCCTTGGCGGTCTCCTCCGGCAGGTTGTGGTAGCCCTCCATCACGCCGGGGCCCTTGATGAGGACCTCGTCGTTCTCGCCGAGCTTGACCTCGGTGCCGGGGAACGGGGGGCCCACCGTGCCGAACTTGTTCTGGTCGGGGTGGTTGACGAAGGTACCGGCGGAGGTCTCCGTCAGGCCGTAGCCCTCGAGGATGGTGATCCCGGCGGCGCCGAACCACTCGGCGATGTCCTGGTTGAGCGCGGCCGCACCCGAGATGAAGAAGCGGACGCGTCCTCCGAAGCGGTCGCGGATCTTGGCGAAGACCAGCTTGTCGAGCACCTTGTGCTTCAGGCCCAGGCCGAAGGGGATCGGGCGGCCCTCGGCCCGGAGGCGGTCGACCTCGATGCCGACCTCGAAGGCCTTCTTGAAGATCTTCTCCTTGGCACCGCCCTCGGCGGCCTGCATGGTGACGATCTTGCCGTGGGCCTTCTCGAAGATGCGGGGGGCCGCACCCATGAAGGTCGGCTTGACGATGCCGAGGTTCTCCACGATCTTCTCGACGCGGCCGTCGATGGCGGTCGGGAAGCCGCACGCCATCTGGGTCGAGAGCAGCACCTTGCCGAAGGAGTGGGCCATCGGGAGCCAGAGGAACTGCAGGTCGTCCTCGCCGAGGATGCCCAGCGAGGCGATGGCGCTGCCCTCGTAGACCCACGACTCGTGGCGCAGGCGCACGCCCTTGGGACGACCGGTGGTGCCGGAGGTGTAGATCAGGGTGGCCAGCTGGTCGGGGCGGATCGCCTCGGCCTTCGCCTCGAGCACGCCGGGGTTGGCAGCCAGGTAGGCCTCACCGAGGGCCGAGAGGTCGTCCAGGTTGATCACCCAGTCGCCGTCGGTCTTGCCCTCGAAGGTGATCACCTTGGCCACGTAGGGCAGCTCGGACTTGCGGTTGACCAGCTTGGCGATCTGGACGTCGTCCTCGGCGAAGACGAGCCGGCTCTCGGAGTCGGAGAGGATGTAGGAGGTGTCCTCCTCGTTGGTGGTCGGGTAGACCGTCGTGGTGGCACCGGCGGCACACATGATGGCCAGGTCGGCGAGGACCCACTCGTAGCGGGTGCTCGACGCGATGCCGACTCGCATCTCCGGCTGGAGACCCAGCGAGAGCAGGCCTCCGGCGAGGTTGCGGACGATCTCCCCAGCCTGGGCCCAGGTGACCGACTCCCACGCCTCCGACTCGGTCGGGTACCGGAACGCCTCGCGCTCGGGCGACTTAGCGACGCGGTCGTAGAACTGGACCGCGACATTGGGGTGCATGTTCGCCATGAAGCTGGTGTCGTTGTTCGGCATTTCTCCCTGACTTCGTTCGTGGCGCGTGCATACGCCGGCTGACTGCTTGGGAGTAACGTAGATCACTAAGTGACCCACGGGTAGCCGTATGCCCCGTTTGAAGACGGTTTTGGGCGTTTCGCCCCTCCGGGGTGGTCGCCGTACCCGTCCGCGGGTCCGGCGCTCAGCGCACCCCGGCCATCAGGCGCCGGATGGGGCCCTTCGCCGCGAGCACGGCCAGGCCTACCGCGACCGAGACCGCCCCGACGATCAGGAAGAACCCGGTGTCGTCGTCCGGGTCGTAGTAGCCGGCCAGGGTCCCGGCGATCGCCGAGCCCAGCGCCACCGAGAGGAAGAAGAGAGCGACCATCTGGGTGCGGTACTTCGCTGGTGCCAGCTTGGTGGAGACCGAGAGGCCGACGGGCGAGATGAGCAGCTCCGCGACCGTGAAGAGCAGCAGGATGCCGACCAGGCCGAGCAGGGGCGCCGCGGCCTCGCCCTGGGGCATCGCGAGGAAGGCGAGGAAGGCCACGCCCATCACCACCGCGGCGAGGCCGAACTTGACGGGCGTGCTGGGGGCCCGGGCGCCCAACCGGGTCCACAGGGCCGCGAAGGCGCCGGCCAGCGCGATGATGAAGACGGGATTGATCGACTGCACCCACGAGATCGGCATCTCCCAGCCGAACAGGTCGCGGTTCAACCGGTCGTCGGCGTAGATGGTCACCACGGTGAACTGCTGCTGGTAGAGCGACCAGAAGACCGCGCTGCAGACGAACAGCGGGATCATCGCGAGCACCCGGCTCCGCTCCGCGCCCACCACCGACCGGTCGAGGAGCATCAGGGCGAACAGGGCGAGGGTGGAGACCAGGGTGACGCCGATGACCAGGTCGTCCAGCCGGTCGGCGGTGATCACCCCGGCAGCGACCAGGACGCCGACCAGGGCCAGGACCACGACGCCGGCCACCAGGTAGCGCGGGAGGCGGCCGGGCGGCAGCGGGTTGGGGACGTGGTGGGTCTCGGCGGGCAGCCGGCCGCGACCCCGGGCGTACTGCAGGAGACCGAAGGCCATCCCGATGGCGGCCAGGCCGAAGCCGAAGTGGAAGCCCCACTCCTTCTGGAGCACCCCGGTCAGCAGCGGTCCCACCAGGGCGCCGATGTTGATCCCCATGTAGAAGATGGAGAACCCGGCGTCCCGGCGCTCGTCGTGCTCGCCGTAGAGCGAGCCCACCAGCGACGTGGCGTTGGCCTTGACGCCGCCGCTGCCGAGCGCGATCAGGATCAGGCCCACCCCGACGCCCACCAGCCCGGGAAGCAACGCGAGGGCCACGTGGCCTGCCATCACCAGGACCGCGGCGTAGAACAGCGTCCGCTCGGCGCCGAGGAGCCGGTCGGCGAGCCAGGCTCCGAGGATGGTGGCGAGGTAGACCGATCCCCCGTAGGCGCCGACGATCCCGGCCGCGACCCCACGGTCGAGCCCCAGCCCGCCGTCGGCGACGCTGAAGTAGAGGTAGATCAGCAGGATCCCCTGCATGCCGTAGAAGCTGAACCGCTCCCACAGCTCGACTCCGAAGAGGTTGGCCAGGACCCGCGGCTGACCGAAGAACGAGTCGTCGCGGCTCTCCCGTGTGGTTCCAGGGCGAGATGTGCTCACTCATTCAAGGGTACCTCCGCCCGACCACCCGGATCAGCGGGCGTGGTGGGTGCCCGCCTTGCGCCGCAGCTCCTCGGCCAGGTCGTCGACCACCAGCAGCTCCGGCAGCAGCGCACGCTCGGTGGTGACGGCCCGGAAGGCCAACCCGATGGTGACGCCGTGGTCGGGTCGGTGCACCACGGTGAGGCCGTCGCCGCGCTCGACCGCCCCCTCCTCCAGCACCCGCAGGTAGGCGCCGGGCCGCCCGTGCGCGGTGAAGCGCTTGGCCCACGAGGTGTCGTCGAAGCCGGTCAGCCCCATCCAGCTCGCGAAGACCCGGCAGGGTGTCCGCACCGTCGACACCTCGACGAGAGCCGCCCCCACCCGCCAGCGCTCACCGAGGAGCGCGGCGTTCAGGTCGATCCCGGAGGTGGTGAGGTTCTCGCCGAACTGCCCGTCGGGAACGGGCCGGCCGAGCTCGCGCTGCCAGTGGTCGAGGTCCTCGCGGGCGAACGCGTAGACGGCCTTGTCCGGGCCGCCGTGGAACTTGCGGTCACAGACCGAGTCACCCGCCATACCCGTCCGGCGCGCCATCACCGGACCTTCCACGGGCAGCTTGCGGATGGCGCTGCGCCCGACCCGCCCCGTCCAGGGGCCGGTCTCGGGCCGGCCGACGTTGACCGCCAGCACCTGCGCTTCCACCCGCCCCCCTCTCAGTCCTGCACGGCCTTGGCGACCGCGACGCAGGTGGTGAGCTGCTCCCGGGTCCCACGCCGCGCCAGGTCCGGATCGTCCGACACGCACCACAGGGCATTGTGCAGCATCCGGACCACCACCCAGTCCCGCGCGCGCTCCTCGTCGAACCCCGCCGCGTCGACCACGGCGTGGAAGCGGCGGCGGACCCCGGCGCGCACGTCTCCGGTCAGCTCCTCCCAGCGGTTCCACAGCAGCGGCGCCACCTCGTAGTGCGGGTCACCCGCCAGCGGCTTGGGGTCGATCACCAGCCAGGGCTCACGGGTGCCGGCGAGCACGTTGGCGTAGTGCAGGTCGGTGTGGAGCAGCCGGGCCGGGGAGGCGTCGTCGGCGACGAGGTCCCGCCCCAGCGAGACGGCCTGCTCGACGAGGCGCCGGGGCAGCGGCACTCCGGGCCCCAGCCGGGCGAGCGCCTCGGTCCACCTCGCCACGCTGGAGGCCAGCAGGCCGACCTGGGGCGGCGCGGGCAGGTGCAGGCGGGCGTAGCGCTCACCCACGACCTCGCAGGCCGCCACGTCCCAGACGCTCTCCAGGCTCTCGGGCCCGAGCCGCTCCAGCAGCATCGCCCGGCGCGCCGGGTCGGCCCGGACGAGTCGGACCGCGCCCTCACCCGACCAGCGCTGAAGCGCCAGCGACTCGTGGCGGGACTCCTCGTCGGGCAGCCCGAGCTTGAGGACGCGCCGCTCGCCGTCCGGGTCCCGCACGGGGAGCACCAGGGAGCACCAGCCGTGCTGGGCGTCCCCGTCGTGGCTCAGGCCCCACTCGGCGACGACCTCGCCGGCCAGCCGGGGCAGCGCGTCCAGCCAGGAGACCCACGGCTCGCCCAGGGCGCGGCGGGCCTCGAGCCCGTCCGGGACCCGGACCACGCCACGCTGGGTCACGGCCTACTTCTTGGACTTCTCCGACGGCTGGGTGGTGGAGAGCGCGGCGACGAAGGCCTCCGGCGGCACCTCGACGGTGCCGATGTTCTTCATCCGCTTCTTGCCCGCCTTCTGCTTCTCCAGCAGCTTGCGCTTGCGGCTGATGTCACCGCCGTAGCACTTGGCCAGCACGTCCTTGCGGATGGCGCGGATGTTCTCCCGCGCGATCACCCGGGCTCCGATCGCCGCCTGGATCGGCACCTCGAACTGCTGGCGCGGGATCAGCTCCTTGAGCTTGCCGGCCATCATCACGCCGTAGCCGTACGCCGCGTCGCGGTGCACGATGGCGGAGAAGGCGTCGACGGGCTCGCCCTGCAGCAGGATGTCGACCTTGACCAGGTCGGCGGCCTGCTCGCCGGAGCGCTCGTAGTCGAGCGAGGCGTAGCCCTTGGTCCGCGACTTGAGCTGGTCGAAGAAGTCGAAGACGATCTCGCCCATCGGCAGCGTGTAGCGCATCTCCACGCGGTCCTCGGAGAGGTAGTCCATCCCCTGGAGGCTGCCGCGCTTGGTCTGGCACAGTTCCATGATGGTGCCGATGTAGTCGCTGGGGCTGAGGATCGTCGCCTTGACCACCGGCTCGCGGACCTCGGAGATCTTGCCCTCCGGGTACTCGCTGGGGTTGGTCACCGTCAGCTCGGAGCCGTCCTCCATGACGACCTGGTAGACCACGTTGGGGGCGGTCGAGATGAGGTCGAGGTCGAACTCGCGCTCGAGGCGGTCGCGGGTGATCTCCATGTGGAGCAGCCCGAGGAAGCCGATCCGGAAGCCGAAGCCCAGGGCACCCGAGGTCTCGGGCTCGAAGGTCAGCGCCGCGTCGTTGAGCTGGAGCCGCTCGAGCGCGTCGCGCAGCGTCGGGTAGTCGTCGCCGTCGATCGGGTAGAGCCCGGAGTAGACCATCGGGTTGGGGTGCTTGTAGCCGCCCAGCGCCTCGGTGGCGCCGTGGTGCTGGCTGGTGACGGTGTCGCCGACGCGCGACTGCCGGACGTCCTTCACCCCGGTGATCAGGTAGCCCACCTCGCCCACGCCCAGGTCTCCGGCCTTGACCGGCTCCGGGCTGATCACGCCGACCTCGAGCATCTCGTGGACCGCGCCGGTCGACATCATCTTGATCCGGTCGCGGTGGGTCAGCTTGCCGTCGATGACGCGGACGTAGGTCACCACACCGCGGTAGGTGTCGTAGACGGAGTCGAAGATCAGGGCCCGCGGCGGCGCGTCGGCGTCGCCCACGGGGGCCGGGGTCTGCTTGACGATCTCGTTGAGGAGCCCCTCGACGCCCACACCGGTCTTCGCACTGACCCGCAGCACGTCCTCCGGCTCGCACCCGACCAGGCCGGCGAGCTCTGCCGCGTACTTCTCGGGGTTGGCGCCGGGGAGGTCGATCTTGTTCAGGACCGGGATGATGTGCAGGTCGGCGCCCATGGCCAGGTAGAGGTTCGCCAGGGTCTGCGCCTCGATCCCCTGGGCGGCGTCGACCAGGAGCACCGCGGCCTCGCAGGCCTCGAGCGAGCGCGAGACCTCGTAGGTGAAGTCGACGTGGCCCGGGGTGTCGATCATGTTGAGCACGTAGGTGCCGGGCTCGGCCAGCTCGTCGTTGTCGGCCGGGACCGTCCACGGCATGCGGACGGCCTGGCTCTTGATCGTGATGCCGCGCTCGCGCTCGATGTCCATCCGGTCGAGGTACTGCGCGCGGGCAGCGCGCTCGTCCACCACCCCGGTCAGCTGGAGCATCCGGTCGGCGAGGGTCGACTTGCCGTGGTCGATGTGGGCGATGATGCAGAAGTTCCGGATGATCGACGGGTCGGTCTGTCCGGGCTTCGGGGCGCTCTTGGAGGACACGGATGACTTTCGGGTACGACGTGGGGTGCGGGTGGGGCCATTGTTCCACGGGGCCGACCGCTCCCGGGATTCGCGACAGGTCCCGTCGCCCGCGGTGCCACCCCGTGTCCGGCGCCGGTGGTGGATGATGCGCTCCGTGCCCCACTCGCCGACCCCCGCCTACCCCGCTCCGCCCGACGCCACGGCGCTGCGACTGGGATGGCCGTTCCTGCCCCCGGGCATCCGGGCCTGGGTCGAACGCCGGTGCGGCTCACCGGTGGTGGAGGCGATCTCCTGCGATGCCGGCTTCACCCCGGGCTTCGCCTCGGTGCTGGTCTGCGAGGACGGGTCGCGGCACTTCGTGAAGGCGGCCTCGGCCATTGCCCAGCGCGCCTTCGCCGACTCCTACCGCGAGGAGGCGCGCAAGCTCTCCGCCCTTCCCGCCTCGGTGCCGGCGCCCCGGCTGGCCTGGCACCTCGACGACGACTGGGTGGTCCTCGGCATCGACCACCACCCCGGCGTCAACCCGCCGCGCCCCTGGAGCCGGCCCCACCTGGACGCGACCCTGGACGCGCTCGAGGTGGTGGCCGCGGCCGCCACCCCGCCCCCCGAGGAGCTGGCTCTCGACCCGCTGGTGGTCGAGCTGGCCGACTGGCCCTCGCACTGGGAGGCGGTACGCCGCTCACGCCCCGGCACGAGGTGGCTCGACGAGGCGGCCGCACTGGCCGCCGGCTTCGCCTCGGGCGCCGACGGCGAGACCCTGGTGCACACCGACGTCCGGGCCGACAACGTCCTGGTCGACGAGGAGGGCAAGGCGTGGCTGTGCGACTGGAACTGGCCGGTGCGGGGCGCCGCCTGGGTCGACTCCCTGATGGCGCTCGTCGGCCCCCGCGGCGACGGGCTCGACGTGGAGCAGGTCATCTCCACCCGGCCGCTGCTGCGCGACGTGCCGGCCGAGCACCTCGACTCCTTCCTCGCACTGCTGACCGGCTACTTCCTGCGGATGGCGGCCGAGCCGGTCCCGGCCTCCTCCCCCTGGCTCCGGGCCCACCAGGGGTGGCAGGGTGAGGTCTGCTGGCAGTGGCTGTGCGAGCGGCGGGGCTGGACGGGCGAGTGATTTGGGTGGGCGGCGAGCCCACTGGTAATCTCTTGCCCGCATGTCCGGCGCCCGACCCTCCATGGGGTTGCCAGGCAGCCGACACACCTATTCTTCTTTTCCAGTCCAGACCGAGACCGAAGGTTGCTCAGTGGCGAACATCAAGTCCCAGATCAAGCGCAACAAGCAGAACGAGAAGCGGCACGAGCGCAACAAGGCGGTCAAGACCGGCCTCAAGACGGCCGTCCGCAAGTTCCGCGAGGCTGCCGAGACCGGCGACAAGGACACCGCCATCACCCTCGGTCGTGACGCCGCGCGCAAGCTCGACAAGGCCGCCTCCAAGGGCGTCATCCACAAGAACCAGGCCGCGAACCGCAAGTCGGCCATCGCGAAGAAGTCCGCCGCTCTCTGAGCCAGGACCAACCGTCGAGGCGCCGTGCTCCCTGGGAGCGCGGCGCCTTCGTCATTTCAGCCTTCGTCGTCTCAGGAGCGCCACGACGAGCCGGGTCGGTCGCCGTGTCCCTCCCCCGGCTCAGCGGGAGCGCAGCGCCACCACGCTCAGCACCAGCCGCTCCAGCGTGTAGCTGGCGTCGTGAGCGGCACCCTTGATGTCGGCGTCGGCGCGCGCGACCTCGCGCAGCGCCCGGGCGATGCCGCGGTCGTCCCAGCTGCGTGCCTGCGCCCGGACGGTCTTGACCTTCCAGGGCGGAACCCCGAGCTCTCGGGCGAGGTCGCCCTCGCGCAGCCCACGGGGCGCGCCGAGGAACCGGGCCACCCCCCGCACCGACTGCCCGACCGCGGAGGTGACGAGCACGGCCGGCGTCCCGCCGTCGAGCGCCCACCGCAGCTCCTCCAGCGCCTGGGCCGCCTCACCGGCCATCGCGGCGTCGGCCACGGCGAACGACTTCGCCTCCGCCCGGCCACCGAAGTAGCGCTTGACCAGCTCGAGGCTGACCTGCTCGCCGGGGAAGTCGCTGGTGAGCTGGTGGGCCGCGGCGGCCAGTGACCGGAGGTCGTGACCGACCGCCTGCACCAGGAACTCGCTCGCCTCCGGCGTGACGCGGGCGCCGAGCTGACCGAACTCGCCGCGGACGAACTCCTGGAAGCCGGCGGCGTACTTCACCTCCGCCGCCTTGACCTCGGTCACCGCGGACTGCTTGCGCAGCTTGGCCAGCAGGCCGCTGCCCCGCGCGCCGCCCCCGTGCATGAGCACCAGCGCCACGCCCTCGACCGGCTCGGTGGCCCGGGACAGGACGTCGTCGTAGAGGTCGTCGGGCAGCTCCTCCAGGCCCCGCACCAGCGCGCACCTGGTGGAGGAGAAGAGGGAGGGGGCGCACATCTCGTCGAGGGAGGCGGCGGTCAGATCGGCCGCTGAGGACTCGGAGAACTCGGCGTCGGCGTCGTAGGCGCTCACCGCGCGCCGCACGGCCGTGACGGCCCTCTCGTTGAGGAACTCCTCCTTGCCGGTCACCAGGGTGACGCGGCCGAGGACCTGGGATGCGCTGGGACCCTGAGCCATGGTGCGCACCAGCCTGCCACATCCCACCGACCGGTCCGGCGCCGCCGTCGGCCCCCGCCGGCGCGCCGCCGGTCCGGCCGCTCAGTCCAGCGAGGCGGTGTGCAGCACGCCGTCCCGCTCCAGGACCAGCAGGTCCCCGGAGGTGTCGGTGCGCAGCACCCGGGCGCCGTTGCGCTCGAGCATGGAGAGCAGGTCGGGGGCCGGATGACCGTAGGTGTTCTCCGCTCCGACGGGCACCAGCGCCACCCGGGGATGCAGGGCGGCCAGGAACCGGCTGTCCTGGTGCCGGCTGCCGTGGTGCGGACCTTGAGCACGTCCACCGTCACCCCCGCCAGGAGGCGGGCGACCTGCCGTTGGGCCTCGGGCTCGATGTCTCCGGTCAGCAGGATGCGCACGCCCCGGACCTCGACCAGCAGCACCAGGCTGGCGTCGTTGGCGCCCTCGTCGCCCCGCACGTGCGTGGGTGGCGACGAGCCGTCCGCCGGCCAGACCTGCTGCACGGTGAGCGGGCCAAGCTCCTCGGTGGCCGGGTGGGAGGCCACCGTCGGCGCGAGACCCGCCCGAGACAGCTCCCGGGTCACCTGACGGACGCCCTCCGCCGGCGCTCCGAGCGGAGAGACGCGGACCTCGCCGACCTGTCGGTCCGACAGCACCCCGCGCAGCCCGCCGACGTGGTCGGCGTGGAAGTGGGTGAGCACCAGCAGCGGGACCCGCTCGACGCCGAGACGCGCCAGGCACCGGTCGACGGCCGCGGGCTCGGGTCCGGCGTCGATCACCAGCGCCGACCTCTCCCCCTCCCGGACCACCAGCGCGTCCCCCTGGCCCACGTCGCAGACGGCCAGCAGCCAGCCTTCGGGCGGCCACCCCGGAGTGGGTGGTCGGAGGACGACCACCGCGAGCACGGCCGCGCACAGGGCGAGCGTCAGCCAGGCGCGACGCAGCAGGTGGGGCGCGGCCACCGCGATCGCTCCGCACAGCACCGTCAGGAGCACCAGCGCTCCCACCCCGGTCCCCCAGCCGATCGCCGGGGTCGGCAGCGCGGAGCCCCACCGGGCGACCGCGACGATCCAGGCCACCGACCAGGCCGCCGGGAGCGCCACGACCTGGCCCAGCGCCGGCCACAGGGTGGCGCAGAGCCCGCCGGCGAGTCCCAGGACGGTGGCCGGGGCGACCGCCGGGGCGACCAGCAGGTTGGCCAGCACCGCCACCAGGCTCACCTGCCCCGAGATCGCCGCCACCACGGGCGTGCAGGCCAGCTGCGCGGCGGCCGGCACGGCGACCGCCGCGGCGGCGCCGCGGGGCAGCCACCTTTGCGCGGACTCCTGCCACCTCGGCGCGAGCAGGAGGATGCCGGCGGTGGCGAGGACGGAGAGGGCGAACCCCACCGAGACCGCCAGCCGGGGATCCCAGAGCAGCAGGGCCACCACGGCGGCACCCAGCGTCCGGATGCCTCTGTCCCGCCCGTTGCTGGTGAAGGCCATCAAGGCGATGGAGCCCATCGTCGCGGCGCGCACGACGCTGGGCTCGGTCCGGGCCAGGAGGACGAAGCCGACGATCCCGGCCGCCCCCAGGGCGTAGCGCCACCGGCCCCGCACCCCCAGCCACCGGCCGGCCAGCAGCAGGAACCCGACCATCAGGGTGAGGTTGGTGCCGCTGACCGCGAGCAGGTGGGTCAGCCCGGTCGTCCGGAAGTCCTCGGCCAGGGCGGGGTCCAGCCCGGCGTCGTCCCCGACCACCAGCGACGGCACCAGCACCCGTTGGGCCTCGGGCCGGGGAGCCACCGCCACCCTGATCCCCGCTCGCACCGTCGCGGCGCCCCGCCACCACACGTCCGGCTCCTCGAGCCGCTCCGGGGGCCCGTCGCGCACCCGCAGCAGCGCCGCCACCTCCCCCTCCGCGGGCAGCAGCCGGCCGTCGGTCCGCACCCGCGCACCCAGGGGCACCTCCCGCCAGCCGGGCCCGGCGAGCACCACGACCGGAGTCCGCACCTGCCACCGCCCTCCCCGCCCGGCGACCTGCCGGACGAGGCCCCGCACCACCACCTGCTCGCCGTGCTCGCCCAGGGTGGGGCGCGGGTCGGAGGCGACCTCCAGCTCGACCTCGGCCCAGGCTCCGGACGCCGCCAGGTCGGCCACCGGCCCCGACGACGTCTGGGAGGCGCGAGCCCAGCCCGAGAGCAGGACGGCGGCCGCGACCAGCGCCACGGTGGCCACCGCGACCCCGCCACCCCGAACGCCGGGGACGCCGGGAACGCCGGGAACGCGGGGAACGCCGGGAACGCGGGGAACGCGGGGGACGCCGGGAACGCGGGGGACGCCGGGAACGCCGCGGGCGCGCAGGGAGACCAGGAGGACGGCAGGGAGCACCGCCAGGAGCACCGCCAGGGTGAGCGCGACCACCCAGCCGGACGCCCGGAGACCGATCAGCCCGCCGGCCCACGCCGCGACGCCGAGCGCCGCCGTGCGCAAGTCACGGGGAGCCGGCGGGGCGCCGGCTCGCGGCATGGCGCTCACACGGTGACGAGGGGGGCGAGCTCGGCGAGCGTCACCTCACCGATGCCGTTGACCTCCAGCAGCTCCTCCACCGCCGTGAACCCGCCGTGCTCGGTGCGCCAGGCCACGATCGCCGCCGCGGTCACCGGCCCGACGCCGGGCAGGGTGTCGAGCATCGCCTCGTCGGCCGTGTTGAGGTTGACCAGGCCGGGCGGCACCGGCGCCGCTCCGCCCGGCCCGCCGGGGCTCGGCGGAGCGAGCGGGGCGGCGGGGGCGCGGACCCCGACGAGCAGCTGCTCCCCGTCGACCAGGACCCGGGCGAGGTTGAGGCTCACCAGCTCGACGCCCGGCCGGGGTCCGCCGGCCTCCGCCAGGGCGTCGGCCACACGGGAGCCTGCGGGCAGGACCACCAGCCCCGGACGGCGCACCCGGCCGGCGACGTCGACGACCACCTCGGCTCCGCCCGGCCCGCCGGGGGCGGCCGCACCCGGGACGCCGTCCTGGGCTCCCCCGACCGGCCCGGTGGCGCCGGTCGCCCCCGTGGTGTCGCCCGTGGCCACGGGCGGGGTCGCGGCCACCGGCGACGGGTCGACCGACAGCTCCGGGACCGCGCTGGTGCGAGGCTCGCTCGCCACCACCCACCACGTCGTCCACCCCAGGCCCAGCGCCACGAGCACGGCCACCACAGCGAGGTGTGCCGGCTGGAGCCTGATCCCGGCGGGCACCCTCGGGTCGAGCCGCCACCCGGCGACCCCGCGGCGCGCGGCATGGCGGCCGGGGTGCGGCAGCGCCGGCACCGTCTGCGCGGGTGCCGTCTGCGGGGGTGCCGTCTGCGCGGCAGTCATCTCCGCGCGCACCGGTGCCGCGACGACCGGGGCGCCCGGCCACTGCTCTGCCACCGGGGCCACCGGGGCCACCGGGGCCACCGGGGCCACCGGGGCCACCGGGGCCACCGGGGCTGGGAGCCCACGGATCCGGGTGTGCTGGTCGCCCCAGGCCCACACTCCCGCCCCGTCGCCCGTCTCCCCCCCTGCTGGGTCAGCGGGCTCGGCCGCGGCGGCCGCCTGCTCGGCGCGCACCGCGGCCAGCTCCGCCGACAGCAGGGCCAGCCGGCGCGCGACCGCCTGTTCGTGCTCGGGGCTGGGACGACGCGGGCGCATGCCCCGACGCTAGGGAAGTCCGCGCTCCGCCGCGCGCGCCTGCCGGCGGCCTGTGGAGAACCGGGGCGCTACAGGCGCGGAGACAGGGCGGCGGCCACCATCCCGGGGCCCACGTGGGCGCCCAGGACCGCACCCAGCTCGGTGCACCACACCTCGCCGCCGGCCAGCTGGTCGCCGAGACGCTCGGCCAGCCGGGTGGCCAGGTGATCGGCCCGCTCCGGGTTGGCCAGGTGGGCCACGCAGACGTCGACCGGCCCGTCCGGCGCCGCGGCGACCACCAGGTCCTCGAGACGCTGGAGCGCCCGGCCCGCCGTCCGCACCCGCTCGAGCGAGCTGACCTTGCCGTCCCGGATCTCCAGGAGCGGCTTGACCGAGAGGGCACCCCCGAGCAGGGCCGCCGCGGCCCCGATCCGCCCGCCCCGGCGCAGGTACTCCAGGGTGTCGACGTAGAACCACGAGTGGGAGGCGGCCGCCCGTGCGGTGGCGGCCGCGGCCGCCTCCTCGAGGCTGCCGCCGGCGTCGAGCACGTCGGCCGCCGCCAGCGCTGCGAAGCCGGTGGCGGCCGCGACCTGGCGGCTGTCGACCGCGATCACCGGGATCGACGCCTCGCGGGCCGCGAGCTGGGCGGACTCGAACGTGCCGCTCATGTCGCCGGAGAGGTGGACCGACAGCACCGACTCGGCGCCCTGCGCGGCCACCTGCTCGTAGACCTCGAGCAGCGCGGCCGGCGCCGGGCGCGACGTCGAGACGGGCACGAAGTCGCGCAGCGCCTGGGCCACCATGTCGGGGGTCGCCCCGCCCGGCCCCTCGTCGTGCACCTTGGCGCCGATCACCACCTGCAACGGGACCACGACGATGCCGCGGGCGGCGGCCACCTCGGGTGGCAGGCTGGCGGTGGAGTCGGTGACGATCACGGTCCCGGGCACGGACGAAAGGCTAGCGAAGTCCGGTCCCGGCAGGGGTGCATCTCCGGGCGCGGACGGCCGGACCGGGACTCAGACGACGATGTTGACCAGCTTCGGCGCGCGGACCACGACCTTGCGCACGGGCCGCCCGTCGATCGCCCGGAGCACGGCCTCGTCGGCCATCGCGGCCGCCTCCAGGTCGTCGGCGGTGATGTCCGGGGAGACCTCGAGCCGGGCCCGGACCTTGCCAAGGACCTGCACCACCGCCGTCACGGACTCCTCGACCAGCAGCGCCTCGTCGACGACCGGCCAGCCGGCCCGGGCCACCGTCGGCTCGTGGCCCAGCCGCTCCCACATCTCCTCCGCGACGTAGGGGGCCACCAGCGAGAGCAGGATCGCCACCGCTTCCACGGCCTCCCGGACCGCTGGGTCCGCCGGGCCGCAGCCGGAGTCGATCGCCTTGCGGGTGGCGTT
Organism: Nocardioides sp. Z50_6; assembly: GCF_058215755.1. Taxonomy (NCBI): domain Bacteria; kingdom Bacillati; phylum Actinomycetota; class Actinomycetes; order Propionibacteriales; family Nocardioidaceae; genus Nocardioides; species Nocardioides sp. Z50_6. The sequence continues at coordinate 55,585 of NZ_JBZAJB010000009.1, read as the reverse complement.
GACCAGCTCCATGGTGCGGGCGACCACGACGTTGAAGCGGTGCGACTCCACCAGGGTCTCGGCCTCGCGCACGGTGCGGTGGGTGACCCGCCGCAGCGCCTCGTCGCCGGCCGCCGGGTCGGCGCCCGGGTCGCTGGTGACGTCGCCGCTGAGCCGCCAGGCACGCTGCAGGAAGCGCATCGCGCCGCCGGGCGAGACGTCGGCCCAGTCGATGTTGTCCTCCGGCGGGCTGGCGAAGACCAGGGTCAGCCGGACGGCGTCGACCCCGAAGAGCTCCAGCTGCTCCCCCAGGTTGACCCCGTTGCCCAGCGACTTGCTCATCTTCCGGCCGCCGTTGATCACCTTGCCCTGGGAGAGATAGGCCGAGAACGGCTCGTCCCAGTCGATCAGGCCCAGGTCGCGCAGCGCCTTGGTGAAGAACCGGGCGTAGAGCAGGTGCAGGACGGCGTGCTCGTCGCCGCCGACGTACAGGTCGACCGGCCCCCAGGCGTTGGCCAGCTCGCTGTCGAAGGCCTGCTGGTCGTCGTGCGGCGAGACGTAGCGCAGGAAGTACCAGGAGGAGTCGACGAAGGTGTCCATCGTGTCGGTGTCGCGGCGGGCGGGCCCGCCGCAGGTCGGGCAGCTGACCTCGACCCACTCGGTGGCGGCGCCCAACGGCGAGGTGCCCTTCGGCTTGAGGTCGGCACCCCGCAGCTCGGGCAGCTCCACCGGGAGCTGGTCCTCCGGCACCCGGACCTCGCCGTCGACCGGGCAGTGCACGATCGGGATGGGGGCGCCCCAGTAGCGCTGCCGGGAGAGCAGCCAGTCGCGCAGCCGGAAGTTGACCGCGCCGGTGCCCCGGCCCTCGGCCTCCAGGCGCTCGATGATGGTGCGGATGCCGCTGGCCCGGTCGGCCAACCCGTCCAGCGGACCGGAGTTGACGTAGGTGCCGTCGCCGGTGGTGGCGATCCCGGTCTCCTCCGGGTTCTCCTCCCCCGTGTCGATCACGCGACGCACCGGCAGGCCCATCGCCCGGGCGAAGTCGAGGTCGCGCTGGTCGTGGGCCGGGACGGCCATGATCGCGCCGGTGCCGTAGTCGGCCAGCACGTAGTCGCTGGCCCAGACCGGGACCTGCTCCCCGGAGACCGGGTTGGTGGCGGTGACGCCGAGATCGACGCCGGTCTTCTTCCGCTCGGTGGAGAGCCGGTCGATGTCGCTGGCCTTGCGCACCTCGGCGAGGTAGTCCTCCAGCGCCTGGCGACGCTCGGGCGCCACGACCTCGGCGGCCAGCGCGGCGTCGGCGGCGACCACCATGAAGGTGGCGCCGTAGAGGGTGTCGGGGCGGGTCGTGTAGACGTCCACGTCCCGCGGTCCGTCGGCGGTCGCCAGGGTGAAGGTGACGTGGGCTCCCTCGGAGCGGCCGATCCAGTTGCGCTGGGCGTTGACCACCTTGTCCGACCAGGTCGGCTGGAGGTCGTCGAGGGAGTCCAGCAGCTCCTGGGCGTAGGCGGTGGTGCGGAAGTACCACTGGGTCAGCTCGCGCTTGGTCACCTCGGCTCCGCACCGGTCGCAGGCGCCGTCGACGACCTGCTCGTTGGCCAGCACCGTCTGGTCCTGCGGGCACCAGTTGACCGGCGAGTTCTTCCGGTAGGCCAGCCCCTTCTCGTGCAGCTTCAGGAAGAGCCACTGGGTCCAGCGGTAGTACGACGGGTCGGAGGTGTTGAACCGACGCGTCCAGTCGAAGCTCACGCCGTAGCGCTGGAAGGACTCCAGCTGGGTCGCGATGTTGCCGTAGGTGTAGTCGGCCGGGTGCGCGTCGTTGCGGATGGCGGCGTTCTCGGCCGGCAGGCCGAAGGAGTCCCAGCCCATCGGGTTGAGCACCTCGTAGCCGCGCTGCCACCAGTAGCGCGCGATGACGTCGTGCAGCGCGGTGACCTCGGCGTGACCCATGTGCAGGTCGCCGCTGGGGTAGGGGAACATCGTCAGCGCGTAGCGCTTCTCCTTGCGCCCGGAGAGCACGGCCTCGTCGTCGGCGCGGAACGGCTGGAGCTCGGCCCAGACCTGCTGCCACTTCCTCTCGACGGCCGCGACGTCGTACGACGTCTCGCGCTCCTCGTCGCGCTCGGTCCCGGTGGTCTTCGGCTGGTCGCTCATGGTCTCTCCTGGTCGGCTCCTGCGAGGCACAAAAAAACCCTCCGGACGAGGGAGGGTGGCCGCGCGATCGGGGTGATCAGCGCGGCTGGCCAAGAAGGAGGGCGGTACGCACGCGCTCATCCTACCCCGGTGCTCGCCGGCGTCGGCGACGGGCGCGGCGACCGCCGACCGGTCAGCGCACGAACTGCGGCGTGAACGGCGGGCTCCACCACTCGCCCTTGTTGGCCTTCATCGCGCCGATCAGGTGCATGACGAAGGCATAGACCAGCGCCGCCGGGTAGGTGAGGAACCCGACGAGCAGCAGCATCAGGGGGAAGGAGACCAGCAGCACGATCCCGGTGAGGATCTGCACGTTGAGCGAGTTGGCCGCGTGGGCCCGGACGAACGGGCCGCGGTCCTTGTACATCAGGTAGATCACCAGGGAGCCGACGAAGCCCAGCAGTCCGGCCGACAGGACCATCGCCACCAGGGGCACGACGTGGGCGCCCGTCCCCCAGCTGCGCTCCTGCGCGGGTGAGATCGGGGTCCGCGGCGCGGTGTAGTACTCGTCCATCTCTGCTCCTCTCCGAGCGGCGCTGACCGCTGGTGTTCCTGCTCCACTCAACCACGCCCGGGCGCCGAACGTTCCCGCCGGAGGCTGGTTCAGGGAAACCCCGGGGGCGGCGCAGGGTCGAGATCCGGGTGGGACCGGGGTGGCCCCGTCGCGCGCGGGAGGGCCGGGCGTCAGCGCGGTGTCGCCTCGAGGCTCGGCCGGAAGCCGGAGCAGAGCACCCGGAGGTAGGTGAGCCGACTCGCCTCGGTTCGGTAGTAAGCCTGCTGCTCGACCGTGTGAGGGCCGGCGGCGTTGGTCAGGGCGAACCGGTAGGAGAGGCGCCGCACGTCCTCGACGTCCTCCCCGTGCTGGAGGGAGAGGACCGAGTCGACCCGGTCGCCGTCCTCGAACCACTCGTCGAGGAACACCCCGACCACCTCGTCCGCCGTCGTCGCCTCCCAGGAGCGACCGGGCGTCAGCCCGCGGAAGTCCACGTCCGGGGCGAGCAGGTCCCGCAGGGCGGCCCGGTCGTGCTCGACGACCGCCCGGACGAGGCTCTCGGCGATCGTGGTCTCCTGGCCGGGCGGCCCGGCCCCAGGCGCCCGGCCACGGTCGGGACCTCGTCGACCTGGTTCCATGTCGCTCCTCTCGGCGCTCTCAGAGGCGCCCGATGAGCCGGGACAGCTCGCGGCGGACCAGCGCCGTGGCATGACCCGGGATGGTCGCCACCGAGCCGGTCCACCGGGAGCCGGGCGGCGCGAGAGCGCCCGTCATCTCCTGGCCCAGCTCGCCGGGCAACGGTCGTCGCCCGTGGACTCGGATGAAGTGGTGGACCGCGCTGCGGTCCGAGGGATCTGATTCAGGGAGAGGGAGAGGCCGTCGCATGTGGGCTCACCTTCACGGGCAGGACGGTGGGCGCCGCTGCTTGACGCCTGCCTACCCGTACCCGGATGTGGCCCAGATCATCCCGCCGGCGAGCGGGCCGGCGAGCGGGGCCACGAGCCCTGCGGACGCCCCCGGGGGCACCGAGAAATGGCCGAAGGCCATACCGGCCCCCCTGCGGGACGCCGTCATGGCCTCTGACCTGCTACTTCGGTGGAGCTGAGGGGACTCGAACCCCTGACCCTCTGCTGTCGAGCAGGACCATTTGACGATTCGAGCCGCCTCGGACGAACTCGTTTTCAGGGCTCACGAGCGAAGTTTGTCGGGCTTTGCGTCTGCCATCCTACGTCTGGTCTCGACCCGATTCGACCCAGATCGAGGCCCGCACGCAGACAAAGTGGCAAATTTATGGCTACCCACATGCGCGGGTTACCTCCGGCGACAATACGGGCAATCGGGTGGGGCACTGCGGTGCGCTCTAGTCGTGTCACCGTTCAGCGGAGCTTGTACTCCTTGAGCATGCTCCGCCCGATGATCATCTTCTGGATGTCGGAGGTCCCCTCACCGATCAGCATGAAGGCCGCCTCCCGGTAGAGACGCTCGATCTCGTACTCCTTGGAGTAGCCGTAGCCGCCGTGGATGCGGAAGGAGGCCTCGACCACCTCGTTGCAGTACTCCGAGGCGAGCATCTTGGCCATCCCGGCCTCGACGTCGTTGCGCTGGCCCGAGTCCTTCTTGCGCGCGGCCTTGACCATCATCGCGTGGGCGGTCTCGACCTTGGTCGCCATCTCCGCGATCCGGAAGAGGATCGCCTGGTGCTCGGCGATCGGCTTGCCGAAGGTCTCGCGCTGCTGGGCGTAGGCGACCCCGAGCTCGAAGGCCCGGTTGGCGATGCCGCAGGCGCGGGCGGCGACGTTGACCCGGCCGACCTCGACGCCGTCCATCATCTGGTAGAAGCCCTTGCCGGGCTCCCCGCCGAGGATCTGGTCGGCGGAGATCTTGTGGCCCTCGAAGATCATCTCCGTGGTGTCGATGCCCTTGTAGCCCATCTTGTCGATCTTGCCCGGCACGGTCACGCCCTGGGCGGTCTCGCCGAAGCCCGGCTCCTTCTCGACGAGGAAGGTGGTCATGTTCTTGTAGACCGAGTCGGCACCCTCGTCGGTCTTGACCAGCACGGCCACCAGGGTGGAGGAGCCACCGTTGGTCAGCCACATCTTCTGGCCGGTGATCTCGTAGCCCTCGTCCGTCTTCGTGGCCTTGGTCGAGATCGCGGAGACGTCGGAGCCCAGCGACGGCTCCGACATCGAGAACGCGCCCCGGACCTCGCCGGTCGCCATCCTCGGCAGGTACTTGCGCTTCTGCTCCTCGGTGCCGTGCTTCATCAGCATGTAGGCCACGATGAAGTGGGTGTTGATGACACCCGAGACGCTCATCCAGCCGCGGGCGATCTCCTCCACGCACAGCGCGTAGGTCAGCAGCGACTCGCCGAGACCGTCGTACTCCTCGGGGATCATCAGCCCGAAGATGCCGAGCTCCTTGAGGCCCTCGACGATCTCGGTGGGGTACTCGTCGGCGTGCTCGAGCTCGGTGGCCACCGGGAGGATCTTCTCCTCCACGAAGGTCCGCACTGCCTTGAGGATCTCGGTCTGGTCCTCGGTGAGGTCCTCGGTCTGGCAGAGGCGAGGCATCATCGTTCGCCGTTCGCCTGGGTGGCGAGGCGGATGACGCCTCGGTCGACGAGTCCGCCGATCTCGTGGTCGGCCAGGCCCAGCACGTCGGCGAGAGCCCATACGGTGTCGCCGCCGAACCGTGGCGCCGGGCGAGCCTCGGCGTATTCGGTGTCCCAACGCAGCGGCGAGGTCGCGGTCAGCATCGATTCTCCCGACTGGTGGATCTCGGTCAGCACCGGCGACTCCTCGCCGCGCCGGTATGCATCCACCACCTCCTTGGGCGACCGGAACTCGCCCACCATCACGCGTGTACCACCTGCCGCCTTGATCACTTCGGCAGCCGCCCTTCGAGAAAACCAGGGGGCCAGTACGGCTTCGATGAGAGCCCGGTGCTCGAATCTTTCACCCTCCACGTCGAAATCAGCCCCCGTGCTCGTGGCGAGCGCGTCGAAGACCGCCCGCGTCTCGGTCAACTGGACGAGGTCATGCCACTGCTGACGGGTGATGGCGACGGCGATGACCCGCCGACCGTCCGCGCAGGCGAAGTCCACGCCGAAGGCCCCGAACATGTGGTTGCCCAGGCGGGGCCGGTCCCCGCCGCGGTCGGCCGCTTCGGCCAGCCACCCCAGATGCGCCACGTGCGCGGCGGCCACGTCGGCCAAGGCAAGGTCGATCCGTGAGCCCGAGCCGTCCGCGTGACGACGCTGGAGCCCCGCCAGGAGGCCGGAGACGGCAAGGAGCCCCGTGGCGATGTCCCAGGCCGGGAGCACGTGGTTGACCGGGCGATCGATGTCGACGTGGCGGGTGAGCATCGGTACGCCATAGAGTGGGTTGACGGCGTAGTCCATGGCTGGCCGCCCGTCGGGATGCCCCTGGATGTGAACGTGCACGAGGTCAGGGCGCTTTCGGCTCAAGGTCTCGTAGGCGAAGAAGTCTCGCCCGATGGTGTTGTCGACGAAGAGCCCCGCCCCGTCTCCTGGGGCAGTGATCAACGTGCTGGCGAGTTCTTGCCCCTCGGGGGTACGGAAGTCGAGGGCCACCGAGCGCACGCCCTTGTTGAGCCCGGACCAGAACAGGCTTTGCCCGTGGCGATCCAGGGGCCACCGTCCAGCGTCGGCAGGTCCGCCGACCGGATCGAGGCGGATGACCTCTGCACCCATCTGCGCCAGGGTCATACCGGCGAGGGGCCCTGCTACGAAGCTCGTCGACTCCACCACACGGAGGCCCTCCAGGGGTCGTCTAGCTTGCATGCTGCTGTGCTCCATTAACTGCTAGAACGGTGAGGCGCCAGTCGAGCACCGGTCGTGGTTCCCCTTGGCCGTCAAGGTCGTCTGCTTCCACCAGTGAGCGGAGCTCCACCAGGTGGGTGTCGCTGGGGCCCGGTCGAGCGGACTCGACGGTGATACGGCTACGCAGAGTGTCGCCCTCGTGGACTGGCCCCGTGTGGTCGCAAGACCTCCAGCCAAGGTGCAGCACGACCCCAGGAAGGGCGCGGCTGACCTGGGCGGCAGCGAGGCCGATGGTGTGGCCGCCATACACGAGCCGACGCCCGCCAGCGGCCTTCGCGTCGTGGTGCACCTGGGCGACGTTCAACGTGAGACGCGCCAGCTCCGGGGCACTGGTGACCACGTCCCCGCCGACCGGCTCGATCGTGGTGCCGACGGCGGCCAGCTCGAACTTCTGTGGCAGCGCCTGGAGGTCGAGCTCTTCGAGCGCGACCCAGTCTGCGCTGGCCTCCGCCCCGATCTGGGTCAGGTCGTCGGCATGCCCGGTGGGCTGGGCGTCCGGCGTGAGCGGGATCATCGCGCATCGATGGAAGTCCAGGACCGGTGTCCCGTGTTGGTCCACGGTCGTGATGCGCAGTGCCGCCAGACCGGTCAGAGGCCGGCCCTGGCGGGGCGTGTTCTGCTTGAGTCCGACCACCGTCGTGGTGGTGCTGAGGGTGTCTCCCAGCACGGGAAAGCGTCGGAACGCCAGGCCCCGATAGAAGAGGTTGGCCCGGACGAAGTGGGTCGCCACGGTGGACTGTCCGATGGCCACGTCCCAGACGTACGCGGGGTGTGCCAGGGGTCCCCTTCCACTCAGGCGGCTACCGAGCTCGTGGTCGGTGGCGGTCGCGAGGCGGTCGCCGAGGATGGCCTGGTGCAGCGCAGCTCCGCCTGATGTGAGGGTCACCCCCGGGGCACTGTCGAACACTTGGCCACGTTCGAGATCGTCGAAGTACGGGCCGCGGGCGGCGATCACGCTCACAGCTTCTCCCCCGCCCGGGCCAAGATCGACCTTGCGCGGATCGCCACGGCCTCGTCAAGCATCTGTCCCCCGAGCGCGACGGCGCCAGCGCCTCGTGCAACCGATTCCTCGAGAGCGGACAGCACCTGCGTGGCCCACGCGATCTCCTCCGTCGACGGCGTGAAGACACGAGTGGCTTCGGCGATCTGGGCCGGATGGATCACCCACGTGCCGTCGAACCCGAAGGCACGGGCCCGTTCCCTGTCTCGAGTGAACGCTGTGTCCACGGCCGTGGAGAGCCAGGGCCCGTCCAGAACCGCCCGTCCAGCCGCGCGGGCCGCGGCCACGACCTGATGCCGTACGCCGTCCCAGATCGTCGGTTCTCCGGTGGGGTCTCGACCGAGATCGGCGCCGAGATCGGCATACCCCACCACCACGGCTCGCACGAGGTCGCTGGCGGCCACCACGGCGTGCAGGTCCCGCAACGCCGGCGCCGACTCGACGAGGATGTCGAGCTGGAGCTGCAGCGAGTCCCCCGGCCGGTCAGCCAGGGCGCCCCGTACGAGCCGATCGACGAAGCCGACGTCAGCAGGCGTCTCGACCTTGGGGACTACCAGGGTCACTGGATCAGCACCGGCGACCGCGGCCACCGCCAGGATGTCGTGGTGGCACCAGCGCGTACCGATCTGGTTGACCCGGACCGCCAGTCCCCTGCCCGGATTGGCGCTGATGACCGCGACGGCGTGAGCGCGGGCCTCATCCTTGGCCGCAGGAGCCACGGCGTCCTCGAGGTCGAGGACGATCTCGTCCGCGGCGGTCCCGAGCGCCTTGGCCAACATGAGGGAGTTGGAGGCGGGCACCACGAGACACGACCGGGGCGCTATCTGCGATTGCGGAGCGCTCGTCGCTGCTGATGGCATGAATGCTCCCAAGAGGTGATGATCGGTGGCCGGTGCAAACGAGTGTCCATCGGCATGACGGGATCGTGCGGAGTCCAGTCCTGGTGATTCGGGCGACACCGACGCTAATTGTAAGACTTTGACAGGATTGGTCAAGTAGTCAGGCTTGAGGCGGGTGCCTGCGCCCTCTGAGGCCGGCTCGGACGCTAGGTCTACTCCTTCGGAGTCCTCAGCACCGCTCCAGCACTCGAGGCCAACAGGAGGCCCAGCATCCAAAACACCATGGCCGCACCTCCCAGACCCACGAACAGCGCCGCGGCCCCCGGCAGCAGCACCTGACCGAGTCGATTCCCCATCAGGCGTACCGCGATGGCGGTGCCCCGCTCATCCGCGGGCACCACCGAGACACTCCAAGCCAGGCTCACCGGCTGCCCGGCCCCCAGCCCGAGCCCGAGCAACGCCATGACGACGATGAGTGCGGGGGCAGCATCGAGCAGGGGCAGGACGCTGATGAGAACGGCGCCGAGGGAGACACTGGCGACAAGCACGAACCGGCGGGAATAGTGAGCCATCACCACACCCAGACCCAGTCTGGAGAGCATGGACACTCCGGCCCGCAGCGCCAGGAGCACACCGACAAGGCTCGGCGCCCAGCCTCTCTCCTCGCCCAGCACCGGGAGGTACACCGAAAGCAGGTCGATGACCGAGAGCACGACCAGGCTGATGTAGATCGAAGCGGTAGCCCCGGGCCGCGAGAGCATCGCGAGGATGTTGGGCCTGGGCGCCGCGCCTTCCGAGGGGGAGTCGGGGAGACGGACCGGCCCGCCGCGGACGAGCAGCACGGTCACCAAGAGCCCCAGACCGGCAGCGGCTGCCGAGACGAGCACCGCGACCGTGGTGCCGGATAGGTTCTGGCCGTAGCGCTCGAAGGCCAGCGTGCCGGCCAGCGGGCCGATGAGCTGGCCCAGGGAGGACCCCGCGGACATCCAGCCGTAGTTCCGATCGTAGTCACGGTCCCGGGACTCCTGTGCCACCAGTGACTGGTAGGCGATCATCTGACCCAGGTTTCCGGCCCCGAGCACGATGCTGGCGCCAGCCAGGTGCCACACCTGCTCCCCGAACGCCAAACCCACGCAGCCCAGGGCGAGAAGAGCACATCCTCCGAGCGCTAGGGATCCGACACCTCGCCCCCCGGCCATCCTGCCAGCGGGAAGCACGAGCGCCAGCGGCACCACGGCGTACAACGCGGAGATCCAACCGACCATCGAGGCCGACTCACCGAGCTCCAGCAGTCGGTAGGAGGTCATCGGGCGTGCCAGCGAGAGAGCCAGCTGGGACAACATCAAGCACGTCGCCAAGACCAGCAGGCGCCGAATGTTCACGCCTTGCCACCCCCAGTTCATGGCAGCTTGTCCGCCGTTGACACCTTTGCACGTGTATAGCATCCTGGCAATTGTCAGAGCATTAGTGCTCCGTCCCGATGGTGTCATTGCCGCGGCGGATTCGCGCCCCCTGAAAGGCTTCACATGAAGATCTGGTTCCAGCTCATGGCTTCCGAGACACGAAGCCCGGGTTTCATCTCGGCAGTGCAGGCGCAACTCGAGCAAGTGGTGAGCCCGGGCGTCGAAATCCTGGTCCGCGGCACCACTCACGGCGCGTACGCCGACCAGTACCGACTGCTGTTCCACTACGACGAGCGCGAGATCATCGCGCTCGGGATGCAGGCCCAGGCCGAGGGGTACGACGTGTTCGCCTTGGGCAACTCTCTAGACCCCGGCGTGGTGGCGCTGCGTGAAGTACTGGACATCCCGGTAGTGGTCCAGATGGAGGTCTCCACGTCGGTGGCCTGCATGACCGGAGAGAAGTTCGGCGTCGTCGCCACCAACGCCAAGGCGATCCCGCGCTACCGGGAGATCGTCCGAAGTTACGGTTACGAGAGTCGCCTGGCCGGGGTCGACTCGGTCCAGTTCGACCACCTGCCTCGCATCCACGAGGGGTTCACCGACCCGGAAGTGGCAGCCGCCGTCGTCGAGGCCTATCGGGCCTCCGCGCGTCGCCTCATCGCCCAGGGAGCCGACACCATCATCGGCGGAGGTGTGCACACGACGATCGCTGCAGCCGCCGGACTCCGGGAGGTCGACGGGGCCATCATCCAGGACACCTACGCCTTGGTCGCACGCTTCGCCGAAGCGGCTGCCGCCATCCACCAGCACACGGGGCAGTGGACCAGTCGCGGTCCCCTCTACGCCAAGCCGCCGACCGCGATCCTGCAGCGCGCGGCCGAGATGTACGACATTCCGGTCCTGCCGCGGCTGATCGCGGATCAGGGCGGGGAGAGGTCATCATGAGCGAAGTGGAGAAGTTCGACCTGGTCGTCCTTGGTGGAGGAATGGCCGGTATGTCTGCGGCCACCCAAGCAGCGGAGGAGGGCGCTCGCGTCCTGGTGTGCGAGGTATCGGACGCTCTCGGGGGCACCGCGGTGCTCTCGACCGGGAACGTCTGGACCGTGCAGACCCCCGCGGCGTTCAGCGCGACCGACCCGGATGGTGACGTCGCTCTCTGGCAGGCTGTCCGCGATGACCTGGACAGCTCGCTGTCCTGGCTCACCAGCCTGGGCGTGCCCGTCCGCGAGCGCCACCGCGCCTCCTCGAGCTCGACCTACGACCCCCCGCCGATCGGCATGAACGTCGACGTCGAGAGCCTGATGACCCGCGGGAGGCGCGCGGTCGAAGCCTCGGGGGGCTGGGTGCTGAACGGCAGCTCCATCAGCCGCTTGCTGACCCGGGACGGCGCTGTCGTGGGTGCCCGGATCGTCGACAAGGCCTCCGGCGAGGAGCTGGAGGTGGCCTGTCGCGCGGTCGTCCTGGCCACCGGCGGCTTCCAGAACAACCGCGAGCTGCTGGATCGCTACCTCGGCGAGACGGTCTCCCGGTCGGTGCGGCTCCGCAGCAACCCCTTCAGTGCGGGAGCCGGCCTGCTGCTCGGTCTCGACGCGGGAGCCAGCACGTCGCACCGCATGGACACTTTCTACGGAGTGCTCCTGCCCGCCCTCGACGACTCGATCTCCGAAGGTGACTTCCGAGGCCTCGTCCTGCACTCCGCCGTCTACGGCGTCGTGCTCGGACCTGACGGTCACCGGCTGACCGACGAGTCGCTGGGCGCCGTGCCGCTCGCGAACCATGTGGCGCGGGTGGGACGCGCGGTGCTCGTGGTCGGCACCGAGATGCTGCAGAAGTCCGAGGACCAGCTCGGTATCGACCTCCTCGACGTCATGCGGCAGGCCGGCCGCCGCGGCGCCCGCCTGCTCGTCGACGGGACCCGTGCCGAGGTCGGCGCGGCGCTCGAGGAGTGGGGGTACGCGGGACGAGAAGCAGCCCACACGCTCTCCACGTACGACGCGACGCTGGCAGCTGACGGCGACCCCGCTCCCACCCGTGGACGGCACCGGTTGGCGGTCGGTGAGGAGCACCTCGCCATGCTCGAGGTCCAGGCCGCGATGACCTCGACCTTCGGCGGCCTGCGCACCGACGTCCATGGCCAAGTCCTCCGCCCCGACGGGGACCCGGTCCCGGGTCTCTTCGCCGCGGGTGTCGACCAGGGCGGCTACAACGTGAGCGGGTACGTCGGCGGCCTGTCGCGCGCACTCATCTTCGGCCGTCGCGCCGCCAAGCGCGCCCTGCAGCACAGCCTCACCTGAGCGCACAAGACCCAGGGACCAGCCAGGAACCACCCTCCTTCTCCCATCAGGCCCGTCAACAGATCGGCACTCACATGTCACCTCTGCGGGTTCACACTCCACCGTCGGCCGCAGGCCCCTGCGGCGACCTCCTCGGAGGTTCGACGCGATGACAGACGGAACGAGGCGACTGACCGACCGGGTCGCCGTGGTCACCGGGGCGCCTCCGGCCTGGGGAAGGTCATTGCGACCCGTCTCGCACGCGAGGGGGCGCGAGTCGTGGTGGCGGATGCCAATGCGACTGCCGGCGACTCCCTCGTCGACGAGCTCACGGAGATGGGGCTGTCGGCGGAGTCCCTGGAGCTGGACGTCCAGGACCGTCGGCTGGTGCACGAGAGCACGCAGGCCCTGCGAGAACGCCATGGCCGTGTGGACATCCTGGTCAACAACGCTGGCGTCACCCGCTACCGACCATTTGCCGACATCACCGACGAGGACTGGGACCAGGTGCTGGGCGTCGACCTCAAGGGCGTCTTCTTCTGCTCCCAAGCCGTCGCTCCCCACATGGTCGAGCAGGGCTACGGCAAGATCGTGAACATCTCCTCGGCGATGGGGACCGGCACCACCCCGCACCACACAGCCGGCTCGCCTGGAGGCAGTTCCGCGTACGCGTCGGCGAAGGCGGGCGTCATCCAGCTCACGAAGACGCTGGCACGAGAGCTGGGACCCCACGGTGTCAACGTCAACTGCGTCGCCCCCGGCTTCTTCCTGACGGCCCTGACCGGCTCGACGAGGACTCCCGAGCAGGTGGCGGAGCACATCGAGTTCCGACGCAGGGCCACGGTCCTGGGCCGTGCCGGCGACCCCATCGAAGTGGCCAACGCCGTGCTCTTCCTGGCCTCGGACGACGCCAGCTTCATCACCGGGCACACCTTGTACGTGGACGGCGGACGGACCGACCGGATGTAGCCGGCAGCCGCCCACCACGGATGAGCGCGGTGCGGCGGTCGAGCCGCCGCGGCAGCCGCAGCAGATCAGGCAGGACCCGAACCCCAGGTACCAGGGTTCGGGTCCTGCTTTTTGCGTACCCGGATCGGGCCGACCTGTCGACGCCGGTGAGCGCCCCGACCGGCGCCCTGGTCGTGGGCCGACGACACCACTGCCTCGACCTGAGCACCGGCGAGTCCATCGCTCCGCGATCCCGATCCCGCCTGGGCCCACCTGTGGTGGCACAGTCAAAGAGCCCCCCGGCCGATGGCCGGGGGGCTCTTTGACTGTCACACGTGTCTCGACGGGGTGTCACCCGTGTCGCGGACTCTCTCACACCTCGTCGGGTCAGTCCTTGGCGTTGTCGAACATCGACGCGAACATGTTCGACAGCTCTTCGTACTTCTCGTCCACCAGGGCTTCGTCGGTGGGCCTGCGGTCCTCCGGGGTCTCCCACCAGTCAGCGTCGACCACCGGGGTGTCGAACCCCTCGCGGCGGGCCGCGAAGGCGTAGGACTCCTGAACAGCCGCCTGCCCCGCCTCGGAGAAGAGCCAGTTGATGTAGAGCTTGCCCGCGGCCGCGTTGGGGGCGTCCTCCACCAGGCCGGCGGCGAACGTGTAGAACGGCGCGTACTCTCCGGTGACGCACTCCATGGGAGCACCGTCGCGGTACGCTTTGGCACCGAACAGCGTGAGGCTGTTGAACACCACGTCGTACTCCCCCGCCATCATCTGCGGACCCGCGATGCCTGCCCCGGTGTAGACGGTCGGGTCGATGGCCGCCAGGCGCTCGAGCCACTTCTTGCCCAGCTCAGGATCCTGGTAGACCCAGTGCGTCAACCCGAACCGATAACCGAATCCGTCCGGATTGACGATCGCCGCCCTGCCCTTCCACCTGGGATCCGTCCACCCTTCGTAGGACTTGAGAAGCTCGATCTCCTCCTCGGTCACGTTCGCAGGGTTGTAGCAGGCCGCGTTGTACAGGTTGGAGTACGAGTAGGCCACGTCCTCGAGGTAGGTCCCCTCGTCCCGAGGGAACTTGTCGAGATCCTCGGGCGAGAACTTGGCCATGAATCCCTCCTTGTCCACTCGCTCGAAGGCCGACATGGAGGGCATCACCAGGACGTCGGCGTTGTCGAGGCCGGATCGCTTCTCGGTCACCAGTCGTTCGATCACCTCTTCCCCGATCCCGGAGACGTAGCTGATCTCGATGTCGGGGAAGGTCTCCTGGAAGATCTGGATACTCCGGTCCGTGGCCTCGTTGTCAGAGGTGCCGAGGAAGACACTGAGCTCCCCGCCGTTGGAGACCGCCTCCTCGTAGAGCGCCTTCTGGGCCTCGGACACCTCTCCGAGGCCCTCCCCACCATCGTCACCGCCGCAACTCGTCATGCCGAGCGCGATGGTGGCCGCCACCGCGAGTGCCACCATCGGTCGTACACGCGCACGAACGTTCATGAGCTTCTCCTCGAATCCCGTCAGGCCATGCGCCTGCATCGGTTGGAAATGTCAGATTATTAACAGACATGACCGTTGTCAATGTAAATCTGCTGCTAAGACGCTGCTACTAGAAGACGATGACGCCCTTGCCCGCACGCTGGAGATCGAACTCCTCGTAGGCGTCCACCACTTGGTCGAGGCTCCAGCTGTGACTGAACAGGTCGTCGACAGGCAGGTCGTGGCGGACGATGAAGTCGGCGCAGTCACGCTGGCCGATGAGCGACATGGACCAGGACGTCATGACGGTCAGCTGACGCCGCAGGTACGGATGCACGCCGAGCCGGACCTCCGCGCCGACGCCGACGAAGCAGCCCCGCCCCCATCGGGCCAGCGAGTCCAGCACGTTGGTCGCCGCCTCGGTCTTGCCCGAGGTCTCCATCCCGAGGGGGACGCCATCACCGTCCACCAGCTCCCGAATGGCAGACGGCACGTCCTGACCCCTGGGGTCGAGGGTGGCGAATGCCCCGAAACGGGTGGCCTGCTCGAGCCGGGCGGGCTCAGGATCGACCGCGATAACCCGGGCCCCACGCGCGGTCGCGAGCATCGTCGCGGAGAGTCCCACGGGCCCCTGACCGAAGATGGCGATCGTGGCGCCCCCGACATCACCGAGGCGCTCCAGCGCTCCCCAGGCCGTCCCCGTGCCGCACGCGATGGCAGCACCCGCCTTGAAGCTGAGCGCGTCGTGCAGGGGCACGAGCGTGGAAGCCGGAACCTTGAGATAGGGCGCGTGTCCACCATGCGCGTTGCTTCCCATCACCTGGACCACCTGCTCCAAGCACATCTGGGTCCAGCCCGTGCGGCAGTGGTTGCACCGCCCGCAGCCCACGTAGTGGTGGATCATGACGCGGTCGCCGACGGTCGCGACCTCAGGCGGGACGCCGGGACCCACCTCGTGGACCACACCCGCCGGCTCGTGACCCGCGACGAAGCCGGCGGCGGCGCTGGCGGAGCGGTAGTAGTTGAGGTCACTCCCACACAGACCGGAGGCTCGGATCGCTACGACGACCTCGCCGGCTCCCGGCCGCGGATCCGCGAACTCGCGCAGCTCGACCTTGCGGTCCCCCAGATAGACGGCTCCCAGCATGCGTTCTCCTCACTCGAACTCGGTTCAACCCCGTGGGTCGTCAAGGGACCTCGCGGTGGCCAGCGTCGAGTCGACGCCAGTTGACAGATTGTCACACAAATACAATACTGGCAATTGTCAGAGTTTAAGACGGGTGCGAGCGATCTGCACCGCGCCGAAGAGGAGTCGAAGAGTGATCAATCGAGTGGGTTTCATCGGCGTAGGAGCCATGGGCTCGGCCATCGCGGGACGACTGGTGGGGTCGACCGACCTCTTCGTCAACGACCTCAATCCTCGCGCCGCTGACGAGCTGGTGGCAGCCGGCGCCACCTACGCCTCCCTCGAGGAGATCGCCGACAGCTGCTCGGTGGTCTTTCTCTCCCTGCCCACGCCGGCGAACGTGCTCGACCTGCTCTTCGGTCCGAGCGCCCTGGCCGAGAAGCTCGCCCCGGGGACGATGATCATCGACACCACCTCGAGCACTCCGGCGGTCGACGGGGACATCACCAGCCGTCTCGCCGACAGGCAGATCCGCTTCGTCGACTCCCCCATCGCCGGCGGCGTCCGACGTGCCCGCACGGGCGATGCGACGCTCATGGTGGGAGCGACAAAGGAGGACTTCGCCGCCGTGGAGCAGCTGTTGCTCACCGTGACGTCCAACGTCTACCACGTGGGCGACGTGGGCGCAGGCCACGCCATGAAGCTCGTGAACAACCTGATTAATGCCTGCCACCGCTTCGCCGCGCTCCAGTGTGTGCAGCTCGCCGTGGAAGCCGGAATCGACGAGTCGATGGCCATCGAGGTGCTGAACAAGAGCACGGGTCGCAGCTACGTCACCGAGTACACCTATCCCGAGCTGATGCACAAGAACCAGCTGCAGGGATTCACCATCGAGCTGATGCGCAAGGACGTACGGCTGGCCAACGAGCTGGCACGCAGCCTTGACCACGACACGGGCATCGGGCAGCTCGTCGAGACCTACATGGATCAAGCCGTCGACCGGCTCGGCTCTGACGCTGACCAGACCGAGATGATGCTGGCGTGGCACCAGGACCGCGCCTGATCGTCGCAGACCACCGCGGAACCTGATCCAGCAGGCCGAGGAGCCGGGCCGGCGCCGACAGGCACACGAAGGCCTCCGCCTGTGGAGCGAACTGGAGACAGCTCGCTCCGCAGGCGGAGGCCTTCGTGTGCCTGTCAGACAGGCTTACCGATGCTCCGCGGTACGACCTCCGCGGACCTCACGCCCAGGACGGGTCCCCGTCGATCGCCGAGGCTGCCGCGTTCGACAGACCGAAGGACTTGAGCTCGACGTACGCGTCCAAGCCCTCGGGGCCGTTCTCGCGACCGATCCCGCTGGCACCGACGCCGCCGGCGGGCGCGATGTAGCCAGCGGCGTTTCCGTCGATCTCGACCGTGCCGGTCCGAATCCGGCGGGCCACCGCCAGGGCATGCCTCTCGTCCGACGAGAAGACGGCACCGTTGAGGCCGTACTCCGTGGCGTTGGCCAGCGCGACTGCCTCGTCCTCATCGCGGTAGGTCAGGACTGAGAGCACAGGCCCGAAGATCTCCTCCCGGGCGATCCGCATGTCCGGCGTCACATCCGTGAACACCGTGGGCCGCACGAACCAGCCGCGGTCGAGACCGGAGGGGAGGTCGCGGCCCGTCACCAGGGTGGCTCCCTGTTCCTCCCCGGAGGCGATGTAACCCTCGACCACGCTTCTCTGCCTGGCAGTCACCATCGGACCGATGTGCGTGTCCGGGTCGCTCGGGTCCCCCACCTTCATCGACTCGACCATCGCGACCAGCCGATCGACGAGGCCCGCCTTGTTCTTCTCCGAGACCAGGATCCGGGTCTTGAGGCTGCACACCTGTCCGCTGTTCCGCAACGAGCCGAACCGCAGTGACTCGACGGTCCTGTCGAGGTCTGCGTCGTCCAGCACGATCGCCGCGGACTTGCCGCCCAGCTCCAGGGTGACGCGACGAAGGTCGTGACCACAGAGGCTGGCAATACGCCGCCCCACACTGGTCGAGCCGGTGAACGTCACCTTGTCGACACCCGGGTGGGTCACCAGGTGCTCGCTGGCCTCCCGATCGGCTGTGATGACGTTGACCACTCCCGGGGGGAGTCCGGCCTCCGACAGCAGCTCCGCAAGGAGGAAAGCGTCGAGTGGTGTCTCAGGAGAGGGCTTGAGCACGACAGTGCACCCGGCCAGGATGGACGGCGCGATCTTGAGGATGTTGATCGTCATCGGCACGTTCCACGGGGAGATGGCCGCGACGACGCCGACCGGTTCACGCAGCACCAGCGCGTTGGTCTCCTCGGAACGCCGCAAGGACCGGAACGGATAGTCAGGTGCGACTGCGATGTAACCCCCGAGCGCCTTCACCGCACTGCCTGCCTGGATGGTCCGCGACTGGGTGATCGGACACCCCATCTCGGTGGTGATCAGCTGCGCCACGTCCTCGCGCGACGCGTCGAGCAGCTCGTGGAGCCGGCGCAGGATCGTCAGCCGGTCCTCCAGGGTCGTGTGGCGCCAACCGCTGTGGTCGAAGGCCTCACGCGCCGCCGCGACGGCCCGGTCCACGTCGGCAGTCGTGGCGGACGGCACCCGAGCCAGGACCTCCTCGGTGACGGGAGAGATCACCTCGAGCGTGTTCCGTCCGGTCGACGGCACCCAGTCGCCACCGATGAAGAGCCTGTTGCCATCTACTTCGCGAGTCATGTGCGAGTTCCTGTCTGATCGGTATTCGCCTGCGCCGGACGCGAGGACCAGCAGCGGACCCCGGATCCGCCGTCGGAGGGGCCGTGCGTCAGGCCCGTGGATTGAACGGGTCCTTGATGACGCTGCCGGTGTCCACCCACGCGGTCTTGACCTCCGTGTAGTGCTGGATGGCGTCAGCACCGTTCTCGCGCCCCACGCCGCTCTCCTTGAAGCCTCCGAACGGAGCGACATAGTTGAGCTTGCGGTAGTTGTTGATCCACACGGTCCCGGCCCGAAGTCGACGGATCATCCGGTGAGCAAGGCCGACATCCCGGGTCCACACGCCCGCAGCGAGGCCGTAGTCGGTGTCGTTCGCGATCCTCACCGCGTCGTCCTCGTCCTCGAAACGGATGAGCACCACGACCGGCCCGAACACCTCTTCACGGGCGATGCGCATGTCGTTGGTGACGTCGGTGAACACCGTGGGCTCGATGAACAGGCCCTTCGCGAGGGCAGGCGCGTCCGGGTGCTTGCCCCCGTGAGCCAGATGGGCACCCTCGGCCTGGGCGATCCCGATGTAGTCGAGCACCTTGTCGTACTGGCCCTGGAAGGCAACGGTCCCCATCTCGGTGGTGGGGTCCATCGGGTCGCCCAGCTTGATCTCGCTGGTGCGCTCGACGAGGGCTTCGCTGACCTCGTCGTAGACATCGGTGTGGACCAGGACCCGGGATCCTGCCAAGCAGGTCTGCCCCGTCGCCGCGAAGACACCCGCGAGCACCCCGTTGACCGCGTTCGGCAGATCCGCATCGGGGAAGATGATGTTCGGCGACTTGCCGCCGAGCTCCATCGTCACGCGCGCCATGCGCTCGGCAGCCTTGGCCGCGATCTGCTTGCCCGTCGCGCTGGATCCGGTGAAGGAGATCTTGTCCACCCCGCGGTGTGCGACGAGCGCCGCACCGATGTCACCGGCGCCGGTGACGACGTTGACCACCCCGTCGGGGAATCCGGCCGCCTGGATGAGGCGCGCCAGCACGAGCGTCGAGACCGGAGTGACCTCCGAGGGCTTGATCACCACGGTGCAGCCCGCGGCCAGCGCCGGGCACAGCTTGGACATGAGGAGGGCGAGCGGACTGTTCCACGGCGTGATCGCGGCGACGACGCCGACGGGCTCGCGCACCGTGAACGCCTGCATGTGAGGAACGCTCGTGGCCAGCGTGACGCCCGTCGGGGATTCCGCGATGCCGGCGAAGTAGTAGCACTGGCTCGCCAGTGCCTTTGCCTGAGAGCTCAGCTCACGCATGAGCTTGCCGTTCTCTCGGACCTGGACCATGGCGAGCTCTTCGGCGTTGTCACTGATCAGGTCGCCGAGCGCTCGCAAGAGGCTTGCCCGTTGAGCAGGTGTCGAACGGGACCAGGGCCCGTCCTCGAAGGCGACCCGCGCGGCCAGGACGGCGGCGTCCACGTCCTCGACCGTGGCCGAGGGCACCTCCGCCCAGACCTCGCCGTTGAACGGGTTGCTCGAGGAGAACGTGGCAGCATCCGAGCTCGCCCGCCACTCCCCGCCGATCATCATCGAGTACGACTCGACTGACATGTGGATTCCTCTGTTCGAAAGATGGTTGCTGAACATGACATGGAGGGATGGCTCGTCGCCTGGGCCATCCGGGTGGCGTCGCGCCAGGACGGCTCAATCCACCTCGGCGAGCGCTACTGCCGGGGCCGAGTCGTCTGCGGATGCGGTCTCCTCAAGGCACTCCTCGTCGACCTCATCGCGAACCGGCCAGACATCGGCGGCATCGAAGACGATCTCGACTCCGCCCCCGATCTGCATCCGATCGAACTCCGAGGGCATCACCTGGGCTCGGATCGGGGTCCCGTCCAGGTCCAGGAACACGTCGCACAGGTTCCCGGTGTAGACCACGTCCACCACCGACGCCGGCAGTGCCCCGGACCCCGGGCCCGTACCGGTCGCCGTCCCCCGCGGCAGGACCCGGATCGACTCCGGCCGCACCG
Source organism: Nocardioides sp. Z50_6 (assembly GCF_058215755.1). Lineage (NCBI taxonomy): Bacteria > Bacillati > Actinomycetota > Actinomycetes > Propionibacteriales > Nocardioidaceae > Nocardioides > Nocardioides sp. Z50_6. Next base: position 35,299 of record NZ_JBZAJB010000009.1, on the reverse strand, counting down.
AGAGCATCACCCGGTCACCGGGCCTCATGCCAGGACGGATCCGCCCCACCACGGGTGGCTGTCGCGCCCCCACCAGCTCGAAGGAACCGAGGCCGTCTCCGGCATCGACCGATTCGATGCGCGCCGGCAGCAGATTGCTGAAGCCGAGGAACTTCGCCGCGAACACCGTCTCCGGCGTCTCGTACAGCTCCTTGGCCGTGCCCTGCTGGACGATCTCTCCGTGGTTCATCAGGACGATGCGATCCGAGATCACCATCGCCTCGGCCTGGTCATGGGTCACGTACACCGCGGTCGTGCCGACACTCTTCTGGATCCGACGGAGCTCGAACCTCATCGTCTCGCGAAGCTTCGCATCCAGGTTGCTCAGAGGCTCGTCGAAGAGCAGCACCGCCGGCGCAGCCGCGATGCTCCGGGCCACCGCCACACGCTGCATCTGACCGCCACTGAGCTGCGACGGCAACCGCCCCTCGAGACCTTCCAGCCCGACCACGTCCAGGACCTCGGTGACCCGCTTGGCGATGTCCTGCTTGTTCCAGCCGTTCAGCTTCAGCCCGTACGCGATGTTCTTGAACACCGTCATGTGGGGCCACAAGGCATAGGACTGGAAGATCAACCCCACATGCCGCCGCTCCGGGGGCATCGTGTACTTGTCCTTCGACAGCACCTTCCCGTTCACCGAGATGGTGCCGCCCTGAATGTCCTCCAGGCCCGCGATGGACCGCAGCAGACTGGTCTTCCCACAACCACTGGGACCGAGCAGTGAGACGAACTCACCTTCAGCCACGTCCAGGGATATCCCCCTCAGCGCCAGGAAGTCCCCGTACTCCTTCTTGACGTTCTCGATCTGGATGTACGACATCAATTCACCCTTCTCAGGTCTCTTTCGCGGGACTACTTGCGCTGGAACAGGTTGACTCGAAGGACGAGCGCGGCGATGACGACGACGCCGAGGATGATGCTCGACTCGACGATGGCGAGGATCGCGGCCTTCTGGTACGAGCCGCCGTTCATCTCGCTCCACATGAGGACCGGGAGGACGACCGACTTGCTCGTGTAGACCATGATCGCGACGTTGAGCTCGCGGGTGGCGTAGATGAGCAGCAGCAGCCAGCTCGACAGGGCAGCCGGCTTGAGCAGCGGAAGGGTGATGGTGGCGATGGTCCGCGGGACTCCCGCGCCCGCCACCCGGGCCGCTTCCTCGAGCCCACGGTCGATCTGCATCATGCCCGAGGAGATCACTCGAAGAGCGTGAGGCAGGAACCTCGCACAGTAGGCGATCATCAAGAGCCAGATCGTCCCGTACACCGGGGTGCCGACATATGCCCACAGGACCCCCACGCCGAACACGATCCCCGGGATCGCGATGGGCAGCATCCCCACCGTCTCGACGGTCTCCCGGAAGGGAGCCCTTGTCCGGTTCCGGACGAACGCCATGGCGAAGGCGATGGCGACCGCGACGGTCGGGGTCAGTGATCCGACGAGCACGGTGTTGCGCACGGCAGTCTTGAACTGCGACGAGTCGAGTGCCCGCGTCCAGTTGTCCAGCGTGAGCAGGTCCATGGTCACTTCGGGTGTGAAGTAGCGCATGAAGGTGGTGAGCAGCAGTGCTGCGGCCGGCAGGATCACGCCCAGCAGGACGTAGATGGCAGGAATGAGGAAGGCGACCCAGCGCCAACGTCCGAGCTTCAGTGTGACCGGTCGAGCGCCCTTGCCGCTGATCGTGACGAAGCGGGCGCTGGCCTTGGTCGCGCGGGACTGCAGGATCATCCCGAGCATCATGATGAGCAGCAGCGCGAGCCCCGCTGTGGCGGCGCCTCCCCAGTTCGCCGGCGACGACGTCGTGTTCTGGTAGATGAAGAAGGGCAACGTCCGGTAACCCGCCGCAGTGCCGATCAGGCCCGGGATGGAGAACATCTCCGCCGCCAGCACGAAGACCATGAGGGCCGCAGACATGATCCCGGGCACGACCACCGGGAGGGTGACCTTGAACATGGTCCGAAAGACGGAGGCGCCGGCCACCCGGGAGGCCTCTTCGAGACTGCCGTCCATGTTCAGCATCGGACCCAAGGTGAACAGGTAGGCCAGGGGCGCGAAGGAGAGCGTCATGACGAAGACAAGGCCGGGGAACGTCATGATGTTGAGGAATCCCGCGGAGTCTCCGAACAGGTTCCTCAGCACTCCGTTGATCAGGCCCGACTTCTCGGAGCCGAGCAGCACCCAGGCGATACCGCCCGCGAAGGGGGACAGGAAGATCGGCAGGGACACGAGTACCGAGAGGCTCCGGCGAAAGGGAACATCGGTGCGGCCCAGGATCCAGGCGAACGTGACCCCGAGTGAGACAGCGAAGAAGCTCACGAGAACACCGAGCCACAGAGAGTTGCGGAGCGCCTCCCAGTAGGCAGGCTTGTTCGCCACGTCCCGCAGGTTCTGGAGAGTGAACTCCGTGGTGGGCGAACCCGGCGATCCCGACTGCAGCGCGGCATAGACCAGGTAGCCCAACGGCAACGCCACCAGCGCCACCATCACGGCGTAGATCGGCAGCGCGACGGTCAGGTCGGATCGGCTCCTCACCCGCTCCACGAAGCCTGTAGTTGTGTCAGTCATGGTCGTCACCGTCCTTCGGTGCTTGGGTCGGGGAGTCGCGGGACCGTGGACCGCGATTCGTCGTTGCGGAGCACGTCCATCACTCCGTGGCGCCGTCGAAGAGCTTCGTGAAGGTCGCCGAAAGGTCGTCATGGTTCTCGTTCACGACGGCTTCGTCCGTGGGGCGGGTGTCCTCGGGGATGTCCCACCAGTCCGCGTCCACCACGGGGGTGTCAAGGCCCTCACGTCGTGCGGCGTAGGCGTAGCTGTCCTGGATGGCCAGCTGGCCTGCCTCGGAGAACAACCAGTTGATGTAGAGCTTGCCGGCTGCCGCGTTGGGTGCATCGCTCACGAGTGCCGCACCGAACGTGTAGTAGGGGGCGTACTCACCGGACTTGCACTCCAAGGGCGCTCCTTCGCGGTGCGCCCGAGCTCCCTGCACCGAGAGCCCGTTGAACAGGACGTCGTACTCACCGGCGATCACCTGAGGTGCGGCGATGTTGGCGCTGGAGTAGACAGTGGGGTCCAGGGCCGCGAGGCCCCCGAGCCAGTCCTTGCCGAGGTCCGGGTCCTCGTAGGCCCAGTGCGTGAGGCCGAACCTGTAGCCGAACCCGTCCGGGTTGACGATCGCGGCTCTGCCCTTCCACACGGGGTCGGTCCACCCCTCGTAGCTGTCGAGCAGCTCCTGCTCCTCAGCGGAGACATTCGCCGGGTTGTAGCAGACCATGTTGTAGAGGTTCCCGAAGGCGTGTGAGATGCCTTCGAGCGAGACCGCGGGATCCTGCTCGTAGAGCTCGAGGTCCTCAGGCGTGAACTCCGCGAGATAGCCCTCGTCATTGATGTGCTTGTAGGCCGAGATCCCAGGGAGAAGCAGGACGTCGGCGTTGTCGAGGCCGGCGCGCTTCTCCTGGAGGAGCCGCTCGACGACCTCTTCGCCGATGCCGGACACGTACTCGACGGACACGTCGGGGAAGGTGTCGTTGAAGAGCTCGACCATGCGGTCGGTCTCCTCATTGCCTGAGGTTCCGAGGAAGAGACTCACCTCTCCCCCGTCCTCGACCGCCTGCTCGTAGAGGGCCTGCTGTGCCTCGGAGATCTCCGCGGCCTCACCTCCCGAATCAGAGCCGCCGCAACCGGCGAGCACGAGGCCCAGCGTCATCACTGCAGCCAAGGACCCAGCTCTCGCACGCGTCTTCCCCACTCGGGCTCGTGCACTGGTCATCGCAACCATCTCCTTAGACTGGGGCACAGGTAGTGATCGCCCTCACAGCGGAACTTATAGACATCTGACTGACAGGTCAACTGTCTTACGATTAATGATTTGTCTGGTTGCCCGGGGCGCCCAAGGTCGGTCCAGATCGGTCTCGCCGTCCACGCGCCCCTGAGGACGGCGTGAAACTCATCGGATTATTCTTGCCAGTAATCCAAATGTCTGACAGAGTCGGCGTCCGACAGACCCGCCCGATCAAGGACGTGAGACGTGACCATGACCTCTCCCCATTCCTCGGCCTCGCGCCAGACAGCCCTCGTCATCGGCGCCGGCTCCGGCATCGGACGCGCCACCGCCATCCGCCTGGCGGACGACGGACACAAGGTGCTGACCGCCGACATCTCCCCCTCGGCGGTGCGCGCGCTGACCGAGGAGGACGCCAGGCTCGTCGCCCTCGGCTCCCGCGCGTACGACGCCACCGACCCCGACGCTTGCACCGCCCTGATGGACGACGCCGCCGAGGCGTCCGGTCCGCTGGACATCGTGGTCTCCACCGTCGGCTGGACCGCGATCACCCCGTTCCTGGACGAGACGCCCGACTACTGGCGCAAGGTCATCGACGTCAACCTGCTCTCGGCCATCTACCTCTCGGCCGCCGCCGGTCGTGCGATGCGCGGCCGAGGAGGCAGCATCGTGCTGACCTCGTCCGAGGCCGGCAAGGTGGGGACGTCGGGCGAGACCGTCTATGCCGCAGCCAAGGCCGGCGTCATCGGCCTGGTGAAGTCCCTCGCACGCGAGCTGGCGCGTGACGGCATCCGGGTCAACGCCGTGGCTCCGGGCATCACGCAGACGCCCCTGCTCACCGCACAGATGGGTGAGTCCGAGGGAGTCCTGGACAAGATCGTCCGCGGCGTCCCGCTGCGTCGCCTCGGACAACCCGAGGAGATCGCGGCTGCCATCGCCTTCCTCGCCCAGGGCGACGCCAGCTACATCACCGGCCAGACGCTGGCCGTGGGCGGCGGCCTGACCATGGGGTCCTGACCGAGCCACTGTCCCGCCCCTTCTCGACGAAAAGGTATGAAAATCATGGAGCTCTCCAACAAGACCGTCCTCATCACCGGTGCCTCGCGGGGCATGGGCAAGGGACTGGCCGTCAGGCTGGGACGCGAGCGCGCCAACGTCGTCGTCAACTACCGCCGTGACGAGGAGGCCGCCGCGGGCACCGTGGCCGAGGTCCAGGCACTCGGCGGCAAGGCGATCGCCGTGCAGGCCGACGTCGCCGACCCCGATGCGGTCGCGACGCTCGTGACGCGCGCCTGGGAGGAGTTCGGCTCACTCGACGTGATCGTGGCCAACGCTGCCGCCAGCGCGTTCAAGCCCCTGTCCGAGATCCACCCGCGCCACGTGGCGAAGACCATGGGGATCACCGTGGAGGGGTTCCTCGAGCTGGTCCGGCTCTCCACGCCGCACATGAACCGCGGGGGCCGTATTCTCGCGGTTTCGGGCTGGGACAGCTTCCGCGTCCTCCCCGGGCACGGGCTCCTCGGCGCCGCCAAGGCAGCGATGGAAACCCTCGTCAAGTACCTGGCCGTCGAGCTCGGTCCCGCTGGCCTCACCGCTGTCGGCGTCTGCCCCGGCCCCATCGACACGGACTCGTTCCGGTACTACGCCGGCGACAAGTGGGACGACTACGAGAAGAACTGGCTCGGCCAGACCCCCTCGGGCAAGTTCCCCACCCCGGATGAGGTGGCCGAGGTGATGGCCTTCTTCTGCTCCCCCCTCAGCGCGGGCGTCAACGGACAGACCATCGTCGTGGACGGGGGCCTGTCCCTGGCCACCATGCCCCGGTCCTTCGGCTGACCGCCGTGAAGCGCACCTCCTGGAGGAACACGTGAAGCGACAGCAGTCAGCGGCCGGCGCGGTGGACACGGTCGCCCAGCTCATGCGGCAGGTCGAGCGGAGACCGGCGTCGTCCATCGCGGTCGAGAGCGCGGCCGGCGCGGTCAGCATGGAGGTCCTGCGCGCTCAGTCGAGCCGACTGGCCAACGCCTTCCTCGGCCTGGGTCTGCGACCCGGCGACCGCGTCGCCTACGTGGCCCAGAACCACCCCGAGTACGTCGTCCTCGAGTTCGCCCTGCTCAAGGCCGGGCTGACCAAGGTGCCGCTCAACTTCCGCCTCACGCCGACCGAGCTCATGCGGAGTCTCGAGCTCGCCGACGTCAGGCTGGTCGTGGCGGACGCGCAGTCGGCCACCGCCCTGGAGTCCGTGCTGCCCGGCGAGGATGACATCGCCCGTGTGGCGATCGGCGCCGTTCCCGGATGGCGCTCCTTCGAACAGCTCATGTCGTCCGCCTCCGACCAGGACCCGCGAGTCCGGGTGGGCCCCGAGGACATCTACCACATCCGCTTCAGCTCCGGCTCGACAGGAACACCCAAGGGCATCGCGATCTCTCAGCGAGCCGCACGCTCCGCGATCCTCGGCAACACCTGGATCATGTCGACAAGCTCAGCGGCACAGCGACCGCGCACCCTCCAGGTCGCCCCGCTTGTGTACGCCGGAGGGTGGAGCGTGTTCCCCACGCTGCTGCGCGGCGGGACGAACGTGGTGCTGCAGCGCTTCGACGCGGACGAGACGCTGCACGTCCTCAGCACCCTGGGGATCGACTGGATGTTCGCGGTGCCCACCATGCTCCGCAGGATGGCGGCCTCCGACTCCGTCGCCCTGCTCCGCGATGCGCCACTCTCCTGCCTGATGCTGGCCGGCGAGCCAGCGGCGCTCCCGGCGATCGAGGCGGTCAGCGACTACACGGACGCCCTGATCCAGTGCTGGGGTCAGACCGAGGCGCCCGCGTCGACGACGCTCGTCACCCGCGAGGAGATGCGGGACCCCGCTCTCTGGTCCTCCATCGGCACACCCATCCCGGGAGTGGAGTTCTCCCTCCTCCACGAGGGGCAGGTGCTCGACGAGCTCGTCCCCGGGCTGGAGGGCGAGCTCGTGATCCGGTCCAACACCGTCACCTCCGGACTCCTGGGTGCCGAGAACGAGTACCACGACCGGCTCCTGGACGACGGCTGGTGGCGCACCTCGGACCTTGGTCGCTTCGACGAGAACGGGCGTATCGCCATCGTCGGCAGGGCCAGCGAGACGATCATCACCGGCGGCACCAACATCCAGCCGATCGAGATCGAGCGTCTCCTCGAGCAGCGCGACGACGTCCTGGAAGCGGTCGTCGTGGGGGTGCCCGACGAACAGTGGGGCGAGACCCCAGCCGCGCTGGTGTACGCGCCCACGTTGGTCGGCGCCAACGCCTCGCAGCTGACCCCGTGGCTGCGCGAGCACCTGGCTGGCTTCAAGCGCCCCCGCCACCTGTACATCTCCTCGGACCCCATCCCCCGGCTCTCGGGCGAGGCGAAGGTGGCGCGAGGACAGATGAAGAAGATCCTGTCGGAGTGGGTCTGCTCCCCCGACACCGTGCCCGCACATGTGAAGAAGGTGGATCAACGATGACTGACACACTTGCGACCGAGGTCGTGGTCGAGGTGACCGGACCGGTGGGCGTCGTACGCCTCAACCGTCCGGGTCGCGGCAACTCCGTCACCCCCGAGGTCGTCACCGAGATGGGACGGGCCGTCGAGGAGCTCGGAGACACCGACTCGGTGCGCTCCGTCGTGCTGACCGGCACCGGATCGACCTTCTGCGCCGGCGCGGACGTGCAGGAGATGTACGCGGTGCACCAGGCAGACGGCGCGGACGGTCTCGTCGCCTACCTGGGGGACGTGTGGATGCCTGCGGTGCAGGTGGCCGTGCGCGCCCTCTGGGGCGCACCCAAGCCCCTCGTGGCCGCGGTCAATGGAGCGGCCACCGCCGGCGGTCTCGACTTCAGCCTCGCCTGCGACACTCGGGTTGCCGCCCGCTCGGCTCGTTTCGCCGAGAGCTACGTCAACCTAGGCATGGTGCCGGTTGCCGGAGGGGCCTACCTGCTCCCCCGAACGGTCGGGCACTCCGCGGCCTTCGACATGCTCGCCTCCGGCAGGCTCATCGACGCTGAGCGAGCGCTCCACATCGGACTCGTCGACGAGGTGTGCGACGAGGAGGACCTGATCACTCTCGCCACCGCCACGGCGGAGCGACTCGCGCACGGTCCGCACGCCACGGTCGCGCGGCTCAAGACCCTCGCGCGAGGATCGGCTACGACCGAGTTCCACGACGCTCTTCGCCAGAGCCTCCAGGCGAACGTGGACCTGCTCCAGGATCCGGCGGTGCGCGACCGCGTGGTCCAGGTGATGGAGCGGTTCGCGAAGTAGCCACGGACACCCCTGCACGCAAAAGACTCCCGGGCCGTCACGACGAGGGCCCGGGAGTCTTTTGTGTCTGGAGTTGAGCGAGGCGAGCTCAGTCGGGCGGCGCGTCGGAGAAGCGCGACACGTAGTCGAGGTGCTCTTCCATGGCGGCGGCCGCCCCTTCGGCGTCACCGGCCTCCAGCTTGGCCAGGATCGCCATGTGCTGCTTGACCGTCTCGCGGCCCACCTCGGGCGTCACGAACAGGAACTGGGCCGGATGAGTCGTCTCGTGGACCGCGTCGATGAACGACGCGAGCAACCGGTTGCCCGACGCCTGCCCCACCGTGGAGTGGAACTGCAGGTCGTACAGCGGGATGTCCGGGTCGTCGATCGTCGTGTCGCGCTGTTGCGCCACGATCTCGCGAAGCCTTTCCAGCTGCTGCTCGTCGCGGTTCCCGGCCGCCCACTTCGCCGCCGGGACCTCGAGCAGCTTGCGCACCTGGGTGAGCTCCTGCACGTCCAGAGCTCCCAGACGCAGGATCGTGTCCATCGACTCGTGGAGCAGCTGACTCAGTGAGTCCGGGGTCACGCTGTTGACGAAGCTGCCCCCGGCCACGCCGGGGATCTTCCGGATGAGTCCGGCCGAGACCAAGGCGCTCAGCGCCTCGCGGATGGTGGGCCGGCTCACGCCGAACTGCTCCGCCAAAGCGGTCTCGGGGGGGAGCTTGTCGCCTTGTCCGAACTGGCCGGACAAGATGGCTTCCTTCAGCTGGGCCTCCACCTGCGCGCGTGGGCGCAGGACCGCCTGAGCCTTGAAGGTCTCAGACTTCGTGCTGGGGGAATCCGTGGTCATGGTGGCCTCTCGAGTGTCTACTAGCCAGTATGCGTGATCCGATACCCGGCCGTCATACACATGATGACGAATGTCAGACATCGAAACCAGGGTCAGCGACCGCTTTCAGGATCGGGTTAACAGTTGCCGGCGCGGCGCCTGCAACGCCTCCGGAACAAACTCGACCGAGGAGTTGCACAGGTGCTCGATGCGGTCGTCCCGGACTGTGAAGATGAACCGGACAGTCACCGAGCGACCGTCGTCATAGTCCATCTGCGTGAACACCATGAGCCGCGGACCTTCTTGGACCACGTCGCTGACCAGGTCGATCGAGCGACGGGGTCGTGCGTTCATGAACTCCTCGATGGCGGCAGCCCCGACGCGATGCCCACCCCGGTAGTCGTCTATGACGCCGTCCTCGACGAAGAGCGCCCGTACCGCGGCACCGTCGCCTGTCCCCATCGCCGTGAGGTACTCCTCCACGATCTGCTTGTCGGCCATCATCCTAGCCCTCTCGGTGAGTCGTCGTGTGGTCTGCGTCGCCCGCGAGCCGGGCGAGTGCGGGGAGGTCGTAGCTCTCGGCGTACTCCGCGGCCGCGCCGGCGATCACGGGACCGGGAGCCTTGGCGTAGAGACGGCGCCTGCTGACGAACTCCCCCGCTGTCGACCGGATGCGCACGGCTGCCTCCGTCATGGCAAGCAGGGTCGCGGTCCCGTCCAGGATCGGCGCCCCGTCGACCTGACGGATGCCGTTGGCATTGAGGAACGCCGTGAGTCGGCCGCCGGCGGGGATGATGACCTCCGAGCCGGCGTCGAGGGTGGCCCGAGCGACCTGCTCGAAGAGGTCGATGGCCCGCTTGCGCGCGTCCGGGTCGGAGAAGCAGGCGTCGAGCTCGTGCGGAGTGAGGTTCATGAACTCCACTCCGGCCAGGCGCTCCTTCATGCCGTACCTGGCCACGTTCTCCTCGAACCGGCCACCGAAGAACGGGTTGACTCCGACCAGCGAGAACTTGCTGCCCATCATGCAGGCAGTGAGCATGGAGGTCTCCCCGATGCCCAGCACCGGGATGTCGACCATCGAGCGGCCGTCGCGCATGCCGGGATCGAGGATGTTCCCGATCGCAACCGCGTCGAAGCCGGACTGCTCCGCCTCGAGGATGGAGTCGAGGACCGAGATCGTGTCGAGCGTCTCCCAGAAGCGGAAGCTGTCGATGCGACCCACCCGTGCGCCACGCAGGACCACCTCGGTGTCGGGGCTCGAGACGGAGTCCACGTAGCCCTGGAGGTAGGGGAAGTAGTTGGGCGAGTACTGCTCGTTGGAGAGGCTGAGATACAGGATCCGTGTCATCGCACAGACTCCTGGTGCCACTCGATGACTGCTCGGAGCCCGTCTTCCAGGGACGTCGTCGTCTCGAGCCCCAGGACGCTGCGCAGACGCTCGGTGTCGGCTCTCTGGTAGCGGGCGCGGTCCTCGAGCCAGTCGATGAGCTCGGGATCCTTGCCGTAGAGCCGCACCAGGGTGGAGTAGATCTCCTCGGCCCGCAGGGAGGGCCCGACGACGTTGACCGCGATGCGCTCCTCCTCGGTGTCCAGCGCACGGAGGACGGCGCGCGCACAGTCGCCGACGAAGACCAGCGAGTGCCTCGTTTCCCGGGTCCATGGCACCTGCGGGCGTTCTCCCCGGTCGAGGGCTCCGAGGATCGAGAGCAGGATCCCGCTCGTGGAGTCGATGTTGGCGCGCGGGCCGTAGATGACCCCGAACCGCAACGACACGTACGGCGACCCTCCCTCGTTCGAGAAGGCCTCCGCGAGCGCCTCTGCGGCCAGCTTGGAGGCGCCGTACATGCTCAGACCACGGCGGACCGCGCCATCGGCCTCGGTGAAGGTGGCCTCGGGGTCCTCGAAGGCTCCGTAGACGCTGTGGGTCGAGCCGACCACCACGCGGTCCAGGTTGTGCTGGCGCGCCATGGAGAGCAGGTCGAACGCGGCCCCCACGTTGATGTCGAAGGCGTCACGGGGTCGGTTCACGGCCGCCCTGGTGCGCACCGCGGCGAGGTGCACCAGGGCGTTCGAGCGCTGCACCATCGTGTCGACGGCCTGGGTGTCGCGCAGGTCGGCCACCTCGAACGTGACACCGGGAAGCGTGCCCAGCTCCTTGCCGCGCTGGGAGCTCACGACGTCGGTGGCCAGCACGTCGAACTTCCCCTCGGCGCTCAGGAGCTCGACGACGTGCGAGCCGAGGAAGCCCGCGGCTCCCGTCACGAGGACCGTCCGTCGTGCCTGGGGTGCTGCCGAGGTGGTTCCCTCGTCCTGAGTCATGGTGCTCTCCTGAGATGGGTTCGCGGACGCTGTGGCGGACATGAGGAGCTCAGCTCCCGACGCGCTCGAAGATGGCGGCCAGACCCTGACCGCCCCCGATGCACATCGTCTCGATGCCGAAACGTGCCTGCCGCCGGTCGAGCTCCCGCAGCAGGTTGGCCAGGATGCGGCCGCCGGTGGCACCGATGGGATGACCGAGCGAGATGCCGGAGCCGTTGACGTTGACCCGCTCGAGATCGGCGTCGGAGAGCTCCCACGCCCGGAAGCAGGCCAGGACCTGGGCAGCGAACGCCTCGTTGAGCTCGATCAGGTCCATGTCCTGCATCGTCAGGCCTGCTCGTGCCAGCGCCTGGTTCACAGCCGGCACCGGGCCGATACCCATCCGGTGGGGCTCCACGCCCGCCAGAGACCAGCTCACGAGTCGGGCGTAGGGGCGCAGTCCCAGCGCCTCCGCCCGCTCCGGTGTGGTCACGATCGCCACCGCTGCCGCGTCGTTCTGACCGCTGGAGTTGCCCGCAGTGACGGTCGCGTCGGGGTCGGATCGGCCCAGGATCGGCTTGAGCCTGCCCAGGCTCTCGACGGTGGTCCCAGGTCGGGGGTGCTCGTCGGTGACGACTTCCCGCTCCTCCTTGGTCCTGGGATCCTTCACCGTGACCGGGATCGTCTCCTCTTCGAAGAGGCCACGCTCGATCGCCGAGACCGCCCGCTGGTGGGAGCGCACGGCCCACTCGTCCTGCTCCGTGCGTGCGATGCCGAACTCGCGGCGCAGGTTCTCCGCGGTCTCGATCATGCCGCCGGCGACGGGGAACCTGGAACCACCCGAGTTGCGCCGAGGCTCGGCCAACCGGTCCCGCAGCTTCGGGAGCCCGCCCTGGTTCCAGCGGGCGTCGGGCAGGTAGAGCTCGGTCTGGCTCATGCTCTCGGCGCCGCCCGCCAGCACGAGCTCCGATCCGCCGGTCACCACCTGCATGCAGGCGTTGAGCACGCTCTGCAGGCCGGAACCGCACCGGCGGTCGAGCTGCATTCCGGGCACCCGCACGTCGAGGCCGGCGTCAAGGGCCGCGATGCGCCCGAGGGCCGCTGCCTCACCGTTGGCGTAGCCCTGACCGAAGATGACGTCGTCGATGCTCTCCGAGGTGATCCCGGTCCGCTGGACCAGCCCGCGCACCACCGTCGAGGCCAGCTGGGCGACCGGGACATCCCTGAAGACGCCGCCGTAGCGGCCGACGGGTGTACGGACGGGCTCACAGATGACTGCTTCGCGCATGCTTAGGCTCCTGGGATCCGGTCGGTCAGACGCTGGACTCGCCACCGTCGACGGCGAGCGTCTGACCGGTGAGGAAGTCGGGGGCGTGGAGGGCGAGGTAGGTGACGACGTTGGCCAGCTCGTCGGGCTGGCCCATCCTTCGGACGGGGATCCGCTTGAGGACTCCGGCCACCGCCTGCTCGTTCTCACGGAGCTCGGCGTTGATGTCCGTGGCGAAGTAGCCCGGCGCCACGGCGTTCATCTGGGCCCCGAACCGCGCCCACTCCGCGGCGACGGAGCGGGTGAAGTTGATGACGGCCCCCTTGGAGGCGCAGTAGGCACTGAAGCCCGGGCGCCCGAGCAGTCCGAAGACCGAGGCGACATTGACGGCTCGCCCGGAGCCGGCGCTCTGGAAGTGGCGCGCGGCGGCCCGGCTGCACAGGAACATGCCCTTGACGTTGGTGTCGAAGATCCGGTCCCATTCGGCCTCGTCGAGGTCGTGGAGCTTGGTCTGACCGGTCACTCCCGCGTTGTTCACGAGGATGTCGAGACGCCCGTGCTCGTCGAGGCAGCGCTTGAACAGCGCCTCGACCGAGCCGAGATCCGTCACGTCGGTCTGGACGACCGTGGCGACGCCGCCGGCCTTCGTGATCTCGTCCGCCGTCGCCGACAGCTGGGACTGCGTCCGACCGGCCAGCACGACGGCCACTCCCTGCCGGGCGAGGTCGAGGGCGATGGCACTGCCGAGGCCGCGGCCGGCGCCGGTGACGATTGCGGTAGAGGTTCCAGGCATACGGGTAATATGTCTGACAACTATCCTTTTGTCAATCCCGGACAGGCGCGGCAGCGGCGTCCTTGCGCACCTCACGGGCCACGAGCATGCTCTGGACCTGGTTCGTGCCGTCGTAGATCTCGGTGATCTTGGCGTCGCGCAACCGTCGCTCGACCCCGAGGTCCGTGCGATCCGCATCCGGTCCGAGCAGCTCGAGACATCGTGCTGCGACCCGCACGCCCAGCGTCGTGCAGTGCATCTTGGCCATCGAGACCACCGGCGTCGGGTCCCCGATGCCCGTGTCCACGACCCGGGCGGCCTCGAGCAGCATCGCTCGACCGGCCTGGATCTCAGCTCGCAGGGACGCCAGCGCGAACTGGAGGTCCTGGGCAGCGCGGTTCCTCGACTGCAGCAGGCCGTCGGAGACGAAGTGCGCCACCGTGGCGTCGAAGGCCCCTGCCGCGAAGCCGACACCCTGGGCTGCCGCACTGATCCGGGAGACCAGCACCGACTGGAGAAGCAGCGGATATCCGGCGCCCTCGTCCCCGAGGCGTGCCGTCGCGGGAACTCGGCAGTCCTCGAAGGTGAGCGCCACGGTGGAGGCGCCCTTCTGCCCCAGCTTCTTCATCGGCCGTCCGGCCTCGAAGCGCTGCAGGCCCGCCGTCTCCACCAGGAACGCGGTGATGCCGTCCTTGCCGCGCCCGGGATCCACCGTCGCAAAGAGCACGATCACGTCGGCCACGTCGCCGTTGGAGATGAAGATCTTGCTGCCGTTGATGACGTAGGAGTCCCCGTCCAACCGGGCTGTGGTCCTCATCGAGGCCACGTCGGAGCCCGCCTCAGGTTCCGTCAGCGCGATCGCGCCGACGGCATCCGCCGAGCACAGGGCGGGGATCCAGCGCCGCTGCTGGTCCTCCCGACCCTGCAGACGGATCGGATGAGCGCAGTGCATCTGCGTCATGTAGACCGTGGAGGTGGACCCGCAGGCAGCCGTGATCCGTGCCACCGCCTCGGCGTACAGCTCTGTCGGCGCCTGAAGTCCGCCCAGCTCGCGCGGCATCAGCAGGCCGCCGAGGTCCGCCTTGGCCAACGCCTCGATGCTGCTCCGGGGGAACTCGGAAAAGCGATCGACGTGCACTGCTCCCGGCTCTACGGAGTCCCTGATCACGGCGTCGAGCAGCGCCAGCTGCCGAGCGAGCTCCGGCGGAGTCTGCGGCCCTGTGGAGAGAGTGGGCATGGTCGGTCTCCTTATTTGAAGCGCGGGGAGCGGCGGTCGGCGAAGGCGGCAATGCCCTCCTGGCCGTCCGCGGAGGCGATGGCGAGCGCGGCGAGCGCGGCCTCGTGCTCGAGCGCAGCAGGACGCACGGCTCGCCGGGTCGCCTCGAGGATGTTGGTGTTGGCGGTGAGACTTCCGGCAGCGATCTTCCGGGCCAGTCCCTCCACGAAGTCGGTCAGCTCGTCCGCGGGCTGCGGAGGCACTGAGAGGACCCCGATCTCCCACGCACGCTGGGCGTCGACCCGCTCCCCCGAGAGGAGGAGATGGAAGGCAGCCGCGCGGCCCGCGTTCCGCAACAGGCGCTGAGTGCCACCGAATCCTGGGATGCACCCGATCTTGGCCTCGGGCAGGCCGAAGCTGCTGCGGTCCGAAGCCACGACCAGGTGGCAGGCGAGCATCAGCTCGAAGCCGCCCCCGAGAGCGAACCCGTCGACCGCCGCGAGGACGGGGATCGACGAGCCGTCGATGGCGTTCATCGCCGCCTGCCCCCGCCGGATGAACGTGTGCGCCTGGTCCGAGTCGAGGCCGTGGATCTCACCGAGGTCCGCACCGGCACAGAAGGCGCGCTCGCCGGCGCCGAGGATCACCACGGCCCTCGCGCCGCTCGAGGGCGCGTCCAGGACCTCACGGGTCAGCTGCTCCAGGACCGCACTGTTCAACGCGTTGAGCTGGTCCGGGCGGTTCAGGGTGAGGTAGCGGACCCCGTGCGCATCCGTCGTCCCGATCAGTTCATCCATGTCACACCAGCCTGGTTCAGTTCGTCGATCTCGGTCTCCGTCAGACCCAAGCCCACCAGGATCTCGCGCCCGTGCTGACCCTTGAGCGGCGCGGGCGCGGCCGGGGCGGGCCGGAAGTCCTGGGAGGCCAGCCGCCACGGGTGGGTGGTCCCTTGGAACTCCCCCGCCACCGGGTGGTGCTGGGTGGTGATGACCTCACGGTCGATCACCTGGGGATCCGTGACGACCTCCGACAGCGAGTTGATCTTCGAGCACGGGATGCCGGCGCCCTGGAGTGACTTCAACGCCTCGTCGGCGGACAAGGTGCGGAAGACCCGCTGGAACTCAGCCACGACCTCGGTGCGGCGGGCCCTGCGCCCGGCGTTGCTCGCCAGGTCCTGCTGCTCGAGCAGGTTCTCCAGGCCGAGGACACGGCAGGCCCGCTCCCAGTGGCGGTCGTTCCCGACGGCGACCACGATCGGGCGGTCGGCGGTCTCGAACTTCTGGTAGATGGCGACGACCGAGTCCGTCCCGGCACACGGTGACGGTTCGGGGTCCCCGGCCAGAAAGCTCGCGATCCGAGGCGACATGAAGGACAGGTCGGCGTCCATCAGGGCGATGTCGATGACCTCACCCCTCCCGGTCATCTGCTGCCGCACGAGAGCCGACGCGACGGCGAACGCAGCGACAGTTCCCGCGGCAACGTCGGAGAGCGCGGTGCTGACCCGTTGCGGGACGCCGTCGATCCCGGTGACGCTCATGAGGCCCGAGCGCGCCTGCGCGATGAGGTCGTATCCCGGCAGGTCTGCGTCCGGACCTGTCAGGCCGAAGCCGGACACCGCGCAGATGACGAGCTTGGGGAACCGCTCAGCCAGCTTCTCGAGTCCGAGACCATGCTTCTCGAGCTTCGCGGGGTTGAGGTTCTCGATGAACACGTCGGCTGACTCCAGGAGCCGGAACAGCAGCTCCTGACCCTCCGGCTTCCGGATGTCCAGGCACAGGCTCTTCTTGTTCCGGCTCACCGAGAGGAACCAGGCAGCCTCGCCGTTGAGGAAGGGCGGCCCCCAGAACCGGGCGTCGTCGCCCCAGAGCGGCTCGATCTTGATGACCTCCGCTCCCATGTCGCTGAGGAACATCGACGTGGTCGGGGCCGAGTAGGAGGACGAGATGTCGACCACCTTGACGCCGTCGAGAGGTCCTGTCGCCTTGATCATGAGGCCGCCTTCTGTCCAGTGGTAGCGCCGAAACGTTCCCGTCCGATGGCCTCGACCGCGCCCCTTCGCGGAAGGCTCCGCGCTCGTACGCTGATCGCATCGCGCACCAGGCCGGCGATCGGGTACTCGTCGATGTAGCCGTAGCCGCCGTGCACCTGCACCGCATCGATGCAGCTGTCGACCGCGGCCGTGCTGGCCGCCGCGACAAGTGGGAGATGGCTGCCCGGTGTGCTCCCCTCGTCCAGCGCGTGGTCCAGCAGCGCCCGGACCGACGAGATTCGCAGGTCCATCTCGACCAGCATCGCCCGCAGCCCGGAGAACTCGACCAGGCTGGACCCGAACTGCCGGCGCTCCGAGGCGTACGCGTCGGCGGCGGATCGTGCCGCCTCGGCGATGCCCAGCGCGGTCGAGGAGGTCAGCAGGCACCAGTCCCGCAACGCGGCTGCGGCGACCGGTGCCCCCAGATCCACAGCGGTGCTGCTGAGCAGCAGATCCCGGACCAGCGCGTCGCCCAGACCGGTGCGTCCGACGGAGTCGTCCTCTGCCCAGCCGTCCTGAGCGACGGTGAGGCAGGCTTCTCCGGTCGCAGCCACGAGCACCACCTGGGTCGGCTCGAGGAGGAACGGGACGGTCCCCGCCGAGGCGCCGGTCGTGAGTCCTGCCGTCGCATGCTCGGGCGGCTCCGCGCCGCTCGACTGCAGCGCACGATGGGCGGTGTACTGCCCGGCCAGGGCGAACGCCACGGATGGCGAGAACCGGGCGACCACGCGCGTCACCTCGCAGAGCCAGCGACTCGAGTCGTCCATGTCGACCGTTGCCGAGGCGAGCCCGGTGATGTCGGCGGCCGCCAGCGCACGCTTGAGCGCGGCGCTCGACGCGGTGTCACCCACGGGCTGTCCTGGCGAGGCGTGGGCGCTCATCAGACGTGAGACGGAGCCGAGGAACTCCGTCAGCTCAGATCCACTCATCGGTTGAACTTCCCGCGATCAGGACTCCGACGTTCCTCGAAGGAGGAAGACATCTCCTCTGCTTCCTGGCTGCCCCGGTACGCCGTGAGCAGGAGGTCGTGAGCCATCCTCGCCTGCCCCGCCACGCCGGTGTGCTTGCCGGCGAACGCGGTCTTGAGCGCGGACAGGGCGAAGGGACCCCGCAGGCGCAGCTCCTGCGCGACCTCCTTGGCGCGGGTCAGGACGTCTGCACCCTCCTCGACCACCTCGTTGACGAGGCCCATCGCGAGGGCCTGGTGAGCGGAGTACTTCTTGTTGAGGTACCACATCTCCTTGGCACGCTTGCGGCCCACCGTCTCCTCCAGGTACCACGTGCCGTACCCCGCGTCGAAGCTCCCGACCATGGGTCCGACCTGACGGAAGACCGCGTGCGGCGCGGCGATCGTCAGGTCGCACGTGACCTGGAGAACGTTGCCTCCACCCACGGCGAACCCGTTCACCGCGGCGATCACCGGCTTGGGCATGGTGTCGATGAGCTCGTACAGGTCGATCACGGGCATCACGCTCGAGTAGTCCGTGGACTCCAGCTCCTCGTGCTCTCCCCCGATGCAGAAGAACTTGTCCCCCTCGCCAGTGAGGATCGCGACGTCGAGCGCGGGATCGACCCTGACCCTGCGCAGCGCGTCGGCCAGCTCGAGGGCGGTCTGGAACCGGAGCTTGTTCGCGTTCTCAGGCCTGTTGATCGTCAGGACGGCGACTCCGTCGTCGACGGTGAACCGGATGTCTTCGTAGTCCATGGCGATGCTCCATCTCAACTGGCTCCGGCCGGCTCCGCGAGGCAGCCACCACCCCGCAGCTCGGGGTGACGGCGGGCCGTAGACGGCTCTTGGTCTGTTACTTCCCAGAGTGTACATTGTCATACTGTTAACAAGTCAAGGTCTCATCTGCACCCAAGGAGCACCCGATGGCCGAGTTCCCGACCGCCCCTTCCGCGCAAGGTGACCACGTGTGTGTGATCGGCGCCGGCACCATGGGCCGCGGCATAGCCCAGGTGGCACTCCAGGCCGGGCATCAGGTGAGCCTCGTCGACCCCGCCCCGGCGCAGCTGGAGGCCGCTGCCACCGACATACGGAAGCGACTGGCGCGCCGACACCCCCGCGTGGCCGAGACCCTCGACAGCCGCCTCATCACGGCGACCTCCATCGCCGGCACGCCCGCGACCCCCGGCACCGTCGTCATCGAGGCCGTCCTGGAGAGCCTCGCCATCAAGCAGCAGGTCTTCACCGAGGCCTTCGAGCACTACGGATCGGCCTGCATCCTTGCCACCAACACGTCGTCCCTGTCGATCACCGCGATCGCCGCGGGGACCCCCGCCCCCTCCCGCGTCGTGGGGATGCACTTCTTCAACCCCGTGCCGGTCATGAAGCTGGTCGAGGTGGTGCGAGGGCTGGACACCGCACCGGAGGTGGAGGAGCGCATCGCAGCCCTGGCCGAGAGCTGGGGGAAGCACGTAGCGCACGTCGACTCGGCTCCGGGATTCATCGTCAACCGCGTGGCCCGCCCCTTCTACGGTGAAGCACTGCGCCTCCTCGAGGAGCAGGCGACAAGCATCGAGATCATCGACGAGGTGATGAGGACGAGCGGCTCGTTCGCGATGGGGCCCTTCGAGCTGATGGACCTCATCGGGGTCGAGGTGAACAACGTCGTCACGAGGACCGTGTGGGAGGCCTTCAACTTCGACCCCCGCTTCGCGCCGTCGCGGATCCAGGGGGAGCTGGTGGCCGCCGGACGCCTCGGTCGCAAGTCAGGTCGCGGCTTCCACCGCTATGACGACGACGTCTCGCCCCAGGCGCCAGCCTGCGCGTTGCCGACCATGCCTGCTCCCAAGGCGCCGGTGCTCCACGGGCACTGCCACGAGCTCGGCGTCCTGCTCCGGAGGGCGGGGATCAAGGCGACGCCCGGTGACCCGGACGGCGCTCCCTCGGTAGAGGTTCCGGGACACGGATTCGTGTTGCTGACGCGTGGGCGGACCGCCGCGGAGGAGTCGAGGCTCCTCGGCAGCCCGGTCGCCCTCCTGGACCGGTGCCTGGACCCCGAGACGGTGGACGCCCTCGCGCTGACCGCCACCGACCAGGACCTGCTGGAGGTGACCGTCGCGCTCCTGCACGCGGCACAGGTACGGGCGTTCCCGATACGGGACGTGCCCGGCCTCCTGGTCGCGCGGGTCGTGAGCATGATCATCAACGAGGCGTGGGACGCCTTCCATCTGGGGGTCGCGACGAAGCCGGACATCGACTCGGCCATGGAGCTCGGCACCAACTACCCGATGGGTCCCTTCGCCTGGGGGGAGCGGTGGACGACCCCGGTGGTTCTGCAGCTCCTTGACGCCCTGCACGCCGAGTACGGGGACACCCGCTACCGGGCCAGCCAACGACTCCGCGCCGACGGTTCGGTGGAACCGCGGCACACGGCAGCAGGGGCACCCGGCAACAATCGCTAGCACTGCAGATCGACGAGCCCCGCTGCGACCGCGCAGCGGGGTCCAGTCCATTTTAGCGGGACGACTCGTTCGTCCAGCTCCCCTCGGACCCACGATCAAAGACCCCGCTGCGGCATGCGCAGCGGGGTCGTGGGTCTTACGAGCATCTAGGCCGAGGCCTGCTCTCCAGCGATCTTGCCAGTCACCACGGCTGGCGCGAGCCCACCCATGTAGCCGCCGGCGTTGATACCGCCGATGTCCGCACCCGCGGCGAAGAGCCCGGGAATCGTCACTCCGAGCACGTCGTTCATCCCGTTCATGGGTCCATGGAGCAGGGACGCGCTGCGAGAGCGCTCCAGCACCCGCATGTCCTCGTCGACGGCGATCCCGCCCATGGTGAACGTGAGGCCCGACTGGACACCAACGGCCTGGAACGGCGGCTCGGCCAAGGTGTAGGGGTCGCCCGAACGCGGCGGAACGAGGTCGCCCCGACGCCCGCTGCCCATTGTCTCGTTGTAGTCCGTCAGGGTCTGGAGTGCACCTGCCCCGGAGACGCCCAGCTCGCCCAACCGGTCGCACAGCTCTTCGAGCGTGTCCCCCTTGGCGTAGGGCGCGCCATAGGCGATCGCTCGGTCGATCGTGGCCTGGATCTTCAAGCCCGGTCCGGCAATGGCGGCGGCAAGCGCCGCGTCGACCACGTAGAAGCCCCGGCCGCCTGGCTGCCGACCCAGCGCGGCATTGACGTGCTCCTCACCGCTGCCACCGGCTTCGTCGACGAAGCGCTGGCCGTCTCGGTTGATCGCGATCCCCATGCTGCCGTAGAACTGGCTGGCCTCCCGCATGTGCTCCGGAGGGAAGGCAGCGGGGGGCGCGGCCAGAGCGTGACCGTAGTACGTGCCCAGGGCCGGAGTGAGGGCTGCGCCGACGCTTTGTGCGGCCAGCAGCCCATCGCCCGTGCTCCAACGGTTGGACCGCAGCTGGACGTCCTCGGGGCGGACACCGAGGAGTCGACGCACCAGCTCAGCATTCCCCTGGAAACCCCCGGTGGTGAGGATGACAGCATCCACCTCCAGGGTGCGGCGATGACTCTGCTGCTCACCGGAGACGACCCTCACCGCACGGACGGCTCCGGTGTCCTCGTCGCGGACGAGGGACTCCAGTCCGCACTCGAGCTCGATCTGGCCCCCAGCAGACTTCAATGCCGTGGAGAGCGCCGAGATGAGCTGCGACGGAGTGATCTCGCGGCCCATGCTGTTCCTTCGCGGCGACACCTCGCGGCCGACCTCGACACCCTGAGCCTTCAACCAGTCAAGGGCGTCCATCAGGCCGTTGACCACCAGCGCCTGGAGTGTCGGATCCCCCTCCGGCACGAGCCGTTCAGCGGTTTCCTCGTCCTGGTAGGTCCAAACCAGTGAGCCCGAGAGCCGCATGGAACCGCCGAGGACGCGTGACTTCTCCAACAGCGTGACGTGCGCTCCACTCGCGCTGGCGGCGACCGCCGCGCACAATCCTGCCATTCCGCCACCCGCGACTACGACCCGTGCGCCTGCCATCCGTGTTCCTTCCACCGAATCGTCACTGCCCGCACGATTGCCCGGGCGCACCAAATGTTCACACCTGGTGACGAAGCGTCCTACGCCTCTTCGAAGCCCAGCTCGTCGTGAATCCAGTCGAGAGCCTCGACCACGGGCACCAGGCCGAGACTCGTCGCCAGCAGGAAGAGGACCACCTGCTCCAGCTCCTTGATGGTCGCGCCCGCCGCATGGGCCCTGTTCACGTGGACCCGGAACCCGGGCTCGTTGCGAGTCGCCGCGAATCCTGTGATCAAGATGAGCTCACGCTGCTTGGTGTCGAGCGGCCCGAAGTCCTCAATGACCTGCCTGAACGCCCGAAATCCGGTGGCCACGTCCGGCGCAACGGCGCGGAGCTTGTCCAGGTTCGTCACGAATTCCGCCTGCTTGCTGATGGGGTACATCTGGGCCTCTCCATTGACTAATGAATGTCCGAACCATACTGTCTGACATATATCTCTCTGTCAATGATAGTGCGTGACTGATCGACTCAGTGGTCTCGTTGGAGCAAGGCTCAGCCGACCATCTGCCGTGGAAGGTGACCTCATGACACGTGCCGGATCCCAGCCGTCGGCGCCGTTCACCCTCCCTTCGGGGAGCGTCCTGAACGACGACGAAGCACGCGCGCGACTCGAATCCGGGGAGTGGTCGATCACCTCGCTTGTGCGCTTCCTCGATGACGCCGCGGCGCAGCATCCCGATCGATTGGCGGCTGTGAGCGTCGACCATCACGGCCGAGTGGTTCGCGAAATGACCTACGCCGAGGTCGACATCATGAGCAGGCAGGTGGCGGCGGGACTCCAAGCTCGAGGCGTCCAGCCCCGTGACGTCGTCACGGTCATGATGACGAACTCGGCAGAGTTCCTCGCCATCGTCTATGGCATCTTGCGGGCGGGAGCCACCTATTCGGGGATCCCGATCACCTACGGCCCCCACGAGGTTGAGCTCATGACTCGCCAGACCGGGAGCAAGACCATCCTGGTGTCGCAGTCGGAGGGTGAGCGGGACGTTGTGGCGACCGCCATTCCCGACCGGGTACTGCAGAACCTGGACGTCATCATCGTGGGAGGCTCCGGCGACGCTCCGAGTCTGGAGACCATGCTGCGACCGGTCGAGGACTTTGTGCCGGTGCCGGTCGATCCCTTCACGATCGCTCAGCTCGCCTTCACCTCCGGCACCACAAGTGGCCCCAAGGCGGTCATGAACCTGCACGCAACTCTGGACGTCGTTGTGCGGGGCTGGGCAGAGCACGTGGGACACGAGGCGTTCGGACGGCCCCTGCGCAACCTGGTCATGTCGCCCGTTGGCCATTCCACCGGATTCATGTGGGGAGCGCTGCTGACGGTCCACCTCAGTGGTACCGCGGTCTTTCTGGAGAAATGGAGTCCAACGACCGGAGCGCAGATCATTGAGAGCGCCGCAATCACGTGCATGGTGGGCTCCCCGACGTTCCTTATCGACTTGCTGGGTCGCGCCGGGCTCAACGAGGAGAGCGGAAGCAATCTCGAGCTGGTCGTCGTCGCGGGTGCACCGATCCCCCGTCCACTCATGCGGAAAGCGGAGGAGACCCTCGGGTGCTCGGTGATCCCGGCCTGGGGAATGACGGAGTTTGGTATCGCCGTCTCCGGGCGACCTGGCCTCGGAGACGTAAACCGCGAGACCGACGGCCTACCACTGGCGAGCAGCGAGGTGAGCATCCGTCAGGTCGATGGGCACGAGTGCCCGGACAACACTGAGGGAGCCTTGTGGCTGCGAGGCAGCGGGCTGTTCGTCGGATACTTCGGACAGGAGGAAGCCACCAGGAGTCAGTTCGACGGCAGCGGCTGGTTCGCAACCGGGGACACCGCCGCCCGTAATCAAGCGGGGGCGATCACCATCACGGGACGCACAAAGGACATCATCATCCGTGGTGGTGAGAACATACCTGTCAGCACAGTGGAGAGCCTGGTCTTCCAGCATCCGTCGGTCATCGAGGTCGCCGTCGTCGCCTTCCCGGATGACCGGTTGGGCGAGAGGGCATGCGCCGTCGTCCGATGCCATCCCGGGGACCCGCTCGACCTGAAGTCCTTGAGCACGTTCCTCACCGACATGGGCCTGGCGAAACGCTACTTTCCCGAGCGCGTGCTGGTGCTCGACGACCTTCCCAAGACCATGAGCGGGAAGATCAGAAAGGTTGAACTGCGGAGCATGATGAGCCAGCAGCAAGATAGCGCTCCTCATAGCGGTGCCTGAGCGACCCGCCTGCGCTCGGTATGACCACGGCGGCGCACTCACACTGGATATCGAGGTCGTCGGCCAGCACTTGAGTGTCAACGGCGCTCGGCGCGAGATCGACGCCGCCCTGCCCATTCTCCCTGGCCTGAAGGTGCTCATTCGGTTCCGCGGCCTCGAGTTGGCGCCGGTCTGTCCACAGGCACAGACCTAAGGAGCCCCGCCTCCGCGGATCTCCAGGTCGGCCAGCCACAACTCAGCGAGGTCGGCGAAGGGGCTAGCCAGCGCGAGCACCCCTCCGTGCCCGAAGCCCGGGCGCGGACGAGCTTGATCTTGAGCAGGGCCGTGGCCGCCCGGGCGCTGTTCCCGGCGGCGGTGACCCGGCGTAGCCGACCGTGTGCGTCCCGGTACCTGGTCGAGGCCTGGTACCGCACCGACGTAAGACGATCGCCGGACGACAGTTGCTTGGAGTGGATCTCCCCGAAGGTCCCGATCGCGGTGCGCGGCGGGCCGCTCATCGGTGGCCCCCGTCAGGCTTCCGGCGGTCGTCGGCCTCCTCGATCCCGGTCAGCCAGACCTCGATCTCGGTCTTGCGGAAGTGGAGGCACCGGCCGACTCGGAACCCACGTGGGCCGCCCCCTTTGGTCCGTAGGTCATAGAGGGTCTGCACAGGCACGTCCAGGTACGCGGCGAGCTCGGCGAGGGAGGGGACCGGTTCGAACAAAACCATGGGTAGAGGCATCCCGGCTGCGCCCCTGTGGCCGTCGCTGTGGGCGCCGCTGCTGCGGTCTTGATCAGTCCAGAGAGGAGTTGAGTGGTCGTGACACAGAGGGGGCCAACCGCCCCGAGGGCGTTCGAGCCGAGCCGAGAAGGCGGCGCCGTGACTCGATGGCCGACATCAAAGTGGCCACTAAATGGCCAATGGCCATGTCGGCCCCTATTGCTAGGACGCCGTCATGGCCTCTGACCTGCTACTTCGGTGGAGCTGAGGGGACTCGAACCCCTGACCCTCTGCATGCCATGCAGATGCGCTACCAGCTGCGCCACAGCCCCATCGTTTCCACCGCGAGCGGTGGCAACTCGCAGAATGTTAGCCAATGGCCCGCCGGGATGCGAATCGGGGGTCACGCGTGACGGTTCCAGGCCACCAGACGCCGCACCGGCGCCGCGGTCTCGGGGTCGGTCGACTCCTGGACCAGGGCCCAGTGGCAGTTGCCGAGGGCGCCGAAGAGAAGCCCGGCGCCCGGCGGCAGCCCCACCCACTGCGCGACCGTGACCCGGAGCGCAGCGCCGTGGGAGACCACGATGCCCAGGCCCCCGTCGGGCAGCGCGGCGACCGCCTCGTCGAGGGCGGGCAGAGTACGTGCCAGCAGCGCTCCGAGCGTCTCCGCGCCGGGAGCCGCGTCGTACTCACCGGCCCTGAACCGGGCGAACTCCTCGGGGTGGGCGGCGCGGTACTCCTCGTGGGACCAGCCGCTCCGCTCCCCCAGGTCGAACTCGCGCAGCCTCGGGTCGGTGGTCACCGGAAGGCCTGCCGCCGCGGCCACCACCTCGGCGGTGGCCCTCGCCCGGACGAGGTCGGAGGAGCGTACGAAGTGCGGCCCGAGACCGGCCAGCAGGTCGGCGACCTGGTCGGCCTGCCGCTCGCCGACCCGGTCCAGCGGCACGTCGTGCTGACCCTGGATCCGCTTCTCGGCGTTGTAGGCCGTGCGTCCGTGCCGGAGCAGCAGCAGCGTGCGCGGCTCAGGCATCCTCGTGGTCGTCCGCGTCGCCGTCACCGGTCACGCGGGTCCCACCGGTCTCCACGGCCGCGTCGGCGTCCGGCACCTGCGCGGCTGAGGCACCGAGGTCGCCGAGGTCGATCGCGGGACAGTCGCGCCACAGCCGCTCGAGGGCGTAGAACTGCCGCTCCTCCTCGTGCTGGACGTGGACGACGAGGTCGCCGTAGTCGAGCAGCACCCAGCGCCCGTCGCGCTCGCCCTCGCGACGGATGGGCTTGGCGCCGATCTCGCGGAGCTTGTCCTCCACCTCGTCGACGACCGCGCGGACCTGCCGGTCGTTGCGGGCCGAGGCGATCAGGAAGACGTCGGTGATCGCCAGCTGCTCGCTGACGTCGAAGGCGATGATCTGGGTGGCGAGCTTCTCCGAGGCCGCAGCGGCTGCGGTGCGAGTCAGCTCGAGCGCATGGTCGGTGGCGGTCACGAGGTCTCCTGGTGCTGGTGGAGCGGGATGGGTGTGTCGAGGTAGAGGTGGTGCTTGGCGATGTACTGCACGACCCCGTCGGGGACGAGGTACCAGACGGGCTCACCGCGCCGCGTCCGCCGGCGGCAGTCGGTGGAGGAGATCGCCAGGGCCGGGATCTCGACCATCTCCACGCGGTCGGCCGGGATCGCGGAAAGGGTCTTGGCGTCCATCTCGTAGCCCGGCCGGGTGCAGCCCACGAAGCTGGCGAGCTCGAAGAGCTCCTCGGCGTCACGCCAGGTGAAGATGTCGGCGAGGGCGTCGGCGCCGGTGATGAAGAAGAGCTCGGCGTCCGGCAGCTCGACGCGCAGGTCGCGCAGGGTGTCGATGGTGTAGGTCGGGCCGGAGCGGTCGATGTCGACCCGGGAGACGCGGAAGCGTGGGTTGGAGGCCGTCGCGATGACGGTCATCAGGTAGCGGTGCTCGGCCGGCGAGACGGCTCGCTCGGACTTCTGCCACGGATCGCCGGTGGGCACGAAGACCACCTCGTCCAGGTCGTACCACGCCTGCACCTCGGAGGCGGCCACGAGGTGGCCGTGGTGGATGGGGTCGAAGGTCCCGCCCATCACCCCGACCCGGCGTGGGCCACGCACGCTCAGCTGTGCTCGCGTCCCGCGCCGAAGGCGATGAGAGCGCCCAGCAGGGCGAGGAAGACGACCAGGGTGATGACACCCACGGCCCAGGGGTTGACGCCGGCCCAGGTGTGGGACTCGGCCGCCGCGAGGAGAAGGTCGTTGTGCGCCATGTCGTCGATCCTAGCGGCACCCTTCGGGGCACCCGTCAGCGGACGTGCCCGGCCCCGGTGACGACGTACTTGGTGGAAGTCATCTCCGGCAGGCCCATGGGCCCGCGGGCGTGCAGCTTCTGGGTGCTGATGCCGATCTCGGCCCCGAAGCCGAACTCGCCGCCGTCGGTGAAGCGGGTCGAGGCGTTGACCAGGACCGCAGCCGAGTCGACCCGCGCCACGAAGCTCCGGGCGGCGTCGATGTCGTCGGTGACGATCGCGTCGCTGTGCCCGGTGGAGAAGCGGCGGATGTGCTCCACCGCCTCGTCGAGCGACCCCACCACCCGGGCCGAGATGTCCAGGGAGAGGTACTCCGCCCCGTGGTCCTCGTCGGTGGCGGCCTGCACACCGTCGAAGTCGGCGAACGCCTCGTCGCCGTGGATGGTGACCCCTGCGGCCTGCAGGGCCTCCACCACGCGCGGCAGGAAGACCCCGGAGACGTCCTCGTGGACCAGCAGCGACTCGGCGGCGTTGCAGACACTGGTCCGGTGCGTCTTGGAGTTGAGCACGATCGCCAGCGCACGGTCCAGGTCGGCGGCGCGGTCGACGTAGACGTGGCAGTTGCCGGTGCCCGTCTCGATCACCGGCACCGTCGACTCCTCCACCACCGACCGGATCAGGCCGGCCCCTCCTCGGGGGATCAGCACGTCGACCAGTCCCCGGGCCCGCATCAGCACCTTGACGCTCTCGTGGCTCTCCCCCGGCACCAGCTGGACGACGTCCGCGGGCAGGCCGGCGCTCGCGACGGCGTCGCGCAGCACCGCGACCACCGCGGCGTTGGAGGACCTGGCGCTCGAGGAGCCGCGCAGCAGCACCGCGTTGCCGGACTTGAGGCAGATCCCCGCCGCGTCGGCCGTGACGTTGGGCCGCGCCTCGTAGATCATCGCCACGACGCCGAAGGGGACGCGCACCTGGCGCAGCTCGAGCCCGTTGGCCAGCGTGGAGCCCCGCACCACCTCGCCGACCGGGTCCGGCAGACCGGCGACGTCACGCAGCCCCTGGGCCATCGCCCCCAGACGGTCCCGGTCGAGGCGCAGGCGGTCGATGATGTTCTCCGGGGTGCCGTTCTCCCGGGCGCGGTCCACGTCGGTCCCGTTGGCGGCGAGCAGCTCGGCGGAGCGCTCCTCCAATGCGTCGGCCATGGCGTGCAGCGCCCGGTCCTTGACCTCGCGGGTGGCCAGCGCCAGGTCGTGGCTGGCGACCCGGGCGCGGAGGGCGACCTGCTGGAACTCGTGGGTGTCGCTCATGGCGCCCACCCTAGATCGACCGCCATGATGGCGGATGCCGGTCTTGCAGGACGGCGCCACCGCAGGACGACGGCAACCAGGGGGACGGACATGTCGACGACGCGACGAGGCAGGACCGGCGCGGCGGTGGCCGGGGCGGTGGCCGCGGCAGTGACGGCGGTGCTCGGCACGGGCCTGGTGGCCGTGGAGGCAGGGGGCGCGAGCGCCGAGCAGCACCCCGCGGGCGCCGCCGCGGCCGACGAGGCGGCGCCCTTCACGCTGTGGGCGCCCCGCCTCGTGGAGGCCACCACCGAAGGGCCCCGCGACCGTGTCTGGGCCGACCTCGGCGTCCGCGCCGTCGCCGGCTCCTCGCCCCTGGAGGTGCGCACGCACCGCCGCGGCTGGGACGAGCCGATCTCCGGCACCTGGACGGCGGGCCCGCTGAGCGGCACGGTGCCCGCGGGCCTGCAGCGGGACTTCCAGGGCCTCTCCAACTTCCTCCGGGTCGAGTACCGCGACCGCCGGGGACGCCTGGTGGAGACCCGTCGGGTGGACGCGTGCCTCAACAACGGGGGCGAGCGGGCCCACCCCGAGGCCCCGGCCACGTCGCCCTACCCCCTGGGCTGTCCGTGGAACCCGTTCACGGTGGGCTCGGTGCAGGGCGTCCAGGCCGGGTGGGCGGCGCCGTTGACCTGGGACACCCGGGCCGTGCGCCTGGCACCGGGCCGGTACGACGTGGCCATCCGGGTCAACCGGCGCTGGGCCGACGCGTTCGGCCTGCCGTCGGCCTCGCGCCGGCTGACCACCACCCTGAAGGTGAGGCGCGGCGGGGAGCACCAGCACGAGCACGACGCGCAGGCGGGCGGACAGCGCACGGCGTCCCGGGGGGTGCCGCTCCCGGCGCCGACCAGGCCCGCCACCGAGGCGGCGGGCAGCGCGGCGGGGCCCCGCCCCGACCTGCGCTCCCTCCCGGCCTCCGGGATCGAGCTCAACGGCAGGAGCACGCACCTGCGGTTCTCCGCCACGGTCTGGAACGCCGGCGACTCGCCCCTGGTCGTCGACGGCTTCCGGCGGGGCCAGCAGGACGTGATGGACGCCTACCAGTACTTCTTCGACACCGAGGGCAACCAGGTCGGCCACCAGGTGGTGGGCGAGATGAAGTTCCACCGGGCCAACCACCAGCACTGGCACTTCCAGGACTTCGCCCGCTACCGCCTGCTGCGGGCCGACCGGTCGCCGGTCGCCACCTCCGGCAAGGTCTCCTTCTGCCTGGCCAACACCGACGCGATCGACTACACCGTCCCCGGCGCCGACTGGCAGCCGGAGGGCACCGACCTCAGCACCGCGTGCGGCACCCCCGGCTCGCTGGCCGTCCGCGAGGTGCTCGCGGCCGGGTCCGGGGACACTTACATGCAGTACCGCGCCGGGCAGGCCTTCAAGATCGAGGGCCTGCCGAACGGGTGGTACTGGATCGCGGTGGAGGCGAACCCGTCAGGCCGGCTGGTCGAGCACGACACCGGCAACAATGTGAGCATGAGACGCATCCACCTCGGCGGGCGCCCGGGGGCCCGCACGGTGAAGGTCCCTCCGGTCGGGTTGGTCCGCGAGGACGTGGTGGGGTGAGTCCGGCCCGGATCCTGCTCCTCGGCGACAGCCACCTCGCACGACTGGGCAGCAGGGTCCCCGCACTCGGCGCCGACGTGCTCAACCGGGCCCGCGGCGGCGCCTTCACCTCCGACCTCCCGGCCCAGGTCGAGGGCGTCGACGTGGCCGGGTGCGGTGCGGTGGTGATCTCGGTCGGCACCAACGACGCGGCGCCGTGGAAGCGGGTTCCGGTCGCGGACGGCGCGGCGGCGCTGGCCGCGGTGGTGCGCGCGCTGGTGCGACCCGTCGTCCTGCTGGCACCCCCCGGAGTGGACGAGGCCCGGCTGCGTCGTGCTGCGGACCGCACCAACGCTGGAGTCGAGACCTACCGCGCGACGTTCGCCGAGGTCGTGCTCGGCGCCGGTGGCACGGTGGTCGACTCCGCTTCCCTGCTGCGGCCGCTGGGACCGCGGGCCTTCCTCGACGACGGCGTTCACCTGACGCCCGCCGCCTACGAGGTGCTCCTGCCCGAGGTGGCGACGGCCGCCGGGCTCACGTCCAGTGGCGGCGCACGACGGTCGTGACCGCGAAGGGGTCGCTCCCGTGCTGGGCTGCCAGCACCCCCGCCCCCTCCGGCGAGCCCGTGTAGACGAGCCGGTCGCCACCGATCCAGTGGTCCCAGGCCCGGGCGAACTGCCGGGCGCGCTCGGCATGGGTGCCCAGCACCGTGGGGACGCTGTGCCAGACGACCCCCTCGGGACGGAGCCGCCCCAGGCGACGCTGCGCCCCCCGCGCGGTGAGGACGGGTCCGAGGGGGTTCTCGGGGGTCCGTCCGACGTACCGCGCCAGCACGTAGCGGGGCGTCCCCATGGGTCCCAGCGCCTCGTCCAGCGCCTCGGCGAAGAGCGCCGCCTCCTCGGTGGTGGCCCCCGAGAGCCGGCACCGGTGCTCGCCCCCGGGATGCGCCTCCACGACCACCTCCGCGGAGCCGCTGCGGACCGCACCGACCCCCTGCAGGGCCTCGGCCACGACGCACGCCACCCGGTGCACCGAGGGGACGCCGTAGGCGAGCGTGAGCTGCTCGCGGGCCCGACGGTTGAGGTCGCGACTGCGACCGCGGCCCACCTCGGCCAGCGCCCCCGCTCCTCCCAGGCCGACCGCGGCGAAGACCCCGGCCGCACCGAGAGCGCCCTCGCCGGTGGCGACCAGGCCGCCGCCGACCCCGCTGACCAGTCCGATCCCACCGAGCGCGAGCAGCCCACCCGATCGCGGGCCCGGGGACGCCGACGACGAGCGGAGGACGACGCCCTCGGCCGTCGGCACGACTCGCGCCGGGTCAGGTCGGGGCAGCCGCACCACGGCGTCCCCGGCGGGGACCGGGGCGACGGGTCGGCCCGACCCTGCCCGGTCGAACCCGGACACCACCCGCAGCGTCGGGACCACCCGGTCCTGGTACGGCGTCCCGACCTGCCAGCGCGCCGCGATCTCCGGGCGCCGGCCGCTGCGCCGCCGCATCCGGGCGTTGACGTCGGCGAACTGCGCGACGGGCGGCGGGGCGAAGGCCGAGAAGGACGAGTCCAGGTGCGCGACCCCGTCGACCACGTCGCCGTCCTCGTCGACCCCGTGGAAGCCCTGGTGCTTGCGGACCAGCCGGGCCCAGTCGTTGTCGCCCTTGGGGTGCGCCTCCGAGACGCACACCACCGACCAGTTGACCGCCACCTTCTCGGGCCACGCCGGGTCCGTGCGCAGGGCGCGGCCCCTCGTCTGCACCACGGCGGTCAGCGTGGTGGCGGTGGTGAGGTCGACCAGCCCGGTCACCCGCCGCGCGTCCCACCCCTCCCCCAGCAGGCCGCGGGTGCCGACCAGCACCTGGCAGTGCCCCTCCTCGAAGAACGTCGTGACGTGCCGGACCCAGCGTCGGGCGCTCCAGCCTCCGACCAGCGCACAGAGATCGGTCTCCTCGAGCGGCTCGAGGACGAGCCGCCGGGCGAGCTCCGGCTCGGTCCGCGCCACGTGGTCGCGCAGCGCCTCCACCGTCTCGGGGGCGGCCGCGACCGTCGAGCCGGTGACCAGCACCGGGGCGAGCAGGCGCGTCGCCCCGTCCCCGGCCAGGGCGGCCAGGGTGGCGACCGCCGAGCCCGACTGCTGGGCGATCACCCCGTGCAGCCCGCTGGGCAGCGTCGCCGCCGCCCGCTCGTGGTCGCAGAGCACCAGCATCCGCAGCCGCTCCCCGAGCTCCGCCGACTCCGTCGCCACGATCTCCACCGCTGCGCGGGTCTTCGCCTCGGACCGGGCCAGGACCCGGTCCACGCCCGAGCGCCCACGCCGGATCCCGTTCCGGGTCCACACGTGCCCGACGGCCGGGAGTGCCGACCGCACCACCTCGGCCGCCTCACGGTCGCGGGGGTCCGGGCTGGGGACGACCTGCTTGAGCAGCCAGTCCTGGAGGAGGAGCATCCAGTCCTCCACGCTCGGGGGTCGCCGGTGCTCCTCGAGCAGCCGGGCGCCGGCGGGCCGGGCGAGGAGACCGGCGTGGTGGAGGCGCAGGGCGGCGCGCGCGAACCCCGGCTCCCCCTTGGCCAGGGCCGCCCACGACATCACCTCGGGGACGGGGACGACGGCGCGCAGGTCCATCCAGGTCAGGAAGGAGACGGAACCGAACGTAGGGTCGGTCAGCCGCGTGGTCAGCTCCGCGAAGCGGACGGCCTCCTCCGCGAGCCACTGCTCCTCGTGCTCGGTGGGGGTCGTGAGCCAGGCCAGCTCGGCGAAGGGTGCGAGATCGCCCTCCCGCACCACCGACGGCACGCCGGCCGCGAAGACGGTGGAGCCGAAGAGCTCGTCGACGAGCTCGGCCTGGTCGCCCCGCAGCGCCTCGGGGGGCGTCGCGGTCAGACCCAGCACCCGCGCTCCCGGGAGCAGCTCGAGGAGCTCTGCCAGCAGACGCCCCCACACCTCGACGAGGTGGTGGCACTCGTCCAGGACCAGCAGCAGACCGTCCTGGCCGGCCAGCCTCCCGACCAGCTCACGGCCGCGGGGATGGAGACGGTCGAGCAAGGGGCCCGGCGCGGCGCGTGAGCCGGGCGTCCGGGGCCCGGGGTCGTCCGGCTGCTCCGGGTCGTCACCGACCTCCGCGTCGGGGTCGAAGACCGCCAGGGACTGGTAGGTCAGCGAGGTGAGCCGACCGGGGAGCTCGCGGTCCGTCCCTGCCTCGAGATCGTGCGAGCGTGCCGCTCGCACCCACTGATCCTGGATGGCGGTGTTGGGGCTGAGCACCACCACGTGGCTCACGTCTCCCGCGGCGAGGTGCCGGGTCGCGGTCTCCAGCCCGACCCTCGTCTTGCCCGCTCCGGGTGGCAGCACCACCCAGGCACGGCGTCGTCCCAGCGACCACGCCTGCTCGAGGGCTTCCAGTGCCTTCCGCTGGTGGGTGCGCAGCGGCGGCGGGACCGTCATGGCCGACACGCTAACCGCCCCGTCACCGAGGCCGGGGCACGGGTCGGGGCACGGGTCGGGGCGCCGGTCGGCGACCCCGGAACGGCACGACGCCCCGTCACCCGGAGGTGACGGGGCGTCGTGGACGCGTGCGGTCGATCAGCCCTTGCGGGCGTTGATCTGCTCGGTCGCGGCCGGCAGGACCGTGTGCAGGTCGCCGACGACGCCGAAGTCGACCAGCTCGAAGAGGGGCGCCTCCTCGTCCTTGTTGACCGCCACGATGGTCTTGGAGGTCTGCATGCCGGCCCGGTGCTGGATCGCACCGGAGATGCCCGCGGCCACGTAGAGCTGCGGGGAGACCGTCTTGCCGGTCTGACCGACCTGGAAGGTGTGCGGCTTCCAGCCCGAGTCGACGGCGGCACGCGAGGCACCGACCGCGGCACCGAGCGCGTCGGCGAAGTTCTCCACCGGCTCGAAGTTGCCACCGGTGCCACGGCCGCCCGAGACCACGATCGCGGCCTCGGTCAGCTCAGGACGACCCGACGCCTGACGGGGCTGCGAAGCCACGATCTGGGCGGTCTTCGCTGCGTCGGAGATCGTCGCCGAGAACTCCTCGACGGCGCCGGCGCCGGCCTTCTCCTCCGGGGCCGCGGAGTTGGGCTTGACGGTGATGATGGGCGTGCCCTTGGTGACCTTGGCGGTGACCGTGTAGTTGCCGGCGAAGACCGACTGCGTGGTCACCGGACCCTCCTGGACGTCGACGGCGTCGGTGATCAGCCCGGACTGGGTCTTGATCGCCAGTCGTGCCGCCACCTCCTTGCCCTCGACGGAGGAGGGGATCAGCACCGCGACCGGAGAGGTCTTCTCCACCAGCTGCTGGAGCGCCTCGGCCTTGGGCGCCACCAGGTAGCCCTTGATCTGCGCGTCGTCGACGACGTAGACCTTCTCGGCACCGTACTTCTTGACGGCCTCGGCGACCTCGGCACCCTTGTCGGCTCCACCGATGAAGACCGCGGAGGGCTCACCAAGGCGCGCGGCGATGGTGAGCAGCTCGTAGGTCGGCTTCTTGACCGCACCGTCGACATGGTCGACGACAACGAGAACTTCAGACATGGCTCACACGCTCCTCAGATGAACTTCTTCGAGGCGAGGAAGTCGGTCAGCGCCTTGGCGCCGGTCCCGTCCTCGTCCTTGACGATCTCGCCGGCGGTGCGCGGCGGGCGGGCAGTGGTCTCCTCGACGGCCGACCAGGCCACCGAAAGGCCGACCTCGCCGGCGTCGACGCCGAGGTCGCTGAGCGAGAGGGTCTCCAGCGGCTTCTTCTTGGCCGCCATGATGCCCTTGAACGACGGGTAGCGAGCCTCCCCGGACTGGTCGGTCACCGAGAGGACCAGCGGCATGGTGGCACCGATGACCTCCGTGGCGGCGTCGCCGTCGCGCTTGATCCGGACCTGGTCGCCCTGGGTCTCCACGACGGAGGCCTGGGTCACCTGAGGCAGGTTGAGCCGCTCGGCGAGCATCGCCGGGACGACGCTCATGGCGCCGTCGGTCGAGGCCATGCCGCACATGACGAGGTCGGCGGGGCCGATCTTCTCCACGGCCTTGGCGAGAACCAACGAGGTGGCGATGGCGTCGGAGCCGGCGATCGCGTCGTCGACCACGTGCACGCCCTTGTCGGCGCCCATCTGCAGGGCCTTGCGGACCGCGTCGACCGCCTTCTCCGGGCCCACGCAGAGCGCGGTCACCTCCACGCCGTCGCCTGCCTTCTCCTTGATCTGGAGGGCTTGCTCCACGGCGTACTCGTCGAGCTCGGACAGCAGGCCGTCGACACCTACGCGGTCGACGGTCTGGTCGGACTCGAACTGGCGATCTGCAGTTGCGTCGGGGACGTACTTCACACAGACAACAATGTTCATGGTGTGTGGCCCGAAGGCCCCTCCTGTGCACTCGAATGTGATCGCGAGGTTACAACCGCGAGACCCCACCGTGGAACTCGGTCCACGGTGGGGTCTCTCACACCGCCCGGTGAGGCGGTGTCACGGGTGTCAGCTGATCAGCACCTGAAGATGCGGCAGGCCAGCTTCTTCAGGGCGTTGAGCAGCTGGGTGAACCAGTCGCCACCCGGGTTGGGGGTGGGCGACGGGGTCACCGACGGGGTCGGCGTCGGGGTCGGCGTGGGCGTCACCGACGGGGTCGGGGTGGGGGTCGGCGTCGGCGTGGGGGTGGGGGTCGGCGTCGGAGTCGGCGTCGGTGTCGGCGTCGGGGTCGGGGTCGGCGTCGGGGTCGGCGTCGGCGTGGGGGTCGGGGTCGGCGTCGGGGTCACGGAGCCCTGGTAGGTGCCCGTGCCGCTGCTGGCCTTGTAGCCCTCGGCGTTG
>NZ_JBZAJB010000008.1:0-129678 GCF_058215755.1 Nocardioides sp. Z50_6 | reverse complement strand
CCCGGGGTGGTGTCCTTCGGCATGAATCCATCCTCGTTTCCAAACGATGGAGCCTCCAACCAACCCAGTGCGATTCACAGGACCGTCCCCGTAGCGACCGCGCCGAGCGTTACCCAATCCCCCGGCAACAGGGCCAGGACCACCACCCCCGCCACGACCGAGACCACCCGGGGGGGCCAACGCACCAGGAAGCACAGAACCACCGACGGCACTCGACGCACGAGATGACCTCCTCCGGGTCCCTAGGGACGCACCGCAGCTGGAGATGTGATCGCCGACGCGCAGGCGCGGACCTAAGTGGACACCTCA
Organism: Nocardioides sp. Z50_6; assembly: GCF_058215755.1. Lineage (NCBI taxonomy): Bacteria > Bacillati > Actinomycetota > Actinomycetes > Propionibacteriales > Nocardioidaceae > Nocardioides > Nocardioides sp. Z50_6. Next base: position 129,369 of record NZ_JBZAJB010000008.1, on the reverse strand, counting down.
GTCTCATCCACCGACCCACGTCGGCGTCAGTTATCCACAAGCGAGATCCGCGCCGGGCGCCGGACAGTCACCCATGGCCTGCCATGTACCACCCGCATCTCCTCCGAAGGGTTCCCCATGGTTGAAAAGGACGTCAGCCAACTCAGCGTTCGCCTTACGCACGTGGCGCAGATGCTCCACTCCGCGGCGGCTCATCTATGGGAACGCGCGGACCAAGAGGGACCCGACTCCCCGCTCCATTCACTTGCCTTGGGCGTGCACTTAGCGCAGGTGCAGACCCCCTATAAGACCTCGTTCATCCCCCACGCACCCCAACCAGGTGCACCGCGGCCAGAATCGCTCCAGCTCCTCACCGAAGCGCAGCAGACCCTTCAAGAGATCGCCCGTGATCACATGGCGTGCGACATCGAGTCGCTGGTCGCCGAGGTCACGAACCTGGTCGCAGAGGCGCGAACCCATGGCCTCCAGTGATCCGCTGGGGTTCGCCCGCCTCGAGGAGACCCTCTTCGACGATGCTGTCGCGTCCTCCACGACCCGCGACCTCCGCAGCGTCGGTGAGCTCCTCCGCGACGTCGACCACCTGGCGCGTCAGCGACTGCTCGACATCTCGGGCGACCATGCCGCCCTCATGCTGCGCAGTTGGCCCGGCGTCGTCGCAGCAGGGCACGACCTTTGGATGAGTCTCCCCGGACGCCGCCCGGGCGTCGACGCGCGAGACCACCCCATGCAGCGACTCGCCGCGACCTCCGCCAGCATCCAGCTCAGCTTGGCATCCTCAAAGTGGCCAGGCCCCGGACCGTCCGACTCAACCCTGGCCCAGATCACCGACGACCTGTCCCACGCCGCCGCGCTCGTCCGCACCTACGGACACGAGATCGCCCACGAGCAGTCACGCCCACACCGCGACCTCGAGGCGGCACGCACGCGGATCATGCACGGGCTCTACCTCACCGCCCACGCCGTCGTGGTCGCACTGCACGCGCACGGCCGAGACCGATACAACGACGCGGTGACAGTGGGACGCCCGATGCCGCTCTCCCTCACCCACTCCCCCTACGCCATCAGGCCCACCGCGACCTGGGTCGACCGAATGCAAGCCTGCGAGAACACGGCACACACCTACTTCGAGGGCCGCCTCACCCAGGCGTTAACTGGAGAGTCCTCCACACCCCGACACGACGACACCCGGCTCCGCAGCGCGCTAGCCGTCTGGGACATCCAGGCACACCGCGCCCTCGCATCAGCGACAGTCCCCGCGAACCTCCTCCTGGTCACCCGGACCGAGGGCCTCATCCACGCAGCCACGCTCATCGCACTCAAGCCCTGCCAACCACTCGGGGCACCTGAGGCGGCGTCGAGGGTCACGACCGCCCTCACCTCAGCGGGTCGATCCTGGAACCACGTCGCGAGCCGATGGCAAGACCTGACCAGCGCCGGAAGTACACCAGACCCGGCCCTCCGTCGAGCGGCCAGTGAGCTGCGGGCTGCCTACGTGGAACTCACACGCGACGCACCCTCCGCGCCCCCCTCCCAGGTCTGCGCTGGGCCGACAACGTCTCCCGTCATAAGAACCATCAGCAACGCCATGCAGATCAGCGAAGACCTCGCCCACGTCACCGCCGAGAAGGCCTATGCCCCAGACCTCACCGGCCCCGCACGCGCACTGTCAATCCGAGCCCACAACGACGTCGAGAACGGTCTCGCTGCACCGGCCCCTACAGGCGACACAGTCTGGGTCTCCCCCGCCGACATACTGGCCCAGCGAACCGTCCCGCTCCCCCCTCCAGCAGCCGAAGCGCTGAGGAACGCCAGTGCCGCGCTCGTCATGGCGGCGCACGCGGCCTCAACCGCTGCGTCCACCTACCGCCCTACCCCTGCCCAGAACAGCCGGCCGAATTCGACGAACGCGACAACCGTCGGGCCAGCCCTGAGCGAGGCACGCAATCCGCGAGACAGCAACGCACCATCCCGGTGCCGCCCAGGGCGGTCGCTGTAGGCGCAGCGCTTGGCTGAGGCGCCCTGTGTCGTAGCGTCCACTGCAGGAGCTTGGTCCTGCTGCCCTACAACCGAAGGGCTGGCCGTCACCACCTCATCCGAACAGCCAGCATCGGGAGGGTGCACTCCCCCACTCCAAGCGCCCCTGTAGAGGTCGCCGGCACCGGCGACGAGGCGGTGACGCTGACCCTGGACCTGCGCCCCGACGTCGTCTTGATGGACATCAGGATGCCGAGCACCGACGGCATCGAGGCGACCCGGCAGATCTTCGCTGACGATGGATCGAGCGGCAGCAAGGTGCTGATCCTGACCACCTTCGAGACAGACACCAACGTACTGCGCGGCCTTCGCGCGGGGGCATGTGGATTCCTGCCGAAGGACACCCGTCCAGACGCGCTGCTGGACGCCGTCCGCACCGTCGCCGCGGGCGAGGCGCTGCTGTCGCCCGGCGCGACCAGGGCGGTCATCACCCGTGCGCTGAGTCGCCCGGACGCGCCGGCGCCCGAGCGGCTGGCCAGCCTGACGACGCGCGAACGCGAGGTGCTCCGGCTGGTCGCCGCGGGCCGAAGCAACCAGGAGATCGCGGACGAACTGGTCGTCAGCCCGCTGACCGCCAAGACTCACGTGGGCCGCATTCTCGCGAAGATGGGCGCTCGCGACCGGGTCCATCTCGTGATCGCCGCGTACGAAGCAGGGCTCCCCTAGGCGCTTCGCCAAGCATTGGACCACTGGCGCCTCGCCCTTGCTACACGCCGCCCGAAGCGGCATCCGAGAGGTGATGCCCAGACTCGTGAACACCTTGTGCAGGTGGTCCTCGGCAACGAGCGTGTCTGGTGTTCGATGACAAGCCTGCTCACCCGACGCGCGCCATCCCCTGGACGACGCCGGGGCAGGCGTTGCACCCGGGGTCACCAGGTCGGGACGCCCGGCTCGGGCTGACCGACGGGACCAGCGCCGTCCTGGATCGCCGAGCGGGTGCGGGCAGCGCCCCTGCCGCGTTCCGCCAGCTCAGCGGCCTTCTGCGCCGCGGAGGGCTCCTGCGCCGGGCCCTTCCCGCCCCCGGGGTTGCCCGACACCTTCTCCTGGAGCCGGGTCGCCGCGGACGCCAGTCGCTCCTGCTCGGAGGGCACGCCTGAGCCCTCCGTCGGATCTTCTGACGCGCCCTGACCCCTCGCCGGGTCCGAGCCCGACCCGTCCGTGGACGAGTCGCCCTCGGCGGCACCCCCGTGCCCCTCCCCTGGTTCCCGGCCGGGGTCGGGTGTTCCCTCACCCTCTTCTCCGTCCTTGCCCTTCTCCGGCTCCTGGGTCTCGTCCTCGGACGAGGAGTCCGCGGGGTCGCCCTTGTCACTCTCGCCCCCGCCACCGCCGGCCGAGCACCCGTCGGCCTCGGACAGCACTGTCTGGGCTTCGGTCCAGCGCGAGCGCGCACCCGCGGGATCGTCGCGTTCGTCCAGCTCGTCACCGAGGGTCTCAAGAGCCAGCGCACGGTTGAGCACGACCCGGCACAGGCTCCCCTCGGGCACGGTGGCCTGAGCGCGCTCGAACAGCTCGGCCGACTCCAGCCAGTCCCCCTGCGAGAAGGCAGCCACCCCCCGCCCGTAGGGCGCCTTCCACCGTTCGATGACATCTACCCTGTCGGCTCGGGCGAACCACCGCGCTGCGGCCTCGGCATGACCGGCCTGCCAGGCGCGCTCCCCCAGCAGTGCGGAGACTCCCACCGCGAACAGGTACAACGGAACGACGACCAGGACGGCGGTCCCCACGGTTGCGGCGACCTTTACGCGGCGGCGTGACCGGGCCCGCACCGGATCGAGCAGGATCCCGTCAGCGTCGGGCGAACGGCGCGTGCGGGTACCGCGGGCACGGGGCAGGGCGGGCAGCAGCTTCATCGGTCATTCTTCCCGGACTCGTCATGGACCTCGCGCCACCGGCGCACTCCCACTGCCAGGAGCATCAGGAGGAAGGGCACGGCCGTCAGGGAGACGACCCAGTAGTACTCCGCCCCCGGCACGACCTCGCGGACGTTGGTCACGGAGGGCCGGGCGATCTGTGGAAGATCCCCCGGGGCCGTGCGGTGGAGCAACGTGCCGGCCAGCTCGTCCGCGATCCCTCGCAGGGTGGGGATGTCGATCACGGAGCGCTGCTCCACGCCGTCGCGGGTGACCAGGGTCGCGTCGTCCGGGGCCACCGGCATCACGCCGCCCGCAGCCGACCCGTAGCCGAGGATCCAGGCCTCATCGAGGAACTCGGCCAGGGAACCGAAGGAGGCCCTGTCGGTCCGCTGGGTCTGCTCGCCGTCACCTGCGTAGACGAGCACGCGCCTGTTCCCCGGGCGACTCGCAGCCAGCGACTCCAGGGTCGTGCGGGCCAGCCCGACGCCTTCGGAGATGTCGGAACCGGTCGCCTTGGCCGACGGACGCCAGCCGACGGTGCGCAGCGTGGTGACCACGTGCGCGACGTCGGTCGTGGCGGGCACCAGCAGCCTGGCTGTGTCGTCGAAGACGAGCACGCTCACCCGAGCTCCGGCGGCTCCCGCGACGATCTCGGCGAGGTCCTCGCCCGCCCCCTCCATGCGTGAGCGGGTGCCGTCGTGGTCGAGCGCTCCCATGGAGGCCGTGCGGTCCAGCATCACCACGAGGTCGACCGCGTTGACCACGGGGGTTTCGACGTCGTGCTCCCCCGAGGGACGCAGCGAGACCACGACCAGCAACGCGGTGACGACCACCCGCAGCCCGTGACCCACACGCTGCGGTGGCCGGGCCCGGTGCCACTGGCGCGCTCCTACGACGAAGAAGACGACGAAGGCGGTGAGGCTGAGGGCGACGAGCCACCATTCCGGGCGCCAGATCATGGACGCCTCGATCCGCCGAGGGCGCTGACCCCGAGACCGAGCAGTGCCAGCACCGCACCAGGACCGACGACGTCGAAGCTGCGGTCCTGGGCCGTGGCAAGCAACGCGGTCTTCTCCTGCGACCTGATCGCCTGGGAGATCACCACCACATTGGTCTCCTGCCCCGGTCTGAGCACCAGGATGTCGCCGTGCGTGCGCGCCGCCTGGACCCGCAATTCGGTGGTGGCGTGCGGCTGGTTCCCCGACGGTGCGATCCCGAACACCATCACGTCACGGTCGACGGCCAGGTCGGTCGCCTGCGTGAGGGAGTAGATCGAGTCGCCGGAGACGAGGTTGTCGGTGGCCAGCACCAGGGTGCGGGCCCGCTCGACCTCAGGCTGGTCGAAGTGCTGGACGCAGCTCGCCAGGCCGTCACCGACCAGGGACGAACCCGAGCTGGGCGCGCTCGTTCCCGCCACCGGTTCGCCACTCTCGAGCTCGGCCTTGGCCGCCATCAGTCGCACGACCACCTCGTCGTGGTCATCGGTGAGCGCGAACGCGGTGACAGCGTTGGCGTCGAACATGACGAATCCGATGCGCTCCTCGGTCAGCCCCTCGGCCAAGCGCACGTAGGTGTCGAGGACGTCGCCCACCAGCGCGGCCATGGAACCCGAGACGTCCATGCACAGCACCACGTCCCGGTGCCGAAGCTCCTCGGCGTCGTCGCCGACCCCGACCACACGTGACCCCAGGAGCGCGATGCCGGTCAACGCCACCACCGCTCCAACGACCTCCAGCCGACGGCGGAGGGTCTCGGCGCGGAGCACCGCCGCCCACGACGGCAGCCCTCGCAGCCGCTGCGTCCCGGCGGCCCACACCGCATCCTGCGGCGTCCTCCTCGCCCGGAGGAACCAGGTGAGAGCGCCCACGCACAGAGCAACCCCCAGGACGGTCAGCCCGACCCACCACTGGATCACTGCCATCCGGACACCACCGTCCTGGCTTGGCGTCGCACGTCCTGGAGCACGGGGCGACCGGCTGGTGAGAAGAGACCGTTGCTCAGTCGGCGGAGGAAGTCGACCGCCTGCCGCAGTCGCGGGTCACGCTCCGCGGCACGCTCCCACTGGCCGGAGGTGGTGTAGTCCAGATCGGTCTGGGTCACGGTCCCCAGGAAGCGGCGAACCTCCAGGCCGATCTCGGCGGCGGCCATGGCCTCTGCCCGGTCGCCGGGAGCCGTCGCGGACGCGATCGCGTCGATGCGTCGCAGCGCGGCGGCGCGCAGGGACTCGACGTCGACCCGCTCGGTGGCGTCGGGACCGGCCAGCACGCGGCGCGCGACCAGGGCGACGGCCATCGCGGCGAGCCCGGTCAGCGTGGCCACGACCCAGAGCCACGGCGAGTACGTCTCCGGCGGGTTGATCTGCCGGGCGTCAGCGAACACGTCGTCTCCTCTCCATCAGGGTCAGCAGGTCGCCCACGGCTCGCTCGTGCCGCCCGAGATGGACGTGGGCGATCCCGAGTCGGCGCAACGCGTTGTCACGGCGTCGCGCCCGGTCTGCGTCCAGCGCCTGCAGCTCCCCCACGAGGGCCGGATGCTCAGCCACGAAGGCGGGAACAGCCCGGCGGCCACGTACGTCGACGACCTCCCGGCCCTGACCCAGCGGTTCCGTGGGGTCGACGTCGGCGATCGTCAGCACGACGAGCTCGTGCTGAGCCGCAAGCCTGGCCAGGCGGCGCTCGAGGCTGGGCGCGACGTCCACGTCGCCGAGCACCAGCACCATCAGCGTGCGACGACGCACGGCATGGGCCGCGTGGTCGAGCAGGTCGAGGGTCCGCTGTTCCGGCGACTCGGGCCGGCAGGCGCCGAGGACCGCCTGCAGCATCCGCTCGAGCTGAACCTCGCGGGTCCCGGGGCGGGTCGCGACGGGGCCGTGCTCGCCGGAGTGGACCAGGCCCACGTGGTCTCCCGCGCGCTGCGCGATCCACCCGATCAGGCCCGCGGCGGTGATCGCCACATCGCTCTTCAGGTCAGCGACCCCCTCACCACTCGGGTCCCAGGAGCAGGCCGCGCTCAGCTCACGCCCGGTGTCGACGACCAGGAGCACCGTCGCCTTGCGTTCAGCCACGTGGCGTCGGACCAGCAGATCGCCATGTCGGGCGGTCGCTTTCCAGTCGACGTCGGCCACGTCGTCGCCGTTCACGTAGGCACGCAGATCGGCGAAGTCGAGGCTCCGCCCGTGCATGGTGGAGGCGTGCCGGCCGTCCAGGAGGTTGCGCACGCGGCGCCGGGCCACGAGCTCGGCCCTGGTCCGAATGCGGGTCAGTAGTGCCATTCTTCGTCAGCCCCTCAGGGAGTCGGGACGGCGGCGAAGACGGCGTCGACGACCTCGTCGGGGCTGATCCGGGCCGCCGTCGCCTCGAAGGTGAGCATCAGCCGATGACGCAGCACCGGGTGACGAAGCTGCACCACATCCTCGGGCAGCACGTGGTCCCGACCGGCCAGCACGGCCATGCCCCGGGCCGCCTGGAGGAACGCGATCGCACCGCGCGGGCTGGCGCCGTTCTCGATCCAGCGGGCGGTCTCCGCGGGCAGGTAGGCCTGGGGCCGACGGGTCACGTTGACGATCTCGACGATGTAGCGCAGCACGGTCTCGTGGACGTGCACGCGCGCGGCCACGGACTGGAGGAAGAGCACGTCGTCAAGGGAGGCGACGGGTTCCACCCGGGTGTCGCGCAGACTGCCGTCGGCGACGCGCTGGAGCACGTCGATCTCGTCGTTCGGGTGCGGGTAGTCGAGCACCTCCTTGAGCAGGAAGCGGTCCATCTGTGCCTGGGGAAGGACGTAGGTACCCTCCTCGTCGATGGGGTTCTGGGTGGCGAGGACGAGGAACGGGTCCGGGAGCCGGTAGGTGGTTCCGCCGATCGTGGTCTGCCGCTCCTGCATCGCCTCGAGCATCGCCGACTGCGTCTTCGCCGACGAGCGGTTGATCTCGTCGAGCAGCGCGAAGTGCGCGTGCACCGGTCCGAGCTGCGTGGAGAACGATGCGGTGCGCGGGTCGTAGATCTGGGTGCCGATGATGTCGGAGGGCAGGAGATCCGGGGTGCACTGGATGCGGGAGAAGCTGGCGTCCACCGCCGAGGAGAGCACTGAGGCAGACAGCGTCTTGGCCAGTCCGGGCACGGACTCCATGAGCACGTGCCCGCGGGCCATCAACGTCACCAGGAGGCTGCGCAGCAGCTTCTTCTGCCCCACGACCTTCGAGGTGAAGGCGGTCTCGACCGCTGTGGCGATCCGGTTGGCGCGTGCCAGCTCTGCGGGGGTCAACGGGTTCATGGCTTCTCCTGGGGGTCGGGCACTCTGGCCCAGAGACGGGCGGATCGGTCGGTCTCGCGGCGACGCACGGCCCGTGCGAGCTCGAGGTCCGGAGCGGAGGTGAGGTCGGGCGCACCACGTGACGGACCGCGCAGCGCTTTGAGCACGGGAAGGCCGAGGACCAGCACCAGGAGCGCGGTGGTGGCTCCCCGGACGAGGTCGAGGACCAGCGACGTCTCCGCGGTGTATGCCCACACCCGGGCGACCACCTCCCCTGGGGGGAGCCCCGGGGCGAAGTGCAGCTCCGTGGTCCCCGGCTGCTGGGCCCAGCCGATCAGGTTGAGCAGCACTCCAGAGAGCACGCCGAGTGCGAGGGCGAGCGGCAGCGCGAGCAGCCACGCCGCGAGGGTGGGGATCCACCGCAGGGCGGCACCGGCCGCTCCGACCACCGCCCAGACCACTGCCTGGGCTGGGAGGGTCTCGGCCGGGGTGGAGGCGATCACCGTGGAGACGAGCGCAGCGCCCGCACCGGTCAGCACGCCCGGTGCCAGACCGAGCCCGATCCCGGCCAGCAGCGGCAGCGCGTGCACCACCTCGACCCCTCCAGATCCAGGGCTGACCAGGGCCCGAAGCGCACAGTCGCCGGCGACCAGCGCCACGACCGCGGCCAGGGGCTCCGTCCGGCGCCCGGACTCCCGCCAGACACAGACGGCGACCAGCGCCAGTCCGGCCACCTGCGCACCAAGGACCCACGGGGCTTCGACCCGCAGCTGGTCCCGGTGCGGGATGCCCACGGAGTCCCAGACCGGCCACCCGAGCCAGACCAGGCCGCCGGCCAACCAGAGCAGCGCCACGAGCGAGGCGACCGGACCTGTACCGGGGGCGACCACCCGCCAGCCCCTCACGGCTGCACCCCCAGGAGGTCGCGCACGGTGAGGGCTCGCGCCCCCGCCCGTCGCAGGACCGGTGGATGCTGGAGACGGTCGGCCATCAGCACCGGTGGGCCGATCTCTGCACCGTCCGCACTCAGCACGACCAGTCGATGACAGGCCCTGACCAGGAACTCGGCGTCTGAGGAGACCACGACCGTGTGCGTACCCCCGTGCCCGTCGCGGGGGTCCCCCAGCCTTCGGGTCAGGAGACGCTGAGCCCAGGGATCGAGACCGGCCTCGGGACTGACCAGAATCTCCGAGCGCCCCGAGGTCAGGAGGAGACTCGTCGTGATCACCCGCCGCTCACCGCTGGAGTGCTCGGCGAGCGTACGACGCGGGTCGACGACCGCGCCCAGGTCGGCAGCCAGTTCGAGCGCGGCGGAGGGAGCCCCGCCATGCACTGCGCACCACCGTGCGAGGAGCCGCCGCACCTGGACGTCGCGCGGCCAGGAGAACGGCCTCCGAGGCCCGGCCTCGCCGTCGAGCAGCGCCACGATCCGGCGTGCGACCTCGTGAGCGTGGGTCAGGTCCCCGGAGTCGGAGGTGACTCCGAGAGTCTCCCCCTCGACGATGTCGACCTCGAACGGCACGCCCGACCGGTCCGAGGGCACCCGCCGGACGGCTCCTACCAGGCTTGGTGCCACCGCCCGTGGCCCGGCCGCGAAGGCATCCCTCACCGCGGGATGGGCCGCCAGCGCGTCGAGCTCCCACCAGTCCGAGCGCACGATGCCGAGGGCACGGGCCAGGGAAGCCTGAGGGGGCAACGGCAGTGTCCGCGGAGTCCACGAGCGCGCCGGCTGCAGCTCCGCAAGCAGCGTGCGACCGCGCCCCGGTGCCGGAGGGAGCTCCACCACCCGGTCGGCGACGGGGACGGCGGCCCCGAGGTCGTGCTCGACCCACACCACGACGGCGCCGGCGTCGGCGCAGGCGCGGATCAGCCGAGCACCGGCCGCCCGGTCGGCGGGAGCGACCCGGGTCATCGGCTGGTCCAGGAGCAGCAGCAGTCCGGAGCCCGCCCTCAGGTCCTCCCATGCCCGCATGGTGTGGTGCCGCAACCGCTCGAGGTCCGGCACGGGCCCCACCCGCTGCACGACCGGCACCCCCCGCCGGCGAGAGCCTCCGGCATCCTCGTGGACGACGGCCCCCCGCACCAGCGAGCCGCGCGGCAACGAGTGGTCGAGCGCGCTGAGCAGCGTCGAAGCGCCGGAGCCGAGCCGGCCGGTGACGACGGTGAGCCCACGCAGGGTCAGCGAGATCGGACCCAGGGCCAGACCGCGCCCGGGCAGCCAGACGGCGACCTCATCGAGCCGGGTCGTCATGCGTACACCTCGTCCGACCCTGGCGCGGAACCTCGGCGCACCGGCACGGCCATCACCGCGACCGGAAGGATGAGCAGACTCAGCGCGATCAGCACCTCGTCCACCCCCAGCGCCAGCAGGAGAGCCGGGACGACCGCACAGGTACCGGGGATGACCTCGCGCAGCGCGCCACAGACCGGTCGGGCCCGCGACAGCAGCAACCCGACGAAGGCACCAACCGCCAGCGCGGCCAGGACCGCCTCGGCTCCGACCAGCCGTCTCTGCATCGCGAGGACGGCCGCGCCTGTTCCGGCAGCCGCCAGCACGAGCACCCGTACGCGGACGACCAGTCCCGAGTCACGTACGCCGCACGCTCGGCCCCAGGTGTCTGCGGCCTCCGTGCAGTGCCGGACTAGAGTCGCCAGCCCCCCGTCGAAGGCACCGAGTCCGTGGAGGGCTCGTTCGGACCGGTCCCGGTGTCGGCGGTCCAGCGCATCACCCAGGAAGCAGATCGGGTGCACCCAGACCGCCAGCGACCCCAGGGCCGCGTCAGCCAGACGCCCCATCCGCTCCCCGGGGAGAGCCGCGAGGAGCAACCCGAGCAGGGCCAGCTGCGCGAGCGCCCGGATCGCCTGCTCGACACCCACGAGGAGGCGCCCGGACGTGACGGGCCCACCCATGGGAGCCCCTGAGCTCGGCACCCACTCGGGCAGCACCCACACCACGTCCCCACCGATGCCCTGCCCCACGGTGAGCGTGATCAGCACCCAGGCGGAGAGCACGATCGAGCCCGGACCCAGGGCGGCCGTGGTGACGCCCGGACGTGCCGGACGCTGCATCGCCACCGTCACCAGCACGGCCACGACCAGGCACCCGGAGACCCAGGCGGAGGTGCTGGACTGCACGGCGAGCCAGGCCACGCAGGCCCACAGGACCCATCCCAGGGCGCCGACCTCGAGGACGGCCCGACGGCTCATCGGGCTCGCCTGCGGCGCAGCGGGAGGAGCGCCAGGACCAGGGCCGTGAGTCCCGCGAAGAGAGCGGCGACCTGCACCAGACGCTCGTCGTGAGCCGACGCCACGCTCGCCGCGGCCGCCTCGTCCGGCAGCGGGACGTCCAGGTTCCGGGACCGGGGACGCACCACCGCCGAGGTGTCTTCGCCGATGTGTGCGGCCAGTGCGCCCGGGACGTTCGACGAGACCGCGGCGAAGGCCCCGGCCGTTCTCCGGGCTCGTGACTGTCCGGTGGCGTCGGACCTGATCCCCCAGCCCGTCACCGGTACCCCGGAGTGCGCGTCCACCAGACGGAACTCGACCTCACGATCCGGCAGACCGCGCGGGACCACATAGGCCAGCGTGCACCGGGTGTCGTCGCACGTCGTCTCGGCGGGGCTCGCCCCCGCGCCGTCCGCCTCGGCAGCCACGACCCAGGTGCCCGCGTCGGAGTACTCCACCCGCCATGAAGTGCCGGGCACCACGTGGTCCAGCGCCAGGTTGAGGGCCTTCCCCACGGGCTTGCGTCGACCGTAGCCGTCACCGAGCAGTTCCGGAGTGGCGGTGAGCAGCTCCGTCCATGCCCCGAGCACGTCGGGGACCGTGGCTCCGCGGGACTCGACGGGTGCGATGAGGACCGGCCCCCCGGCATCGCTGGACACGGGTGCGCGCAGGAGGACGTCGACGCTCCCCCAGCCCTCGTCGTCGGTGGTGACCTCGAAGGACGCACCCAGCGGCGTCCAGGTGGGTAGGCCCGACGCCGACCGTGCCGGGGTCAGCGAGAACGCCTGCATCTCCACCGTGCTGTCGGGACGCCCGGTCACACCGACCTGGTGGGTCGCCCCGTCCAGCCACCGCGTCGGCACCTGGACCGAGCAACGCACCCGGTCGTCACCGCACAGGCGCCGCGTCTCCGGCCCGACCGCGTGAGCGGCTGGGGCGGAGACGAGAGCGGGCGCGACGACTCCCAGCATCAGGGGGGCGAGGAGCTGCCGTCTCACCACGTCGTCCCCCAGGTGACGCGGCGCACTCGTCGGGTGAGGAGCCAGCCGGCGGGCGCGGCCAGCGCTGCTGCGAGCAGCAGGGCCAGGAGCCAGCGGACGGACTGCCTCGCCTCCTCGACCCTGGGCGCCGCCACGCTCGACGCCTCCTCTCCCCACACCGGCGGGTCCACCGGGTCGGCAGCCGAGTTGGACGACAGGGCCGTGGCAGCGCCCTGGGTGGGTGAGCCGCCCGGACTCGCCCCAGCGGAAGGAGTCCCGGGAGGAGGCGTAGGAGGAGCCGGGGAGGGACCGGGCGACGAAGCGTGGCCGCCGCCGGGCTGCGCGGTCGGTGAGGCTACCGCCGACGGGTCCCGCGTCGCGGGAGCGCTGCCCGCGGGCGACCGGGTCGGGGAGGGGCCTGCCGCAGGAGGCGCGGACGGGGCCGCCGAAGGCACCGGGAGCGTCGCGTCCAGGTCTTCGGGCTCATCGCCCGGGACCGGCTGGCCGCCCCCTCCCCCGCTGGGCGGCGCCGTGCCCCCGGGCGGCTGGGCCGGGTCCGGGTCGGGCAGACCGGGCTGCTTGGTGGTGTCGAGCTGCTTGCCGCGCTCCCTCGCCTCGCCGTGCTCGGAGGGGATGACGTTCCACTCGGCGAAGGCCGGACGGGCCACGGGGTGGTCCGGGGAGCTGGCGTAGTTGAGGTGGTGGTTGATCCGGAACCGGTGGACCTGGCCTGGGGTCAACTCGGCCGGCACGGTGTAGGTCACGGCCGAGATCTCTCCAGGGCTGTTGCGCAGCCGTTGCGCCGCGGTGTAGCCGTGACCGGGGACCGGGGTCCAGGTGCCGTCCGCGTCGAGGTACTCCACCCAGTAGCCCGTGCCCACCACGTTGCCGAGGACCTGCATCTCCAGCTGCACGTCCACCGGCTTCTGCTCCGCATAACCGTCGCCCAACAGCTTGAGCGTGCGGCCGCTGAACTCGACGACCTTGCCCAGGCGGGTGCTCAGGTCCAGCGAGCCGTCGTCGGCCAGGCCCACGAAGCCCCACCCGCCGGGCACGTCATCCAGGGTGCGCGGGACGAGCTTGACGGTGTCGAACCTGCCCTCGCCCGAGGCACCTGAGGCTTTGGTGCCGGTGGTGACGGACTCCCCGCTGGGGACGAGACCGGTCACCTCGCCCAGGGAGTTGAACTCGATCACGTAGAACTGCAGCTCCAGAGTCACCCCCGGGTGCCCGGCGCCCCTGACCTGCAACAGCTGCTGGTCGCCGGCCGCGCGTTCCTCGACGTCGATCACGCACGCCTGCACGTACCCGTCGCACAGTGCCCGCTGGGTCGGACCGACACCATGAGCCGGCGCCACTGCGACCGTCGCCGCGACCACGGCGAGCAGCCCCACGAGCCCCGGGGTCGGGGCCGATCTGAGCACTGAACGAGGCGTTCTGGCAGACGGTTCACGCTGCACGGCGGGGCCTTCCTGGAGGTGCACGCAGACGCGGCAACCTCAGGAGCTCGACGCTCCCCGGCTTCCGAGCCCGTGCTTGTGCGACAACGGGTGACGGCTGCATCCCCGGAGTTCCCGACTCGCTGGAGACCAGCTCACGGTTGCGCAACAGCGCCGGATTCGCACCGGCTTCCTCTGGTGGGGATGCGTCACTGAGGGTGACAGCGTGGAGTGTGGCACACGGGTCTTCGGAACAGGACCACGCGGGGGGCGATGCCCGACTGAGTGAGTCAGCTCATGCCAGGCGGGTTGCTCTCCACCCGGACATGTGACGTAGCGTGCCGCCTGCGTCCGAAGGGGAAGCCGGTGCGAATCCGGCGCTGACCCGCAACCGTGACGATGTGGCCCGTCCACGTCGAAGTCGGAATGCCTTCGTGCCGCGCGACCATTCCCACACTGTCGAGGATCGCAGTTGGTCGCCGACGTCCGCGCACGTCGGCCTCCCCTGCTCCAGAACTGGAGTACCCATGAAGAGCCGCACCTTGGCGCTCACCGTCGTCGGAGCACTCGCGTCCGGCACGCTCAGCGGCATGTTCACCCCGGCGTACGCCGCCGACTGGCGCACCGGCTGGTGCCTGGAGGACGAGGGACTCAGCGTTGTCGTCGACTACGGCGACGGCGAGGGTGCAGGGATTCCCGAGGAGGGATTCCAGGTCCGTTGCCTGGTCGGCGGCGAGATCGACGAGACTCGGGACGGCACCCGAGTCGACGCGCTGCGCGCCGTGGGTCTCGACGTGGAGCACCAGGGAAGCTACGTCACCGCCATCGACGGCGTCGAGGAGTACAGCGGTGACGCGATGCACTGGTTCTTCTCCGGCGCCGCGGTGCCGGGCCCTTGGGACACGTCGAACTACGGGCTCATCGCTGACGGCGCCAACGTGAACAAGGCTCTCGGCGCCCGCCTCGTGGGCGAGGACTGGGTGAGCGTGCCGAGGGCCACCCCCCAGTTCGCCGAGCCGGAGCCCACGCCCGAGCCCACGCCCGAGCCGGTGGCCACGCCTCCCAGTGCGCAGACGCAGCCGACGCCTGGGCAGGCGGAGCCCGCCTTCCTGCCGCCGGTCCCCTCGATCGCCGGAACGGCCAGGGTCGGCAGGAGGCTGACCGCCCAGGTCGGGGCCTGGCCCGTCGGCAGCAGCCTCTCCTACCAGTGGATGCGCGACGGTTCACCCCTCCCCGGTGGGGAGAAGAGGTCCTACACCCTGACCGCGGCCGACCGGGGATCAACTTTCTCCGTACGGGTTGCGGGAGTCCGCCCTGATGGCGTCGAGGGCACAGCAGTCTCCGGCACGAGCATGAAGGTGCGGGCCGGTCGACAGGCCGCCGCGCAGCCCAGGATCGTCGGCAAGGTTGTCGTTGGGAAGACGCTGAAGGCCACTGTGAAGTCGTGGAAGCCCGGCAATGTCACGTGGATGTACCGCTGGCTGCGCGATGGGCAAGCCATCCCCGGCGCCACCGAAAAGCACTACGTCCTCGGAGTTAAGGACGCCCGCAAGCGGATCAGCGTCAAGGTGACCGGCCGCAAGGCGGGCTACGCCAAGGCGACCCGCACCTCCGTGAAGACCGTCAAAGTCAAGCGTTAAGGGCTGTTACGGGCGCCTGGCGCGTTCAAACCTGCGCGCGACCGCACCACAAATGGACGTTCGTGCGTGACGTCCCGCCACCGATAAAGGGCCCGGAGGGAAAACCTCCGGGCCTTCCGGGCCTCCAGAACCGTGTCGGTGCCACGCGTGCATCGCGCCTCGGAACTCGGTCAGGTTGTCAGGACACGCCGCCAAGGCCCTCCCCACCAGGGCCACTTAGGGGGCCGCGGATCGGGCCACGGCAGGATCCAAGCAGCCGAACGAGATCACACCGACACTGAACCGACCCGCATCATGGTCAAGTACGGCACCCAGTTCTCACCCGGCAACAGGGGAAGGCACGGCCGGCTCGAGGTGTCTTCGGAGAAGGCATTCAGGTTCCGTCGTGCTTGGAGCGAGTTCCGTCTCGTCAGCCGCGTGCTGGCACGATCCGCAGCCCGTGCCTCGCTGACGTGTTACATATCTGGTACACAGGGAGCATCATTTTCGACGTTTGCGCAGGTCAGCATGGGTGAGCAAGTCAGTACTACGACATCTGATCCGGGTCCCCGAAGGGACACCGGAACGACCACGAACAACCGCAACAACCGCCTCTGACCTGCGGAAACGCCGCCCCCCGACCTTTCGGTCGGTGGGCGGCGTTTGCCGTTGTAAGCCGCTGGGATGTGACAGGCTCGTTACATATTTGGGATCGGGTGGCCTCCCGATCGACAAAGCGGGGCGGGGTCCAACGCCCCCAGGACGCGGCGGTCTCGTCAGGTGGAGACGCGCACCTTCGAGCGGTCGGGTGATCGCTCACCGGGTGCCGATGGACCTGGGTGCTCACACAGACCGTGATCACCCACGCCACCCGGAGGGCGGGCGTCGAGGTCATGCTGTCGCCAGATAATGCAGCAGTCCCTCCAACCGAGCGATCTGCTGTAACTGAACATCCGTCGCGAGTCGCGCCCTCGCTCCGAAATCGAAGCGCCTGCATCTACGCCCAGTGGGTGTTGCGCACCTCACGCGCGCCCAGGAAAAAAGCGGTGGCTGGATGCGATAGTTTTGCGCCCTGACCCGGCACGGACCGGGTGAGGCGAACGTGCGCTTCTGCGCCGGCGGTCCGAGGCTGAAAACCTCCAGAGTCAGTTCAACACTTCTGGAGCTTCCTGTATGTCCTCGGTCTTGCCGTCTCCCCGCACTCGCTGGTGGGCGCTCGTCGTCCTCGGCCTCACCCAGCTGATGGTGGTCCTCGATGGGACCATCGTTGCCATCGCCCTGCCGGCCGCGCAGGCCGACCTCGGCATCGCGGATGGGCAGCGTCAGTGGGTCGTCACCGCCTACGCCGTCACCTTCTCCGCCCTGCTCCTGCTCGGCGGCCGGATCGCCGACTTCTGGGGCCGCAAGCGCACCTTCATGGTCGGCATGGTCGGTTTCGGCGCCGCCTCGGCGTGGGGCGGACTCGCGCAGTCAGGCGGCGAACTCATCGCCGCACGCGGACTTCAGGGCGTGTTCGCGGCGCTGCTGGCTCCAGCTGCTCTGGCGATGGTGGCCGTACTGTTTCCCAGCGGCCGTGACCGCGACGTGGCCTTTGCTGTCTTCGGCATCATCGCCGGCACCGGCGCTGCCTTCGGCTTCCTGCTCGGCGGCGTGTTGACTCAATACGCGGACTGGCGCTGGTGCCTCCTGGTGAACCTCTTCTTCGTCATCGCAGGGCTGATCGGCGGCAAGACCCTGCTCACCGAGAGCAAGGCCGAAGGCGACACCCGCTACGACATCCTCGGCACCATCACCGTCGCGCTGTCCCTCGGTGCCCTGATCTACGGCTTCGCGCGGGCCGAGCACGGCTGGGGCGAGC
Organism: Nocardioides sp. Z50_6; assembly: GCF_058215755.1. Taxonomy (NCBI): domain Bacteria; kingdom Bacillati; phylum Actinomycetota; class Actinomycetes; order Propionibacteriales; family Nocardioidaceae; genus Nocardioides; species Nocardioides sp. Z50_6. Next base: position 112,110 of record NZ_JBZAJB010000008.1, on the reverse strand, counting down.
CCGACACCATCGGCTTCCTGACCGCCGGCGCCATCTTGATGGGCGTCTTCGTGTGGTGGCAGGGCCGCACCTCGCACCCGTTACTGCCCCTGCGCGTGATCCGCGACCGGGTGCGCGGCGGAGCCTTCCTGCTTCAGGCCGTGGTGGGCGTCGTCATGGTCGGTGCGATGCTCTACCTCACCTTCCACTTCCAGATCGTCCTCGGGATGAGCCCACTGGCCGCCGGCTTCGGAAACGTCGCGATGACCGTGGTCATCATGGCGACAGCGCCGATTTCAACCGAGCTCTTCACTACCTTCGGTCCCCGCCCGGTGCTCACCGTTGGTCCGCTCCTCACAGCGGCCGGACTCTTCTTGCTCAGCGGCGTCACCGCCGGGGGAAGCTACTGGTCCGAGGTGCTTCCCGGCCTGGTCGTGATGGGGCTCGGCTTCTCCCTGATCTTCGTACCCCTGCAGAACCTCGCCCTGGCCGGGGTCGACCCGCACGATGCCGGGGTCGCCTCCGCGCTGGCCAACGCCTCCATGCACGTCGGCGGTTCGATCGCGGTAGCCGTGTTCACCGCGCTCTACACCTCGTCGTTGGCCGAGTCGCTCACCCAGGGCGCGGACAAGCTGCCCGCGCTGGCCGGCGCCTACGGCGACGTCTTCTTCGCCGCCGCCTGGGTGATGACGCTGGGTGCCGTCACCTCCTTCGCTCTGATCCGCGGACCCAAGACCGCGCTTCGACCCCCCGTCGACGCGGTGCACGCCGCCCACTGAGGCCGCCGCGGATCAACCCGCTCAGCACTGCGCTGACGCTTCCGTGGAAGTGATCGGCGGCCTAGCGTCGCGGATGCGGGTCCCGGAGCAGCTGATCCAAGGTGCGATTCGCGGGTTGCTCCACCAGCATGGGCAGTGTGCAACTTCGCGCTTAAAGCGCGGGGCTCGGTCTCGCCGGCCAACAGCCGATTGGGGATGTGCACGAGCTCGTACAGCTCCACGTTTGTCGTCGACTCTGTCGAGCGTAGTGCCGTCCTCGGCAGCGCTCGTGCTCGATCCGGTGATCCCGTTGGACAGGCGGCTCATGCTGAGACGCGGAGGGCGATTCACGAGCCGGTTGGCCCGTCAACGTGCACAGACGTCTAGTTAACTAGGTTCATCGCTTTCGTAGGCGCCAACCAGTGCACGTCTCAATGGCTCCCACAGTTCCAGTCCGGAAGCCAGTACGTCGCCGGTGGCGGGCCAGCGGTTCCCCTGAGGCCCGTCGAGGTCGCCGACTGTTCCTCCTGCCTCGACGACGAGCAGAACTCCGGCGGCACCGTCCCAGGCCTGGAGACCGGGGCTCCAGACCGCGTCCGCCCTTCCCCCGGCGAGGGCCGCCAGTGACGAGGCGGCACTTCCGCCGCGTCGCAGATCGCGCACCATGGGTAGCAGAGCGTCGACCATCGCGCCCGCTCGTGGGTGGTGTTCGACGGGGCGGCCTAGGTTGACCTCCACGAGCGCTTGCCCCAGGGCCCCGGGAGGTCTGACGCGAGTGGGTCGTCCGTCCTGGAAGCAGCCCAGGCCGTGCCCGGCCCAGGTGAGACGTGCGTGGCACGGCTCAGCGACGGCGGCCGCGAGGAGTGCTCCCTGCGGGGCACGGGCTGCCACAGACACCGACCAGTCCGACCGACCGTAGAGGAAGCTGGTGGTGCCGTCGATGGGATCGACCAGCCACTCCACCTCGGCAGCAGGACCCGTCCGCCCCCACTCCTCGCCCAGGACCGCGTCGCCGGGGCGCAGCCGCTCGAGGACGTGGCGGATCGCTCGCTCCGTCTCGAGGTCCGCTCGGGTCACCAGGTCCCGGGGCCCCGACTTCTCGCGCACAGCCAGGTCTTCGGTTCGTCCATGCCATTCCATGGCCACGGCGGCACCAGCTTCGGCGGCCGCGCGGGCGACCGCCACCAGATCATCCGGCTCCACGGGGACTCCAGCCCGTCCATGGGCCCGCAGCCACCCGGGCGGTGCGTGCGACGAGCTGGCCGATCTCGTCGCGGCACTGTCCCAGGTACCTGACCTGAGCAGCGGTGGCCGCCACCCATGGCAGCGTTGCCGCGATCGGGTGGTGGATGCCCAGCGCAAGACCGGTGAGCACGAGGGCCGCTGCGCCGGTCAAGGCCGCAGGCACCCGCCGGGCATGGCTCGCCGCGACGCTGCCAGTCGCCACGGCACCCAGCACCGCGCCCATGACGAGCGTCGGCGCGGGGACGCGGGCGTCGGCACAGGCCCAGCCGGTCGCCGCCGACAGCGCGCCGGCCGCGATGCCGGCCAGGTGCCAAGGTGCGTGCAGCGGGGTCCGTGAGACTGCGCGCCAGCGACCTGTGTCGCCTCCGGTGGTGTCCATCCCCGCCGGCAACCACCGGACGAGCGCGAGCAGGTGCTCCCGGGCCTGTCCCGCGCGCACCTCCCAGACCAGGGCGCCCCGGCGTGCCGTCGCGTACGCCGTGGCTTCGACAGCCCAGCGACTGGTCACCCAGGCAATCCCGAAGGTCCACCATGCCGCCGTTCCCAGCACGGTGCTTCCAGGATCGAGTGCCCCGACGGCCAGGACCGTCCCGCCCATGCCCCGCACGGCGTACCCCGCGCCGATGAGCGTCCAGATCCCGACCACCCCCGCGCCGAGCGACTCCTGGACCTCACCCGTCCGGCCCGTGGCCAGCGCGCGGAGCAGCTCGTAGACCACTGCTGACACCAGGACCGCAAGCCCCAGCGTCAGGAGCAGGAACGAGGTGGGAGGCGGGGCCAGCAGCACGACCACACCGGCGAGCACGAGGCGCAGCCCAGCGACGGCGCCGCTCGTCCACAAACGCTGACGCTTGAGCGCCAGTGGACCCGGCAGCCGCCCGCGATCCCCGCCGGGATGCCGTTGGTCGGCCTCGAAGCCGAGCATGTCGTTGACCTGGTAGCGGGCCGGGTAGACCATCAGCTCGAGCACCGCCCATACCAGGACGGCCTGCCCCACCCGGTCCGCCGACGGCAGGCCGCCCGCGGCGCACCCGAGGATGAACCCGATGGGCAGGATCGCGACCTTGACCGTGTCTCCCGGTCTCGGCACGAGGCAGTAGCCCACGAGGCTGCGCGGCTCGGGCGTCAGGACCATGTCTGAGCCCGGTGGAAACGGTCCGCGGACAGGACTCCGGTCGGGTCCACACCCAGCAGCGGCACGAGGTCGCGGAGATCGCAGATCACGGTCACCGCGCCGGCAGCCATCAGCTCGTCCGTCCGGCGACCACGCTCGGAGGGCGGGACGAACTGGACGGTGCCGACGGTGGTGAACCCCGCGCCCACGGCGGAGAGCGTTCCGTTGACGGAGTCCTCGACAGCAAGGGCCTCATCAGGCCCGATCCCGAGCGCACGTCCGGCGTGCTGGTAGATGGCCGGGTCAGGCTTGCTGCGGGGAATGTCGAGCGAGTCCTCGGCACTGAACCTGCGGTGCGCGGGCAGGTGCCCGTCCAGCCCCGCCACCTCGAGACATACCTCAACCCGCGAGAGGGCGCTCGACGTCACCGCCGCCAGCTCGAACCGTAGTCCAAGGCACTCCACGGTGTCGGCTATCCCGTCCTGGGGCATCAGCACGTCGCGCAGGTGTGCGGTGACGACGTCCTTCTCCCGGACCACCCACTGATCGAGCTCAATGAGCGACAGGGGGACGCCGTGGTGCTGAGCGAGCTCCGCCGCGGACGCCCTGAAGTTCTTCCCGTTGCTGTTCGCGTGCAGCTCCTCCGGTGTGTACCGGCGAGCGACGCCCAGTTGGGCGAGGAGATCGTTGGTCACCCCTGCCGATGCGGCGTACGCGTGCTCCTCGGAGTCGAAGAGAGTGCCGTCGGCGTCGAGCAGCACGGTCGTCACCCGGGCGAGGTCGACGACCGCCGCCTCGGGTGTGCACTCGGTGGTCGTCACGCTCCTCCCTCCTCCGTATGCGACACCAGCCAGGACGTCTCAGTCCGGCAGCAGTCCCTGAGTCGCCTACGCACCGTCTCGCGCACCCCCCAGCGCTCAAGGTCTCGCAACGCCCGGCTCAGCTCGCGGCGCACGCCCAGGTCGTCACTGAGTGGTCCCATCACCTGGCGCAGCCTGAGCAGAGGACCAGGGTCGATTCCTCCTGCCCGGGCCAGCGTGACGAGCTCCTCGCGGCGAGCGTCGTGGATGTCGATGGGCGTTCCCTCGAGGTCGTGCCCGCGCAGGTAGCGGAACCATCCAGCGACCGCGAGGATCAGCAGGGTCGGGTTCGCACCGGACCGGCGTGCCTCTACCAGGGACGGGATCAGGTAGGCCGGCATCTTGGTGGATCCCCTGCCGCACAGTCGAGCAAGCTCGTCACCCACGTGCTCGTTGCTGAATCGTTCCAGCAGGGTGGACTGGTAGTCGCTCAGGTCCATTCCGGGGACGTCTGGAAGCAACGGTGCGATCTCGTCGCGCATCAGGTGCTGGACGTAGTCGCGCAGGACGGGATCCGCGAGCACCTCGGCTGACGTACTCAGACCTGCGAGGTGTCCGAGGTAGGCCATCGCGCTGTGGGTGCCGTTGAGCAGCCGCGACTTCACCAGCTTGTACGGCGCGACGTCGGAGACCATCTGCACGCCGACGTCCTCCAACCGGGGGCGACCGGCGACGAACTCGTCCTCCACCACCCACTGACGGAACGGTTCGGTCAGCAGCGGTGCACGATCCACGAGACCGTACGTCTCCCCCACCGACTCGACCAGTGTCGGGTCGGGCGCCGGCGTGATCCGGTCCACCATGGAGCCTGGAAAGGAAACGTGGTGCTCGATCCAGCGAGCCAGCGTGTCGTCGACCATCCCGGCGAACCCGAGCACGGCGGCCCGTGCGGCCGCGCCACTGTGAGGGAGATTGTCGCAAGACAGCACCGTGAACCCGCCCAGGCCCGCCGCGCGGCGGCGCGCGAGGGCTGCGACGACATGGCCGAACCAGCTGCTCGGCCTGTCCAGGGCGCCTATGTCCGCACGAGCGGCCGGGGCACCATCGTCGAACCCACCGTCAGGACCGAGGTTGTAGCCGTCCCCGGTCACGGTCAACGTCACGACGCGGGTGTCGGGATGGGCGAGCCGGTCAAGCACCAAGCGCGCATCCTGGGGGCCGAACAGGTACTCCCCCATGGCACCGACGATGGTGGCCGACTCCGACACGGCCGACCGCTCCACCACGGTGAAGAGGCCGTCCTGCGACACCAGTGGCTCGCGCAGCGAACCGGAGCGAAGACCGACACCGGTCTCGCCCCAGTCGAGGTCACCTGCCCTGGCGAGAGCGTCCAGATACACGAGCTGGTGGGCGCGGTGGAAGGCGCCGACACCGATGTGGACGATCGAACGTCGAAGAGCCCGCCGGTCGTAGGTGGGGGGCGCGAGCCGTGGGTCGAGCGTGCGCAGCGAGTCATCGCTGAGGTGCATGGGTGCCTCGTTTCCGAGCAGCAAGGCGGAACCGCCTGATCCGTGCGGCGATGCGCCGCGCCTCCTGCTTTACGCCCTGCGGCTGGTGCAGGGGCTGAGGTGCGGACCTGGTACCCGGCTCTCCCGCGCACCAAACGGCGACGTGCACCGTCTGTCAGAATGCGCGGGTGCGGATCGTCTACAACAGCTTCCACGGCCGGTACTCAGACAACCCTCGTGCCGTCCACGAGCGGCTGCTGGAGCGCCCCGCCACGCAGGAGCACGTCTGGCTCGCCCACCCCGACCACCTCTCGTCGTTCCCGGCGGGCACCACGACGGTGGACATCGACGGCCCCGAGGCGGCACGGACCCTGGAGTCCGCGGACCTGGTCATCGCCAACACCCACACAGAGGTCGAGTGGGACAAACGGCCGACCACGACCTACGTCCAGACCTGGCACGGGACCCCGCTCAAGCGCATCCATCGTGACGTGCTGTGGGCCCCAGAGGGCCGGCTGGACCGGCTGGACCGCGACATCGCCCGCTGGGACATCCTGCTCTCCCCCAACCCGGCGAGCACGCCGCGCCTGCGTCGGGGGTTCCGGTACGACGGCGAGGTGCTGGAGAGCGGGTACCCCCGCAACGACGTCCTCGGCTCCCCCCAGGCCGACGTCGAGGCCAAGCGGATCCGCAAGGAGCTCGGGATCGCCGAGGACGCGACCGTGGTGCTCTACGCCCCGACCTGGCGTGACGACGAAGCCTTTCAGCAGGGCCGGCCGGAGGTACCCCTCGCCCTCGACCCCACGGAGCTGTCCCGACGCCTCGGACCCTCCCACGTCCTGCTGGTGCGGCTCCACCCCCTGATGACCGGGCGCACTCCGATCCCCTCCCTCGCCGGGGTCCGAGACGTGTCGCTGCACCCCGACGTGCGCGACCTGTACCTGGTCGCCGACGTCCTCGTCACCGACTACTCCTCCACGATGTTCGACTTCGCGATCACCGGCCGCCCCCTGGTCTTCTTCACCTACGACCTCGAGCGCTTCCGCGACACGGTCCGGGGTTTCTACTTCGACTTCACCCCCGAGGCACCGGGACCGTTGACCACCACCCTCGACCAGCTCGTGGCAGCCCTCTCCGACATGCCCCGGCTGCCGGAACGCTACGCGGCGTTCCGGGAGAAGTACTGCTCGCTGGACGACGGCCGGGCCACCGACCGGCTCCTGCATCGCCTGGGGTTGTGACCCTACGCCGTGACCTTGTTCGCGGGCAGCGGCGAGACCTGCGCCCTGTCGCCGCGGGGTGACGCGGAGTGGGGCGGAGCGCGCGGGGTGGCGCGTCAGGGACCCACGCCAAGGGTGCGGACGAACCGCTCGACCTCGCGGGCGACCAGGCCTCCGTCGGTGAGGGGCACCATTGGGCTCCGGACGGCAGGGTCGATGAGGAGCCGAGGAAGTCGCACCAGTCCGCCGGGGCCATCCGATCGTGCCGGCCACGAACGACCTCTCGCTCGGTGTAGAGCCGTAGGCCGAGCTGCGCTCGCAGTCCTCGCTCGGCAGCCTGGGGCATGTAGTTAGGCCAGCGCCGGTCGTGACGTGCGTGCTCGACGCTGCAACAGGCTCATGGAGGTCCTCGAGACCAACCCCGCTCCAGGAGGGGCGCGGCTTGCCCGCGGGCCTGGTCGACACACGCGCCGAACCAACGCAGCAAGACGACCTCCGTCCCCATGGCCGTTGTCACGAGTTCGCCGGTCGCAGGCGGCGGCGACGGTGCAGCCGTGCGTGTGCCGAGCCCGCCCGGCCGCTGCGGTTGTCCTCGATGGAATGGAGTGGATCCCCGGACGAGGGGTACAGAACGCTGTGCTCGTCCCATGGCACACCAACGCCCAGGCAAGGACAGGGACGCATGACGATGTACAGCAGCCATCCAGGACAGCACCGGCACCACCACCATGACAGGCGGGCAGAAGGGTGGGCCACGGTCAGGAGGGGGAATGGCGCGCGACCTCGCCCGCGAGGTGACGGACCGGGGGCGCCCACTCGGCAGTCACCTCGAGACCGCGAGCCCGGCCTGACCGGTCATTAGGTATCGGCCGTCCCCTCGGGACGGACCGCTCCCCAACGCACGACCCCACGGAGGAACTATGCGAGCCATGGTCTACCGCGGTCCCTACCGCGTGCGTGTAGAGGAGAAGGACCGCCCCCGCATCGAGCATCCCAACGACGCGATCGTGCGGGTCCAGCTGGCCGCCATCTGCGGCTCCGACCTGCACCTCTTCCACGGGATGATGCCTGACACCCGGGTCGGCCACACCTTCGGACACGAGTTCATCGGCGTCGTCGACGAGGTCGGCCCCTCGGTCCGGCACCTGCAGGTCGGTGACCGCGTGATGGTCCCGTTCAACATCTTTTGCGGGTCGTGCTTCTTCTGTGCCCGCGGGCTCTACTCCAACTGCCACAACGTCAATGCGAACGCCACCGCGGTCGGTGCCATCTATGGCTACTCCCACACGACTGGCGGGTATGACGGCGGGCAGGCGGAGTACGTCCGGGTGCCCTTCGCCGACGTCGGGCCCTCGATCATCCCCGACTGGCTCGAGGACGAGGACGCCCTGCTGATGACCGACGCCCTGGCCACCGGCTACTTCGGCGCCCAGCTCGCCGACATCAGCGAGGGCGACACCGTCGCGGTGCTGGGTGCCGGCCCGGTGGGCTTGTACGCCGCCCGGAGCGCCTGGCTGATGGGCGCCGGCCGGGTCCTGGTGATCGACCAGCTGCCCGATCGGCTGGAGAAGGCCCGGACGTTCGCCCACGCAGAGGTGCTGAACTTCAACGAGGTCGATGACGTGGTGGTGGAGATGAAGAAGCAGACCGACCACCTCGGCTTCGACCGGGTCATCGAGGCCGTCGGCGCGGAGGCTGACGGCAACATGACCCAGCACCTCACCGCGGCGCGCTTCAAGCTGCAAGGCGGGTCCCCCGTGGCCCTCAACTGGGCCATCGACGGTGTGCGCAAGGGCGGGACGATCTCCGTCATGGGGGCCTACGGACCCCTCTTCAGTGCCGTGAAGTTCGGCGACGCCGTCAACAAGGGCCTGACCCTGCGGATGAACCAGTGCCCGGTGAAGCGGCAGTGGCCACGGCTCCTCGAGCACATCCGGAGCGGCTACTTCAAACCCAGCGACCTCGTCACCCATCGCTTCCCGCTCGAGGACATCGCCGAGGCCTACCACGTGTTCTCGGCCAAGCTCGACGGATGCATCAAGCCCGTCATCACCGTCGACGCCGGTTGAGGAAGGACGCACCCATGCCCTACACCCCCGAGAAGCCCCCGCTCCTCGAGAGCGCCGACCAGCTGCGCGCGCGGATCCCAGGATGGGGCGCCGACCTCGACCCTGCCGACCGACCCTCCTACCCGCGTGAGGTCTTCGACCCGGGGGCGACCGGCGCACACTGGGAGGTGCCCGAGCAGCAGCCCGACGGGGATCAGCGCGAACGGTCGATCGAGCACGCGAGGCTCACTCCGGCCTTCGGCACCGCCCAACCCCTCCACGGCCTCTCTGGAGCCGTGCGCCGCTACGCCTACGCCCGGCACAGCGAGGCCAAGGCTGCGCACTTCCTGCTCCTCATCGCCGCGGACCGTGTCGATGTCGCCGAGCACGTCGTCCGCTCCCTCGTGACCGCACGACCCGACAATCCCCTCACCCAGACCGGGATCCGGGCCGAGCTGACCCACGGCGGCTTGCGCTCCCGCCTGGGTCATGGTCGCTCCGACGTCCGTCACCACGTGCTTGACCCACTGATCAACGGCGCGCCGTGGCTCCTCGGCGGGTACGCCGTCTGGCGGGCGCTCCGGGCGCTGCGCCGCTGAACGGACACGACGAGCGCGCCTCACGTCGTCGCGGTAGTGGCGACAACCGGGTGCCCAGGTCAAGAAAGAAGGTAGCGAACCAGGATGGTCAGTGTCACGGCCGAGCAGCATGTCTCCGTTCCGGTGCTTCGGACGTCCTGGGAAACCTTGACGTTCGTTCACTGGCGTGTCGAACCACACCGCATCCAGGCGCTGCTTCCCGACGGATTGACAGTGGACGTGCACGACGGGAGCGCCTGGGTCGGTCTCACGCCGTTCGTGATGGCGAACATGCGTCCTCTCGGAGTCCCGGACCTGCCTGGCGGACTCTCCCTGCGGGGGACGCAGAACCGGGCGCGACTGGCTGACGTGACGAGCACCCCGGAGACGAACCTGAGGACCTATGTACGCGGACCTGATGGCCGTGACGGGTTATGGTTTCTCACCATCGACGTTGGCAGCGCCGTCCTCGCGGCCATCATCAGAGCTGCGGTCGGAGCGCCATACCACAGTGCGGAGATGTCAGTGGAAAGCCATGGAGGCATCGTCACGTACACCGGATCCAGAAGGGGCGCACCGCAGTTCTACCGAATCCAGGTCCACCCCGGAGACAAGATCGCGCCCTCGGACCTCGAGATCTGGTTGACCGGCCGCTGGCGCGCCTACACCTCCCACCTCGGTCGGCTGCTGGTCACCCCCGTAGAGCACGAGCCCTGGCCCCTGCGACAGGCAGCCCTCACGGTGAACGAGCAGAACCTCACCGATTCCGTCGGTCTCCACGGCCTGTCCGGTCCGCCGCTCGTTCACTTCTCCGACGGCGTCCAGAAGGTCCGCCTCGGGCGGACAGTTCCCCTGCCACGACGCTGAGGATCGGGCAGGGAGAACAAACCAAGTTCTCTACAGATCCGTCCCGTTCTAGGGGGCACTGGGACCAGGAGACGCTTCCGGTTGAGTTCTGGGTGAGATGGCTGCCCTGTGGAGGGCAACAGCCAACATGGGGAGAGTGCAACTGCACGCTCAACCGAGTGGTTAGGTCTCGCCCGCCAAAGTCCGATAGGGGATGTGCGCACACCGCCGAGTCGACCGCCCCGGGTCAGCACTCCGCTGGGTCACGCAGTCACCCCATGATGCAGCAGTCCCAAGCCCAGCGGGATTGACTCCCACGGGAGGCTCTGCCTTCGATGCGCGTTCGGAGCCGCAGCGCGACCGCGCTCTGGGTGGAGTAGGTTGGGGGGCAGATTCTGAATAGAGCTCCACAACTGCAGTCGTCACGTGTCTCTCCGAGCGCTTCGCCTGTTCGATGCACCGGAGGCGCCTTATGGCGACCGAATCTCGCAATGTTGCTGTTGCCCTGGCTGAGGCCGCCCGGACCATGAACGAGTCCCGGTCGCTGGAGAATGCGCTCGACACGATCGTGCAGACAGTGGTGCTGGCGTTGCCGGAGTTCGACCACGCCGGCGTCTCGATCAGCCATCGCGACGGGAAGATCGAGACGATGTCGGGCACCGACCAGCTGGTCTGGGAGCTCGACGACATCCAGTACCGGCTGATGGAGGGCCCGTGCGTGGACGCGATGACGAAGGACCCGGTCGTGCTGGTTGAGCACGCCCGCCACGACCAGCGCTGGCCTAACTACATGCCGCAGGCCGCGCAGCGGGGGCTGCGGGCACAACTGGGGCTGCGGCTCTACACGGAGTCCGAGACGCTGGGCGGGCTGAACCTCTACTCCACGGTGTCGGAGACGATCGATCCCGACTCCCGGCAGATGGCAGAATTGTTCGCCACCCACGCAGCGATCGTGCTGGGTCGTGTGCGTGTCGAGGACCAGCTCAACCAGGCGATCGCCACCCGCAAGTTGATCGGGCAGGCGATCGGCATCATCGGGGAGCGGTACCAGATCACCTCGGACCGGGCGTTCCAGTTCCTGGTCCGGGCCTCCCAGCACGGCAACATCAAGCTGCGGGCAGTGGCAGGGGAGGTCGTCGAGTCAACCGACGCGAAGTACGAACGGAAGTCAAAGGAATAACCGTCCCCCGGCGATGTTGCCGCGGGCGGGTCGTCGCTGCAGGTGTGGCGATTCGTCGATCTGTCTGGCTTGCGATTGTTCGCAGTTCCGAAGCCGTGCCGGTCTGACGATATGCGACGGCGGCCCACCGCTCCACGCGTGAGAGCTCGGGAACGGAATTCGACATCGTCCCCGCTGGGTCACTGGTCGGCTCGCGCGGTCTGGCCTTCGGGCTTCATCATGACCCGAGACATCGGGCTACAGCTTTGGTCATGCCCGTTGATCGAGTAGCCGACACGACGGCGTTGGCGGAAGGCGCAGCCGGTGCGCGCGGAAGCCGACCGTTTGCGCGAGCAGTCCATCCACCTACGCGCCCGACGAGTGCGCTCCCAGGCTGCGCGCCCTTCAGGCTCAGCGGAGCGCACGCGAACCGGACAGCCGTGAACACGCAGACCCCAGCGAGTTGACCGTCGTCAACAAGGCTCTGCGTGGCCCTGCTCGTTTCGGTGCCCCGTTGAACCCGATCCCGCCCCTGCTGCGCCGGCACACAACCAGGCGACGGTCGGGTCTGCTGCACGATCAGGTGACAGTTTTGGCGAAGGCGCCTGAGTTGCAGCGGTCTACGGTCTCCGCGACGCCGACGGCGGCACCTTGTGCAGCGCACCGTCGTAGCCGAGACGCTGAGTCCCTAGCCGTGGTCCCGGGTCAGCCCGACCCGCCGGGCAGGCCGGAGTCCCGGTCGATTTCCTTAGCTTGGGCGAGCAGGAGTTCTCGCTCCAAGGAGGTGAGCGCGGCGAGGTAGTCCCGGTAGGTCTGGACTCCGGTCTGGGTTATCTCCATGAACCCAGGGTCGTGTTGGAGGTCACGAACGGGGCGGCGGCCAGTCAGGACGTCCTGGATGAGTTGTTTGACTGACGCGTCGGTGAGCTGGTCTGCGATGCCTTGCAAGGTGCGACGGAGGTGGTCGGCCGCCGCTGGGTCACCGGTCAGAGCGGTCAGCGGGTCCCCGGCAGGGTCGCGCGGGGTCATGCCGTCGGGTCGTACATCTCGTCGCGTGGAATCTCGTGGCCGGTGGCGGTGTCAACGACCTGGATGCCGTTGCCGTCGTCCACGATCTGCAGGTCCGACCCGACCGGCAGGTTCCAGATGCCGATGAGTGCGGGCTCGATCTCGCAGACCTGGTTGAAATCGACAATCTGGAGGTTGTCGGCGTCGGCGAGGTAATCCTCGGTGTCGATGTGGCTGAAGATGCGCCACCCGTTGTCCGCCGGCGCCTGGGACTCCTCCCGGACCATCCACCGGACCCGTCCGACTTGGGAGAGCACGTTCTTGGACACCAAGCACGCCCCGGCCTTGGGGATGAACTCGATCGTGTCGTGCGTCATGTGGCGGTACCTCCGCAAGGTTGGGTGGTGGCGGGCACTACGGTGCTTCGTTAGATGGCGGGGGCACCGGGATCCCCCGTTCGGTGAGCAGTGCTTCACATCGCTCGACCAAGTCACCACGTTTGGCGTACCACATGCGCAGGTTCATGAGCACCGGTCGACCGTCCGCACCGGTCTGCAGCAGGTCGATATCCGGGTGGCTGAGGAACACGTCGTAGAAGGGCCTGAGGTCCTGGTCGGTGAACTTGAACACGGCTGCCGCTGTCTCCAGCGGTGTCCCGTCCCGCGGATCTACCTTGTTGACGTCGCTGGGCTGCTTGCGGTTCAACCATCCCATGTCCGGAACCTATCTTCCTCCCGATGGCCGCGGGAGGCCCCCATCGACCCCTGACCTCGCGGGCTGATGGCGATGACAGGCGGCGGCAACGGGCTGCCCGGGGACGGTGGACCGATGGTGGTGGAGGCGGCCACCGGCGCGGTGGTCGGCTACGCCCCGATCCGGGACCGCAGCTCGGTCTACAGCGACAACGGCTACCTCACCGCCCTGGGCTTCCTCGACGAGGAGGCCGGGCTGCTGCTCGTCGGCCCGATGGACTTCCGCACCATGGAGCTCGGCGAGGAGCAGCGGCACCTCGTCGCCTGGGACTTCCGTGCCGGCACCTTCGAGCGTCTGACGACGGGTGACTCCTCGATGTCGGAGATCACCGTCGCCTGGGGGGTGCTCGCCGCTGGGTGACGTGCGCAGTACGCGCAAGAGGTCGAGCGGACGAGCGTCCCACCAAGATCGGGCGCAGACCCCTTCGTCGAAGTAGCCCGCATGGGATTGCCGATCTTTTCTGCATCTCGACACCGTCGGCCATCCGCCGCGCCGCCGCTGCCGATGCGCGCGGCGGCCAGTGGGAGGGCAACTTGCCCCCCCAGCGCCGGACTGGTGGGCTACCGGGGTCACTACCTTCATAGCCATGGCGTTCGGCCTAGTGCTTAGTGTCGAGCGCATGTGGCCCCGATCCGGGGAGGACACGTGAACCGAGCACCACACATGCGGGTACATGAGAGCACGCCGCCCGAGCTTGTGTCTCCGACCGGACATTACGCTGCGGCGCTTGCTGAGGTTCTAAGGTCGTCGAAGACCGGCCGTCGTCGTCCTACCGATGCCCCGTCCGGATCATCTACGGTGGTTCTTGACCGCTTTGGGCGTGGGGGTGTCAGGTGGAGGAGGCTTGGGACAGCGCCGAACTATGGCGTCTGACATTGGAGCACTCGCCCGTCGGCATGACCATAGTGGGACTCGACGGTCGCCTGCTGATGGTGAACCGGGCCCTGTGCAACATGCTCGGGTACGACGCCGCCGTGTTGCGCAAGCGAGGTTTTCAAGAGCTCACACATGCCGAGGATCTCGAGGCCGACCTCGAGCTGTTCGGTCGGGCGTTGGCCGGGGAGCTCGACTCCTATCGGCTGCAAAAGCGCTACCTACATGCTGACGATCGCATCGTCTGGGGCGATCTCTCGGTGGCTCTGGTGCGGGCCCGCGACGGCCGTCCGCTCCACTTCATATCGCAGATCGTCGACGTGACGAAGCAGCACGAGCACGAGGAGCGGGTTGAGGCAGCCAGGGCGGAGGTCGCGCACGAGCACCAGACCCTCGCGGCGATCTTCGAGACGGTGAGCGTGGGGTTGCTGCTGATCGGCAGCGACGGCCGCTACGAGCGGATGAACCGCCGTCACCGGGAGACGATGAGCCTGCCTTTCCCCAACGGCCACGACGGATATGCGGGGCAGCTCGGTGATGTGTACTTCCTGGACGGCAAGACACGGATGTCCAAGGAGGACATGCCGTCCTACCGTGCCGTCCAGGGGGAGGAGTTCGACGACTACACCTACTGGGTGGGCGATGATCCACGCACCCGCGCGGCCTTCTCCGTGTCTGCTCGCCAGGTGCGTGGTCCCTCAGGAGAGCAGTTGGGCTCGGCACTCGCCTACCAGGAGATCACCGATCTGATGCGCGCCAGACAGATCCAGGACGAGTTCGTGTCGTCGGTGTCTCACGAGCTGCGCACGCCGATGACCGCGATGCTTGGCTATCTTGAGATGCTGGGCGAGGACGAGGAACTGCCTCCTCATGTGATTGCCCAGCTGCGGATCGTCGAGCGCAACGCCAACCGTTTGCGAGCGCTGCTGTCCGATCTGCTTCAGGTAGGACAGGCCGGCGAGGGCAGGCTTCCGCTGCAGCGCACGGCAGTGGATCTAGCCGCGCTAGTGCATGAAGCCGTCGAGGCGACGCGTCCTATGGCCGAGAAGTATGGCGTGGTTGTCGGGATCAACGCTCCCAGAAACGTCACCGCCGTGGTCGACAGAGAGCGCATCCGCCAGGTGCTGGACAACCTGCTCTCTAACGCCATCAAGTACACCCACCCGGGCGGTCAGGTGAGCGTCGTTCTCACGCAGAGTGCGACCGCGATCGAAGTGGAAGTCAGCGACACCGGCATCGGCATAGCCCAAGAGGAGGTCGAACTCGTCTTCGACCGATTCTTCCGCGGCGAGGAGGCGCTCAAAAGGCACTTACCAGGCACCGGCTTGGGCCTCAACATCGTCAGCTCCATCGTGGCCGCACACGACGGTGCCGTAGCGCTGGACAGCGTAGTCGGACAGGGCAGCACTTTCAGGGTCACATTGCCTCAGCCGACTGTATAAGGCAGACCTCCCTCGAACTTGCGCCATCGCGCTGTATTTGCGGCCCGTGCTTGCCGACAGCCGGCCGACTCCGATGGCATGACCCGGCTATACCTGATCTTCGAGGCCCACTCGACCCTTGACCCGTTGGGACAGGCAGAGGTGGCTTCAGTAGTTCACGGATTCGTCTTCAGAGACGATCTTCAGCGTCTCCCCGCCGAGAACCGACGTATCCGCCAAACTTTCGGTGATTCGCCATTCGGCCGAACTCGGCGACCTTCCCGACGCGAGGGCCGAGCAACGAGCAGAGATCATCGGCGCCCTGGTCACGGCCGCGGTAGCGCTGGACGGCGCTTATGCCGAAGCCAGCCAAGCACTCCGAGGGTCCCCCGGGTCTCCTTCAGATAGGTGTCATCAGACCTGCGTCGGAGCTGCCGTCCAACACGGGCAACGTGCAGGTCCACGCTCAGACCACGTACAAAGACGTCGCCCGCCAAAGTCAATTAGGGGATGTGCACGCTGGACCGGTTGACCGCATCAAGTCAGCGCTCCGCTGGGTCATGCTGTCACCCGATAATGCAGCAGTCCCTCTCGCTGCTAGAACTCGCAATCGAGGCGACTCTCGGCCCTGCAACGGTCGTATCCGTCGCCGCCGTTAGCCACGTCGTGCCCTGGACCGCCGAGCAGCACGTCATTTCCGTCGGCACCAACGAGGCGGTCGTTGCCAACCCTTCCGTAGATCAACGCGCCAAGGCCGCCATCGTGCCGGAGAACATCTGCGCCGCGGCCACCGTCGAATCGACTGCCACGAGCCCCGCCCACGAGCATGACTCGGTCTCGTCCGCGCCCCATCCGAATGTCGGCCTTCCAGCGGTCGGGCATGAAGAACACGCTGTTGCCAAGCCGTTCAGGTTGACTAAACCGCCCCACATGTCCGGAGACTCCGGACATGCCGGGACGCTTCAGTCAGCCAGGAAGGCGCGCAGCGCGCTGTTGACCTCCTCGGCATGGGTCCAGAGCAGCCCATGCGGTGCGCCTTCGATCTCGACGTATTCGGCGTCGGGGAGAAGCGGGCGGAACCGTCGTGCGGTGGCGTCGATCGGCAGGATGTTGTCGGCCGTGCCGTGCAGGATCAGGGCCGGCTTGCCGCTGGCACGGACCGCCTCGACGTCGTCGCGGAAGTCCTCGATCCACGACGAGACCACGGCGTAGGCCGCGACGGGGGCGCTGGAGACGGCGACGTTCCAACTGCCGGCGACGACCTTCTGGCCGATTCGATCGCCGAGGTTCTCCTCGAGGTTGTAGAAGTCGGAGAAGAACTGGTCGAACCAGGCGTAGCGATCACCCCTCGCCGCTGCCTCGATGCCTTCGAACACACTCTGTGGGACCCCCCCAAGGTTGTCGTCGCGGGCGAGGAGGAAGGGCTCCAGGGAGGCGAGGAACGCGAGCTTCGCGACCCGCTCGTGGCCGTAGCGCGAGACGTAGCGCGCAAGTTCGCCGGTGCCCATGGAGAAGCCAATCAGCACGGTGTCGCGGAGGTCTAGGGCCTCCAGCACGGTGCTCAGGTCGGCGGCGAAGGTGTCGTAGTCGTACCCGGTGCTGACCTTCGATGACCGGCCGAAGCCGCGGCGGTCATAAGTGATGACGCGGTACCCCGCGGCGAGGAGCTCGCGAGTCTGCCGCTCCCAGCTGTGGCCGTCGAGCGGATACCCGTGGATAAGGACAACCGGCTGACCCGCGCCTTGGTCCTCGTAGTAGAGCTCGATCGGTGTGGTGTTCTCTTCACCGACGGTGATGAATCCCATGATTCGTTCCTTTCCTTGTTGATTTGCTGCGTCTGTCGTAGTCAGCGGTGACCTGCCTGCATGGCCACCCCTGGCGCCGGCTCTGTGCGTGAGGCTGTCGACGGTGCTCGCGGGTCAGCGTGGTCGTGGTGGACGCCGTCGATCGCCGCAGCCAGGGGCCGCCTCGGTGAACGAGCGCGCGTCCGGGAACCGATCGCTACGAGCCTTGGCGAGTGCTTTCGCCAGGACGGCGCCGAGCGTGGATGCCCAGCCTGGGCAGGTGCGGGCGAAGGCTGCACAGTGACGAATCCTGCGCGTGGGCCTGGCCGCTCTACGGTGACCTCCGGTGCCAGCCCCCGCCACTAAAGGGCTCTCGTTCCGAGCCCCGCAGTTCGCATGAGCCCACGTCCGTCGCCCCCGAGACGGTGGTGGTCTCCGACGGACGCGACACCACGGACCACAAAGTCGAACACAGGTCTTCAGTAGCGCCGTCCGATCCCCTGCGCAGACCAACAATTGTCATCCGCGCTCGATGTGCTCCTCCAGGCGCAGGGCGGCCGTCGGGCAACGCGCGATCACCTCTGCCAGGGTGTGGACGGTCTCCTCGGTGTCAGCCCTGCCGGGGTCGATCCAGGGTCGTGCGGCGGGGTTGAACACGCTCGGCATCCCGCGCACGCACTCGGCGGCGTGCCGACACGCGTCCCGGTCGAAGGAGACGTCGACGAGGGGGCCGGTGTAGGTCCTGCGCGCCACGATCAGCGCCCTCCCGCGGACGGCGCCGCGTTGTAGAGCAGGTCGCGGTACTCGGGGTGACCGCGAAGCCAGCCGACGATGAAGGGGCAGGTGACGAGTGCCTTGAGGCGTCGCTCCCGCACGTCGTCGAGCGTTGCGCGGGCAAGCGCGTTCGCGACCCCGCGCCCCTCGAAGGCCGCATCGACCTCCGTGTGGGTCAGGGCGACCAGCTCGTGGGTCTCCTGGTAGTCGACGAAGCCGGCGACCGTGCTCTCCCCGGCGAAGGTGGCTTCGTAGCGGTTCCGGTCGGGGTTCCTGGTGACCGTGATCTCGTGGGCCATCGCGGTGGGTCCTCCTGGTCTCGATGCTTCCTGCGGTGTGGCTCCATGCTCGTGCCGCGGGCGGCTCCCTCGCGTCAGGGAGAACTGCCTATTTCGACCCGTCAGGAGAGCGGCAGCTCCCTGAGCTGCCGGCGGGAGGTGATCTCGAGCTTGCGGAAGATGTTGCGCAGGTGGGCTTCGATCGTGCGAGGGCTCAGGAACAGCTGCCCCGCCACCTCGCGGGAGGTGGCACCGGAGGCCACCAGCCGGGCGACGTGGAGCTCCTGGGCGGTGAGCTCGTCGACCGGCTGGGTGGTCCGAGCGCGTGGGTGCTCGCCCGTGGCCCGGAGCTCACGGGCCGCACGGGCCGCGAACGCCTCCGCACCCATGTCGCTGAGGAGCCGGTGGGCGGTGCGCAGCTGCTCCCGGGCATCGCGGCGCCGACCTTCGCGGCGCAGCCACTCCCCGTAGACGAGATGGGTGCGGGCGAGGAAGCCGCCCATCCGGCTGCGACCGAGCTGCGCGACCGCCTCCACGAACTGCTCTTCCGCCGCACCTGCGCCACTGACCAGTGCCTCCGAGCGCGCCGCCATCCCGAGTGCCCAGGGTGTACCGCTGGCCTGGGCCCGGGAACAGACCTGGGCGGCCGCCTCCGCGGCACGCTCCGTCTGACCGGCGCGGGCGGCGGACTCGACGAGCTCGGCGTGCGCCAGGTTGCTGAGCGACAGCTCGGGGGACTCGCACGCTCGCGCCGCCGCCCCCTGTGCGGCTGCGTAGTTCCCGAGCCCGTTGTGGAGCACTGCCAAGGCGTACTGCGCCAAGGACGCCTCCGTGCCTCCGTCCGGATGCGCAGCGTCCTGCGCGATGACGTCCCTGAGCTCCGTGGTCCTCGCCTGGTCCCCCCGCCAGGCGCTGAGGACGAGGTGGGCGTGCTGCACCTGCACCCCACCGGTGGCCCGGGTCAACGCCGACGCCTCGGTGGCGAGCCCTTCCGCTGCGGCGAGCTCGCCGGTCAGCACCGCCGTCAGGGACAGGAAACGCAACGCGTCGGGCAGCGTCGCCAGCGCGCCGGCATCCCGAGCGACCTGGACGTTGTGGCTGGCTAGGACGTGCAACAGATCGTCGTCGAAGACGGCCAGCGCGTTGCGGCAGGCCAGCCGAAGCCATCGTTGGCTGTACTGGGCCTGCTCGGGGTCCGTGAGCGTGTCGCGGAACGCCGTCAGGGCGTGTCGCAGTGCGGGGGCACCCACCGCGAACCCGGACGTCAAGGTCTTCACGAGCCCGTCCAGCAGCAGGTCCGGGGGTTGCGGCGGCCCCGGAGGCGCGGGGGCCATCCGTGCAGCCTCCGCGACCTCGAGCACGCCACGGTCGGAGCCGCCACTCACCAGCGCCGCGTCCAGCGCGTGCAGGTAGGTCTCGCGGGACAAACCCGCGTCGAGGTCGGACAGGCGCTGGGCTGCCTCCACTAGCAGCTCCGGCACCTCGCCGCCCCGGGTGGTGTGGAAGGCGACCTGCGCCCTGAGCAGGGTGATTCGAGCTGCCTGCAGCGTGTCGAGGGGTCCGGCCTCGGCGACGACTAGCAGCGCCCGGGCGCTCTCGGGGGCACCGGCCTCGTGCTTGAGGTGGGCCGCATCCAGCGACCGTCTCGCCCGGACGGCGGGCTCGGGGGTCAGCTCGGCAGCGCGTTGCAGGAACGCGGCCGCGGCCGCCACGCCGCCCCGGTCTCGGGCCCGGTCAGCCGAGCGCTCCAGCTCGGCGGCAGCCTCCTCGTCTGTTCCCAGGACGGCCTGCCCTCGGTGCCAGGCTCGGCGGTCCGGGTTGTCGCGCGGCTCGGTGGCGACGGCCAGGGCAGCGTGGGCCCGACGCCGGTCCGGTGCGGTGGCCGCCTGGTAGACCGCCGACCGGACCAACGGGTGCCGAAAGCGCACCCGCGTGCCCAGCTCGACGAGCCCGCTGGACTCGGCGGCGACCGCCGCCTCGCGGGGGATGCCAAGGTGGGAGGTCGCGCGCCACAGCACGCCGGGGTCGCCGGTCGGGTCGGCCGCGGCGACGAGGAGCAGCAGCCGGGTCTCGCCCGGGAGGCTGGCCGTGCGGCGTCGGAAGCCCTCCTCGATCCGGTGGGGCACGCTGAGCACGTCCGGCCGGCCGAACCCTCCGGCGAGGTGTGCCGGCGATGCTCCTCGGGGCAGCTCGAGCAGGGCCAGGGGGTTGCCGCGTGCCTCGGCCGCGATCCGCGCGCGCACGGCGTCGTCGAGGGGAGTGGCGACGGCCGAGCCCAGCAGCGTCTCGGCGTCGACCTCGCTGAGCCCCTCGAGGCGCAGCTCCGGCAGCCCGCTGAACGGATGCTCGTCACCCGGGCCGGCGTCGCGGAGCGCGAGGACGAGAGCCACCCGCTCGGCCGACAGCCTTCGCGCGACGAACGCCAGCACCTGGGCCGACGCCTCGTCCAGCCACTGTGTGTCGTCGACGACGCACAGCAGCGGCGCCTCCTCCGCCACCTCGGCCAGCAGGTTGAGGGTAGCCAACCCCACCAGGAAGCGGTCGGGGGCGGGTCCGGTGCGGCTGCCGAACGCCACGCCCAGGGCTGCCTGCTGCGGCTCTGGCAGGGCACCGAGTCGGCCGAGCAGCGGACCGCAAAGCTGGTGCAGGCCGGCGTACGCGAACTGGCTCTCGGCCTCGACCCCCGTCGAGGAGCCCACCGCGAACCCCGAGGAGGAGGCCGCGGCGCCTGCCTGGTCCAGCAGGGCCGTCTTGCCGATGCCGGCCTCGCCGCGCACCACGAGAACCCCGCTGTGCCCGGCGCGGGCTCGCGCAATCAGCTCATCCATGGCCGCGCGCTCAGCGAGCCGACCCACGAGGTCCAAGGCAATCGCTCCCCTCCGAGCCGCACCGGTAGCTGAGTGTCACGGATGCACGAAGCCCTCGCAAGTGCGCCCGCTGCGTCACGGGCACGACCCGTAGGGACATCGGTGCAAGTCACCGACGCGACGAGGGCGCCGGTCGGGCGAGCCTGAGGACACGGCGACGGACCGACGACCAGTCGGGTTGCCCGGCCTCCCGGCCTCAGGGCCGAAGGAGGCACCCCCGTGTCCACGAAAGGAACACCATGACCACCTCCCCCGTCATCGACGTCGAGCACCTGAGCGTCACCTACGGCAACTTCACGGCCGTGCGCGACCTCTCCTTCCAGGTGCAGCGCGGGGAGCTCTATGCGCTGCTGGGAACCAACGGGGCCGGGAAGACCTCGACGCTGGAGGTCGTGGAGGGCCACCGGTCCCCCGCCTCCGGCACCGTGCGGATCTTCGGCGCGAGCCCCCAGCACCGCCACGCGGTCCGCCCGCGAATGGGAATCATGCTGCAGGAGAGCGGCTTCTCCCCCGACCTCACGGTGCGGGAGTCGGTGGGTCTGGTCGGGGCGCTCAGCGGACGGCGGGACGACATCGGCAGGGTCCTCAACGTCGCCGGGCTGGCCCACAAGGAGTCCACCCGGGTCGCTCAGCTCTCCGGCGGCGAGAAGCGTCGCCTCGACTTCGCCACCGCCGTGTACGGCGGCCCGGACCTAGTGGTCCTCGACGAGCCGACCACCGGCCTGGACATCCAGTCACGCGACTCCCTGTGGGCTGCTGTGGACCGGCTACGCGACACGGGCACCACGGTCGTGCTCACCACGCACTACCTGGAGGAGGCGCAGCAGCGCGCCGACCGGATCGGCCTCATGCACGCAGGCACGCTGCGCCAAGAAGGCACCGTCGCCGAGCTCACCCGGACCCTGCCCGCGGTGATCAGCTTCTCGCTCCCGCCCGGGGCGCCGGAGCCGCCGATCGTCGGCGCGCTCAATGGAGGCTTCCACGTCGAGACCTTCAGCCTGCAGCGCGACCTCCACCGGCTGCTGGGCTGGGCGCACGACTCGGGGGTGGAGCTGCTGGACCTCACGGCGGGCCCGACCCACCTCGACGACGTCTTCCGCGCCCTCGACAGCCACTGAGGCGACCATCCCAGACCCACCCGCCCACCTCCGTCACCACCTCGAAGGGATTCACCACCATGCTCGAGATCGCTCGCAGTGAGCTGTTGCAGATGTTCCGGAACCGCCTGGTCCTGGTCACCGGCCTGGTCATCCCGGTCGCCGTCGGCGCCTACTTCATCCGCCAGCACGAGACCTTCTCCGACCTCGGCAGCACCGGCTACGTCGCTGCCATCGTGATGTTCACCGTGCTGGCCTTCGGGCTCTACACCACGGCGGTGACCACCCTGGCCGCCCGCCGCAAAGACCTCTTCCTCAAGCGGCTGCGCTCGACGGCGGCCAGCGACCCGAGCATCCTCGCCGGGCTGGTCCTCCCCGTCGTCGTCGTCTCGCTCGTCCAGGTGACCGCGATCCTCGCGGTCTTCGGGGAGGTCTCCAGCCGCCCCGACGCGATCGGGCTCCTGGTGCTGGCGGTCCTGGCGACCACCGCCATGATGGTCGCCCTGGCGCTGGCGACCGCGGGCCTCACGAACTCTCCTGAGCACGCCCAGGTCACCACCCTGCCGGTCAGCCTCGCGGTGATCGCGGTGGCCAGCTGGGTCGGGATCAGCGGGACCGAGGAGCTCGCCTACGTCAAGCGGCTCCTGCCCGGCGGCTCAGCAACGGAGCTCATCGTCAACGCGTGGGACGGCGGCGTCCCGCTCGCCGAGTCGCTGTCTCTGCTGGTGCCCACCCTGGCCTGGGTCGCCCTCGCCGTCGCGCTGGCCGGCCGGCTCTTCCGGTGGGAGCCGCGGCGATGAACGGTCCGACGGCCGGACGGCGCCCGCCCGGGCCCAGCGGCCGCCACGGGACCGCCGCCACCCGCTCGGTGGAGACCTTGATGGGCACGCGTCGCGTCCTCCTAGAGCGCTACGAGGTTGGGGAGTTCATCGGTTTCGGCGCCACCGCGGTGGTGCACCGGGGTCGCGACCTGCGCACCGGCCGACCCGTCGCGATCAAGGTGCTGCACAAGAACCTGGCGACCGACCCCCGGTTCCACTCCAGGTTCAGGCGGGAGGCGGAGGCGGTGACCGGCCTGCGGCACCCAGAGATCGTGGCCGTCCACGACGCCGGGTACGAGCACGCGACAGACCCGTCTGGGGCCCGGGTGCGACTCCCGTTCATCGTCATGGAGCTCATCACCGGCCGGTCCCTGCGCGACGTCCTCGAGCGCGGCCGGCCGACGCTCGCCGAGACGCTCGACTACCAGCTGGGGGTCCTGTCCGCCCTCGAGGCCAGCCACCGGGCCGGCGTCGTGCATCGCGACATCAAGCCCGCCAACGTGATGGTGACGCACCAGGGCGCGGTCAAGGTCGTGGACTTCGGCGTCGCCCGGAGCAGCCACGACCTCGCGGCGACCCTCACCCTGCCCGGGGAGCTCCTCGGCACGCCGTCCTACCTGGCGCCCGAGCAGGTGCGTGGGGAGACAGCCGACCCCCGTAGCGACCTGTACTCCGCGGGCTGCCTGCTCTACCACCTGCTGAGCGGGAGGCCTCCCTTCGTCGGGGACGACCCCGTCTCCGTCGCCTACCAGCACGTTCACGAGGAGCCCGCGAGCGTGGACACCGGTGTCGCCGCCCTCGACGCCGTCCTCGCCCGGGCGCTCGCCAAGGAGCGCGACGACCGGTTCCAGGACGCGCGCTCGTTCCGGGTGGCCCTGCTGCGCGCGACCAGGGGCGGCACGATCCAGCGCGGCCCGGACACCGTCACGAGCACGGCCTGCTGACCACGGAGGAGAGACGCGTGCGATCACCCATCCCCCACTACCTCGCCGAGGCGGTCGACCACGTCGCGCCGGGCGTCTCCGGCGCAACCGCGGACTACGTCCCTGAGCTCGCCGCGGCCGACCCCGAGCGGCTCGCCGCCGTCTTCGCCACCGTCGACGGCAGGGTCTAGGGCGCGGGCGACACCAACGTCGCGTTCACCATCCAGTCGATCTCCAAGCCCTTCACCTACGCCCCGGCCCTGGCAGACCCGAGGGTTCGACGCCGTCCTGGCCAAGGTGGGCGTCGAGCTCTCCGGGGAGGCCTTCAACGAGATCTACCTCGAGGACGGCTCGGGCCGCCTGCGGAACCCGGTGATCAACGCGGGCGCGATCACCACGCACTCGCTCGTCGGTCCTGCGTCGCTGGACCGCCCGAGCGGGTGGATTGCGTGGTCCGCAGCCACGACGTCCCAACTGAGGACCCGACCGCTGTCGCGAGGGCTACACCCGGCAGTGCTCCCTGCTGGTCACCACGCGCGACCTCGCGAGCTGTCGATGCGGGGGCCGGGTCGAGCATCTGCGCCATACGGAGGGCTACCGTGGCGAGGAGTACTAGAAGTGGGCAGTTCGACTCATCAGATGCGAACGCCGCCGGAGTCGCGTGCGAGTTCACCCCGGGCCGGCACTGCAAGACCTTCAGAGGCGTCATTGGAATTGCCGACATCTCGCATGATGGTTCCTCCGGCCTCATCAGACTCACGGCCGAAGACACCGTCGTCTACGAGTCCCCGGCCCTGACACCAGGCATGGACGTGCCAGTCAACGTCCCGCTTGCACAGCCCTACCGCTTCGGCATCCAACTCTTCGACACCACACCCGGCGGTACCACCGGGCGCGACGCTGTCGAAGCGTGGCCCGTGATCGGCGACCCGGCCTTCCTCTGCACCGGCGTCTGAGTCTCGAGGGAAATGGCGCAGGCCACACCTTGGGTGCCTTCGCGCAAAAAATCCGGCGGGCATCGACTGCCCTTGGCCCGAGCGGAGGGCTCACGGAGACGTCATAAGAGCAACCGCCTGGTGTCGGCTCTCCCGCAATGAGCTCGCCACCGGGCGCTCGTCTTTCTCCCGCCTATGACCGTCGAGCCGGGAAACGTCGTGCTCCGCGTCCCAGGGTCGCCATGCCTTCGCCGGTGCCTCGTTGAACGGGCTCCCTCCCCGGGTCCGCCCGCACCCCAAGCAGCGGCCGTACTGATGCGGCCCAGCATCGGCAGTGTGCAGTTTCACGCTTGAATCGCGGGCTCGGTGTCGCCCGCCAAAGTCAAATAGGGGATGTGCACGCTAGACCGGTCGACCAGATCAGGTCAGCGCTCCGCTGGGTCATGCTGTCACCGGATGTTGCAGCAGTCCCCCGGGACTTGACCAGGGTCTGGGAATGCCGACGCGGGTACGAATCCAAACGTCCATACACTGACTTCAGCCCCAGGCGCCGACCCTGCCCACGGTGGACGCGATCGGAGTTGTGCGGGCAACCCCGTTAATGTGCCCGAGTGCTGCGCGGATGCCAGCGGTCGACGGACTCGTTGTTCTCGCGTCTCTGTCGCACAGACGCGAGCCGACGGAGAGGAATGACAATGGAAGCAGCGCGGTCGACCAACGGCAGGTGTACCAACTTCGCCAAGCCGGGCTGCTTCGAATGAGAAGTGCGATCGGCTACCTGGGTCGACGTGTCGCCGTCGGGCTGGCTGTGACCGCGGCTTGCGCGGTCCTTGCGAGCGCGTGCACACCAGGAACCCCCGGCTCCGAGACCGACCGCAGCCCCGCGTCCGAAGATGCGGTTGATCAGCAGCGATTATTAGCGCGCATCCCGCGCTTCACTGACTCTCGGATGTCGAGCCCAATGCAACTATGTCAGAGCCCGGGGCAGGCGCAACGCGGCAGCGGGCCGCCGGACGGCCTCCCCGCTGGACGTTACCTGTTCTGCGGCAAGGTCGAGGCGACGGACGCCGACGGCACGAACCATCGTTGGCCCGTGCGAATTCTGGCCGGCCGCCGGACCCTCCGCCTCGACAAAGAGACGGTTACCGTGATGCATCCCGGAGGACCCGGGATCTCCCCGGTTGACCAGCTTCAGAAGGTGCTGCCAAGCGTCGACTTTGACCGCACGGTAGTCCTCACCTGGAACGGCGTCACCTCAGCCACGGAACAGCGGGCATGTGGTCCCGAAGGGGTCACTTTCGGAATCGACCGCCGCCTCTGGCTTACTCAGGTCGAGACAGTCGTCCAGGAATGCGCCCAGAGTGTTCGATCGCTGCCCTACGAAGCCTCGGCCGTTGCGTCCGCGCACGAACTCGAAGCTGTGAGGTCAGCACTTGGACTCCGGAACCTGGATCTCCTGACCTATTCCTACGGGACTCTGATCGCGGAGGCGTATCTCGAGAAGCATCCGGGCCGAGTCAGGCGGGCCGTGCTGGACGGGCCGATGGTGGCGGATGCGCCTTGGGAAATGCGGTTGTCCGAGGTCTCAGAAGCTCTCGCGCGCAGTTGGGCGCGAATCGCTTCCGTCTGTAGCACGCACGACTGCTCCGAGGCCGTCCAAGAACTGCTCAACGTGAGCGGCGGATACACAGCGGTGCACAACGCCGTGATGCAGGAACCGGCATCGGTGGGATCTGGGCAACAGCGCCTGACCGGGACCGCATTGGACTTGGCAACCATCGCAGTGCTTCGTTCCCCGAGATTGACGCAGACTTATCTGGCGGCGCTCGACTCCGCACTGGAGGGGGACGGGGCGCCATTGTGGTCCCTAGGCCTTCCTGGCTACTTTGGCGTGGACCGTGCCGTGTACCAAGAGACTTTGTGCAACGATATTAAGTTTCCGGACACCCTCGAGCGGTTCGGCACGGCCAATCCCCTGGCCGAGACGTTCAGCACCGACCTGGCCCCATGCGTCGGACGCGGCACTCTGGGGCGTTCCGGCACGACGCGGCCCGGGGCTGCCGGCTCCCCGTCGGTAATGATCGTCGCTTCCACGTTGGATCCCCTGACGCCCTGGGGCCTGACGCAGGCTCGAGAGTGGCCCAAACACGTCACTTTGTGTCGGACCTCCACGCCCGGTCATACAGGCGCGTGGTCGCGTGCCGTGACTCGGAGTGAGCGCGAATTCCTATCGACCGGCCGGCTGTCCTGCCCTCAAGCCTGACCGCAAGGACGCACGGCCGAGCGTTTCCAAGTCGTGGACAAGCCGATGGGCACAGACCCGATTGGCCACCTCGACTGGTGAACGTCCCCTTCCTGGGTGACGCTGACGTGCGTTCGGCGTGCCTCGATTGACGTTGGCGCGGCGGGTCAGGTGTTCAGGATCCGCAGCGCGGTCTGCCGTTGGCACGGGCGTCGGGTGGCAGCGTTCGCCATTGGGCAGCGGCGTCCGGTAGAGCGCGCGCCAACGTCTGGAGGCCTGAGCGATCCGAGCCGGCGTACTGCGACACCGCCCGCCCCCGACGTCCGCCGTACTCCACGCGGAGTACGGCGAAGTGTCTGCCGTGGTCAGACGCGTCAGCGCCGCCTGGTTGGCAGCGTGATCGCCATGACCACTGAACTAGCGGCGCCCGACCACACCGGTGCCGACAAGAGACCGAAGAGATCACAGACCAAGACCCTGCTGCCCTGGCTCGTGGTGGCCGTGTGGATCGGGTTGCTGGTGAGCGGCTACTCACTCGCCGGCAAACTCGACTCGGTGACCCGCGACGGGCAGGCCGACTATTTGCCGGCCAGCGCCCAGTCGACCAAGGTGCTCCAGGCCGAGGCCGGCCTGCCCGGCGGCGAGAACGGCCTGCTCATGGTCGTTTATGAGCGGCCGGGCGGCCTCCAGCCGGGCGATCGCGAGGCGGTCGAACGCGGCCAGTCCGAGCTCGCGGAGCGATTCGGCAACGACCCCGACGCACTGCCCGAGATCGTCGACTCCGACGACGGCACGGCCCTGATGTACGCGCTTCCGCTCGACCGTGATGCGGTCGCGGAGGAGGCTGGCGCCACCGCGGATGCGCGTGCCCTTCTCGACGACCGGCCGAGTGGCCTGAACGCATATGTCACCGGTCCGACCGCGCTGGGGGCCGACATGGACGAGGTCTTTGATGCCGTCGACGCGACGTTGATGCTCGCTACTGCCGTGGTGGTGGCGCTCCTGCTGATCCTCACGTACCGCAGTCCGCTGCTGTGGCTGGTCCCTCTCGCCTCGGTCGGGGTCGCGGCGATCACGTCGATGGGGACCGTTTACATACTCACCCAGATCTTCGACTTCACCATCACGAGCATGAGCTCAGCGCTGCTGATCGTGCTGGTCTTCGGCGCGGGCACCGACTATGCCTTGCTTCTCGTGTCCCGCTACCGCGAGGAGCTGCACCGTCACGAACGGCCGATCGACGCGATGCTGCCGGCGCTGCGTGGCGCTGGCCCGGCGATCCTCGCTTCGGCGGCGACGGTGGTCGCCGGCTTGTTGTGCCTGTTGGCCGCGGATCTGAACAGCATCAGCAGTCTCGGCCCGGTGGGTGCGGCAGGCATCGGGGCGGCGCTGCTGGTCATGCTGACGCTTTTCCCGGCCCTGCTGGTGGTGCTCGGGCGCCGCGTCTTCTGGCCGTTCGTTCCGCGACTCGGGGGTGAGGCCCACAAACCCCGTTCTGGGTGGGCTCGACTCGGCGAGCTGGTCGCGCGCCGCCGCGTCGTCAGTTGGGCGGTTCCGCTGGCGATCCTGGGCGGTCTGGCGCTGGGCACCGTGGGTGCCAGCGGCTCGCTTCCGCAGCTGGACCAGTTCGCCCGTTCGACACCGGACTCGGTGACCGGGGCGAAGCTGATCGAGGCGCGCTACCCCGACGAGAGCGGTCAGCCGCTCACCGTGATGAGTCGGCCGGACCAGACCCGCAAGGTCCTGGCCGCCGTCGAAGGGACGCCGGGGGTCGCCCAAGCCGAGATCGGCCGGGCCAGCGACGACTGGGTGGAGATCTCCGTGCTCCCGGTCGACTCTCCAGAGAGCGCGGGTGAGACGGCAACGATCAAGCAACTGCGGGAGAACGTGCGCAAGGTCGCCGGTGAGGCCGCGCTGGTCGGCGGTCCGAGTGCCGAGAAGCTCGACGAGGCCGAGACCAACAAGACCGACCGCAATCTGGTGATGCCGCTGATCCTGCTGGTGGTGCTCGCCATCCTCGGGCTACTGCTGCGGGCGATCGTGGCTCCGCTGGTGCTGGTCGCCACCGTCGTGGTGTCGTACTTCGGAGCCCTCGGACTGTGCACCCTGTTGTTTGACCAGGTGCTCGGATTCGGCGGGTTGGAGTCGTCGGTCCCCCTGATCGGGTTCCTCTTCCTGGTCGCGCTCGGTGTCGACTACAACATCTTCTTGATGACCCGGGTACGTGAGGAAGCCGTCCGGCACGGCACTGTCGAGGGCACGAAGCGTGGCCTCGCAGTGACAGGTGGCGTGATCACCTCGGCCGGCGTCGTGCTGGCGGCGACGTTCGCGGTGCTCGCCTCGCTGCCCCTCGTCATGCTCGTCGAGATTGGGATACTGGTCGCCGTCGGCGTGCTCATCGACACCTTGGTGGTGCGGTCCATCGTGGTTCCCGCACTCACGATGTCGCTGGGTTCGAGGATCTGGTGGCCCAGCAAGCTCTCGCGGACGAGTGAGGACAGTGTCGATGACCGTGTGTGAACGATGACGGCGCTCCGTCCGTCAGTGGCCGATTGGCTGCTGGCGGCGGGGTCGTTCGTGCTCGGGGTCGGCCTCGCGATCACGCTCGAGGCGGTCGATTTCGACGGCGAGCGAAGCGTGGATCTGCGGGCGATCGCGCTCCTGGGCGTCATGTCGGCGCCTTTGCTGGCCCGCCGGCGCTGGCCGATCCCCGTCGTGCTCGCGGTCCTCGCCGTGTCGACGCCCTACCACCTCCTCGACTATCCCCATGAGGCCACGATGCCGGCCTCACTTGTGGCGGCCTTCACGGCGGCGCGCTACAGCGAGCCACAGCGGCAGGCCGTCGCCGCCCTGGTGGCGGTGGGGGCGGTGACCGTGCCTGTCGTCGCCGACGAGGCGTCAGGGGCACCTGGCGATGCTCTCCTCGGCGTCGGCTGGCTGCTCATGGCGTTCTTCGCCGGGCTCGCGGTCCGCTTCCATCAGGCCTGGAAGGCCTCCGTCGCCGCGCGGCTCGAACAGGAGCGTGCCGACGAGGTCGAGCGGCGGGTAGCCGAAGAACGGGTACTGATCGCCGCCGAGCTGCACGACGTCCTGGCACACGGTCTCGCGGTCGCGAACGTCCAGGCGTCAGTCGCTGCGCACCTGATCGACCAGCTGCCGAGGCGGGCCGATGCGCCGCTGCGGGAGCTGTCCAGCACACTGCACAACCTGTCGGACACGAGCCGAGCCACGCTCCATGAGCTGCGTGCCATTCTGGACATCCTGCACGGCGGCGAGGCCGAGCCCACCGAGCCAGTGCCCCAGCTCGGCGAGCTGCAGCGTCTGGTGGACATGGCCGAGGCGGCTGGTGTCCGGGTCGACGTGGAGGCTGCCGGGCTGCCGGACGAGTTACCGTCGACGGTGTCCGTGGTGGCCTATCGGATCATCCAGGAGTCGCTGACCAATGTCATTCGACACTCCACGGCCAAGCACGCGACCGTCCGACTCAACCAGGACGGCCACCGGCTGGGGATCGCGGTCGTCGATCACGGGCCCGCGCGACCGGACTCGACCGTGGCATCGGCCGGCTTCGGGATCGTCGGGATGACAGGCCGGGCGCACGCCGTCGGCGGCGAGCTGTCCGCCGGGCCTGGCGAGTCCGGAGGATTCGAGGTACGGGCCACCCTGCCCCTGCCGGAGATCTGGCGGGTGCCGTCGTGATCCGGGTCCTGCTCGCCGACGACCAGACTCTGGTGCGCGGCGCGTTCGCGCTGCTGGTCAACTCCGCTGATGACATGGAGGTTGTCGGGGAGGCCGGCACCGGCGACGAGGCGGTGACGCTGACCCTGGACCTGCGCCCCGACGTCGTCTTGATGGACATCAGGATGCCGAGCACCGACGGCATCGAGGCGACCCGGCAGATCTTCGCTGACGATGGATCGAGCGGCAGCAAGGTGCTGATCCTGACCACCTTCGAGACAGACACCAACGTACTGCGCGGCCTTCGCGCGGGGGCATGTGGATTCCTGCCGAAGGACACCCGTCCAGACGCGCTGCTGGACGCCGTCCGCACCGTCGCGGCGGGCGAGGCGCTCCTGTCGCCCGGCGCGACCAGGGCGGTCATCACCCGTGCGCTGAGTCGCCCGGACGCGCCGGCGCCCGAGCGGCTGGCCAGCCTGACGACGCGCGAACGCGAGGTGCTCCGGCTGGTCGCCGCGGGCCGAAGCAACCAGGAGATCGCGGACGAGCTGGTCGTCAGCCCGCTGACCGCCAAGACTCACGTGGGCCGCATCCTCGCGAAGATGGGCGCTCGCGACCGGGTCCATCTCGTGATCGCCGCGTACGAAGCAGGGCTCCCCTAGGCGCTTCGCCCAGCATGACCCCGCTCGACGACGAGACAGAGACGTCAGTCGGCGGCCTCTCAGCAAGCGCCTCCAGAAGAAGCCCTTTCCGGGCCAGTCACCACTGGCGCCTCGCCCTTGCCACACGCCGCCTGAAGTAGCCGGGACCGCAGAGTCAGCCAAGACGTCGCTCTCGGAGGTACCGGGCGCGACGGTCCCGAGGTCGACGATCGACAACTTCAAGGTCGTGCCCTTGCAGGTGGGTGGGCATCGACCATCTCAGGTCGGGACAGCGCACGCTGCGAAGTGCTCGCTGTCGTCTGGGACGTGCGCTCAGCCGAACTACGTCATCCCAGCCTCTCCTCTCCGAGCGGCGCCACCGGTTCACCGCCGCTGTGCAACTCGCGAGCTGAACAGCGGCGGCGACGTAGACGTCAGTCCGAGAGCCGCCCAGCGGCGTGGTTGGCGGCGATGTAGCCGAAGACCAGACCTTGGGCGATCGTCGCACCCGGTCCGGGGTAGACCCGGCCGAAGGCGTTGCCGGCTGCGTTGCCTGTCGCATACAGGCCCTCGATGACCGATCCGTCTGTGCGCAGGGCGCGGGCGAACTCGTCGGCCTTCACGCCGCCGCAGGTGCCGAGGTCGCCGGGGACTACCTTGACCGCGTAGAACGGGCCTTGGTCGATCGGGCCCAGGCACGGATTCGGTTTGACGGCGGGGTCGCCGTAGTAGCGGTCATAGGCGCTGTCGCCGCGGCCGAAATCGTCATCGTGCCCGGAAGCGCACAAGGTGTTGAAGCGTTGGACGCTTTGCGGCAGCGCCGCCATGCCCAGCTCTGCGGCCAACTTCTCCAACGAGTCGGCCTTCTTGACCACGCCGGCGTCGTACCACTCTTGCGGGAAGGACTGGCGCGGGAAGATCGACCCGCCGAACACGTACCGGTTGCGGTAGCGCTGGTCGAAGACCATCCACACCGGAAGGTCCTCACGAAGCATCTCCTTGCCGGCCGACATGTAGTTGACGGCCTCATTCATGAAGCGCTCACCAGCCTGGTTGACGATGATCTGGCCGGGCAGTGAACGCTCGGCCAGCAGCGTGCCGGGCATGGGCCCGGGGATCGGCACTGCCGGGAACCACCAGGATTCCTCCATGAAGGCCAGGTCCGCGCCGACCGCCTGGGCGGCGATGGTGATCGCGTCACCGGTGTTCGCCGGGTTGCCCAACGCCCAGTCTGTGTCGAGCTTCTCCGACTGGTAGGTGTGACGCATCGCCTCATTGCGGTCGAAACCGCCCGCCGCGAGAACCACGCCGTGCTTCGCCCGGACGCTGATGTCCTTGCCGTCACGGTGCACCACCACCCCGACGACGCGATCGTCCTCGACGAGCAATTCCTTCAATGGCGAGTCGAGCCACACCGGGATGTTCCGGGCCCGAACCCCGGCGTACAACCCAGCGGCCAACGCGCCACCACCGGCGATGTACTCGCGGCCGATCGCCAGACCGCCCACGCCCATACCCAGCAGGCGCGCCGCGACGACGATGCCGCGCGGAGTCCGGGCGACCAGGTTGAGCCACTTGTAGCTGCTACCGGTCACCGGCATCGGGAACGGCGCTTCCAGCGCGGGTGGACGCAACTTGTCACGGTCGGCACCCAGCTTGCGGGCGTTGAAGGGCTTCGGCTCCATGGCCCGCCCGACCGCCGACCCTCCGGGGAGCTCCGGGAAGTAGTCGGCGTAGTCGGCCATGTGACCGAACTTCAGCGGGGTCAGGCGCCGCAGGGCATTGACTGCCTCGGCGCCATGAGACAGGAACGACTTCCAGCGCGCCTCGGGCGCTTCCCCGCCCGTCACAGCAGCCAGGTACTCGGTCGCTTGGGACATCGAGTCCGGCGCTCCAGCCTCGGCCAGCATGGGGTTGCACGGCACCCAGAAGCCACCGCCCGACAGGGCAGTCGAGCCGCCCACGTACTCCGACTTCTCCACGAGCAGGACCGACATGCCTGTTTCGGCCGCCGCCAAGGCGGCCAGCATCCCGGTTCCGGTCCCCACGACCACCAGGTCGAATGACTTGTTAACCATCTCACACTCCTTTGTCGAGCAATACTTACCACATGGCAGGGTTTCGGGTTGCCCGAACACCCTGCGCGTCCCATAGGTGGCACCGTCGTGCGAGATACTGGAGGAGTGACGAAGTTGGGGCGGGGGCCGTACAAGGTCGGACTGGCGAAACGGGCCGCGATCCTCGACGCGGCGTTGGAGGAGTTCTCGCAAGCGGGTTTCGAGGCCGCCTCACTGCGATCCATCGCCGCCCGAGTCGGGATCACCCACAGCGGCCTGCAGCACCACTTCGCATCCAAGAACGACCTCCTGCTGGGCGTGCTCGTCGCTCAGGAGGAAGCTGATCGCCAGTTCTTCGACGAGGGCGCTCTGCTGGACGTCGACGACCTCGTCAGTGCCTACGCACGCGTCGCCGAACGCCGCCGCTCCACCCCTGCCTGGACCCGGCTGTGGATCAGCCTCAAGCTGAACGTCGCAGC
This sequence comes from Nocardioides sp. Z50_6, assembly GCF_058215755.1. Classification (NCBI taxonomy): domain Bacteria; kingdom Bacillati; phylum Actinomycetota; class Actinomycetes; order Propionibacteriales; family Nocardioidaceae; genus Nocardioides; species Nocardioides sp. Z50_6. Next base: position 78,224 of record NZ_JBZAJB010000008.1, on the reverse strand, counting down.
GCAACCCGACCACGTGGCCGCAGTCTTCGTCCGACAGCGTGCCGCGGCCTGGGACCAAGAACTGACCGACGTGTTCGACCGGGCGCAGACCGCCGGTCTCATTGCCGCCGACGTCGATTGCGCTGCGGCTGCCCGCGGCTTCCTCACCCTCCATGAGGGACTCATGATCCGACAGATGCTCGACCCGAGTACTGACGTGGAGGGTCCACTGCGCTGGACGCTCACCCGGCTCCGCGCAAGCGACCGGGAGTAGTGCGCGACCGCCGAGCAAGCACAAGACTGCTTCCCGGTAGGAAGCACTTGGATGACCCTGTCGAGGGCCGAGCGGTCCACGACGAGGTCGCGGACGACGGGATAGCTGCCGGCCCGCAACGGTTCGAGGGTGATCCGTGCGCGTTTGGGCGACCTGAAACTTCCGCCTGGTCAGCCCTTCAGAAAAAGGGGTGACACCAGGAGGTTCCGCACCTGGACGCTCACCTGGTCAGCTCAATTCCGCCCGGATCCTGCGAAGGGCCTCAAGGCCCCGTACGGTCACAGTGACGCCCTACGCGACGGCGTGACCGCCCAGGACACCTCCTGGGCGCACCAGCGAAGGAGGCCCCCGTGGAGTTTCACCTTCGAACAGTGCGCGTCCTCCCCAACACCACTCCGCGAGTCCGTCTCGTCCGGCTGACATTGATCACCTGGGCTCTCGCAGTCCTGGCCATCGCCGCCCTCGCGGTCGCTGCGCTCCTCACTCTCTTCCTGGTCGGCCGCGGCCCCGTCGCCGCCGTCTGGACCTTTGACGTCACCGCCCGGGTCCCGGCGTGGTCCGCGCTGGTGGGACTGGTCCTGCTCGCAGCGGCGCTCACGATGGCGCTCGTGACCGAGGAGCTCCGCGCCGGTCTGGCCGTCCTGGCCGGCCTCGACCCGCACACCCTGACCCAGGGCCCCATCACCGTCCGAGCACAGCACCTCCTCGCCGACCGGCGTACACCCCGCGCGTCCCGCGCCCGTCGTTTCCTGCCGAGTGCGTTGACCGGGGTCTCCACCGATGCGGTGTCGAACCCCGCCCTCGGCGGGACGAGCGTCCGGGTCACCGTGCTGGTCCCGGCCTACAACGAGGAGGACACGATCAGTGAGGCGCTCGCCTCCCTTGCCTCGCAGACCCGCACTCCCGACCGCGTCATCGTGGTGGCTGACAACTGCACCGACGCCACCGCGGACCTCGCCCGCGCCACCGGCGCGGAGGTGTTCGTCACCATCGCCAACAGAGACAAGAAGGCTGGGGCACTGAACCAGGCCCTCGCTGAGATCCTCCCGACCCTCGACCAGGACGATGCCGTCCTGGTGATGGACGCTGACACCACGTTGGGGGGCGGTTTCCTCGCAGCCGCGACCCGCAGCCTCGAGGCCGACCCCGACCTGATCGCGGTCGGCGGCATCTTCCACGGCGAGCCGGGGGGCGGCCTCGTCGGCGCGCTCCAACGCAACGAGTACACCCGGTACGCCCGGTACATCGGCCGACGCCACGGCAAGGTGTTCGTCCTGTCCGGCACCGCATCGCTGATCCGCGCCCACGGGCTGCGCACCGTCGCCGCGGCCCGCGGCACCCTGATCCCCGGCGAGACGGGCGCCGTCTACGACACGGCCGCCCTCACCGAGGACAACGAGCTCACCTTGGCCCTGAAGTCCCTGGGAGCAAAGCTGGTCTCCCCACCCGAGTGCACCAACGTCACCGAGATCATGGTGACGTGGCGTGCGCTGTGGCGCCAACGCTCGCGGTGGCAGCGCGGCGCCCTGGAGAACATCTCCAACTACGGACCCACCCGCCCGACCGGCCTGTACTGGGTCCAGCAGTTCGGCATCGGCTGGGGCGTCATAGCCCTGAACAGCTTCCTGGTCTTGATGACCATCACGCTCCTCGCCGCCGACCAAGTCGCGTTCACCTGGTTCTGGGTCGTCGTGGGCGCAGTTTTCCTCCTCGAGCGCATCGTGACCGCGTGGCGTGCCGGCTGGGCCGGACGGTTCCTCGCGCTACCCATCTTCATCGAGCTCGCCTACGACCTGTTCCTCCAAGCCGTGTTCGTCAAGTCGATCTTCGACATCGCCACGGGTCGCGAAGCCGGCTGGAACAACGTCACCCGCACCGGGGCGACCGCACCCGAGGCCGGACGACACTCCATTCCCGAGGCGGCGGCACCGTGACCGCGTTGACGCTGGCAGCTGCGCTCGACACACTCGTCACCTGGGGGATCGTGCTGCCGACCTCAGTCCTCACCTCCGGCTGGTACCAGATCCTGGCCGCATTCGTTGCCGCGAACACCCTGATCTACGCAGTCCTGAGCATCTCCAAGCTGTTGCCCAGACTGCGCCGACGGTAGCGGCCTGAGGCTCGGACTCGGGCCCCAGGGGCTGATGGACGGTCGCGGTCAGATCCAATTGCGTCGTTTGAAGATCGCGTAGAGGATGGCTGACCCGGCGACCATCGAGATGAGCGCTAGCGGGTATCCCAGACGCCAGTTCAGTTCCGGCATGTGTGTGAAGTTCATGCCGTAGATTCCAGCGACAAGGGTCGGGGCAAACAGGATCGCGGCCCAGGACGAGATCTTCTTGACCTCCTCACTCTGCGCGAACTGCGCCTGGGTCAACCGCTGCGTCTCCTCGTTCTGTCGCTGCCCGACCAGGGTTGCGTTGACGGTGAGGACGTGCTCCAACAGGGTCCGGAAGCTGTCAACCCGGTCGATGATCTTGATCGTGTGATCCTCGACGTCGCGGAGATGATGCCGCAGCTCCTCGTCCACGTCGTACTTGTCGAAGCCGTCCTTGAGCGCCTCAAGCATCCCGGCCAGCGGCTGGGTAGCGCGCTGGAACTGGATCACCTCGCGCAGCAGGCCGTAGATGCGCCGGGACACCGCGGGGTCTCCGTCGAAGACCTGGAACTCGATCTCGTCGATGTCGTTGGCCAGTCCAGCAACAACCGGCTCGTACTCATCTACCACTTGGTCGAGGATGGCGTAGAGGACCGCCTCGGGCCCGAGCCCGAGCAGCTTGGCCGAACCTTCTAGACGCTTCCTGACGACACCTAGGTCCGGGGTCTCGGCGTAGCGGCTGGTGATGACGAAGTTGGGCCCGGTCAGGACGTGGATCTCGCCGAACTCGACCCGTTCCTCCGCGTCGACGTAGCGCGCCGGGCGCAGCACGATGAAGAGCACATCGCCGTAGCGCTCAATCTTCGGGCGCTGGTGCGCCTTGATGGCGTCGTCCACGACCAGGTGGTGGAGCGCAAACTCTGACGCGACCGAGTCCATTTCCTCGCGGGTCGGCCGATACAGGCCGATCCATCCCATGCCGCCGGTCTCGGCCATCGTCTCGTACGTCAGCTCGAGGGACGGAGGGACGGCGCAGCGAGCACCGGCCAGGTAGACCGCGTTGTTGACGATTCCCATTAAGGACCTTCTTCTTGCATTGTGCGACGCCGAATCGCTTGCGGGCCCTCATTCAACGGGACTGCTGCACGGATAGGAGACACATTGACCTAGGGCACTGACTCCAGCACGATCATGGTGACCTGCTTGCGGCACCTTCTCCGCCGGGTTCACAGCCGAGCGCGACGGCCCGGGCACCGCTATATCCAGTCCCTCGAAGCTCCGCGCGGATACAGAACCGACTGCGGTCTCGGTCCGAGGATGCTCGCCAGTGTCTGGGCTCAGGCGGCGTGGGTCGCGTGGCGTGAGGCGCGTATCAGTGCTGAGGCGAGAGCCGCGCAAAGCGTGAGGGTCGCTGAACGGTGGTGCGAACACTGCGCGCCGGCTTCGCGGAGCGTGTCGCCACAGCAGCGGTACTCATGGTTCAGGCTCGGCCCGGTGAGCCCGTCGCGCAGGTCGTGGAGACGCCGGTTGGCGGCGTCATTGAGCGCCCGGACGTAGCCGAGCTGGCTGGAGGTGAGGACGGTGGAATCACCTCCGCCCAGGATGTGGCGGGCGAGTTGGTCGGCCACTTCGCTGACTTCGCCGATGTCGTCGGCGAATTGGAGTTCGTGCATCAGACGGGGCAGAGGCAAGGCGGTCCTGATTCGCAGCGCGTCGATCGCCGCTGCGCGGGCCCGGCCACGAGCCGCTGAAGTTCTTAGCACCTCACGTGCCGCGTGCTTGTCTGCGTTCAGGACGGCGGCGAGAGCGCTCTCGAGGGCCTGATTCGTCGCGACGAGCAGGTTGTCCAGGTCGTCATGCGTGGTAGCGGTATGGGTCATGCCTCGATGGTGCGGGGGCGCGGACGCCTGTCTGCAGAGAGCTAACGCAATTTTGGCAGTGCGCTGACGGGATCCTTCACTTCTTGTCGTGGCGACCTCTGCCCCGCTCGTCGGTGTGGCGTTGAGTCTTCGGACTGCGTCAGCGGCAGGGGCGGACTCGACATTCCCTTGACCTTGACGCAGCGTCAGGGCCTCACGATGCGTGCATGACCACCACACCAGCCATCCAGCTCATTGGGCTGACCAAGTCTTTCGGCGACCACGCGGTGCTCCAGGGTGTCGACCTGAGTGTGCCGCGCGGCAGCATCTACGCCCTGCTCGGCTCCAACGGCGCCGGCAAGACCACCCTCGTCAGGATCCTCGCGACTCTCCTCCTGGCGGATGGCGGCCTCGCCTCGGTCGACGGCCACGACGTCGTCACCGCACCGTCCAGGGTGAGGGAGTCGATCAGCCTGACCGGCCAGTTCGCTGCCGTCGACGAGATCCTCACCGGCCGGGAGAACCTCGAGCTCATCGCGGAGCTGCGGCACCTGCCCCACCCCCGAGATATCGCTGACGACCTCCTGGCCAGGTTCGACCTCAGGGATGCCGGCGGGCGGCGGGTGGCGACGTACTCGGGCGGCATGCGGCGGCGGCTCGACATCGCGATGAGCCTGGTTGGAAGCCCGAGGGTTCTCTTCCTCGACGAGCCGACGACCGGGCTGGACCCGCAGTCGCGGCTCGAGGTCTGGAAGACGGTGCGGGAGCTGGCTGGCCGGGGCAGCACGGTTCTGCTGACGACGCAGTACCTCGACGAGGCCGAGCAGCTCGCCGACCGGATCGCGATCCTCCACGGCGGCCGGATCATCGCAGACGGCACGTTGGCCGAGCTCAAGGCCCTCCTGCCTCCGGCGAAGCTCGAGTACGTCGAGAGGCAACCCACCCTGGAAGAGATCTTCCTCAGCATCGTGGGGAGCACGTCATGATTCGCGACACCGTGGTCCTGACGAAGCGGTCGCTGCGCCACATCATGCGCAGCCCCGACACGATCGTCACCACAGCCCTCACGCCGGTGGCCATGCTGATGCTCTTCGTCTACGTCTTCGGCGGAGCGGTCGACACCGGCGAGCACCACGGTGAGTACGTCGACTACCTGCTCCCCGGGATCCTGCTGATCACCGTCGCCTCGGGAGTCGCGTACACGTCGTACCGGCTGTTCCTGGACCTGCAGGGCGGTGTCTTCGAGCGGTTCCACTCGATGCCGATCGCCCGGTCAGCGACCTTGTGGGCACATGTGCTCACCTCCCTGGTGGCGAACCTGGTCTCGCTCGTGCTGGTCGTACTGGTGGCCCTGCTGATGGGTTTCCGGTCCAGCGCCGGTCCACTCGCCTGGCTCGCGGTGATCAGCTTCATGGTGCTCTTCACGCTGGCACTCACCTGGCTCGCGGTCATCGCCGGCTTGAGCGCCAAGTCAGCTGACGGTGCAGGTGGGTTCGCCTACCCACTGCTGTTCCTCCCCTTCCTCAGTTCCGCCTTCGTGCCGACCGAGGGCATGCCCGGGCCGGTGCGCTGGTTCGCCGAGCACCAACCCGTGACCTCACTCGTCGACACGCTCCGCAATCTCTACGCCGAGCAGCCGCTGGGGACCGACGCCTGGACCGCGCTGGCGTGGTGTGCCGGCCTGCTGGTCCTCGGCTACGCACTGGCAATGCGTAGCTACAAGCGGAGAATGACTGCATGCTGACCATCAGCCAGCTCGCGACCTACGCCGGGGTGACCGTGCGCGCGGTCCGCCACTACCACGCCACCGGGCTGATGGCGGAGCCTGAGCGCGACCACTCCGGCTATCGGCGGTACGACGCTGCCGCCGTCGTCGAGCTGATCCGGATCCGGACGCTCGCCGAGGCAGGAGTCCCGCTGTCGCGCGTGCAGGAACTGTTGGCCGCCGACGACGACTCCTTCGCCACGGCGGTCCACGAGATCGACGGCCGGCTGCGCGCGGAGATCAAGGACCGCCAGCAGCACCGGCGACGGATCGCGCTTCTCGCCGCCGGCGACAGCCTGGCGCTCCCGCCGGAGGCGGTCACCTACCTCGACCGGCTGCGCGAGGTCGGCGTACCCGCGAAGATGGTCGAGGCCGAGCGCGACGCCTGGGTCCTCGTGGCCGCACAGCTGCCGGAACGGATGCCGTTCTACATGGAGATGAAGAACCAGGAGCTTGATGACCCCCGCGTGCGCAACCTCTACCGGGATCTCGCCGAAGTCACGACGTGGTCTGCCCGGGACCCGCGTCTGGAGGAGGTCGCCGACCGGCTCGCTGCGGAGTTCGAGGCCATGCCGGGGGCGGCGTGGGACCAAGACGGGCTGCCCGATGACTTGGCAGCGTTGCTGGACGCTGTGTTCCTGAACTCGGTCCCGGGCGCGCACCGGATCCTGCGTCGGCTCGAGGAGCGCGGCTGGACCGGCTGGACCAACCTGCGCCCTGGGCATGCGAGGCCGTAGACGAGTTGTCCAGCTGCACCTGTAGGGAACGCCCTCGCAGCACGGTCGTGCTCGCGCGCCAAACATGGGGGGTGCCCGAGCCGCCTTCCATTCATGAAGCCACCGGAGTGCAGCCAGCCAATCGTCCTGAACGGGGCTAACTCGCCGGGGCGGTTGATCCTGCGTTCGCTGCGCCCAGAATGGGGGTGCGAGTGAACTGGCTGGCCGAGCGGAAGACATTGCAGCGCATCTCGTAAGCCACGCTCTTGGCGTCGATGCAAGGAAGTACGACGCCGACGGCCGTCAGTCTGCAGTGGACTTCGACAGCGACCGCACCGGATCGACCTCACGCGTCATCCGGGTCGGCTGAGCGCGGTCCCTGCCCGTTTCCAGTGATTGGCGCCGGCGGTGCGGATGGCGTCCTCGAGGTCGCTGAACAGGACCTCGCAGCAGCGCACGTCAGTGCTCGCGCAGCAGGACGCCCGCGCCGGGGACCCGGTCCTCGATCCCGTGCTCGCGCAGCGCGTGCCAGAGCGTGGCAGAGTTGATGGCGACGACCGGCTTGCCGAGCTCGACCTCCAGCGTCTCGGCGAGGCCGACGAAGGACAGGTTCGTGCCCACCTGCACGATCGCCTCCACGTCCGGACCGTCGAGCTCGGCGACGACTTCGCGCAGCCTCGGCTCCGCGACGCGGGCGATGCCGGTCGCGGTCGCACAGCGCAGGCCGGTGATCGCGGCGACGTCGAAGCCCGCCTCGGTGAAGAAGCGGCCCACCTCGCGGTCGGCCACGGGCTGGTAGGGCGAGAACACCGCGATCCGGCGTACGCCCAGTGCCCGGAGCCCCGCACGACAGGAGCTCGCGCCGGTGGTGACCGGCAGCCCCGTGCGCTCGCGCAACCGGCGCTCGAACGCCGCGTTGCCCTCCACGCCGCCCCAGAACGTCTCCGCCGACATGCCCATGACCAGCCGGTCGGGCTCCGCGGTGAGGGCGTCCCGCACCGCGGTGTCGATGGAGGCCCGGATCTGCAGCAGCAGCGCCTCGAAGCCCGCGTCGCCGTCCATGGTCGGGTTCTCGATGTACATCGAGCCGGCCCGGAAGGCCACGCCCCCGACGCCGGCGCGCCAGTAGTCGTGCTCGACGACGGTGTTGGTGCTGGGGACGATCACCCCGAACACGGCGCGGGGGCCCACGACGTTCGTCATCGGGCGACCTCCGAGAGGTGCAGGTCGACCGCCCGGTGCGCACGCGCGCGGGCCGTCGGCCGGTCGAGCAGCAGCGCGTCGACGAGCAGCGGCGAGAGGATCGCGGCCACCGCGTCGTCCGCCGCGGTCCGAGACACCCCGGCGTCGCGGAGCACGGCCTGGAAGGGCGCCAGCAGGTCCCCGACGTAGCGCCGCCGCAGCTCCGCGGCCGCGGGGTCCGATCCCCCGGTCGCGGCGAGCGCCTGCAGGAACGCCGCCACGGGCTTGTCCCGGAGCCGGTTGCACAGGGCGTCGACCTCCGCGTGGAGGTCCTGCGCCACGTCGCCCGTGGGCGTACGACGCGGGCTGGGGGCGACGTCGATGAGCGCAGCCAGGACGTCGGTCGGCGTGGGCCAGTGCCGGTAGATCGTCGACCGGGACACCCCTGTCACCTGGTGCAGGCGCTGCGCCGTCAGCGCGGTCGCACCCTCGGTCAGCAGCAGCTCCAGCGCCGCGGTCAGCACCGTGGTGGTCGTGTCGTTCGCCGGCCCCGCGGGCCGTCCGGTCCTGGACATGAACATAACGATACAACATGCACCGCTAATATGATATCAGTACATATTGTATCGCTAAGTTGACGGCCCACCATCACCCGAGGAGACCCATGCGCCCCCACGTCGAGACCATCGACGAGCGTGACCTGATCTGGCACGTCGCCGAGTTCGAGCACGCCACCGGCACCGCCCGGCAGCGCAACCTCTGCTACGACGAGGAGGACGGCTCGGCGTCGCTGAAGGTGCACTTCACCACCGACTGGTCGCGTCCCGCCGGCGTCCACGCGGCCGAGACCGAGTGGTACGTGCTGGAGGGCCAGGTCCGCATCGGCGACACCGTGCTGGGCCCCGAGGGCTACTGGCACGCCAGCGCCGGCGTCCTGACCCCGCCCCTGGAGGTCGCCGAGGGGTCGGTCGTGCTGGTGTTCCGCGAGTTCGGGGACTGGACCTTCACCCCCGCCGACGCCGACGCGCCCAGCGTCCGCCCCGAGCAGCAGCTGATCGTCCTGCAGACCCGCGACATGCCGTGGATCGACGTGGAGGACGGCAGCCCGATGCGCTTCGACCTCGGCGGCACCCCCGTCCCCGGTCTCTACATCAAGCTGCTGCACCGCGACGAGAAGACCGGCTTCTACACCCGGCTGATCAAGGCCAAGCCGGGCTGGGTCGAGCACCCCCTCGCCCACCACCCCTGCAGCGAGGAGGCGTACTGCCTCGAGGGCGGCTTCGAGTACAGCTTCGGCAACATGTGGCCCGGCACCTACTTCTACCGCCCGCCGCTGGTGCGCCACGGCGACTTCGTCGCCCACCGCGAGCACGGCTGCACGTGGCTGATGCGCTCCGACAGCGACCTGGTCGACTGGTACACCGAGGACGCACGCATCGAGATGCTCGGCACCCCCACCAACTGGGGCGAGGGCTTCCCCCGCACCGCCGCCCCGCGCCCGGTGCAGCCCGTGCGCTCGCGCAGCCTCGGCCCCTGGGCGGACCCGACCTACCAGTGACGGCGAGGGCGGTCCCGGGAGACCTCGACACCTGTCCCGGGACCGCCACGCCGGCGCCAGGTCGGTGACGGAGGTGACGCCCCCTGACAGCCGAGAGGCTCAGGCGGGTGCGGGCGTTGCGTAGCCCTCGAGGCGATGGAGGTCGGACAGCCGGCGGCGCAGCATCATGTGCACGACGACCAGACCCGAGGTCAGCGCCGCGTAGACGCACCACAGCGACGCGAAGGCCTGGACGTAGACGATGGCGACGACCGAGAGCCCGACCAGGTTGAGCAGCCCGAAGGCGACGATCGAGGGGTAGCCCGACAGCACCGAGGGGCCGATCACCGCCACGATGTAGAGCACGGCCCACATCGCCCCCCACGTCAGGTCGACGTCGTAGACCAGTGCGTGCGGCTCCTCCCTGACCAGGAGGGGGCCGTCGAGCACCGCCCAGAGCAGGTACGCCGAGACCACCGCGCCGAGCGCGACGAACGGCGCCACCCGCTGGCGAAATCCCCGCGGCTCGAGCAGCAGCACCGCGAGCGGCACGAAGAGCGGCAGGACCGGGAAGGCGAAGAGGACGTAGAGCAGCGCGGCTGCGTCCTGGACCCCGGCCGAGACGTAGTCGGACGCGCCGTGCCAGACCAGCGCCTCGGTCAGCTGGTGCAGCGCGAAGAGCAGGGGCAGCGAAGCGAACGGGAGCTCGCGAGGGGTGCGCACCTCGCGCAGGGAGACGACCGCGACGGGGAGCAGGGCCAGCCCGGCGGTCACATCGGCGCTCATCGAGAAGCACACACCCAGCCGGTACCCCCGTGCCGGTGGGTGGAAACGCCCGGCGCCGCCAGGCGGGGGCAGAGGGGCCACCCCCGGGACTTCCTCCGGCGGCTCACGGACCTCGGCCAGGGGCTAAGGACCCGTCGGTTGAGGTCCTCGTGGACCCTGCCGGGCGGTGCGTGGCGCGGCGACCGTGGTCGGGTGCCCACCCTGACACCTCGGAGGGCCTGGACGCTCGCCGCCGTCTCGGTGGCCTGCCGCCTGGCCCTGCGGACGATCCGCGGCGACGTCGTGCCCCGCTTCCACGACCTCGCCGTCTACCGCGCCGAGGGCATGGCGCTGCGGCTCGGGTCGGACCTCTACGGCGCCCTGCCGGGGGTGCACGGCCTGGCCACCTATCCCCCGTTCGCCGCGATCCTCTTCGTTCCTGCGACCTTCGTGCCGTCGGGCCCCCTCGAGCTCGCGTCGGTGCTGGCCAACCTCGTCCTGCTGGCGGCGGTGGGCCACCTCTCGCTCCGCCTGGCCGGCCTCGAGGGCAGCCGGTTGAGCACGGGGACGGCGGTGCTGCTCGCGGTTGCCGTGTGGTGCGAGCCGGTGCAGTCCACCATCGGGTTCGGCCAGGTCAACCTGCTGCTCCTCGCCCTCGTCCTCGGCGACCTGACCGTGCTGCGCGACACCCGCTGGGCCGGGATCGGCACCGGCCTGGCCGCCGGGATGAAGGTGACGCCGGCGATCTTCATCGTCTACCTGCTGCTGGCCGGGCCGCGCCGAGCCGGCGCCACGGCCGTCGTGGCGGCGGGCGGCACCGTGCTGCTGTCCGCGCTCGTCGACCGGCGGGCGACCTGGGACTTCTGGACCCGCCACCTCTTCGACGACCGACGGGTCGGGCGACCCGAGAACGTCTCGAACCAGTCGGTGCGGGGATGGCTGGTCCGCGCCTTCGGCGACCGCGACCTCGGCGGCTGGCAGCTCGCGGTGATGCTCCTGGCGGTGCTCGTCGTCCTGCTCGTCGGGACCGCCGTGGCCGTCCGGGCCGGTCGCGCCGGCGACGACCTGGGCGGACTGGTGGCCATCGCCGCGACCGGGCTCCTGGTCTCGCCGATCTCGTGGAGCCATCACTGGGTGTGGTGCGTACCGATGCTGGTGCTCGGCTGGCAACGCTCCCGGCTGCTGCTCCTCACGGTGCTGGCAACCACCGCGACCTACCTCGTGTGGCGGGTCCCCGACGGCGACCGACCGGAGCTCTCGTGGCACCCGCTCCAGGTGGCCCTCTCCGGCCCCTACGTCGTCCTCGGCGTGGTGGTGCTGGTGGTCGTGGCGCGACTCCCCGAGCCATGACGGCCCGGGGCGAGCGCGCGGCGGCGCCAGACCTCGCAGCCGCCGGACTACGTTCTGGGACATGTCAGAGCATCCCGCCGACGAGTGGACGCTTCCTCCGTTGGAGACTGAGCGCCTGGTGCTCCGCGGCCCCGAGATCCGTGACCGCTCGGCCATCGTCGGCCTCTTCGCATCCCCGGAGGTCGGGACCTACCTCGGCGGGCCGCGACCCAAGGACGAGCTGGAGCGAACCGTTCCTCAGCACCCGAGACGCCGCGCGGGCCAGTTCGTCGTCGCCCTCGCCGGCTCGATGATCGGGATGGTGACACTCGACCGCCGTGACCCAGAGCTGCCCGGGCACGTCCGGCCGCAAGGCGGAGAGGCAGAGCTGGGGTACCTGTTCCTCCCGAGGTTCTGGGGCCGGGGCTATGCGTACGAGGCGTGCTCCGCCGCGCTCGCCTGGTTCAGGCGAGAGTCCCCCGGTGAGCCGGTGGTCCTGTGCACCCAGGTCGCCAACGCACGTGCTGTGCGCTTGGCGGAGCGACTGGGGTTCGAGGAGGCCGCGCGGTTCACCCAGTTCGACGCAGCGCAGTGGTTCGGGGCACTGCCACCGAAGGTGTGACGCTCGGCTCGGCCGAGCCGGCACCCGGGCCGACGCCGACCCTCAGCACCATCGGCAGCACGTCAGCCCTCCAGCGTCCGTCCGCCGGACAGGGTCACTCGGGCTCCGTCGAGGGAGCCACCGACACCTCGGGCGCGCAGGGTGAACCGCACCTGGGCCTGCCACGTCAGCGGAGCGCTGGCTGAGGGCACGACCAGCCGTCCACCGACCGAGCCGGCTCCCGACGCACCGGTCTCGAGGCCGGGGGTGACCTCGGTCCCGTTGACCTCGGTGGTCGCCTCGGCGAACGTCGCCCGATACTCCGCACCGCCCTGAGCGACCTTGGCGACCCGCAGGTCGGGCTCGAGCACCGCGTGCACCCGGCCTTCTTCGACCCAGCCGACCTCGGGCAGGTAGGGCAGGGTCCAGGCACGGAGGGTGCAGTCGACCTCGGCGGCGGCGTCAGCAGCAGCCCCCTCGATCTGCCAGGCGTCGTCGCAGTCGACGCGCTCGCCGTCCGCTCGGGGTGAGTACAGCTCGTCGGCGACGCCGGGCTCGCGCTCGCCGCCGGCGGCGAAGCGCTGAACCACGCCGTCGTACTCGACGGTGAGGCCCTCGACGTCGCCCGAGCCGGCCACGGCCGCCACCACACCAGCATCAGCCGGGGCCGGTCCGTCGGCGAGGGTCGCCACCGGCGTCTCGCCCTCGGAGGTGATCAGGACGAGCTCGCTCTCCTGGTCGAACCCGGTGACGCCGTTGCTGAGCGCCCGGTCCAGGGACCACGAGACCGGGACCAGCGCGCCACCGTCCGGGGGGCGCACGACGCCCTGGTCGGTGTTGGCCTCGCCCACCGGGTCGCCGACCACGACGGTGATCGCGCCGCTCGGCACCTTTACCTCGAAAGTCCGGCCCTTCACCCCGGCACCGGCCGACGCCACTGCGCCCACCGCGAGGGAGTCGCCTTCGTCGTGGGAGCAGCCGGCAGCCCCCGCCGCGACCAGGACGACGCCCAGCGCGAGGCCCGCGTACGCACGTCGCACCTAGTGCCCCTCCCGCTTCAGCTCCTGCATCAGGCGGAACTGCTCGCGCAGGGCGGCTGTGGCGGCCTCGCCGAGGGCCCGCTCGAGGGCAGCGTGGTCGCGCCGCGCCCAGGCCTCGGCCGAGATCTCGACCGTGAAGCGGGTCATCCCCACCCCCACCACGCTCACGGCGCCGTCCCAGGAGGCGCCCTGGACCACCAGTGAGTCGCGGCGGTCCAGGAACTCCGTCACGTGCGGGTCGCCGTTGGCCTCGATGGGGCCGACCGCGATGCCGGTGGCGAGCTCCTTGCTCCGGTTGTAGGCACGGGTGCGGTCCACGAAGGCCAGACGGAAGAGCCGGACCAGCTGGGTGGTGAAGGTCGTCAGGTCCGTGCGCTGGAGCCAGCCCGGATCCACGGCGAACCGGAGCTCGACGTCACCGTGGTTGCTCAGGGTGATCGCCCCGTTGGGCGAGGCGGTCGTGACGACAACGCTCTGCCACGACTCGCGCAGCCTGGCCATGCCGCTCATCGCTGGCCCCAGGTGCCGAGTCCGTCGTAGGCGTGGATGTGGTCGCGCCGCACCGATGTCAGAGCAGGGGCCGGCGGGCAGTAGACACGCCAGTTGGCCTCGATCTCGCTGATGTTGCGCTCGACGTCGGCCTTGATGGTCTCCTCGGCCGCCTTGACCGCATCCTCCACCAGGCGCACCCCCGCCTTGAGGTCGTTGAGGACCTCGCGGGGGCAGCAGCTGCGGATCTCCACGGACTCCTCGTTGGCTGCCCCGACGAGGTCCATGCCCGTGCTCGCGACCGTCACGCCGGCGCCCACCGCCGCCACCAGGGACAGCGAGGCTCCCCCGGTCGGGACGGCGCCGGCGACCGCGAGGACGGCGCCGGCGATCTGGAGCATCGCCTTGAAGTCGCCGGACCCGGTGTCAAACTCGTCGTCGGCGGCCTCCAGCGCCTCGTAGGCGGCGTCGCCCAGCCTCTTGAGGTCGTCCATCGCGGCCGTCCAGACGGCTGCCTCGGCGTGGAGCAGCTGCCGCAGCGCGTGCATCGCACTGAACTGGTTGGCGATCCCGGTCTTCCACCCCATGGACCAGGTGAAGAACCCGTCGGCGGCCACACCGGTCCAGTCGTCGAGCTCGACCCCGACCGCGGCGACCTGGTCCAGCACCGAGTTCGCGCTGGCACTGACGGGCCGGCCGTCGCTCCCGGTGGTGTCCGTGTCGAAGCCGGCCGGGGCGAGCTTCTTGAGGGAGTCGAGCAGCGCGTCGGTCTTGGCGCCGAAGTCGTCCGGGTTCGGGACATCGGCGAACTTGTCGAAGATGGTGCCGAACTCGGCGGGGTTGTCCGGGAAGCCCTTGCCCCACGAGCCGCTGTTGTAGCGGCCCATCAGCTTGTCCTGCAGGTCCATCAGGTCGGCCGGCGTCGTCCCCATCAGTCGACCCTCGCCTTCTCGCGGGCATAGGCGTCGCGGGCGGCCTGGTCGGTGAGCTGGAAGTCCTCCGCCGCCCACTCCAGTGCGGTGCCGCAGTCCACGATCGCCTCCCGGGTCTCGCGCAGCCCCTTGTTGATCAGGGCTCGGAGCGTCTCGAACGAGGAGCTGACGTCGGTCCCCACACCACCGGAGCGTGAGAGCAGCGGGGTCAACGAGGTGTTCACCCCCGCACGTGCCGCCTGCAACGTGTCGCCCACCGCAGGCAGGGTCCTGGTGCCGGCGCGCCACACGCGTCCGACCTCAACTCCGAGCGCTTCACTCATCTGTGCCTCCTCCGTAGGACGCCCTACCCTCCCAGAACTTCTCGGAAACCCCACCGGCGCCACGCATTCATGAGCGACGCGCGCGGGGGCACGCTCCCAGCCGACTCGTACGCCGGGGTACCGGGCGTGCCAGTGAGGATCAGCGTGGGTCTTCCTGGAGTCGATTCGAGGGGTCCCCAGGAGCACGGATCGGTCCTACAGTCGTCGTATGGCCGCTCCACGGATGAGCATGAACAAGGTGATCCACGGCGCCGTCCGACGTGACCTGAGCCGCTTCGTCACCGCCCTCGCCGCCTTCCCGGCCGGCGACCAGCGGCGTGCGACCGAGCTGCAGACCGCGTGGGAGAGCTTCCGGGACCAGCTCCACCACCACCACACGGGCGAGCACGAGATCGTCTGGCCCGCTCTGCAACGGCTCGGGGTGAGCGCTGAGCTGCTGGCCACCTTGGACGCCGAGCACGACACGATGGCTCGCGCCCTGGCCACCGCGGATGCGGCGGTGAATGCACTGGTCGACACCCCCGATGCCGCGCGGGCCGCGCACGCGCAGGCCGCCTTCGAGCACCTGCGTGAGGTCACCGTCGCGCACCTCGACCACGAGGAGGCCGAGATCGAGCCCGTCTACCTGGCTCACCACGACCACCCCGCGGTCGTCGGGATGACCCGTGAGCTCCGCAGGGAGCAAGGTCTCCCCATGGCCGGCCGGTTCCTCGCCTGGCTGCTGGACGGCGCCACGCCGGAAGAGCGCGGGGCGATCGACGCAGTTGTCCCCGTGCCGGTCCGCAAGGCCCTCGTCGGGACCTTCGGGCGCGGCTATCGCAAGACCGTCGCTCCGGTCTGGTCAGGGTGAGAGGAGGTCGTCACTCCCCCTCGTCGGCAGGACCCAACCAGGCGGGCCGCGGTCCGGGCACCATCCCCGCGAGCATGGTGGTGACCAGCCTCGGCACCAGGTCCGGCGCCGCGCTGCGGATGGCCTCCGGCAGAGGACGGGTGAGCAGACCGACGGCCAGCACCAGCTCGAGGGCGTCGAGGTCGTCGCGGACCAGGCCGGCCCCTGCTACCGCTGCGAGCAGCTCCTCCACGCCGGCCAGCGTCTCCTCCTGGGCCTGCCGCACGGGGGCGGAGATGTCCTGGGTCCGGTACCGCGCGAGCGCGGCCGCGAGAGCGCCGAGATCCAGCTCCACGAGCCGGCGGACGTAGCCGCGCCACATCCGGGCCGGGTCGCTCGCCATCCCCGCCATCGCCTCGGCCGCGGCGGTGCGCATGTCGAGGAGGATCGCGAGGACGACCTCGTCGGTCAGGGCGGACCTCGACGCGAAGTTCCGGTAGAGCGTGGCGATCCCGACCCCGGCGGCGTCGGCGACCGACTCCAGCGCGACGTCGTCGCCTTCCGCGGCGAAGAGCCTCCTGGCCGCTCGGACGATCTCCCTGCGTCGCTTCGCTGCGTCCGCCCGCATGTGGCCCCCTGTTGCTCGTTCGTGCCGACGATTTGACTCGCCGAGAATAACCGGAGGATTATCTTCCACATAAGTGGAGGGATCGCCTCCGCAACGTTTGATTGCAGAGGAAAGCCTTGTCCCCGACACTCGCGGCGACCCCGGCAGCCGGAACGCCCGTCACCGACACCTCGACCCGTCGCACGCCGCCGCCCCTGGTGGCCCTGCTCGGCATGACGGCGGGACTCGCCGCCATCCTGGTGATCCTGCTCGCCCTCTTCATCCTCCCCTCCCTCAAGAGCGGGGCCCACGACCTCCCGGTCGGCGTGGTGGGCTCCGCTGCCGGAGTCACGAAGGTGGAGCAGAACCTGACCACCACCGCCCCGGACGCCTACCAGCTCCAGCAGTTCGACTCCGAGCAGGCCCTGGTCGACGCCGTCCGGGGCCGGGAGGTGGTCGGTGGGTTCGTCGTCGACCCCGGCAAGATCCACGCCGTCGTCGCGAGCGCAGGCTCTGCCGCCATCTCCTCCTCCGTCGCCGCCACCGCCCAGACCCTGGGCCAGGCGTTCGGCGCCGAGGTCAGCAGCAGCGACGTGGTGGCACTGCCCGATTCCGACCCCACCGGCATCGGCATCGGCGGGCTCGCGTTCCCGCTCGTCTTCGGCGGCATCGTCCCGGTGGTCGCCTTCCGCACCCTCTTCCCCCGCCGCCACAAGTGGAGGCTCGGCGGCCTCCTCGCCTTCTCGGCCGCGGGCGGCGTGATCGTCGCCGGTGTCCTGCGCTTCTGGTTCGGCAGCATCGAGTCCGCCTTCTGGCCCGTCGCCGGCGCCATGGCACTGGGCATCGCGGCCCTCGCCTTCCTGCTCAGCGGACTCCAGCAGGCCTTCGGCGGCAAGGGCTTCACCATCGGCGCGATGACCATGATGTTCCTCGGCAACCCGCTCGCGGGCATCGCCACCACGGGCGCCTGGCTGCCCTCGGGCCTGGGCGACGTCGGCCAGATCCTGCCGCCCGGCGCGGCCGGGACCCTGGTCCGCTCGGGCGCCTACTTCGGCGGAGCGGGCGGACTGGTCGCGGGTCTGACCCTCGCCGCCTGGGTGGTCCTCGGCCTCGCCCTGCACACGTTCGGCGTCGCCCGTCAGGCACCCCAGCCGGCGTCGGCCACCAGCACCACGCCACTCACGTAGGCGCCGAGCGAGGCTAGACTCGCTCGGCAGATGCCGACCACCCCCCGACGAAGGACGGCCGTGAGCGCCACGAGCACCGTCAAGCACGTCCTGCTGCAGGCCGTCGGCTGGCTGCTCGTGCTCGTCGGTCTCGCGGCGTTGGTGCTCCCCGGCCCCGGCCTGCTCGCCCTCTTCGCGGGGATGGCCGTCCTGGCCACCCAGTACGAGTGGGCAGAACGCCGCCTCGCCCCGGTGAAGAGGGCGGCACACCGCTCCGCCGCCGACAGCGTCAGGACGTGGCCGCGCATCATGGCCTCGACGCTGGGAGCGTGCGTGATCATCGGGTTCGGTGTCTTCTGGGGCGCCGGACCCCCGTCTCCCCCGTGGTGGCCCGTCGCCGACACGTGGTGGCTGCTGGGCGGCTGGGGAACCGGCGCCACGCTGATCGGGTCCGGCCTCATCGCCCTGGCGATGATCGTCTACAGCTACCGGCACTACCGCGACCGCGAGGATGGCGCCGCGGCCGCGCAGTCCGAGGACCTGGCGGACGACTAGGGCGTGTCTCCCTAGTCCGGGCGTGGCGGCCTGATTTGCTGCGGTCATGTCTCGCGAACGGGTCCTGACCGATGCTCAGTGGGAGCAGATCGCGCCGCTGATGCCGTCCTCGGATGGTGTGAAGTCGCGGCCGTTCCGTGAGCATCGGCAGGTGGTCGAGGGCGTGATCTACCGGTTCCGCACCGGCATCGCCTGGCGCGATCTGCCTTCCTCGTTCGGACCCTGGCAGACCGTGTGGAAGCGACACCACCGGTTCTCCACCGATGGCACCTGGGACAAGATCCACGCCCGTCTCCTCGCCGAGGCCGACGCCGCCGGCAAGCTGGACTGGATGGTCAGCGTCGACTCCACGATCAACCGCGCTCATCAACACGCCACCAACACCACCCGGGTCGAGCAACCCACCGGGGACTCCCGAGCAGCACGCGAGGCACGAGCCGCGGCCCGCACAGGGGGCTGAGTCGAGTTACAAGAACCCCTGGATCGAGCCACCCGATCACGCCATCGGTCGCTCTCGTGGGGGCTTGTCGACCAAGATCCACCAGCTCGTCGACGGCCGCGGGCGGCCTCTGGTTATCGCCCTGACCGCGGGCCAGGCCGGTGACTCCACGATGCTCAAGCCGCTCCTGGCCCAGCTCGCCGTCGCCCGACTCGGGTCAGGCCGGCCACGGACCCGACCCGACGCCGTGCTCGCGGACAAGGCCTACTCCTCCCGCGGCACCCGCACCATGCTCCGCGACCGCGGCATCACCGCGGTGATCCCTCAACCCTCCGACCAGATCGCGCACCGCAAGCGGCGTGGCTCTGCGGGCGGACGACCGCCCGCCTTCGACGCCGCGGTCTACAAGGGCCGCAACGTCGTGGAACGGTCCTTCAACGACCACAAGCAATGGCGCGGCATCGCCACCCGCTACGACAAACTCGCCACCGTCTACCGAGGAGCCGTCGTCCTACGCGCCATCACCATCTGGCTGGCAACTTAGGTCAGGGGTTGCGGTTGCGGGCACTCCTGGTTCACTCGCTCCCACTCAGACGGGTCGTCGATGACGTCGCTGACTTCTCCATGTGGCATCCAATTGAGTGCTGTGTCCCAGGACTTCACCCAGGACTCCCGAGACGGGGGCTCACTGATTTCGTAGCCCAGTTCCTCGAGACAGTTCGCGGTGGCGAGGTAATCATCGAAGTGATCCCGCACTTGGGCATCGGTGAGTTCGTCGATCTTGGGGTCACCGACCTTTTGGCCGCACTTCTCCATGTGCGAGTTCCATGCGTCGTACTGCTCCGGTGGCAGGTCGACGGAGTCGAAGTTGCCCTGTTCCTCGTTGACCTTGACCGCGAAGCCGCCGTCCTCCATGCAGCCTGCGTAGGCGTAGAGCCATTCCCTTTGGGTCCCGTCGAAGATAGAGCGGCTCTCTTCTTGGGGCGATGGGGAGGTAGAAGCCGGAGGCGAAGACGGGAGCGCTTCGAGGTCAGCGCCGGTCTGCTCCCCAGTGCACCCAGCGGTGAGAGGAGCGACTGCGATGAGCGTCAGAGCCGCAAGGCGGGCTAGGTGCTGACGGGACTGGAGAGATTTAGCGGTCATCCGCCTACACAGCCGGTGCTGACGTTCTGCAAGCCGACGCTGCCGTATGCCCGCCAAGATCCTCCTCCGGGAACGCTTGCGAATGTCTTGTAGGTGCTCCACCCGGAAGAAGAGCCGAGCAACTGGTTAATCCCGCCAGGAGGCCGCTGCTCGGCGGATCCCTTGTGCTGGGCCTCGACCCAGCCGTAGCCGTTCGTAGGGTTGCAGGATCGATTGCCGGTCGAGGACACCGCATTGGCTGGCACGGCTGCAAGAGCCACTAGCCCTATTGTTGCTCCAGCAACGATGATCTTTCGT
Source organism: Nocardioides sp. Z50_6 (assembly GCF_058215755.1). Lineage (NCBI taxonomy): Bacteria > Bacillati > Actinomycetota > Actinomycetes > Propionibacteriales > Nocardioidaceae > Nocardioides > Nocardioides sp. Z50_6. The sequence goes on along the minus strand of NZ_JBZAJB010000008.1, from coordinate 58,299 downwards.
CGGTGCATGATTTTCCCCGTTGATGTAGTGGACTATGAGCATGCGTGCGGCGGGGGCGGCCGTCAAGGGTTGAGAACGCGCACGCGCTTGGACGGAGAGGACGGGGCGGGGGTACATGTGGGCCGTGTGAGGACGATCGTGCTCTGGGCGGCCGGGGCCGCAATGGTGGCTGCCCTGGGCTGGGGAGCTGGTCGAGCAACGCTTGCTCCGCCAGCGGTGGATCTACCCGATGCCGAGGCGGTGACGTACACGGTTGACAAGGGCAGGGTGGAGCGAGGTTTCGACTTCGGCGCCACCGCCGAGTGGCAGGTGGTGAGGAGGGCGACCAACGCCGCTAGCGGAACCGTCACGGGCGTCCTCGTCAGGCCGGGGAGCAGCGTGCGGAGCGGGGACGTCCTCTATCGCGTCGACGAGCGGCCGGTGTTCGTGGCTTCAGGTGCTGTGCCGCAGTACCGGGACTTGTCCGCGGGGGACGTGGGGCAGGATGTCCGTCAGCTTCAGCAACTGCTTTCCGATCGTGGGTACCTCAGTTCGACTCCATCGGGGACGTTCGGCACGGCCACTGAGTCGGCGGTGCGAGCGTGGCAACGATCCAGTGGGGTCCGCGAGACGGGTGTGGTCCCGCGAGGCGATCTCCTCTTCGTTGATCGGCTGCCTTCCCGCGTGAGACTGGCGGAATCGATCACCGTGGGTGCGCAGGTTTCCCCTGGCACCGAGGCAGTGCACGTGCTCGCCGCCTCCCCGCGCTTCACCATGACCCTGTCAGATGAACAGCTGGACTCCGTGCCGCCGAACGCGCGGGTGCGCGTCAGCACCGGCGGTCAAACGTGGAAGGCCCAGGTTGCCTCGCTCCAAGCCGGTGAGCCGGGTGAAACCACCCTGGTGCTACGAGGCGCCCGAGGAGGCGAGGTGTGCGGTGCCCGGTGTGATCGGTACGTCGGCACCGACGGACCGCAGCGGTTGCGCGCGACCGTGGTGGTCGTGCCCCGCACGTCCGGTCCGATGGTTCCCTCGGCGGCGATCCAGTCCGACGTGAGCGGTGGGCTCTTCGTGACCGACACCTCCGGGGAACAGCGACCCGTGGAGGTGCTGGCCGCGGACGGCGGTCAGGCAATCGTGGATGGCGTGGAGATCGGTACAGAGATCCTGCTGTTCGGCCAGGCCGAGGCGCAGGGCGGATGATCCGCGTCGAGGAGCTGAGCTTCGCCTACCGCGCCGGAGGCGATCGGGTGTTCGAGGGGCTGACGCACTCGTTTCCGTCCGGAGCGATCACGGCGGTGACCGGGCCCTCCGGCGGGGGGAAGTCGACGTTGCTCTACCTCATCGCGTTGATGCTGCGTGCCCGGGAGGGTGCGGTCTTTTACGGCGATCGGGAAGTGACCTCTCTGTCTGACGCTGCCCGCACCCAGGTCCGGAGCGCGAGTGTGGGATTCGTGTTCCAGGACGCGATGCTCGATCTGTCCCGGTCGGTGCTGGACAACGTGCTTGAAGGAGCCCTGTACGCCGGCATCACCCGCACGGACGCCGCCGCACGGGCCTACGGGCTCCTTGAGCGTCTGGAGGTCAGTCATCGCGCCGATCACCGGCCCGGCGAGATCTCCGGAGGCCAGGCGCAGCGCGTCGCGGTCTGCCGGGCCCTGGTCAAGCAGCCGCCCGTCATCATCGGGGACGAGCCGACCGGCAACCTCGACGCGGACACCACCGTCGTCGTCTGGCAGGCCTTCATCGACGCTGCTGCGGAGGGCGCGACCGTCATCGTCGCCACGCACGATGATGCGCTCGCGGAACGCGCCGACGCACGACTGACGGTCGGCGCATGAGGGGAGCCGACGTGCCGCCTGGCCGGCCAGGCACCCGCGCGCTGCTCGGGGAGGGGTGGCAGATCTTCCGTGCCCAACCCCTGGTCTCGGTCGTCACCGCATTCATCACAGCCGCGGTCTGCCTCTCGGTCTTCGTCACCGCCGGCCGTGCCGCCGCTGCCGAGGCCGCCGTGGTCAGTCAAGTCGACGGAGCCGGCGCCCGCACGATCCGGTTCTCTGATCCGTCCGGGGAGGCGGGTCTGACCGCCATGGGTGTGCAGCACGTTGCCGAGCTTCCCGGCGTCGACTGGATGCTGGCCATCGGGGACACCGTCGACGTGCGCAACAGCGCCATGCCACAGGTCGGCCGACCCGTTCCCAGCGCAGCGCTCTTCAGCGAGCTTCCACCCTCGGTCCGGCTCACCGCGGGCCGCGCGCCTCGCCTCGAGGAGGCGATCGCGGGCACCGAGGCCATGATCGCCCTCGGTCTGGCCGATCGGACCGGCGGTGTGCGCGGCCCACTTTTCGACGGCCCCGTCGTCGGCACCTTCGACGCGGCTTCCCCGGTGACAGAGCTCCAGCAGAGCGTCCTGATCCGCACCGTCCCAAGCGACGACCGCCTGATGCGAGAGGTCTACGTCGTTGCTGAGACCGTCGCTGACGTACGCACCCTCGAACGGGCGATCCCCACCATGCTCCACATGACCGACCCCAGCCAGCTGCGCATCGACTCTCCCGCGGTGCTCGTCGACCTCCAGGAGGTGCTCCGCGGCGAGCTCGGCGACAGTGGCCGACAGCTCATGCTCCTTGCCTTGGCCAGCGGCCTGGTCCTCATCGCGGTCAGCCTCTACGGCGCGACCGCAGCGCGCAAACGCGACTTCGGCCGCCGCCGCGCGCTCGGAGCGACCCGGTCCGCTCTAGTCGTACTGGTGCTGCTCCCTACCGGGCTCGGCGCCCTCGCAGGCGTCACGCTGGGCACCGGGTTCGGGGTGGCCATGGTGAACGCCACCCAAGGCACCGTCCCAGGAATCCCGTTCATCCTCGGGGTCCCCACCCTGACGCTGCTCACCGCCCTCCTGGCCGCAGTCCCGCCTGCAACCATCGCCGCAGCACAAGACCCGGTACGCATCCTCCGAGTGCCATAGCCTCGGATCCACCGATCAGCTAGGTGGATCCGGGCTTAGGAGACACGCCCTAGCGCCGGAACGGGTCCACGCGCTCAGCCCTCCGGCGCGGTGCGCTCGGGATCCGGGGTGACGGCGTGGGGGCCGGACCCCGGCTGCCACTGCCAGTCCCGGATCTCGGGGAGGTCCTCGCCGTGGGTGCGGATGTGGATCCGGTGCTCGACCAGCTTGTTCGTCAGCAGCTCGCGAACCGGTCCGCCCACGGCCTGGAGGCGCGGGACCCGGTCGATCACGTCCATCGCCAGGTCGAAGCGGTCGACCTGGTTGAGGACGGTCATGTCGAACGGGGTGGTCGTGGTGCCCTCCTCCTTGTAGCCGCGGACGTGCAGGTTCGGGTGGTTGTGCCGCCGGTAGGTGAGGCGGTGGATGAGGGTGGGGTACCCGTGGTAGGCGAAGATGACCGGCTTGTCCCTGGTGAACAGGGAGTCGAAGGCGTTGTCGGAGAGGCCGTGGGCGTGCTCGCGCTCATCCTGGAGGCGCATCAGGTCCACCACGTTGACGAACCTGACGGCCAGGTCGGGGAAGAAGCCCCGCAGCAGCTGGACCGCGGCCAACGCCTCCATCGTCGGCACCTCGCCGGCACAGCCGAGCACCACGTCCGGCTCCTCCCCCGTGTGCGTGCCGGCCCACTCCCAGATGCCGATGCCCTTCGTGCAGTGCGCCACCGCCTCGTCCATCGTGAGGTACTGCAGGGCCGGCTGCTTGCCCGCGACGATCACGTTGACGTACTGGCGGGTCCGCAGGCAGTGGTCAGCCACCGAGAGCAGCGTGTTGGCGTCCGGCGGGAAGTAGACGCGGATCACGTCCGCCGTCTTGTTGACCACGTGGTCGACGAACCCCGGGTCCTGGTGGGAGAAGCCGTTGTGGTCCTGGCGCCACACGTGCGAGGTCAGCAGGTAGTTGAGCGAGGCGATGGGACGGCGCCAGGCGAGGTCGTTGGTCACCTTCAGCCACTTGGCGTGCTGGTTGAACATCGAGTCCACCACGTGGATGAACGCCTCGTAGCACGAGAACAACCCGTGGCGGCCGGTCAGCAGATATCCCTCGAGCCACCCTTCGCAGGTGTGCTCGGAGAGGATCTCCATCACCCGTCCGTCGACGGCGAGGGCGTCGTCGTCCGGCAGGAGCTCGGCGTTCCAGGTGCGGGACGTCACCTCGAGCACGTCCTGGAGCCGGTTGGAGTTGTTCTCGTCCGGGGAGAAGAGGCGGAAGCGGTCCATGTTGGCGGCCATCACGTCACGCAGGAACCCGCCCAGCACCTTCGTCGCCTCGACCGCGCCGGTGCCCGGCGCCGTTACCTCGACCCCGTGGTCCCGGAAGTCGGGCATCCTCAGGTCCCGGAGCAGCAGGCCGCCGTTCGCATGCCGGTTGGCGCTCATCCGCCGCTCCCCCGGCGGGTGCAGCTCGGCGATCTCGGGCACCGGAGCCCCGTCGTCGGTGAACAGCTCCTCGGGGCGGTAGCTGCGCAGCCACCGCTCGAGGACGGCACGGTGCGAGTCGTCCTCCCGGGCCCGCGCGAACGGCACCTGGTGGGAGCGCCACGACCCCTCGACCCGGTGACCGTCCACCTCCGCCGGCCCGGTCCACCCCTTCGGGGAGCGCAGCACGATCATCGGCCACGGCCGCCGGGGCACCGGAGCGCCCACAGCCGCCCGGGCCTCGTGCTGGATGTCGGCGATCTCGTCCAGGCACAGGTCCAAGGTGGCGGCGAAGGCCTGGTGCATCTCCTCGGGGTCGGAGCCGGCCACCACGTGGGGGGCGTGCCCGTAGCCGCGCAGCAGCGATTCGAGCTCGTCGTCGCTGATCCGGGCCAGCACGGTCGGGTTGGCGATCTTGTAGCCGTTGAGGTGCAGGATCGGCAGCACCGCTCCGTCGCGACGCGGGTCGACGAACTTGTTGGAGTGCCAGCTCGTGGCCAGCGGGCCCGTCTCGGCCTCGCCGTCCCCCACCACCGCCGCGACCACCAGGTCGGGGTTGTCGAAGGCGGCCCCGTAGGCGTGGGAGAGCGAGTACCCCAGCTCTCCACCCTCGTGGATGGAGCCGGGGGTCTCCGGCGCCACGTGGCTCGGTATCCCGCCGGGGAAGGAGAACTGGCGGAAGAGCCGGCGCATCCCGGCCAGGTCGAGGCCGACGTCGGGGTAGACGTCGCTGTAGGTCCCCTCCAGCCAGCCGGCGGCCACCAGACCCGGCCCGCCGTGCCCCGGGCCGATGACGTACATCATGTCCAGCTCGCGGGCGGTGATCGCCCGGTTGAGGTGCGCGTAGACGAAGTTGAGGCCGGGCGTGGTGCCCCAGTGCCCCAGCAGCCGCGACTTCACGTGCTCGGGCCGCAGCGGCTCGCGCAGCAGCGGGTTGTCCATCAGGTAGATCTGGCCGACCGAGAGATAGTTCGCGGCCCGCCACCAGGCGTCGATCCGCCGGAGCTCGGCGGGGCCGAGGGGCGGCCCACCGCCGGAGCCGCTCATGACCTCGGGTGTACCCATGCACTGCGACGCTAGCCTGGAGTCATGGCCGCGTCGAGAGCGCGGCGTCTCGGGAGGCCCACCATGGTGCTCGACCCATCCGCTCACGAGCTGCCGGACGACCCGTCCCTGCTCACGGCCGAGGCCGTGGCGCGCGCACTCGAGGTCGACCCCGCCCGCGGGCTCTCCGAGGAGGAGGCGAGCGCCCGGCTGGCCGCCGACGGCCCCAACGAGCTCCGCGCCAGCCGACGGGTCCCGGCCTGGCGACAGGTGCTGGCCCAGTTCCAGGACCCGCTGGTCTACCTGCTGCTCGCGGCCGTGGCGATCTCACTGGTCGCCTGGACCCTCGAGGGCGCCTCCGGCACCCCCGTCGACGCCCTGGTGATCACCGCCATCGTGGTGCTCAACGCCGTCCTCGGCTACAGCCAGGAGTCCCGCGCCGAGGAGGCGGTCGCCGCCCTGGGCAGCATGACCGCCGCCACCTCCACCGTGCTGCGCGACGGCCTGCTGCGCACCCTCCCGTCCGCGGAGCTGGTGAGGGGCGACGTGCTCGTCCTCGACGAGGGTGCCGCGGTAGGGGCCGATGCCCGCCTGCTGAGCGCGAGCTCGCTCCGCATCCAGGAAGCCTCCCTGACCGGTGAGAGCGAGGCCGTCACGAAGGACCCGACGCCGCTGGAGCACCAGGCCCCCCTCGGCGACCGGCTCGACATGGTCTACAAGGGCACCGCCGTGTCGCAGGGCACCGGCCGCGCGATCGTCACCGGGGTCGGCATGGACACCGAGATCGGGGCCATCGCGGACCTGCTCGACGCCACCGTCGAGGAGCCCACTCCCCTGCAGCGCGAGGTGGCCGACATCAGCCGGATGCTGGGCAGGGGGGTCGTGGTCATCGCGATCGTCGTGATGCTCACCATCATCGTGGTCGACGGCATCACCGACCCCGACGACCTGGTGGAGGTGCTGCTCCTCGGCGTCTCCCTCGCCGTCGCGGCGGTGCCGGAGGGACTCCCGGCCATCCTGTCGGTCGTGCTGGCCATCGGCGTGCAGCGGATGGCCAAGCGCAACGCCGTGGTCAAGAGCCTCAGCTCGGTGGAGGCGCTCGGCTCGGCCTCGGTCATCTGCACCGACAAGACCGGCACCCTGACCCGCAACGAGATGACGATCGGCCGCGTCGTCACCGCGGCGGGCCGGGCGGAGGTCAGCGGGGTCGGCTACCGGCCCCAGGGCGAGGTGCGCAGCGACGGCGGACCGCTGACCGGCGCGCAGCTGCACGAGGTGCGACTCGTGCTCGGCGCGGGCTCGTTGGCCAACGATGCCCAGCTCGGTGAGCGCGACGGTGCGTGGGAGGTCGTGGGCGACCCCACCGAGGCCGCCTTCCTGGTCGCGAGCCGCAAGCTCGAGGGGACCACCGAGTGGACGAGCCGTTTCGCGCGCCGGGCGGAGATCCCGTTCACCTCCGACCGCAAGATGATGTCCACCCTGGACCAGGACACGCGCGACGGCACCCGGGTGGTCTTCAGCAAGGGCGCTCCCGACGTGCTGCTGGCCCGCTGCACCCGGCAGCAGGTGGGGCGCGAGACGGTGGCGCTCACCGAGCAGGACCGCACCATGCGTCTGGCCGAGATCGAGGAGCTCTCCGCCGACGCCTACCGCACCCTGGGTGTCGCGTGTCGTCGCGTGGACGAGCCGCCTTCGACGCGGCCCGAGGACGACGCCGGGATGGACGAGTCCTTCGAGCAGGACCTCGTCTGGCTCGGCGTCGTCGGCATCATCGACCCCCCGCGTGCGGAGGTGGCGCCGGCCATCGACGAGGCACACCGGGCCGGCATCCGCGTCATCATGATCACCGGCGACCACCCGACCACCGCCCTGCGCATCGCCCAGGACCTCGGCATCGTCGGGCCGGGAGATCGCGCCGCCACCGGCGCGGAGCTGGACACCCTGGACGAGGCGGGGCTGCGCGAGCTCACCCGCGAGGTCTCCGTCTATGCCCGGGTGTCCCCCCAGCACAAGCTGTTGCTGGTCGACGCGCTGCAGGCCGACGGGCAGATCGTCTCCATGACCGGCGACGGGGTCAACGACGCGCCGGCGCTCAAGTCGGCCGACATCGGCGTCGCGATGGGCATCACCGGGACGGAGGTCACCAAGGAGGCCGCGCGGATGATCCTGGCCGACGACAACTTCACCACGATCGTCGCCGCCGTCCGGCAGGGGCGGGTCATCTTCGACAACATCAAGAAGTTCCTGCGCTACCTGCTCTCCTCCAACATGGGCGAGGTCCTCACCGTCTTCCTCGGTGTCGTGGCGGCCGGGGCGATCGGCCTCGACGACGCCGCCCAGGGGTCGGCGATCGTGCTGCCGCTGCTCGCGACCCAGATCCTGTGGATCAACCTGGTCACCGACTCCACCCCCGCCCTGGCGATGGGCATCGACCCGGAGATCGACGACGTGATGGCGCGGCCACCGCGTCGGATGACGGACCGGGCGATCGACGCCCGCATGTGGCGCGGCATCTTCACGATCGGGCTGGTGATGGCCCTGGTGACCCTGCTCGCGATCGACCTGTTCCTGCCGGGCGGTCTGGTGGAGGGGGACGACACCCTCGAGGTCGCTCGCACGGCCGGATTCACCACCTTGGTGCTGGCCCAGCTGTTCAACTCCCTCAACGCCCGCTCGGAGACGTCGAGCGCCTTCCGGGGCCTCTTCACCAACGGGTGGCTGTGGGGCGCGATCGGGCTCGGGGTGGTGCTCCAGGTCGCGGTCGTGGAGGTTCCGTTCCTCCAGGTGGCCTTCGGCACCGAGTCCCTGGACCTGGCTCACTGGGCGGCGTGCGTGGCCCTCGCCTCGGTCGTGCTCTGGTACGACGAGGTCCGCAAGGTGCTGCTGCGGATGAGCGACGACCTCACGAACCGCTGAGGAACGACGCGAGGAGCCACTGGACGCTGCGCGAGAGCGCCAGGCCGATGGCACTGCCTCCCACCACCCCGACCAGCACGAGCACCAGCAACGTCAGGCTCATCCCGAGCCGGGGCTTGCGCTCGAGGAAGCCCATGTCGACGGACGGGCGGGGGACCGACGGACGCTGGTTCGTGCTCATGTCCCGACGATGCGCCGGGCCGCCCACCACCGGGCAGTGCTTGTCGGCACCCACTCCCGAGACCAAGGACTCCCCCGCCCCGGCCGCCCGGCCCCTCCCCCACGGCCCGGGGCACGGCACGGGCACGGCACGGGCACGGACACGGACACGGCAGAGCCGTGGCGTCCTCCTCGGGTGGAGGACGCCACGGACGGACGCCGGTCGCTGGTCCGGCTAGCCCTGCTTGTCCTGGTTCTCCCGGTTCTCCTGGTTCTCCTGCCTGTCCCGCTCGCCCGACCCGCCCGCCCCGGAGCGGACACTCACCGGGATGCTCTTGGCGCTCGACGCCGTGCCGTCCGGCATGGAGACGGTCAGCACCCCGTCGGCGTACTCGGCCGAGATGTCCTCGGCGCGCGTCCCGGGCGGGAGCGGGATCACTCGCGAGAAGGTGCCGTAGCGGATCTCGGTCCGGTGCCGCTCGCGGGTCTCGGAACGGCGTTCGCCCCGCAGGTGGAGCAGCCCGCCGTCGACGGTCAGCTCGATGTCTCGCTGCGGGTCGACGCCGGGGATGTCCGCCCGGACGAACCGACGGTCCCCCTCGACCCACTCCTCCAGCCGCACCTGCGGGTCGACCCCGTGCGGTCCCAGCCAGCTCATCAGCTCACCCAGCAGGGGCTGGGTCTCCCGCCGGCTCTGGATGCTCACGACGTCGCCTCGTGTCGCGGCTGGTCGGCGTCGGCGTCGCCGTCGTCGAGGATCTCCCGGAGCTTGGCCTCCTGGTCCGCCGACAGGTTCGTCTCGATGAGCTCGCCCCGGATCCCCTGCTCGCGCAGGGAGGAGTGCACCCGGTCGACCACTGCGCTGGCGCTGAGGACGAAGAGGGCCGACGTCCCCGGGGTCACCTTCTCGCGCACCGACCGGATGAAGTCGTCGTCGATGCCGACGTCGGCCATCGAGCTGAACAACGCCCCGGCCGCGGCACCGACCACGAGGCCGATGAGGGGGATGAAGAAGATCAGCCCGAACAGCAGTCCCCAGAACATGCCGCCGACCAGACCGGTGACGACCAGGTCGTTGGCCTGACGGGTCTTGGGCTTCTTCTTCCCCTCCGGCCAGGAGACCGTGGCCGCGTCGAGCACCTTGATGAGCTCCTTCTTCTGCAGCTCGGCCAGCGCCTTCTCCGCCTTCTCGGCCCCGTCGGGACTGTCGAACTTCCACACTGTCAGTGTCGCCACGCCTGCTCCTTCATCGTCGCGGTCCGGAAAGCCGGCCCACGGTTGTGCTCGCCACCGGGTGGTGGTGATCCTGGTTGCCCGCGTCGGGCCGTCCCGGTCCGGAGACCCGCTGCCCACCCGCTGCGGCGCGGGTGCGCAGCCAGGACCTCGCAGCGGTCACGAGTGCCTGCACCCCCATCGGCAGGGCCACCTCGATCGCCGGCGCGTACCTGGGAGAGTGGTTGCTCGGCACCTTGAGCAGGGCCGGGTCGTCGAGACCGCCCGTGGTGAAGAGCGAGGGATCGCTGCCCCCGAGCAACCAGAAGGAGAGCGGGGCGCCGGCGTTGGTGGCGAGGATCCCGACGTCCTCGCTGCCGGCGCCGGCGCCCGGATCGAGGATGTGCTCCTCGCCGACCCAGGCGGCGAGGCCACGCAGCGTCCTGTCCAGGGCACGCGCGTCGTTGACCACCGGGAAGCCCTCGGTCCGGATGACCTCGGGCGGCTGGGGAGCTCCGGCGGTCGCGGCCACGCCCCGGACGATCCGCTCGACGCTGTCGAGGATCCGGCTGCGCACCGCCTCGTCGTAGCTGCGGATGTTGAGCAGCAGCTCGGCCTCGCCCGGGATGACGTTGGCGGTGCTTCCGGCGTGGACCGCGCCGACCGTCAGCACCGCCACGTCGGTGCTGGGGATCTCCCGGGAGATGATCGTCTGCAGCCGCAGCACGGTCTCGGCCGCCATCACCACGGGGTCGATCGAGTTCTGGGGCATCGAGCCGTGCGCACCCTTGCCGACCAGCCGCACGCGCAACGAGTCCGATGCCGCGTAGGCGGGACCGGCGTGGGCGGCGATGGTCCCGGCCGGCAGCGGGGAGACGTGCTGGCCCAGCACCACGTCGGGCACGGGGAAGCGCCCGAAGAGCATGTCGTCGACCATGGCCTGGGCGCCGGCGCCGAGCTCCTCGGCCGGCTGGAAGACCAGCACAAGCGCGCCCGACCAGCTGTCCCGGTCCCGGGCCAGGATCTCGGCCGCGCCCAGCAGGCAAGTCGTGTGGAGGTCGTGGCCGCACGCATGGCTGACCGGCACCCGGACGCCCTGGGCGTCGACCGCGGTCTCGGTGCTCGCGTAGTCGAGTCCCGTCTCCTCCTTGACCGGCAGGCCGTCCATGTCGGCGCGGAGCAGGACCGTCGATCCCGGTCCGTTGGTCATCACCCCCACGACACCGGTGCGCCCGATCCCGGTGGTCACCTGGTAGCCCAGCGCCTCGAGCCGCTGCGAGACGACCCTCGCGGTGCGGTGCTCCTGGAAGCCGAGCTCGGGATGACGGTGGAGGTCGCGGTAGAGGTCGCGGAGCGCGGGGTCGAGCCGGAGGTTGTCGAGCACTGTCATCTGTCACGCCTCTCGGGTAAGCCAGCAGGGCGGGTGGTCCTGACCGAGTGCCGTCCCCCGACCGAGCGACGGCGCACCACCAGCGTGGGGCGGGCGCCGCGTCGCCGCGCAGGGCCAAACGACACCCCTCGGTGAGGACCTCTGGACACTTCCTCACCGCCACCGGCCGGGCCGCCCCCGGTCACGGCACGGGCGGGTGGCGGACCGCTCCTTGCCCTATTCCGGCGAAATCCGCAAGAGGCCAAGGGCCCGAGAGATCGCTGCCTCAGGTCTAGGTTGTGGTGGCGGGGCTGACCGTAGATTGGGCCCATGCATGAGCAGGGGACGGGCTCGGCCACCGGGCCGCAGCGCCCGGTCACGGTCTTCCTACTCGACGACCACGAGCTTGTCCGCCACGGGATCCGCAGCGTGCTGGAACGGGACGGGGACATCGTCGTCATCGGCGAGTCCGGGTCGGCCCAGCAGGCGGCGCACCTCATCCCCGCGCTCCGCCCCGACGTCGCGGTCCTCGACGTCCGGCTGCCGGACGGCACCGGTGTGGAGGTCTGCCGTCAGGTGCGCTCGGTGGACCCCCAGATCGCCGCCCTCATGCTCACCTCCTACGAGGAGGACGAGGCGCTCTTCGCCGCCATCATGGCCGGGGCCTCCGGCTACGTGCTCAAGCAGGTCAAGGCCGCGGACCTGGCCGACACGGTACGTCGCGTCGCGGCCGGTCAGTCGATGCTCGACCCGGCCCTCACCGCCCGTGTGCTGGCGCGACTGCGCGACGGGCCGCCGGTCAACCCGCTCACCCGGCACCTCACCCCCAAGGAGCGCCAGGTGCTCGCCCTGGTCGGGCAGGGCCTGACCAACCGGCAGATCGCCTCGCAGCTCCACCTGAGCGAGAAGACCACCAAGAACTACGTCTCCACCATGCTGGGCAAGCTCGGGGTCAGCTCGCGGACCCAGGCCGCCATCATCGCCACGCACGGTCACCCCGAGCCCCGCTGAGCGGGTTCATGGGCCCATCCCCCGGAATGGGGATGCTCCAACACAAATGGGGTACGTGAACCCGTCGGTCAAGACAGCGGCCGCGGAGGAGTGAGCATGCATGACATCTCGGGTGACCGCGAGGCACAGGCCTCGCCGCACGACGCCCAGGCCAGTTTCGACGAGCTGATGCTTCGAGCGGGCGCGTCGGCCGGCACGGTGGCGAACCAGGAGTGGCGGCTGCTGCTCGGCACACTGGCCAGTCTCTCCTCGGGGCTCCCCCTCGACGGGAAGCTTGCTCGGATCGTCCAGGTGGGGATGGACCTCACCGGCGCCCGCTACGGGACGCTCAAGCTCTTGGACCACGACCAGCGCCCGCCCGCGCCCCGGGGCTTCGTCACCACCCAGGAGGCCGGGCTGGCGGCGGAAGCCCCCGGGCTGCCGGCGGAGGCACTCGGGGTGCCCACCCAGCGGAAGCCGGCCGCCGACGACCCTGCCGTCCTGGCCGGCGACGGGCCCGGCGACGAGACGGACGGCACGCTGGCGTGGCGCCAGCTGCGCCAGCCGGGCGCGCAGCAGCCGACCACGCTGGCCCTCGAGGCCGGCATCCAGGTCGGCGACCAGGTGTTCGGCACCCTCCACCTGGGCGACAAGCGCTCCGGGGCGGGGTTCACCGAGCAGGACGAGCAGATCGCCTCGGCCCTGGCGGGTGCGGCCGGGGTCGCGATCGAGGGGTCCCGGCTGCGCGCGCAGGTCACCCAGCGCGAGCACTGGCTCTCGGCCGCCTCCGAGCTCTTCCACGGCGAGCCCGACGACGTCGCGCTCCAGCACGTCTGCGACTGGGCTCGGGACCTCTCCGGAGCCGATCTGGCATGGGTGGTCACCGGCTCCGACCCGGCGGACCTGAGGCTGCGTGTCGTCTCGGGGTTCGAGGCCACTGCCGAGGAGATGGCCGCCCTGGAGTTCACCACCTCCCTGGCCCGCGCCGTCGCGACCACCGGACGGGCGATGACGGTCAAGAGCATCGCGGACCACCGCCACGCGGTCGACGTCCCGGCTGCGCTCGGCCTGGCTCCCACGGGGCCGGGACTGGTCGTCCCCATCTCGAGCTCCGCGGGACTGGAGGCGGTCATCACCCTGGCCTGGAGGAGGGACGGCGTCCCCGACCGCCAGCGGCCCCGGACCGCCCTGGCCGCCACGCTCGCCGAACAGGCCCCCCTGGTCCTCAGCGAGGCGCGCCACGGACAGGCCGACCAGCGGCGTGCGGTACTGCAGGACCGCGACCGGATCGCCCGCGACCTGCACGACCTGGTCATCCAGAAGCTCTTCGCGCTGGGTCTGGAGATGCAGGGGATCTCGTGGCTCCGGGACCCCGACGAGATCTCACGCCGTCTCGCCCGCACCTCCGACGAGATCGACACCACGATCCGCGACATCCGACGCACCATCTTCCGGCTCGGACCGGTGGACGACGACCTGGATCCCCGGTCCGCCATCGTGGAGCTGGTCGACCGGGCGACCCGGACGATGAAGCTGAGGCCCACCCTGGAGTTCCGGGGCGCGATCAGGACCGTCCTGGACCAGGACCTCCTCTCCGACGTCCTCGCCGTCCTGAGCGAAGCCCTCTCGAACGCCGTCCGTCACTCGGGGGCGACCACGTGCTCGGTCCAGGTCAGCGTCGTGGAGGAGGTCGTGGTCGCGGTCATCGACGACGGCACCGGGATCCCTGAGTCGGCCGTCGAGAGCGGGCTCGCCAACGTCCGCCGGCGCGCCGAGCGACGCGGCGGGCGGCTCCGCGTCCGCTCGTCCCCCAGGCACGGGACGAGCCTGGTCTGGACCGTGCCCATCCCCTGACCGCGGCCGGACTCCTCAGGTCACCAGGCCGCCCGACCGCTCGAGCACCAGAGCGGGCTGGCCGGGGGGCCGCGAGGGCGGGAGCACCCGTACGGGGCACTCGGCGCCGCGCAGCACGGCTCGGGCCGTGCCGCCGAGGCTTCCTTGCTTGGGCCCGTGGGGCCGGCGCACCAGGATCAGCAGGTCCGCCACCCTGGACGCCGCCACGAGGGCACGCACCGGCTCGTCGTGGACCACCCGGAGCTCGACCTCGACACCGGGATAGCTGGTGCGCCACTCCTGGAGAAGCTGCTCGAGCACCGCGGACGAGCGGCGGGCCGGCTCCATGGGGCCCGCCTGCGAGACCACGAGGTCGTCGTACATGGCGGGCAGGCCCCACGAGTGCAGCACCACGACCCTGTCCCCGCGCGTGCCGGCCTCGGCGAAGGCGTCGGCGAAGAGCTCCGAGGCGTCGGCGCCCATCTTCAGTGCCACGACCACCTTGCCCCGCTTCGGCCGGGGCTGCCAGTCCGCGGGGACGCTCACCACCGGGCAGGGCGCGCGAGCCGCTGTCCCGGCTGCCGCGTTGCCCTTCAGGACGTGCCCCAGCTGCGGGCCCTCGCGGCCCACGTAGAGCGCGGCGGCGTCCTCACCGGCGGCGGCGAGCTGGGTCGCCACGCCGCCGCGACGCAGCTGGGTCTCCACCTCGAGGTCGGGGGCCAGGGCCGCGACGCTGGCCGCCGCGCTCGCCAGGAGGTCTGCTCCCCTGCTGACCAGCTCGCGGCCCACCAGCGCGTCGACCGGGACCAGGGGAAGGTGGTCCGGCACGACGTGCACCAGCCTCAGCGACGCGCCCAGCTCCCGCGCCTCGGCCACCGCGGCGCGCACGGCCCCGTGGATGGCCGGTGACCCGACGACGCCGACGAGCAGTGGCTGGAGAAGGGTGTTCACTCGCTCTCGTTCCTTCCACGGGTCGGTGAGGGCAAGTGGGGTGCTCAGAAGGACGCGGCCACGGCGATGATCACCGTGGAAAGGACCAGCAGGATCCCCAGCAGGGGAGCCACGAAGCGCACGTACTGGTCGTAGCGCACCTTGGCCAGCGCGAGGCCACCCATGACCACCGCCGACGTCGGGGTGATCAGGTTCACCACTCCGGACGCGGACTGGTAGGCCGTCACCACGATGGCGCGGCTGACGCCGGCGAAGTCGGCCAGCGGGGCCAGGATCGGCATGGCGAGGGCAGCGTGCCCCGACGACGACGGCACCAGGAACGCCAAGGGCAGGTTGATCAGGAACATCACGGCTCCGAAGAGCCCGGAGTTGGTGTCGCTCACCAGCTCCTCCATCGAGTGCAGGATGGTACCGGTGATCTCAGCGTTGTTCATGATCACGGTGACGCCGCGCGCCAGGACGATGATCAGGCCGACTCCGATGAAGTCGCCGGCGCCACTGACCAGGGTGTCGGTCAACCCTTTCTCCCCCAGACCGCCGATCAGGCCGACGACGAGGGACATGGCCAGGAACAGCGCCGCCAGCTCGGGGAAGTACCAGTCGAGCTGCCAGCTGTAGCTCTCCGCGTTCGGCCCGTCGATGACCTGGGCCCACGGCACGATCGCGAAGATCATGAAGACGAACGTGAGCCCCACCAGCGTCAGCACCAGCTTCTGCTTGCCGGTGAGCACCGGGGGCTCGCCGAGTCCGCTGGAGCGGATCTCCTCGTCGCCCGGGACCACACCGGTGTAGGAGACGGCCGGATCGGCCTTGACCCGGCGCGCGTAGCGCAGCACCCACCAGATGCCCACGGGCACCAGCAGCACGTACATCAGGAAACGCAGCCCGATGCCGTCGCCGATCGAGATCCCGGCTGCGTCCGAGGCCACGCCGGTCGCGAACGGGTTGACGGTCGAGGCGAGGACGCCGACGCCCGCGCCGACCATGATCACCCCGGTGGCGACCATCCGGTCGTAGCCGAGGGCCAGGATCAGCGGGATGACCAGGGCGTAGAACCCGAGGGTCTCCTCGGCCATGCCCTCGGTCGTGCCCCCCACGGAGAAGAGCACCATCAGCACGGCGATCAGCACCGGTCCGCGGTGGCTCATCCGGTGGGCGATCCGGGCGACCCCGTTGTCGATGGCCCCGGTGGTCATCGACATCGTGATGAAGATGCCGATGGCGATGACGAACAGGAAGACGCCCGCCGCGCCGTAGAGCTCCCCGGCCTCGTAGGGCCCGATGAAGCCGTCGGCGTTCTGCACGCCGTACAGGCCGTTGACCGGGGCCAGGAAGATCTGCATCAGCCGGCCACCGAAGGTCAGGGGGTCGTCGGTGCGCTCATAGCTCCCGGGGATGGGGGCGCCGGTCTCGGCGTCGTTCTGGTAGCTGCCCGTCGGGATGATGAAGGCCAGCAGCCACACCACGACGGTCACCACGAAGAGCACGGTGAACGCGCTCGGGAACCTCAGCTCCCTCGACTTCTTCGGCTCGTCTGTCGACGAGTCGGATCCTTGTGCCGCGTGTCTGGCCACGGAGATACCTCTGCTCGGTCCGACGAAGTGGGCGCCTCCATGCAACCGCGCGGGCGTCCCCCCCACACCGGCCGGTTGGCATCGGGGCTCGTGACCTTCGGCCCCTCCCCCAGGCGCCGGAGAAGACGCAGGGTGAAAGACAAGACAACCGGAAGGAACAGGACATGACCCTGCACGTGGACTCCGAGGTCGGCCGACTGAAGCAAGTGATCCTCCACCGTCCGGACCTGGAACTGAAGCGGCTGACGCCGAGCAACCACGACGAGTTCCTGTTCGACGACGTCTTGTGGGTCAAGAACGCGAAGCTCGAGCACGACGCCTTCGCCGAGGTGCTGCGGGAGCAGGGCGTGCAGGTCTACCTGCTCGACCAGCTCCTGACCGAGACCCTGGCGATCCCCGAGGCGAAGAAGTTCATCCTGGAGCAGTCGCTCAACGAGCTCGTCTACGGGCCGATGGCCATGGCGAGCCTGCACAGCGCCTTCGGGTCGATGGAGAATGCGGAGCTGACGACCCACCTGATCGGTGGGATGACCAAGCGCGAGCTGCTCGAGCGCGTCGAGGAGCCCGCCTCCCTGGTGGTGCATGCCCTCGACCTCGACGACCTGCTGCTGCCCCCGCTGCCCAACCATCTCTTCACCCGCGACACCTCCGCCTGGATCTTCGACGGCGTCTCGATCAATGCGATGCGCAAGCGGGCCCGCGCCCGCGAGACGATCCACTACGAGGCGATCTACCGCTGGCACCCCCGCTTCGCCGACGCCTCCTACCAGGTGTGGTCCGAAGGCACCGTGAACGGCACCGCGACCACCGAGGGCGGCGACATCCTCGTCCTGGGCCGGGGCGTGGTGCTGATCGGGATGAGCGAGCGCACCACGCCCCAAGGCGTGGAGCGGCTGGCCCGCCGACTCTTCAAGAAGGGGAGCGCGAGCAAGGTCGTCGCACTGTCGATGCCGATGGCCCGGGCGTTCATGCACCTCGACACGGTGATGACGATGGTCAACGAGGACACCTTCACCAAGTACGTCGGGCTGGGGATGCTGCCGGCCTACACCATCGAGCCGGGCGACAGCGAGACGGAGCTCAAGATCACCCCGCACCCCGCCGAGGACATGCACCTGGCGATCGCGAAGGCGCTCGGCCTGGACTCGATCAACGTCCTCACCGCCACCCAGGACGTGCACGCCGCGGAGCGCGAGCAGTGGGACGACGGCTGCAACGTGCTGGCCTTGAGGCCGGGCGTGGTCGTCGCCTACGAGCGCAACGTCACCACCAACACCTACCTGCGCAAGAAGGGCGTCGAGGTGATCACGATCCGGGGCAACGAGCTCGGGCGTGGCCGCGGCGGCCCGCGCTGCATGTCGTGCCCCGTCGAGCGGGAAGGGATCTGAGTCATGGCCTTCAACCTGAGGAACCGCAGCTTCATCCGCGAGCTGGACTTCACCCCCCAGGAGTGGCGCTTCCTGCTCGACCTCGCCGCCGAGCTCAAGCACGCGAAGTACGTCGGCTCGGAGCAGCCGCGACTGGCTCGCAAGAACATCGCGCTGATCTTCGAGAAGACCTCCACCCGCACCCGCTGCTCCTTCGAGGTCGCCGCGTTCGACCAGGGTGCCCGCGTGACCTACCTCGACCCGACCGGGTCGCAGATCGGGCACAAGGAGTCGATGGAGGACACCGCCCGGGTGCTGGGCCGGATGTACGACGGCATCGAGTACCGGGGCTCGGCCCAGACCAACGTCGAGACGCTGGCCGCCTACGCGGGGGTCCCGGTCTGGAACGGGCTGACGGACGAGTGGCACCCCACCCAGATGCTCTGCGACATGCTCACCATGCGCGAGCACAGCGCCAAGCACGACGAGGAGATCGCCTTCGCCTACCTCGGCGACGCCCGCAACAACATGGGCAACTCGCTGCTCGTCACCGGCGCGATGATGGGCATGGACGTGCGGATCGTGGCGCCGGAGTCACTGTGGAACGACGAGGCGATCATCGCCGAGGCCACCCGCATCGCCGACGACACGGGAGCCCGCATCACCCACACGGCCGACGTCTCCGCCGGCGTCGCCGGGGTGGACTTCCTCTACACCGACGTGTGGGTCTCGATGGGCGAGCCGAAGGAGCTGTGGGCCCAGCGCATCGACCAGCTCAAGGACTACCAGGTCAGCATGAGCGTGGTGGAGGCCACCGGCAACCCGAGGGTCAAGTTCATGCACTGCCTGCCCGCCTTCCACGACCGCCACACCAAGGTGGGCGAGGAGCTCTTCCAGGAGACCGGCATGGAGTCGCTGGAGGTCACCGACGAGGTGTTCGAGTCCAAGCACTCGATCGTCTTCGACCAGGCGGAGAACCGCATGCACACCATCAAGGCCGTGCTCGTGGCCACCCTGGGAGGTTGAGGTGCGTATCGTCGCCACCCTGGGTGGCAACGCGCTCCTGCAACGCGGTCAGAAGCCGGACGCCGACGTGCAGGAGGAGAACGTCCGGCGGGCGGTCGGCTCGCTGGCGCCGCTGGCCACCGACCACGAGCTGGTCCTCACCCACGGCAACGGTCCCCAGGTGGGCGTGCTGGCCCTCCAGAGCGCCTCGGACCCTCGCCTGACCACGCCGTACCCCTTCGACGTGCTCGGCGCCCAGACACAGGGGATGATCGGCTACTGGCTGCTCCAGGCGATGCAGAACGAGCTGCCCGGGCGGCAGGTGGCGGCGATCATCAACCAGACGCTGGTCGAGGCGGCCGACCCCGCCTTCGCGAACCCGACCAAGTTCGTCGGTGAGATGTACACCGAGGAGGAGGCGCGACAGCTCTCCGCGGACCGCGGCTGGGTCGTCAAGCCCGACGGCACCGGCTGGCGCCGCGTGGTCGGCTCTCCCCGCCCGCACCGGGTGGTGGAGACGCGCCTGATCCGGCAGCTGCTGCAGAGCGGGGCCGTGGTGGTCTGCGCCGGCGGTGGCGGGGTCCCGGTGATCCGCAACGAGCACGGCCAGCTGACCGGCGTCGAGGCCGTCGTCGACAAGGACCTCACCAGCTCGGTGCTGGCCGAGGCGCTCGACGCCGACATCCTCCTGGTGCTGACCGACGTCTCGAGCGTGATGCGCGGCTTCGGCACCCCGGAGCAGGAGCCGGTGCGCCAGGCCACGCCCAAGAGCCTGCGTGAGATGGACTTCGCGGCCGGGTCGATGGGGCCCAAGGTCGAGGCGGTCTGCCGGTTCGTGGAGCTGACCGGGGGCATCGCTGCCATCGGCCGGCTCGAGGAGGCCCAGCAGATCCTCAGCGGCGAGTCCGGCACCGTGGTGACCCCCAACGGGTCCTACGAGGGTCTCCCGGCCGTGGCGCCCAGCAACCCTGACACGTTGCGGGTCGCGATGTCGTGACCGGCTACGGGGAGGGCCGGCGCAAGCCGTTGCGCCGGCTCCACCGCGGCAGGCTCGTCCCGGCCCGGTGCCGCCACTGCGCCGAGGACCTCGTCCACACCGAGAGCGTCGGCTGGTTCGACCCGAACCCGACCCACAGCTACGACATGTGTCCTGGGGACCACTACGGGAACCACGACACCTCGGTGCCCAAGCCCAACCCCCTGCTGGGGCCGCACGACGACCCGGCCTGAGCCGCGTCCTCCCGCGCCTCAGAGCCGCCAGCAGGACGACGCGGCGGGGATGCCGGCGAACCGTGCCTCGAGGAAGCCGTAGACCTCGGTGGCGTTGTTGAGCATGCCGCCCACGTGCAGCGGGGTGGCGTTGGTGCTCAGCCGCACGTTGGCCCCCCGGTCGCACCAGTCCCTGGCGAGCTGCTTGCCCACCCGGTAGGGCACCACGTCGTCGAGCAGGCTGTGGGTCAGCAGCACCGGGGCGCTGGGCCGGATCCGCCCGATCCGCTGGTCGTCGATCATGGTGCGGAACGGCTCCCGCTCGATGAGCTGGCCCAGGCTGGCCCCGTCGGCGGTGTAGTCCGACGACTTGGTGAACGCCGACCCGAAGAGGTCGAAGACGCAGTTGTCCTGCATCCCGGCGAACATCTCCTTGCCCGCCGCGTTGAGGTAGGTGGTGATGTCCAGGTCGTAGCTGGCCGAGAGACCGGCGATGGCGTACCAGGTGAACTCGGAGTAGAGCGTCCCGTCGATGGCTCCCGGCAGGGCCCGCAGGTCTGCGGGCGCGGCCCCGGCCACGGTGCCCTTGACCTTCAGCTCCGGCGCGTAGGAGGCGGCGAGCTCGGCCGCGGAGGCGGCCGCGGCGCCGCCCTGGGAGTAGCCGTAGAACGCGACCGGGTGCTGGGCGGAGAGGCCGCTGCCGGGGAGCCGCTGCGCGGTGCGGACCATGTCGAGGACCGCCTGGCCCTGGGAGCGGCGGTCCATGTAGGTGTGCTCCCCCGCGGTCCCCAGTCCCTCGTAGTCGGTCATCGCGATCGCGTAGCCGCGGGCCAGCAGGCCCGACATGAAGATCGACTCGTACTCCAGCAGCTCGCTGAAGAGGCGGGAGGGGGCGCAGGTGTCACCGATGCCCTGGGTGCCGACGGCGTAGCCGATGACGGGTCGCCGACCCGGACCGACCCAGGCGCGTTCGGGCACGATCACCGACCCCGAGACCGCGATCGGGGCGCCGGTGCGGTCGGTCGAGCGGTAGAGCACCCGGGTGGCGCGGGAGCGCACCCCGAAGAGCTTCGAGGGGTCGACCAGGATGTTCAGGGGCTCGCTACGGATCAGGTCCCCGTTCGCCGCCGGCAGCGAGGCGGGCGCCTGGTAGAAGGGCGGCAGCGGCTCCGCGGCCTGGGCCGGCACCGGAGCCAGCCCGAGCGCGACCCCGGCCGTCCAGGCGGCCAGCACGGTGATGATGCGTCGAATCTTCACGATCTCTCCTCTTGCCCCCGAGCTGTGGTAGCCGCAGCAGAGCATGTGGCCCACCTCACACGCAAGAGTCATCACGCCACCATGAGACACCTGTCTCACCTTGCTGGCGGGTGCGGGCCACGGGGACTCACCGGGCGTCTGCGAGACTTTCCGGGTCATCGGGTCGAGCAAGGAGCAGAACACATGGACGTGAGCCCAGCAGTCTGGGGTCTGACGATCGTCGGCATCATCGCCCTGTTGGCGTTCGACTTCTTCTTCCACGTCCGCAAGGCCCACGTCCCCACGCTGCGCGAGGCCGCGCTCTGGTCGGCGCTCTACGTGGGCATCGCGATCCTCTTCGGCTTCGGCGTCCTCCTCTTCGGGGGCGGCCAGGCCGGCTCGGAGTACTTCGCCGGCTACATCACGGAGAAGGCGCTCTCGGTCGACAACCTCTTCGTCTTCCTCATCATCATGTCCAGCTTCCGCGTGCCTCGCGAGGACCAGCAGAAGGTCCTGCTCTTCGGCATCGTCTTCGCGCTGATCGCCCGCACCGGGTTCATCCTGCTGGGCGCGGCGCTGATCAACTCGTTCGCCTGGATCTTCTACCTCTTCGGCCTGATCCTGCTGATCACCGCCGGCAACCTCCTCAAGCCCGAGGACGAGGAGGACGAGGAGGCCAACAACTTCATCATCCGCATGGCCCGCAAGGTCTTCCACACCACCGACTACTACGACGGCGACAAGCTCTTCACCATCGAGAACGGCAAGCGGGTGATGACCCCGATGCTGCTGGTGATGGTCGCCATCGGCGGCACCGACATCCTCTTCGCGCTCGACTCGATCCCCGCGATCTTCGGCCTCACCCAGGACGTCTTCATCGTCTTCACCGCCACGGCGTTCTCGCTGCTGGGCCTGCGCCAGCTCTACTTCCTCATCGACGGCCTTCTCGACCGCCTGATCTACCTCTCCTACGGGCTGGCGGCGATCCTCGCCTTCATCGGCGTCAAGCTGATCCTGCACGCCCTGCACGAGAACAACCTGCCGTTCATCAACGACGGCGAGCACGTCCCGGTGGTCGAGGTCGGGATCGGTCTCTCCCTCACCGTCATCGTCGGCACCCTGATCCTGACCGTCATCGCCTCCCTGGTCAGCCCCGCGGGCAAGGCCCAGAACGCCATCGCCAACGCCCGCCGGCACGCCAAGGCCTACCTGGACTCCGAGTACACCCACGACGCGGCCGAGCGGGAGCGGATCTACCAGGCGCTGCTGGCCGAGCGGGAGCAGATCCGTGCCCTCGGCCCCAAGTACCAGGAGAAGGCGCGGCAGGAGAAGCCCCTGATGGAGCTGCTCGACCAGGTGCAGGCCAGCCACGACGGCGCTGTCGGGCGGGGCGAGACCACCCCGAACGCCTGAGGCCCGAACGCCTGAGGCCCGAACGCCTGAGGCCGCCCAGCAGGGGCCCGAACCACCCCGACCAGCTCCGGAGGACGACGTGCTCGATCTCGTACGCCGCGCGACCACCCGTCCCGCTCCCGCGACGTCGGTGCCGCAACGGCTGGCCCGCTGGGTGCTGGGAGGCGTGCTCACCTTCGCCGGGGTCTCGCACCTGACCGTCGCCCGCCAGGAGTTCTCGGCGCAGGTGCCCGACTGGTTCCCGGTCGACACCGACGTCGTCGTGGTGGTCTCGGGAGTGGCCGAGATCGGGCTGGGCCTCGGGCTCCTGCTGCTGGAGCGGCCCCGGGTGAGCGTGGGGCTGGCCGCCGCCACCTTCTTCGTCGTGATCTTCCCGGGCAACATCGCCCAGTACGTCGAGGGCACCGACGCGTTCGGCCTCGACACCGACGGCAAGCGGTTCGGGCGGCTCTTCTTCCAGCCGCTCCTGGTCGCGTGGGCGCTGTGGTCCAGCGGCGCCTGGCAGGCGCTGCGCCAGGCCCGGCGCGAAGCCGGACGCTAGCCCCAGAAGATCCGTTCCACGACCGTGTGAGCCCGGCGGGTGATCCGCAGGTAGTCGTTGACCATCCGGTCCGACTCCCCCGGCCCGTAGCCCAGCACGCTGGCCACGGCCGCCTTCTCGCGGGCGTCCTGGGGCAGCTGGTCGACCGGACGACCCCGCACCAGGGTGGCGGCGTTGCGGACCCGGCTGACCATCCGCCACGCCTCGACGAGGGTGCGGGCGTCCTCCTGGGGCAGGAGCTCGTAGTCGGCGGCGGCCTGCAGGGCCTGGAGCGTCTGCGGCGTGCGCAGGCCCTCCAGGTCGCCGGCGAAGCGCAGCTGCAGCAGCTGCACGGTCCACTCGACGTCGGCGAGCCCGCCGCGCCCCAGCTTGAGGTGGGTGCGCGGGTCGGCGCCCCGCGGCAGCCGCTCGTCGTCGACCCGGGCCTTGATACGGCGGATCTCGACCACCTCGTCCGCGCTGATTCCCCCGCGCGGGAAGCGGAGCGGGTCGATCATCTCGGTGAAGCGGTCCCGCAGGCCCTGGTCGCCCACCACGGCGTCGGCCCGCAGCAGGGCCTGGGCCTCCCAGACGTGGGACCACTTGGCGTAGTAGGCCGCATAGGAGTCGAGGGTGCGCACCAGGGGCCCCTGCTTGCCCTCGGGCCGCAGGTCGGCGTCCACCTCCAGCGCGGGATCGCTGCCCGGCAGCGCCAGCAGCCGGCGGATCTCGTTGGCCACCGCCTGGGACCACCCGGCCGCGGTCTGCCCGTCGACCCCGTCGACCGGCTCGTAGACGAACATGACGTCCGCGTCGCTGCTGTAGGAGAGCTCGAAGCCGCCGTACCTGCCCATCGCCACGATGGCCAGGCGGGCGGGCGGCTCGGCCAGCCCACGCTGCGCGCAGGCCTGCCGGACGGCCACGTCCAAGGTGGCCTCGAGGGTGGCGTCGGTGAGCCGGCCGAGGGCACGGCCCACGTCGGCCACGTCGATCTCGCCGAAGAGGTCCCCCACCGCGATCCGGAAGAGCTCGCGGCGCCGGATCGCGCGCACCGAGCGCACGGCGTCCTCCGGGCCCTCCTGGCGCCGGGCGGTGGCGAGCATCTCGGTGCTCAGCACCCCGGGCCCCAAGGGGGTCAGGTCGGCTCCCAGCATGCGCACGCCCTGGGGCTCGCGCTCGAGCAGGTCGGTGGCGAAGGCCGAGGTGGACAGCAGCCGCGCCAGGCGCTGCGCCACCTGCCCCTCGTCGCGCAGGTGGCGCAGGTACCAGTGGCTGTCCCCCAGCGCCTCGCTGATCCGCCGGAAGCGGAAGAGCCCCGCGTCCGGGTCCGGGGAGTCGGCGAACCACTCCAGCATCACCGGGAGGAGGGTGCGCTGGATCGCCGCCGACCGGGAGACACCGCTGGTCAGGGCCTCGAGGTGCCGCAGCGCGGCCTTCGGGTCGGCGTAGCCGAGCGCCGCGAGGCGCGCCTGCGCCTGGTCGATGGTCAGGCGGGCGTCCGGGCCGGGGATGCGCGCCACCGCGTCGAGCAGCGGCCGGTAGAAGAGCTTCTCGTGGAGGCGTCGCACCTCGCGCCGGTGGTGGTGCCACGTCTCCTCGAGCCGCTGCACCGGCTCCTTGGCGAACCCCAGCGAGCGGCCCAGCCGGCGCAGGTCGCGTTCGTCGGAGGGCACCACGTGGGTGCGGCGGAGCCGGAAGAGCTGGATCCGGTGCTCGAGCGTGCGCAGGAACGCGTAGGCGCGGTGCAGGGTCTCCCCGTCCTCGCGCCCGACGTAGCCGCCGCGGGTCAGCTCCGCCAGCGCGCTCAGCGTCGTGGCGACCCTCAGCCGTTCGTCGGCCCGGCCGTGGACCAGCTGGAGCAGCTGTACGGCGAACTCCACGTCGCGCAGTCCGCCGGAGCCGAGCTTGAGCTGCCGCTGCGCCTCCTTGCTGGGGATGTGCTCCAGCACCCGTCGGCGCATCGCCTGCACGTCGGTGACGAACCCGTCCCGCTCGGCCACCGACCACACCAGCGGCGAGACCATCGCCACGAACCGCCGGCCGAGGTCGAGGTCGCCGGCGACCGGGCGCGCCTTGAGCAGCGCCTGGAACTCCCAGGTCCTCGCCCAGCGCTCGTAGTAGCCCTGGTGGCTCGCCAGGGTGCGGACCAGGGGCCCGGCGTTGCCCTCCGGGCGGAGCCCGGCGTCCACCGGCCAGATCGTGCCCTCGCGGGTCTGGTCGGAGCAGACCTGCATCAGCTGGGCGGCCAGCTGGGTGGCCACCCGGGTGGCCTTCTTCTCGTCGGCGCCCTCGACCGCCTCGTGCACGAAGATCACGTCGACGTCTGAGACGTAGTTGAGCTCGTGGGCCCCGCACTTGCCCATGGCGACCACGGCCAGCCGCGCGGTGGCGGCGTCCTCCCCCACCCGGGCCCGGGCCACGGCCAGCGCCGCCTCCAGGGTGCCGGCGGCCAGGTCCGAGAGCTCGGCGGCGAGGTCGTCCACTCCCTGGTGGTGGGCGAGGTCCCGGGCGGCGAGTCGGAGCAGCAGCCGGCGGTACTCGACCCGGAGTGCGTCGACCGCGGCGTGGTCCTCCACCGTGGCGACCGGCATCTCGTCGTCGGCGGAGGCTCCCACGCTGGCCAGCAGCTGGGCGCGCAACCACCAGGCGGCCGGACGGGTGCAGCCGAGCGAGGGGTCGGTGAGCTCGCGCCACTGCTCCGGGTGGCGCGCCAGGTGGTCCCCGAGCGACTCGCTCGCCCCGAGCACCGCCACCACCCGCATCGCCGAACCCTCGTCGGAGGCGAGGGACTCCAGCAGGTCGTCGGCCGGGTCGGCGGCCTCGGCGAGACGGACCAGCGAGGAGAGCGCGAGATCGGGGTCGGCCGCGCGGGAGAGCAGGTCCAGCAGCGCGGCGGCATGAGCACCCAGGGCCGCGAGTCCCGTGCGGGCCCGCTCCAGGTCCTGGAAGCCCGCCCTGATCAGCCGGGTGGTTCCCAGGTCAGCGCGCATGGTCTCGCGAGGGCAGCCGGAGCACGAGTCGTACGCCCGCGATCAGCACGACCAGCAGGCTCAGCAGCGGCAGCAGCTCGTCCCAGGCGTCACCGGTGCCCGGGCCCCGGCCCACGAGGCCTTCCTGGGCGCTCTCCCAGGCGAGCAGCGAGACGCAGCCGACGGCCACCACCAGGCTCAGCACCAGGGCCCTGGCCAGCGGGCCGCGGGGTCCGGGGTGGCGCGAGGCCTTGGTGGGCCACGGCACGGCGCAGACGGCCACGAGCAGGACGCCGACCGCGATGCAGGCCCAGGAGAGGCTCAGGAAGTCGGTGGTGTCCACCGGGTTGACCGCGGAGAAGAGCCACCCGGAGGCGAGCATCCCCAGACCGGCGAACGACGTGCGCGCCCGGGCGGCCGTCGTCGAGGTGGGCAGCCACATCAGCGCGGTCACCGTGGACACGACCAGCAGGGTGCCCACCAGGAGCGCCAACGGCAGGGTGTGACGGTAGACCGCGACGCCGGCGTCGGGGTCCCGGACCCCGGGGTCCACCGCCACCAGGAGCCACACGACCCCGCTGGCGAAGGCGACCCACAGCATCGGCTCGAGGACCAGCCGGATCGGGCCGGTGACGCGGGTGGGGTCCACCCGGTAGTCGCGGCCCACGACGGGTCGGCGCCTCGGCACGTGTCCGGAGCCCGCCACCGCGGACGAGTGGGGCACGGGCGTCGGGTCCAGGACCGGGCGCGCCGCCTTCCGAGCGCCGGCCCGGCGCTCCTCCCCCTCGCCGCGGTGACCCGGCACGTCAGATCACCGGCAGCATCTGGTCACGCTCGAAGGCCGACACCTGACCGCGGTACTGCTCCCACTCGGCGCGCTTGTTGCGCAGGAAGAAGTCGAAGACGTGCTCCCCGAGCGTCTCGGCGAGCAGCTCGCTGCTCTCCGCGATGTTGATGGCCTCGTAGAGGGTCCGCGGCAGCGCGGTCATCCCGAGGCTGCGTCGCTCGCGCTCGCTGAGCGACCACACGTCGTCCTCCGCCTCCCGGGGCAGCTCGTACTCCTCCTCGATGCCCTTCATGCCGGCCGCGAGGACCACCGCGAAGGCGAGGTAGGGGTTGCAGGCGGCGTCGAGCGAGCGCAGCTCGATCCGGGTGGACTGTCCCTTGCTGGGCTTGTACATCGGGACCCGGACCATCGCGGACCGGTTGTTGTGCCCCCAGGAGATGTAGGACGGCGCCTCGCCGCCGCCGATCAGCCGCTTGTAGCTGTTGACCCACTGGTTGGTGACCGCGGTGATCTCGGCGGCGTGGCGCATGAGACCGGCGATGAACTGCTTGCCGGTCTTGGAGAGCTGGTACTGGGCGCCCGCCTCGAAGAAGGCGTTGCGGTCGCCCTCGAAGAGCGACACGTGGGTGTGCATCCCGGAGCCGGGGTGCTCGGTGTACGGCTTGGGCATGAAGGTGGCCCAGATGCCCTGGGTCAGCGCCACCTCGCGGATCACCGTCCGGAAGGTCATCACGTTGTCGGCGGTCGAGAGCGCGTCGGCGTAGCGCAGGTCGATCTCCTGCTGGCCGGGGCCGCCCTCGTGGTGGCTGTACTCGACGGAGATGCCCATCGACTCCAGCATCGTGATGGCCTCGCGGCGGAAGTCGGCGCCCATCGACTGCGCCGTGTGGTCGAAGTAGCCGCTGCGGTCCACCGGCACCGGCTCGACACCGGGCTGCGGGACGTCCTTGAAGAGGTAGAACTCGATCTCGGGGTGGGTGTAGAAGGTGAACCCCTTGTCGGCGGCCTGCCCCAGGGTGCGCTTCAGCACGTGCCTCGGGTCGGCGTAGGAGGGGCTGCCGTCCGGCATCAGGATGTCGCAGAACATCCGCGCCGTGGCCGGGCCCTCGCCCCGCCAGGGGAGGATCTGGAAGGTCGAGGGATCGGGCTTGGCGAGCATGTCGCTCTCCTGCACCCGCGCGAAGCCCTCGATCGCGGACCCGTCGAAGCCGATGCCCTCACCGAAGGCGCTCTCCAGCTCGGCCGGCGCCACTGCCACTGACTTGAGGTAGCCCAGCACGTCGGTGAACCAGAGGCGGACGAACCGCACATCCCGTTCCTCGAGCGCCCGGAGAACGAAGTCTTCCTGCTTGCCCATGGCACCAAACTATGTCCTACCGGTGTGCCGTCCACGCGCGGATCACCCAAACGGACACGCTCAGCCTCGCGGCACCCTGTCCAGGTCGGCCAACCAGGCGGCCACGCGGGCGTCCGAGGGCATCCGCCAGTCCCCTCGCGGCGACATCGTCCCGCCGGCGCTCACCTTGGGTCCGTTGGGCAGGGCGCTGCGCTTGAACTGGGAGGCGAAGAACCTCCGGAGGAAGACCTCGAGCCACCGGCGGATCGCCGCCAGGTCGTACGACGGCCGGTCCTGCTCGGGGTAGCCGGGCGGCCACTCCCCCGTCCCCGCGTCCGCCCAGGCGTGCATCGCCAGGAAGGCGATCCGGGCCGGCGAGTGGCCCAGCCGCACCAGGTGGAACAGGGTGAAGTCCTGGAGCGCGTAGGGGCCGACCGAGTCCTCGGTCGCCTGCGGCTTCCCCCCCTCCGTCGTGGGGATGAGCTCGGGGGTGATCTCCTGCCGGAGGATCTCGGCCAGCACCTCGTCCGCCCCGGGGTCGAGCTCGTCGTGGCTGATCACCCAGCGGATCAGGTGCTGCACCAGGGTCTTGGGCACCCCGGCGTTGACGTTGTAGTGCGACATCTGGTCGCCCACCCCGTAGGTGCACCAGCCCAGGGCCAGCTCGGACAGGTCCCCGGTGCCGACCACGATCCCGCCACGCTGGTTGGCCAGCCGGAACAGGTAGTCGTAGCGCAGACCCGCCTGGATGTTCTCGAAGGTGACGTCGTAGACCTTCTCGCCGCGGGAGTAGGGGTGGTCCAGGTCGGCCAGCATCTGCTCGGCAGCGGGCCGGATGTCGATCTCCTCGAAGGTCACCCCCAGGGCGGTCGCGAGCCGGGTGGCGTACGACTTGCTGGCCTCGCCGGTGGCGAAGCCGGGCATCGTGAAGGCCAGGATGTCGCTGCGCGGGCGCCCGAGGCGATCCATCGCCTTCGCGGCGACGATGAGCGCGTGCGTGGAGTCCAGCCCGCCGCTGACCCCGATCACCGGCTTGGGGCTGCCGATCGAGACCAGGCGGTGCTCCAAGCCCGAGACCTGGATGTTGTAGGCCTCGTAGCAGTCCTGGGCGAGCCGCTCGGGGTCGTCGGGGACGAACGGGAAGCGGTCGACCTTGCGGTGCAGCCCCACGTCCCCGGCCGGGGGCTCGAGGGTGAGGTCCACGGTCCGGAACGACGTCTGGGCGGTGCCGAGGCTGCGGCGGTTGTCGTCGAAGGTGCCCTGCCGCAGCCGCTCGCTGCGCAGCCTGGCCAGGTCCACGTCGACGACCGTGCGCTGTGGGCCCTCGGGGAACCGCTGCCCCTCCCCCAGCAGGTCGCCCACCTCGTAGACCATCGTCTGGCCGTCCCAGCTCAGGTCGGTGGTCGACTCGCCCTGCCCCGCCGCGGCGTACACGTAGGCCGCCAGGCAGCGGGCGCTGGCGCTGCGCACCAGCAGGCGCCGCTCCTCGGCGCGCCCGACGGTGATCGGGCTGCCGGAGAGGTTGAGCAGCACCGTGGCGCCGGCCAGCGCGGCCCGGGCGCTGGGCGGCACCGGCACCCACAGGTCCTCGCAGACCTCGACGTGGACGGCCAGGCCCGGGACGTCGACCGCCCGGAAGATCAGGTCGGGGCCCAGCGGGGCACGCTGGCCGGCGACCATGACCTCGTGCCCGGCCAGGTCGTCGCCCGGGGCGAACCAGCGCCGCTCGTAGAACTCGCGGTAGGTCGGCAGGTGCGACTTCGGCGCAACCCCGAGGACCCGCCCACGGTGGATCACCACCGCGCAGTTGAGCACCCGCGACCCGTGCACGACCGGGGCGCCGACGACCAGCAGCGGCCGCAGCTCCCGGCTCGCGTCCACGACCGAGGCCAGGGCCTCGTCCACGGCCTGGAGCAGGGTGTCCTGGAGGAAGAGGTCGTCGACCGAGTAGCCGCTCAGGCACAGCTCGGGGAAGACCGCGACCGCGACCGCGTCGTCGTGGCACGCCCGCGCCTGCTCGACCACGCGGCGCGCGTTGGTCGCCGGGTCGGCGAGGGCGACCGGCAGGGTGCAGGCGGCCACGCGCGCGAACCCGTGCGCGTAGGCGGAGTAGAAGTCCACGCCCGGAGTCTAGGTCGGGCCGGGGCGACGTGGTGCCCACCACATCGTCAACCTGTCCGGCAGGAATAGCCTGTGCGGAGTCCGTGGACTCCAGCGGGGAGCCGCGAGACGAGCCAGAGGAGAGCAATCGCATGAGCGAGCAGCAGCACGGCGACGTCGGCGCGCCGTACGGATCCGGGGCCGCGTCCCCCGGCCCCGCCGCCCCCGTCAAGCGCGTGCGCACCCACCACCTGCGGGAGATGAAGGAGCGCGGGGAGCGCTTCACGATGCTCACCGCCTACGACATGTACACCGCCGCGACCTTCGACGAGGCGGGCATCGAGCTGCTGCTGGTGGGCGACTCGGCCTCCAACAACGTCCTGGGCAACGAGACCTCGCTGCCGATCACGGTCGACGAGCTGCTCCCGCTGACCCGCGCGGTCGCCCGCTCGGCGCGACGGGCGCTCGTGGTGGGCGACCTGCCGTTCGGCTCCTACCAGGCCTCGCCGGAGCAGGGCTACCTGACCGCGGTGCGGTTCATGAAGGAGGGGGGCGCCCACGCGGTCAAGCTCGAGGGGGGTGCCGAGATGGTGCCGGTGATCGAGCGGTGCACCCGCGGCGGCATCCCGGTGATGGCGCACATCGGCTTCACCCCGCAGAGCGAGCACACCCTCGGCGGCTACCGCGTGCAGGGCCGCGGCGAGACCGCCGACCGGGTGCTCGCCGACGCCCGCGCGGTCCAGGACGCCGGGGCGTTCGCCGTGGTGATGGAGATGGTCCCGGGCGACGTCGCCGCCGAGGTGACCCGGGAGCTGCGCATCCCCACCATCGGCATCGGCGCCGGGCCGGGCTGCGACGGGCAGGTGCTGGTCTGGCAGGACGCCTTCGGCCTGCGGACCGGGAGGATGGCCAGGTTCGTCAAGCAGTACGCCGACGTGCACACCGTGCTGCTGGAGGCGGCCAGGGCCTACGCCGACGACGTGCGCGGCGGGACGTTCCCCGGTCCTGAGCACACCTTCTAGCCGGGGACCCCTTCCGGGCCGGCCCGTGGTCCGCGTACCGTGCGCTGCCATGCGGACCCGGCGCACCACGACCCTGTCCCTCTCGGCCTTCGCCGCCTCCGGCCTGGTGCTGGCGCTGGGCGCCTCCTCGCTCGCGGCGCCCGCGCCGGCCCCGTCGGCCCCGTCGGCCCGGACTGTCGCCGCCGCCGGACCCACGGCCGCGACGACCAGCCCGGAGGCCGGCACGCAGGCCACCGGGGAGACCACCGCCGCCGGGGCGCGGATGCCCTCGTTCAAGGTGCGCACGCTCGCCCGCGGCCTCGACCTCCCCTGGGACGCCCAACCGGCCCCCGGCGGCCGGGTGCTGGTGACCGAGCGCGAGCGGGCCCGGATCAGCGTGGTGCGCAAGGGCGAGCGCCGCACCCTGGCCTCGCTGCGGGGGCTGGTGCACGTCAGCGGCGAGATCGGGCTGATGTCGATCGCCCTCGACGCGCCGTCGCGGACCCTGTGGGCCTGTCACGGCGCCCGCGGCCGTTCCGGGACCGAGGTGCGGGTCACCCGCTGGCGCGTGAACCGAGCCTGGACCGCCCTCAAGGACCGGCGGACGGTGCTCGGTGGGGTCCCGCTGAGCAGCGGCAAGCACGGCGGCTGCCGACTGCTCCTGGACCGCCGCGACGGCGCCCTCCTGGTCGGCACCGGCGACTCGGGGGTGAGCAGCCACCCGCGCGACCTGGACTCGTTGGCCGGCAAGGTGCTGCGCCTCGACGCGCGCACCGGCCGGGCCCTGCCCGACAACCCCTGGGCGCAGGCGAGCACGCCGCGCCGCTTCGTGCTGACCTACGGGCACCGCAACGTGCAGGGCCTGGCCCAGCGCGCCGACGGCAGCCTCTGGTCGGTCGAGCACGGCAGCGACCGCGACGACGAGGTCAACCTGCTCGTCCCCGGCGGCGACTACGGGTGGAACCCCGGTCCCGGCTACGACGAGTCGGTCCCGATGACCGACCACTCGCTGCCCGGGGAGCAGATCGACGCCCGCTGGAGCTCCGGCCGGCCCACCCTTGCCACCTCGGGGGCCGACTGGGTGCGCGGCGCCGGCTGGGGGCGCCTGGACGGGACCCTGGCGGTCGCCGCCCTCAAGGGCAGCCGGCTGGTCTTCCTGCGCTTCGACGCCGACGGCGCGTCGAGGTGGGAGCGCGCGCCGCGCTCGCTGCGCCGGTTCGGCCGGCTGCGCAGCGTGACCACCACGCCCGGGGGCAGCCTGCTGATCACCACCTCCAACGGCGACGGGCGCGACCGCGTGCTGCGGGTCTCCCCGCGCTGAGGCCCGGGGGCCGACGCGCGTCAGGGCCGGGTCGGCTCCGCGCCGTCGCCGTCCTCGTCGTCCTCGTCGTCGTCGTTCCAGGCCGGGTCGTTGTCCCAGCTCTCGTTGCGCTCCTCGACCCGCTCCAGCGCGCGCTCGGCCTCCCCCTGCGAGCCGTAGGGGCCGAGGCGGTCGGCGTTCTTGCAGCCGTCCCGTCCCTCCACCGCGTGGTGCTTGAGGCAGAACCAGTACTCCGGCGTGTCGCTCATAGTCGGAGAACGTACACGCGCCGGGGCGCAGCACCACCGACACGTGGCGTCCCACGCGCCCGCCCATGCACCCGCCCGGCCCAGGACCGCGGAGCGGGAAACTACACTCGGGGCCGTGACTTCCGTCGTGGCCGCCCGCATCTCACCCCGCCGACAGGTCCCCGCGGCGATCCAGCGGCCGGAGTACGTCGACCGGCCCGCCCCGGCCCGCTTCGAGGGATCGGAGGTCAAGGACGCCGAGACCATCGAGCGGATGCGGGTCGCCGGACGGCTGGCCGCGCAGGCCCGCGAGCTCGTCGGATCCCACGTGGCGCCCGGCGTCACCACCGACGAGCTGGACCGGATCGGCCACGAGTTCCTCTGCGACCACGGCGCCTACCCGTCCACCCTGGGCTACCGCGGCTTCCCGAAGTCGCTGTGCTCCAGCGTCAACGAGGTGATCTGCCACGGCATCCCCGACAGCCGGGTGGTGGAGGACGGCGACATCGTCAACATCGACATCACCGCCTACCTCGACGGCGTCCACGGCGACACCAACGCCACCTTCCTGGCCGGCGAGGTCGACGAGGAGACGCGGCTGCTGGTTGAGCGCACCCGGGAGGCACTGGAGCGCGGCATCCGCGCGGTGCGCCCCGGCCGCCGGATCAACGTGATCGGCCGGGTGATCGAGGCCTACGCGAAGAGGTACGGCTACGGCGTGGTCCGCGAGTTCACCGGGCACGGCATCGGCACCGCCTTCCACTCCGGGCTGGTCGTGCCCCACTACGACACCGACGCCTACGACGACCTGATCGAGGTCGGGATGACCTTCACCATCGAGCCGATGCTCAACCTCGGCACCCACGAGTGGGAGATGTGGGACGACGGCTGGACGGTCGTCACCAAGGACCGGCGGGCCAGCGCCCAGTTCGAGCACACCCTGCTGGTCACCGCCGACGGCGCCGAGGTGCTGACCAACCCGTGAGGCCCGTACCGCCGGGCAGCCCCGCTGGGCCGGCCCGGCCCTACCAGCGGCTCTCCCCCGGCGGCGGGTTCGGGCTCGTGCGGACGGCGAGTGCCTGCGGCCCGTCACCCACGAGGTGCCGGTTGAGCTGGAACAGGTAGCTGCCGGCCTTCTCGATCGTCCAGCCCGACGGGAGTCGGGTGCCGTCTGGGTTCTCGACCTCGAAGGCGATCAGGTCCCACCCGTCCCCGGCGCCGGTGGCGGAGTACAACGAGACCCAGGGGCGGGCACCCAGGACGGCGTGGGGCACGGCCGCACCCTCGACCCGCACCGCGGTCGGGCCAGGCACGTCCACGCGGACCAGCGTGGTCCCCGGGTCGGCGACCTCGACCGGCGAACCGTCGACCCGCGCCGGGACGACCCGCGCGAGCCGCACGGAGCTGCGCGTCGGGGCGGAGACGAGGGCCAGGCGGGAGACCCTGCCGGGTCCGCAGCTGAGCCCCGTGCCGGCGGTCAGGACGTGCACGTGGCAACCGATGAAGGGAGACCCGTCCGGGACGAGGCCGGTGGCGTAGACCCCGGCGGCGCTACCCACCTGCTCGAGGATGACCGGGCGCCCCGCCGGCAGCCGGACGACGGCGGACCGCATGAGGGTCCGCGTGAAGCGGGTCGGCAGGTCGTCCCCCACCTCCCGCGTCGGCCGCTGGTAGCGCCGCATCCGCAGCTGCAGCCGGTCGACGCAGAAGTCACCGAGGCGCAGCCGGTAGGTCCCGGTCCGTGGCAGGCGCCAGTCCCCGATCGCGCCCTTCTCCAGGGTGGCACCGCCGATGCGCAGCGACGCGTTGGCGTAGCAACCGTGGTACTCGTTCGGCCAGCCGTCGGGCATGAGGATGACCCGCTGCCCCTGCCGGCCCTTGAACCGGTAGCGGTTCGTCGCGGACGGCGCGAGCTCCTCGCCGATCCGCACCCGGGGAGCCCGGACGGCGGCCTTGCGGGCATGCACGTCGGCGGCGGGCTCGGCAGCCGACGCCGAGCCGGCGGGGTACGACGTCGGGGCCGCCCCCAGCAGGGTCACGGTCACCGCGCTCACCACCGCCACCGTCAGGGCGCTCGTGATCCGGGGGCGGGTGCGGGCGTGTGCGATCGTCGGCTTCACGCGCGACAGTCTGCCCCAGGAGCGTCAGGGTTGGCGCCGGGCGAGCGCCTGCTCGACCCGGAAGACCGCCGCCTCGTGGTCGTACTCCATCGACATCACCGCGGCAAGCCGCAGGTGGGGCAGCGCCTCCTCCAGCCGGCTCTGCCGCTCCAGCACGCGGCCCAGCGCGTGGCGGGACCAGTCGTCGCTCGGGTTGTCCTCGACCAGGGCACGCAGCTCCTGCTCGGCCGGGCCGAGCTGGGCGCGGATCATCAGCGCCCAGGCGCGCAGCGTCCGCAGCCCGGTGTTGCCGGGCTCCTCGGCCAGCGCGGGCTGGAGCAGCCTGAGCGCCTCCTCCGGGAGGCGCCGGACCAGCAGGTCGTACGCCGCGGCGTACGCCTGCTCGTGGCGCCACATCCCCGACGGGGTGATCGGCGGGACCTGGTACTCCTGCTCCATGCCTCCCCAACGCTGCGCCGGGTCGCGCGATTCCCTAGACTCGTCCTCGCGAATGGGCCAGCCGGGCGATCGCGTCGGGGCGGGAGACCGCCTCGCCGAGGAAAGTCCGGGCTCCACAGGGCGCGGTGGTGGGTAACACCCACCCGGGGTGACCCGCGGGATCAGTGCCACAGAGAACAGACCGCCTCTCCTCCGGGAGCGGCAAGGGTGAAACGGCGGTGCAAGAGACCACCAGCGCCCCGGGCGACCGGGGCGGCTAGGCAAACCCCACCGGGAGCAAGGTCAAGAAGCCGGACGTGAGAGCGGCCGGTGCGTGCACGTTC
The DNA here is from genome assembly GCF_058215755.1 of Nocardioides sp. Z50_6. Classification (NCBI taxonomy): domain Bacteria; kingdom Bacillati; phylum Actinomycetota; class Actinomycetes; order Propionibacteriales; family Nocardioidaceae; genus Nocardioides; species Nocardioides sp. Z50_6. The sequence goes on along the minus strand of NZ_JBZAJB010000008.1, from coordinate 22,478 downwards.
GAGGGCGGCCCGCCCGAGTGCACGGGTAGACCGCAGGAGGCGATCGGCAACGGTCGTCGTAGATGGATGATCGCCCCCGCCGCGAGGCGGGACAGAACCCGGCTTACAGGCTGGCCCATTCGCTTCACCCCCTCTGAGCTGCGAAGACGCGCTTCAGAGGGGTCTGCTGTACCCACCGTCTTCACCGCGGCGGGCGTGGTCGGGACCGCCGCAACTGCGGGGCGATGAGTTCACCGACTCACGGGTACACCACGAAGGCCCCTTCGGGCCGACTCACCACCCCCCGACGAACGGATCCCTCATGCCTCCCACGTCCCTCAACGAATCCGCTCGAGCGATGCTCGAGAAGCCGAACCCGGCGGTGATCGCGACCACCCGCTCCGACGGCCAGCCCGTCTCGGCCGCCACCTGGTACCTGCTTCGCGGGGACCGCGTCCTGGTCAACATGGACGAGGGCCGCAAGCGACTCGCCCATCTCAGGAGGGACCCGCGTGTCTCCCTCACCGTGCTCGACGAGGCGTCGTGGTACACCCACGTCACGCTCATCGGTCGCGTCGTGGAGATCTACGACGACGAGGGGCTCGCGGACATCGACGCCTTGTCCACCCACTACTCGGGCAACCCCTACCCCCAGCGTGACCGCGCCCGCGTGAGCGCGCTGATCGAGATCGAGCGCGTGCACGGCTGGGGCGCTCAGAAGAACAACGACCAGCCGGACGGCAGCGAGTGACGGCGCGCCCCGCCTGCTCTGACCGCGCAGCGGGTCGGCGGCGAACCGTCCGATAGGCATCGACGGGGGCGCGCCCGCCCAGTACGGTGCCTCGCGTGCCGCCGCCCGCCCTCGCCCACCGGAACTTCCGGTGGCTGGTCGCCGGGACCACGACGAGCGCGCTCGGCAACGCGATCACGCCGGTGGCGCTCGCCTTCGCCGTCCTCGACCTCGGCGGCTCGGCGACCCAGCTCGGGCTGGTCGAGGCGGCGTACGCCCTGACCCACGTGCTGACCACGCTCTTCGGAGGCGTGATCGGCGACCGCGTGCCCCGCGCCCTGCTGCTGCAGGGGTCCGCCCTGGGCGCCTCGGCCACCCAGGCCCTGATCGGGGCCAGCCTGATCGGCGGCTGGTCCAGCATCCTGATGCTCGGCCTGGTCGGGATGGCCAACGGCTCGCTCTCCGCACTCAGCGGCCCGTCGTCCGCGGCGCTGACACGCCAGACGGTGCCGGAGGAGGTCCTGCCCTCCGCGGTGGCGCTGCGGCGCCTCCTGCAGAACACCGCCATGGTCGTCGGCTTCGCGGGAGCCGGAATCGTCGTCGCCGCCGCGGGATCGGGGTGGGCCATCACGCTGGACGCGGTGTCCTTCGCCGCGGCGGCGTACTGCTTCCACCAGCTGGACGTGGCTCCTCTGCCGGCCACCTCCGCCCACGGGCAGGTGCGCTCGCTGGTCGGCGACCTCGGCGAGGGCGCGCGCGAGGTGCTGAGCCACACCTGGCTGTGGATGCTCATCCTCCAGGCCACGCTCTACCACCTCTTCTACGGCGGCGTGCAGGGCGTGCTCGGGCCCATCGCCGTCCGCGACGCGTAGGACGTCGCGGCCTGGGGCTGGGCCCTGGCGGCGCTGATGACCGGCTTCATGGCGGGTGGCGCCATCTCGCTGCTGATCCGTCCTCGGCGGGGGCTCCTCGTCGGCACCCTGCTGCTGTCGCTCACCGCGTGCTTCCCCGCCGCGATCGCGCTGGGCGACAGCCTCACCGTCCTGCTGGTCGGCGCGTTCCTGCACGGTCTCGGGCTGGAGATCTTCTCGGTCAACTGGGACCTCGCCATCCAGCAGAACATCGCCCCGGACAAGCTCGCGCGGGTCTACTCCTTCGACCTGGTGGGGTCCTACCTGGCCCGCCCGCTGGGCCTGGCCCTGGTCGGACCCGTCAGCGCGGCCACCGGGGTGACAGCCTGGCTCTGGGTCTGCGCCGCCGTGATGGCCGCGGGCTCCCTGGCCGCAGCCGCCCTGCCCTCGGTACGCCGGCTCACCGCGTCCGGAAGGACCACACAGCCTCCTGGCGCCCCGCCTTCCGCGGCTGCTGGTCGAGCCGGGCACCGCCCACGTCCTTGATCGCCGGGGCGACGGAGACCCGGTAGCTCGTCCGGCGCTTCAGCGCGGACCTCGCGGTCACCACCAGCCGGGTGGCGTCCTCCGAGAGCCTGAGCCGCACGGGCACGCTCCTGCCGCCGGGCCGGGACAGGCGTACGGCGGCCTTGGTGACGCTGTTCCGCCGGAGCGGCTCGGAGAAGCGGATGCGCACCGCGACCCGCCCGGAGCGGGGCTTGGCCCGCCACCCGACCACCCGGGGGGCCGCCTCCTTCGCCCCTGGCCCCTGGGTGGGCTCCTGCCCCGGACCGTTCGGCCCGCCCGGGGGCCGCGTCGGGGCCGGTGACTTCGTGGGGTCCTGTCCCGGGGTGCGCGTCGGGGACGCCGACGGGCCAGGCCCTCCGGCGGGCTGCCACAACGGAGAGATCCAGTAGTTGGACTGCCGGTGGCCGCGCGACGGGTAGGAGCCGCAGGGGGCCTCGTCGTAGCAGTGCGCACCGTTCGGGCTGCTCTCGGTGTCGGCCAGCGCAGTGACCGGCCCCTCGGTCAGCGAGCGTCCGGCGAAGAACCCGTACTCGAACGCGTACATGGTGCGAGGAGTGAAGTAGGACGCGGTGTAGGTGACGTCGGGGCCGACCTCGACCGGGGTGTCGAAGGCGAGGTCGGTCCAGCCGTCCGCCGTCCCGGCGGCCACCTCGCCCGCGGCGATCCGGTTGCCCTGCTCGTCCCACAAGGAGATCCGCAGCCGCGACGGGTCGACCCGGTAGACACGGAGCCCGGTGACCAGCACCGGGCTCGAGGTCCGGAACCGCACGCCCAGCTCCAGCCCGTTGCGTCGGTCGTCGGCCACGCAGTAGCCGCGGGCGTCCACCACCCACCGACCGCAGTCGGCCGAGCGCTGGCGACCCGGCCGGTCCGCGGGCCACCAGGCCCCCGCGTCCTGCTGCTGGGCGGCCGCGCTCACTCCCGCGGGCGAGGACCAACCGCCGGCCAGCAGCGCGAGTGGGACGACGAGCGCCGCCGCCGTCAGCAGCGTGCTCAGCACGGCGGTCAGGGTGCGTGCGGGTCGGACCGTCATGTCGGGCTCCCTCGTCCTCGGAGCCACGTCGTGGAGCTCCTGGGATCGCGCGCTCGCGCGCGACTTTCCTCACCGTAGACCCGAATGAGATCTGCGTCACACCCTGCTCGGCGCGGCGGTCTCCAAGGCGCTCGACCGGGCCGGCTTCGCGATCGTGGCCACCGGTCTCCAGCAGTGCCTCGTCGACGGCGGCGGTGTCGACAGCGTGGACGTCAAGAAGATGGAGAAGCTCTTCCTCTCCCTGGCGTGAGCCCCGCGTCGCGGCTCACCGGCAGATGTTGACGTCCTGGGAGCCCAGGACGCCGTCCCAGACCTCCCGCATGGGCGGCAGCCACGACTGGGTGGTCGGCACGAACGCGATGCTGCCCGGCACCCGCCCGCGCACGCCGTCCACCTCCATCCGCTCGACCACCAGCGGCAGGGTGAGGTGACGTTGCCGGGTGCCCTCCCAGCACGCGGAGGCGCGTCGCTTCCCCACCGCCTCCTTGAGCGAGATCGGGTCGCCGACCGACTTGCCGCCGTAGCGCCACGCGACGGTCGTGGCGTAGCCGGTCTGGCCCTCCCACGGGGCGTGGACGGTCGCCGCCATGCCGCGGGTCCGGCGGCTCGCCACGTAGAAGACCACCCGGCCGTCCTGCACCGTGCGCTCCCGCGACGACCACTCGCGCAGCACCCGGGCGTCGCGGGTGCGACGAGCCTGGTGCAGCCTGACCAGGCAGCCCTCGCAGTCCTCCACGGTGAAGGCGAGCCGGGTCCGGGCCGGCGCCGAGGCGAGCTCGGCCGCCGCGCTCGCCCCGGTGCGGCTCCCGGACCCGGCGAAGGCGTGGCCGGCCCCGGGCAGGACGAGCGCGCTCGCGGTGACCGCGGCGAGCAGGGCGCCGGTCAGCCACCGGGCGCGTGCGGGCCTGCGGAACCGGTCTCGAGACAGGTGGTCGGCGGTCATGGTGTCCTCCCGGAGGGTGCGTGTCCCCTCATGACGCACCAGGGGCCAGCCCAGGTTGCACCCGCGCCCGGACCGTCGGCAAGGCGGCTGTCCGGCCGCCGGCAGGCGCGTCCTAGGGTTGCCCGGTGCTCATCCTGCTGCCTCCCAGTGAGGGGAAGACCGCCCCGCTCCGCGGCAAGCCCCTCGACCTGACGACCCTGTCCTTCCCCTCGCTCACCCCGACCAGGTCGCTGCTGCTGGACGCGCTCGTCCGGCTCTGCGCCGACGACCCGGCCGACGCCGCGCGGGTGCTGGGGCTCGGCCCCACCCAGGCCGCGCTGGTGGCCCGCAACGCCGAGCTGACCACCGCCCCCACCGCACGGGCCGACGCGGTCTACACCGGCGTCCTGTACGACGCCCTCTCCCCGGCCACGCTCTCGCCGGCGGCCAAGCGGCGCGCGACCCGCCAGCTGGCCGTCGCCTCGGCCCTCTTCGGGCTCGTCTCCCCCGCCGACCGCATTCCCGCCTACCGCCTCTCCGGCGACGCCGCGCTCCCGGACCTGGGCCCGGTCGCCGCCCACTGGCGCGAGCGCCTCGGGCCCGCGGTCACCGACCGCGTGGGCCGTGGGCTCCTGGTGGACCTGCGCTCGGGCACCTACGCCGCCTTCTGGCGCCCGGGCCCCGACCTGGCCGGGCGCACGGTCGGGATCCGGGTGCTGCACGAGCACCGGGGCGTCCGCAAGGTCGTCAGCCACTTCAACAAGGCCACCAAGGGGCGCCTCGTCCGCGCCCTCCTGGAGGAGGGGGTGACGGCCCGCAGCGCCGGCGGCCTCGCCGGGGCCCTGCGGGACCTGGGCTGGCAGGTCGAGCAGGGGCACCCGGGTGCCCACGGCACCCGCCTCGACGTGGTGGTCGCGGACGTCTAGGCCGGGGCCTGGCCGCCCAGCCCGGAGTCGGCCGTGCGGACCAGGATCCGCTGGCACTCCTCGCAGCGGATCACGTCGTCGGCGGGAGCGGCCTTGATCCGGGCGAGCTCCTGGGCGTCGACCCCGAGGCGGCACCCGCTGCACTGCCGCGCCCGCAGCAGCGCCGCCCCGATGCCGTCCTTGGCCTGCCGGAGCCGGTCGTAGAGAGCGAGCAGGTCTGCGGGCAGGTCGGTGACGGCCGGACCGCGGCGGGCCACCAGCGACTGGAGCTCGGCGTCGATCTCCGCCTCCTTCTCGGCCCGCGCGGCAGCGAGGTCGGCAAGCCTGGCGTCGCTGGCGGCCAGCTCCTCCTCGTGGCGCGACAACGTCGCCTGCGCTTCCTCGAGGCGCTCCATGATCTCCAGCTCGGCGTCCTCGAGGGTGCTGACGCGGCGCTCGAGCGACTCCAGCTCGTGAGTCATCCGCTGCAGGTCCTTGGGGTTGCTGACGAGCCCCTGGTCCATGCGGTCGCGGTCGCGCGTCCGGCGCGTGCGCACCTGCTCCACGTCGGCCTCCGCCTTCCGCAGCTCGACGGTCAGGTCGTCGACCACGATGCGGGCATCGCGGGCGCGGTCGGCCACCTCGGCGCGGCTGGCCTCCAGCTTCTCGATCTCGGCCGCCTCCGGCAGGTGGGCGCGGCGGTGGCGCAGCTGGTCGACGGCGGAGTCGAGCTCCTGGACGTCGAGCAACCTGGCCTGGTCGGCGGGATCGGCTTTCAGGGTCGTGCTCCTTCGGTGGGTGGGCCTGCGGGGATCTGGAACGTCCACGGGTCCGTGCGGATGGTGCTGACGCGGGTCTCCACGGTATCGCCCCACGTCGCCAGCACCCGAGTGGCCACCACCGGGAGCCACGTCCACTCCGCCGCCCAGTGCGCCACGTCGATGAGCGCGGGCCCCTGCTTCTCGACGAACTCCGCGGCGGGATGGTGGCGCAGGTCGCTGGTGAGGTAGGCGTCGACGTCGAGCGAGGCGACGTGGTCGAGGAACGAGTCGCCGGCTCCGCCGACGACCGCGACACGGCGGATCGGACGGTCCGGGCGGCCCGCGACCCGGACCCCCTGCGCGGTCGCCGGGAGCCGGTCACCGACGAGGCGGGCGAACTCCTCCAGGGTCGTCGGGTCGACGGACCCGATCCGGCCGGTGCCGGTGACCGCCTGGCCGGGGTCGGCCACCTCCAGCACGTGGTAGGCCGGCTCCTCGTAGGGGTGGGCGGCGAGCATCTCCCGCACCACCTGCCGACGCAGCGCCCGAGGCAGCACCACCTCGATCCGCTCCTCCGCGACGACCTCGAGCTCGCCCGGGCGGCCGATCGCGGGGTCCGCGCCCTCCTGGGGACGGAACCGCCCCTCTCCCGCGCCGGTGAAGCTGCACAGGTCGTAGTCGCCGAGAGCACCTGCCCCCGCCTCGCCGAGCACGTGGCGCAGCCGCTCGGCGTCCTCCCGGGGCACGTAGACCACGAGGGTGTCCAGCGCCTCCTGCGGGGTCGGCAGCAGCGGCTCGAGCCCGGTCAGCCCGAGGGTGCGCGCCAGCGCCTCGGAGACGCCGTCGACCGCCTGGTCGGCGTTGGTGTGGGCGGTGAGCAACGCGCAGCCCGCCCCCGCCAACGTGGCCAGGGTCCGCCCCTTGGGGGTGGTGGCCGCGAAGCCGTGGACCGGCTTGAGGAAGAGCGGGTGGTGGACCACGAGCAGGTCCGCGCCCCAGCCGGCGGCCTCCCGGGCCACCTCCAGGGTGGGATCCACCGCGAACATGACCCGCCGCACCGGAGCGTCCGGGTCGCCCAGGACGAGGCCCACGGCATCCCACTGCTCGGCGGTGCCGGGCGGGTACCACGTGTGCAGACGCGCGACGACTTCCTGCAGGGTGGGCATGGAGGTGAATCCTAGTGCGGCGTGCGTCGGGACGGTTTCGAACCGCCGACCGCTCGGGTGTAAACCGAGTGCTCTACCGCTGAGCTACCGACGCGAGGCGGGCCAAGACTACGGCACGGGAAATGAGTTGAGCCGCTGGCGTCTCGGGTCACCAGCGGCTCAACAAGGATGATGCTATGCCCTGGGAACCACCGGTGTCCGGCAGTTCGGGCTCTGCGAAGGTAAAGAATTCTCCGCGTCAGGCCTCGGCCGCGGCACGGAGCTGGACGAGGTGCTCGTCGAGGTCCCGACCCTGCGGCATCGGGTTGTGCACCGACCAGCAGACGGTGCCCGCCCGGTCGACGACGTAGGAGGAGCGCCGCGGGATGCCCTTGGCCTCGTCGAAGACCTCGTAGGCCCGGGAGACCTCGCCGTGGGGCCAGAAGTCGGAGAGCAGGGGGAAGTTGAGCCCGTCCTGGTCGGCGAAGGCACGCAACGAGAACACCGGGTCGCAGGAGATCGCGACGACCTCGGTGTCGAAGGTCATGAACTCGTCGAGGCGGTCCCTGACCACCGCCATCTCCCCGGTGCACACCCCCGAGAAGGCCCACGGGTAGAAGAGGATCGCCACCGCCTTCCGCCCGCGGTACGACGAGAGGGTGACGTCCTGCCCGAACTGGTCGCGCAGGGTGAAGTCGGGGGCGGGGCCCCCGGGGATGAGTCCGCTCATGATGGCGCCATCATCGCACCGACCGGTTGCCTGGCCGGAGCAGGGTGAGGCTCGCCCACCCTGCTCGCGAGCGGGTCAGCTGTTGGCCAGGACGCGCTTGAGGATCTTGCCGGTGGCGTTGCGCGGCAGCTCGTCGAGGAAGACGATCTCGCGCGGCACCTTGTAGCGCGCCAGGTTGCCGCGCACCCAGTCCTTGAGGACGGTCTCGTCGGCCGCGGCCGGGTCCGAGACCACGACGAAGGCGCGCAGCCGGTAGCCGAACTCCTCGTCCTCGATGCCCACCGCGGCCGCCTCCACCACGCTGTCGTGACGGCACAGGCAGTCCTCGACCTCACGGGGGAAGACGTTCTCGCCGCCGCTGACGATCATCTCGTCGTCGCGGCCCTCGACGTAGAGGCGACCGTTCTCGTCGAACCGGCCGACGTCACCGGTCGACATCAGGCCGTCGATCATCTCCTTGCCCCCGCCCCCGGTGTAGCCCTCGAAGAGCATCGAGTTGCCGACGAAGATGCGCCCGGTCTCCCCCTGCGGCACCTCCTTGCCGGCCGGGTCGAAGATCTTCACGGTGGTGGCGTACGGCGGCTTCCCGGCCGAGGTGGGCGCCTCGCGCAGGTCGACGGGGTTGGCGATGGAGGCGTAGGCCACCTCGGTCGACCCGTAGATGTTGTAGAGGTTGTCCCCGAACCGGTTCATCCAGGACAGGGCCAGGTCGCCGGGGAGCGCCGAGCCCGAGGCGGCGACCATCTTCAGGGACGGCATCGTGATGCCCGCCAGGGTCTCCTCGGGCAGGTTGAGGATGCGCTGGAGCATCACCGGGATGACGATGAAGGAGTCGCAGCGCTCGTCGCGGACCACCTTGAGCGACTCCTCGGGGTCGAACCTGCGCCGCAGCACGATGGTCGAGCCGAGCAGCATCCCGAGGAAGAGGTGGGCGAAGCCCCAGGTGTGGAAGAGGGGCGCGGCGATGTGCGTGCGCCACCCGGACTTGAGCGGCAGCCGCGACATCAGGGCGACCGCGTTGCTGATGCCGGCCTCCTTGCGCGGAGCCCCCTTGGGGGTGCCGGTGGTGCCGGAGGTGAGGATGACGATCCGCGCGTGGTGCTCGGGCGGGGTGAGGTCGGTGGTCGGGTGGGCCGCGATCAGCGACTCCAGGGAGTCCGGTGCCCCGGGGGCGTCGGTCCAGGCGAGGATCTTGTCCTTGACCTCGGCGGCGGCGAGCAGAGCGGTGAACTCCTCGTCGTGGATGACCAGGACGGGCTTCTCCCGCGCGATCACGTCGACGAGCTGCGGCCCGGCGAAGGCGGTGTTGAGGTAGAGCAGGTCGGCGCCGAGCTTGGCGACCCCGATGGTGGCGTCGACGAAGCCGCGGTGGTTGCGGCACATGATCCCCACCTGGTCGCCCTCCTTCACCCCGCGGGCGGCGAGGGCGTTGGCCAGGGCGTTGGAACGCTCGTGGATCTGCTTGAAGGTCAGGGAGCCGAGCTCGTCGATCAGGCCGACCTCGTCGGGACGCGAGATCGCGAGCTGGCTGAAGCCGCCCGCGGGGCCGGTCCCCCACGCCTTGACGGTCTTGACGATCCCGCGCAGGACACGAGGGGACATGGGGTGGACCACCCCGGCGCTGGACAGCACGGACAGGGTCTTGACGATGCTCATGTGAACCTCGGGCTCGTGGAGGGCCGTGTCCGTAGTGCTGGACGACGGCTCAGGCGGGTGTCTTCGGCGTGACCAGCCGGGTGGCCTGCCAGTCCTTGCTGACGGCAGCGGTGGTGGTCTGGGCCAGACCCGCGATCGGCGCGGCCTCGGCGATGTCGGCGGCGTCGACGCTGTTGGGCCGGCCCACCTTCGGAGTCAGGAGCCAGATGGCGCCGCCACCGACCACGTCGGTCTTGGCGTCGACCAGGCCGTCCGCCAGGTCGCCGTCCTCGTCGCGCCACCACAGCACCACTGCGTCGACCACGTTGCCGTAGTCCCCGTCGACCATGTCGGCGTCGATGGCGTCCTCGATCGCGATCCGCAGGTCGTCGTCGGTGTCTTGGTCCCAGCCGAGCTCCTGCACGACCAGTCCGGGCTTCAGCCCCAGCCTGCTCGCGACGCCGTCGCCCGATCCTTGGGTGGACTCCCCGCCCACGCTCGCAGTCAACGGACCCTCCTTCGTCACGTATACCCCCGCGGATGCGCGGAGTGATGAGTAGTCCAGCGGAGTCCGGCCCTGAGCGCAAGCCTGAGCCCAACAGGCGTACCAGCCGGTAGATTCTTCCTGCCGCGCCGACGTGCGACGATGCACCCGTGAGTGACCAGCCGACCGATCGCCCGTACACCCCGTCCGTCATCCATGAAGGGCTGCCCACGCAGCTGCCGGACATCGATCCGGAGGAGACTCAGGAGTGGCTGGCGAGCTTCGACTCGCTGGTCGACGACCGCGGCCGGGCCAGGGCCCGCTACCTCATGCTCCGCCTGCTCGAGAGGGCGCGCGAGAAGCAGGTGGGGGTCCCCGCGCTGCGCTCCACCGACTACATCAACACCATCCCCTCCGAGCGTGAGCCGTGGTTCCCCGGTGACGAGCAGATGGAGCGGCGCATCCGTGCCTTCATCCGCTGGAACGCCGCGGTGATGGTCTCCAGCGCCAACCGCAAGGGCCTGGAGGTCGGCGGCCACATCGCCACCTACCAGTCCGCGGCCAGCCTCTACGAGGTCGGCTTCAACCACTTCTTCCGGGGCAAGGACCACCCCGGCGGCGGCGACCAGATCTACATCCAGGGGCACGGCTCGCCGGGCATCTACGCCCGGGCCTTCCTCGAGGGCCGGCTGACCGAGGGGCAGCTCTACCGGTTCCGGCAGGAGGTGCAGCACGGCGTCGGCCAGGGCCTCCCGTCCTACCCCCACCCCCGGCTGATGCCCGACTTCTGGGAGTTCCCCACGGTCTCCATGGGCCTGACCGGCATCAACTCGATCTACCAGGCGCGCTTCAACCGCTACCTGGCCAACCGGGGCATCAAGGACACCCGGGACCAGCGCGTGTGGGCCTTCCTCGGCGACGGCGAGATGGCCGAGCCCGAGTCGCTCGGCGCGATCCGGGTCGCCGCCCGCGAGGAGCTCGACAACCTCACCTGGGTGATCAACTGCAACCTCCAGCAGCTCGACGGCCCGGTCACCGGCAACGGGAAGATCATCCAGGAGCTCGAGGCCAACTTCCGCGGCGCCGGGTGGAACGTGATCAAGGTGATCTGGGGCCGCGAGTGGGACGCCCTGCTCGCCCGCGACGTCGACGGCGTCCTGGTCAACCGGATGAACACCACGCCCGACGGGCAGTTCCAGACCTACTCCACCGAGGACGGCGCGTTCGTCCGCGAGGACTTCTTCGGCAGCGACCCCCGCCTGCGCGCGATGGTCGAGCACATGAGCGACTCGCAGATCGAGAAGCTGCCCCGCGGCGGGCACGACTACCGCAAGGTCTACGCCGCCTTCGACGCCGCCACCAAGCACGTCGGTCAGCCGACGGTGATCCTGGCGCACACCATCAAGGGCTGGACGATCGACGCCCTGGAGGGCAAGAACGCCACCCACCAGATGAAGAAGCTGACGCCGGCCGACCTGAAGAAGTACCGGGACCGGCTCTACCTGCCGATCAGCGACCGGGAGCTCGAGGAGTCCTACGACCAGACCGGCGGGGCGCCCTTCTTCCACCCCGGCAAGAACGCCCCCGAGATCGAGTACATGCTCGAGCGCCGTCGCGCGCTGGGCGGCTCCGTCCCCCGGCGGGTCGAGCGGGCGACCCCGCTGACGCTGCCTGGCAAGGACACCTACACCGAGCTGCGGCAGGGGTCGGGCAAGAACAAGATCGCCACCACGATGGCGCTGGTCCGCCTGCTGCGCGACTGGATGAAGGACAAGGGGATCGGCGACCGGATCGTGCCGATCGCGCCCGACGAGTACCGCACCTTCGGCATGGACTCGATGTTCCCGCAGGCCAAGGTCTACAACCCGGGCGGCCAGCAGTACGACGCCGTGGACCGCAAGCTGCTGCTGGCCTACAAGGAGTCGGCTCAGGGCCAGATGCTCCACGAGGGCATCTCGGAGGCGGGCGCGATGGCCTCGGCCACGGCGGCGGGCTCGGCGTACTCCACGCACGGCGAGCACATGATCCCGTTCTACATCTTCTACTCGATGTTCGGCTTCCAGCGCACCGGCGACTCCGTCTGGGCCATGGCCGACCAGCTGGCGCGCGGCTTCCTCATCGGCGCCACCGCCGGGCGCACCACGCTGACCGGGGAGGGCCTCCAGCACGCGGACGGCCACTCCCCCCTGCTGGCCAGCACCAACCCGGCCGTCGTGCACTACGACCCGGCGCTCGCCTACGAGGTCAGCCACATCATGGAGTCCGGCCTCACCCGGATGTACGGCGACCAGGCCGAGAACGTCATCTTCTACCTGACCGTCTACAACGAGCCGGTCAGCCAGCCGGCCGAGCCCGCCGACGTCGACGTCGACGGCATCCTGCGCGGCCTGCACCGGGTCAGCGTGGGCGAGGGCGACGGACCCCGCGTCCAGCTCCTCGCCTCGGGGGTGGCCTGGCCCTGGGCCGAGAAGGCCGCCACGATGCTGCGCGAGGACTGGGGCGTCGTCGCGGACGGCTGGTCGGTGACCTCCTGGAACGAGCTGGCCCGCGACGCCGTGGCCGCCGAGGAGTGGAACCTGCTGCACCCCGACCAGGAGCGCCGGACGCCCTACGTCACCGACAAGCTGCGTGAGTCCTCGGGTCCCGTGGTGGCCGTCTCCGACTTCATGGCGGCCGTCCCCCTCCAGATCGCCCGGTGGGTGCCGAACGACTACCGGGTGCTGGGGACCGACGGCTTCGGCTTCGCCGACACCCGGCCGGCGGCCAGGCGGTTCTTCCACGTGGACGCGGAGTCGATCGTCGTCCAGGCGCTCCAGGCGCTCGCGGACGCCGGCGAGTTCCCGGTCGACAAGGTCGCCGAGGCGGCCAGGCGCTACCGGATCGACGACCCGACCGCGGTCTCGGACGTGGCGCAGGAGGGCGGCGACGCCTGAGGCGCGGCGCCCGGCGCGGCTCAGCCCGCCGGGCGTCTGTGCAGGTCCGGCACCGGTGAGACGGGCGACCGCCCGGCCTCGCTCTGGCGCACCGGGCGGTCCTGGCCCTGCTCCAGCAGTCGGCGCCAGGTCGCGCGGGAGTGGCGCTGGGGCTCGGTCCCCGCGATGAACTCGCGCAGGATGGCCGCGAACTCCTCCGGGTGGTCCTTGTGCGGGAAGTGGCCGCTGTCGGGCAGCACCACCACCCGCGCCGACGGCGCCAGGGCGGCTGCGTGGGCGGCGTGGGTCGCCGGGATGACGTGGTCGTCGGCCCCCCACACCACGCACATCGGCATCTCCCGGGTGAGGTAGGCGCGATCCGCCATCGTCACCACCTGTCCCTTCCAGTCCACGACGGCGCGCACCACGTGACGGATCGCGGCCCGCTGCCGCGGGTCGGTGAACTGCTCGTAGACCGCCGCGACCTCGTCCAGGTCGCGGGTGCGCGGCAGGCCGGTCGAGGCGAGCACCCGCAGCGTGGTGGACGCGACGTGCCGGACGACCGGCAGCGTCAGCACCCCCATCACCTGGTGGAAGCCGGGGCTCGTGATGGCGCGGATGGCGGGACTCACCTCGGGCCCCAGACCTCCGGAGGAGACCAGCACGATGCGCCCGGTGCGCTCCGGGTACTGGTAGGCGAACTGCATCGCCACGCCGCCGCCGAAGCTGTGCCCCACCACCGTGACCTTGTCGATGCCCAGCACCGTGAGCAGGTCGCGCATGCCGTTGGCGTAGCCACCCAGGCTGTAGTCGGCGCGGGGCTTCTCCGACTGGCCGTGGCCGAGCAGGTCGGGGGCGATGACGGTGTGGTCCCGGGCCAGGTCGGCCAGCACCGGCGACCAGGTGCGGTGGTCGCAGCCGAGCCCGTGGAGCAGCAGCAGCACCGGCCCCGATCCGGCTCGCACGAATGCCCGCCGGTGACCGTGCAGGGTGAGGTGATCCACCTCGAAGGCCGGGTCGGACACGCGCTCCCCCCTTCGTCGCTGTGCTCGTATTCAAGCATCCGCCCTCCCTGGTGAGCCGCTCCGTGCGAAGGCTTTAACGTGATCGAGACCTTTGGCGGGTCTGCACTAACATGGGGATGTGACTTTCGCCACCGATGACCTGGTCCCGCAGGACCGTGCCGGCGTCGTCTCGGCCCTCGACCGCTCGTCGGGCGCCCTCAGCACCGCGGCCATGGCCCGGATGGAGGACCAGATGCCCTGGTTCGCTCAGCTGAGCGCGGAGGACCGGTCCTGGGTCGGGCTGATCGTGCAGGCAGGCATCCGCGGCTTCACCGGGTGGCTGCGCAGCCCGCCCGAGTCGGGGGCCGAGGGATCGTGGGGGCACGCGCTGGCCGGCCAGATCTTCGGTGCGGCTCCCCGCGAGCTCACCGGGGTGATCAACCTGCAGCAGACGGTGGACCTGATCCGGCTCAGCATCGACGTCGTGGAGTCCAACATCGAGTCGCTGGTCGAGCCCACGGAGATCCCGGCGGTCCGCGCGGCGGTGATGCGCTACGCCCGCGAGGTCGCCTTCGCCACGGCCGAGGTCTACGCCCGAGCCGCGGAGTCCCGGGGGGCCTGGGACGCCCGGCTGGAGGCCCTGGTCGTCGACGCGGTGCTCAGGTCTGAGGGCGACGAGACCCTGCTCTCCCGCGCCAGCGCGCTCGGCTGGGCGGCCCGCGACGGCGTCACCGTGGTCCTGGGCAGCGCTCCGCTGTCCCGCACCGACACCGACGTCTTCGGGGAGGTACGCCGCCTCGCCCGGCTCGCCGGCATGGACGCCCTCTGCGCCACCCAGGGTGAGCGCCTGGTGGTGGTGCTGGGCGGGGTCCGCGACCCGCGCGCGGCGGCGGGCGCAGTGGCCGACCTCTTCGGCGAGGGGCAGGTGGCCGTGGGCCCGGTGGTCCCCGGCCTGGACCGGGCCCACGTCTCGGCGCGGGCCGCGGCGGCCGCGCTGCGCGCCGCCCCGGGGTGGCCCGAGGCCCCCCGTCCGGTCAGCAGCGACGACCTGCTCCCCGAGCGCGCCCTCGCCGGGGACGGTCACGCACGCAGGCACCTGGTCGAGGAGGTCTACGGCCCGCTGGCCGCCTCCCGCGGGGCGCTGGTCGCCACCGTCTCGGCCTACCTCGCCGCCGGCGGCTCCACGGAGGCGGCCGGTCGCGCGCTCTACGTGCACCCCAACACGGTCCGCTACCGGTTGCGCCAGGTGGCGGCCCTCACCGGCCTGGACCCGACCGCGCCGCGGGAGGGCTTCACCCTCCAGCTCGCCCTCGTGCTGGGGCGCCAGGCGCACCGCTCCAGCGCGGCCGACCCTTTGTAGGAACCCCACAAACTTCGCCGCGACCTTTCGTGTGCGTCCCCGATGGGTTCGGTGGGCCGGGACCGGCACAGTTGGCTCCGTGCTCGTCATCGTCGCACCCGGCCAGGGTGCCCAGTCCCCCGGTTTCCTCTCCCCCTGGGTCCAGGACCCGGTCTTCAGGTCCCGCATGAACTGGCTCTCCGCCGTCGCCGGTCTCGATCTCGTCACGCACGGGACCGAGTCCGACGCGGAGACCATCCGCGACACCCGCATCGCCCAGCCGCTGCTGGTGGCGACCGGGCTGGTCGCGGCCCTGGAGCTCTTCCCCCACCCCGCCGACGCGTTCGGCAAGATCGGGGCGGTGGCCGGGCACAGCGTCGGCGAGCTGACCGCGGCCGCCGGCGCCCGGGCGATCACCGCGGAGCAGGCCATGGTGCTGGTCCGCGAGCGCGGCGCGGCGATGGCCCGGGCCGCCGCGACCGAGCCCACCGGCATGACCGCGGTGCTCGGCGGCGACCGTCAGGAGGTGCTCGAGACGCTGGCCTCCCACGGTCTCGTGGCGGCCAACGACAACGGGCGCGGCCAGCTCGTGGCCGCCGGCACGGCCGCCCAGCTGCGTGCCCTCGCCGACGCGCCCCCGGCCCGGGCCCGGCTGGTCCCGCTGAGCGTCGCCGGCGCCTTCCACACCGTCCACATGGAGCCCGCGGTCGCCCATCTGGCCGCCCTGGCGCGCTCCGTGTCGACCCACGACCCCCGGACCCGCGTGATCTCCAACCGCGACGGCCAGATCGTCCACGACGGCCCGGAGCTGCTGGCCCGGCTGGTCGGCCAGATCGCGACGCCCGTGCGCTGGGACCTGTGCCTGGAGACCATGCAGGACCTAGGCGTCACCGGCATCTTGGAGATGCCGCCCGCCGGCACCCTGACCGGCATCGCGAAGCGCGCGCTCAAGGGCGTGGAGACCTTCGCCCTCAAGCACCCCGACCAGCTCGACGAGGCCCGGGCCTTCTGCGACCGGCACGGCGAGGCCTCGCCCATGGACATCTCCCCCACCTGGCGGATGGTCGTCGCCCCGGCCAAGGGGACCTTCCACCAGGCCAGCGGCGTGGACGCCACCGAATCCCTGCCCCCGGGGAGCGTCATCGGGGACGTCGCCAGCCTGCGCGAGCGCACCCCGGTCTCCGCCCGGCACGGTGGCCAGGTGATGGAGTGGCTCGTCGAGGACGGCGACCCCGTCTCGCCGGGCCAGCCGCTGCTGCGCCTGCATCCCGAGGGGGCGGCGTGACCGCGCTCCGGCCGCTCGCCGCCACCACCGGCTCCCCGGGCGCCCGGATCCTGGGAGTCGGGGCCTACCGGCCGAGCCGGGTGGTGCGCAACGCCGACCTGGTCGCCGCCATCGAGTCCTCCGACGAGTGGATCCAGCAGCGGTCCGGGATCAAGGAGCGCCGGTTCGCCACCGCCGATGAGACCGTGCAGCTGATGGGGGTGCGCGCGGCCGCCGCGGCCCTGGAGCGAGCGGGGATCGAGGCCCGCCAGGTCGACTGCGTGGTAGTGGCCACCGTGAGCCACCTGATGCAGACCCCGGCGGTCGCCACCATGATCGCCCACGAGCTCGGCACCGAGCAGGCCGCTGCCTTCGACATCTCGGCGGCCTGTGCCGGCTTCTGCCACGGGCTGGCCCTGGCCAACGACCTGGTCCGCGGCGGCACCGCCCGCCACGTGCTCGTCATCGGGGTCGAGAGGCTCAGCGACATCACCGACCTGAACGACCGGGGCACCGCCTTCATCTTCGCCGACGGCGCGGGCGCCGCAGTGGTGGGGCCCAGCGAGGAGCCCGGCCTCTCCCCCGTCGTCTGGGGCTCGGACGGCGAGCAGTCCGACCTGATCCGGCAGCGCGAGGACTGGCGCGACGTCGTGGGCACCGCGGACGCACCCGGCAGCGGCGTGATGCCCCACCTGACCATGCAGGGCAACGCGGTCTTCCGCTGGGCCTCCTTCGCGATGGCGAAGGTGGCGCGACAGGCCCTCGACCAGGCGGGCGTGCGGCTGGAGGACCTCGACGTCTTCGTCCCCCACCAGGCCAACATGCGCATCATCGACGCGATGGCCCGTTCCATGGGTCTCCCGGCCCACGTCCGCGTCGCCCGCGACGTCGCCGAGCAGGGCAACACCTCGGCCGCCTCCATCCCGATGGCCCTGGAGCGGATGATCTCCGAGGGTGAGGCACGCTCGGGCGACACGGCCCTGCTCATCGCCTTCGGCGCCGGCCTGGCCTACGCCGCACAGGTCGTGATCGTCCCCTGAGCCCGCACCCCGAGGCCCGCCCGCACCACCCGGCCCGCCGCTGCGGTCCAACCCCCCGGTTCACCACCCACCAGTTCACCGCCACCCAAGGAGAAGGAAGCAACATGACCACCGAAGAGATCCGCACCGACCTGGCCGAGATCGTCAACGAGGTCGCCGGCATCGAGACCGGCGACGTGCAGCTGGACAAGTCGTTCGTCGATGACCTGGACGTCGACTCGCTGTCGATGGTCGAGGTCGTCGTCGCCGCCGAGGAGAAGTTCGGCGTCACCATCCCCGACGACGAGGTGAAGAACCTGCGCACCGTGGGCGACGCGGTCGCCTTCATCGAGCGCGCGCAAGCCGCCTGAGCACCCGGCCGGTGGTCCGCGAGGACCACCGGCCAGCGGCCCCCATCGACCACGCAAGGAACGGAAGACCCACATGAGCACCCGAGTCGTCGTCACCGGTCTCGGCACCACCAGCCCGCTCGGCGGGGACGTCACGTCCACCTGGGAGGCCATGCTGGCCGGCCGGTCCGGCGTACGCCGCCTCGAGGACCCCTGGGCGGCCGACATGCCGGTCAAGATCGCCGGCCGCGTCGCCGTGGAGCCCAGTGAGGTGCTCGAGCGCGTCAAGGCGCGGCGCCTGGACCGGTCGAGCCAGTTCGCCATGGTCGCCGCCCAGCAGGCGTGGGCGGACGCGGGCCTCGCCGAGGCGGCCGTCGACGGGGACCGCCTCGCGGTGTCGATCGCCTCGGGCATCGGGGGCGTCACCACGCTCCTGGACAACTACGACGCGCTGCGCGACAAGGGTCCGCGCCGGGTCTCGCCGCTCGCGGTGCCGATGCTGATGCCCAACGCGCCGGCCGCCAACGTGTCGCTGGCACTCGGCGCCAGGGCAGCCGTCCACGCCCCCACCTCGGCCTGCGCCTCGGGCAACGAGGCCCTCGCGATGGCGCTCGACCTCATCTCGCTCGGCCGCGCCGACGTCGTCGTGGCGGGGGGCACCGAGGCAGCCATCCATCCACTGCCGATGGCGGCGTTCGCCAACATGATGGCCCTGTCGAAGAACGACGGCGACCCCACCACCGTCTCACGCCCCTGGGACACCGCACGCGACGGCTTCGTCCTCGGCGAGGGCGCCGGCATCCTGGTGCTGGAGTCCGAGGAGCACGCACGTGCTCGTGGCGCAAAGATCTACGCGGTCGTGCTCGGCGCGGGGATCAGCAACGACGCCCACGACATCGCCCAGCCCGACCCCGAGGGACGCGGTGGGACACGCGCGATCCGCCAGGCCGTGCAGGCCGCGGGCATCAGCGCCTCCGACGTCAAGCACGTCAACGCCCACGCCACCTCCACCCCTCTGGGAGACGTCGCCGAGGGGCTGATGCTGCACGCCGTCCTGGGCAGCGCCGTCAACGACGTGGTGGTCACCAGCACCAAGTCGATGACCGGACACCTCCTCGGCGGCGCCGGGGCCCTGGAGGCCGTGGCCACGGTGATGGCGCTGCACGAGCGCACCAGCCCGCCGACCATCAACCTCGACGACCTCGACGAGCGGGTGGAGCTCGACATCGCCACCAAGGCCCGTCCCCTGCCCGACGGCGAGATCGCCGCCCTCAACAACTCGTTCGGCTTCGGTGGCGCCAACGTCGCGGTCGCCTTCGGCTCGGCCGGGAGCGCCCGATGACCGCCATCCCCGCTGCCGCCGCAGCGTCCTCCCAGACCCGGGTCGCACTCAAGGTCCCCCGCCACGAGGACCCGCGCCACCCCGCCACCCGCCTCGCGGCCCTCTTCGACGAGGGCACGCTCGAGCTGATCAGCCCCGACGACGACTCCGGGATGATGGCCGGCACCGGCAGGATCCACGGCGCGCCCGCCGTGGCCTTCTGCTCCGACGCCACGGTGATGGGCGGTGCGATGGGGGACACCGGCTGCCGCGTCGTGGTCGACGCCTACCACCGGGCGATGGCCGACGGCGTCCCCGTCATCGGGCTGTGGCACTCCGGCGGCGCCCGGCTCGCCGAGGGAGTGCTCTCGCTCCACGCCGTGGGGCGGATCTTCCACGTGATGACGCAGGCGTCCGGCAAGGTGCCGCAGATCTCGGTGGTGCTCGGTCCCGCCGCCGGCGGCGCCGCCTACGGGCCCGCCCTCACCGACGTCGTCATCCTGGGCCCCGAGGGACGCATCTTCGTCACCGGGCCGGACGTCGTCCGGTCGGTGACCGGCGAGGACGTCGACATGCTCCGCCTCGGCGGCCCCGAGCCGCACGGCCGGCGGTCCGGCGTGGTGCACGTGCTGACCGACTCCGAGGAGGAGGCTCTCTCACGAGCCCGCAGCCTCACCTCGCTGCTCGGCTCGCAGGGCAGCCTGGACCCCGACTCCGTCGAGGACGTCGACCTCGAGGCGTTGCTGCCGGCGGCGCGCAAGCGTGCCTACGACGTGCACCCGCTCGTGGAGGCGGTGCTCGAGCCCGGAACCACCGAGGAGCTCCACGCCCGGTGGGCGCCCAACGTGGTCACCGCCCTCGGCCGGCTCGGCGGCCGCACCGTGGGCGTGGTGGCCAACAACCCGCTGCGCCTGGGCGGCTGCCTGGACTCCTTCTCCGCGGAGAAGGCCGCCCGCTTCGTCCGGATGTGCGACGCCTTCGGCATCCCCCTGCTGGTCCTCGTGGACGTGCCGGGCTACCTGCCGGGTGTCGGCCAGGAGTGGGACGGCGTGGTCCGCCGTGGCGCCAAACTGCTGCACGCGTTCTCCGAGTGCGTGGTCCCCCGCGTCACCCTGGTGACCCGCAAGACCTACGGGGGCGCCTACATCGCCATGAACGCCCGCTCGCTCGGCGCCACCCGTGTCTTCGCCTGGCCCGGTGCCGAGGTCGCGGTGATGGGGGCGGTGGCCGCGATCCGGGTGCTGCACCGTCGCCGCCTCGCGGAGGTCTCCCCCGACATCAGGCCCCAGGTCGAGGCCGAGCTCGCGGTCGAGCACGAGAGGATGGCCGGCGGCGTGGAGCGGGCGGTCGAGATCGGCGTGGTCGACGAGGTCGTCGAGCCCCGCCGTACCCGGACTGCTCTTGCCCGGGCGATCGCGGACGCCGTCGAGATCCACGGGGTCCCCCGCGGCCAGCACAGCAACATCCCCCTCTGACCGGCGCGGGTCCGAGCCGGACCCGCGTCAGCGTCAGACGACCTGGTGTAGCCAGCGGACCGGTGCGCCGTCGCCCGCGTGGCGGAAGGTCTCCAGCTCGTCGTCCCAGGCCTTGCCGAGCAGCTTGTCGATCTCGAGGAGCACCGTGGTGTCGCCCATGGCGGCCTTCACCACGGCGGCCTTCAGCCTGTCCTCGGGGATCATGATGTCCCCGTGCAGGCCGGTGACGGCGTGGAAGACCCCGAGCTCGGGCGTGTAGGAGTAGCGGCTGCCCTCGGTCGAGGCGGTGGGCTCCTCGGTCATCTCGAACCGCAGGTGGTTCCAGCCGCGGAGCGCGGACGCCACAGCAGCCGCCGTCCCCGCGGGTCCGGTCCAGGACAGCTCGGAACGGTAGGTGCCGGGCTGCGCGGGCTGAGAGGTCCAGTCCATGCTGACGGCAGCGCCGATCACACCGCCCACTGCCCACTCGATATGCGGGCACAGCGCGGACGGCGCTGAATGCACGAACAGGATCCCCCTGGTCGCAGGTCCGTTCGGACGGGGGGCAGTACGTGTGGTCACCGTGACCTCCTTCGTTCCGGCGCGAGCTACGCCTTCCCCAGCGGTCTCGTCATGGAACAAGGAGCAAGATGACACATATGTGGTTTGTGCGACCATTGTGACTCACTCGAGACCACAATGCCAGCGTTGACGACCCGGACACGCCGACGCGCGCCCGGGCCTGGCACTCAGGCCTTGCGCTCCAGCATCTCGGCCCGCTCCGCGGCGTCCGTGATCTGCTCGCCGTCGATCGCGTTGGTGCGGTGGAACCATGCCAGCGCATCGCCGTCGCGGCCGGCGGCCTCGAGGATGTCCGCGTAGGCGTAGCGCAGCCGGACCACCCACGAGGCGCGGCTCTTCGACATCAGCGGCGCCAGCTCGAGCGTGCGCAAGGCGGCGTCGAGCTGCCCCATGTCCCGCCGGGCACCGGCTTCCACCAGTGTCATCTCCGCCTTGGCCTCGGGGCTGAAGTTGGCCACCGACGGGCTCTTGGCGAGCTTGAGCGCCTGCTCGGGCTGACCGAGTGCCCGGTGGCAGTCCGCCATGATCGGCAGGTAGTCCGTGGCACCGTTCATCCGCTTGGCGGCCCGCAGCTCGGCCAGCGCCTCGGCGTAGTGGCCTGCCGCATACGCCGTCTCCCCCGTCGCCTCGCGGACCACGGCAAGCCGCTGCGCCCGCGAACGCGCCGCCAGCGCGTGCTGGTAGGCGGTCTCCGGGTCGTCCTCGATGAGCTCGCCTGCCGCAGCCAGGTGACGGGCCACCCGGGCGGCCAGCTTCTCGGGCAGGCCCTTCAGCTGCGCGATGATCCCGCGGTCCAGCTCCTTGCCGGTGATGTGCGCGGGGATCTCCGGACCGTCGTACCGGGCCTGGTCGACCGTGCGAGGAGTGCGATCCTCCGCGTCCCGAGGACGACGGGGGCCGCCACGGCCCTGGGGGCCTCCGGCCCGCTCGGTCCGCCGCCCACCGCGCTCGCCGGCGCCGGCGCGCTCACTCGGGCGTCCGCTCCGCTCCGCGGGCCTTCCGCTGCGGCCCTCGGACCGTCCGCCGGACGAGCCACCGGTCGAGCCACCGGAACGCGGCGGCTTGCCGCCACGGGCGTCGGAGCCACCGGGGCCACGACCGACCCTCTTGTCTCCACCGCCACTACGTCCCCCTTGACTGCGACGCTGCTCAGCCACGACTCCACCTTCTCGTTGTCTTCGCGTGCACGACCCGAAGGGCCGTGAAATGGCGCAGAGGCCACCCTAGTGGGTGGCCTCTGCGGAGTGTATGTCCGGCGGCGTCCTACTCTCCCACAACCTCTCGGTTGCAGTACCATCGGCGCTGAAAGGCTTAACTTCCGGGTTCGGTATGGGACCGGGTGTTTCCCTTTCGCTATGGCCGCCGTAACTCTTGTGGCATCCCATCCCCTCGGGCGTGGACCTGGACACTCCCCATGCAGGGGGGTCCGGCCATGCACCCGTATCGGGGTGGGGCCAAGCTCGTTGTTGTGTTGTGTGTGTTCGCAGACCA
>NZ_JBZAJB010000007.1:0-131421 GCF_058215755.1 Nocardioides sp. Z50_6 | reverse complement strand
ACCCCCGTTCTCCATCACCTACGCAGCCGTGATCACCGGGACCGCCGAGCGCATTCACACCGCTTGGGACGGTGAGGGCGTGGTACCCGAGCGGACGAAGGAAGGTGCCCGTCAGGCGTGGGAAGCCATCTACGGGCACTTGCGGGGTCGTATACCGCTCCCGGTGCCTCCCGACCTTGAAGGCGTCGCCGTGTCGGCAGGTCTCCGGATCGCGAAGGGGTTCGCGCACACGGGAACGATGTTCCTAGAGAACGGCAACTTTAACGGCACTGCCGACTTCCGTCCGTGGTCCGGCTTCCTTCTTCCGGAGCGCCGTGTGCTCGACCGCTACCGGCAGAGGACGGCATGACATGGGTCGTGCCCTACAGCGACCTAAGCGCCGCAAGTACACGAAGCCCGGTGACCGTCAGCACAAGGGACACGCGCCCGATGTTCACGACGAGCACCTATGGGTTGCCGGGGTAGAGGTTCTGATCGATCCCGAACAACTAGGCCAGTTCGTGAGCGAATCGAGAGCGAACTACCCGACGTATGCCAGCAGTCGGAAGAGGCCGCTTCCCGAGGTTGAGGGAACGGCAATCGTCATGGAGGTCTACTGCCGACGATGCCGACAGACCTACGACCGTTCGGAAGATCGGTGTGCGGCATGGTCGTTCGTCTTCGACAAGCCAGCCGATCAGGTCGCCGCAACGCACGGGGAACGCGAGCGCGTGCAGGAAGTGCGACTAGCACGCCGTCTCAGCCGCTCGAAGACCCCGAGCCTGCCCGATGAGTCCCCGGTGAACTGGGATGCCCTTCAGCACACGCTAGACACAGGAGAGCGGCATGCGCAGATCGCGAGTTGAGGTCAGCGGGATCAGTTCCGCACGCGCGCGGATCCGTCAGGTGCAACGACGAGTGGCTAACCCCGATTGGGACGCCGTGGCGCACGTTCTGGACGACGAGACACGCAAGGTGTGGCAGTCGGAGGGCGCACGTGCCGGGAGGGTCTGGAAACGGCTCTCGCGTGACTACGCGAAGCGGAAGCAAGTGGCGTATCCCGGCAAGGGAACCCTTGTGCGGACTGGGAGCCTTCAGGACTCGCTGAAGCCCGGTCATCGATTCCACATCGACACCCGTTCACGGAACCGTCTCGTGTGGGGCACGAAGCATCCGCTAGCGCACCTTCACCACGACGGCAGCCGACGAGGACAGGTGCCCCGCCGTGCCATCGTGGTGAACGCCGACCCACAGTTGAAGCGTGCAGTGAAGATCGCGCTGAAACGGCACATCGTGGGGAAGTGACCCGATGGCACCGGATGGCACACAGATGGCACACGACGGGGGATAGACAAACCGACCCCTGACCTGCGCTTTCTCTGCCTGTCTTCAGAAGAATTCGGAAAACATGCAGGTCAGAAGGCTATTGAACATGCCTTCCGATGCAGGTCAGGGGCCGGTTGTGGTCCCTAGTTCAAGTGGCTACTAGATGTCGTAGTACAGCTCGAACTCGTGCGGGTGCGGCCGCAGCTGAATCGGCGCGATCTCGTTCTGGCGCTTGTAGTCGATCCAGGTGTCGATCAGGTCCGGGGTGAAGACGTTGCCCACGGTGAGGAAGTCGTGGTCGCGCTCGAGGTTGTCGAGCACGGCGTTGAGCGACGTCGGGACCTGGTTGATCTCGGCCATCTCGTCCGGCGGCAGCTCGTAGATGTCCTTGTCGATCGGAGCGGCGGGCTCGATCTTGTTCTTGATGCCGTCGATGCCGGCCAGCAGCAGCGCGGAGAACGCCAGGTAGGGGTTGGCCGACGGGTCGGGGCAGCGGAACTCGATGCGCTTCGCCTTCGGGTTGGACCCGGTGATCGGGATCCGCACGCAGGCCGAGCGGTTGCGCTGGGAGTAGACCAGGCTGATCGGCGCCTCGAAGCCCGGCACCAGGCGGTGGTAGGAGTTCACCGTCGGGTTGGTGAAGGCCAGCAGCGACGGGGCGTGCTTCAGGATGCCGCCGATGTAGTAGCGGGCCATGTCGGAGAGGCCGGCGTACCCGGTCTCGTCGTAGAAGAGCGGCTCGCCCTCGTTCCAGATGGACTGGTGGCAGTGCATGCCGGAGCCGTTGTCGCCGAAGATCGGCTTGGGCATGAAGGTCGCGGTCTTGCCGTTGCGCCAGGCGACGTTCTTGACGATGTACTTGAACTTCATCACGTCGTCGGCGGCCTTGAGCAGCTCGTCGAACTTGTAGTTGATCTCGGCCTGGCCGGCGGTGCCGACCTCGTGGTGGGCCCGCTCGACGTGGAGGCCCGAGCGCTCCATCTCGATGACCATCTCGTCGCGCAGCTCGCCGAAGTGGTCGTAGGGCGCGACGGGGAAGTAGCCGCCCTTGTACTTGACCTTGTAGCCGCGGTTGTTGTCCTCGGAGCCCGAGTTCCAGGCGCCGGCCTCGGAGTCGATGTGGTAGTAGCCCGCGTTGGCCTTGGTCTCGAAGCGGACGTTGTCGAAGACGTAGAACTCGGCCTCGGGAGCGAAGTAGGCCTTGTCGCCGATGCCGGTGCTGGCCAGGTAGGTCATCGCCTTGCGGGCGATGTTGCGCGGGTCGCGCGAGTAGGCCTCACCGGTGAGCGGGTCGTGGATGAAGAAGTTGACCACCAGCGTCTTGGCGACGCGGAAGGGGTCGATGTACGCCGTGGTCGGGTCCGGGAACAGCGACATGTCGGACTCGTGGATGGCCTGGAAGCCGCGGATCGAGGAGCCGTCGAAGCTGAGGCCGTCCTCGAAGACCGACTGGTCGAACGACGAGACCGGGACCGTGAAGTGCTGCATGACACCGGGCAGGTCGCAGAAGCGCACGTCGACCATCTCGACGCGCTCGTCCTTGATGTACTTGAGCAGCTCGTCGCTGTTTGCGAACATTCGTCCTCCTTGGCCGCGCTCGGGTCACGGCCGTCAAGTCAAGGTGTAGATCGGTGCGGCACTGCACCGGACTGTGGTGGAAACTACGCACGCGCAGTTTCTTGACCGTATCCCGATTGTTTCTGGCGTGTAACAGATCCCCCCGGAGTGGACCCCCGCCCCGGCCGGATATCCTGCGTAGGTGATCGAGACCGCGTCCTGGGGGCACCGCCTCCTGGCACTGCTGATCGACTGGCTGGCCTCCCAGGCCGTCGTCTGGCTCGTTCTCGGCATCGGCGGCTGGCTCGACAACCCCTACTCCGGTTTCGTCACCACCGGCGTCTTCGTCCTCGAGTCGGCCTTCCTCACCGCCGTGGCCGGCGGCTCCTTCGGGCAGCTGGTCACCCGGCTCCGGGTGGTCCGGGTCGGTGAGAGCCCCCGCCCCCTTGAGCTGCTGCCCGCCGTGCTGCGCCAGCTCCTGGTGATCCTGGTGATCCCCCCGCTGGTCTTCCGTCCCGACGGCCGCGGGCTGCACGACCTGGCCGTCGGCTCGGCCGTCGTCCGACTGGACACGCTGCGCCCGCCCGCCCCGTAGACTCCCGGTGGAATTCCGTCCAGGCGAAAGGCAGTGCCCAATGCGTCGACCCCTGCTCATGAGGCGGACAGCGGCTGCGCTGCTGGTCCCCTTCGCCTTCTCCACCCTCGCCGCCTGCGGCTCGGAGTCGGCGGACGAACCGACCGGCTCCAGCGCCGCCGCCGACCCGGGCCTGGAGGCCGGTGAGGAGATGTCGCCCGAGGACTTCCAGGAGATCTTCGAGGCCGCCCTCGACGCCGCCACCACCGCCCGGATGACGATGAGCACCGAGGGCATGGCCGCGATGGAGAGCGAGGGGGACGTCGACTACTCCACCTCGCCGCCCTCGACGAGGATGACGGTCCAGGAGGAGGGCGGCGAGACCGAGGTCATCACCGTGGGCACGGTCAGCTACATCAAGTCGCCCGACTCGGGTGACAAGTACGTGAAGCTCGACATGAGCGGCCTGATGGACGCCGTGGGTGGCGGCGGCATGAGCATGGACCCCGCTGCCGCGGCCGAGCAGATCAAGAAGAGCCTCAGCTCGGTCACCTACCAGGGTGAGGAGGAGATCGACGGCGAGAACATGGCGCGCTACACGCTGGTCCTCGACACCGCGAAGCTGCTGGGCGAGGAGCTCGCCTCCCTCTCCAAGGCTCCCGAGCAGATGGACTACGACATCTGGTTCGACGAGGACGGCATGCACCGCCGGGTCGAGGCCGACATGGGCGAGATGGCCGGCAAGCTGACCATGAGCCTCGACGACTGGGGCAAGGACGTCTCGATCGAGGAGCCCCCGGCCGACCAGGTCACCGAGATGCCCGAGGTGCCCGACATGCCGTCGGCTCCGCCCACCGCGGGCGGCTGATCCAAGAGCCCCGTACGACGACAAGGGGCGGGTGCGGCTCACGCCGCACCCGCCCCTTAGTCGTCCCGCAGGAGGCTCAGCGGCCCCGCAGGTTGCCGCGCATGCCCTTCATGCTGGTGGGCACCGGGCCCTTGGGCAGCGGGATGTTGGAACGGTTCGCGTCGAGGGCCTTGAGCCGGTTGAGGACGTCGGTCATCTGGGCCGGCTTGACGTTGCGGCCCAGCTTGGTCACGTGCTTCACCAGCCGGGTGAGCGGGACCTGTCCCTCGCCGTTGCCGCACACGACCTCGTGGATCGGAGTCTCGGCGGCGACCCGCTCGTGCTTGCGGCGCTCGCTGGCCAGCAGCGTCTTCACCCGCGAGGCGCTGGTGCCCTCGCCGACCAGCACGATCCCGGGCGGGCCCACCACGCGGTGGACGACGTCCTGCTGCTTGGTAAAGGCGATCACCGGGTCCACCTTCCAGCCCCGGCGCAGCATCCCCAGGGCAGCAGCCGCGGCTCCCGGCTGGCCGTCCATCTGGGAGTACGCCGCCCGCTGGGCGCGGCGGCCGAAGACGATGAGGCCGGCCAGGAGGCCGAGCAGGATCGCGCCCAGGACGGCGAAGACCGTCGAGAGCACGCCGCTGCCGGGAAGCAGCCAGATGACCACGAAGCCGACGGCGGCACCCAGCAGGGCGGCCCCGAGGATCCACAGCCCGAGCCGCGGGTCGCTCCGCTTGGCCATCTTGTAGGACCGCACGAACTGCTGGCGGCGACTGAGGTTCTCGGGGGCGGGGGTGGACATTCTCGTGCCTTTGCTGCCGGGGCCGGGGTCGGCCACTGGTCGTGGGGGAGGGGGAGCTGCGCTCAGGCCGTCTGGACCGTGGAGCGCGCCTCCATGGCCTGACGGTACAACCGGCCGGCCCGGTAGGACGAACGGACCAGCGGGCCGGACAGGACCCCCGAGAAGCCGATCTCCTCGGCCTCGGCCTGGAGCTCGACGAACTCCTCGGGCTTGACCCAGCGCTCGACCGGGTGGTGCCGCACCGACGGCCGCAGGTACTGGGTGATGGTGACCAGCTCGCAGCCGGCCTCGTGGAGGTCCCGCAGGGCCTGGGAGACCTCTTCGCGCGTCTCGCCCATGCCCAGGATCAGGTTGGACTTGGTGACCAGGCCGAACTCGCGGGCGGCGGTGAGCACGCCCAGGGAGCGGTCGTAGCGGAAGGCCGGCCGGATCCGCTTGAAGATCCGGGGCACGGTCTCCACGTTGTGGGCCAGCACCTCGGGCCGGGAGTCGAAGACCTCGGCCAGCAGGTCGGGCTTGCCGTTGAAGTCGGGAACGAGGTTCTCCACGCCGGTCCCCGGGTTGAGCGCGTGGATGGCGCGGACGGTCTCGGCGTAGAGCCACGCGCCCCCGTCGGCCAGGTCGTCGCGGGCGACGCCGGTGATGGTGGCGTAGCGCAGCTCCATCTTCTGCACGGACTCGGCCACCCGGCGGGGCTCGTCACGGTCGAGCGGCTGCGGCTTGCCGGTGTCGATCTGGCAGAAGTCGCAGCGCCGGGTGCACTGGTCGCCGCCGATGAGGAAGGTCGCCTCGCGGTCCTCCCAGCACTCGAAGATGTTGGGACAGCCCGCTTCCTGGCACACGGTGTGCAAGCCCTCGGACTTCACCAGCCCCTGCAGGGCCGTGTACTCCGGACCCATCTTGGCGCGGGTCTTGATCCAGGAGGGCTTGCGCTCGATCGGGGTCTCGGCGTTGCGGACCTCGAGGCGGAGGAGCCTGCGGCCGTCGGACTGCGGTGCTGTGGAGGACGTCACGGAACACGACTCTACGCCGGGCGTGGCAGCCGACCCAGCAGGGCGTGATCAGGCCCCCGGCCGCACCAGCTCGATGCGTGGTGCGCGTCCCGGCTCGGGCCGGGCGTCGTAGTCCGGGGTGGGGGTGTAGGGGTCCCAGGCCAGGTAGGTGACCAGGTGCCGGCGCACGCTCGGGAGCACCTCCTCGACACCCACCTCCCGCCCCAGCTCGCGGCTCAGGGAGGTCACCCCGGCGTCGGAGATGCCGCACGGCACGAACCGGGCGTACCAGTCGAGGTCGACGTCGCAGTTGAGCGAGAACCCGTGCATCGTGACGCCGCGGCTGACCCGGATGCCGATGGCCGCCACCTTGCGCTCCGGGCCGCGCTCGTCGTCGCGCAACCAGACTCCGCTGCGCCCCGGGACACGGGCGGTCCGCACGCCGAGGTCGGCGCAGGTCGCGATCAGCGCCTCCTCGACCCGGCGCACGTAGTCGACGACCTTGACGTGGTCGGGGAGACGGACGATCGGGTAGCCGACGAGCTGGCCCGGTCCGTGGAAGGTGATCTTCCCCCCGCGGTCGACGTCGACGACCTCGGCCCCGCCGGGATCGGCGGGGCGCTCGTGGGGCTCCGTGCGCTTGCCTGCGGTGAAGACGGGCGGGTGCTCCAGGAGGAGCACCTGGTCGGGCACGGAGCCGGCGACGACCTGGGCGTGCACGTCGCGCTGGAGATGCCAGGCGGCCTGGTAGTCCACGGCGTCGTCGCCGAAGCCGGCCACCCGGAAGTCGAGGCTCATGGCGGAAGCCTATCCGGGACCTCGAACGGGTCCTCCGGCCCGGGAAGGGTCGCCGCCCGGCCCGCGGCGCCCCTGTGGACGACGAGCGGCACGGGGACGCCGTACCCGGCACAGTGGTCGCTGTGTCCCTGCACCGAGCCGCCGCGGCCAGCAGCGTCGTGGCCGCGCTCAGCGTCCTGGCCCTCGCGGTGACCTGGCTGGTGACGGCCCGGGGCGAGGTTGCCGCGCCGGAGGCGGCCGCCGGAGCGCCGGCGCACATCGAGCTCCTCCGGGACTGGGACCGGCGGCGGGCCCGTGCCTGGGCCGAGGGCGGGGCTGCGAACCTCGAGGCCCTGTACGTCGCCGGGTCGCGCACCGGAGCCCGCGACGTCCGGATGCTCGACCGCTACGCGGCCCGCGGCCTGC
The DNA here is from genome assembly GCF_058215755.1 of Nocardioides sp. Z50_6. Taxonomy (NCBI): domain Bacteria; kingdom Bacillati; phylum Actinomycetota; class Actinomycetes; order Propionibacteriales; family Nocardioidaceae; genus Nocardioides; species Nocardioides sp. Z50_6. The sequence goes on along the minus strand of NZ_JBZAJB010000007.1, from coordinate 124,138 downwards.
GGGTGGTCGGGCTCGAGACCCAGCTGCTCGAGGTCAGGGTGGTGACCTCCGAGCCGGGGAGGCTCGTGCTCGACGTCCTGGACCGGGTCAGCGCCGCCGAGGTGGTCGGGCAGCACGGTGGTCACCGGCTGCCCGTCGACCGGCCGAGCCGTCGACAGGTGGAGCTGCGCCGGGTGGCCGGGAGCTGGCTGGTCGCCGAGGTGGTGGCGGGCTCAGCGTGAGCCGGCCAGGCCGGCCGCCACCACGGCGGCCACGTCGATGTCGTGGAAGTCGAACCCGGCGCGCTCCAGCGCCAGCGGCCTGGCGTTGACCGAGCCCAGGAGCTCCGGGGCCATCGGCCCGGTGGCCAGCCGCAGCACGGGCCCGGGCACGGCCGCGACCGCGGGACGCCCCAGCGCGCCCGCCAGGGTGCTGGTCCACTCCCGGTTGGTGGGCGTCGTCGGGCAGCACAGGTTGAAGGGTCCGGACACGTCGTGGGACCCGACGAGGTAGGCGACCGCCCCCACCCAGTCCCGCAGCGAGATCATCGGGAAGTACTGGGAGCCGCCACCCAGGCGGCCGCCCATCCCCAGCCGGAAGAGGCTGCTGAGCTGGCGCAGGGGAGCGGCCTCGCGGTCCATCACCGGCGCGGTCCGCAGGACGCAGACGCGCGCACCCGCCTCGACGGCCGGACGGGCGGCTGCCTCCCACTCCCGCGCCACCCGGGTGAGGAGCGCGTCGCCCCGCGAGTCACTGCTCTCGTCGACGACGTCGGACCCGTGGTCGCCGTAGAAGGAGATGCCGTTGCCGGCCAGGAGGGCCGGCGGGTCGTCACACCGCGCGACCTCCTCGGCGATGACCAGGGTGGTGGTCACCCGGCTCTCCAGCAGCTCGCGCGCCCAGCGCCGCGAGTAGGGGTTGCCCAGGGTCGGGGAGCCGGCCAGGTTGATGACCACGTCGACGCCCTCCAGCGCCCCCGGAGGCAGCCCGTCACCGTAGGGGTCCCACCGCACCTCGTCGGCGCCGGCGTCGTGACGCACCAGGCGGGTGACACGGTGCCCGCAGCCCCTCAGGCTCTCCGCCAGGTGCGTGCCGAGGAAGCCCGAGGCGCCGGCCAGGAGAATGCGCATGGCACAAGGGTGGCAGGTCGCTGGTTGTCCTCTAGTGTCCGAACATGCCCTCGCGGATCCCGGCCGCCCTGCTGGTCCTCGTGCTCCTCGCTCTCGGCGCCGGGTGCACCGAGGACGAGCCGCCGCAGAGCCCGGACGACACCCCCGCCGAGACGCCGCAGGCCGCCCCGGCGGAGCCGCCGGCCACCGACGCGAAGGTGGTGCGTGAGGCGGTGCGGGAGGCCGTCGGCCTCGACGTCCTGCCCAAGGACCCACAGCCGCCGCTGGCCAGCATGCCGCGGGACAACGCGTTGACCCCCACCGAGCAGTCCTGCGTGCTCGGCTACCTCGCCTCGGTGCCCGACCGGCCGTGCATCCTCGGCGACCCGGAGGCCGCCCGTGCGGTCGTCCTGTGGGGCGACACCCATGCGGCCCAGTGGATCCCCGCCCTCGAGCTCGTCGGGGCGGACGCCGGGTGGCGGGTCGACGTGAGGGTCAAGTACGGCTGCCCGCCACTGACGGACGTGACCCCCTGGCTACAGGCCGAGGACCGGGCGTTCGCCGAGTGCGTGGCCTTCAACGCCGACACGCTGCGCGCCGTCGAGGAGTCGCAGCCCGAGGTGGTGCTGCTGGCGGGGGCGGTGCAGGGCAGCGCGCTGGTCGTCGACGGGAGGCCGCTGCCGCTCGGCACCCCCGTGCCGGGCAACCACTGGCGCCTGGACCCCGAGCGGGACGCCCGGTGGCAGGAGGGCCTGGCCGCGACCCTGGACGGGGTCGCCGGGTCGACCCGTGCGTTCGTCCTCGGGGACACCCCCTATCCCGGGCTCGACGCGAAGACGTGCCTCACCCGTCACCCCGAGAGCCTGCGGGCCTGCGCGGCGCCGCGCGGTGCCGCCGTGCACGAGACCCATGCCCGGGCCCTGCGCAGGACGGCTGACGCACACGACGCGGCCTTCGTCGACCCGGTCCCGTGGTTCTGCACCCGGCGGACCTGCCCCCCGGTGATCAGCGACCTGATCGTCTACCGCGACGGCTTCACGGTGGGCCGCCGCTACGCGAACTACCTCTCGACCGTGCTGGGGAGGGCCGCCGGTCTCCTCGACTGACGGCCCCCCTCGGCCCGCTCTGTCTCAGACGTCGAAGCCGCCGGCCTCGAGGCGAGCCTTGACGTCACTCAGGAAGCGCGCCGCGTCGGCACCGTCGACCAGTCGGTGGTCGTAGGTCAGCGCGAGGAAGACCATCTGGCGCACGGCGATCGTCTCGCCCAGGTTGGCGTCGTCGATCACCACGGGCCGCTTGACCACCGCGCCGGTGCCCAGGATCGCCACCTGCGGCTGGTTGATGATCGGGGTGTCGAACAGCGCGCCCCGGCTGCCGGTGTTGGTCACCGTGAAGGTGCCCCCGGAGAGCTCGTCCGGGGTGATCTTGTTGTTGCGGGTCCGGTCGGCCACGTCGGCGATCTTGCGGGCCAGGCCGGCGATGGAGAGGTCCCCGGCGTCCTTGATGACGGGGGTCAGCAGCCCGCGCTCGGTGTCCACCGCGATGGCGAGGTTCTCCCGGTCGAAGTAGGTGACCTCGCCCTTCTCGGTGTCGATGGTGGCGTTGACCATCGGGTGGGCCTTGAGCGCGTCGATCGCGGCCTTGGCGAAGAACGGCATGAAGGAGAGCTTCACACCCTCGCGGGCCAGGAACTCGGCCTTCACGGCGTCCCGCTGCCGCGAGATGGCCGTGACGTCGACCTCGACCACGGTGGTGAGCTGGGCGCTGGTCTGCAGCGACTCCACCATCCGCGAGGCGATCACCTTGCGGAGCCTGGACATCGGCTCGGTGCGGCCACGCAGCGGCGACGCCTCGGCGGGCGCCGGGGCGGCGGAGGCGGCAGTGGCGGGGGCGGCCGCGGGTGCCTCGGCGGGCGCCGACTTCGCGGCTGCCGCGTCGAGGACGTCCTGCTTGCGGATCCGCCCGCCGACGCCGGTGCCGGTCAGGCTGGCGAGGTCGACGCCGTGCTCGGCCGCCATCTTGCGCACCAGGGGCGTCACGTAGGTGCTCTGGTCGTCACCGCGGGCCGGCGCCTGCGTGGCGTCCTGCTTCGGCGCCTCCTGCTGGGGCTCGGGCTGCTTCGGGGCTTCCTGCTGGGGCTCGGGCTGCTTCGGGGCTTCCTGCTGGGGCTCGGGCTGCTGGGGGGCCTCCTGCTTCGGCGCTTCCTGCTCGGGCTCCTGCTGCTTCGGGGCCTCCGGCTCCGGCTCCTGCTGCGGGGCCTCCTCGGCGGCGGGCTCGGCGGCGGGCTCCTGGGCGGGTGCCTCCTGCTGGGCCGGCTGGCCCGAGGGGGAGCCGGAGCCGATGAGGGCCAGCTCGGCGCCCACCTCGACGGTCTCGTCCTCGGCCACCTTCTGCTCCAGCAGGGTGCCGGCGACCGGGCTGGGGATCTCGGTGTCGACCTTGTCGGTGGAGACCTCGAGCAGTGGCTCGTCGACGGCCACCTCGTCGCCGACCTGCTTGAGCCAGCGGGTGACGGTTCCCTCGGTGACGGACTCACCCAGGGCGGGCAGGGTCACCGGGGTGGACGAGCCGCCCTCCGAGCCCTGTCCCGACTCCTGTGCCGAGTCCTGGGCCGCGGGCTGCTCCTGCTCGGGGGCGGGCTGCTCCTGGGTCTCCTCGGCGGCGGGGGCCTCCTGGGGGGCCTCCTCCTGGGCCGGCTCCTCGGGAGCGGCCTCCTGCTGCTGCGGCTCCTGGGCCTCGGCGTCGCCGGCGGACCCGGACTCCCCGGAGGACTCCGACTGGTCGCCCACCACGGCCAGGACGGCGCCCACCTCGACGGTGTCGTCCTCCTCGGCCCGGATCTCGAGCAGGGTGCCGGCGACGGGGGACGGGATCTCGGTGTCCACCTTGTCGGTGGAGACCTCGAGCAGGGGTTCGTCGACGGCCACCTCGTCACCGACCTGCTTGAGCCAGCGTGTGACGGTGCCTTCGGTGACGGATTCGCCGAGTGCGGGGAGGGTGACTTCGGAGGCCATGGGATTCCTGTCGTCTCGTGGGTGGTTGGTCAGGCGTGTGCGTGGAGGGGTTTGCCGGCCAGGACCAGGTGGGCCTCGCCGAGAGCTTCGTTCTGGGTGGGGTGCGCGTGGACCAGGGGGGCGACGTCCTCGGCGTGACCCTCCCAGTTGTAGATCAGCTGCGCCTCGCCGATCAGCTCGCCGACCCGGTCGCCGACCAGGTGGACGCCGACGACCGGCCCGTCGGTGAGGGCGACGAGCTTGACGAAGCCCTGGGTGCGCAGGATCTGGCTCTTGCCGTTGCCGCCGAGGTCGTAGGTCACGCAGGTGATGCGGTCCTCGCCGTGCAGGCGGCGCGCCGTCTCCTCGTCGAGCCCGCAGGAGGCGACCTCGGGCTGGCTGTAGGTGACCCGGGGGATGCCCGCCTCGTCGATCGGCGCGGGGGAGAGGCCGGCGATCTCCTCGGCCACCAGGATCCCCTGCGCGAAGCCGCGGTGGGCGAGCTGGAGCCCCGGCACGATGTCGCCGACGGCGAAGACGCCCTCGATGTTGGTGCGGCACCGGTCGTCGGTCAGCACGAAGCCGCGCTCCATGGCGATGCCCTGCTCCTCGAAGCCCATCGCCTCGGTGCTCGGGCCGCGCCCGGCGGCCACCAGCACGATCTCGGCCTCCAGCGGGTCGCCGTCCTCGACGGCCACCGAGACGCCGGAGTCGGTGCGTGACACGCCCTCGACGCGGGTGCCGGTGCGCACGGTGATGCCACGCTTGCGGAAGGCGCGCTCGAGCGCCTTGGAGGAGGCCGCGTCCTCGCCGGCCAGCAGCCGGGGGAGGGCCTCGAGGATGGTGACCTCGGCGCCGAAGCTGCGCCAGATGCTGGCGAACTCGCAGCCGATCACGCCGCCGCCGAGGACGACCACCGAGGCCGGCACGCGGTCGAGCTCCAGGGCGTGCTCGGAGGTGAGGACGTGGGTGCCGTCTGGCTCGATGCCCGGCAGGGACCGGGGGTGGGACCCGGTGGCCAGGACGACGTGTCGCCCGCGGTGGACGCGACCCGCCACGGTGACCTCGCGCGGGCCGGTGAGCCTGCCCTCGCCCTCGATGAGGGTGACGCCGCGGCCGCTGACGAGTCCGGTCAGGCCCTTGAAGAGGCGCGCGACCACGCCGTCCTTGTAGGCGTTGACCCCCGCCATGTCGATCCCGTCCAGCGAGGACCGGACGCCGAACTGCGCGCCGTCCCGCGCGGAGTCGGCGACCTCGGCTGCGTGCAGGAGGGCCTTGGTGGGGATGCAGCCGACGTGGAGGCAGGTGCCGCCGACCTTCTGCCGCTCGACGAGCCCGACGCTGAGACCCAGCTGGGCGGCGCGCAACGCGCAGGCGTAGCCGCCGGAGCCGGCCCCGAGGATGAGTACGTCGTAATCGGCCGCGGCCACGCTGTCGGTTCCCTCCCACACGAGTCATTCGGGCACGCGCGACGAGGCAGCGCGTGCGATTCCGCCCATCTTCGCACCCCTGGCAATGGTGTCCAGCACCGCCTCGACGGGGTTCGACCCGTCACACTGTCAGGCATGGGACTGTTCGACCGCTTCCGCCGTGACCGCTCGGCACGCATGCGCCGCCCGGCGAAGGACGCCGCGCGCACCGGCTCCACCTCCGTGCGGGCCGCCAACGCGGCCGACACCGACCACCTCAATGCGTGGGTGGCCGCCCGGCGCGGGGTGGAGGGGTTCGTCGAGCCGCGCACCGCGGTCAGCGACGTGACGCTGCTGCTGGTGGCCCACGACGGGGAGTGGACCCGGCGTCGGGTGCCCTCGGTGCAATGGGCGCACTCGTTCTGCAACCACCACCGGGTGCCGTCCTACGACGCGGCGGTGGTGGGCGTGCCCCAGCGGATGCGCGACTACAACGCCCGGCTCAAGGCGGAGGGCCGCCAGCCCTGGTCCTGACCCGCGGCGCGCGGGCGCTCCCGGCGTCGCTCAGGCCTCGTCGGGGGCGGCCAGCTCTCGGGCGAGCTCGACCAGCGTGGCGACCCCGAAGCCGGTGCCGCCGGAGGTCCACTCGCCGAACGGGCCCCCGGAGTTGAAGGAGGGCCCCGCGATGTCGAGGTGCGCCCAGGGCCGGCCCTCGGTGAACTCGCGCAGGAACGCGGCGGCGTAGAGCCCGCCACCCCAGCGCACCCAGTCGTGCTGGGCCAGGTCGGCCACCTTGCTGCTGCGGATCCGCTCCGACATCTCCTCGGGGATCGGCATCGGCCACATCGCCTCGCCCGACCGCTCCCCGGCGGCCAGCACCTGGGCGACCGTCTCGTCGCTGCCCAGGACGCCGCACACCTTGTCACCCAGCGCCAGGACCATGTGCCCGGTGAGCGTGGCGACGTCGACCACGACGTCGGGCTCCTCCTCGCCGGCCAGGACCAGGGCGTCGGCCAGGACGAGCCGACCCTCGGCGTCGGTGTTGAGCACCTCGACCGTCCGCCCCCCGCGGATGGTGAGCACGTCTCCGGGACGGGTGGCGGACCCCGAGACCATGTTCTCCGCCATCGGGGCCCAGGCGGTGACCCGCACGGGCAGGCCGAGCCGGGCGATCGCCAGGGTGGCCTGGAGGACCGCGGCGGCGCCCGCCATGTCGGACTTCATCGTGCCCATGCTGCTCGACGGCTTGATGGTCAGGCCGCCGGAGTCGAAGGTGATCCCCTTGCCGACCAGGGCCAGGTGGGTGCGGGCGCCCTTCGGCCGGTAGCTGAGCTTGACCAGGCGGGGCGGGGCGTCCGAGCCGGCGCCGACGCCCAGGATGCCGCCGCAGCCCAGCTCGGCCAGGGCGTCCTCCTCGAACACCTCGAGGGCGACCTTGGGGGCGCCGCGGCCCTTCGTGGTCTCGCGATGCGCGGCGGACACCGCGTCGGCGAAGTGGGCGGGGGTGAAGCGCCCGGGCGGCTCGTTGACCCAGTCGCGGGTGGTGGCCACGGCGCCGGCCACCACCTGGGCCTCCTCGAAGGCGGTACGGGCGGACTCGTCGCGGGCCAGCGGGGAGAGGACGACCACGTCGCCGGGCTGGTCGGTGCCGGTGTCGGCGTCGCGGCGGTAGCGGGTGAAGGTGTAGCCGCCGAGGCGGAAGCCCGCGGTGACGGCCGTGACCAGGGAGGCCTCGCCGGCCGGCAGGGCGAGCGCCACGGAGGCGGCGTTGCGGACGTTACGGGCCGCCACGCCGGCGGCCCGGCGCACGGAGACCTGGTCGGCCTCCGGCCCGAGGCCGACGAGCACGAGCACGGGGGCGTTCAGGGTCCCCGCGGTGGGGATCCGGACCGCTTCCCCGGCCTTGCCGGTGACTCCCAGCGAGGAGAGCATCGGGCGGAGCCGGCGACCGAAGGCCGCGGCGACCTCCTCGCCACCCTCGGCGAGGATCGGTCCCTTGGGAGCCTGCAGGACGCCGACGACCACGGCGTCGGCCCTGGTCTTGGCGGGGCTGGCCTTGCGCAGCGTGTAGGTCGTCGTCACCCCGGCAGGATAACCGCGGGCGCCCACGGACCCACGGGGCCGGGACTGGGGTAGGTTCGCCGTATGGCCGGCACGCAGGACCTCACCCAGTCCCCCCTGCGCCCTCGACACGAGGAGCTCGGCGCCAAGTTCTCGGCGTTCGGCGGCTGGGAGATGCCCCTGGAGTACCCCACCGGCGTGGTCAGGGAGCACACGGCCGTGCGCGAGGCGGTGGGCCTCTTCGACGTCTCCCACCTGGGCAAGCTGCTGGTCAGCGGGCCGGGCGCCGCGGCGTTCGTCAACGACGCCCTGACCAACGACCTCGGCCGGGTCAGCGCCGGGCAGGCGCAGTACACGCTGTGCTGCGACGAGGCGACCGGCGGCATCGTCGACGACCTGATCGCCTACCTCCAGGACGACGAGCACGTGCTGCTGGTGCCCAATGCGGCCAACACCGCCGAGGTGGCGCGCCGGCTCCAGGCCGCGGCCCCCGACGGGGTGCGGATCGCCGACCACCACCGGGACTACGCCGTGCTCGCGGTGCAGGGCCCCTCCTCCGACGAGCTGCTCGCCGCGGTCGGCCTGCCCTCGGGCCACGCCTACATGTCCTTCCTGGAGGCTCCCTGGCCCGCCGGCGCCGATGGCGGCGACGCCGTGGTGGTCTGCCGCACCGGCTACACCGGGGAGCGGGGCTACGAGCTGATCGTCCGCAACGACCTGGCCGTCTCGGTGTGGGACGCGCTGATGGCCGCGGGGGCCGACCTCGGCGTCACGGCGTGCGGCCTGGGGTCGCGCGACACGCTGCGCACCGAGATGGGCTACCCCCTGCACGGGCAGGACATCGGCCCCGACGTGACGCCCCTGGAGGCCAGGCTGGGCTGGGCCGTCGGCTGGGACAAGGAGCGGTTCTGGGGTCGCGACGTGCTGCTGGCCCAGCGGGCCGAGGGGCCGCAGCGGCTGCTGCGCGGGCTGGTGGCGACCGGTCGGGGGATCCCGCGCCCCGGGATGTCGGTGAGCCTGCTGCCCGACGTGCCGTTGTGCGAGATCACCTCGGGCACGTTCAGCCCGACCCTGCGCAAGGGCATCGGCCTGGCCCTGGTGCCGACCCTGGTGGCCGCCGACGCCGAGGTGGGCGTCGACGTACGGGGTCGTCGTGAGATCTTCCAGCTCGTCCGACCGCCGTTCGTCCGATCTTCCGTCCGGGAGGACTGAGATGCTGCCCGACCAGCCGCCCCACTTCCGCACCCCCTCGGACGTCTCACGTCCCTGGCACTGGGCTCTCCTGGCCTCTTCCGGCGACGAGGTGAGCGTGACCGGGGAGTACGCCGACCAGCGCTTCGGCAGCCAGGCCGACGCGGAGTCGTGGGTGGGGGAGTTCTGGGCCGAGCTGGCCGAGCAGGGCGTCGACGAGGTGACGCTCTACGAGAACGACCGGGCCGTCTACGGGCCGATGTCCCTGCACCCCTGAGCATGCTCGAGTTCCGTCAGGTCGACGTCTTCTCCGACCGGTCCTGCGGTGGGAACCCGGTGGCCGTGGTCCACGGGGCCGACGAGCTGGACGGCGAGCAGATGGCGGCCTTTGCGCGGTGGACCAACCTGTCGGAGACGACGTTCCTGCTCGAGCCCACCCGGCCCGGCGCCGACTACCGGGTGCGCATCTTCACCGGCAGCGGTGAGCTGCCCTTCGCCGGCCACCCCACCCTGGGCAGCGCCCACGCCTGGCTGGCGGCCGGCGGGGTCCCGGCCCACGACGACCACGTCGTCCAGGAGTGTGCGGCCGGCCTGGTCCGGGTGCGCCGCGGGACGCGCCTGGAGTTCGAGGCGCCGCCGCTGCTGCGCTCGGGCCCGGTGGCCGAGGCGGAGGCCCGTCTGGTCGTGGCCGCCCTGGCGGTGGCCCCCGACCGGGTGGTGGACCTCGCCTGGGTGGACAACGGGCCCGGCTGGGTGGGGGTCCTCCTCGACTCGGCCGAGACGGTCCTCGGGCTCGCCCCGGACTGGGCCGCGCTCGCCGGCCGCAAGATCGGCGTCGTCGGGCCCTACTCCGACGAGGCGGTCGCGAGCACGGGCGTCCGGGTGGAGGTCCGGGCGTTCTTCGACCGGTTCGAGGACCCCGTCACCGGCAGTCTCAACGCCGGGCTGGCGCAGTGGCTGGTGGGGTCCGGGAGGCTCCCCGGCAGCTACGTGGCCGCCCAGGGCACGACGCGGGGGCGCAGCGGCCGGGTCCACCTGACCTCGGAGGGTCCGCGGACCTGGGTGGGTGGGGAGACGGCCACGGTCATCGAGGGCCGCGTGGCGCTCGGGCCGCGCTAGTCTGACGCGCATGCGGGCCTACCTCGATCTCCTCCAGCGGATCCTCGACGAGGGGGTCGAGAAGGGCGACCGGACCGGGACCGGCACCCTGAGCGTCTTCGGCCACCAGATGCGCTTCGACCTCGCCGAGGGCTTCCCGCTGGTGACCACCAAGAAGGTGCACACGCGCAGCGTCTTCGGCGAGCTGCTCTGGTTCCTGCGCGGCGACACCAACGTGAAGTGGCTCCAGGACCGCGCCATCACCATCTGGGACGAGTGGGCCGACGAGAACGGCGACCTCGGCCCGGTCTACGGCTACCAGTGGCGCTCCTGGCCCACGCCCGACGGCCGCCACGTCGACCAGCTCGCCCAGGTGGTCGAGCAGATCCGGCGGGACCCGGACAGCCGGCGGCACGTGGTCAGCGCCTGGAACGTCGCCGACATCCCCGAGATGGCGCTGGCCCCGTGCCACACCATGTTCCAGTTCTACGTCGCCCCCGCCGCCGACGGCGGCCCCGGCCTGCTCTCGTGCCAGCTCTACCAGCGCAGCGGCGACGTCTTCCTCGGCGTCCCGTTCAACATCGCCTCCTACGCGCTGCTGACCCACATGGTCGCCCAGGTGACCGGCCTGCGGGTGGGGCACTTCGTGCACACGCTCGGCGACGCGCACCTCTACCTCAACCACCTCGACCAGGCGCGGCTGCAGCTGACCCGCGAGCCCCGTCCGCTGCCGAGCCTGTGGCTCGACCCCGAGGTGAGGGAGCTGGACGCGTTCGACCTCGAGCACGTCCGGGTCGAGGGCTACGACCCGCACCCGGCGATCAAGGCGCCGATCGCGGTCTGATCGGGTGTGTCCGTGTCGGCGACTGCCATGACGAGCTGACGGGTTCGGAGAAGTCGGGCATCGCGCGCGGCTGCCCAGGAACGTAGGTTCGTGCCATGTTGCGACGGCTCCAGCACTCGGGTGACATCTTCATGGCCACTGCCGGAGTGCGCTCCCGTGCCCGACGGTGCGCGGACGCCGAGTCACTGGCTCGGCCGGCCGGGCCACCCTCGACGTGGACGACCCTGGGTGAGCTCGGGTCCGCCCTCGGCGCCGTCCGCCTGGTGGGAGCGTTGCCGCGCCTCTCGCAGGCTGCGCGGGGCGATGGTCATCTCGTGGTGGACATCCCGGGGTGGCGGGCTCCGGAGCTGTCCGGAGCGCCGTTGCGGCGCTACCTGAACCGGCTGGGGTACGACGCTCGCGGCTGGGGCTTCGGAACCAACACCGGCGACCCGCGCCGCGACGTCACACGCTTGGTACGGCGAGTTCAAGACCTGACGCAGGAGAAGGGCTCACCGGCCTCGCTGGTCGGGTGGAGCCTCGGCGGCGTGATCGCCCGCGAGGTGGCACGCCGCCATCCCGAGGCTGTGCGCAGGGTGATCACGTTCGGTACGCCGGTGACCGGCGGAGCGGCGCACACCTCGATCGGTCGCGCCTACGGCCACCGCGCCGACGCGGGTGCCGAGAGGGTTGCTCGACGAATCCACGCAGAGAGACCGATCCAGGTGCCGCTGACGGTGATGTTCTCCAAGCGTGACGGGATCGTGGCTTGGCAGGCCTGTCTCGACGACTCGTCGCCGTACGTGGAGCACATCGAGGTCTCCTCGACCCACCTCGGCATGGGGGTCGACCCGGACGTCTGGGCGATCATCGCCGATCGTCTCGGGACTGCTGCGCCCGGGCCCCGCTGAGCCGAAGGGGACCTCAACGAGGACACACACCGGTGAGTCCCCGGCCGGCTCAGCGGGTGACGGCGGCGCCGAGCGCGACGTCGGCGGCGTACGCCGCGTGCGCGGCCATCGAGTCGATCAGCGGGACCGGGCTGTCCTCCGGGCCGACCAGGAGCTGGATCTCGGTGCAGGCCAGCACGATCGCCTCTGCCCCCTGCTCGGCCAGCTCGGCGAAGACGTCGGCGTAGGCGGCGCGGGACTCCTCGCGCACCACGCCCAGGGTCAGCTCGGAGAAGATCACCTCGTCGATCCGGGCCCGGGCCTCGGCGGGCGGCACCACGCAGCTCAGCCCGTGCCGGGCGAGCCGGTCGGCGTAGAAGCTCTCCTCCATCACCCAGCGGGTGCCGACCACGCCCAGGGTGCCGAGACCGTCCCGGGTGGCGACCCGGGCGACGGCGTCCCCGATGTGCAGCAGCGGCACGTCCACCGCCGCCTCGACCGCGGGCGCGACCTTGTGCATCAGGTTGGTGGCGATCAGCACGGCCTCCGCGCCCGCGCCCTCGAGCCGGCGCGCCGCGTCTGCGAGCAGCCGGCCGGCGCCCTCCCAGTCCCCGGCCACCTGCATCGCCCGGACCGTGCCGAAGTCGACCGAGGCCAGCAGCAGGTCGGCGCTGTGGTGCCCGCCGAGCTGGCGGGCGACCGCCTCGTTGAGGTGGGTGTAGTAGTCCACGGTCGAGTGCCAGCTCATGCCGCCGAGGATGCCGAGAGGGATCGTCATACGGCCATCGTGCGCCGGGTCGGGGCCATCGGGAACACCCGTTCTTCTTCGGGCACCCATAAGCCATGCTTGGGGGGTGGATCCGCGTCGTGTGCTCATCTTCCGCACGGTCGCCCGGGCGGGGTCGATCAGTGCCGGCGCCCGGGAGCTCGGCTGGACCCAGCCCGCGGTGAGCCAGCACCTGCGCACGCTCGAGCGCGAGGTCGGGGGAGCGCTGCTGGTGCGCGGCTCCGCGGGGGTCGACCTGACCGAGGCGGGCCGCCGGCTGCTGGCCCACGCGGACGCGGTCGCGGCGCACCTCCAAGCCGCCGGCGCCGAGCTCGAGGACCTGGCCCAGCTGCGCACCGGCTCGGCCAGGCTGGCCTCGTTCCCCTCGGGGTCGGCGGTGATCGTGCCGCGTGCCCTGGCCGCGCTGGCCGCCCGCGCCCCGGAGGTCGAGGTCGGGCTGGTGGAGGCCGAGCCGCCGGAGGCCACCGAGCTGGTGCGCAGCGGCGCCGTGGACCTCGCCCTGGTGTTCGGCTACCAGGAGGACCCGACCGAGGAGGCGCTGGTCGCGGTGCCGCTCACCGAGGACCCGATCCGCCTGGTGCTGCCCGCCGGGCACGACCCGGCGCCCGAGGGCCTGCGCGACCTGGCCGACCGGGCCTGGGTCGCCGGCTGCGAGCGCTGCCGCGGGCACCTGGTCGCCTGCGCCGCTCGAGCAGGCTTCGAGCCGCGGATCCGGCACGTGAGCGACGACTACGTGGTGGTCCAGTCGCTGGTGGCGCGGAGCCTGGCGGTGGCCGTGCTCCCGGAGACCGCGCTCGAGGCCTTCCGGCACCCGCGGGTCCGGGTGCTCGACCTGCCCGAGCTGGGCTCGCGCAGCATCCACGTGGTGCACCGCAGCGGCATCGAGCGGGTGCCCGCCGTCGCGGCGCTGCTGGCCGCCCTGCTGACCGAGGGCGCCGGGTAGGGTCGCGGCCGTGGCTGAGCAGCGGGTCGAGCAGCGGGTCGAGCAGCGGGTCGAGCCGAGTGGGCGCGTGGTGGTGGTGGCCGCGTACGGCCGCAACCGGGTGATCGGGGACCGCGGCCGCATCCCCTGGCACCTCCCCGACGACTTCCGGCACTTCAAGGCCGAGACCCTTGGGCACACCCTGGTGATGGGCCGGGCGACCTGGGACTCCATCGGCCGGCCGCTGCCCGGACGGACCACCGTGGTGCTCACCCGCGACCCCGCCTGGACTCCGGGCGAGCTGCCGGAGGAGCAGCGCGACGCGGTGCACGTGGCGCACAGCGTCGAGCAGGCCCTCGAGGTCGCCCGCGGCCTGCCCGGCGACACGGTGGTCGCCGGCGGCGGCGAGCTCTACGCGCAGACCATCCCGCTGGCCACGCACCTGGTGCTCACCGAGGTGCACGACGAGCCGGCGGGCGACGCGTTCTTCCCCGAGATCGACCTCTCCGCCTGGCGGGAGGTCCGCCGGGTGTCCCGCGACGACCTCGACTGGGTGTGGTGGGAGCGGCGATGAGCACGATCGTCGTCTCGGCGGTCGCGTTCGTGCGCGACGGCGCCGTGCTGACGGTGCGCAAGGCAGGCACGTCCCGGTTCATGCTGGTCGGCGGCAAGCCGGAGCCCGGCGAGAGCGCGGAGCAGTGTGCCGTCCGCGAGACCGCGGAGGAGGTGGGCCTGGCGATCAGCGACCTGCGACTGCTGGGCGAGTTCGTCTCGGAGGCGGCCAACGAGCCGGGGCACACCCTGCACTCCTCCGTCTTCCGCGCCGCCCTGCCCGGGGAGCCGGTGGTCGGCGGCGAGATCGCCGAGCTGCGCTGGACCCGCCTCGACGGCGACTACGACGACCTCGCCCCGATGCTCGAGCAGCACGTCATCCCCGCGCTCCGGGCCGGAGGCGACAGCGAGGGCCCCTCCGCCGTCTGAGATGGTGGTGGCATGGAGCTTCGCATCTTCACCGAGCCCCAGCAGGGGGCGACCTACGACGACCTGCTCGCGGTGGCGCTCGAGGCCGAGCGCCTCGGCTACGGAGCGTTCTTCCGCTCCGACCACTACCTCGGCATGGGCACCGAGGGGCTGCCCGGTCCCACCGACGCGTGGACGACCCTGGCCGGCCTGGCCCGCGACACCAGCACCATCCGGCTCGGCACCCTGATGACCTCGGCCACCTTCCGCCACCCGGGCGTGCTGGCGATCCAGGTCGCCGGTGTCGACCAGATGAGCGGCGGTCGGGTCGAGCTCGGCCTGGGGGCCGGCTGGTTCGAGGCCGAGCACACCGCCTACGGCATCCCCTTCCCCGACACCCGCGAGCGGTTCGACCGCTACGAGGAGCAGCTGGCGATCGTCACCGGGCTCTGGCGCACCCCGGAGGGGGAGAGGTTCACCCACGAGGGTGCCCACTACACGCTGACCGACAGCCCGGCGCTGCCCAAGCCGACGCAGCAGCCCGGCCCGCCGATCCTGATCGGCGGCCTCGGCAAGCGGCGTACCCCCGCCCTGGCCGCCCGCTACGCCGACGAGTTCAACCTCCCCTTCGTGGGCCTGGAGCAGACCCAGGAGCAGTTCGCCCGGGTCCGCGCGGCCTGCGAGGCGATCGAGCGCGATCCCGCCACCCTGACGTGGTCCAACGCGCTGGTGCTCTGCGTCGGCGCCGACGAGGCCGAGGTGGAGCGGCGCGCCGCGGCCATCGGCCGCGAGCCCGCGGAGCTGCGGGAGAACGGCCTGGCCGGCACGCCCGAGGAGGTGGTGGCCAAGATCGGGCAGTACGCGGAGCTCGGCGCGCAGCGTCTCTACCTGCAGGTGCTCGACCTCGCCGACCTCGACCACCTCGGGCTGGTGGCCGAGCAGGTGGCCCCGCACGTCTGAGCCCGGCGGGATCCTTCGCACGGCCGTCGGCGGCGGGGCAGTAGCCTTTCCGTCATGACGACCGCCCCCGCCGCACCCTTCGGCCGCATGCTCACCGCGATGGCGACCGCGTTCCAGGCCGACGGCCAGGTCGACCTGGAGGCGACCGCCCGGATCGCCACCCACCTGGTGGAGAACGGCAGCGACGGAGTGGTCGTCTCCGGCACCACGGGCGAGTCGCCGACCACCACGGTCGAGGAGGACGCCGACATCCTGCGGGCGGTCAAGGACGCGGTCGGCGACCGCGCCACCGTGATCGCCGGGGTCGGCACCAACGCCACCGCCCACTCGGTCGAGCTGACCCGCAACGCGGCCAAGATCGGCGTCGACGGCGTCCTGGTCGTCACCCCTTACTACAACAAGCCGTCGCCGGCGGGGGTGCTCCACCACTTCCGCACCGTCGCCGAGGCCAGCGACCTTCCGGTGATGCTCTACGACGTGCCGGGGCGGGTCGGCATCGGCATCGCGACCGAGGTCCTGGCCGAGGCGATCAGCTGGCCCACCGTGGTGGCGATCAAGGACGCGATGGGCGACCTGGTGCGCGCCAGCCAGCTCGTGCAGATGGGCTACGCGGTCTACTCCGGCGACGACGTGGCGACCCTGGGCTTCCTGGCCCACGGGGCCTGCGGGCTCGTCTCGGTGGTCGGGCACGCCGCCGGCCGCGAGCTGGCGGAGATGATCGACACCTTCCTGGCCGGCGACCACGCCGCTGCCCTGGAGACCTTCAACCGGCTCATCCCGGCGTTCCAGGCGGTCATGGGCGTGCCCAACTACGGGGCCACCACGGCCAAGGCCGCGCTGCAGCTGCTGGGGGTGCTGGACAACCGTCACGTGCGCGGCCCGCTGGTGCCGCTCGACGACGCCGAGTACGCCGCCCTGCGCGACGGGCTCGTCGCCGCCGGCCTGATCTGAGGGGAGCTTCATGTCCCACCCCCATCCTGAGCTCACCGCTCCGGCCCCCCTCGCCGAGGGCGGGCTCCGGGTCATCCCCCTGGGGGGCCTGGGCGAGGTCGGGCGCAACATGACGGTCTTCGAGTACGCCGACCGCCTGCTGATCGTCGACTGCGGGGTGCTCTTCCCCGAGGAGCACCACCCGGGCGTCGACCTGATCCTGCCCGACTTCGAGCCCATCCGGGACCGGCTCGACCGGGTGGAGGCCCTGGTCCTCACCCACGGCCACGAGGACCACATCGGCGCCACGCCCTACCTGCTGCGCGAGCGCGGTGACATCCCGCTCGTCGGCTCCGAGCTGACGCTGGCGCTGCTGGGCTCCAAGCTGCGCGAGCACCGGCTCAAGGAGACCGTGCACCACCAGGTCCGCGAGGGCGACCGCATCTCCTTCGGCCCCTTCGACCTCGAGTTCGTCGCGGTCAACCACTCCATCCCCGACGCGCTCGCCGTGGCCATCCGCACGGGCGCCGGCATGGTCCTGCACACCGGTGACTTCAAGATGGACCAGCTCCCGCTCGACGGCCGGATCACCGACCTGCGGGCCTTCTCCCGGCTGGGGGAGGAGGGGGTCGACCTCTTCCTCACCGACTCCACCAACGCGGAGGTGCCCGGGTTCACCACCCAGGAGCGCGAGATCGGCCCCGTCCTGGACCGGGTCTTCCACCAGAGCAGCAAGCGGATCATCGTGGCCTGCTTCGCCTCGCACGTGCACCGCGTCCAGCAGGCGCTCGACGCGGCGGTCGCGCACGACCGCAAGGTCGCCTACGTGGGGCGGTCGATGGTGCGCAACATGCAGATCGCCAAGGACCTGGGCTACCTCACCGTCCCGCCGGGGGTGCTGGTCGACGCCAAGGAGCTCGCGGAGCTGCCACCGGAGCGGCAGGTGCTCATCTCCACCGGCTCCCAGGGCGAGCCGCTCTCGGCGCTGAGCCGGATCGCCCAGCGCAACCACAGCTTCGTGCACATCGAGGAGGGCGACACGGTGGTCCTGGCCAGCTCGCTCATCCCCGGCAACGAGAACGCCGTCTTCCGGGTGATCAACGGACTGGCCCGCTGGGGCGCGCACGTGGTGCACAAGGGCAACGCGCTCGTCCACGTCTCCGGTCACGCCAGCGCCGGGGAGCTCCTCTACTGCTACAACATCGTCAAGCCTCGCAACGTGATGCCGGTGCACGGCGAGATCCGCCACATGCACGCCAACGCGGCCCTGGCCCGGGCCACGGGCGTCCCCCCCGAGCACGTGGTCGTGGTCGAGGACGGGGTCGTGGTGGACCTGGTCGACGGCGAGGTCGCCGTCGCGGGCAAGGTCGAGTGCGGCTACGTCTTCGTCGACGGGACCTCGGTCGGCGACGTCACCGAGACCTCGCTCAAGGACCGGCGCATCCTCGGCGAGGAGGGGTTCATCTCGGTCATCGTGGTCGTCGACTCCGTCACCGGGAAGGTCTCCGGCGGGCCGGAGATCCAGGCCCGCGGGTTCGCCGAGGACGAGGCCACCTTCGACGAGGTCAAGCCGGCGATCGTCGACGCGCTCGACCGGGCGGTGGCCGACGGGGTCACCGACTCCTACCAGCTCCAGCAGACCGTGCGCCGCGTTGTGGGTCGCTGGGTGAGCAAGACCCACCGCCGGCGCCCGATGATCATCCCGGTGGTCCTGGAAGCCTGAGCCGCACCGGGTGCGTCGATGCGCCCTCCGGGGGCGCTCGTCCCCCTAGACTCCCGGCGGGACGTGCGAGGGACGCTGCCCAGGAGGTGCTTCGACGTGCTCGACGGTGGCAGCCGCACCCAGGGCATGGCGCGCCTCTACGACCTGATGCGTCGCGTCCACTCCTCCGCCGACACCGCGCAGGTGCTCGACGAGATCGCCCGGGGAGTGACCGAGGGCCTGGGGTTCGGCATCGCGGCCATCTCCCGCCTGGACGGCGACGAGCTGGTCACCACCACCTTCGCCGGGCCCGAGGAGCAGCGGCCCTTCATCATCGGCCGACGCCGTCCGGTCCGGCTGATCCTCGAGGAGTTCGTGGTCGGGGACGAGTGGGGGATCCTGCGCTACGTGCCTCGGGGCCGCGTCTCCCAGGAGGCCCTGGAGGGGATGTGGATCCCGGACTACGAGCCGGTGGACGCCCCCGACGCCTGGCACCCCGAGGACGCCCTCTACGCGCCCTTCTACGCCGCGACCGGCGAGATGCTCGGCATCATGGCGGTCGACCTGCCCCCCGGTGGCCGGATCCCCGACCGGGAGCAGCGCGAGCTGCTGGAGATGTTCGTGATCCAGGCCGGTATCGCCCTCGCCAACGCCCAGCACCGCGGGCGGATGGCGGAGCGGGTGGCGGTGGGGGAGATGCTCAAGCAGGTGGCCCTGGCCGGCAACCTCGGCGACCTGGACATGGTGATCCAGCAGGCGGCCAGGGCGATCACGCACGGCCTCGGCGTGGCCCAGACGTTCCTGCGCTGCTTCCCCGAGAGCCCCGGCGGGGTGGGGGAGCACGCGGCCGGGCACCCGCTCCCGAACCCGCGCTCCGCGGCCGTCCACGGGCTGCGCGGCGACATGGCCAAGCTGCTGGAGTCCGGCGACGAGGTGACGGTCGACGTGCACGTCGACGACGGGGCGAGCGAGTCGCTGCCGAACAGCTTCGCGGTGCTCCAGGACAGGCTGAGCCTGGTCCGGGCCACCCGGGCGGTCGTCACCCCGATGCACGTGGGCGCCGACCTGCTCGGCTACGTGGTGGTGATGCAGGGCTCCGACCAGCCGCGCCTCACCACCGTCCAGCGCGACGCGCTGGCGGAGGTCGGGCGCGCCCTGGGGCAGCTGGTGCTCAACGCGAGGCTGCGCAGCACCGAGCAGATGCTGGTCGCCGAGCTCCAGGAGCTCGACCGCTACAAGGGTGAGCTGATCGCCACGATCTCCCACGAGCTCAAGACCCCGCTGACCTCGATCATCGGCCACACCGAGCTCCTCGAGGACGGCGGCGCCCCCGCCCGGTCCCTGTCGGCCATCACCCGCAACGCCCAGCGCCTGCAAGGGCTCATCGACAACCTGCTCAGCTACTCCCGGGTGCAGGAGCAGCGCGAGGCCGCCCGTCGCGTCGTCGACCTGACCGAGGTGGTCGAGGCGGTCGTCGAGCCGCTCGGGCTGCAGATCGAGCGTGGCGGCCTCTCCTGGGAGCTGTACCGGCCCGAGCACCCCGTCACCGTGCTGGGAGACCCGGAGGAGCTGAGGCGGGTGCTGGAGAACCTCTGCACCAACGCCGTGAAGTACTCCCGACCCGGGGGACGGGTCAGCGTCCGGGTCGACCGCGACGGCCGGTTCGCCCGGGTGGCGGTCACCGACCGTGGGCTGGGGATCTCCCGGCAGGACCAGGCGCACCTCTTCTCGCCCTTCCACCGCTCCTCCAACCCCGAGGCGCTGTCGGTGCCCGGCACCGGGCTGGGGCTGGCGATCTCACGCCGCATCGCGGAGCTCCACAACGGCAGGATCGAGGTCGTCTCCGCGCTCGGCGAGGGGAGCACCTTCACCCTGCGACTGCCGCTGCACCCTCCCGCGGACGCACGCTCCGGTGCCGTGCCTGTCCCCCCAGGCTGACGACCTCGTCCATCGACTCCAGCCCGATCCGGCCGTGGGTGATCCACAGCACCGAGCGCCCGGTGCGGTCCAGCAGCGACTCGGTGACCGCGCGGGCGGTCGCGGAGTCCAGGTGGGCGGTGGGCTCGTCCAGGACCAGCACCGGCTGGTCGGCCAGCACCGCCCGGGCCAGGGCCAGCCTGGCGCGCTCGCCGCCGGAGACGTGGGCGTGCCCCTCGCCGAGCATGGTGGCCAGGCCGTGCGGCAGGGAGTCGACCCAGTCGCCCAGGCGGGCCTCCGCCAGCGCCCGTCGCACCGCCTCGTCGTCCGCGTCGGGGCGGGCGAGCCGCACGTTCTCGGCCAGGGTGGTGGTGAAGACGTAGGGGTCGTCGTCGACGAGCCCCACGCGGGCGCGCAGCTGCCCCGGGTCGAGCCGTCGTGCGGCGACGCCGTCCCAGCGCACCTCGCCCCGGTGCGGGTCGAGGAAGCGCATCAGCAGGGCGGCGACGGTGGACTTGCCCGACCCGCTGGGGCCGACCAGGCCCACGCGGGCGCCGGCGGGCAGGTCGAGGGAGAGGTCCGAGAGGACCGGGTGGTCGCCCCAGCCGGCGCTGACCTCGTGCAGGGAGCCGGCCGGGTGGGCGCTCAGCACGTCCTTCAGCGGGTCCGGGTCGACCAGCACGGCGGGGGGCTGTGCGGTCAGGTGGTCGAGGCGCTCGGCCGCGGCGCGGGTGCGCACCGCGACGGCCCCCGCGTCCGCCAGCGGGAGGAAGACGTCCTGGAGGGCCAGCGGCAGCATCACCAGCAGGGCGGTCATCGCGGCGGAGAGCTCGCCGGCGGACAGCGGACCGGTCAGGCTCCACGCCATCACCAGCACCCCGGCGCCGCAGGCGACGCCGGCCAGGGTGCGGGCCCCGGCGGTGGTCCGCACCGAGCTCACGGCCGCCGCACCGACCTCGTCGCCGGCCGCGTCGAGGTCGTCGAGTGCGCGGCCGGTCGCCTGCCACAGCTCCAGCTGGCGCAGGCTGTGGAGCACCGACTCCACCCGGGCCGAGAGGTCCGCGCGGGCCCGGACGAAGGCGGGCTCGGCCCGCCGCACCCCGACCAGCGCGACCAGGTGGCCCGCCGCGGCCAGCAGGCACGTCCCGGCGACGACCAGACCGGCCACCGGGTGGGCGAGCGCGGCCAGGAGCGTGGCGCCCACGCCCACCGCCAGGGCGGTCAGCCGGGGCTGACGGACCCGGAGCTGCTCGTCGACCAGGGCGTCCACGTCGTCGACGACCTGGGTGAGCAGGTCGCCGCGGCGGGTGCCGAGGCGTCCCGGCACCAGGGGCAGGAGCGCGTCGTAGACCTGGGCGCGGCGCTCGGCCAGCAGCCGCAGCGCGGCGTCGTGGCTGACCAGACGCTCGGCGTAGCGCAGCACGGGGCGGGCGATGCCGAAGGTCCGGACCGCCACGATGGCCATCATCAGCATCAGGACCGGCGGGTGCTCCGCGGCCCGGGTGATCAGCCAGGCGGCGGTGGCCGTCAGGGCCACTCCGGAGGCCACGGAGAGCGCGCCCAGCGCGGTCCCGGTGCGCAGCCCGAACCGGCCGGGCGCGTCGGGGGCCGTGGCCGTCTCGGGGAGCCGGCCCGCGGGACCGGCGGGGAGGGGCAGGGGGCCGGCACCGCTCGGGGCGGAGTCCGGGCCCGGCTCGACGTCGTGCTGCCGGCTGCCCTCGAGGGGGAGGGTCTCGGGCGGGGTCAGCTCGACGACCTGGTCGGCGACCTCCAGGACGGCCGGCCGGTGGGCCACCACCACCACCAGGGCGTCGCGGGCGAGCTGGCGGAGGGTGCGCAGCAGGACCGCCTCGGTGAGGTCGTCGAGGTGGGCGCTGGGCTCGTCGAGCAGCACCACCTTGCGGTCGGCCAGCACCACCCGGGCCAGGCCCAGGCGGGCACGCTGGCCGGCCGAGAGCCCGGCGCCGTCGTCGCCCAAGCGGGTCTGGAGACCGAGGGGGAGGGCACGCACCGTGTCCTCGAGGTCGAGCGCGGCCAGGGCCCGCCACAGCGACGCCTCGTCGGCCCCGGGACGGCCCACGCGCAGGTTCTCGGCGATGCTGGCCGCGGTCAGCCACGGCCGCTGGGGCGCGGTGGCGACGGTGGCGCGCCACGCGGCGAGGCGGTCCCGCCGCAGCGGAGCCCCCTGCACCAGCACCGCACCGGTGGAGGTCTCGAGCTCGCCGGCCAGCAGTGCCAGCAGGGTGGACTTGCCGGCCCCGGACGGGCCGGCGATCGCGACCAGCCCGGTGTCGGGGAAGTGGACGGTGTGCGGGGCGAGCGCCGGGTGGGCGCGCCCGGGATAGGTGAGGCTCACGCCGGAGGCGGCGAGCGAGACCGGGCCGGTCAGGGGGGCCGCGTCACTCTCGTCCTCGGTGGGCGCCTGGTCGAGCAGCCGGGTGGCCGCCTCGAAGGTGGCGGTGCCCTCGGCGGCGGAGTGGAACTCCGCCCCGACCCGACGCCACGGCCAGTAGGCCTCGGGGGCGAGGAGCAGGACGATCAGGGCGGTCTGGAAGTCGATCCCGGAGGCGGCCAGGCGCAGGCCCACGCAGACCGCGACCAGGGCGACCGAGAGCGTGGCGATCAGCTCGAGCGCCGCGGAGGAGACGAAGGCGATCCGCAGCGTGTCCATGGTGGCGCGGCGGTAGCGGCCGGTGATGGCCCTGATCGACTCGGCCTGCGCGTCCGCCCGGCGGTGGGCCACCAGGGTGGGGAGACCACGGACGACGTCGAGGAAGTGGCCCGACAGGGTGGCGAGCTGGCGCCACTGCCGGTCGGCGCGGTCCTGGGTGTTGAGCCCGATCAGGATGGCGAAGGCCGGCACCAGCGGCAGGGTGGCCAGCACGATGAGCCCGGAGATCCAGTCGAGCCAGAAGATGGCGGCCACGGTGGCGGCCGGCAGCACCGCGGCCAGGACCAGCGAGGGGAGGTAGCGGGTGAGGTAGGGCTCCACCGCGCTCATCCCGCGGGTGGCCAGGGTGGCCAGCTCGCCGGTGCGGTGGCGCGAGAGGGTGATCGGCTCCATCCGGGCCGCCGCCTCGAGCAGCCGGCGGCGCAGCGTGGTGGAGACCGCCGCCGCGGCCCGGGCGCCGCTGACGTCGACGACGTAGGAGCACAGTGCCCGGCCCAGGACGACCAGCGCCACGGCCAGGGCGGGGTCCCGGAGCCCGGCCGCCCACCCGGCGCCGCCGGGGTCGTCGACGAGCCGCACGATGAGGTACCCGACGGCGAACGCCTGGGCGACCGCGAGCAGGCCGCCGAGCACCCCCGCCACCAGGCCCGACGCCAGGTGGCGCCGGGCCGGCAGCAGGTGTGGCAGCAGGGCCGGGTCGAGCGGCTTGGCCACGGTCAGCGACCCACGGAGGCGGCCTCGGGGATGCTGGCGGTGCTGATCCGCTTGCGGAACACCCAGTAGGTCCAGGCCTGGTAGCCCAGGACGATCGGGGTGAAGATGACGGCCACCCAGGTCATCACCGTCAGCGTGTAGCTCGTCGCGGCCGCGTTGGTGGTGGTGAGCGAGAAGGCCGCGTCGGTGGTGGAGGGCATGACGTCGGGGAAGAGCGCCAGGAAGAGCCCGGCCACCGCCAGGGCGATGGTGACGAAGGTGCCGATGAAGGCCCATCCCTCGCGGGCGGCCCGGTTCATCACCAGCGCGCCGATCAGGGCGAGCGCGGCCAGGGCGAAGGCCACCGCCGAGAACGCGTCGCCGGTGCGCAGCTGGATCCAGAGCATGAAGACGACCGCCAGGCCCGCGGCGAGCAGGCCGAGACGCTCGGCCAGGTCCCGGGCACGGTGCCGGATCTCGCCGTCGGTCTTGAGGGCGATGAAGAGGGCGCCGTGGGTGGCGAAGAGGGCGGCGGTGACCGCCCCGCCGAGCAGGCCCAGCGGGTTGAGCAGGGTGAAGAGCGTGCCGGTGAACTCCTTCTCGGCGTCGATCGGCACCCCCGCCACGATGTTGGCGAACGCCACGCCCCAGAGCACGGCCGGCAGCCAGGAGCCGACGATGGCGGCGAGGTCCCAGCGTGCGCGCCACCGGTCGTCGTCCCGCTTGCCGCGGTACTCGAAGGCCAGGTTGCGGATGATCAGGGCGACCAGGATGAGGAGCAGCGGGAGGTAGAACCCGCTGAAGAGCGTCGCGTACCACTCGGGGAAGGCGGCGAACGTGGCGCCGCCGGCCACCAGGACCCAGACCTCGTTGCCGTCCCACACGGGCCCGATGCTGTTGTACATGACGCGGCGCTCGCGCTCGTCGCGCGCCAGGACCGGCAGGAGCATGCCGACCCCGAAGTCGAAGCCCTCGAGGGTGAAGTAGCCGATCCACAGGATCGCGATGAGGGCGAACCAGACGGTGGTGAGTTCCATGCTGTGTCTCTCCCTCAGTAGGCGAATGCCATGGGACGGTCGTCGTCGGAGCCCCCGATGGGCACCTCCGGGGGCTCGGAGAAGGGGTCCGCGCCGCGCTTGGTGTACTTCACGAGCAGCCCGAGCTCGACGACGGCGAGCAGGGCGTAGAGCAGGGTCAGGACGATCAGCGAGGTCGCCGCCTCGAAGACGCTGACGCCGGGGGAGACGCCGGACTCAGTGGTCATCAGGCCGAAGACGACCCACGGCTGGCGGCCCATCTCGGTGAAGATCCAGCCGAACGAGTTGGCCGCGACGGCACCGATCGGCAGGGCGAGCCCGAGCAGCCCGAGCCACCGGCCCGTGGGGGTGCGGCCCCGGCGGGTCGCCCACAGCAGGACCGCCGCGCCCGCGGCCACCGCGAAGCCCAGACCCATCATGAACCGGAAGGACCAGTAGGTCACCGGGATCACCGGCACGTAGTCACCCGCGTGGTAGTACGCCGCGCCCGGGTCCTGGCCGAACTCCTCGGCGTACTGCTCGCGCAGCTGGTTGATCCCCTGGACCTCGCCGTCGAAGGTGCCGGTGCCCAGGAACGAGAGCAGCCCGGGGACCTCGATGATGTGCTTGGGGTCCGAGCCGTCGAGCCTGCCGAGGGTGAGCACCGAGAAGGGGGCCTTGCTGGTGGTGTCGTAGAGGGCCTCGGCCGCCGCCATCTTCATGGGCTGGACCTCGGTCATGATCTTGCCCTGGATGTCGCCGGAGACGGTGACGCCCAGACCGGCCACCAGGGCGGTGACCGCGCCGATCCGGATCGCCTTGCGGTAGAGCGGCTGGTCGTCGCGGTGACGCCTGCTGACGTAGAGGTAGGCGCCGACGCCGGCCATGAACGCACCTGCGGTCATGTAGGCGGCCAGCACCACGTGCGGGAAGGTGACGAGCTGGACCTTGTTGAACATCACGGCCCAGAAGTCGACGAGCTCGGCTCGTCCGTTCTCGGCGTTGTAGGTGTAGCCCACCGGGTTCTGCATCCAGCTGTTGGCGGCCAGGATGAAGTAGGCCGAGGCGAGGGTGCCCAGGTGGACCAGCCACATGCACGCGGCGTGCAGGGCGCGCGGCAGCTTGTCCCAGCCGAAGATCCACAGGCCCAGGAAGGTCGACTCCAGGAAGAAGGCGAGGAGGCCCTCGATGGCCAGGGGCGCCCCGAAGACGTCGCCGACGAACCGCGAGTAGTCCGACCAGTTCATCCCGAACTGGAACTCCTGCACGATCCCGGTCACCACGCCGAGGGCGAAGTTGATCAGGAAGAGCTTCCCGAAGAACTTCGTCAGCCGCAGGTACTCCTCCTTGCGGGTCCGCACCCAGGCGGTCTCCAAGCCGGCGATCAGCGCCGTGAGGCCGATCGTGAGCGGTACGAAGAGGAAGTGATACACGGTGATGATGCCGAACTGCCACCGTGCGATCTCGAGGACGTCCACCTTGCCTCCAGGCTGTGGGAGCTGGTGCCGTCGTGGATTGCGACGGCGAACGAATGCTACGACACGTAGTACTGCATGCGTAGTACGTCTCGTGTAGTACGTAAACAGTAGTACTACTTGTGTGCGTAGGTATGCTGGGGGGGTGCGGAAGACAAAGAGAGCCTCGACAGGGGGCAAGACCGGACTCGGCGACCTCGAGCGGGCCGTCATGGACGTCCTGTGGGACCTCGATGCCGGGGAGGACACCACGGTGCGCGAGGTGCACGCCCGGATCTCCGAGGGCCGCGACGTCGCCTACACCACCGTGATGACGGTGATGGACCGGCTGGCGCGCAAGGAGCTGGTGGTGCAGCAGAAGGACGGGCGCGCCTACCGCTACCGGGCCCGCGCGACCCGCGCGGAGATGACCGCCGACCTGATGCGCGACACCCTGGCCGACCTCGGCAGCAGTGAGCGGGCTCCCGCGCTGGTGGCATTCGTGGAGGATGCTTCCGCCGAAGACCTGGCCGCGTTGCGGAAGGCATTGGACGCCCTGGGAGACTGACCTCCATGGAGTTCACGCCCCTGGTGCTGGGGCTGCTTTCGGTCGCCCTGGCGGGGCCCGTCCCTGCCCTGATGGCCCGGTCCTCCCGACTGCACCTGACCCCCTTCGCAGCCATGGTGCTCTGGCAGGCCGTCGCCCTCGCCTCCGTGCTGGCCGCCCTGGGCGCCGGCCTCTCGCTGGCCACCGGGCAGACCCTGCGGGACGAGCCCGGGCCCGTCCGTCTCGGTGTCGCCGTCGTGGCGTTGAGCGTGACCCTGGTGGTGACCGCGCGACTGCTCCTCTCCGGTCACCGGGTCGGCACCACGCTGCGGTCGTTGCGCCGCGACCACCGTGAGCAGGTCGACCTGGTCGCGGGCCGCCACGAGGACCTGCACGTGCTCGAGCACGACGTCCCGGTCGCCTACTGCCTGCCGGGGGTGGCACGCTCCCGCGTGGTCATCTCGGCCGCCGCCATGAAGAGCCTGGAGACGGCCCAGCTGGCCACCGTCCTCGCTCACGAGCGGGCGCACCTGGCCGCTCGCCACGACCTCGTCCTCGAGGCGTTCACCGTCCTGCACCGGGCGTTCCCCCGCTGGGTCTCCAGCGACGCGGCGCTGCGTGAGGTGCAGCTGCTCGTCGAGCTGCTCGCCGACCGGGCGGCCCTCAAGGTGGGCCGCCCCCACGACCTGGGCGCCGCTCTGCTGTCGATGGCCCACGGCCGGGTCCCCGCCGGCTCCATGGGCGCGGCGGGCTCGGACCTGGTCGAGCGGGTCCGGGTGCTCGCGGACCCCAGGCGCCGCCCGGTGCAGGGCGCCTCCCTGGTCCTCGCCTCCTGGGCGGTCCTGGTGCTGCCGACCGCGCTCGTCGTGGCTCCGTGGCTGCTGGGCCTGCACGGCTGAGGAGGCCAGGGGTCAGGTTCCCAGGGCTGAGGCCCGGGGGTCAGCTCCCCTCGGGTGAAGGTCCCGACGCAGGACGGGCCCCGTCGGAGACCTGCTCCGACGGGGCCCGCCCTGGTGTCGCTGTTCCGGTCAGCGCCTGACCCGGAAGGTCAGCCTGTCCCGACTGCCATCGACCTCGTCGGAGCCGACGTACCTGGCCACCAGGCGGTGCTTGCCCGGTCGCAGGCGGGTGGAGACCTTGAGGACGAGCCTGCCCTTCCTCAGCTTGGCGGTGCCCACCTTCTTGCCGTCGATCTTGACGACGACCCGTCCGGTGGCCGTGCCGGTCTCGGCCTTGACCCGGACGACGACCCGGAACCCCTGGCGGGCCCGCGGGGCCTTCGGGCGGACCTTGGCCGTGGTCTCGGAGTCGCTCCGGCCCTGCTCCGGCGGGACGCCCGGGCCCGGGGTCGGGCCCGGGGTCGGGGCCGGGGGCGTGGTCGGCCCGGGCGAGGGAGTCGGCACCGGCTCGCCGGGCGCGACGACGGTGACGACGACGTCCGCCGAGCCCTTGGCCTGGGCCGCGTCGCCCGAGTAGGTCACCCGCATCGTGCGGGTGCCCACCGGCAGGTCGGCCGGCAGAGCGATCGTGGCAGCACCGCGGTCCAGCTCGGCCTCGCCGACGGTCCGGCCGCCCTCGTCGGTCAGCACGACGTCACCGGTGGGGGCGGAGCCGACGCTGCCGTTGCGCTCCACCGTGACGGCCACCGCGGAGGGCTGGCCGAAGACGGTGGGCTGGTGGGTCGCGACGACCGAGACCGGCAGCTTGCAGTCGAGGATCTCGATGTCGTCGACGTACCAGCCGTCGATGCCACCGCACCCGTCACGACCGATGTCGAACCGGAGCTGGACCGTGTCGCCCGGCTCCACACCGGCGGCTGCGAGGTCGACCTGGGACTGTGCCCAGGAGCCCTTCACCTCGCCACCGTCCGTGCCGGAGAAGCCCTCCTCGCCGGCCAGCGGGTTGGTGTTGCCCTGCCCGACGGTGCTGAGCGTGCCGGGTGCGTTGAAGACGTAGGCGTCGGCCGGGATGACCTCGAAGGGCCCCCCGTCGATGCTGATCTTCACGTTGCCGCCGTCGTAGCCGGCCTCGGTCGCCACGTTGTGGTCGAACGCGAGTCGCGGGGTCCGAAGCCGCCCGGGCATCTCGACGATCGGGGAGACGATCGAGTTGCGGCTGGAGAAGTCGTTGCCGCCCGCTCCCTCGCCCGAGCAGTCGCCGAGGTCCGGCGTCGGGCCGTAGGCCACCTTGGAGGTGTTGCCGTCCACGCTCGCGCGCGACACCCACGGCCTGCCGTAGCTGCCGTAGTAGCCGTCGGCCTCCCAGGCGGCGAGCTCCTCGCCGGTGCCCCAGCCCTGGAGCCCGTCCTCGAAGTCCTCGCTCCACAGCGCCTCGGTCACGAAGCCCTCCCCGCACAGGGACGGGGCGTTCGGGTCGAGGAGCGGCTGGAAGTCGCAGCGCACCGGGTCGGTGCGCATCTCCACCGCCGCCACCGCTGCCTGGATCGAGGCGCAGTCGGCCGTCGTGAGGGGGGCGGTCGCCAACGCTCCGGCCCCCGGCTCGGTGGTCAGCCGGTTGATCGGCCTCCCGACGAGGTCCGCGCAGGACCTCTCGAGCGCGTCGGCCATGTCGACGAAGTTCGACGCCGGGGTGAGGTACGCCGACTGGGCGCGCCACCACACGTTGGCTGCCTTGTCGAGGCCGATGCCGTCGATGGTCCGGCCGTTGTAGTCCCCGCCGTCGACGACCAGCGCGTAGGCGTGGTTGGGCACGCCCGAGTTGCTGTGGACGCCGCCGGCGTCGGTGAACGCCGGGTCGCACTTGTACTCAGCGTCCGTGACCTTGCCCGGGTCGCCGTAGCAGGTGGGCGACCACATGTCGCGGATCGCGCCGCCGAAGGCGGTCGACTTCTCACCCATGAGCCACCGGGTGCTGATGGCGCGCTCGGTGGTGTCCTCCGCCGCGATGGTGACGGTGGCGGTGCCGGCCTGCTTGAAGCGGACGCCGTCGGCCTGGGTGACCATGACGCCGGGGATCCCCGCCTCGCCGGAGGCGACCGTCGGGAAGTCGACGTTGTTGTTGCCGATCACCAGCCCGGTCGCACCGGCGGCCTCCGCGAGGGTCACCTTCTCCTGGAAGGTGCAGGTCCCGCGGTCGACGTAGGCGAACTTGCCGGCGACCGCGGCCGCGTTGGTGTAGGCCGAGCAGCCGTCGGTGGGGGAGGGGCCAGCGGGGTCAGCGGCGTCCCGGGCCACCACCACGTCGGTGGTCAGCGGGGTGGTGGAGAAGCCGTCGCCGAACGCCGCCTCGACGGCGTTGCACTCACCGGCGACCGAGGCGGGCGCGGTGATCGCCATCTCGATGCCGGCAGGGGCGGTCGTCTCGCAGCCGTCGGCACGACGGGTGGTGAAGTCCTCGTCCTCGTCCTCGCGCCCGTTGATGATGTCCAGCGTCTCGCCCCAGACGTCGGAGTAGGACTCGTTGAGCGCGCCCGACTGGTACTGGTAGATCAGCCCGGAGGTGTACTCGGTGTAGGCGTGGCCCCACTCGTGCGAGACCACGTCGTCGGAGGTGACGCCGTTGCAGTAGTTGGTGGTGGTGCCGTTCCAGTTGGCGTTGGGGCACCGGATCCGGGGGTCGTTGTTGACGGTCTTCATCGTCGCCCCGGCCCCGTCGTAGGAGTCGCGGCCGAAGGCGTTGGCGAAGAGCCAGTAGGACTCGCCGGCGGAGGTCACCAGGTTCTGCTGGTCGACGTTGAGGCCGCCGGGGAACTCGTCGCCCTCCTCCCAGACGGGAGCGGTGCCGGGGTTGAGCTCGTAGAGCTCGCGGTCCAGCGCGTCGTGGACCATCGACCAGCGGTTGAGGATCTTGAGGTGGTCGGCGTCGAGGAAGACGACGTCGCGGATGCTGGAGCCGTTGGAGACCTCCACCTGGTAGGCCAGGACGCTCTCGCCCGGCTCGCCCTTGGTGAGGCCCTTGCGGTAGACGAAGAGCCGGGGGTCGGACGCGCGCACGCCACTGGTGTCAGCCCGGCCCTTGCCCTCGGACTTGGCGGGGGGATCGGAGCGCACCCACTCCTCGGCGATCCGTGCGGCGTCGGCCGGCGAGGCGCCGGGCTCCACGTCGAGGTCGAGGTCCGGTGCCGCGTGGCCGCTGACGGCGGTCAGGTCGCCCTCGGCGTCGAGGTTGACCTTGAGGGCCGCGCCGAAGACCTCGACCCCGCGGTAGCTCTGGGTGTAGGTCACGGTGGTGCCGTGGGCGCCGGAGGTGACACTCTGCTGCGCCAGCTCGGCCGGGCGAGCGCCGAAGGCGGCGCCGTACTTGTCGAGGTAGGACTCGGCCTTGGCGACGGCGCTGCGGCGCGAGTCGGCGTCGACCGAGGGGAGGAGGTCGCCACCGCCCTTCACGGTCAGGAACGCGATCTTCCCGGTGGCGTCGGAGCGGGTGGCGGCGACGGTGCCCTGGGCTTCCTGCTTGATCTTGGCGACCAGGCCCTCAGGCCCCGTCGGTGCTGCTTGGGCCGGCAGGAGGGGAGCGGTCACGAGACCGGCCCCCACCACCGCCAGCGCAAGCCCCTGCTTGAGGAGCTTCACGTGCGACTTCCCTTCGAAGAAGTGATTCAGCCCACCCGAGAGACGGTGGTGCGGTCACCCTAAGGACGGGCTTGGCACAGGTAAAGAGCGGTTTGCAAACTTTGTGTAACGAGTTGCGCGGGTCTCCCGGGGTCACGAGCCGGCTGCGACACG
Organism: Nocardioides sp. Z50_6; assembly: GCF_058215755.1. Taxonomy (NCBI): domain Bacteria; kingdom Bacillati; phylum Actinomycetota; class Actinomycetes; order Propionibacteriales; family Nocardioidaceae; genus Nocardioides; species Nocardioides sp. Z50_6. The sequence continues at coordinate 93,341 of NZ_JBZAJB010000007.1, read as the reverse complement.
CACCCTGTGGTTCGTGTGACTGGTGTGGCGGTTGGACTACTGTCCTGAGCATGGCGACCCGTACGTCTTCCCCGCCGGGGTCGCGGAGCTCGAGCGTGTCCAAGAAGCCCTCGAGCCCCCGATCACGGAGTACTGGCTCCACCCGAGCCGGCAAGAGCTCCAAGCGACCCCAGAAGTCGGCTGCCCGTCGCCCCGCCCCCCGGGCCGTCCGCAACGGACCCGGGCCGGTGGCCCGTGGGTTCGGCGCTCTCGGCCGCGGCGTCGCGAGCGCCTGGCTGGGTGTGGCCCACGCCGTCGGCAGCACCGCCCGCAGCATCGGCCACGGAGCCCGCGACCTCGACCCGGCCCACCGTCGCGACGGGGTGGGCATGGCCCTGCTGGGCCTCTCGCTCGTCGTGGCCGGGGCCGTGTGGTGGCAGCCGCCCGGTGGCGCGATGGACCTCGTCCGGTCGGTCACCGCCGGCACCGTGGGCAAGGTCGCCTGGGCCGTCCCGCTCTGGCTGGCCTACCTGGGCTGGCGCACCCTGCGCGACCCCGAGCACAACGGCCCCGCCGGCCGCCAGGTGATCGGCTGGTCGGCCTTCGTGCTCGGCGTCCTGGGCCTCGTGCACATCGCCAACGGCAACCCGCAGCCCAGCGTCGGCGACGCCGGGGACCTCCAGCAGGCCGGCGGCGCCGTGGGCTTCGTCGTCTCCAGCCTCCTCCTCGACCTGCTGCGCACCCCCTGGGTGGTGGTGCCGCTGCTGAGCCTGCTCGCGCTCTTCGGCGTGCTGGTGATCACCGCGACACCCCTCTACCAGGTCCCGGCCCGCCTCGCGGCGCTGCGCGACCACGCCTTGGGGCGCGCCCCGGCGGCCGAGGGTGCCGACGACGCCGAGCAGACCCGCCCGGTCCGCCAGCGGCGGCGCAGCGTGCCCATCGACGAGGAGATGGGCGACCCCGCCTACGACTCCCCGGTCCTGGAGGAGCGCGAGGTCCGCCGTCGCCGCCGTCGCGCCGACCCCGTCGACGTCGCCCTCGAGGAGGGCGCCGACGAGGGGCTCGGCATCCTGGACCCCTCGGCCGAGGCTCCCGGCTCCGACCAGGCCGCCGCCGAGGTCCAGCCGCCCCCGCACACCCCGCTGCCGCCGCGGGTCGAGCAGCTGGCGCTCTCCGGCGACATCACCTACACGCTGCCCGCCAGCGACATGCTCAAGCCCGGGTCGGTGCACAAGGCCCGGTCCAAGGCCAGCGACGCCGTCGTGGACCGCCTCCAGCAGGTGCTGGAGGAGTTCGGCATCGACGCCCACGTCACCGGCTACACCCGCGGCCCCACCGTCACCCGCTACATCGTCGAGCTCGGCTCCGCGGTCAAGGTGGAGAAGGTCACCGCCCTCTCCAAGAACATCGCCTACGCCGTGGCCTCCGCCGACGTGCGCATCCTCAGCCCGATCCCCGGCAAGTCCGCGATCGGCATCGAGATCCCCAACAGCGACAAGGAGATCGTGTCGCTGGGAGACGTGCTCCGCTCGGAGACCGCGCGCTCCAACCACCACCCGATGGTCACCGGGCTCGGCAAGGACGTCGAGGGCGGGTTCGTGATCGCCAACCTGGCCAAGATGCCGCACCTGCTGGTGGCCGGCGCCACGGGCTCGGGGAAGTCGTCGTTCATCAACTCGATGATCACCTCGATCCTGATGCGCTCCACGCCCGACGAGGTCCGGATGATCATGGTCGACCCCAAGCGGGTCGAGCTCAACGCCTACGAGGGCATCCCGCACCTGATCACGCCCATCATCACCAGCCCGAAGAAGGCCGCGGAGGCCCTGCAGTGGGTGGTGCGCGAGATGGACATGCGCTACGACGACCTGGCCAACTTCGGGTTCCGCCACGTCGACGACTTCAACAAGGCGGTCCGCGCCGGCAAGGTGGAGGTCCCGGCGGGCAGCGAGCGCCAGCTCTCGCCCTACCCCTACCTGCTGGTGATCGTCGACGAGCTCGCCGACCTGATGATGGTCGCCCCGCGCGACGTCGAGGACGCGATCGTCCGCATCACCCAGCTCGCCCGGGCCGCGGGCATCCACCTCGTGCTGGCCACCCAGCGGCCCTCCGTCGACGTGGTCACCGGCCTGATCAAGGCCAACGTGCCCTCGCGGCTGGCCTTCGCCACCTCCAGCCTCGGCGACAGCCGGGTCATCCTCGACCAGCCCGGGGCCGAGAAGCTGGTGGGGCAGGGTGACGGTCTCTTCCTGCCGATGGGCTCCTCCAAGCCGGTGCGCGTCCAGGGCTCCTGGGTCACCGAGGCCGAGGTGCACCAGGTGGTGGCCGCCTGCAAGAACCAGCTGGAGCCGACCTACATCGAGGAGGTGACCGCTCCGGCGGCCGCCAAGCGTGACCTCGACGACGACATCGGCGACGACATGGACCTGGTCATCCAGGCCATCGAGCTCGTGGTCTCCACCCAGTTCGGCTCCACCTCCATGCTGCAGCGCAAGCTGCGCGTCGGGTTCGCCAAGGCCGGACGCCTGATGGACATCCTGGAGAGCCGGGGCGTGGTGGGCCCCAGCGAGGGCTCCAAGGCCCGTGACGTGCTGGTCAAGCCGGACGAGATCGATTCCGTGATCGCGACACTGGAGGGGGAGCGATGAGCGCTGCCGAGGAGCGGGTTGGCCACGACACCGAGTCGCACGAGGGGACCGACGGCCCTTCGCTGAGCCTGGCGGCCGGCCTGGTCGAGGTCCGCCGCAACGCGGGTCTCGCCGCGGCGGTCGGCGGTCTCTCCTCCGCCGTCGCCATCGCCTACCTGTGGCGCGCCACCAGCACCGGCGCGGTCCTGGACTGGGCCCTGGTCGCGGTGATGGGCCTGCTCGCCGTCGCCTGGCTCGCCTCCTTCCTCGACGCGCGCACGCCGCTCCTGGTGGCCGACGCCCAGGGCGTGCGGGTGCGGCTGGGCCGGACCTGGCGGGGCCTGACCTGGTCGGCCGTCGACCGGGTGGAGCACACGCCCCGTCGCGGTCTGCTGCGCGACGGCCGGCTCACCGTGGTGCCGCGCAACAGCGAGCTGCTGATGGCCGACCTGGACCGCGCCGGCGCGCGCCAGGCCCGCCTCGCCACCCGCCTCTACGGCGGGCCGCTGGCCCTGCCCCTGGGGCTGACCACCCGGCTCTCCAGCGAGGACGGCGACCCCACCGAGGCGCTCGGCCGGCTGGCCGACCGGGGCGCGGAGGTCGTCGTGGTGCCCTCCGGGTCGGCCGCGGAGCGGGAGCCCGAAGGCGACGCCCCCGCGCGGCGCCGCCTGCGTGACCCGCGGCCGCTGATCGCCGGCGCCCTGACCAGGGTCTCCGCGCCGCTGACCCGCAAGACCCGGCGCGACGAGGTCGACGAGGTCGACGAGGTCGACGAGGTCGACGAGGTCGACGACGTGGACGAGCTGGACGACCGCGCCTCCATGGGGGCGGCGCGGGGCCAGGCAGAGGACGAGGGCCGGGACGAGGGCCGGGACGAGGGGCGGGACGACGTCGAGCCGCGCGGCACCGCGGTCGTGGTGAGCCCGGCACCCGAGCCCGCCCGCGAGACGCCGCTGCCCGCCCGCGCCGACGTGCTGCACGAGCAGGACGACGACCGGACCCAGGTGCTGCCGACGGCCGTTGAGCTCGTCGAGGACACCCAGGCCTGGGGGGACAGGGTCCGTCCCATCGCCCGTGCGGGCCACCCCGTGGCCCCGGTGGTCTTCGACGACCTCATGGTGGAGCCGGCCTCGGACCCCGTGATCGGCCCCGAGCTGCGGGCGGCGCGGACCAGGCTGCGCCTCTCGGTCGACCAGTTGGCGGAGCGCACCCGGATCCGTCCGCACGTGATCGAGGCCATCGAGGTGGACGACTTCGTCCCGTGCGGCGGCGACTTCTACGCCCGCGGGCACCTGCGCACCCTGGCCCGGGTCCTCGGGATCGACGTGGCGCCGCTCCTGGAGACCTACGAGGACCGCTACGCGCACGCGCCCATCGATCCGCGGCGGGTCTTCGAGGCCGAGCTGGCCACGGGCGCCCACGGTCCCATCCGTGGCACCCGCGGCGGAGCGAACTGGTCGATCCTGGTGGCCGCGGTGATGGCGATGGTGCTGGTCTGGTCGGTCGCGCGCCTGGTGATGGACACCCCGTCCGACCTGGGCGGCACGCCCGTCCTCAACGGCTCCGGCGGCCCGCACGCGGGCAGCGCGGTGGCGGCCGACCCGGTGCCGGTCGTGGTCTCCGCCCCGGCCGGGGGTGCCAAGGTCGTGGTGCGCGACGGCTCGGGCGCCGTGGTCTTCAAGGGCAACCTCGCCATCGGCGAGAGCCGCACGGTCGACGCCTCCCCGCCGGTGCGGGTACAGACCAGCGACGGCGCCGTGACGGTCGGCATCAACGGGGTCGAGCGCGGTCCCGTGGGCGAGGCCGGGACGGCCTCGCAGGGCACCTACGCCGCCGACTGACGTGGCGTGGGTCACCCGTCCGGCGCGGCACCGCGCCGGGAATCAGCGTGGCGTGGCCTGTGGCGTCATAATCGACTACCTATGACGACGTACAAGCCTGACCCCACGACGGCTCCCCTGAGCGTGGCGGTGGTGACCCTCGGGTGCTCCCGCAACGAGGTCGACTCCGAGGAGTTGGCCGGCCGTCTGGAAGCCGATGGATTCCAGCTCGTCTCCGACCCCGAGGACGCCGACACGGTGGTGGTCAACACCTGCGGGTTCGTCGAGGCAGCCAAGAAGGACTCGGTCGACACGCTGCTGGAGGCGGCCGACCTGAAGACCCACGGCCGGACCCAGGCGGTGGTGGCGGTCGGCTGCATGGCCGAGCGATACGGCAAGGACCTGGCCGAGTCGCTGCCAGAGGCCGACGCGGTGCTGGGATTCGACGACTACCCCGACATCGCCGCCCGGCTGCGCTCCATCGTGGCGGGGGACAGGCACGTCTCCCACGTGCCCTCGGACCGGCGCCGGCTGCTGCCGATCTCACCGGTGGAGCGGGCCGCCGCCGTCGACGTGACGGTGCCGGGCCACGCTGTCGCCGTGCCCGACCTCGAGCCCGGCCAGGCGCCGCCCACGGGCCCCCGGGTGCTGCGACGCCGGCTCGACGGGGGACCGATGGCCCCCCTCAAGCTGGCGAGCGGCTGCGACCGGCGCTGCGCCTTCTGCGCCATCCCGGCCTTCCGCGGCTCCTTCGTGAGCAGGCGGCCCTCCGACGTCGTCGCCGAGGCGCGCTGGCTGGCCGAGCAGGGGGTGCGCGAGCTCTTCCTGGTCAGCGAGAACTCCACGTCCTACGGCAAGGACCTCGGTGACCTCCGGCTGCTGGAGACGCTGCTGCCGGAGCTGACCGGCATCGACGGCATCGACTGGGTGCGTGTCTCCTACCTCCAGCCGGCCGAGACGCGTCCCGGCCTGATCGAGGCGATCGCGCGGACGCCCGGGGTGGTTCCCTACTTCGACCTCTCCTTCCAGCACGCCAGCGCTCCGTTGCTGCGACGGATGCGCCGCTTCGGCGACCCGGACAGCTTCCTGGACCTGCTGGCCCGGGTCCGGGAGGAAGCGCCGTTGGCCGGCGTCCGGTCGAATGTGATCGTGGGGTTCCCGGGGGAGACCGAGCACGACCTCCAGGTCCTGTGCGACTTCCTCGAGGCGGCGCGTCTCGACGTCACCGGTGTCTTCGGCTACTCCGACGAGGACGGCACCGAGGCCGAGTCCTACGACGGCAAGATCGACCCCGACGAGGTCGCCGAGCGGGTCGCGCACGTCACCGGGCTGGTGGAGGAGCTCACCGCCCAGCGTGCCGAGGAGCGCATCGGCGAGCAGGTCGAGGTGCTGGTGGAGTCCCTGCAGGACGGCACCGTGGAGGGACGCGCGCGTCACCAGGGTCCCGAGGTCGACGGGACGACCACCCTGACCCAGGCCCCGGCCGGCGTGCGCGTCGGCGACCTGGTGCGGGCCGAGGTCGTCGACTCCGTCGGGGTGGACCTCTTCGCCCGGGTGCTGGCGGGGCAGCCGTGAACGCGCCCGCGAAGACCAGCAACGTCAACCTGCCCAACGCGCTGACCACCCTGCGCATCCTGATCGTCCCCTTCTTCGGGTGGGCGCTGCTCCACGACGGCGGCGACTCGGCGACCTGGCGCTGGATCGCCTTCGCCCTCTTCGCGGTGGCGATGATCACCGACAAGGTCGACGGCGACCTGGCGCGCAAGTACGACATCGTCACCGACTTCGGCAAGATCGCCGACCCGATCGCCGACAAGGCGATCACCGGCATGGCGCTGATCGGCCTCTCGGTGGTGGGCGACGTGTGGTGGTGGGTCACCATCGTCGTCCTGGTGCGCGAGTGGAGCGTCACGCTGCTGCGGCTCTCGATCCTCTCCGACGTGGTGATGGCCGCATCGTGGAGCGGCAAGGTCAAGACGACCCTGCAGGCCCTGGCCCTCGGGGTGCTGCTGTGGCCGCTGCCGCACGGCGAGGCCCACGGCGGAGCCTTCGACGGCTGGGGGATGCCCGGGGAGGTGCTCTTCTACACCGGCCAGGTGCTGCTCGCGGGAGCCGTGGCGATGACGCTGTGGTCGGGCTACGAGTTCGTCCGCGACGTGCGCGCCACCCGCACGAAGAGGGCCGCCGAGGCCACGCACAACGAACGCTGATCGGCGTCACACCAGCCACTCTGGTTATGGTGGCAGGGATCACTTGTCCACCAAACAAGGGAACAGCACTGTGTCAGCCATCAGAAGCTCAGGCCGGCGCCTCACGGCGGCGGCATCCATCGCGGGGCTCGTAGCAGCGCCGCTCACGCTCATGGCGATCACCACGGCGCCGGCCTCGGCGGCCGACGACGTGGTCGTCAACCTCATCGGGGTCAACGACTTCCACGGCCGCATCAACTCCAACACCGTCAAGTGGGCGACCACGGTGGAGGGCCTGCGCAACGCCTCCACGACCGACACCGACCTCCTCGTCGGCGCCGGCGACCTGATGGGTGCCTCGGAGTTCACCTCCGCGGTCTCCGACGAGCAGCCGACCATCGACGTGCTCAACGCGATCGGCCTCAACGCCTCGGCCGTCGGCAACCACGAGTTCGACCGTGGCTGGCCCGACCTGCGCGACCGGGTGATCAACTCCACCAACGCCCAGTGGAAGTACCTGGGCGCCAACGTCTACCAGAAGGGCACCCAGAACCCCGTCCTTCCTGAGTACGCGGAGTTCACCGCCGGCGACCTCAAGGTCGCGGTCGTCGGCGCGGTCACCGAGGAGACCCCCTCCCTGGTGGCCCCGGGCCGGGTGGCCGACCTCGACTTCGGTGACCCCGTGGCCGCCGTCGACCGGGTCGCCAAGCAGCTCAGCGATGGAGTGGCCGAGAACGGGGAGGCCGACGTCATCGTCGCCTCGTTCCACTCCGGTGCCGCACACGGCGCCAACTCCGACTACGCCAAGGAGGCCGCCAGCGCCGGCGAGTTCGCGCGGATGGCCTCGCTGCCCGACAGCGTGGACGCGATCTTCAACGGGCACACCCACCAGGTCTACGCCTGGGACGCCCCGAAGCCCGGTGGGGGCACCCGTCCCATCGTGCAGACCGGTGAGTACGGCGCCAACGTCGGTCAGGTCCAGCTGACGCTGGACGCCGCGACCGGCGAGGTCAAGGCCTACACCGCCAAGAACCACGCCCGGGTCGCCGACGCCGACCTGACGAACCCCGTCGTCGCCAAGGTGGACGAGGTGGTCAAGGCCGCCCAGGCCAAGGCCGCCGAGGTGGGCAACCAGCCCGTCGGCCAGATCACCGCCGACGTGACACGCGCCTACGACGGGGTCGACGCCTCCGGCAAGGCGATCGAGAACCGCGGTGCCGAGTCGACGCTCGGCGGCCTGGTCGCCAACGCGCTGCGCGACGGCGTGCCCGCCGAGATCGCCGACCCGGACATCGGCATCGTCAACGCCGGCGGCCTCCGGGCCGACCTGCTCTTCGCGGGCAACCCGGCGAGCAACCCGCTCAACACCGACGGTGTCATCACCTACGGCGAGGCCAACGACGTGCTCCCGTTCGTCAACAACGTCTGGACCGTGGAGCTCACCGGCGCCCAGCTGCGGCGGGTGCTGGAGCAGCAGTGGCAGCCGGCCGGGTCCGGTCGTCCCGTCCTCAACCTCGGCCTCTCCGACAACGTCGAGGTGACCTACGACGCGTCGCAGGCCGCCGGGTCCCGGATCACCTCGGTGCGGATCGACGACCAGTGGCTGGACAACAAGAAGGTCTACAAGGTCTCGACCTTCTCCTTCCTCGCGGGTGGCGGCGACAACTTCACCGCCTTCAAGGACGGGCAGGCCAAGGACACCGGCCTGGTCGACCGCGACGTGTGGATCCAGTACCTGCGCGACCACCCGGTGAGTCCTGACTTCGCCCGCCAGCAGGTGGAGGTGACCAACGTCAAGAACCGCCAGATCACCATGGGTGAGCGGGTTCGCGCCCGGGTGTCGGGCCTCGACCTGACGTCGGCCGGCTCGCCGAAGAACACCGCCGTCGAGGTGGTGCGGGTCAGCAAGGACGGCAAGCGCAAGGTCGTGAAGTGGGTGCCGGTCACCAACGGGAGCGCGAAGGTGAACTTCGAAGCCCCCGCGGGTGCCTCCATCGAGCTGGTGGCCAAGCCGTCGGGCACCACGATCACCCGTCAGCTCCGCAAGACCCGGCCCCAGATCAAGCAGATGCGGGTCTTCCCCAAGGTGGTCAAGGCCAACAAGACCCGTCCGCGGGTCAAGGTCGTGGTCAAGGCCAACAACGACGGCAAGGTCACCGGCCGCGTCAAGGTCGTCATCCAGGGCAAGGGCTTCAAGCGCAAGGTCTTCGGCGAGCTGAAGAAGGTGCAGGGCAAGCCGCGCAGCAAGGTCAACGTGCGGCTGCCCAAGCTGCCGCGCACCGGCGCCTACACGGTGCGTGCGAAGTACCTCGGCAACAACAAGTACAACGCCCAGAAGAAGAGCTACAACCTCCGGGTTCAGCGGCGCTGACCCGTGCCGGACGTCTCGCCCGGAGACGTCCGGCCCGGACGGAGGGCGAGGGGCTCGGGTGCACGCACCCGGGCCCCTCGTGCCGTCCTCCTACGATCGGCCCATGACGACTCACGCCGAGACGGGCCCGGCCCCACTCCTGCGGCTGCTCGCGGCCCGCGGCCAGACGCTCGCCGTCGCGGAGTCGCTCACCGGTGGCCGGCTGGCCGCGTCGCTCACCTCCGTGCCCGGCGCCTCCGCGGTCTTCCTGGGCGGTGTCGTCTCCTACGCGACGGCGGTCAAGGTCGCGGTGCTGGGCGTCAGCGAGGAGCTGGTCGTCCGGCACGGGGTGGTCTCCGCCGCCTGTGCGGAGCAGATGGCGCAGGGTGTCCGCCGCCTGACCGGCAGCACCTGGGCGCTCGCCACCACCGGCGTCGCCGGCCCCGACCCGCAGGAGGGGAAGCCGGTGGGCACCGTCTTCGTGGGGCTGGCGGGCCCGAACGGCGCGGCAGCCCGCCCGTTGGGACTGACCGGCTCACGGACCGAGATCCAGGACGAGACCTGCCGCCGGGCGCTGGCGCTCCTCGCCGATGCCGTGGGGTGACGGGGGCCGGTTGCGGGCTTCCGGTAGCGTGGCCCCACGGGTCGAACGAGGAAGGGACGCGCGCATGGTGCTGTTTCGTCGGTCTCTCGGCGAAGTCCTCCGCCACAAGCGGATGGAGCTGGGCATGACCCTGCGCGAGGTCTCGGCCGAGGCGCGGGTCAGCCTGGGCTACATCTCCGAGATCGAGCGCGGCCAGAAGGAGGCGTCCTCGGAGCTCCTGGCCTCGTTGTGCGCCGCCCTCGACGTGCCGCTCTCCTCGGTCCTGCGCGAGGCGAGCGTCGCCGTCGCCCACGAGGAGTCGATGGCCGCACCCACCTCGCTCGAGACGGCCCGGACGGCCGGCCCTGGCGACGTGGTCGCCTCCGCTGCCTGAGTGCACGAGCCCCTGAGCGCCTGAGCGCACGCCGCACGGATGCTGCCGGGCGGGCTCCGTCCCGGCTCAGCGGTCGGGCTGGCAGCTCGGGCACCAGTAGGTGGCCCGCTCCCGCCCGGGCGGGCCGGTCTGCTCGACGCTGACCGGCGTCGCGCACCGCAGGCACTCCTGCTGGCGGTAGACCCAGGTCCGCCGGCCCCGTCTCAGGTCGCCGGTGGTGGTCTGCTCGGCCCGCTGCTTGTTCTGCTCCAGGATGAGCTTGGCGCGGCGCACCAGCCGCTCCAGGTCGGGGACCTCGCCGACCGGGGTGGTGGGCCTCACCCCGCTGGTGAAGCAGAGCTCGGCGGCGTACATGTTGCCGATGCCCGCGAGCCGGGTCTGGTCGAGCAGAGCGTGCACCAGCGGCCGGGTCGGGTCCTGGGTGAGCCGGCGAAGCGCCTCCTGCTCGTCCCAGTCGGAGCCGAGCAGGTCGGGGCCGAGGTGTCCCACGGCCAGGTGCTCGTCCTCGCGGTGGAGGAGCTCGACGAGGCCGAGGGAGAAGCCCACCGCGAGCCGGTCGGCGGTCTCCAGCACCACGCGGGCGGTGTGCACCGGCCGGCGCCACCGCTGGCCGGGAGCGTAGGCCTGCCAGGCCCCCTCCATCTTCAGGTGGGTGTGCAACGTCCAGGGACGGTCGGCGTCGATACGGGTGAGCAGGTGCTTGCCCCGGCTGGTGGTGTTGCGGACCAGCCCGCCGGCCAGGTCCTGGGTGGCCAGCTGGGGGACGCGGAAGTCGCTCCGGCTCAGCCGGCGACCCGCCAGGGTGCGGTCCAGCAGGCGGGCGGCGCGCCACACGGTGTCGCCTTCAGGCACGGATCCTCAACCCCTTCGGCGTGGCGACGAAGCCCGCCTCCCTCAGCGCCGCGCGCAGCGGCGTCTCCCCGGACCCCAGCAGCTGGGACCCGTCAGCCCGTTCCACGGTCAGCCGACCCAGGGCGCCGCGGCGCACCGACTCCGCGAGCGCCCGCGCGGCGGGCCCGAGCCGCTCGGGCTCCTCGGACCAGGTCAGCAGGGTGCGGCCCCCGCGCTCGACGTAGAGCGTGAGGCGGCCCTCCACCAGCACCACCAGGGCGCCCGCCTTGCGGCCCGGGCGGTGTCCTGTTCCCGCGGAGCTGGTCTCGGGCCAGGGGAGGGCGGCGCCGAAGGGGTTCGCCGGGTCGGTCGCGGCCAGGGTGACCGCGACGGGAGCCTCGGCCGGTCGGTCGGTCTCGCTGAAGGTCCTCAGGCGGTCCACCGCGCCGACGGTGCCGAACTGGGCCGCGCCCAGGCCCTCCACGAAGTAGCCCCGGCGGCAGCGCCCGGCGTCCTCGAAGGCGGCCAGCACCTTGTAGACGCCCGCGAAGCCGCCGGGGATCCGCTCGCCGGCCACCGCGCCCCGGGTGACGACCCCGTGGCGCTCCAGGAGGTGCTCGGCGACCGCGTGGGCGCGCCTGGTCGGGTCGGCGTCGCGCCGCGGCAGCAGGGACCAGCGTCCGGCTGTCTCGGGGGGACCGCCGCGGGTCGGCATCCGGCCCGTGCGGGGCGGCCGACGGGGGGTGCGGTGGGAGGCGGTGCCCGAACCGACGAGGGCGCGCAGCGGCAGCACGGTGTCGTTGGTGACGTGCCCCGACCAGACCAGCTGCCACAGGGCCGCGGAGAGCGTGGTGTCGGAGGTGGAGCCCACCTGGTCCGAGAGCTGACGGAAGAACCACGCGCCGCCGGGCGCCAACGCCTCGAGCACCCGGTGCTGGAGCTCGTCGAGCTCCTCCTCGAGCGGGTCCGGCAGGGTCAGGGCGGCCTGGTCGGCCAGGTGGAGGCTCACCCAGCCGTCGCTGCCGGGCAGCGGGGCGTGGCCGCACCACAGCACCTCGCCCGAGGCGGTCAGCTCGTCCAGGAAGGCGGGCTGGTAGTCGCGCACCCGCGCGGCCAGCACCAGCGGCTCCAGGGCGCTGGCGGGCACGGCGCAGCCGGCGAGCTGGTCCAGGGCGGCGACCACGCCGTCGACCCCGCGCAGGCCGCCGCGGGCGGCGGTCACCTTCTGCCAGGCGGGCAGGAAGCGCGCCAGGGTGTCGGGGGTGACCGGTTCGACCTCCTGGCGCAGCTTGGCCAGCGAGCGCCGGCGCAGTCGCCGCAGCACCTGCGCGTCGCACCACTCCAGGCCGCTGCCGCTGGGCCGGAACTCGCCGTCCAGCACCCGGCCCCGTGCGGCCAGCCGCTGGAGCGCCTGTCGGGCCACCGCCTCCCCGAGGCTGAAGCGGGCGGCGACCGCCTCGGTGGTGAAGGGGCCGTGGGTCCGGGCGTACCTGGCCACCAGGTCGCCGATCGGGTCCTCCTGGACCTCGGTGAAGGCGACGGGGGTGCCGGGCGGCACCGGCACGCCCAGGCCGTCGCGCAGCCGGGCCACCTCCTCCACCGTGCACCAGACCGGCTCTCCGCCCATCCGGACCTCGACGACCCGGCGGGCGGCGGCGAGCTCGGCAAGCCACCCGGCCACGGGCGAGCCAGGGCGGCTGCGTGCCTCCACCTCCTCCCGGCTGAGCGGACCCAGCAGGCGCAGCATGTCGGCGACCCCCTCGGCGTCGCGGGCACGGCGGTCTTCGGTGAGCCACTGCAGCTCGGCCTCGACCTCGGCCAGCACGTCGGGGTCCAGCAGCTCGCGGAGCTCAGCGCGTCCCAGCAGCTCGGCCAGGAGCGACTGGTCCAGTGACAGCGCCGCCGCGCGGCGCTCGGCGATCGGGGAGTCGCCCTCGTAGAGGAACTGGGCGACGTAGCCGAAGAGCAGCGTGCGGGCGAAGGGGGAGGGCTGGGTCGTGGAGACGTCGACCACCGCGACCTCGCGGCGCTGCACCGCCCGCAGCAGCGCCAGCAGCGACGGCAGGTCGTAGGCGTCCTGGAGGCACTCGCGTACCGCCTCGAGGACGATGGGGAAGGAGGGGTACTTCACCGCGACCTCGAGCAGCTGCGCGCTGCGCTGACGCTGCTGCCACAGCGGGCTGCGGCGTCCGGGGTCGCGGCGCGGCAGGAGCAGCGCGCGGGCCGCGCACTCGCGGAACCGGCTGGCGAAGAGGGCGGAGCTGCCGACCTCGTCGGTGACCAGCTGGTCGATCTCGTCCGGCTCGAAGACCACCAGGTCGGCGCCGGGCGGCTCCTGGTCGCTGTCGGGCACCCGGATCACGATGCCGTCGTCGGAGGCCATCGCCTGGCCGTCGACGCCGTACTGCTCGCGCAGCCGGGCGTTGATGGCCAGGGCCCAGGGGGCGTGCACCGGCATCCCGTAGGGCGAGTGCAGCACCAGCCGCCAGTCGCCCAGCTCGTCGCGGAAACGCTCCACCACCAGCTGCCGGTCGTGGGGGACGAGGTTGGTCGCCTCGCGCTGCTCGGCGAGGTAGTGCACCAGGTTGGTGGCCGCGTAGGCGTCGAGACCGTGGCTCTGGGCCTCCGTCACCGCCTCGGCCATCGGCAGCGCGGCGAGCTCGCGGCAGAACTCGCCGATCGCCGCCCCCAGCTCGGCCGGCCGGCCCAGCCCGTCGCCCTTCCAGAAGGGGAGCCGGCCGGGCACCCCCGGCGCCGGGGTCACCAGGACCCGGTCGTGGGTGATGTCCTCGATCCGCCAGCTGCTGGCGCCGAGCGCGAAGACGTCGCCGACCCGGGACTCGTAGACCATCTCCTCGTCGAGCTCCCCGACCCTGCGGCCGGTCCCCTCGCCGACCAGGTAGACCCCGAAGAGGCCGCGGTCGGGGATGGTGCCGCCGCTGGTGACGGCCAGGCGCTGCGCTCCGGGACGGGCGGTGAGCCGCCCGGTGACCCTGTCCCAGACCACGCGCGGCCGCAGCTCGGCGAACTCCTCGCTGGGGTAGCGCCCGCTGAGCAGGTCGAGGGTGGCCTCGAAGGCGCTGCGCGGCAGGGAGGCGAACGGCGCCGAGCGGCGCACCAGGGTGTAGAGCTCCTCGACCTCCCACTCGTCGACCGCGGTGGCGGCCACCACCTGCTGGGCCAGCACGTCCAGCGGGTTGGCGGGGACGCGCAGGCTCTCGATCTGGCCGGACCGCATGCGCTGCACCGCGACGGCGGTCTGCGCGAGGTCGCCCCGGTGCTTGGGGAAGAGCACCCCGCGGCTGGTCTCGCCCACCTGGTGACCGGCGCGCCCCACCCGTTGCAGCGCGCTGGCCACGCTGGGCGGCGACTCGATCTGGATCACCAGGTCGACGGCCCCCATGTCGATGCCCAGCTCCAGGCTGCTGGTGGCCACCACGCACGGCAGTCGCCCCTGCTTGAGGTCGTCCTCGATGAGGGCACGCTGCTCCTTGGAGACCGACCCGTGGTGGGCGCGGGCCAGCACCGGCGGTGCCCCGCCCGTGCTGCCGGCCTGCGCCATCACCTCGGCGGGCGGCCCGGACGGCGCCGCGGGCACCGCCGCCCCCGCGGCGACGCCCACCGGCTCGGGGGCCAGGCCCGCGCGCTCCGCAGCGATCTCGTTGAGCCGGGCGGTGAGACGCTCGGCGAGCCGCCGGGAGTTGGCGAAGACGATCGTCGAGCGGTGCTGCTCGACCAGGTCGACGACCCGCTCCTCCACGTGGGGCCACAGCGACTGGCTGCGCCGGGGGTCGCCGGACTCCTCGTCGTACTCCTCGGGCGCCGTCATGTCCTCGACGGGGACGACGACGCGCAGGTCCCAGGTCTTCTGGCTGGGCGGCGCGACGATGTCCACCGGCGCGCCCCCGCCGAGGAACCGGGCCACCTCCTCGAGCGGGCGGACGGTGGCGCTCAGGCCGATCCGCTGCGCGGGGGTCGCCAGCAGGGCGTCGAGGCGCTCCAGGCTGAGCGCCAGGTGGGCGCCCCGCTTGCTGCCGGCGACCGCGTGGACCTCGTCGAGGATGACCGTCTCCACCCCGCGCAGCGCCTCGCGGGCCTGGCTGGTGAGCATCAGGAACAACGACTCGGGGGTGGTGATCAGGATGTCGGGAGGAGACGTGCTCAGCCGCCGTCGCTCGGTGGCCGGGGTGTCCCCGGAGCGCACCCCCACCCGCAGCTCCGGGAGCTCGGTGCCCAGGCGCGCCGCGGTGTGCCGGATCCCGGTCAGGGGCGCCCGCAGGTTGCGCTCCACGTCGACGGCCAGCGCCTTGAGCGGCGAGATGTAGAGGACCCGGCACCGCCGGGCGGCCTCGGGCGGCTCCTCGGTGAGCAGCCGGTCGATCCCGGCCAGGAAGGCGCTCAGGGTCTTGCCGGAGCCGGTGGGGGCGACGACGAGGGCGTGCCGGCCGCGCCGGATCGCCTCCCACGCGCCCTCCTGCGCCGCGGTCGGCTCGGCGAAGGCGGCACGGAACCACTCCCTGGTGGGTGCGCTGAACGCGTCGAGGACCGGCACCCAGTCATCTTGACACCCGCCTCCCCACGCCGAGGCTCACGCCGAGGCCCACGCCGAGGCCCACGCCGAGGCGACGCAGCCGTGAGGCACCGGAGTGTCGCGGGTGTCGGCGGTGGTTTGTAGTCTCGCCCGGTGACCGAGTCGATGATCTCCGCCCGAGGCCTGCGCAAGTCGTTCGGCGACTTCGAGGCGGTGCGTGGCATCGACGTCGAGGTCCGGCGCGGAGAGGCGTTCGGCTTCCTCGGCCCCAACGGCGCCGGCAAGTCCAGCACCATGCGGATGATCGCGGCGGTGAGCCCGATCAGCGGCGGCGAGCTGCGCATCCTCGGCCTGGACCCCGCCACCGACGGCCCGGCCATCCGCGGCCGCCTCGGCGTGTGCCCCCAGGAGGACACCCTCGACAACGAGCTCAACGTCTTCGACAACCTCTACATCTACGGTCGCTACTTCGGGATCCCGCGGGCCGAGGTGCGGGAGCGCGCCGAGCAGCTGCTGGAGTTCGTGCAGCTGACGGAGAAGCGCAAGGCCCGGGTCGAGGACCTCTCCGGCGGGATGAAGCGCCGGCTGACCATCGCACGGAGCCTTGTCAGCTCGCCCGAGCTGCTGCTCCTCGACGAGCCGACCACCGGCCTCGACCCGCAGGCCCGTCACGTCCTGTGGGACCAGCTCTTCCGGCTCAAGCACGCCGGCGTCACCCTCGTGCTGACCACCCACTACATGGACGAGGCCGAGCAGCTCTGCGACCGGCTCGTGGTCATGGACAAGGGACTGGTGGTCGCGGAGGGCAGCCCGCGCGAGCTGATCGCGGCCCACTCCACCCGTGAGGTGGCGGAGCTCAGGTTCGGCATCGGCGAGAACGAGCGCGCGGCCGAGGTGGTGGCCGACCTCGGCAGCCGGATCGAGGTGCTGCCCGACCGGCTCCTGGTCTACTCCGACGACGGCGAGGAGGTGATCGCCAAGGTGCACGAGCGCGGCCTCGAGCCGCTGGCGGTCCTGGTGCGCCGGTCCACCCTCGAGGACGTCTTCCTCGCGCTCACCGGCCGTTCCCTGGCGGACTGATGACTCCCTCACGTCTCAGCGCGCGCGAAGGCCTCAGCCGTCAGCTCGACTACTGGTGGACCGTCTACAAGCGGACCTGGCGCGGCGGCTTCATCTCCAGCTTCGTGGCGCCCCTCTTCTACGTGGTCGCCATGGGGGTGCTGCTGGGGGGCTTCATCGAGGCCGACCCCGACCGGCTCGAGGGCGCCCCCTCCTACCTGGCCTTCGTGGTGCCCGGCCTGGTCGCGGCGCACGCCATGCAGGTCGCGGTGGGGGAGACCACCTACCCGGTGATGGGCGGGATCAAGTGGCACAAGACCTACTGGGCGCAGCTGGCCACGCCCCTGTCGGTGCGCGACATCGTCAACGCCCACCTCGCCTTCGTCGTGGTCAGGGTCGCCTCGGCCTGCGCCGTCTTCATGCTGGTGCTGGCCCCCTTCGGTGTCTTCGAGTCGTGGTGGGGGCCGGTCCTGGCCTGGTGCGGCCAGGTGCTGGTCGGCACGGCGTTCGCCTGCCTGGTGATGGCCTTCAGCGTGCGGCTCCGCGACGAGCAGGGGTTCGGCCTCGTCTACCGCCTGGGCGTGGTCCCGCTGACCCTCTTCTCGGGCGCCTTCTTCCCGATCGCCAACCTGGGGCCGGTGCTGGAGTGGGTGGCCCGGCTGACCCCGCTGTGGCACGGGGTGAGCCTGTCGCGGATGTTCTCCCTCGACGTGGTCGACTGGCCCCTCGCCGTCGTCCACGTGCTGGTGCTGAGCGTCCTCAGCGTGCTGGGCTGGCGGTGGGCCGTGACCGGGCTCGAGAAGCGGCTGGAGGTCTGAGATGGTGACGACCGACCCGAACGCCCGGGGCGCCGACGAGCGCGCGTGGGGGCCGGCCCAGGCCGCCGGCGTGGTGGTGCTGCGCAACTACATCACCTACCGCTCGGCCTGGAAGCTCTTCCTGACCGGTTTCCTCGAGCCCGTCTTCTACCTCTTCTCGATCGGGATCGGGGTCGGCGCCCTGGTCAGCGGGTTCGAGCTCGGTGGCGAGGAGATCTCGTACGCCGCCTTCGTGGCCCCCGGCATGCTCGCCGCCTCGGCCTTCAACGGCGCCCTGATGGATTCCACCTACAACGTGTTCTTCAAGCTCAAGTACGACCGCCTCTACGACCAGATGCTGGCGACTCCGCTCACTCCGGGCGACGTGGCCAGGGGCGAGATCGCCTGGGGGCTGATCCGCGGCTCCACCTACTCGGCCGCGTTCCTGCTGGTGATGGCCGCGATGGGCCTGGTCGAGTCGTGGTGGGCGGTGCTGGCGCTGCCCGCGGCGATCCTCATCGCCTTCGCCTTCTCGGCGGTCTGCATGGCGCTGACCACCTACATGAAGTCGTTCCAGGACTTCGACAAGATCACCCTGGCCCAGCTGCCGCTCTTCCTCTTCTCCGCGACCTTCTTCCCGATCAGCACCTACGGCGACGGGGCGCTGCGCTGGCTGATCGAGGTCACCCCTCTCTACCGCGGGGTGGTGCTCTGCCGGGAGCTGACCACCGGGCACCTGTCGGCGGCCTCGGCGGTGAGCGTGGTCTACCTGCTGGCCATGGGCCTGCTCGGGCTCGTCGTCGTGCGGCGCCGGCTCGCGGCGCTGCTGCTGACCTGACGGGTCGTCGTCAGGGCAGCGTGACCAGCATCTTCTGATACCACGCGATGTCGATCCACTGGTCGAACTTGAAGCCGATCTCCTTCATCTCCCCGACCTTCTCGAACCCCGCGGCCACGTGGAGCGCCTCGCTCGCCGGGTTGGGCAGGGCGACCAGCGCCACGGCGGAGTGCACCCCGGAGACGGCCATGGTCTCGAGCAGGGCCGGGTAGAGGAGCCGGCCGACCCCACGCCCCCGGACGCCGGCGTCGAGGTAGATCGAGGTCTCGCGGGTCCGGGCGTAGGCGGGACGTGGGCGGAAGGACCACGAGTAGGCGTACCCGACCGCCCGGTCCGACTCGTCGACGGCGACCAGGAGGTGGTCGCCCGGGTGCTGGCCGTCGAGACGGGCCCGCCAGTAGTCGAGGTCAGGGGGCTCCAGGTCGAAGGTCGCCGTGGAGTGCTCCACCGCGTCGCTGTAGATGTCGGAGATCACCGCCAGGTCGCTCTCGGTGGCGGACCGGGTGGAGAAGGAAGGCATGGGCCCCATTCTTTCAGGTGGGGCTGGTTCAATGTGCGGGTGCCCGACCCGTGCGACCTCGTCCCCGACACCAAGGACTGGACCTGGGTGCCCGGACGCTGGTCGGCGCTGGAGTACGCGTGCCACGTGCGCGACGTCCACCGGGTCTTCGCCGAGCGCCTGGAGGCGATGCTGGCCCACGACGGCGCGCGCTTCGCCGACTGGGACCAGGACGCGGCTGCGGTGTCCGGGCGCTACGCCGAGCAGGAGCCGCGCACGGTCGAGCTCGAGCTGATCGAGGCCGCCGGCACGGTCGGGGGCCTCTACGCCACCGTGACGCCGGCGCTGGAGGGGCGGACCGGGATCCGCAGCAACGGCAGCCGCTTCACGGTGCTCACCCTCGCTCGCTACCACCTCCACGACGTGCTCCATCACCTCCACGACCTCGGCAGGCCGCTGTGAGGCACACCGAGTTCTGGGCTCGGCTGGAGGAGGTCAAGGGCGCTCAGGCCAGGTCCTGGGCCGAGCTCTTCGTCATGCCCGAGCTGGGCTCGCGCACCGTCCAGGAGGCCTTCGAGGCCAAGATGGCGCCCAAGCAGGTCTGGGCGGCCGTCTGGCAGCACCTGGAGCTCCCGGACTCGCTGCGGTGACGGGTCCGTCGACGGCACCGGTGACGTCGCCCCCCGCCGTGGCCAAGGTGCAGCGACGCACGGTCCTCGCCCTCGTCGTCGTCCAGGCGGTCGGGGCGCTCGGCATGACGATCGGCATCGCCACCGCGTCGCTGCTGGCCCGCGACCTCTCCGGCTCCGAGGCACTGGCCGGGCTGGCCCAGACCTTCCAGGTGCTGGGATCGGCGGCCGCAGCCTGGTTGCTGGCCGGACTCATGTCGCGGGCCGGTCGTCGCCGCGGCCTGGTCACCGGCTACCTCGTCGCGGCGTGCGGGGGCGGGCTCGCGGTCCTGGCGGGCGTGTGGGGGAGCCTGCTGGTCCTGCTCGGCGGCATGGTCCTGCTCGGTGCCGCCACGGCGGCCAACAACGCCGCGCGGTACGCCGCCACCGATCTCGCCCCGGCGGCGAGCCGGGCCCGCGCGCTCTCCGTGGTGGTGTGGGCCACCACCATCGGGGCGGTGGTCGGACCCAACCTCACCGGCCCAGCCTCCTCGCTCGCCTCGACGCTGGAGATCCCTCGGCTCACCGGGCCGTTCGTGCTCGGCGCGGTGGGGATGGCGGCGGCCGCGCTCGCCTCCTTGCTCCTCCTGCGACCCGACCCGTTGCTGCTGGCCCGGCGGCTGGCCGGCGAGGAGGCGAACGCGAGCGGCGCCGTCCGCGAGGGAGCCCGCCCGGTGGCCCCGACCTCCTGGGGACGGGTGGTGGCGACGGTGCGGGAGCGTCCGGTGCTGGGCGTGGCCGTCGTGGGGCTCGCCGGCGCCCACGCCACGATGGTGGCGGTGATGGTGATGACACCGCTGCACATGGAGCACGGCGAGGCGGGGCTCGAGGTCATCGGGTTCGTCATCTCCGTGCACGTCCTGGGGATGTTCGCCTTCTCCCCGCTGGTGGGGGTGGCGGCCGACCGGTGCGGGCGGGCCCAGGTGATGGGAGCCGGGGGAGTGGTCCTGCTCGCGTCGCTGCTGCTGTGCGCGCTGGCGCCGGAGGGCACCTCGTGGCAGATCTTCGCCGGCCTCTTCCTGCTGGGGCTGGGCTGGTCGTGCGTCACGATCGCCGCCTCCACCCTGGTGGCCGACCACGCGCCGCTGCAGGTCCGGGCCGACGTGCAGGGGGCGGCCGACATGACCATGAGCCTGACCGCGGCGGGCTTCAGTGCGCTCGCCGGCCTGGTGGTCGGGGCCTGGGGCTACCCGGTGCTGGCGGCCTGCTGCGCCGGGCTGGCGCTGGTCGTGGTGGGCGCGGCGCTGCGGGTGCCGCGACACGCCCGGCCCGGGTGAGGTGATCGAACACCTGTTCGGGCTACGCTGTCTCCACAGGTACGACGCGGAGCGGAGTCGTCCACAGCGAAGACCGGGCTGATCAGGTCCTGTCGGTGGTCCGCTCTAGCGTCGAAGACGTACCTGGCAACCGACAAGACGAATGGGGCATGACATGGCTGGTGGAGACCGTGAGAAGGCGCTGGACGCTGCTCTCGCCAATATCGAGAAGTCGTTCGGCAAGGGCTCGGTCATGCGACTGGGCGACGAGACCCGTGCCCCGCTGGAGGTGATCCCGACCGGCGCCATCGCCCTCGACGTGGCCCTCGGCCTCGGTGGGCTGCCCCGGGGCAGGGTCGTGGAGATCTACGGACCGGAGTCCTCCGGAAAGACCACCGTCGCCCTGCACGCCGTGGCCAACGCCCAGGCCGGCGGTGGCATCGTGGCGTTCATCGACGCCGAGCACGCGCTCGACCCGGACTACGCCAAGGCCCTCGGCGTCGACACCGACGCGCTCCTGGTCTCCCAGCCCGACTCCGGCGAGCAGGCCCTCGAGATCGCCGACATGCTGGTGCGCTCGGGCGCCCTGGACCTCATCGTCATCGACTCCGTCGCGGCCCTGGTGCCCCGGGCCGAGATCGAGGGTGAGATGGGGGACAGTCACGTCGGTCTCCAGGCGCGACTGATGAGCCAGGCCCTGCGCAAGATGACCGGTGCCCTCAACAACTCGGGCACCACCGCGATCTTCATCAACCAGCTCCGCGAGAAGATCGGCGTCATGTTCGGGTCCCCGGAGACCACGACCGGTGGTCGGGCCCTGAAGTTCTACTCCTCGGTCCGTCTCGACGTGCGTCGTATCGAGACGCTCAAGGACGGCCAGGAGATGGTCGGCAACCGGACCCGGGTCAAGGTCGTCAAGAACAAGGTCGCGCCGCCGTTCAAGCAGGCCGAGTTCGACATCATGTACGGCAAGGGCATCAGCCGCGAGGGCGGTCTGATCGACGTGGGCGTCGAGGCAGGACTCGTCCGCAAGGCCGGCGCCTGGTACACCTACGAGGGCGACCAGCTCGGCCAGGGCAAGGAGAACGCCCGCTCGTTCCTGCGCGACAATCCCGACCTGGCCAACGAGCTCGAGAAGCGGATCCTGGAGAAGCTGGGCGTGGGCCCGCAGGTCGACACGCCGGCCGACGACCTCTCCGACGAGCCCATCGGGGTCAGTGACTTCTGACGTGGCCGGCTCCACCGGCCCGTCGTGGCGCGGCGACGTCCACCACGGGGTCGCGGCCTGGACCGGGGACCTTCCTGAGGACCCGGTCCAGGCCGGACCCCCGGCCGACCACGAGGCGGTCGCGCGGAAGATCCTGCTCGACCAGCTGACCGGCCGGGCGCGCAGCCGCAAGGAGCTCGCCGACAAGCTCGCCGCCAAGAACGTGCCGGACGACATCGCCACGAGGCTGCTCGACCGGTTCGAGGAAGTCGGCCTGATCGACGACGAGGCCTTCGCCCGGGCCTGGATCGCCAGCCGCCAGCCGGGTAAGGGTCTGGCCGGTCGGGCCCTGGCCCAGGAGCTGCGCCGCAAGGGGATCGAGGACGAGGTGGTCCGCGAGGCGATCGCCGAGATCGACCCCGACGACGAGGAGCAGGCCGCGCGGGCGCTGGTCCGCAAGAAGCTGCGCAGCATGGCGCGCCTCGACCGCGACACCGCCACCCGGCGGCTCGTGGGGCTCCTGGCCCGCAAGGGCTACGGCAGCGGCCTGGCGTTCGCCGTCGTCCGCGACGAGCTCGGGGCCGCGGGGGAGACCGACTAGTCTTCCTCCATGCCCGACCTCGCCGGCCACTCCGTGGACACCGCGCCGCTGCGGGCGGTGCCGGGACGGATCGCCCTCGACGAGGCCTCGGCGGGTGCCACGCCGGGCTTTCACGGCGGCAAGAGCGCCGGGGGCGCCGCGCTGGCCGGGCTGGCCGACGAGCTCGCCGACCTCCAGGAGCGCCTCTGGGCCAATCGGACGACGGGCTCCCAGCGCCGGGTCCTGCTCGTCCTTCAGGGGATGGACACCAGCGGGAAGGGCGGGGTCATCCGGCGCGCGCTCGGCCTGGTCGACCCCCAGGGGCTCCAGATCACCAGCTTCAAGCGGCCCACCGACGAGGAGCTCGCGCACGACTTCCTCTGGCGGATCCGCCGGGCGGTGCCCACCCCGGGGCACATCGGCGTCTTCGACCGCAGCCACTACGAGGACGTCCTGGTGGTGAAGGTGCACGGCTGGGCGCCGCCGGAGGAGATCGAGCGTCGCTACCAGGCGATCAACGACTTCGAGTCCGAGCTGGTGGCGAGCGGGGTGACGCTGGTCAAGTGCATGCTCCACGTCTCCCGGGCCCAGCAGCGCGAACGTCTCCAGGCCCGGCTGGACAACCCGGCCAAGCACTGGAAGTACGAGCCGGGCGACCTCGACGAGCGCGTGCTGTGGGACTCCTACCGGGAGGCCTACCAGACCGCCCTCACCCGGACGAGCACCGAGCACGCCCCCTGGTACGTCGTCGCCTCCGACCTCAAGTGGTACCGCAACCTCGCGGTGGCGCAGCTCCTGCTCGAGGCGCTGCGCGGCCTGGAGCTGGAGTGGCCGCCCGCCGCCTTCGACGTCGAGGCGGAGAAGGCGCGGCTCGCGGCGATGGGGGACAGGTGATCCCCCGGGTCCAGGTCACCCGGTACGTCACCCCCCTGCGGGAGGGCGGCAGTCTGCCGGGGCTGGTCGAGGCCGAGGACCTCGGCATCTACGTGTGCAAGTTCCTCGGTGCCGGCCAGGGCGTCCGGGTCCTCGTCGCCGAGGTGCTGGTCAGCGAGCTCGCCGGGCGCCTCGGGCTGCGGACCCCGCGGCTGGTGGGCCTCGACCTGGGCGCGGAGATCGCGCGCTACGAGGCCGACGAGGAGGTCCAGGACCTGCTCGTGGCCAGTGTCGGGCTCAACCTCGGGGTGGACTTCCTGCCGGGTGCCTTCGGGTATGACGGCGAGCAGTCCATCGACCCCGGGACCGCCGCCCGGATCCTGTGGCTCGACGCCTTCACCGCCAACGTCGACCGGAGCTGGCGCAACCCCAACCTGCTGGTGTGGCACGGCGACGTCTGGGTGATCGACCACGGCGCCTCGCTCTACTTCCACCACGCCTGGAGCGGTGGGGTCACCGACCCCCAGCGCTTCGCCCGCCAGCCGTGGGACGTCAGCGACCACGTGCTCGAGGCCTTCGCTCCCAAGGTCGCGGCCGCCGACGAGCAGGCGCGTGCCGTGCTCTCGCGCGAGGTCTTCGCCGAGGTGGTCGAGCTGGTGCCCGACGAGTGGCTGAGGTCGGTGCCGGGGGCCGCCCCCGCCGAGCTGCGGGCGGCGTACGTCGACTTCCTCACCGCCCGGCTCGAGAGCCGTGCCTGGCTGCCCGGGGAGGCGTGATGACCCGGTACCCCTACGAGTACGTGGTGCTCAGGTGCGTCCCGCGACCGGAGCGGGAGGAGTTCCTCAACGTGGGCGTGGTGCTGCACTGCCAGGGCGCGGAGTTCCTCGAGGTGGCCTGGCGGGCCAGCCCGGAGCGGCTCCGGGCGCTCGACCCGGGACTCGACGTCGACCAGGTCTGCGCGGCTCTGGCCTTCGTCGAGGGCGTCTGTGCCGGTGACCCCCGCGGCGGCGCGGCCGGCACCAAGCCGCGGGGGACGCGCTTCGGCTTCCTGAAGGCGCCGAAGTCGACGGTCCTGCAGCCCGGCCCGGTGCACGGCGGGATCACCGGTGACCCGGCCGGCCAGCTCGAGCACCTGCTGGCCAGCCTGGTCGGGTGACCCGGGCGCGGACGCGGGTCACCCGACCGGACCGGCAGCGGCGTCGCTCAGACGGGGACGAGCTCCACGGCGCCGACGGCGTACCGGGCCAGGATCGTGCGCGCGACCTCGGGGTGGGCCCCCAACGGCGCCGAGACGGCGACGGCCCCGGCCTCCAGGGCGAGCTCCGCGGCCCGGTCCGGCAGGAAGCCGGGCGCGAGGAAGAGCGAGGCGACCGCGATGTGCCGCTTGCCCTGGTTGCGGAAGGCGCGGACCGCCTCGCCGGTCGCCGGCGGCGCCGCCGAGGCGAACGCGGCGGTGACCGGGAGCTTGTGGCGGCTGCCCCAGACCCGGGCCAGCCGGGCGACGGACTGGTTGGCCAGGGCGTCGGAGGACCCGGCGGCGGCCAGCACGAGGGCGTCGAGCTCGCGCACCCGCGCGTCCTTGAGCGCCTCGCGCATCCGCAGGTCGAGGACCTCCAGGAAGGCCGGCTCGAGGCCGAGCACCGCGGTGGCGCAGACCTTGACCCCCGGGTGGCTCGCCATCGCCTCGGCGACGGCCTGGGGCACGTCGACCTTGGCGTGGTAGGCCTCGGTGAGCAGCAGCGGCACCACCACGATCTCGTCGTGGCCGGCCTTGACGAGCCGGTCGACGGTCGTCTGGAAGGACGGCCGGGACAGCTCGAGGAACGCCTGCTCGATCCGGAGGTCCGGACGCATGCGGCGTGCCTCGTCGACGAGGGCCTTGATCGTCGCCGCGGACCTGGGGTCCCGGCTTCCGTGGGCGAGTGCAACCAATGCAGGAGCAGCCATCAGCATGGCCTCCCATCTCGGGTGAGGTGTGCATCGACGACGTTGTCGATCTTGTTGAGGGTGGTGACGAGGGATGAGGTCTTCATGAGTGGATCCCGCACTCGGTCTTGCCGGTGCCGGCCCAGCGGCCGCTGCGGGGGTCGTCGCCGGGGGCGACCCGACGGGTGCAGGGCCAGCAGCCGATGCTGGGGTAGCCGTCGTAGACCAGCGGGTTGACCAGCACGCCGTTCTCGGCGATGTAGCGGTCGACCTGCTCGTCGGACCAGCGGGCCAGGGGGGAGACCTTGACCTTGCCCTTGCGGGCGTCCCACCCGACGACCGGGGCGATGACCCGGTTGTGGGTCTCGGCGCGACGCAGCCCGGTGGCCCAGGCGTCGTAGCCGGACAGGGCGTCGGCGAGCGGCCTGACCTTGCGCAGGGCGCAGCACAGGTCGGGATCGGTGCGGAAGAGCTCGGGCCCGTGCTCGGCGTCCTGCTCGGCGACGCTGCTGACCGGGGTGATGGTCAGCAGGTTGACCGGCAGGGTCGCCTCGACGGCGTCACGGGTGCCGATCGTCTCGGCGAAGTGGTAGCCGGTGTCGAGGAAGACGACGTCGACGCCTGGGGCCACCTTGCTGGCCAGGTGGGCCAGCACCGCGTCGCCCATCGAGCTGGTGAGGCAGAACCGGTCGCCGAAGGTGGCGACGGCCCACTCGATGATGTGCTCGGCCGGGGCGAGCTCCAGCTCGGCCCCCACGTGGGAGACCAGCTCCCGGAGCTCCTCGGGGGAGCGGTCGGCGGTGTGGGTGCCGCGGAACTCGCGGGCCGCCTGGGTGGAGAGACTCATCGGGCACCACCTCCGGGCCGGATCATGCCCAGCATCTTGACGCTGAAGGCGCGCAGGCAGGCGCGGCACTCCCAGGCCCCGTGGCCTTCTTGGGGGAAGAGGTCCTGCTCCCCGCAGTAGGGGCAGTGGTAGGGCACCGCGCGCTCGCTCATCTCAGACCCCCTCCAGGGCGCGCTCGCCGCGCAGGTGGGCCTCGTCGGCGCGGGCGACCCAGGCGGCGAAGTGCTCGTCGGGGGCACGCTCGGCCAGGAAGGCGGAGACGACGCGGGTGATGTAGTCGTCGAGCTCGGCGCTGGTGACCTTGTGGGCGCGCAGCTTGCGACCGAAGTTGGCGCCCAGCCCCAGCGCGCCGCCCAGGTGGACCTGGAAGCCCTCGACCTGGTTGCCGTCGGCGTCGAGGACCAGCTGGCCCTTGAGGCCGATGTCGGCGACCTGGGTGCGCGCGCAGGCGTTGGGGCAGCCGTTGACGTTGACGGTGATCGGCACGTCGAGGCCGGGGAAGCGCCGCTCGAGCTCGGTGACCAGTGCGCGGGCGCGGTCCTTGGTGTCGACGATCGCCAGCTTGCAGAACTCGATGCCCGTGCACGCCATCGTGTTGCGGCGCCAGTTGGACGGGGTCGCGTCGAGGCCGATGCGGCGCAGGTCGGCGACGAACGCGTCGGTGTCGGCGCCGTCGACGCCGAGCACCACGAGCTTCTGGTAGGCGGTCAGGCGGACGCCGCGGGCGCCGTACTTGTCGACGAGGTCGGCCAGGTCGAGCAGCACCTGCCCGTTGACGCGACCCACCACCGGCGCGGCACCGACGTAGAACCGGCCGTCCTTCTGCTCGTGCACGCCGATGTGGTCGCCCTGGGTCAGCGGGGAGACGGGAGAGGCGTGGTCCAGGAGGGTGCGGCCGAGGTACTCCTGCTCCAGCACCTCGCGGAACCGCTCCACGCCCCAGTCGGCCACCAGGAACTTCAGCCGCGCCTTGGAGCGCAACCGCCGGTAGCCGTAGTCGCGGAAGATGCCGCAGACGGCCTCCCACACGTCGGGGACCTCGGCCAGCGGCACCCAGACGCCGAGCTTCTGGGCGAGCATCGGGTTGGTGGAGAGACCGCCACCGACCCAGACGTCGAAGCCGGGACCGTGCTCGGGGTGGACCGAGCCGACGAAGGAGATGTCGTTGACCTCGGGCGCCACGTCGTGGCTGGGGTGACCGGTCAGCGCGGTCTTGAACTTGCGGGGGAGGTTGGAGAACTCCGGGTTGTTCAGCGCCCGGCGCTTGATCTCCTCCAGCGCCCAGGTGCCGTCGATGATCTCGTCCCGGGCGATCCCGGCGACAGGCGAGCCGAGGAACGGCCGGGGCGAGTCGCCGCAGGCCTCGAGGGTGGTCAGGCCGGCGCCTTCGAGCCGCTCCCAGATCGCCGGCACGCTCTCGACCTCGATCCAGTGGTACTGGATGTTGTTGCGGTCGGTGATGTCGGCGGTGCCGCGGGCGAACTCCTGCGAGACGCTGCCCAGGGCGCGGAGCGCCTCGGCGTCCAGGACGGCGCCGTCGGTGCGGACCCGCATCATGAAGAAGCGATCGTCGAGCTCCTCCTCCTCGAGCTGGGCGGTCTTGCCGCCGTCGAAGCCGGGGGCCCGCTGGGTGTAGAGCCCCATCCACCGGAAGCGGCCGCGGAGGTCGGCGGGGTCGATGGAGTCAAACCCGCGCTTGGAGTAGATGTTGAGGATGCGAGCCCGGACGTTGAGCGGGTTGTCGTCCTTCTTGGCCTGCTCGTTCTTGTTGAGCGGCTCGGAGTAGCCGAGGGCCCACTGGCCCTCGCCGCGCTTGGGACGCGGGCGGGCGGTGCGAGCGGGAGCAGGGGTGGCAGTCATCGTGATGGTCCTTGTTCGCTGAGGGCCGCGCGCATCGTCGCCGCGCGGAGGGGTGGTGGGCGTCAGCGGGGCCAACAGATCATGCTGCGGGTGCGCCCGTAGTCCACGTGGCGACGGACCACGAGGAACTTGTGGGTGGCGCGGCTGATCATGTCAAGGAGTCTCATTGGCCGGACAGGGACTCCACAAGGCTTATGTCCGACATGTGGACGCCTGTCTCAAATTATGGAATACGGATGGCGGGTCGGAGCCTGCCGCCGCGAGGGGTGAGGTGCAGGTCACACCCGGAGCGCGAGCTCGTGCGCCCCACGGGGGCGTCACCGCCGAACCGCGGCCCGGGGCTCACTAGGCTGGGGTCATGACCGACTCCCTCTCCGAGCTGACCAGCACCGCCTACAACTCCGCGCTCGAGGTCATCGCCTCGGTGGAGCCGCGGATCGCCGCCGCCACCCGGCAGGAGCTGGCCGACCAGCGAGGTTCACTCAAGCTCATCGCCTCCGAGAACTACGCCTCGCCCGCCGTGCTCCTCACCATGGGCACCTGGCTCAGCGACAAGTACGCCGAGGGCACCGTCGGGCACCGGTTCTACGCCGGCTGCCAGAACGTCGACACCGTGGAGTCGCTGGCCGCCGAGCACGCGCGCGAGCTCTTCGGCGCCCCCTACGCCTACGTGCAGCCGCACTCCGGCATCGACGCCAACCTGGTGGCCTTCTGGTCGATCCTGGCGAACCGCGTCGAGACCCCCGCCCTGGCCCGCCTGGGCGCCAAGAACGTCAACGAGCTCACCGAGGCCGACTGGGAGTCGCTGCGCCACGACCTCGGCAACCAGCGGCTGCTCGGGATGAGCCTGGACGCCGGCGGCCACCTCACGCACGGCTTCCGGCCCAACATCAGCGGCAAGATGTTCCACCAGCAGCAGTACGGGACCGACCCGGAGACCGGGCTGCTCGACTACGACGTGGTGGCCGCCAAGGCCCGCGAGTTCAAGCCGCTGATCCTGGTCGCCGGCTACAGCGCCTACCCGCGCCGGGTCAACTTCGCCAAGATGCGTGAGATCGCCGACGAGGTGGGCGCCGTGCTGATGGTCGACATGGCGCACTTCGCCGGCCTGGTCGCCGGCAAGGTCTTCACCGGCGAGGAGAACCCGGTGCCCTACGCCCACGTCACGACCACCACGACGCACAAGTCGCTGCGCGGCCCGCGCGGTGGCATGGTGCTGGCCCAGGAGGAGTTCGCCGCCGACGTCGACCGCGGCTGCCCGATGGTGCTGGGCGGCCCGCTCTCCCACGTGATGGCCGCCAAGGCGGTCGCCCTCGCGGAGGCGCGGACCACCGAGTTCCAGGACTACGCCCAGCGGGTCGCCGACAACGCCAAGTCGCTGGCCGAGGGCTTCGCGACGCGCGGGGCCAAGCTGGTCACCGGCGGCACCGACAACCACCTGGTGCTGCTCGACGTCACCTCCTTCGGGCTGACCGGACGCCAGGCGGAGTCGGCGCTGCTCGACGCCGGTGTGGTCACCAACCGCAACTCGGTGCCCGCGGACCCGAACGGCGCCTGGTACACCTCCGGCGTGCGGCTGGGCACCCCCGCCCTGACCACCCGCGGATTCGGCCACGCCGAGTTCGACCGGGTCGCGGAGCTCATCGTCGAGGTGCTGGCCAACACCGAGGCCGGCCTGACCAAGGCCGGCGGCGCGTCCAAGGCCTCCTACACCCTGGCCGACGGGGTCGCTGGCCGCGTGCGTGACGCCAGCGCGGAGCTGTTGGACAAGCACCCGCTCTACCCGGGTCTCGACCTGGCCTGAGGTCAGTCGGGGGTGCCGGCTCCGGCCTCCACCGCGCGACGCGCGCTGGGGGCGTAGCCGGGACGGGCCGCGGTCGGCGCCCCCGCCCGGGCTGCGGGCTCGTGCTCTGCCCGGGCGTGGGTGTGGGCCGGCTCCGAGTCCGGGTCCTCGCTCTCGCGGAGGTAGAGCACCACCGTGATCGAGTTGGTCCGCACCAGGTACTGGCCGTCCGCGGGGTTGTCCAGGATGACGCCGTGGCCGTCGGAGGCGACCGGGGTGCCCTCGAGCCAGACGCCTTCCACCAGCACGCGCACCGGGGTGCCCTGGTCCTGGGCCCGGTTGAGCAACGTGCCGACGGTGAAGATGGTGCTGCCCTGCGTGGCCATGGGTGCCTGTCTGGTTCGGCGGCTGATGTCCCGACAGGGTAGGACCGGCAGGGGGCCCGGTAGGGGTGTTTTCAACCAAGACGCAGCCACGTCGGTCCGGTGATGGACGGCGTCCGGTCGATACCGTGTGGCCATGCCGCCCACTCGACCGTCCAGGGGGGCGGGGACCGCCGTCCGGTGGACCGGCCTCCGCGACGTGGTGTGGCGGCTGGTGGTGACCACCTTCGGCGCGTGCATGCGCTACCGGGTCACCGGACTGGCCGCCGAGGCGGCGTTCTTCGCGATCCTCTCCGTGCCACCGCTGGTCTTCGCGCTGACCGGTGCGATCGGCTTCGTCTCCGACCAGTACCCGGCCGCGCAGGTGGAGGACGTACGGCGCGCCATCATCGAGCTCGCCTCGCAGGCGCTCACCGAGCGGGCGGTCGACGGGGTCATCGCGCCCACCATCGACCAGGTGCTGCGCCCCGGGCGCTTCGACGTGGTCTCGGTGGGCTTCGTGCTCGCCCTGTGGTCCGGCTCCCGCGCGCTCAACGTCTTCGTGGACACCATCACGATCATGCACGGGCTGGGAGGCGAGCGCGGGATCGTGCGGACCCGCGCCCTGTCGTTCGGTCTCTACCTGCTCGCGCTCCTCACCGGATCCGTCACGATCCCGCTGATCGTGCTGGGCCCCGGTCAGCTGAGGGAGTGGCTCCCGGGTGACCTGCAGTTCCTCATGGGCTTCTACTGGCCGACCGTGATCGTGGTCTGCATCTGCTTCCTGGCCACGCTCTACCACGTGTCGGTGCCGGTGCGGACGAACTGGAGCTTCAACCTGCCGGGTGCGACGTTCTCGCTGGTGAGCTGGATCGTCGGCTCCTGGGTGCTGCGCTGGATCCTGACCGTGACCGCCGCCGACTCCAAGTCGATCTTCGGTCCGCTCGCCGCGCCGATCGCGGTCCTGCTGTGGCTCTACGTGCTCGCCATCGCCGTCCTCATCGGCGCCGCGGTCAACGCCGCCTTCGACACGGTCTTCCCGCAGAGCGCCACGACGCGGGCACGCCACGAGCTCGTGCAGCGCCTCCGGGTGCGCATGGGCGTGAAAGACTGACTCGGTGAGCCAACCGTCGGCGCAGCCGGGTCCCGCAGCGAGTCGGGTCGCGCTGCCCGACCCGGAGCGCTCCCCGTGGTGGGAGCTCGGCCGCCGGATCCTGGCCGCCCTGGCCGTCCTGTTCGGTACCGTCCTCCTGGTCTACCTGGACCGCGACGGCTACCGGGACTCCCACGACGGCAAGGTCGGCCTGCTCGACGCGATCTACTACACCACGGTGACGCTGAGCACGACCGGGTACGGCGACATCAGCCCCGTGACCGACCAGGCGAGGCTGATCAACGCCCTGGTCGTCACCCCGGCACGCATCGCCTTCCTGGTGCTGCTGATCGGCACCACCCTGGAGGTCCTCGCCTCCCAGGGCCGCGAGATGTTCCGGGTCGCCCGGTGGAGGAAGAGCATGGGAGATCACGTCGTCGTCATCGGCTACGGCACCAAGGGCCGAAGCGCGGTGCACACCCTGCTGAGCAACGGCCTCGACAAGGGGTCGGTGGTGGTCGTGGACCCGAGCCCGCTGGCGCTGGCCGACGCCCACGAGGACGGGCTGGCCGTGGTGACCGGCGACGCCACCCGTCGCCAGGTGCTGCGCCAGGCCGACGTGCACGAGGCACGCCAGGTGATCATCACCACCGACCTGGACGCCTCCAACGTGCTGGCCACCCTGACGGTGCGCCAGCTCAACCCGGACGCCTTCATCGTGGTCGCGGTGCGGGAGCAGGAGAACGTGCCGCTGATGCGCCAGTCGGGCGCCGACTCGGTCATCACCTCCTCCGAGGCCGTGGGACGGCTCCTCGGCCTCTCCTCGCTGTCCCCGCTGCTGGGCTCGGTGATGGAGGACCTGCTCACCTACGGCGAGGGCCTAGAGGTGGCCGAGCGCGACCTGCTGGTCAACGAGGTCGGCCAGCAGCCCCAGCGCCTGCCCGACCAGGTCATCGCGGTGGTCCGCGACGAGAAGGTCTACCGCTACTTCGACCCCGTGGTCACCCAGCTGGCCCGCGGGGACAGGCTCGTGGTGGTCCGGCCGGCCAAGGAGCTGCCGTGGGCGCCGCGGCCCGGCACCCACGGGGAGGAGTCCGCCGACTCCGCCGCTTCCTCCGCCGAGCGGGCGTGAGCGAGCCGCAGCCGTCCTGGCGCACCGTGCTGGTCACCGGAGGGGTCCGCTCGGGCAAGTCCAGTCACGCGGAGCGTCTGGCGGCCCCCCACGAGCCGGTCGTCTACGTCGCCCCCGGCCCGGTGCCGGACGCCGAGGACGCGGACTGGCGCGCCAGGATCGAGGCCCATCGCGAACGCCGCCCCGGCACCTGGCGCACCGTGGAGGGGCACGACGTGCCGGCCGCGCTCGCGGCCGCCGGATCGGCGACCGTCCTCCTCGACTGCCTGGGCACCTGGCTCACCGCCGTCGTCGACTCCGCGGCGGCCTGGGACGAGCCGGACGAGGTCCTGCGTGCGCTGGTGACCGGGGCCCTCGAGCCGGTCCTCACCGCGATCCGGGACCACCCGGGCCGGGTGGTGGTGGTGACCAACGAGGTCGGGCTCGGGGTGGTGCCGGAGCACCGCTCGGGGCGGGTCTTCCGCGACCTGCTGGGCACGGCCAACCAGCGAGTGGCGGAGGTCTGCGACCAGGTGCACCTGGTGGTCGCGGGACGGGTGCTGGTGCTCTGAGCCGGTGCCGGTGCCGGTGCCGGTGCCGGTGCTGCTGACGGCCGGCGGGCTCGCAGGGACCGGCTAGACCAGCGCGACCAGCAGCGCCGCGAACGCGAGCTCGACCGCGGCGCCGTAGACGTCCCCGGTGACGCCGCCGAGCCGTCGGGTGGCCCGGCGGACCAGCACCAGCACCACCGTCGCCGCGATCGCCAGGGCCAGGGGAGCCCGCCACCAGTCCACGCCGGACCAGGCGACGACGGCGGTGGTGGCCGCCAGCAGCCCACCCCACACGACGAGGGCCCCGGCCACCGGGACCACGCCGGCCAGGGGGTTCCCGAGACCGTCGGAGCGGGCGGCCGGGACGCCGCGCAGGCAGGTCAGGGCCAGCGCGCCGCGCGAGACGCAGACCAGGACCGCGGCGACCAGGGCGCCGCGCGGGTGGACCAGGAGCGTGGAGAGGGCCGCGACCTGGACGCCCGCGACCAGCACCGTGGCCAGGACTCCGGCAGGACCCGACGTGCCGGACCTCATCACCGCCAGCGCCCGTTCGCGCTCGTAGGAGGCGGTGAGGCCGTCGACGGTGTCGGAGAGCCCGTCCCAGTGCAGGATCCGGGTGCCGAGGGCGAGCGAGGCCACGACGAGCAGTGCCACCACGGTGCTGGGGGTCCCGGCCAGGTGCCCGAGCGACGCCACGAGGAGGGCGAGGCCCGCGAGCGGCAGCACTGCGACGGGGGCGAGGAGCACCGCGGTGCGGGCGCTCGCCCGGTCCACCGTCCGTGGCGGCGGGACGGGCAGGACGGTCAGGGTGCCGACCGCGAGGAGCCAGCCGTCACGCATCGGGGGCGAGGTCGGCGAGCAGCGCCACGTCGCGCAGCAGCGCCACCGCGCTGCGCAGCACGGGCACCGCCGTCACCGCGCCGCTGCCCTCGCCCAGGCGCATGCCCAGGTCGAGCAGGGGGTCGAGTCCCATCTTGGCCAGCGCGAGCTGCTGGGCGGGCTCGGTCGACCGGTGGCCGGCCTGGAACCAGGTGGCCGCGCCCGGCGCCATCGCCTCCGCGACCAGGGCACACGCCACGGACATGAGGCCGTCGAGCAGGACCGGGATCCCGAGCTCGGCGGCGGTGACGAGGTAGCCCGTGGTGGCCGCCAGGTCGGCGCTGCCCAGGGCGGTGAGGATCTCCACCGGGTCCTGGACGCGGCCGCCGGCCCGCTCCAGGGCTTGGGCGATCACCCGCTCCTTGTGGGCCAGGGCGTCGTCGTCGAGCCCCGTGCCGCGCCCGGTGACCTCGGAGGCCGGGACGCCGAGGACGGCGGCGACCATGGCCGCGGCGGGGGTGGTGTTGCCGATCCCCATGTCTCCGCTGAGCAGGAGCTGCGCGCCGGCGCCCACCTCCTCCATGGCGACCGAGCGGCCGAGGGCGAGCGCGCGCTGGGTCTCGTAGGAGGAGAGTGCGTCCTCGAGGTGGAGGGCTCCGCTGCCGCGCCGGATCTTGCGCGCGGTGACCTCGGCGGGCACGCCCTCGAGGTCGTCGTCGACCGCCACGTCCAGCACCCGGATGTCGACCCCGTGGGCGCGGCCCAGGGCGTTCACCCCCGCCTTGCCGGCGAGGAAGGTGCGGACCATGGCCGCGGTGATCTCGGGGCCGAACGCGGAGACGCCGTGGTGGGCGACGCCGTGGTCGCCGGCGAAGATCACCAGGCGGACCCGCTCCAGCGGCGGCGGCGGCACCGAGCCCTGGGTGGCGGAGAACCAGCAGGCCAGGTCCCCGAGGCGCCCCAGCGCCCCGGGGGGCGTGGCCAGGGCGGCCAGGCGGTCGGCGGCCTGCTGGCGGACGGACGGATCGGGCGGGGGGAGGGGAAGCACGGGCCAAGCGTAGGTCCTCGTGCCTTCCCTCTTCCTCAGGCGGTGGGTGCCGCGGAGTCCACCCCGTGCTGGAGGGCCTCCAGCAGGGCGCTGATGAAGGCGGGGATGTCGTCGGGGTTCCGGCTGGTGATCAGGTTGCCGTCGACCACGTTCTTCTCATCCACCCACTGGCCGCCCGCGTTGCGGATGTCGGTCTGCAGGCTGGGCCACGAGGTGAGGGTGCGGCCCTTGAGGACGTCCGCCTCCACCAGCGTCCAGGGGGCGTGGCAGATGGCGGCGACGGGCTTGCCGGAGGCCACGAACGCCTTGATGAAGGCGACCGCCTGCTCGTCCATCCGCAGCGCGTCGGGGTTGGCCACCCCGCCGGGCAGCACCAGGGCGTCGTAGGCGTCCACGTCGGCGTCGCCGACGACCTCGTCCACGGGACGGGTCTCGGCCTTGTCGAGGTGGTCGAAGGTCTGCACCTCGCCACTCTCGGTGGAGATCAGCACGGCCGTGTGGCCGGCGTCCTTGACCGCGTCCCAGGGCTCGACCAGCTCGACCCGCTCGATGCCCTCGGTCGCCGTCAGGAAGGCGACGCGCTTGTGGTTCTTGCCGTTCTCGTCCAGGAGCTCGGACACGAGTGTTCCTTTCCTCGGGAGGTGCGTGCGGCCCCGGACGGTGACCGGGGCCTCGGGTTCCGTACCCGGAGGTCCGGGGCCCATGCCCTCACCTCGCGCCCGACCCCCGTCCGACCCCCGTCCGACCAGGCGTCCGTCCCGGGACCGGGGCCCAGGCCAGGCTGTCCTGCGTGACGCGACAGACACCAGGACACGGCCCCGAACTGCTGACGTGGAGCCTGCGCAGGAGCAGGGTGGGGAGTGAAAGAAAGTGCTCCGGTGGAGGACACAGGGTCCTTCGACACGCCGGCCGCACACCGCCCGGAGGCACGTCATGAACGTCAGCCACAGCATTCGAGAGGCCCACACCCACCACGCCTTCAGCGAGATCGTCGCCCACATGATCGGCCACGACGACGCGGACCAGGCCCACGCCCGCCGCCACCCGGTCGGCGTCGCGGTCACCGCAGGACTCCTCCGGCTCTCCCTGGGCTGGGTCTTCCTCTGGGCCTTCCTGGACAAGTTGATCGGTCTCGGCTTCGCCACCCCCGCCGAGCGGGCCTGGCTCGAAGGCGGCAGCCCGACGACCGGCTTCCTGAGCGGCACCGAAGGCCCCTTCGCCGGCTTCTTCAACTCGATGGCCGGTCACGCCTGGGCCGACTGGCTCTTCATGGCGGGCCTGCTCGGCATCGGTCTGTCCCTGATGCTCGGGGTCTTCACCCGCCTGGCCGCGGCCTCCGGCTCCGTGATGATGGTGCTGATGTGGGCGGCGGCGCTGCCCCTGGACAACAACCCGTTCATGGACGACCACCTGGTCTACGCCGGCGTCCTGGTGCTCCTGGCCCTGATGGGCGCGGGACGCTACCTCGGCCTCGGTGCCGCCTGGGAGCGCCTGCCGATGGTGAGGAAGTACGCCTTCCTCAGGTGATTCGGTGCAGGGAGGTGGCGGTCGGCTTCTGGGAGCCGGCCGCTGCTGCGTCTCCGGCTGCGTCTCGGGCTGCCTGGTCGGCTCCGGCGAGGGCGACGACGCGATCGGCGACCCGGTCCAGCAGGGGCTGGTCGTGCGAGATCGCCAGCACTCCGAGCCGACGCTCACGGACCTGGGCGAGCAGGTGCTGCCACAGCAGCGCCTGGGTCAGCGGGTCCAGGCTGGAGGAGATCTCGTCCGCGAGCACGTACGCCGGCTCCGTGAGCAGCGCCCGGGCCAGGTTGACCCGCTGGAGCTCCCCGCCGCTGATCTCGTGCGGACGCCGGTCCAGCCAGTGCGCCTCCACCAGCGTGCCCGCCGGCCCGTCGGGAGCGCAGGCGAGGAGGTCACCGTCGGGGCGGGCCTCCCGGAGCACGTCCCGGACCCGCCACCGGGGGTTCATCGCCCGCTCGGGGTGCTGGAGCACCAGCTGGACCGGCCGCGGCCGGCCCCGGGGTGGTGTCGTGGCCCCGTCCACGCGCACCACGCCGCGCTCCGCGCTGCGGTGCTGGGCCAGCAGCGAGGCGAGCGTGGACTTGCCGGTGCCCGACGCACCCCACAGGCCCACGACCTCACCCGGGGCGACGTGCAGGCTCACGCCGGCCAGCACCCAGGCGTCGCGCCGGCGGTGACGGAACCACAGGTCCTCGCCCCTCAGCACGACGCCACCTCGGGTGCCACCACGAAGTCGTTCTGCGGCAGGGCCTGCCACAGCGCCCGGCTGTACGGGTGCACGAGGTGCCCGCCGTCGTCGCAGAACGCCGAGGCCGGGGCGTGCTCGACGGTCTGGCCACGACGGGCCACCACCACCCGGTCGGCGACCCGGAGCGCCGGCCCGAGCTCGTGGGTGATCAGCAGGACGCCGCTGCCGGCCCGTGCGATCCGGCGCAGCCGGTCCAGCACCGCGGCGACGCTCTCGGGCCCCAGCCCCGGGGTGGGCTCGTCGGCGATCACCAGCGCCGGGTCTCCCATCAGCGCCAGCGCGGTGAGCACGCGGCGACCCATGCCGCCGGAGAGCTGGTGGGGGTAGAGGTCCAGGACGCTGTCGGCCAGACCCTGCTCACGCACCGCCTCGCGCGCCAGCACGCGAGCCTCGCGGCGGCTCGCACCGACCAGCCGGGCGCTCCGCCGGGCCTGCGCACCCACCGTCGCCGTGGGGTCCAGGTGGGTCAGCGACTGGGGGAGCAGGGCGGTGTGGCGGCCGGCCAGCCGGCGCCGGGCCCGGAGGTCGACGTCGTCGCCGCGCCAGCTGATGCGTCCCTGCTCGTGGGCGTTGGGGGGCAGCTGACCCAGGACGGCATGGCCGAGCAGGCTCTTGCCCGCGCCACTGGCACCCACCAGCGCCACGACCTCCCCCTCGCGCACGGTCAGGGACATCCCGTCCACGGCGGTGACGACGCGGCGCCGCAGCCCTCGCTCGTACTGCTGGAACCGGATCACCAGGTCCTCGACCTCCAGCAGCGGGGCCCGGGTGGGTTCCTCGCCGGGTCCGGGACGGGGTGAGGGGTCGGGGGCCGTGTCGTGGGCAGGCAGGCGCTCGGCGGTCGCAGGGACGCTCACGGGGACGCTCACGGGGACGCTCACAGGGACGCTCACAGGTGTGCACTCCTCGGGTCGAGCAGCAGGCGCAGGTCCTCGCCGATCCGGTCGACCAGCTTGACCACCAGCAGCAGTCCCACGCCGGGCAGGAGCGCCAGCCACCAGTGGCCCGCCGACAGCGAGCGCATCGACTCGGCGAGCAGCACGCCGACCGCGGGCAGACCCGGATCCACGCCCAGGCCCAGGAAGGAGAGGGCGGCCTCGTGCAGGATCGCGTGCGGGAACATCAGGACCACCCCGACGCTGAGGTGCGGCACCAGGTGCGGCGCGACGTGCCGGCGGGCGACGTGCCAGGGGCCGTGGCCCAGGGCCCGGGAGGCGGCCACGAAGTCCCCGGTCACCGTCTCCCGGCCGACCGACATCAGCACCCGGGTGAGCCGCGGCCAGTGGGTCAGCCCCACGGCCAGCACCACCGCCTCCGTCCCGCCGCCGAGCGCGAAGGCGAGCAGGATCAGCAGCACCAGGTGCGGGAGCGCCAGGAACAGGTCGACCAGCCAGGTGACCGCGGCGGCGGCGTACCGGCCGCCGGCCGTGGCGAGCAGGGTGAGCGCCAGGGCGATCACGCCCGAGAGGGCGGCGGCGAGCGTCCCGACCAGCAGGCTCAGCCGCAGCCCGACCAGGGTCCGCAGCAGCAGGTCCCGACCGTGCCGGTCGGTGCCGAAGAGGTGGTCCAGCGAGGGGCCCTGGTTGCGCTCGGACAGGTCGGTGAGCTGGGCGGGTCCCGCGGCCAGGGTGCCGGCCACGACCACCGCGACCACGACGAGCAGCGCGACCCCGAGGCTGACCAGGGTGCGGGTGCGTCGGTCGCCCCAGCGCGGGGCCCGTGCGCTGGCGGTCCCGAGGAGTCCGGAGGCGTCGCCGGCCGTCATGCCCACGCCTGCCTCGTGCGGGGGACGGCGGCCCGGTGGGCGAGGTCGCCGAGCGCGTTGCCGGCGAAGACCAGCACCGCGGTGAACAGGGCGATGCCCAGGAGCAGAGGCACGTCCTGGCGCAGCGCCGCCGTGGTCGTCGCCTCACCCAGCCCGGGGTAGGTGAAGACCTGCTCGGCCAGCACGGAGCCGCCGAAGAGCTCACCGACGGAGGCGAACTGCAGCATCAGCGCCGGACCGGCCGCGTTGCGTGCGACCCGGTGCAGGACCAGGCCGGGCAGCCGCTCGCCCTGGGCCCGGGCGAACGCGACGTGGTCGCTGGCGAGGACCTCGATCGTGGCCTGCCGGGTGTGCAGCAGGACCGGGGAGATCCCGACCACGCTGAGCGTGAGCGCGGGCAGCAGCAGGTGGTGCAGCTGGTCGGCCAGGGACGCCTCGCCCGGGAGGGTGCCGATCGGGGCGGCGCAGCAGACCGGCGTCCACTGCAGCGAGACGGAGAAGACGTAGAGCAGGAGCAGCCCGATCCAGAACGTCGGAGCCGAGGCCAGCGTGTAGGCCCACCAGGTGAGCACCCGGTCGGGCAGCCGTCCGCGGAGCGCGCCGGCGGCCAGGCCGAGGGTGAAGCCGAGGACGCCCGAGAACAACCAGGCCAGCGCCATCAGCGAGAGGCTGGCGGCGAAGCGCTCGCCGATCACCGTGGTGACCGGCTCGCCGAAGACCTGGGAGGTGCCCAGGTCGCCGGTGAGCACGTTGCCGGCCCAGGCGGTGAACCGCTCCACCGGCGGGTCGTCCAAGCCCCAGCGCTCGGCGATCTGCGCGCGCTGCTCGGCGCCGACCGCGGCGCTGTCGGCGCCGACGTACGCCTCGACGGGGTCGACCGGGGAGCCGGCCATCAGGGCGAAGCACCCGACCGCCACCGCGGCCATCAGGCTGGCGAGCCGCAGGGCACGTCCGGCCAGCCTGCGGGCCCTCGTGGGCGAGAGGCTCAGCACCCCCACCGCCATCCGGTGATGCCGGCGGTCAGCGGCCAGCCGTGTCCGTGGGGCTCGACGTGCGCCGGTCCGAGGTCGAGGCACTCGTCGACGAAGTAGGTGTGCTCCAGGTTGACCAGCCAGGCCCAGGCGGCGTCCGCGCCGGCGGTGAAGCCGGCGCCGTCGTCGTCCAGCTGCGCGGCGCGCCAGTGCCGGTTGGCCTCCTCGGGGTCGGTGGCGGCCAGCGCCGCGTCGAGGTGCCGGTCGACCGCCGCGTTCTCGTAGTAGCCGGGGTTGAAGGACTCGGTCCCCGCCATCGAGGAGTGGTAGAGGTTGTACATCTCGGTCGGGTCGTGGCTGCCCCAGCCGAAGAGCACGGCGTCGGTGTGCATCCGCTGGTAGATCTCGTCCCAGCTCACGCCCTCGGGCCGGATCTCGATGCCCGCGCGGGCCACCATGTCCACCACGTTCAGTGCCAGCCCCTGGCGCAGCGAGTCGCCGGCCGGGTAGAGCAGGGAGAAGGAGGCCCGGGTGCCGTCCTTCTCCCGCACCCCGTCGCCGTCGTCGTCGGTCCAGCCGGCCCGCTCGAGCTCCGCTGCCGCGGCGTCGACGTCGTCGTCGATGCTCGAGGCCGGCTCGTGCCACGGCGCCCCGTCGACGGGGCCGGTCGCGGGCGAGCCGTAGCCCTCCAGGACGCCCTCGACCAGGGCCTCCCGGTCGACGGCGAGGTTGACGGCGCGCCGGACCGCGCGGTCGGCGGTCACGTCGTTGCCCACCGGCTCGCCGGCCGGACTGCGCCGGCCCTCGACCGGGACGGTGGGGAAGGCGATGCCGCGGTTGTCCAGGGAGGTGACTGCCTGCACCCTCATGCCGGCGATCTCCTGGGTGGCCAGGGCCGAGGGCACCGCGGCGACGTCCACCTGACCGGCGCGCGCGGCGGCGAGGCTGGCGTCCTCGTCGGTGAAGACGAAGACCAGCCGCTCGAACGCCGGCTTCTCGCCGTAGTAGTCCTCGTTGCGCTCGACGACCAGCTGCTGCCCCTGCTGCCAGTCGACGAGGGAGAAGGGGCCGGAGCCGACGGGGTCCTGGGCGTAGCCGGCGTCGTGGGCGTGCTCGGGCACGATGCCGAGACTGATCAGCCGGTTGACGAAGGTGCTGTTGGGCTCGCGGAGCCGGAGCTCCACGGTGTCCGCGTCGACCGCCACCGCCTCGTCGAGCGCGGTGACGTCGGTCAGGCCGCCCTGCTCGGCGGCGGTGTTGAAGGTGTAGGCCACGTCGTCGGCCGTCACCGGCTCACCGTCGGTGAAGACCGCGTCGGGGCGGAGGTCGACGGTCCAGGTGAGCCCGTCGTCGCTGACCTCGTACGCCGTGGCCAGATCGAGTCCGACCCCCAGGTCGGGCTCGCGGGTCAGCAGCGTGGACTGGAAGAGCGGAGCACCGTAGCGCCCCCAGCCCAGCGTGGGGTCGAAGCCCTCCTCGGACTCGCCGCCGATCGCCAGCCGCAGCTCGGTCGGGGGTCCCTCGGCGGAGGTCGTCTCGTTGCTGCCGCAGCCGACCAGGGCCGAGGAGGCGAGGACCGTCAGGAGAATGGCGCGGTGACGGGTGGTGCCGGTGCGACGCATGGAAGGGCCCCTTGTTGCGAACGGTTTGCAACAGCACCCTACGTCACCGTCCGGTCCACCTCCGCAGGAGTCTCCACCTCGCCGTGCCGGGCGAGGCTGACGGCCCCGGCGACGGACAGCACGAACCCGGCCGCGGCCACCGGACCCCAACCCGCCCTGGTCTGGTCGCCGAGCAGCAGGAGCCCGACCAGGGCGGGCGCCACGGTCTCACCGACCACCAGCGGGGCGGTCGCCCGGGTGACGCTCCCGCGCTGCAGGGCGATCGAGTAGGTGAGCATCGCGACGGCGCCCGCGACCACCAGGCCGTACGTCGCGGGGCTGCGGAGGAGCGGCCCCGTCTCCTCGAGGAGGTGGCCGGGGGAGAGGTCGCCCGGAAGGACCCGGGAGGCCACCGCGGTCACCCCGTAGGACAGGCCCGCGACGGCCCCCAGGGCGGTGGCGCCCCTCGGGCCGCTCAGCCTGCCCAGCGGGACGGCGAGGACTCCGAGCGCGACGGCGGCCACCAGCACCCCCCACTGCTCGCTCCGGGTCACGTCCACGGTCCGGTCCTCGGTCGCCGACGCGCCGACCAGCACCAGCCCCGTCACGACCACCGCCAGGCCGAGCCGGTCCGCCCGGCGCAGCGGCATCCGCAGGAAGACCGCGCCCAGCACCGCGGTGACGGCGAGGAAGCTGGCCACCACGGACTGCACCACGAAGAGCGGCAGGCTCCGCACCGCCACCAGGCTGAGCAGGAACCCGAGCCCGTCCAGGCCGACGCCGAGGAGATACCTCCAGGAGCGCAGCAGCCGGACCAGCAGCCGGGGGTCGAGCCCCTCGACCCGGTCGGTGCTGCGGCTGGCCAGGGCTTGCAGGACCGAGGCCACGCCGTAGCAGAGGGCGGCCCCGGCGGCAGCGACCAAGCCCTCGAGCACGCTGAGCAGCCTAGTCCTGCGGGGTGCCCGAGGACCCTGGCCGGGCAGGTGTCCTTCATGCACACTGACCGGATGCGGGGCATCCGCGCGGGCGCCCGGGTCCGCTTCTCCAGCTCCGTCCTGGACGGCTGGTTCTTCGCGTTCTCCGCGGTCGCCGGGGTCTGGTTCTCCTACGTGCTGCTGCGCGACGGCCTGCGCCCCGGCTGGCCCCCGCTGCTGCTGGTGGCGTTCTGGGGCTTCTCGGCCTACCTGGTGCTGCCGAGGCTGCACCGGATCCTCACCTCGATCTACCTGCCCGGCTACTTCGTCGGCCGGACCCGGACCAGCGACGGCCTGCTCGGCGACCCGGTCAACCTCGCGCTGCTCGGCCGGGAGGCCCAGGTCCACGCCGCGATGGCGGACGCCGGGTGGATCCGGGCCGACCCGGTCGACCTGCGCTCCTCGATGGCGATCGTCGCCGGGGTGGTGCAGGGACGCAGCTACCCCAGCGCCCCGGTCAGCCCGCTGCGGCTCTTCGACCGGCAGCAGGACTTCGCCTACGAGCAGCAGGTCGCGGGCACCCCGACGAGGCGGCACCACGTCCGGTTCTGGCGCTGTCCCGACGGGTGGGTCCTGCCGGGCGGGTTCCGCGTCGACTGGCTGGCGGCGGCGACCTACGACCGCCGGGTGGGGCTCTCGTTCTTCACCGGCCAGCTCACCCACCGGATCGAGCCGGAGGTCGACGTGGAGCGCGACTTCGTGGTCGCCACGGTCAGCCACGCGCACCCCGAGGTCGCCCGCTCGGTGATCAAGAACTTCTCCTCCGGCTACCACCATCGCAACGGGGGCGGTGACCGGATCGTCACCGACGGCGACCTGCCGATCCTCGACCTGCGGGGGATGCCCGCCGGTCCCGACCCTGCGCCGGCCCCACCGGTACGGCGCATCCCGTCCCCGGTCGCCGTCGGCGCCGGGGTAGCGGTGGGCCGCGCGGTCGCCTACCTCGGGTCCGTGGTGACCGGCCGGGAGGACGACCCTGTGCTGGTCTCCGCCCTGCTCGCGGCCTCGGTCGTCGACGTGGTGCTGGCGGTCGGGGTCGTGCGCGGCCTGAACTGGGCCCGCCTGCTGCTGATGACCGCCTGCTCCGTCACCGCTGCCGACGCCATGGTCACGTCCCTGGTCGGCGGTCGGTGGCCGGTCGAACTGCTCGCGCTGCTCGCCCCGGGGGGCAGCATCCTGGTGATCCTCGCGCTGTCCAGCGGAACGGCGCGCGCCTATGCCGGGGTTCCCGACCGGAGCGGCGGGTGAGCCCGGACCGGTCGCGCGACCGGCTGCCGGTGTTCGCCGGCGTGGTCGCCGCGCTCCTCTACTCGAGCTTCGCCTTCGACTGGGTGCTGCGGGGGTTCGAGGGGTTCGAGCACGTGGTCAGCGAGCTGGCAGCCCCGGGGGAGCCGAACGCCGGCCTGGTCCGCCTTGCCGACCTGGTCTGCGCCGCGCTGGTGCTGATCCTCCTGCCGCGGGTCCGGGCCGCCCTGCCGGCGCGCTGGTGGCGTACCGGGGTCGTGAGCGGCACCGCCGTCTTCGCCGTGGGGGCGGCGGCGGCTGCGGTGGTGACCGCTCCGTGCGGTCCGGGGTTGATCTGCGAGGCGGTCGAGCAGCGGCGTCAGGCCGAGTGGCACAACGCGATCACGGTGGTCTCGGACCTCGGCCTGTTCGCGGGAGTGCTCGCCGCCTGGGCGGGGAGCCGGGGAGACGGTCCCGGATGGCTGAACCGGGCGGCCTGCTGGATCCTCTGGATCCCCGGGGTCGCCGCCAGCCTGCTCTTCGGGTGGCTGCTCGCCGCGGACGGGCCCGCCTGGGCGATCGGCACGACCCAGCGGGTGCACATCGTCGGGATCAGCCTCTGGGTCCTGTGCCTGGGTCTTCTGGCCGGGGGACGCCCGGCCGTCCGCGAGTAACGTGGCAGACATCACACTCTGAGGGGAGACCGCGATGAGCCACCCTCGCCCACCGCACCGGCAGAGCACGACGAGTGTCGAGCCCCGTCCGGGTGCCGGGGGAGGGTGGGGGATGGTGCTGCGCACCCCGGCCGACGACCGCTGGCCGGACCGGTTCGCCGGGGTGATGTTCGGCTTCGCCGCCCTCACCACCGTGGTGGCGCTCGTCCCCGCGTGGCACCGCTACTTCCTGCGCACCGACGACCTGGTCTCGTTGCTGACCATCCCGGTGGTCCCGAGCCTGGTCTACGCGGCCCTGCTGCTGGTCACCGGCGTCGGGCTCCGCCGGAGGCTGCGCGCCGCGTGGTGGGTGGTGCTCGTCTGGTGGCTCGGTCTTCCCGAGCTGGGCCGGGTCCAGTCGATGTCCCAGGGCGACAGGTTCACGGCCGCGCTCGTCGGGCTGGTGCTGGTGGGGGCGGCGATCGTCCTCGCGCTGCGGGTGCGCTCCCAGTTCGTGGCCCGGCAGGTGCCCGGCAGCGTGCTGGCGGCGTCGGCCGTGCTGCTGGTCGGTGGCCTGGTCACCGTCCTGGGTGGGGCGGTGCTGGTGGACCGGTTCGGCCGGTCTCCCGGGTACGGCGACGCGGTCGTCCACGTCCTCGACTCGATGCTGCTCGACCTGGGCCGTGCCGGGCTGCACAGCGACGCCTCGGCCCCGTGGTGGGTCCGGCTGCTGGTCGGCGCGCTCGGCGCCGCGGTCGTCCTGGGG
This sequence comes from Nocardioides sp. Z50_6, assembly GCF_058215755.1. Lineage (NCBI taxonomy): Bacteria > Bacillati > Actinomycetota > Actinomycetes > Propionibacteriales > Nocardioidaceae > Nocardioides > Nocardioides sp. Z50_6. The sequence continues at coordinate 48,637 of NZ_JBZAJB010000007.1, read as the reverse complement.
GCCACGCTGATCCTGTTCCGTCCGCCACGCGACACCCGCACCCTCGGGGTGGCCGACGAGGCCAGGGTCCGGGCGCTGCTGCGCGACTTCGGCGACCACGACTCCCTGGGCTACTTCGCCACCCGCCGGGACAAGGCGGTGGTCTGGGACACCGGGGCGCCGGAGACCGCGCGTGCCGGGATCTCCTACCGGGCCGTGGGCTCGGTCAGCCTGGCCAGCGGCAACCCGGTCGGGGACCCGGCGTACTGGCCCGACGCGATCGCCCGGTGGCGGGCCGAGGCCCGGGCCAGCGGCTGGTCGGTGGCGGTGATGGGGGCGGGCCACGAGGGTGCGCTGGCGCACGCGGACGCGGGGATGACGATGCTCGACCTGGGCGACGAGGCGGTGATCGACCTCGGCTCGTTCTCGCTGAACGGGCCGGGGATGAAGGGGGTGCGGCAGTCGGTCGCCCGGCTCCGCCGGCGCGGCTACACCACCCGGGTGGTGCGGCACGCGAGCCTCACCGAGGCCGACTTCGCCGAGCTCGGGCGGGCGGCGGCGTCCTGGCGGGGCGACGGCGGCGACGAGCGCGGCTTCTCGATGGCGCTGGGGCGGCTCGGCGACCCGCTGGACGGGAACTGTGTGCTGGTCCAGGCCCGCGACGCCGAAGGCGCGCTGCGCGGCTTCCTCACCTTCGTCCCGTGGGGGCGGGCCGGGCTCTCGCTGGACCTGATGCGCCGTGACCCCACGGCGGACAACGGCCTGGTCGAGCTGATGGTGGCCAGCCTCGCCGCCGAGTCGGCGACCTTCGGGGTCGGGCCGGTCTCGCTCAACTTCTCGATGTTCCGGGAGGCCTTCGAGCGCGGGGCCGAGATCGGCGCCGCCCCGGTCGCCCGGCTGTGGCGGCACGCGCTGATGCTCGCCAGCAGGAACTGGCAGCTGGAGTCCCTCTACCGTTCCAACGCGAAGTACCTGCCGCAGTGGCAGCCGCGCTACCTCGGCTACGAGTACGCCTCCGACCTCCCGCGGGTCGGCACGGCGGCGGGCAGCGCGGAGGGGTTCCTCACCACCCCCTCGGTCGCCCGGCTGCGACGGCGTGCCGACCGGGACGGGGGGCTGGAGAGCGGCGGGGCCGAGCACGCCGCCGCCGTCCTGGCGCTGATCCCACCGGCGCCCGACGTGGTGGCCGAGGCGGTCTCGCCCGACCGCCTGCCCGAGCAGATGCGGGTGCGCCGGGACAAGCTGGACCGGATCCGGGAGATCGGGATCGACCCCTACCCGGTGACCGCGCCGCGCAGCCACACCTTCGCGGAGGTCCGCGGCCTGGTCGACCCCGACCTCGCCGCCGGGTCGGAGACGGGGATCGAGGTCTCGGTGGCCGGCCGGGTGATGCTCAAGCGCGACATGGGACACCTCGGCTTCGCCACGCTCCGCGACGGCAGCGGCGACCTCCAGGTGATGGTCGACGCGCAGCACCTCCCGGCGCCCGAGCTGGCCTTCTGGGAGCACTCCATCGATCTCGGCGACCACGTGAGCGTCACCGGGGAGGTCGTCACCACCCACCGCGGCGAGCTCTCCGTGCGCGCCCGGAGCGTGGTGCTGACCAGCAAGGCGCTGCGGCCCCTGCCCGACAAGCACCGGGGGCTCACCGACCCGGAGGCCCGGGTGCGGCACCGATACGTCGACCTGATCGTGCGCCCCGAGTCGCGCACCACCGCCTACCGGCGCGCCACCGTCGTCCGCAGCATCCGCGACTCGCTCCGGGCCCGGGGGTTCACCGAGGTGGAGACGCCGGTGTTGCAGACCGTCCACGGAGGTGCGAACGCCCGGCCTTTCGAGACCCACATCAACGCCTACGACATGGACCTCTACCTGCGCATCGCCACCGAGCTGCACCTCAAGCGGCTGGTGGTCGGGGGCATGGAGAAGGTCTTCGAGGTGGGCCGCCAGTTCCGCAACGAGGGTGCCGACTTCAAGCACAACCCGGAGTTCACCTCCCTGGAGGTCTACGAGACCTACGGGGACTACGACACGATGCGGGTCCTCACCCAGGAGCTGATCCAGGAGGCCGCCACCGCAGTGCACGGCGCTCCGGTCGCCCGGCGTGCCGACGCCGACGGCCACGTCCGCGAGTACGACCTGTCGGGGCAGTGGCCGGTCATGACCGTCTGTGAGGCGGTCTCGGCGGCCCTCGGCGAGGAGATCACCACCGCCACTCCGCTGATGGTCCTGGCCAAGCACGCCGAGCGGATCGGGCTGGAGCTCGACCTGGACGCCGCCTGGGGCTCCGTCCTGGAGGGGCTCTACGACGAGCTCTGCGAGGGGCAGACCACCACCCCGGTCTTCTACACCGACTTCCCCCGGGAGAACGCCCCGCTGACCCGGCCGCACCGGCACGACCCCCTGCTCTCGGAGAAGTGGGACCTGGTGCTCTTCGGCGCGGAGCAGGGGACGGCGTACTCCGAGCTGGTCGACCCGGTCGAGCAGCGTCGGCGGCTGGTGGAGCAGTCCCTGCTCGCGGCCGCCGGCGATCCCGAGGCGATGCAGGTCGACGAGGACTTCCTCGAGGCCCTGGAGTACGGCATGCCGCCGACCGGGGGGATGGGCCTGGGGGTCGACCGGCTGGTGATGAACCTGACCGGCCTGAGCATCCGCGACACGATCCTGTTCCCGCTCGTCAGGCCACAGCGCTGACATGACGACGACTCCGAGCAAGGACGCGGGGACCGCGGCTCCCCGCGCCCAGAAGGTCTCCGTCCTCACCCTGGCCGGCCTGGTGGTCGGCTCCATCGTGGGCGGCGGCGTCTTCACCCTGCCGGCCAACCTCGCGGGCGTCACCGGCGTGTGGGGGGCGGCCGTCGCATGGAGCATCGCCGGGCTCGGCATGCTGATGCTCTGCCTGGTCTTCCAGTCGCTGGCCCTGCGGCGGCCCGACCTCGACGACGGCATCTACGTCTATGCCCAGGACGGCCTGGGCAACTACGCCGGCTTCAACGCCGCCTGGGGCTACTGGGCCGGCAACGTCGTCTCGTGCGTGTTCTACCTGACCTTCGCGATGACCAGCCTCGGCACCTTCTTCCCCGGTCTCGGGCAGGGCAACACGGTGCTCGCGGTGATGCTCAGCTCGGTGGTGGTGTGGGTGCTGCACGCGCTGATCTCGCGGGGCATCCGGCAGGCGGTGGTGGTCAACCGCATCGTCACCATGGCCAAGGTGGTGCCGATCATCGTCTTCGTCCTGATCGCGTCCTTCGCCTTCGACCCGCAGGTCTTCGCCGACAACCTGTGGGGTGAGGGGCCGCGGACGGGCGGCACCCTCTTCGAGGAGGCCAAGGACTCGATGCTGGTGGTCACCTTCGTCTTCCTCGGCATCGAGGGGGCCAGCATCTACTCCCGGCTGGCGCGCCGCCGCGAGGACGTCGGCCGGGCCACCCTGCTGGGCTTCCTGAGCACCCTGGCGCTCTTCGCCTCGGTCACCCTGGCCTCCTACGGCGTGCTGCCCCGGCGTGAGCTGGCGGCGGCCGAGCAGCCCTCGATGGGGGGAGTCCTGGAGGCGGTCGTGGGGACGTGGGGCGACGACCTGATCAACATCGCGGTGATCATCTCGGTGCTCGGGGCCTACCTGGCCATGAACCTGGTCGACGCCGAGACGCTCTACATGCCGGCCCGCACCGCGGTGATGCCGCGCTTCCTGACCCGGGTGAGCCGCAGCGGGACGCCCATCGCGGCCCTGATCACCACCAACGTCTCCATCCAGCTCTTCCTGCTGCTGGTGCTGATCACCCAGGACGCCCTCGAGGTGATGCTCAAGCTGGCCACCACGCTCACCGTGGTGCCCTACCTCCTGGTCGCGACCTACGCCCTCAAGCTGGCCGTGACCCGGCGCAGCTACGGCGCCGACGAGGAGCGCACCCGTCACCGGGACCTCGCGATCGCGACGGTGGCCGTCGCCTTCGCGATCTTCCTGCTCTTCGCCGCGGGTCCCAGGTACTTGCTGTTCAGCTCCCTGATCTACGCGCCGGGCACCCTGCTCTACCTGCGCGCGCGCCACGAGCGCGGCGAGGTGGCCTTCACCCGCCCCGAGCTGCTCGTCTGCCTGCTGCTGTGGGCGGGCGCGGGTATGGGCGTCTTCGGGGTGGTGACCGGGACCCTGCGGCTGTGACGCGCGCTCAGCCGGGGAGCAGGCCGGGCAGGTGCAGCGGCGGCAGGCTCAGCACCCCGGCGTACGGCCTGCCCCAGAGGGCGCCGAGCTCGGGCAGCGCCCGCCGCCACAGCGCCGGACCCTCGCCGACCGTCAGGCCGGCGGCGAGCGCGGGCAGGCCCGTGGTGGCGGGGGAGAGACGCGCCTCGACCGACTCCGAGCTCTCCCGCGGGAACAGGCCCTGCAGCGGACGGTGCCGCGGGATGCTGCGCACCTCGGTCTTGCGCCGGTCGACGCGGGCCAGCCGGCAGGCCTCGTCGACGGCCGCGTCGAGGCCGCCGAGCGTGTCGACCAGGCCGTGCCGCTGGGCGTCGGCGCCCGACCAGACCCGGCCCCGGGCCACGGCGCGCAGCTGCTCGACGTCCATGGAGCGGTCGGCGGCGGCCTTGGCGGTGAAGTCGGCGTAGACCTCGTCGAGCCAGGCGTCGAGCACCGCCAGCTCGTCGTCGTCGAAGGGGCGGTTGGAGGAGAACATCGCCGCGCGGGGGGACCCGGCGAGGGTCTCGCGGGTGATCCCGATCCTGGCCAGTCCCTCGCGCAGCACGTTCTTGCCGGCCAGCACCCCGATGGAGCCGGTGATGGTGCCGGGGCTGGCCAGGATCGTGTCGCAGGGCATGGCGATGTAGTAGCCCCCGGAGGCGGCGACCGAGGCCATCGAGGCGACCACGGGGGTGCCCGACTCCCGCAGCACCTGGATCTCGCGCCGGATCACGTCGGAGGCGATGTAGGAGCCACCGGGGGAGTCGATCCGCAGGACCACGGCCTTCACGTGCTCGTCGCGACCGGCGGCGCGCAGCGCCGCGGTCAGCGGCTCAGACCCGACCGAGGCACCGGAGAGCGGAGAACCGCCGTCCCCGCGCCCCAGGTTGATCGGCCCCGTGGCCTGGATCAGCCCGATGATCGGCTTGTGGCCCGGCAACCTCGTCAACTCCGGGAGGAGGCCGTCGAACCGGCCGGCGCCGTGGCGCTCGACGTAGCGCAGCGTGGGCTCGGCGCCCCCGGCCCGTGCCCGCATCACCTCGTAGGCCTGGTCGCGGTAGCCGAGCACGTCGACCAGGCCACGTTCGCGTGCGTCCTCGGCGCGCAGGGGCGCCACGGCCAGGACGGCCCGGACGGCGTCGCGGGTCAGCCCGCGATCGCCGGCGACGTCGGTGACCAGGGACTCGGTGGTCGACTCCAGGAGCCGGGTGAGCATCTCCCGGTGCGGCTCGGACATCTCGGTGCGCATCAGCATGTCGGCGGCGGTCTTGTACTCGTGGCGCTGCGAGAGCTGCGGCTGGACGCCGAGCTTGTCCAGGGCCCCGCGCAGGAAGGCCGCCTCGCCGGCGAAGCCCACCAGGCCCACCGCGCCGCTGGGCTGGAGCCAGACCTCCTCGAAGGCGGCCGCCAGGTGGTAGCCGGTGTTGCCGGGGCCGAGCTCCCCGAAGGTCGGGCTCCAGGCCAGCGTCGACTTCCCGGCGGCGCGGAAGGCGGCGACGGCCGAGCGGAGCTCCGCGGACTGCGCCATCGTCAGGGGAGCGTCGCCGACGGTCGCGATCAGGCCGATCACGTCCGGGTCCGTGGCCGCGTCGGCGAGGTGCTCGACGAGCGTGCGCAGCAGCGGGGTGTGCAGGGCCCGCAGCGCCTCCACCGGACTGCCCGGGGGGCTCTCGGCCACGCCGCGGCCCAGGTCGAGCTCGAGCAGGACCTTCTCCCGCGCACCGCGCAGCGGGGTGTGGCGGAGGACGGGGCGCAGGACGGCGGGAGTGGGGAGCCTCATGGACTGAGCGTAGGTGGCGGGACAACCGCGACGTATCGGGCGATTCGCCGGACAGTGGCAGGGGGCCGTGACACCGTGACGGGTGAGACGGGGAGCGGTGCACCCGCGAACCGGATCCTGATGACAGGCCACGCGTCTGGTGTCAGTGCGAAAGGGCAAACCCGATGTGAGTCGGGGACGCAAAGCCACGGGGCCCACCAGGGTCAGCCGGGTTACCGAACACACGGTCCTCGTCGTGCCCGTGCGGGTTGATCACCCGCACGATCGGCTGTCTTCAGGCGCCCGGGGACCAGCGCCACAGGAAGCTGGTCGTCCCCCGCGAACGCCTCCCACCCTGACCCGCAGGGTGCGCCGGTCCGTGCGAGGGTGCACTCGCTGCCTGACGTCGCCACGCGCGCGCCCACATGTCACACCGCCCCGTCCGTAGGAGAAGAACAGTGCCCGGCAGCATCTTGGCCGTCTCGACCGATGCCAGAGGAGTGGTGTCGTGGTGCAACGCGGCGGTCGAGGCCCTGGTGGGGCGACCGCGAGCCGAGCTCGTCGGCAGGCCCTTCCCGATGGACATCTTCGAACCCGACGAGCTGGAGCGACGCGCGTCCGCAGCCGGGGTGCCGCCCGGCCCCGGGCTCTTCGTGGTGGACCCCGCGCGGTACGACCGCCGCCGCCACCCCGCCGTGCACCTGGGGGACCTCGACCGTCGTCGGGCCGAGCCTGAGGCCGGCCCGGACCCTGCCTCCGCGGGGGTGCCGGCCGACGGGGGGCCGGTCGCGACGACCAGCTCGTGGGACATCAGAGGAGCAGACGGCAGCCGTCGCGTCTTGTCGGTGAACGTTCAGCCGCTGCTCGGCTCCTCCGGTGGGGTCAGCGGGTACTTCGCGCAGGCCCTCGACGTGACCGAGGAGCGGCGCACCGGCGAGCTGCTGGCCCAGGCGCTGCTCCGCGAGCAGCAGGCGGCCCAGCGGCAGGTCGAGCTCGAGCGGCTCCGCGAGGACTTCGTGACCACCGCAGGGCACGAGCTCAGGACCCCGCTGACCAGCATCCTGGGGTTCTTGGAGCTGCTCGAGCACGGCGTCGACGACCAGGAGCGCCGCACCCGGTTCGCCGATGCCATCCGGCGCAACGTGGGCCGGATCCAGCACCTGGCCCAGAGCCTGGTCACGCTCTCGGACACCAAGTCCGAGCGGACCCCGGCCACGGGACTCGTCGACCTGCGCGACGTGTCGCAGTCCGTGCTGACGAGCCTACCGAGCCTGCCGAACCCGCCGGGACCGGGCAGCGTGGTCCCGGAGCTGGTGTGTCCCGACCACCCCGTCGTGGTGCACGGCGAGGCCGCGAGGCTCGAGCTGCTGGTGCGTCAGCTGGTCGAGAACGCCGTGACGTTCACACCTCCCGGCGGCCGTGCGGTCTGCCGGGTCGCGGAGTTCGCGGGGACGGCCTCGATCGAGGTGTCGGACACCGGGCCGGGTGTTCCTCGCGCCGAGCTCCCGCACCTGTTCACGCCGTTCTTCCGCGGTGCCGCCTCCCAGGACCTGCCGGTCGCCGGCCCGGGCCTGGGGCTCAGCATCGCCGCCGCGGTGGCCGAGGAGCACGGAGGCCGGATCCTGGTCTCCGACAACACGCCCCGCGGCTCCGTCTTCACCGTCCGGTTCCAGGCCGCGCCATGAGGGAGCGCCGTGGTGGACCCCGCGTGCAGCACCCCGCAAGGGTGCCCGCGCTCTGCCATGATGGCGGCATAGACAGCAGCCCGCGCGAGCCCGTCGGCTCTCCACCTGGCGATGACCAGTCGTCGCTCGTCCTCGACGCGACTCGACGCCTGCTGTGGGCCGCCGACGTCGAGGCCGTCCTGGCCACCGCCAGGGACCTGGTCAAGGACCTGGGCGGCTCGCTCGTACCCCTGGGGGACGACCACGCCGACGCCCTGGCGGTGGACCTGGCGCTCGGCACCGGAGCGCCGGTGCTGGCCACCGCGCCGCCCGGGAGCGCCGCGCGGGAAGCCCTGGAGCGACAGCTCCCCATGTTCGTCCGGGACGCCTACCGGGCCCTGGAGCTGCTCGACCGGTCTCAGCGCTTCGCCGACGAGGCGACGCGTGACCCGCTCACGGGGCTGTGGAACCGCCGCATGCTGACCAGGCTCCTGCCGCGCATCCGCCAGGGGACGATCGTGGCCCTCGACCTCGACCACTTCAAGCGCGTCAACGACTCGGGGGGGCACGAGGCCGGCGACCGGGTGCTGCGCGACTTCGCGATGGCGCTCTCCGCGACCGCCAGGAGCGCGGACTACGTGGCCCGGACGGGCGGCGAGGAGTTCCTCGTCGTGCTGCGCAGCCCGGAGCCCCAGCCCTTCCTGGAGCGGCTCCGGCTGGCCTGGCAGTCGACCCGGCACGACCCGGTGACCTTCTCGGCCGGCACGGCGGCGATCCACGGACGCGCCCAGGAGGCGGTCGTCGCCGCCGACCGGGCCCTCTACCGCGCCAAGCGGGCGGGGCGCGACTGCTGGTTCGCCGCCGATCCCGAGGACTACCCGTGACTCGGCCGCCCGGCGCGGTCACCGACGCGCTGGTGGACCGCTACCTCGAGCTGGCGCGCGCCGGCGACCTCGCCGCGGCCCGCGGACTCGTCGTCCGGCTGATCGACCAGGGGGCGGGACTGGAGTCGGTCCTCCTGGACCTGCTGGGTGCCGCGCAGCGTGAGGTGGGCCGCCGGTGGCAGCGCAACGAGTGGTCGGTGGCCGACGAGCACCTGGTCACCGGACTCACCACGAGGGTGCTCGACTCGGTGGTCGCGGGCGTCCCGGCCGTCGAGGAGAGCCGCGGGCACGTCCTGGTGGTGTGCGCCGAGGGTGACTGGCACTCGCTGGCCGTGCAGCTGGTCGCCGAGATCCTCCGGCTCCGCGGCTGGGACGCCAGCTGTCTGGGTGCCTCGACCCCGGCCGCCCACGTCGCGGCCTACCTGGACCGGCGGCCCGCAGCGGCGGTGATCGTCTCCTGCAGCCTGCCCCTCTCCTTCGCGGGGGTGCGGCGGGTCGCCGGCGTCGCCCACGAGCGGGCCATCCCGGTCCTGGCCGGGGGCCGGGCCTTCGGGTCGGACCCGCGCCGGGCCGCGACGCTGGGCGCCGACGGCTGGGCCCTCCAGGCCGAGACGGCGGCCGAGATCCTCGAGTCCTGGGCGGACGCGCCGCCGGAGACGGCGGAGGCGGCGCCCGTCCCGGCGGCCTACGACGTGCTCGAGGGCCGGGCGCCGGACCTGGCACGTCTCGCCCACGAGCGGCTCGGGCGTCTCGCACCGGCCGTCGCGGACTACGACCCGGAGGCCGGCCGGCGGACGCGGGAGGACCTCGTCTACATCATCAGGTTCCTCGCCGCCGCCCACCTGGTCGACGACGAGGCGGTGCTCTCCGAGTTCGTGCCGTGGCTCGCCGAGCTGCTGGCGGCACGCGGGGTGCCCCGGGTCGCGCTGACGGCCGGGCTGGGGGCGGTGCGCGACGTGCTGGCCGTCGAGGTGCCCGAGGTGGGGGAGCTGGCCCGCCGCGGGCTCGTCCTGCGCTGACCGCGGTTGCCGGGCGCCCTCGTCGGCCAGGGAGACCGGGCGGGGGCTGGTCGCGCTCACCCAGGGCCGGCCGTTGCGGCCCTGGCCGGGAATGCAGAACGGCCGGCTTCCCTGTCGGGAACCGGCCGTGCTGAGCGTGAATCTGCTGGTGGGCGATACTGGGTTTGAACCAGTGACCTCTTCCGTGTCAAGGAAGCGCGCTACCGCTGCGCCAATCGCCCAGGTCTTGAATTTTGTGGAGGTGGGTACGGGATTTGAACCCGTGTACACGGATTTGCAGTCCGTTGCCTCGCCTCTCGGCCAACCCACCGCGTGAGGTCCTCCAGGGAAGGACCGGTGGAAAGACCTCTCCGAGCGGACAACGAGACTCGAACTCGCGACCTCAACCTTGGCAAGGTTGCGCTCTACCAACTGAGCTATGTCCGCCTGCGCTCACAACCGGTGAACCGGCCGTTCGTGCGAGCAGAACAGTAGCCGATGGTCGGGGGGGTGCCAAACTCGGGGGTCCGCAGGGAGTGTTCCGGGGCACTGGCGGGTCGGCGATCTTTAGAGTGCCGATCATGCGCACCTGGATCGACGGCCGCCTCCTCGAGGACCCGACCGGACCGGCTCTGGCCGTGACCGACCACGGCTTCACCGTGGGCGACGGCGTCTTCGAGGCGGTGAAGGTGGTCGACGAGACGCCGTTCGCGCTGACCCGGCACCTGGAGCGGCTGGCGCGGTCCGCGGAAGGGCTGGGGCTGCCGCCGGTCGACGACCGTCTGGTGCGCCAGGCGATCGCCGAGGTGCTGGCGGCGGAGCCGCTGGAGTTGGGGCGGCTGCGCATCACCTACACCGCCGGTGCGGCGCCCCTGGGGAGCGGTCGGGGGCACGACGAGCCCACCCTGGTGGTGGTGGCCGCCCCCATGGACCCGACGCCGGCGGTCACGCAGGTGGTGACCGTGCCCTGGCCGCGCAACGAGCGCGGCGCACTGGCCGGCCTCAAGACCACGTCGTACGCCGAGAACGTCGTCGCCCTGGCTCACGCTCACGAGCAGGGGGCCAGTGAGGCGATCTTCGCCAACCTGGCCGGTCACCTCTGCGAGGGCACGGGCTCCAACGTCTTCTACGTCGTCGACGGCGAGCTGCGCACGCCGACGCTGGCCTCGGGGTGCCTGGCCGGGGTGACGCGCGCGCTGCTGCTGGAGTGGTTCGGCGGGCGGGAGGTGGACGAGCCCATGGAGGTGGTGGACACGGCCAGCGAGGTCTTCCTCGTCTCCACCACGCGTGACGTGCAGGCGGTGGACCGGTGGAACGACCGTGCGTTGCCCGCGCCGGGTCCCGTCACCCGGGAGGCGGCGCGGACCTGGGCCGAGCGGGAGGCGGCGGACGTCGACCCGTGAGTCCACCAGGGGGACCATTCTCGGGCCCTGACGCCCTGAGGGCGTGGCCGAGAGGCGTAGGTCAGTGGGCGAGCAGCTGGGTGATGATGGCGTCGAGTCGCAGGAACTGGGACTCCTCGCCGGCGGGCACCACGTTGAACGAGCGACGGACGAAGCGGCGCACCTCGCGGGCGCTCGCGCGGGTCACGAGGTGGCCGTCGGGGGAGCTGAGCTCCACCACCACGACCTCGCGCCCGTGCTCGTCGGTGCTGGGGAGGACGTGCACGTCTCCGACGCCCGCGGAGGCGCAGACCCCCTCGGCCAGCAGCTCGCGGCTGAAGGTCCAGGGCAGCTCGCCCTCCGGGGTGAGGAAGGTGATCGTGACGGCGAACGGGTCGTCCTCGCGGTAGGAGAAGACGGTCTCCAGATCGTGCCCGCGACCCAAGGAGTCGACGCACTGCATCGTGATCTCCTGCTCGACTGCGCCAGCGACTCGACGGTCGTACTTGCTCGCCATGATGTCCTCCACTGCTGTCCTGATGCAGTAGTAACGCATTCCCGAAGCACTCTTGGGTAGTAAACGTCAAGATTTATATAGGGGAACTTCGACTTTGTGTCCGATCGGTCAGACCCAGCCCACCCGTTAGGCTCATCGCCGTGAGCGAAGAGCTGTCCAAGGGTCCCGCCGCTGATGTCTTCGCGCGCGAGGGCGTCGACGACGGCGTCCACGCCCCAGAGCTCGACTACGGGCCGCACTGGTTGCGACGGCTCCACGCCCGCGCCCACGCCAACCCGGTCACCGGGCTGATCACCAAGATGGTGGTCACGTGCGTCGGCACCGTGGTGATCGTCGCCGGGCTGGTGATGATGATCGCCCCCGGTCCGGGCATCGTCGCCATCATCCTCGGCTTCGTCATCCTCTCCACCGAGTGGGACTGGGCCGACCGGGTCGTCGATCGACTGCGCGACTACGCGCACCGTGCAACCGAGAAGGCGCGCCAGATGGACCCCGCGGTCAGGCGTCGCCGGATCGGCCTCGCGGTGCTGGGCGCCGTCACGGTGGCGGGTGCGGTGTCGGCCTACCTCGGCACCTACGGGTGGCCCCACTTCGCGGTTGACGGGTGGGACGAGGTCCAGGGCCTGTTCGGCGTCGTGCCCGAGCTTCCCGGCATGTGACCCGGCCCGGATGTGAGTCCGCCGCTGCCATGCGCTAGTGTTTCCGCCGCACCACGCGGGCGATTGGCGCAGTGGTAGCGCGCTTCGTTCACACCGAAGAGGTCACTGGTTCGAACCCAGTATCGCCCACCGCACCCTGAACCGCCTCTGACCTGCGAGAGCAGGCTTCAGAGGCGGTTTTCATTTCGGGCGCCGTGGTCTCTACGTGGTCTTAGGATCAGTCACCAGTGGGCGGCGGGCATGCGCTGAAACGCCGCTTCGAGGTCTTCGAGCCGGATCGGAATGTTGCGTCACCCACACTGATAGGCGGGGATCGTGCCGTCGCTGATCCGCCGCCTCATCGTCTTGGCTGAGACCGCCATGACCGCTGCGGCCTCGTCAACGCTGACGTAGATGGGCAGAGGTCGGCCGCGGTGCGCCTGCTGGGCGGAGATCCGTGGTCTGGGTGTGTGAGGCGTCATCTGGGGCTCTGTCGCGTGCCGGGTTTGATGGAGCCTCCACTGAACCCGGCCCGCGACAGCGGGCCAGGCAGGCGCTGCGACCCTCGTCGCGGGCCAACCTTGTGGGTGCCCGGATCCCTGCGATCAGACGTGCGGTACGTTCAGTGGCACCGTCGGGAGGCTTCCGCGGGAAAGCCCCGCTCCGCGGGTCCCCGTCAGTCGTACTTGGGGTGGTTGTTCATCTCGAACATGCCGTTCGAGCAGCGGTAGAGCACGGCGTTGTTGACGGAGTCTCTCTCGGTCGTCTCGAACCAGCCTTCGCCGTGCGCTTCCTCGCACGGGTCGGAGAAGCAGCCGGTGAGGGTCACGTTCGACCCGAGCACCAGGGCGGCGGTGAGAAATAGCGACCAAGCCGAATGTGGTGTGGTGCGGCGCGTCATGAGGTCCCCCTGGGTGCTTGTGGCTAGCGACGAGAGCGTAGGTGCCGGCGCGACAGGCCGTCCGAGGATCGGCCGAATCCGCTCCGTTCCGGCCCTTGGGCGCGCCGCGGATGCGGCGGTTCGTCGAAGTGCGTGCACCCCTCCGGGACTGGCACAGTCCTTCGGGTGCCATCTCAAGGGTCCTCGAGATGGCGGTGAAGTGTCAGGAGGGTTTGTTGACCGGGCGCACGGTGCCGGTGCCGGGGCCCACGGTCTCGGCTGCGAAGTGCTGCTCGTTGATCTTCGGGGCGAGGGCGTGCTGGTATGCGGTCTCGGCGGTGGCGATGGCTGCGTTCCGGGCTGCCTTGGCGGTGCGGATTTTTTTGGTGAGTACGGCCTTGGCCTTCTTCGTGGCTCGCTTGCGGGCCTTGGAGGAGTTGTGACGCTTGGCCTTGACGCGGGCCTTCTTGTGGGCGCGCTTCGCGGTCTTCTTAGCCTAGGTGAAGGCGTTTTCGGCAGCCGAGGTGGCGGCGACGCGGTTAGCGGCAGCGTCGGCGCTCTCTTGGGCGGTCGGCTGGGATGCGGTGCGCTTCACTCCGGCGAGGGCGCGCACGCCGGATCTGTCGGTCCCGGCCGCTAACGTGGCGTTCCTGACCGAGGAGATGTATGAACAACGCCGGCGGCACGATGGTGCCTATCTGGACCCTATCCACTGCGGACGGTGCTTCCGTACCAGCTTTGGCCGCCGACGGCGGGCTCACTCCCGAACGCCTCACCGAACTTCGCACCGCCCTGGCTGCGTTCGCGTCCGCGCCACTGGTAACCCTGGAGGCACACCCGCTTCCCGCGCGCCGTGAGCGGTCGACGGGGTTGACGCTCCACGCGACCAGCCCGCTCGCCAAAGAACTCTCCCGACTCGTGGCCGCCGACGCACCGAAGCTACCCGCGGTCGCCCAGGTCGCGGAGTCGGGCGAGGTGCTCTACCGCATGGTCGTTCCGGCAAGGGTGGCTGCCGAGTTTGGCAAAGGGATGGTCCAACCGATGGCCTCCAAGGCTGCCGACAAGGGCCTCTATGGCGACCTCGTCGGCGACCTTGCCGGTGGCACCGCCAAGACCGTTGTCGCGAAGGCGACGTTCGTCCCTGTACCGGCCGCATCCGCTGGCGCGACCGGCACCGCGGTCGGGGCCACGGCAGGCACCGCAGCAGCAGGCACGGCGATGACCGTGGCCGCCCCTCTCGTGCTGATGGCGGTCGCCGTCGGTGCGAGCGCGTATGCCGACCAAGGACGTCAAAGAGCGATCGAGGAGATCACTGAGCTACTCGAGAAGCTTCACAACGACGCCCTGGACAGGGAGCGCAGCGAGTTGGACGGCTGCCGCGACGCCATCGAGAAGGCGACGGCTCTCTTGCTTGACCGCGGCCGAATCGGCGCGTCCCTCGGTCTCGACTCGGCTGTTCACTCAATCAGCACCGCGACCCGCAATGCCGAGCGTCGCGTGTTGAAGTGGGAGGCGGCCCTCGACGCCGTCGTCGAGAACCGCGTCGAGGCGTCGGAACTCGAGACGATGTTCCCGGGAGTGACCGACGATGGCGGCGAGTTTCGCGCTCACGTCGCGCTGGCCGCGCTCGCCATCGCGCTCAAGCGCCGCGTCGTTGTGCTGCAGGCCGTAGAGGCCGGTCAGAGCGACGAGGCGAACCCTTTCGGGAGCTTCGTCCAAAGCCTCAAGGAGGACCAGCGGAAGATTGACGAGCTAGAGGCACGCGTGCACACAGTGCTCCTGCGCCTGGCGTCGCTCGAACTGCGCCCGCCGAAGCGGCTCATCGACAAAGTCATGACGCGCAAGCAGGTCGAGACCCTGCTTGACACCTCGTACCGTCTCCGAGCTCTGAGCTCTGGCTACAACGCCGCAACTCGGGCCACCGACATTGTCATCGAGATCGAGAAGCACAACGACGGTACGTTGCTCGTATTGCCATCACGCAGTTCCTGATCCCAAACGTGGGCGATACAGGGGCCAAGGCCATGCCCGTTGGGCGGCGTCCGAACGGTTGCGGGCACTAGCACGTCGCCGCCAACAAGCGACCGGCCAATAGCACTGGCACGAAACTCCTAGCGGTCTCGAGTTGCGTCGCCGTGCGTCATTCGCGGTGGAAAGACGCACTCATCGCGCTACAGTCGGTCAACGTCTGACGAGGGGACAGCGCAGTGGGGCTCTTCAGCAGCGGTGGCATCAGTAGTGCCAACACGTACGCGCGGCTTGCTACCGAGAAGAACACGCGAGAGATCGCGAAGGCACTCAAGAATCAGGCGACGACCGTCCAGAACGACTCGGCGCGAGTTCAGTGGTGCATCGACAGGATCCAAGAATTGAACGCCGAGGTGATGCGCCTTCGTGCCGAGGTTGAACGACTGTCGCAGCCTCGGTCCTGAAGCGCCCAACTCGCGGTGGAAAGACGCGGTTGGCGAGCGCGATGCGCAGGCATGGTCAGTGTCGAAACTGGTCGGGCGGTCACTCGTACGCTGACCCAGGGGGAACGCAGGGGGAACGTTGCGTTTCCGCAGGTCAGGCACGTTCCCCCGAAAGAACTCGAGATGGTTCAAGCAGGCAGGTGAAGGGTGTAGGGGATACCCAACTCCTCCAGACGGTCCAGCACCCTCGGGCTCGCCCCAAGCTTGTTGCTGTAGCCGCTTGGGTAGAAGTGCCAATGGACGCCTTCGATGTTTCCGCTCCGGAGAAGGTAGGCGTCGGATTCGATCTGTCTCGAGAGCCCCGAGCTCCAGACGTTGTAGCCGACCTTTGACTCGTGAGCTACGCCGTCCGCGACGACATCGAAGCGTCGAACCGTGAGGTTGCAGACTACGACGCAATCTCTGGTCGACGCGACGACCTGAGTACTGGTCGTGGAGCCTGTTGCTTTCAGGGTCGCCTCGAGGTGTCTTTCACCCGCTGGTCCATTTGGGAAGAACGTCGCGGGGGGACCGTTCACGTGGGTTGGTCGCTTCATGGCAGCTGCTACTGCGTCAAGGTTCGTCTTTCCCTTCCCGAGTTGGAGAAGGGCTTTGTCGCTGGCGCCGGCGACCCGCAGGTCGTCCCAGCTCCTGTAGATCGCCTTCGAAGCGTTGACCTTGATGACGTTGGGAAGCTTCGCGATCCCCACGATGATGGCTACGGTTGCGGCAGCCAGTTCGGGGTTCCTAGCGACGAACTTGGCCGCCTTCCCGGGAACGGCGACAGCGTCCCCGACGTCGGGGAGAACACCTATCGCGCTGTAACCGGAGCCCACCCAGTCCGATCGGATCGCCGATCCGATCGCATCACGGAGGTCAGCGATGCCGCCGACGATCCAGCCCACTCCTGGGAGGAGGCTGGCACCGCCTGAAGAGAGGTTGCCAGCTAGCCAAGCCAGAGTGTCCTCACGATTGAGATCGCCCAGGAATGCGCCCTTCGCGAAGTCCACGGCATAGGCCGTCTTGCTCACCTTGACGTCCGGGGACAACGGATCCAACCCCTGGTCCTGGGAGTTCGCATCCTCGAATCCATCGTTGAAGCCGTCCCCATCGGTGTCGGCGATCTGAGGATCCGTCCCGACCATCTCGACTTCCGGCCCATCATCGAGACCGTCGTCGTCGGTGTCCCAGTCGAGGGGATCCAGAGTCAGGTCCGTCTCGTCCCCGTCCTCGAGCCCGTCCCCGTCCGTGTCAGACGTCAGCGGATTGGAGTAGCCGACATAGACGTTCCCGTCCCCTTGGCCCGCAACGCGAGCGCCAGCTTCAAGACCGTCAGACAAACCGTCGCCGTCCGTATCCATCTTGCTGGGGTCCGTCCGGAAACTCTCTCCAGCTTGTGTGGTCCACCCTGACGCCTCTACTTCATCGTCCAATCCATCGCCGTCCGAGTCGGACACGGACGCCGAAGAAGCCTCTCGGTCCTTGGCGTCGTCGCCGGGGCTCCCGCCATCCCATGGACTGAACTTGATGGCCACGCCAGCGACAACCAGGAGGATTGATGCAAGAGCGAGCAGCATCCGCCGCCTAGCTCTACGGCCCTTGAGCTTCCTCGTGTGGGTCGGCTCTGACTCGCCAGGTTCGTCAGCCATGGCCGATCCGATGGGTTCCGTCACCCAGCGAGTGTCCTGCAATTCTCTGCGAGTCCGCTGGAAAACAGATGGTCCCGGGGCAGGTCAGTCCCTGTCCGCGGCCTCGGCGCGTCTTTACCGAGCGCGGCTACCCGGTGCGTCGCGGCCGTGGCCCGTGACCGCCCCAGTTCTTGTCGCGGACTACTTGAGTGGTGCGCTCCGGTAGTTCGATGGGTGGCAGTTCGTCGTCGCGGCGGTTGAATACCCTTTCGTTCAGGTCCCGGTCGGCCTTCTCATCGTCGTCCGTGGACTTCTCCGCCTGGATCAGATCGAGCTGGGCGACCTCGTCGTACGGCGCCGCGTAGTAGGCGACTCGAGCCGTCACCCAGGAGCGGATCGTTGCCGCCCATCACGCTGCAGTCGCAGACGTCATGGCACTCTTCGAACGAGAGGTCGCCGCCACTCGTGCCGGCATTTCCGATGCCGACGGCGCCGTGGCCCAGGTCGACGTGGCTGGCGTCGCCGCCGTCGCCTACGACCATTTCGACTCGAGGGCCGGCGACCCGCAACTCCACACCCACGTCGTCATCGCCAACAAGGTCCTCACCGTCATGGACGGCCGGTGGCGCAGCCTCCACGGACGCCCGGTGTTCGCCTCACGTACCGGCCTGTCGGCGCACTACGACGCACTCCTGACGGACCGGCTGTCGCGCGACCTCGGCATCGAATGGGAGCTGAGGCAGCGTGGACCCGACCGGAATCCTCGATGGGAGATCGCGGGCGTGACGGATGACCTGATCGCCGAGTTCTCCAGCCGCACCCGCGAGATCGAGCTCAAGAAGGACGAGCTCATCGCCGAGTACGTCGCTCGCCACGGCCGGAGGCCCTCGGCGAGGACGATCGTCGAGCTCCGGGCCCAAGCCACGCTCGCTACGCGCCCGGCGAAGGAGGTCCGGTCGCTCGCCGACCTCACCGCGGGTTGGCGGCAACGAGCCGCAGAGCGGTTGGGGACCGAGCCCACCGGGTGGTGCCAGTCGGTGATCGGTCGAGAGGGCGACCTCCTGACAGCGGAGGACGTGCCGCTGGCTGCGATCGAGGCGATCGGTGCCGAGGTGGTCGCGGCGGTCTCTGTGAAGCGGGCCGTGTGGACGCACTGGAACCTGATGGCCGAGGCGGCGAAGCAGACCATGGTTCTGAGGTTCGCGACGACCGAGGACCGCGAGGCCGTCGTCGGCCTCATCGTGGACGCGGCCCAGGCACGCTCCGTAGTCCTGACGCCGCCGGAGCTCGCCCTCAGCCCGGTCCGGTTCCAGCGCGAGGACGGCACGAGCCGGTTCCGTCCGCGGCATGGCGAGAAGTACTCCTCGATCGCAGTGCTCGAGGCCGAAGCGCGACTGTTGGCACGCGCCGAGAAGCTGACCGCGCCCACGGTGTCAGCTGGGATCGCTCGGCGAGCAAAAGGCCATGGCACGGTCTCACTGACCGTGCAGCAGCGGCGTGCGGTGGAGAGCGTCTGTCACTCAGGGCGCCAGGCCGACCTTCTCGTCGGGCCCGCCGGGGCTGGCAAGACCACGACTATGAGAGCGCTCCGCGCGGCCTGGATGAGCGAGCACGGGCGGGGGAGTGTCGTCGGTCTGGCCCCGTCTGCCGCCGCAGCCCAGGCGCTGGCCGACGACCTCGGCGTCGCGTGCGAGAACGCGTCGAAGTGGCTCCACGAGTACGACCACGGCCGGACCGAACTCCGCCGGAGTCAATTGATGATCGTCGACGGGGCGACTCTCGCCGACACGGTGACGCTGGATCGGCTCACGGGGATCGCCGCAGTTGCGGGCGCCAAGGTGCTGTTGGTCGGTGACCCGCACCAACTTCAGTCCGTGGATGCAGGCGGAGCCTTCGCACTCCTCGTCGACCGGCGTACGGACGCCCCGGAGTTGAGGGAGATCCATCGGTTCGCCAACCAGGGAGAAGGAGACCTCCCTTGCGCTGAGCCGGGGAGACATCCAGGTCATCTCGGCGTACGGCCGCCACGAGCGGATCCGCGAGGGCCTCACCGATGAGATGGTCGATGCCGCGTACGTCGCTTGGCGCGCAGATTGCGCAGTTGGGCGCGCCAGCATCCTTGTGACGGAGTCAGCGCGGGACGTTCGCGCGCTCAACGAACGCGCCCGGGCCGAGCGGCTGCTCCTGGACGGCGCCGTCGATCATCGCGAGGCACAACTGGTCGACGGCTGCCGAGCCTCGGTGGGAGACGTCGTCATCACGCGTCAGAACGACCGCAGTATCCGGACCACGCGAGGTGGGTGGGTGAAGAACGGCGACCGCTGGCTGGCCACCGACATGCGGCGGGACGGCTCTGTCGTCGTCAAGCGCCTCGGCGACGACGGTCGGCGAACAGTTCTGCCGCCGGAGTACGTCGCCGAGCACCTCGACCTGGGCTACGCCGTCACCGCGCATCGCGCTCAGGGCGTCACCGTCGACACGGCGCATGTCGTCGGGACCCCATCCACAACCCGGGAGAACCTCTACGTCTCGATGACGCGTGGCCGGGCTTCGAACATCGCGTACGTCGCCCTCGACCAGCCCGACGACAGCCACACGACACCTGAGTCTGACGACGTCACCGCTCGGACGGTTCTGTACGGCGTCCTCCAGCACAGCGGCGCCGACCTGTCGGCCACGCAGACGATCGAGGCCGAGTACGAGATCCACGGAGGCATAGACCGTCTGGCCGCCGAACTCGAGACGATCGCGGCCGACGCTCAGCACGACCGCTTCGTCGACCAACTCAGCCGCTCCGGCCTGACCGCCGAGCAGCATGCCGCGGTCGTCGAGTCGACGGCCTTCGGCCCGCTCGCAGCAGCGCTCCGCCGCGCTGAGGCGTACCACCACGATCTCGAGGCGCTGTTGCCGCGAGTGGTAGACCGCCACGGCCTCGATGACGCGGACGACATCGCTGCGGTTCTTCGCTACCGAGTCGACAAGCTTGCAGCGACTCCGCCGCGCGGTTGCCACCTCCGCCCGCGACTGGTCGCCGGTCTCATCCCCGAGCCACTCGGCCCGATGTCAGCCGAGGACCGACAGGCCATCGACGAACGGAAGGAACTGATCGAGTCGCGGGCACGCGCCCTTGCCGAGGACGCGGTCGCCGGCCGCAAACCGTGGGCCCGGCGACTCAGATCGCGCCCGGTCGGTGCGGGCTCTAATGATGCCTGGCCCGACGCCGCGGCGACGGTTGCGGCGTACCGCGACCGCTACAGGATCACCTCAGACCTGCCCATTGGCGGCAGCACGACGAGTGACGCTCAGCGGGCGGATCGTCAGCGCGCCCTTGCTGCTCTCCGCGTCCCCGCATCGCCACGGTCTGCCGAGTGCTCGCCTGCCGCGCCTCTGCTCGAGGCAAGAGCCGCGTCGGGTCCATAGGTCGACAGGCGCCGCACCTTTCCACAGGCCACTCGCGTCCAGGCTTGTTGGTCGTCGACCTGGCGTATCGAGGAGGTACCAATCACGTGGAGGCATGGATGCTGATCCTGCTGGCTTTGCCGGTCATCATCATCGTCGCAGCGGTTCACCGTTACCTCGCGCTCTACGCGCCGACCAACTGGCTAGTGCGCCACGTCCGGGCTCGGGAGCCCCGCTGGCCGACCGTTGCTTGGGTTGCAGTCATCGCGATTTGCCTGTTGCTGGCCGCGGACGCACTGGCGGCCGCCGTCGCACGCGGCGCCCCCGGTTGGCTCAACCTGGTCCTGCTGGTCGTCGCCTGGGATGCCATCAAACTGTGCGTGTTTGCGGCTTTGACGATGGGCCGCGCTTGGATCCTGACGACGAAGCGAGCCTGGCACCGCACCCGTCGCTGGCAAGCAACGTCAGCCCTCGCCAAGTTCGCGCAGGATGGCAGATGAACCTCGCGAGTTGACTTGGATGATTGGTCGGCTTCCGCGGTGATCCTTGATGAAGTTTGTCGCTGCATGCTTCGCCGATGCCGCGACCATCACGAACACGTCGGCGTTCGAACTGAGTGCAGCCAACTGCTGACTGCCGTCATGCTCAGAGGTCGTCCGCACATCGATGCCTGGAATCAGCCGCCGAAGGACCTGGGCGGCACGGGTAGTCGCGGACTCGGTGAGCGAGTAGAGCACAACGACGGAACCTTCAAGATGGCGGTAAGGCGCGGCCGGGTCCGCACCTGAAGCCTCGATCTCGAAGTCGTCCGGCAGGCTGGTTGCTAGCTCGTCTGCGACCAACCGCAGTCCCTCGATATCAGCGAGACTGAGGCTGGAGCGCACAGGCCTCAGCACTTCCAGCGCGCCGTAGAACAGTCGGGTCTTGGCATCGAGGGCGACCGCTTGTGGGCTGGCGGTTGCGGCCTGGAGCACATCAACGGTCCAGTTCGCAGTGACCGCCGAGGTGCCGGCCCGAATGATGTCCTCGGTCCACGCGAGGGAGGAGGTCAGGGTCTTTGGACTGGGACCGGCGGCTGCCATGTACTCCAGGAGCGCGACCGTCTGCAGGCGGATGCCCGCAGTGTTCCTCTCGCTGACGGCGAAGCCCGCAAGGACCCGCTCACAAAGCTCGGCCCCATCTGGGCCCGCGAACAGCGTCGAATGGGCTGCCATGAACGCGCCGCCGTGGTCTCCGAGTCGAGCAAGCGACTCTTCATCTAGTGAGGCCAGGCGGTTGGCAACCGTCGCACGGTCGAGCGGGGTCCAGTCGATGCTGACGGTGTAATCAGCGCCCAGGCCCGCAGCGTCGTTCGTTTGGAGGGCGTCGAACCAGCCGAGCCACCCGAGGTTCCGCTGCGGGGTGAGGAAGTGTGCGAGCCATTCCAAATCGGCTCGGACGACGACGTCGTCTTCGCCGGACTCGGCCTCAAGTCCGGAAGCTTCGACGAAGGCGGCGACTTCAGCCGCAAGTCTCGGTTCCGCGAGTTCCCGAATGCACCCGAGCAGTAGGGCAGCTGTGCTCATTGATGGAGTCTCGGCCAGACCGGCGACGATCGCGGCAGCGAACTCGCCTTCCTCGATGAGTCGGTGGAGTTCGTCGGTAGGTCTGACGTCCCGCGACGCCGTCGCGTCTGTCTGGAGCGCCTGAGCAGTCTCGGCTGCAGTCGGGACAAGCAGTCGGAGGGAGTCTGCCAACGCCGTCGAAACCTCTTGAGCTTCATCGGCTAGTCGCTCAAGCGTCGAGGTCTGCGCTCCTCGCAGTTTCGCGAGCATGAACTCCACTACGAGCGCGGGCCGGCTTCCTGAGGTTTCTCCCGTTGTGAGCGTTCGTAGGCCCGTTGGGATCTGGTCGGCAGCCGCGATCAGCGCCGCTCCCTCGCCGGACGTGTCGGCGGACTCCAGGTAACGCTCGTAGATGGCATTCTGAAGAAGTCGAGTGATCCCGAGCGGGCGACGCAGTTGGAGGACGTGCTCTAGGTCCTGGTCCGCGAAGATCGAGGCCACGTCGCCAAGCCCGGCGTGTACGCGCAAACGGAGGAACGCGAGGTTCGAGTGGTCGAGATCGGCGAAGGCTTCGAGTTCACGCAGGCATGCAAGGGCGATTCGTCGATCCTGAGCACCGATTGCGTGGCCCAGGTCGTCGAGCACCTCGACCGTGGTTCGAGGGGCGTCGAACTCAGAGCGGGGACGCTTCCACACCAACTTGGAGAGAACCAGGAGTGCTTGGCGTACCTCGTCGCGAGCCGTCCCGTTGCCGCGAGGCAGCACCTCAAAGCGAAGCGGCGGCACGGCTTTCGCGGCCAGCGCCGTGTCAAACGGATCCTGCGGGTACAGCCGTCCTCGGCTCCTTGGTAGGTCACTGAACGTTGGCCCTACCCAGGCGTCTAGGAGCGTGAGCAGTTCCTTCTGCTCTCGCTTCGTGGGAGCGAACCCGTACCAGTACAGGTTGCCCTTGGTTGACCTCGGCAGAAACGCGATCTGCCCGCGTCGAATGGCGTCTCGCCAGATTTCGATCGATGTCTCGTGTTCCGGTCGCAGGCGAGCGGGCTTGATGTCGTTGCCCGGGCCAAAGAAGTCATCGTCCTGCATGACCGGCACCTTCGTAGAGAGCGTTGTAAGCGATCCGTGTCTCCGCGATGGCGTGGGGATCGCGCGTCAACGTCACGCCTTCTGAGTTGACGGCCTGTCCGAAGTAGGTGAAGTTCATCGAGCCTTGAAGATGGAATCGGTCGCCCAGGATGCCCTTGTCGTGGAGTTTGGGATGGATTCGTACCGCCGGCTTGGCGCCTAGACCGCCGACGTTTTCGAGTCGCTGCCGCGCAACAATGTTGCTCTCGACGTCGCGAGTCAGGACGCGGACGTCGCTCCCACGACGAGCCAGTTCGATCAAGACCTCGGTCAGGCGAATCCATCGTGACGGCAGGCCTGGCAGCACGGTCTTGAACTGACCGGCCGTGTTGTCGACGACGTCAATATCGGAGATCCAAGGAGACAGGACCCACAACTGCCCAGAAGGGACCAGGAGTTCTGTGACCAGCAGGTTCTGCATGAGGTCATTGAGAACCCGCGTCTGCCCACGGCCCCCAGTCGTAATCCGTCTCATGCCGACACCTCGGCCAGTTCGAGGGCGACGACGACGTCGCCGTTCGCCCGGTGGTCGATCTCCACCACCCGCGGATAGACATTGAGGTATTCGGTCACTACTGGCTCGACGCTGACGTCCACGAGCAGATCCGCAAGCTCGCCGGCCTCATCGGGGGTGGCTAGGACCTGCGCCGACCCCGTACTCGCCAGGGCCTCCCGGACGCGTACACGGAAGTCGCCGGTGAGGGGGAGCGGGGGATCGCCCACGGCAGCGAGAGACCGCAGCACGTCGGGCGCCGCGGACAGGTTCTCGGCAAACGGATTCCACGCGTTCAGTTGTTCAGATCGGAGCTGCCAGCCGCGCGGCCACAGCATGCTTTGGACCGCATCCATTCGCTGGCGCTCGCCGCCCCCACCTGCGAGGACCAGGCCAGGATCCAAGTCGGCGCGTTTGCGCATCAGATACGCCCAGGTGCGAGGGGGAATCTCGACACCGAGTCGCCGCTCTTCTGCCTTCCACTCGGTCGTCACAGTCGACAACGCCCTGTCCGTTGCTGAAGACGATCCTGGCCGCAGAACGCGACTCGCGAGCGATGAGACGACCGACTGTTCGGCGCCGTAGATGCCTGATTGGCGAAGGCCATCCCGGATCCGCCCGAGCGCCTCGACGCGTGTTGCCTGATCAGGCGCAGTCCGAAAGTCGTTGACGAGGCCAGACCATGTTGCATCGGTTGTCGTCAGATTGATCACCCGCTGCAGATGGGTGTCGACGAGTTCGTACGTGCTGGGCTGTGTAGCTCGGAGGATGAGTCGAAGGAGTCGTCGAGGATCGGGGCGGACGCGCGCTGCGAGAGCTTCTACGAATCCACCGCCGCCGATCGAGGATTCCGATAGCCAGATCTCTCCGGCCCGTCGTCCGCCGTCGGCGTCATATCCGGGCTCGATGTCAACGATGACACTTTCAGGATCGTGCTCCGGGCAGATCTGTCTGGCCGCAGCTAGCGTCGCGTGTCCAAGCGTCGAAAGCGTCCGTTCGCGGATCCACCTATTGAATGCTGTGGGCTCAGGGGACCAGTACTGCGGTGTCAGGGCGTCGAGACGGGACGCGATAGCCGGGTTCTTGAGTGCCTCCTTGAGTCGGGCGCCCATTCGTGACAGCACCGCGGACTCTGACTCGATCACACTCGACGCCCGGAACATGGCGTCGAGGGTCTCGTCGAGTTTGTCGTCGAAGGAGTCGTGGATCGATGCGTAGGCCTCCGCCAGTGTGCTCTGGTCACGTACTGCCGTAGTGAGCAGCATGGCCTCGAGGCACTGGTGCAGCCAGTCGATCCGGAAGCTGTTCAGGAAGCTCAGCAACTCATCGTCATTGAGCAGGACGTGCTTGAACCAGGCACTGCGCAGTCCGGGCATGAGGTCGGACGGAATGGCGATGTCCGCCGGCAGGTCGACTCGGATGCGCAATCCGTCCACGTCAAAGGTCGAGCCCAACGCTGCGGGTTGGCCATGAAGAGCGAAGCGAGATCGCACCCGCTGCTCACTGCCGTCCTCGAGGTTCAGGGTGGCATCAGCACTCACGGCCGCACGGTGGACGTTGACGTGAGCGTTCTGAGCATGCAGGAAGAAGCGGGCGTCCTTGATCAGGCGCCCGACAGGGTCCGCGCTCGGGACACGGATGATCAGGCCGGTGCCCGTTTCGATGAACTGCGACCGCCATTGCATCGTGGCGTTTGACGAGTCCTTCACTGCCTTCGGTGGCAGTTCGAGCAGGACCTGATCGGGACGAACCACCGTGGTGGTCATCGGAGTGCCGTCCACGTCGATGGTGCAAGGCTCCTCGATCCCAAACAGGGGCAGGAGCGTTGTGAGTTCCAGTACCGGTTCAGCTACGCCGATCGGAACGGGAATCCAGTGGCGGTGCTCGAGATTCCTTGTCGCGAATCGGCGTGAAACTCGGCCCGGTGCGTACTCGCGGAGCATCTGGCCGAGACCCATCGCCTGGAGTTCGCGGTCGGTGTCCCGATCCGACTGGGGCGGAATGCTTACGAACGTCTCGGGCAAAGCGAGTTCGCTGAAGAGGTTCATCGGGAAGAAGTCGGGCAGGGGATTGCCTCCCATGAGATCGCGACACTCGTGGACTCCGGAGGCATCAGCCACGCCCCAGTTGTGCTCGAGGCGGCGACGCAACGTCGGGATTGCCTGGAGCAAGAGTGGCCTCGGCGGATGCCACAAGACCTCGTTGGCCTCTGAGTCGGACAGGCCGAGTGCGTTCTGCACCCACGTGCGCAGGCTTCGCTGGCGGTCCGGATCGCGGAGGGCTTCGTTCAGGATCTCAACGGCATTGAGTTGAGTCTCGCGGCCCGGCTTGGCGAAGCTGTCGGCGGGCTTCTTGCCGAGGGCAGTCCACGCGACTGTCGTTCTCGGGACCCCCCGCTGACGAAGCTGCGTTGTCAGCCAGTCGATCATCGCGATGCTTGCTTGCATGCGTAGTACGGCTCGGTTGCGGATCGGCAGCACGAGATCAGGCAACACGGGGTCAAACAGTGTGTCCCACGACTCGTATGTCGCGCGGTCGCGGCCGTAGTCGGACAGCACGACTGCGGTGTAGGGGCGCATGGTTCGCTTGCGTCCTGCTCGCCCCTTTCGCTGTAGGAAGGCAGCGACTCCTCGAGGTGCCTTGTGCTGGATGACCACACCGACGTCGGGGTCGTCAAAGCCGACCTCGAGAGACGCGGTTGCAACGATCAGTTGGCTGTCGGCCATAACGCCTGCGTCCTGAGAAGTGGTTCGGCTCACCCGAAGTCCATCGCCGATGGTCGCGAACTTGTGGCCGATCGCAGTAGGTAGATCCCACAGTTGGCCGGCACGACGCTGTTGCGTGACATTCCCTCCATTGGAGTTCGAACGCAATGACGCGAGAGGAGGTTTGAACGACTTCGTCCTTCCGGAGGCGTAACGCTGCCCTTCGGCGTCGAGGAGGTATGAGAACAGGCGGTTCGTGACATCGAGATCGTCTGTGAAGACGAAGGCCTTCGTTCCGTAGACACCGGAGGAGATCCTGCTCGTCGGCTCATCCTGAGTTCGTGGGAGCAGCATCGAGGCCTGGATGGTGGAGGACAGCACCGAGGCGCCGCTGGTGGGATCGCTACGGAGCGCGAGTAGGTACTCGGCACCCTCGTACTCCAGTTCTTCGGCCTCTGGCGTGATGCTGGTGACCAGTTCGTCGTCGACTCCGGTCAGGTCGGCCATGTGACGGATCGGATTGGACAGCGTCGCAGACAGGCCGACGAAGGCGATGGGAGCTTGGATACTGTGATGCCACCGTCGGAGGACCATCGCTGCTTGCGCGCCCGTGGTTCCGTCATAGGTGTGGATCTCGTCCAGAAGCATGATTCGCGGCTTCTTGTCCGCTGGCTGGTCCACTCCGAGTGTCGGACGCAGATAGAGGTCAGACAGGCCTCGATTGAGCATTTCGGTGGTGACGAAGAGCAGATCGGGTGGTGACGTCTGCATCCGTCGTCGGGTTAGGACCAGTTGATCGTCGCCGAATGATCGCTGACAGTTTCCGCAGACCAAGCGCTCGATGTCGCGCGCGATATCGGCATCGAGCCACACCAACTCGCCGCCGCAAGGGGCGAAGCCGTCACCAGGGCATCGCATTTGCGGCGAGGCCATTCCTTGTGGGCGCCGCTGCCAACCCAGGTAGGGCGACTTCACGTCACGGGCCTGTCTGGGCGTGCTGGCGTAGAGCGCTCCGACGGTCATCGACCTGCCGTGGAGGTGCTTCCATACCGTGTCGAGGCGACACGCGTGCGCGAACGCGGTGTCTAGTTGGTCCTTGAGAAGCTCCTTTCGGGGATAGACCGCGAGGGCGCGTGTCCAAGCTGAGGTGTCGTTGATTCCAGCCAGGTAACTGAACGCTGGGAGGTAGAAGGCGTTCGTCTTTCCGCTTCCTGTGCCTGCGCTTACCACCGTGGCTGTTGTCGTCTGGCTCTGCAGCGAAGTCAAGATCTGCCTAGTGGCGCGGACCTGGAATCCGCCGAGGAGGTCGTGCCCCCCGTCCCGCCTAGTCATGACCTCAAGGACGTGGCGGTAAGTGGAGGTGGGGTCGTCGACCCCATCCAGGGCCGAGGTCCAAGCATGATCGCGCTTCGGGTAGAAGCGGGGCCGCCGTGCGTACCGGAAGTCGGAGATCAGGTTGGTACCCGATTGCCAAGTCTGGCCTGGGAAGGTCTGGCGCAGCCGTGCCAGCAGACGGATGGTCTCGCCATTGCGGGTACGCCAACGGGCAGGTGACGAACTGGAGTCGTGGACCAGCAGCGACCGCATGGTCATCGCCTCGATGATGTCGTCGGCGCTCAGGTCCCACTCCTGGCTTGCGGTGAGTTCTTCGCTGATCACCGTACGGAGTTCGTCTGTGCTGAAGCCTCCATCGACGACGCCCCAGCACAGCAACGGATCCTCGAGTGACTCAAGTCGGTCAAGGATTCGGGTCAGCAGGGTGGGGTTCATCGCAGCCTCACTTGGAAACGATCGACGATGCCGAGAGAGTGGAGCTTTTCGAGGCGTTCCGGGGTGAACCAGGTCAGGGGGACACCCGACGAATCCTGAGATCTGACGATGCCCTCAGCGATATCTGCGTCAACGACGTCTCCGATTTGTTCGCCGCAGCGGTTGATCGCTTCGATGGCGCCTCGATACCTCTGCACCGCACCGCGGTCCGGGATCACCTTGCTCGTGACTGCGAGCAGGTGGGCGCGCGCAGTCTCCAGCGCACTGCGAATGTTCTCGACGTCGACCCCCCCGTGCGCCAGTGCGTCGATGAGATCGGCGTTGACCGCCGGCAGGGGCTGACTTACATGCGCCTGCCACGTGCTTGTGACGAGAGCGCGAAGTTCCTTGGCGTACTTCTCGGCCGAGCGGACCCGCTCGATGGCAAGGTCGATACTCTCGTCTATGCCGAGCGCAGGCACCTCGGCCGCCAGGGCACGGAGACTCTCGGCTACCTGGGCGGCGTCCTGTTCACGGCCCGCTGACAGTTCGACATCAAGTTCTGCAAGTTCACTCAGCGCGACGTTTAGTGCAGGCAACTCCGTCAGGGGCGGGGTGAGGCGTGCACTGAGATCTGCAAATTGTCCTGTCCGGACCTTGACGCGGTGCTCGTCGTTGGCGACGTCTGCGTAGGCGCGCAGATCCTGGATGGTGCTTCGCAGGGTCATGCGAGCGCCTCCGCTTCGGATGCATCCTTGGCTACTGGGCTTGAGATCGCGTCGGCCATGGTCGTGAGAGCGGTGACCAGTTGGTCGCGTGCTTCAGCGTATTCGCGCTGCACGTCAGAGGGACGGCCGTTGCCAAGGCTGTGCTCAAGCAAGCGAACCGTCTGACTCGCCAACCGCGTCCATGCACTCACTCGCCGTGCGGGCTCATCCCAGTCGCCGTTCAGGAGGTGCAGTTTCTCGTCTCGCGTGAGTTGACTCCAGCGACTCAGCTCAGCAACTGCGGCCTCGACCTTCCGTTGGTCACTGGGCTTGACGGACTTGGCGGCAGCCTGGAGGTCGGCGGGGTTGATCCCACCTGGCAGCGCGCCGGCGGCGGCGCGCTCGTTGACGAGGACGAGAAGCTCCGAGGCGACCTCGGGGAGTTCACCTCCAAGGTCGGAAAGATCGGGAAGTAGGTTCGAAGCCTCCGCGTGCAAGGGGTCAAGAGAGGCCAGTCGGGCCTCGATGGTCGCGACCGAGGACCTGATCAGGTCGGGCGTCGACTCCGGCCAAGGCGCGCCCACCGCCCCGCTCCGGATAACACGCGCTAGTTTGCTGAGCTCCAGGGCAAGGGGCTTGCCAGAGCCCTGGCTGTAGGAAGCGTGACGCAGCAATCGCTGCTGCAGTTGGTCGCGGCTGACTCGAGTCAGACTATTGCCGCTGCCGGCACCGTCCACCAGGAAGCCGTGAAGGGACCGCAGACCAGGCCTCGACTCGAGATCTGTTCGTGCTGGGACTGGGGCGAATAGGGCACGAATCCGGCTTGCGGTGTCTGGCTTAAACGCATCAGCGATCCCGAGCGCTCGCGCCATGCTGAGCAGCACTTCCACGAGCCGGGCTAGTTCAGTGTCGTCGCTGGGGTGCTGCGGCGGGAGAAGTGCTGCGCCCACGCGGACTGCCCATCGGTCGATGGCAGTCTCCGTGAGCCTCTGCAGACGCTCTCCGTCCGGCACTTCTGCCCAGTTGCTCTTGTGGTTAGCCCAGGCGAGTGCCCGGAGAGCGCGCATGTCGTCTGGATTCGATCGGTCCATTGGCAAGACCGCGCCAGCGATCTTCCCTTGGTTGAACTCGACCATCTTCGCCTCGAACCCTGGCGCGAGGGCCCTATCGTTGCCCCACAGACTGTCGCCGCCGTATCCATCGTCGAACGCGAGTCGCTGTCGAACAGCCTGGAAGACGGTGTTTCGAAGGTCGTTTATCTCGCCCTGCAGGATGTTGCCAGTTGCGAGCCAGCCATCGACGGCCTTGACGAGCGCCGGATCCGCAGCGACTGGTTGCGGTGTCGGGGTGGGAGCCGGTGACGGCGCAGTGGGGCTAGGTGGACTGCGCCTTATGATCGGCTGCTGCGGATCGTCGAGTCCGGTGATGGGCGTAACGCCAAACGCTTCATGAATCGCCGGCGCGAGGTTCTCCGCACCCCTCCCGGAACCCCAAAATCGGACGAGTCGAATGCGACGTTCGGAAATTTCCTCCTCGCCGGGTGACCGCAGTTTGAACTGGTCCTCGATGTTCGCCAGACGGTCGCTTGCACCGGTCCGGAAGTCATTGGCAAAGCCCTCGCTCGGGAACCGACCATTGTCGATCTCAGCCTGGTCCCGATGCAGGACCGGTCGAAGGACGCGGGTCAGCACGTCGCGAGCTACGAAACTTCCGTCGGTGGATTGGCTCTTGATGGCGCGGTCCAGAGCGGCGGAATTGAACGGGAAGAGGCCGTAGCCGTCAACCTGTCCGAACGACGCGTGGCACTCTGCGTTCACAGGGCACTGTTCGCAGGCGTTGGTCAGTTCATCCCCGCGCGCATGTGCAGTTTCGAGTTCGGTTGTGCCGACGCGAACGGCGTTGAGGTACCGACTGGCGAACCCGGTCGGTTGGAATGACACATCGATCCCGTCGGGTAGATCGAGGTCGAAGACTCGATACGTCCGCGTGTAGACCGTTTCCGGCATCTGATTGACGAAGTATCCGGTGGTCACAGCCATGACGACTCGCATCGGACACAGCCTCTGCGCCTCGGTGGAGATGAGAGTGATGGCATCAATCAGCCCGCCCTGGATGCCTTGGAAGATCGAGAAGTCCTCGATGAGCACCAGTAGTTCGAGGCCTTGCTTGTCCATCTCGACCCGAACGTCTGTGAGGATCTTCTTGAGATCGTCGCCGCCCACACCGAAGACTTCGCTCACGGACGGACCGAGCTGCTCGTTGATCATTCGCGCGGCGAGTTCGCGGAAGGAGAGCTCGCTCGTTAGCGCGCCGGCGACCTCACGAGCGGCCTGACCGGCCCGGTTCACATCGTCCACGGAGAGGTTCAGATCGGCGGCGGTGAAGCCGAATGCGTCCTCCTTGTCCTCGTCACCCTTGCCGGACAACTTTTCACGTACAAGGCGGGCGATAGGTCCGTTCTGGTCGAGTAGTCGGCTTCGGAAGACGTCGTCGCCGAAGAGAGCCGGAAGACCAACGGGGGAAGCGAGATACGAGCGGAGCTCGATCTCCTCGGGCGATCCGTCGGTGCGGTGCCCGCGCGTCTCGATGTTCACCGCCAGAGCGTTGCGCAGTTTCAACTGCGCGGTCTTTTCATCCGCGGCGGCATCGACCGCGGTCGATACCTTTGCCCGGAGTTCGTCGGCCCGCTCGCCGCTGGCGTGCTCAAGGATCAGTTCGAGGATTCCACGGAGCGACATCCGGTGCTTGGGAACGAAGATCAGGCGGGTTGACTCTTTCGTTTCCAGATGAGCACGCAGCCACCGGACGAGGTGGGACTTACCTGTTCCAGACCTGCCGAGAATGGGAATGATTGGCTGGTCGGCGGGCTGCTCCTGGACCGCACGGAGCAAGGCTCGTTCGTCAACCACGGCGCCGCCGCGGGCGTTGTCGACCTGGTCACGCTGGGTGATCGGGATGGTGCTGTGTGTGGCCAGGAAGACGGCGTCGGACGTGCTTTCCGCCTCAACCGGGATGACGGCAGAAGCCTCATGTGCGTTCCAGCAGGCCGCTGGGAGGGTGCCACGCCAGCTCACTTCTTTCCTCCAGCCTTCACGATGGCGTGCGTTTGGCGCGCGGTGTCGAATCTGGACAGGCGGATGCCCTGTGCGTCTGGGAGTGTTTCGAATCCGATGCGACCGCGCTCCTCGAGAATGCGCAGTGCCTGCCCGACTGAACTGTCCGCGCAGTCGGCGTTGATGCCTGGGTCTGGGTCGGCGCCTAGGAGGGATACGAGTCCCGAACGCATGGACCCGCCATGGAGGACAGGAAGCGCCTGTCCAATTCGCCCCAAGAGTTCGTGGATCGAGAGACGGTTCGGTGGCACGGTTCGCAGTATGTCGTCCACCGCGGCAACCGGTAGCGGAACGACGCCGGTCCGGTCTTTCATGACCGACGGGGTCGCCAAACCGAGCGCAACGATCCACCGGGACGCCGCCACCCATCGGGTGTCGTTGACGATGGCCCACGATTCACGATTGGTTGTGCCGAACTGTTGAGCCTGGAGGGTCTGCAGGTTCTCGGTCCAGGACAGCGGTTGGCCCAGCGCGTCCTGAGCCATCACCCAGGTCAGGGCTCGATTGAGGTCACGTGCACCACTCGTGTGGCCGTCGCCGAGTTGCGTTGCCCAAACATCGCCATCCCGACCGAGGTCGAAGACGCGGGATTGGAGGAGTCGACGAAACTCCGGAGCGGAGAATGGAGACTTTGGGGTCGAGACCTCGGCGCTCAACTGAAGCGTTCCGTCGGGATTCGTTACCAGCACGTTGATCGCCCGCAGCGAGGAGATTGTGTTCTTCATTCCGCCGGCGGCCTCCGCGCCCGGGTTCAAACCCTCCGGTTTGAAGGCGGCGACCAGGTCATCCTCGGTCCATGTACGCCGAGCATCGAGGAGGTAGTTGACGATGGCACGGCCGAGGCCAGGCAGTGTGCGCGGCGGGTTGAGTACTGCCATCACAAACTCCTAAGGAAGTACGAGAGCGTCCAATGCGGGAAGCGAATGCTCTTCACGAGCTGGCCGAGATACTGGGGGTCCGGCGTTCCTTCCGGAAGCACGACAATCCGAAGGGAGCCAGTCTGTCCGGCGAGCCAACTCAACTGTGGTGGATCGGTCGGGTCCAAAAGGACCAACGTGGGGATCGGGAACGGCCGCGGTGGACCCGCCACGATCGGATCAATGGCTACGAGTCCTTCGGGTGCAGAGCGGCCGGCGTCAACTACCGCGGGCAAGCCGACCAGACTCGCAGAAGCCAAGATTCCGCGGATGCCGTGTGTCACGGACTTTGTGACGAGTTCGGCAAGGTGGATCCGCAAATCGCCCTCGGGATAAGTCACGACCAGTGTCTTGCCACTCGTGGCCATCGCCCCAAGCGTGGGGCTTACCGCGCGCTGCAATTGGGGGAGGGATGCCTCCTGCACGACCGGGCGCGCAGCCCGCAAGGTCGGCTCATGAATATGCGCGGTGGCGGGGCAACCCGAGCACGCGGGCGCGACGACCTGATGAGCGCGCATCACGCCGGCATTTTCGTACGCATACTCCTCGCTCAGGATTGCGCCCCAGCATTCATCCAACCCGAACATCCGCTCGATACGGTCGCGAGAGTCGGATTCCGAATCACGTATCTCGCGTCGAACTCTATCGATCGCCTCGAGGACCGTCGTTTCGTCGACATTCGCAATACCCGGGCGGATGCGGACGGTCGCAAACTTCACGTAAGCGGACCAGGCAGCATCGACGCGCTGCTGCCAGTCAGCCTCAGGTTCGTCCTCAATGCGTTCCAGGGCCGGCGGGGGAGTGTCGACAATGTCGAGCACCCCGGCCCGCTGCAGCAGGACCAGAGTGTTGCGATTCCAGAGTTGATTGCTGTCAGAGGCGTAGCGGAGCCAGGACGGGACGGTGCTGGTATCCACGACAAGTTCACGGCGCGACGGGTCGTCTGAGACGCGGGCTGAACGCATCGCGTCCCAGCGACCCCAGCTCTTCTTGTCACCAAGAACGGTGGCGTTTTCGACGACGCGCCCCTCCCGGGCATCGGTGGTGCTCGGGATCCAGACCGAAACGGCTGCGTGACCGTCGCGGCCACCGCGCCCGACTTCTTGATAGAAGCGGTCAACTGATGCGGGAACGCAGGCATGGATGACAGAACGAACGTCGCTCTGGTCCACACCAAGGCCGAAGGCGCTAGTCCCCACGACGACATCGACGGACGTCGGGCCGGCATCGCCCGACCATGCTCGCAGGATCTCGAGCCTGTCGTCGACGCCCACATCCCCGTGGAAGACCGTCGTGCGGCCGAATCCCGCCTCTCGGAGTCGATCCGCGACGGTGTCGGCCGTCTCCTTCTTGGTCGTGTAAACGATCGCCGGTCGCGGAAGGTGATGGAGCGCTTCGACTACTCGGTCGAGACGCGATTCGTTGGAGGTGGGGGGTGCGAACAGGTAGCGAATCTCGGTGCGTAGGTAGGTCGAACCTACGAATAGTGAAGTGCCTGTTCCTGCGAACAGTTCGTCGTTCAGCACCAGGCTCTGTCGGGAGAGCGTCGCTGTCAGCAGTTCGACATGAGGCGGTGCTACGCCCTGCGCTCGGGCGACCTCCCGCAGTTCGGCGATCAGGGAGGCGACGACTTGGAACTCGGGTCGGAAGCTCAGGCCCCAGGTACGGACGAGGTGCGCCTCGTCGATCACGACGTAGCTCAGTTCGCCCCGGGCAGCAAGATGCCGGAGTGTCCGTGCCAGGCCGGTGACTAGGGCCTCGGGCGAAGTGAAAAGCACCCTTTGCGTCCCCTCGCGCAGGCGCTGCTTGATCGCCTCTTTTTCAGTCTGCGCGCGATCGCCGTAGTAGGCCAACTCTCGAGGGAGGCGCTGGTCTGGGAACCGCTGATGAAGCTGGCGCTCCTGGTCCAGGGCAAGCGCAATGGTCGGGACCACGACGACTGTTACGCCCGTACGGCTGAGTAGCCCGGGGGCGATCCCCACCAGGGACTTTCCTGTCCCGGTTGGTAGGACCACGTGGAGTGTGTCGCCTGCAGGTGCAAGGGCCGCTGCCCGGACGGCGCTTGCCTGGCTGCGCGAACGGTAGCTATCGAGGCCCGCTATAGCAGCCACAGACGGGTCGATCGGCACCGCCATGTCGTGTCGGACAGACGTGGACACCACGCCTCGCGGACCCTCGAAAGGATCGGGGCTGGTGCAGGCCAAGTCGATCCAGCGCACGTCGCCGCGGAGCCAGTCGGGCACCCAGTCTGCTCCAAGGCTGATGTGGTGCTCGTGCAGGCCGAACTTGGTTACCTCAAGGTTTGCGCGGCGAAGGGTTTCAACCGGAATGCCTCTCTCGTTGAGACCAAGGACCACGAAGCTATTGGCCTGACCTGTAGTCCCTCGGCGGTGACGCAGCACCTGTCCCAGGAGCGCCGCAACATCACCCGCGATCTCCGCCCCCGGCACCTCCGAGAACCACGCATCTATCAGTCGGCGGTGCGGTCCAGTCAGCTGGTCGCGGTCGGCTGTGGCGCCAGCCAGGTGGGCTGTCGCAAGGTTCCACTGGTCAGTCATGTCAGCTCGTCAGGGCTCGGCCAGAGAGAATCACGATGCCGGTGCTGTCGAGTCGTAGTGATGGTGCGGCCACCGCGGCGGCCATGGCGCCGGCTATGACTTCCTCGCGATGGAGTTCCTGCTCCAAACGGACAAGTTCCGATCCCGACGTGCGCATGGCGCGGAGACGCAGTTGCGACAGCCTTGTTGCAGAGTCTTGACTGGCGATGGTGGTAGCTCGCTCGACCGCAGCACGGACTCCCTCCCGACTGCGAACGAGCCGTTGAGCGGCCCGTTCCGCCGCTCGCCAAGAGTCAGCCCATACCTGTGCGGGAATGAGGTCGTAGGCCTCCTTGATCCTGACACGGTTGAGCGAGTAGTCGCCCCCGGCCCGGGTCGGGCCCGGTTTCGTATATGGGCCGGCAAGCGCGTCCAGGTACGTCTTCGACGTCAACTCCTGCGCGCCGGAGGTCATCCAAACGCTGACGATGATTGGCGGGAAGATGCCGTCGGCGCGCCTCGTCAACGCACGTTGGTCCATGCCTGCGCTGACCGTCGCGAGCTCGCCACGAGGATCTTCTGCGGTCGGCACATGGAGAGGGTTGGCCTCGACCGCGTAATCGAACCGGTACAGGAGTGTGTCGTCACGGCTCCAATGGGGCAGACAGCGCCACATCCCGAACGCTCGGCCACGATCGTCGTGCCAGAGGAAATCGCTCACAGCGTCGACGAATGGGTCTCCGTACCGGTAGAGGTGGACGTCCTCACTCGCGAGGGCGACCTCCCGAACGTAGGTTCCGACGTGGCCTTTCAACGGAAGGAAGTCCCGCATGAGCCGCGATGCGGGGATCAGCGGAATCTGGGCTTGATTCCCTGGCAGGCGACCGAGCGCCTCGTATCCGCCCAAGCCGGTGGCAGGGTTGCCCTTCCGCTCGAATCGGAGGTTGCCGGCGGCGCTGTTCGCTGCAAGAAGGTCATCGCTCACCTTCGCAAAGACCGATGCGTCGGATTCGATGGTCGCGATCCGTGCGTAGACGGATCGTTGGTCGACGCTCGTCTCCAGACTGTCGAGCGCGTCTTGCTCTCGGACGCGCTCAATTTCCGCGTCGAGTTTCTCCCGAACTCGCGTCACCGCGGATGCGACGCCGTCGAGACCCAGTTGAAGAAGAATCTGCCACGCCTCGTCTGTTGCCTCGTCGACGGCCTGCTGAAGGCTGGCGACGGAACTGTCGAAGATCCCGAACCCGTCCGAGAGGATGCGTTCCCAGGCGCCGGCGTAGGTGCGATCTGAGTGTCCAGAAACGACGTACGACCGCCACTCTCCCGACCCTCCAGGCGACCACCGGTCACAGCGGCCGATGCGCTGCTCAAGACGGTTCGCTGATCCCGGAAGGCCCAAGTGCACCAGAACATTCGCGAACTGGAGATTGCGGCCTTCTTCGGCCGACGCATCTGCCACCAAGACCGCGGCGCTGCGGACCGCCTCGAACGAGCGCACCGCGCGCTCGTTCTCCTCGCTGCGTTGGGTCATCACGTGGCAGAAGACGGATTGGGCGCCGAAGAGATCCTTGAGTTCCTCAGCCAGTTCATTCGCTAAGTCAGCCGTGGGGCAGAAGACGACGGCACGCTCGTTCGACGTCATGAGTTCGCTCAGCGCTTCAGCGACCGGACGACTGACGTTTGCCCGTCGGTCGACGTAGGCCATGTCCTGCTCGATGCGCTTCAAAGCGTCTACTTCGTCAGCGGCTAGTGGGCCAGCGGCGCGGTCTGCCGCCCACTCCTGTAGTGCACGCGGATCAAGGCCAACCGCGGCGGCCTCGGCGAAGGCGCGTGCGGCCAGGGCCATCGCCTCCGGGGCGCCTTCGGCCGCTGCCAATGCCTGTTCCCGCCATCGATCGAGAGCCTCTGCGACTTCGTCGCGAAAGGTCGATTCCACGAGAACTGGCTCTGGCGCGCGACGACCGGACACGCGGTAGGTGCCTTCCAGCGCCGTCGTACGCCGAGTGCGCAGCATTCGTCGGTGGACGCGGTAGACCTCGGCAACATGTGTGCGCAGTGCCTGGATCAGGGACGCTGCCTCGTCCTTGTCCTGCGTGGCCACCGCCTCGCGGGCGCGCGCAACAAGGTCGCCGACCTGGACGTCATCGGGGAACGATGCTTCGACCTCCGTCAGGCGCCCTTTCAGGAGTACGCCTGGGAGGCTGGGTTGTAGCCCGAGGAACACGCGGCCCAGGCCCGCGCGAGCCTCCAGACGAGACCGGAGTTGCTCGGCAGTGGTGTCGACGTATACGGCGGGGTCGAGCAACTTGAGCATCGCTAGGAAGGCGTCCTCGTTGTGCAGTGCAGGTGTTGCCGACAGCATCAATAGGCGCGGACTTGAAAGGGCGATCTCCCGAAGCCGCTCGAAGCGAAAAGCGAGGTTGGGATCCGTGCTGACTGACATCCGTGCAAGGTTGTGTGCCTCGTCGACGACGACGAGGTCCGCCGCACCCCACGCCGACGGATCATCGTCACGGCTGAAGCGAACCTGTGCCCGGGGGAAGTCCTGCACTCGGAACTTCTGAGTCAACTCGCGCTTCCACTGGTGGACGAGGAAGGGAGGCAAGATCAACTGGACCCGCAAGTCGGGGTTGTCCAGCAGCATCTGGCGGATGATGATTCCCGCTTCGATTGTCTTGCCTAGGCCGACCTCATCAGCGAGGAGATAGCGCTGGACCGGGTCCTGCAACACGCGCCAAGCCGTCTCGACCTGGTGCGCGTGGAGTTCGATGCAGCTGGATAGCACGGCTCGCATGCCGTGAGCCGCCGAGCGCTGCTGAAGGATGGCGCGCAAGAAGGGAAGACGCAGTTCAGCGAGCAGCGGCGACTCGAGCATGCCCGCTTCGCCGAAGCCGACCGGATCCACGAGGGGTTTGTTCCAGCGAACGTGCAGGTGCTCCTCGGGAACAAAGCCCTCCCATTCGTGCCCCCGGACGTAGATGTCGTTGTGCTCGTTCGCCTCGATGATCCGCCCGGAGCGCCATCGGTCCTCTTTGTCCTGCCAGAAGACGCGGAGTTCGGGAGACAGGGTCAGCCGGGTCAGGCTTGCCCGTGGCACTGCCTCGCGGTAGCGGGCCGATGAGGCGGGCCCGGGCGCATCGAAGTACTCGAGGACGAGCTCCTCGCCCTCTCGCGCCACGAGCTTTCCGGGGCCCAAGGTGTTGGCCGAGGACACGAGCAAGTCGCCGCGACTGAGGGATTTCGTTCGGCGTCCTGCAGCCAGCCCTGGCGCAGGCTGTGCGGCTGCCTTCTTTCGCGGCTGGCGCGGCTTCGGCGCGTTGCCTTCGGCGTCGCGCGATCCCCGGCAACGAGGGAACTTCGAGCACCCCCAGAAAGTCTGGCCAGCGTTCCGTCCGCGAGAGGCAAACTGCATCACCATCGGTGAGTCGCAGAGAGGGCACTGCACCCCGTCGATCAACTTCAGCCCCCTTTGCACGCCTTTCATGGGGAGGCTATCGGCGTTCAGCGAGGGATGTAGCTACTACGCAGAATCCGCGTCGACCGACCGACGGGGGTCCTGTCGCTTCACCGCCGGCTCTGGCGGGGGCGCTCAGGCTCGTCGAACCGTCCGGAGAAGGTGGCCCGACAGCACTCGGACGTCGTTGGGCGTGTTCTGGATGCCGTTCCAGCGTCGGGGCTCGCTATCCCCGAGGTTCCACGTCCCGTGGGTCCATGCGCAGTGTTCCGCTAGCGCCGAGATCTTTCGTTCGATTCCAAGCGCCGGCAGGTCAGCCGCTGGCGTTCCGTCCGTCAGCGCGTCCATGACGTACCCGAGGGCCTGGATGCCTGCCCCGTGAGTAAGGCGCGACTTGGCAGGCGGGAGGTCCCAAGCGTCGGGGAACGTCATCTGTACGACGGTCCAGAAGTAGTTGAGGTG
This sequence comes from Nocardioides sp. Z50_6, assembly GCF_058215755.1. Taxonomy (NCBI): domain Bacteria; kingdom Bacillati; phylum Actinomycetota; class Actinomycetes; order Propionibacteriales; family Nocardioidaceae; genus Nocardioides; species Nocardioides sp. Z50_6. The sequence goes on along the minus strand of NZ_JBZAJB010000007.1, from coordinate 9,476 downwards.
AAGAATGATCTGCTCGATGTCCCCGCTGCCGTCCTCCGGGTTGCGGTATTGGTAGAGCGCACCGTCGTACAGGCTGTTCTCGATCATCTTCAGGACGCTGTTGTCCTTGATGTAGCCGTCGGCCATGGTCGGCGTCGCTATGCGTCCCGCGAACGGCTCGCCAGCAGTCCGATCCCCGAAGTTCAGACGCGCGAGGATCTCTGCTGGCAGTTGCTTCTTCGCGTAGGCGGTCGGCAAGTGCCCTTCGGTGCTCGGCAGGAGTTCGTGGATGAGTCCCTTGGGCAGCGGTTTGGTGTTGTTCACCAGGATGAACTGGGAACGCTGCTCCGCCTCACCATGGGCGATGAAGCCGACTGCGGCCACCGCAAACTCCGCCACATCAGCGTCCCGGATGGCAGCGCTTCGCTGCTGACCATCGACAAGCCAGGCCGCCTTCTCGTCGTCAGGGAGTGACTCGTCGACGGGGATCACGAGTTCGCCTGCGGCCACGTAATCGACACTGCTTGCGGGACCCGTGGTCTCGAATCTCACGCGTTCGTCGAAAGCGAGGACGATCGCGTTGGGGAGCATCGCGCCGTCCGACTCGAGGTACCGGCGGATGGCGCGAATGTGACTCAAGACCTCTGGACGCTGGTAGCCCTGGAGTTTCACGTCCTCACGGTGCACGCGGCTGACCGTGGCGAAGTCGTGGATGCGTTTCCCGTCAACCCCGAACGTGTAGATGTACTGCTGGCCCTGCCGGATCCGCAGGGCCGGGAGCCGGATGTCGTATCGGTCGGCCATCAGGCTCTCCTCGCTTGAGATCTCAGGGTGCTCATCCGCTGGGCTAGCACGGTCATGTTGTGGAACCCTCGTCGCTTGTTGCGCTCGGTGCCGCGGAAGATTGCGATCTCGATGCCATGCTGTGCGCAGAGCGAGCACTCGCATCGCGTCCAGGGCGCATCGGTGAGCGTCTCCGCGTAGGCGCTCAGGTACGACTTCTTTTTGGATTGAACAACACTCTCGTATGCGCCTAGCGCGTCCAAGCACGCTCGGCGAGCCGATTCGGTGCCGTCGTACGCACGTAGCGCCTTGAGGGCTTCACGCTCAGAGGTGAGCGCGTCCTTCTGGCTGACCATGCCGGCCAAGATGGCTCGCTTGAGTGTGGGGTTGCCGTCAACCTGGGGGACTCGGATTGCCACGTACGCGCGCTTGGCGGTGTGATAGTTCTTCCGGTCGTCCATGAATGCCTGCCGGAACGCTGACGTGCTGTCGAAGCTTGTCACGCCGAGGTCGGCGAAAGCGTCCATCGAGTCGATCCGCGTGATGCCCAGGAGATGCAGTTCGGTCTCTGGCTTGATGACGTCTTGGATGCGAGTGAGGCAGGCCAGGATCTGGTCAGTCTTGAGGGGAACCATGCCTCCGAGTGCAATCCGCCGGTATCCCATGTCCTGGAGAGCTTTCACACTGTTGGCGAAGCTGTCCGGACTCCACCCCTGGGCAGCACCCACCGGCACCACGGAGCTCCGTCGCTGACGTGCGGCGTCGATGAACTGTTCGGCGAGCCGCAGGGTGAGGAGTCGCCGTTGAGCCCATTGGGGGTCAACGTCATCTTCGGAGGCCTCGGGCTCGTATCCAAAGATGATGTGGTCCGTGCTGACACCAGCGTCGAAGTCGCACTCCTCGTAGAAGTCGAGGGTTTGCTGTGCAGTGACAGGCGGCACTTCTTCGTCGACGTAGTTGAAGGCGCCGTTGTCACCCATGGTTTCCACATCGTCTGGCAGGCGGAAGAAGGGCCGCACGCCCATGCGATACATGCGCGCCCGTTGCGCGGCGGTGTACTTGCCTGCGCCCTTGATGGACCCGTCGACAATCGACTTGCTGACGAGTACGCCGTGATACGGGGCGCGGTCCAGCACTTCATGGGCGTATCGATCGTCGCGTTGCCGGACCCGGTGCGCCACGTACTCGTCCCTGAGGAAGTCGTATGTCGGGCTAACGAGGTCTTGACTGTCTGGGAAGTAGAACTTCACTTTCGCCCGGTCCGTTCAGCGAGGTACGTCCGAACAAGGTAGTTGGACAGCGCACTGATGTGCCGTGGCGTGTTCTGCAGGTCGTTCCACGCCATGCCGCCTAGGTCCTCCCAGGCGCCCGAGGTCCATCGACACTTGTCGGCGATCAGGCGCAGTTCGTGGGCAGCCAGGTCCTGAGCGTGAGCATCGTCATCGGGCACGTGTGTCATCACACGATCCATGACTCGTCCCATCGCGCGTATCCCCACGCCATGCATGAGGCGACTCTGAGTTGTCGATAACCCCCATGCCTCCGGAAACGTGTCCCGAACCGCTCCCCAGTAGGCCAGCAGCACTCGCCGAATTCCCTCGGTGTCCGTCGTCCCACTGGCGATGTTGCGGTAAGGGAACAGGACTCCTGAGGGTGACTCGACAGATTCACGGATGGCCTCGACCAAACTCGTATCAGTGACGACTGCCGTCTTCTTGTCTTCGGTCGTCGTTGAGGCCCGCCGGATCAGGCCACAGAACGGTGAATCCTTGTCATGGTTCAGCATGTCAACGAGAGCAGACGGCAGTTGCCGGGTCGCCATACGCGCAGAGGGAACACGAGAAATCTCGGGAAGCAACTCGGTCACAAGACCCGTAGGCAAAGGCTGGACGGTGTTCACACGCAGGAACTGCTCGCGTTGAAGTTCGAGGTTTGGTGCCACGAACCCAGCGACTGGCACTGGCAGACGCCGATTCTTTGTTCGCGCGAGGGCCAGGCTGCGCTGCTGCCCGTCCACGATCCACGCCGGCCGCGGTCCTTCGCCGTCCATCGAGAATGGGATCTCGAGCGTTCCAGACACGGCCAGGCCATCGGTAGTCGTGGGACCTCGGCTCGACTTGAACTTAACCTCGGGGGGGAGAGCCAAAATCAAGCCGTTCGGGAACAGTGGCTCCTCGGAGTCGAGGTATTCAAGGATCTGCTTCACATGCTTCTGCTTCTCGGGACGCTGATACCCGATCAGGCGACCGGCCTCGTCGCGCCCGATCCGGGCAACGTCGGCAACCCAGTCGATCTCCTCTGCTGCGAGCGTGAACAGGAACAAGGGGATCTGGTCGCTCTGCAGCACCTTGAGCGCTCGGCGTGTCAGCCACTTGGGGTCGGTCATCGCGTTGTTACCTGTCCGAAGAGGGCGGAGAAGCGCTTCTGCTCACATGCCAGGCCTGCTTCTCGCAGGGATGTCAGGGCACGAGTCTTCGAGATGCTGGGGTCGTTCAACTTAAGGGCGGTCACGAAGTCGAGGACTGCAGTGTCGGTCAAGGGACGGCGGTCGTACACCTCGCGACGACGCGCCCGTCCCGTCCATTCCAGCCAGCTCTCGCGAGCGCCAGCGCCAAACGGGTCGGTGCCGCTCGAGAGCGAGAGCCATTGTGTGGCGGCACGCAGATTGAGACTCGTGGCGGTACCTCCGAGGGCGTGACGAAGGCTGCGGTCAGCAGGGATCCTGACCTCGTCAGCAACATCCTTTGACCCCCCGAAGACCAAGAGTTCGTCAGGGTTCATCATCGCAAGGAGGCCAGGCGCCACCACACGCGAGTAGCTGTCCGACAGGACCCAGAGAGCCTGTCCGCCGACTGGCCCGTCGCGGTGAAGAAGTGAGCCCCACCATGCGCGTGCTTCCCTGCTGGAGGTAGCCACAGAGTCTAGGTGCCCGGCGCTGAAGGTGGCCGCGTAGGCGGGGGCTTCGTCGTTGAGTGCGCGCAGACCCAGGCCAGCCGAAGCGACCATGACATGAGGTTCGTAGCCCACATCTCGGGCGGTCTGAATGAGGCGCTTGACCTGCGTCCAGGCCTCACCCCGGTACAACTCCAGCAGGGGCAACTTCTGTGGTGCGCCAGCGATGGCCGCATTCCACGTCCGAGCCCGTTCGTCCACCGTCCCAGGGCCGAGGTGCCTGACCATCAGACCGGGCTCGGGCGTCGCAGACTTGCGGTCGGTGCAGGTGACCATCACCGTCAATTTGCGTCGCGACATGACCTCGAGCTTCCAAAACTACGTGTTCGACGGCGCTACTCTATCGTGTAGTTTCAGCCCCTGGCAGCATGACCGAGTGCGTGTACGAAAGAGGTGTCGTCCGTGGCTAAGAAGGCCGTCGTGTTGCTGAGCGGTGGACTCGATTCCACCACAGTGTTGGCGATCGCGAAGGATCAAGGCTTCGACCCGTACGCCCTAAGTTTCCGCTACGGGCAGCGCCACGAGGTCGAGCTCGTGGCAGCGGAACGCGTCGCGCAGGCGGCCGGGGTGTCGCGTCACGTCGTCTGCGACATTGATCTCCGAGTCTTCGGCGGATCCGCGCTCACCGCGGACGTGGACGTTCCCAAACATGACTCCGCAGCAGACATGCCTGACGACGCCATCCCGATCACCTACGTGCCGGCGCGCAACACCGTGTTCCTGTCGTTTGCTCTCGCCTACGCCGAAGTGGTGGGCGCGACCGACATCTTCATCGGCGTCAGCGCACTCGACTACTCGGGCTATCCCGATTGCCGTCCCGAGTTCATCGCTGCCTACGAGCAGATGGCGAACCTTGCCACGCGCGCCGGCGTCGAGGGGAACAGGTTGACGATCCACACGCCCCTGATCGAGTTGACGAAGGCCCAGACCGTCGAGATCGGCACCCGCCTCGGAGTGGACTACTCCCTCACGTCGTCCTGCTATGACCCTGATGCTGAGGGACGGCCGTGCGGCCACTGCGACTCGTGCCTCCTCCGCCTCAAGGGATTCGAGGAGGCGGGACTTGAGGACCCGTTGAACTACCAGGCGGCGGGAGCGTGACCTACAAGGTCAAGGAGATCTTCTACACCCTCCAAGGCGAGGGCGCCCACGCCGGGCGCCCCGCAGTGTTCTGCCGTTTCAGCTCCTGCAATCTGTGGACGGGACGCGAGGCGGACCGGGCGCGCGCGGTATGCCAGTTTTGCGACACAGACTTTGTCGGCACCGACGGCGAGGGCGGCGGCAAGTTCCGCGACGCAGAAGCACTCGCGCACGCCATCGCATCCCAGTGGCCGCAGGGGACCGGGGGAGACCCGATGGTGGTTTGCACCGGCGGAGAACCACTGCTTCAACTCGACGAGGCCGCCATTGGGGCCTTGAAGGCGCGAGGCTTCTATGTGGCGGTAGAGACCAACGGGACGGTCGCACCGCCCGCGGGGATCGACTGGCTATGTGTCAGCCCAAAGATTGGCGCCGAACTGGTCGTTCACGGCGGACAGGAATTGAAGCTCGTCGTTCCTCAGGGCGGGGTCGACCCGACCACCTTCGAGCACCTGAACTTCAGCAGCTTCCGAGTTCAACCGATGGACGGCCCCAACCTGAGCGCCAACACCGCCTACGCCGTCGAGTTCTGCATGACGAATCCCCGCTGGCACCTCAGCCTGCAGACCCACAAGTACCTAGGGATCCCGTGACTTACACAGCAGAGATCTACCGCGAGTTCTCCTTCGAGGCGGCGCACCGCTTGCCCAACGTGCCGGAGGGTCACAAGTGTGCGCGCCTCCACGGCCACTCATACAAGGTAGAGATCCACGTCACCGGCGTAGTCGGCCAGGAGACTGGCTGGGTCCAGGACTTCGGGGACCTCAAGGCGGCCTTCAAGCCCCTCGAAGAGCAACTCGACCATCACTACCTCAATGAAATCGAGGGACTGGACAACCCGACCAGCGAGATCCTCGCGAAGTGGATCTGGGATCGTCTGCAAGGCGATCTGGTAGGCCTCAACGAGGTGCGAGTACGCGAGACCTGCACCTCCGGCACCGTCTACAGAGGGGACGCGCGATGAGCACAACCCTCGCACCGACACCGTCAACGCAGGACGAAGCACGAGTGCGTCGTCTGCCCCTCTTCCTGGCCCTCTTGTTTTACGTCGCGGCAGTGGTGCTTGCCAACGTAGTGACGGAGCGCTTGGGACTGGTCACGGTGGGGTTTGGGCTCATGGTCACGGCCGGCACGTACGCCGCCGGCTTCGCTCTGCTAGCTCGCGACTTCGTCCACCGCTACGGGAATCGCGGTTGGGCCATCGCCGCGATCGCGGCAGGCGGTGTCATCTCCTGGCTCACCTCGTCCCCGGCGTTGGCTGTGGCCTCCACCGTCGCCTTCGTGAGCGCCGAACTCATCGACCTCGCCGTTTATGAGCCGATCCGGCGCACCAAGGGCTTCATCCAGGGAGCTCTCGCCTCCAACATCGTGTCCGCCCCCATCGACACGCTCGTCTTCCTGTCGCTCGCCGGTTTCCCGCTGACGGCAGAGACGGTGGGCGGCCAGTTCGTAGGGAAGGTGTTGTGGGCGACCGCGATACCCCTCACTGCCTTCTGGTTGGTTCGACGAACCGTTCACGCCCGGGCACCTAGGGGGACGTCGGTAGGCATCTGAGATGCGCCTCGAAGTTGCGCGTGACTCGCCAGGAGGTGCAGTGGCTGAGCGGGCCGCCCGGATGGTCGCCGAGATTCTAAACGTGGGCAGGCCCGCTGGGGCGAAATGAGCAGGACGGCTGAGTTGCCCTATCGGGGCCCAAGTTGCCGTCAGACCGGGGTCGGCGTCCAATCGTAATCTGAACCCAGTTCCTGTGCTGCTCGAGAAGGTATGCGCGTCTTGGCCACGAGACGCCGACGGAACGGGTCGGCGATGGGGTGTCGAGTCACCCGGCGGCCGCCTCGCTGAACCGCCGTGATCACTTACGACGAGAGTCGCGGCAACAGGGCGTCAGAATGCGAGCTAGGCAGCGACCCAAGACTCGCCCTCAGCAGGACGAGGACGCTCCGTTCCGCCCCCCACGGGGCGCGTCTCTGGCATCATGGGCCGAGGCGTCTTCGAGTTGAGGGTTAAGGTTGTGGCTGACACTTACACATATCAAGCAATCAGGATCCAACAGCGACCCACTGCACCACCCTTCTACCTCCTCGGGGCGCCGGCGAGTGAGATCACACTTTGGGCGGACGCTCCGCACAAGAAGTCCAGTCTTCGTGCCGGCTACCAAAGAGAGTTGGACGAGTCGCGGCTCGGTTCGATTGAGCGCTTTCTTGAGTTGTCCAGCGACAATATTCTACCCTCGGCGGCGCTTATCGCCGTTCGCCCATCCGCGTTCACCGTCAATGGTGAAGGCCCTCAGTGCACGATCGAGATTCGTGTCAATGATGTGGACCGAGCGGAAGCCAGGACCTTGCTGCTGCAAGAGTTGACTGCGCGCTTGAGCGACGAGGAGATTTCGAGCGTCGCTCCTATTGAGGGTACGGAGATGGCTGCGGACGACGTAGTTGAGGAGGATCTGGAGGCGACTCGGCCCGAGTCTTATATGTCGAGTCTTTACGCCGAACTGCGCGACTACGATTCCCTCGATTTGGAGCGCAAGTCCGAGATGGATGAGTTCGTTGAGACAATGATGACCCCCGGACTGATAATGGACGGCCAGCACCGTATCTTCGGAGCTAAGGAAGCCTTTGACGGATCAACGGTCCTACCCCTGGTATTGGTGCCGGGCCTCGATGTAAGTGAACAGGTCTTCAACTTCTACGTTCTGAACAACAAGGCTAAGCCACTCGACAAGCGTCAACTCCGTTCGATCATTGCCACATCTCTCACGGCGGGTGAGATCACACGCCTGTATGACCGGTTTAGTAGTAGTGGCCTGCGGGCGGACGAGGCGCAGTGGACCTACCGAGTTCACACTGATGTTGCTAGTCCGTTCCTCGGTCTCATATCGCTGAAACTCTCAGACGATATCGCTCCAATCGACGACAATGTCATGGACCAAGTGGTAAGTAGGTTTATGAAACTGCCACGAACGTACAACGCACTGAAGAAGGGCGTTGCCTGGGACTCCGGGGACCCCGACTACGCGATGCGGCTTGGACTCTTCTACGCCCTGTGGCGCGCAGTGAAGGACACCTATCCGGCAGCGTGGGCCGCCGCGGCGAATGATGGAACCGGCCAATTGTTCCAGAAGGTGTCGCTCCTTCAGACGCAGGAATACGTTCTCGATGTTCTGAAGCAGGTGGTTGCGTTCCAGGACAAGTCCCCTTTCTCGTCGCCGGAGGAACTTTACGACGCGGCCACCGTTGCCCTGAAACGCATTCCCGAGCTGTTCTATCTGAAGGAGTGGAAGAGAAAGGGTCTCGACACAGGAACTGGAAGGACCTTCTTCTTGGAGCAGATGCGGAAGGTCGCGGCCGCGGACGGGAAGAACGTTGGAAGCCACGCTCTCTTCCGTGCCGAGTAGCCCGAGGCGGCAAGCGGATGGTCCGCTTGACTCCCTAATCTCCGACCTTATCCTCCGAGCGGGCCGCGAGACGGCCCATTGGAGGCACGCCCGCGACTGGGCTGCCGACCGACTCCGGATGGCAGCCGAACTGGAGGAGCAAACGGATCTAGCCGTGCGACTCCGGGTCGCTCTTAGTTTGTGCCCTGCGGATGCCTTAACTCACAAGCGCTCGGATCGCGTTTCCAGGCTGGACAAGATAAAGCGGCACCTCACGGACGAGGCTCTCGTCCCCGCGGAGTTCGTGAGTCGCGTTGCTGACGCTGTGGATCGGACTCTCGATGCCTGGCAAGTGGAGCGCGAGAACGTTGCGTCATACCGCGAGCGGTTGCTGGCGCGAGATGGTAGCCGCTGTCAATGCTGCCATGTCGACTTCGACGATGCGCCGGACGATGCGCTCTCTGTGCGCCTTCAGGATCCATTCAAACTGGTTTGGGTTGACGCACCTCGGCATTTGTTTCCGACGGTCGATCACCGGGAGCCCGTTTCCAAATTCGGGACGAATCAATTGGATAATTTGTGGCTCCTATGCCGATTCTGTAACGAGGGCAAGGGTGATGGGGCGCCCATGCTACTTAAGCATGAACTGGACTACGCGACGGTGCTGCCTTGGAACTCGTCGGTCGCACCCAATAAGAACGCAGTTGCCCAATCGGGTCGACTCGTATACCGGGTGCTTGCTCGCAACGACTTTGCATGTGGGCTCTGCGGCAGTCGGGCTACGGAACTCTCCGTCCGCAAGGAACGCGACCGCGGTCTTGCCGTGCTTAGCAATCTCGTAAGCGTGTGTTTCACATGTCTGGAGCCCAAGCACACGTAATGATCGGCCAAGTCTGGCCGACAGGGGCATTTGCAGGATGTGCTGACAAGTCCCACAAGGGCCGTCCCGCGCAGTTAGAACAATACCGGAGTTGTGTCGAACGTCTTCGTGGCCGGTGACGCAAGGGGGCAGGGTCAAGTTTGAGTCCACGTGCCCCCTTTCCTCAGGGCGCTGTCGAGTTGCCGATCCAGCCGCGTGCTTCGGCTCGTTTCCTAGCCAACTCGGCGAGTCGACCGGAGGCGGCCTGTTGGTAGCGCATGGCGGCGTGGCTGGTGGAGTGGCCCCCGAGCGCCATGAGTTCGGCGAGGGTGGCGCCGTGTCGGGCGGCTTCGGTAAGGGCGCCGTGGCGCAGGTCGTGGAATCGGA
>NZ_JBZAJB010000006.1:0-253225 GCF_058215755.1 Nocardioides sp. Z50_6 | reverse complement strand
CGACGTGATCAGCCGGATCAACGACATCCAGACCACGATCGCCTCGGCGGTGGAGGAGCAGACGGCCACCACCAACGAGATCGCCCGCAGCGTCACCGACGCCGCCGGCGGGGCGTCCGGGATCTCCGCCGACGTCTCCCAGGTGGCCGCCGCCGCCGAGGACACCCGCCAGGGGGTCAACGACACCATGCAGGCCGCGCGGAACCTCGCCTCGATGGCCGCTCAGCTGAAGGCGCGCGTCTCCACGTTCACGCTCTGACCTGCCTCTGAGCCGCCTCTGAGCGCTCCGGGCAGCCCCTGGGCTCAGCCGCGGAGCCGGGAGGCGAGCACGGCCGCCTGGGTGCGGCGCTGCACGCCGAGCTTGGAGAGCACCGAGGTGACGTTGTTCTTGATCGTCTTCTCGGAGAGGAAGAGCCGCTCGCCGATCTCCCGGTTGGTCAGGCCTTCTCCGATGAGCTCGAGGATGCGCGACTCCTGGGCGGTGAGCCTGTCCAGCGCCTCATCGGGCTGGACCCGGCTCTGCTCGCGCATCCGCTCCATGATCCGGGCGGTGACCGCGGGGGCCACCAGCGACTCGCCCGCCGCGACCTTGCGGATCCCCTCGAGCAGCGAGTGGGCGCCGATCTCCTTGAGCACGTAGCCGGCGACCCCGGCCGAGAAGGCGGCCGAGAGCGTCTCGTCGTCGTCGTAGCTGCTGAGCATCAGGCTGCGGACCTGGGGGGCCTGGGTCCGCAGGTCACGCACCACGTCGACCCCGGAGCCGTCCGGGAGCCGGGCGTCGACCAGGGCCACGTCGGGGTGCTCGGCGAGCATGGCGCTCAGGCCCTCTCGGACGGTGCCCGCCTCGCCGACGACGGTGATGTCGCCCTCGGCCTCGAGCAGGCTGCGGAGACCTCGCCGCACGATCTCGTGGTCGTCGAGCACGAAGACCCGGATGTTCGCCATAGCCCTTTGGTACAGGAACCGGCGGGCCGCAGGCCGCCGATGTGCGGATCGCGCGAGACCTGCACCGTACAGGGCGTCGACCTTCCCGCACGGAATAAAGTTGCTGCGGACAACCTTCTGTCCCGAGTCGGTCGCCATCCTGGCCGGCTACCCGCTACCCGCTTCGGAGTGATCAGTGACCGAGTCCCCCCAGATGACGCATCGCCAGGTGCTGGAGGCCCTGACCGGCCTGCTGCTGGCCATGTTCGTGGCCATCTTGTCCAGCACCGTCGTCTCCAACGCCCTCCCGGCCATCGTCGCCGACCTCGAGGGCACCCAGACCGGCTACACCTGGGTGGTCGTGGCGACCCTGCTGACGATGACGGCCACTACTCCGATCTGGGGCAAGCTCGCCGACCTCTTCGACAAGAAGGTCCTGGTGCAGGCGGCCCTGGTGATCTTCTCCGCCGGCTCGCTGGTCGCGGGGTTCGCGCCCTCCATGGAGGTGCTCATCGGCGCCCGTGCCTTCCAGGGCCTCGGCGTCGGCGGCCTCACCGCGCTGGTCCAGGTGGTGATCGCGAGCATGGTGAGCCCCCGCGAGCGGGGCCGGTACGCCGGCTACATCGGCTCGGTCTTCGCCCTCTCCACGGTCAGCGGACCGCTGATCGGCGGGGTGCTGGTCGACACCCTCGGGTGGCGCTGGTGCTTCTTCGTGGGGCTGCCGGTGGCGGTCGTCGCCTTCGTGGTGCTGCAGAAGACCCTCCGGCTCCCGCGGGCCCCCCGGCGTGAGGTGCGCATCGACTATCTCGGTGCGACCCTGATCATGGCCGGGGTCTCGCTCCTCCTGGTCTGGGTCAGCCTGGCCGGTACGCAGTTCGCCTGGCTCTCCGGCACCAGCGCCCTCCTGGTCGGCGGCGGCGTGCTGCTGGTCGTCGCCGCGGTCGTCGTCGAGGTCAAGGTGGCCTCGGAGCCGATCATTCCGATGCGCCTGTTCCGCGACCGCACCACCAGCCTGGCCACCGCCGCGTCGGTGCTGGTCGGCGTCGCCATGTTCGGCTCGACGGTCTACCTCAGCCAGTACTTCCAGCTCTCCCGCGGCATGTCGCCCACCCGGGCGGGCCTGATGTCGATCGCCATGGTCGGTGGGCTGCTGGTCTCCAGCATCGTCTCGGGGCGGATCATCAGCGACACCGGCCGCTGGAAGCGGTTCCTGGTGGGCGGCATGGTGGGCGTCATCGCCGGGCTGGCGCTGCTCTCCACGATCGACGAGTCCACCTCGCTGGTGTGGGTCGGCCTGTTCATGGCCGTCCTCGGGGTCGGCATCGGTGCCACCATGCAGAACCTGGTGCTCGCGGTGCAGAACAACACCTCCAGCGCCGACATGGGCGCGGCCTCCTCGCTGGTGGCGTTCTTCCGCTCCATCGGCGGCTCCGCCGGCGTCTCCGTCCTCGGCGCGGTCCTGGCACACCAGGTCGCCGACGAGGTCCAGGCGGGGCTCAGCCGGCTCGGTGTCCGGGGCGGGGAGGAGTCGAGCCACTCGATCCCGGACCTCGACACCCTGCCCGGACCTGTCCGCGAGGTCTTCCAGGCGGCGTTCGGCGAGGCTTCCGCCCACCTCTTCCTGGTGGCCGTCCCGTTCGCGGTGGTCGCCCTGGTCTGTGTGCTGCTGATCAAGGAGGTCCCGCTGCGCGAGACGATCCTGCGCGAGGACGAGCTCTCCCCGGAGGTCCGCGCAGAGCTCGAGCTCACCGACGAGCGCCGGTCGTGACGGACGCGGGCCGGGCGGGGGTCTCCGGCCCGCAGATCCAGGCCGACACGTTCGACGCCCTGGAGCGGGAGGTCGGGATCCTGCTGCGGCGGACCCGCCGGGCGATCGCGCTGCGGGCCCGACTGGTCGCCCCCGGCCTGCAGCCGGCGGCGTACCTGATCCTGAGGCTGCTGGTCTCGGAGGGCCCGCTGCGCTCCTCGGTGGTCTCCGACGTCCTCGACCTCGACAAGGGCGCGGTGAGCCGGCAGGTCCAGCAGCTGGTCGACCTGGGCCTGGTCGTCCGCGACCCCGACCCCGAGGACCGCCGGGCGAGCATCCTGACGCCCACCGACACGGCGCGCGAGGAGATGGAGAAGGTCTCGCTGGCCAGGCGCGAGCTGCTGCGCGAGCGCCTGGGGGAGTGGGACGACGCGGCGCTCGCCGACGTCGTCGTCCAGCTCCGGCACTACAACGAGGCCCTGGAAGGCCCCCATCTGACCGGGTGACCCCGGGTCGGCTCAGCGCAGCCAGACCGCGGTGTCGGCGGGCAGGCCGTCGGGGGCCAGGTCGCCGGAGGCCACCAACGGCTCACCGGCGGGGAGCGGCACCGTGACCTCGCCGCAGTTGAGCACCACCGTGAGGGAGCCCCGGCGGAAGGCGAGGACGTCCTCGCCCCAGCCGGGCAGCGGGGCGAGCAGCTCGACCTCGTCGCCCGCGCCCAGGGCGTGCTCGCGACGGGCGGCCAGCAGGGTCCGGTAGAGCTCCAGCGTCGAGCCCGGGACGCCGCTCTGCGCGGCCACGGTGAGCGGAGCCCAGTCCGCGGGCTGGGGGATCCACGGGGTGCTGCCCTCGGGGCCGAAACCGTAGGGGGGCGCCTGGCCGGACCAGGGGATCGGCACCCGGCAGCCGTCCCGGCCCGGCTCGCCGGTCCGGAACCACGAGGGATCGCGCCGGTGCTCCGGTGCGACCTCGACCTGCTCGAGACCGAGCTCCTCGCCCTGGTAGAGGTAGGAGGAGCCGGGCAGGGCCAGCATCGCGCAGGTCGCCGCCCGGGCGCGGGCCAGCCCGCGAGGCCCGCCGCCGTAGCGGGTGGGGTGCCGGACCACGTCGTGGTTGCTCAGCACCCACGTCGGCGCGGCACCGACGGGCGCCACCGCCGCGAGGGTGCCGGTGATGACGTCGGCGAAGGCGCGCGCCGACCACGGCGCCAGCAGCCAGGAGAAGTTGAAGGCCTGATCGAGCTCGTCGGGTCGCACGAAGCGGGCCAGCGACTCGGGAGTCTGGGTCCAGGCCTCCGCCACGGCCATCCGGTCGGGGCCGTACTCGTCGAGCACCCGGGCCCACCGCCGGAAGACCTCGTGCACCTCGGGCTGGTCCCACATCGGCTCGTCGGCCAGGGTCCGCTCGACCATCTCGTGGTGCTCGGCCAGGCGCTCCATCTCGTCGGCGGAGCGCTCCTGGTCGCGCAGCGACTCCACCTTGTAGAGGCCGTGGGCCACGTCGACGCGGAACCCGTCGGCGCCCCGGTCGAGCCAGAACCGCAGCACCTCCTCGAACATGTCGCCGACCTCCGGGTTGCGCCAGTCGAGGTCGGGCTGGGTGGAGTCGAACAGGTGCAGGTACCACTGGTCGGTGGGGCCCTCGGGGCCGCTCACCCGGGTCCAGGCGGGGCCACCGAAGACGGACTCCCAGTTGTTGGGCGGCTCACCGGCCCCGGCGCCGCGCCCGGTGCGGAAGAGGTAGCGGCCCCTGGCCGCGGAGCCCGGCTCGGAGTCGAGCGCCTCCACGAACCACGGATGGGCGTCGGAGGTGTGGTTGGGGACCAGGTCGATGACCACCCGCAGGCCGAGCGAGTGGGCGCGGTCCAGCAGCTCGTCGGCGTCGGCGAGCCGGCCGAAGAGCGGGTCGACGTCGCGGTAGTCGGAGACGTCGTAGCCGTGGTCGCGCTGCGGGGAGCGGTAGAAGGGGGTGAGCCACACCGCGTCGACCCCGAGGTCGCGCAGGTGCGGGAGCCGGGAGGTGATCCCCGGCAGGTCGCCCACGCCGTCGCCGTCGCTGTCGTCGAAGCTGCGCACGTAGACCTGGTAGACGACCGCCTCGCGCCACCAGGCCGCGTCGGCCTCGCTCATCTCGAGGTCTTCGAGTCGACGGTGATCCACACGTGCTCGGCCACCGCGACCACCCGCCCGTCGGAGTCGTGGAGGGTGGAGGCGGTGAAGGTCTTGCGCCCCTGGCTGCCACGACCCTCCCCGACGACCACGTGCGGCTCGCCGATCACCGGGAGGGCGTCGATCCGCGCCGTCATGGTGCCCAGCACCATCGTCCGGCCGGCCATGCCGGCGCCCCAGGCCCCCGGGCAGTCGAGGGCCGCCCAGGTGGGCGCCAGGGCGGCCCGGTGCTCGCCGTCGGGAGCGGGAGGCGCCCCGTCGGCCAAGCTGGGGTCGGGGGTCCAGGTCGCGGCGACCACCGGCCCGTGGGGGCCGTCGTGGCCCGGCACCGGGCCGGGGAAGATCCGCAGGCCCTCGCCGGGCTCCCGGGCGGGGCCGCAGGCGAAGCAGCGAGGGAAGGGGTGGGCGTCCAGGCCCTCGAACGCCGCCTCCGCGGACCGGGCGGCCTCGGCCGGGACCGGCGGCACCGGCGCCAGGTCGCCGTCGCCGGCCTCCACCAGGGCGGCCTCGGCGACCACCTGCCCGGCCGGGTCGAGGAGCACGGCGCCCACCGCGTCGCCGGCCTCCTGCTCCGCCACGCGCAGGGGCACGTCGAGGGGCGGGGGCATCCGCAGCCTGACCCGGACCGGGTGCCAGGCGTCGCTGCGCGCCCGCGACCGGGCCGGGCCCAGGCGCGAGGCCAGCGCGCCGGCGGTCCAGCCGCCGTTGCCGGATCCGGAGGGGCCGCAGAAACGGTGCGGGACGATCAGCTCGCTCACAACGCCACCCTGCCACCTTCAGGGCCGATGGGACAGAATGGGCCCCGTGAGCGACCTCATCGACACCACCGAGATGTATCTGCGCACCATCTACGAGCTCGTGGAGGAGGGGATCGTCCCCCTGCGCGCGCGGATCGCCGAGCGGCTGCACCAGAGCGGGCCGACCGTCTCCCAGACGGTGGCGCGGATGGAGCGCGACGGGCTGCTCACCGTCGAGGGCGACCGCCACCTCGAGCTCACCGAGCAGGGCCTGCGGCTGGCCACCCGGGTGATGCGCAAGCACCGGCTGGCCGAGCGGCTGCTGACCGACGTCATCGGCCTCGACTGGGAGCTCGTGCACGCCGAGGCCTGCCGCTGGGAGCACGTGATGTCCGAGACGGTGGAGCGCCGGCTCATCGAGCTGCTGGACCACCCCACGGAGTCGCCGTACGGCAACCCGATCCCGGGCCTCGACGAGCTGGGGCAGGAGAGCGCGGGCGAGCACTTCATGGAGGGCGTGGTGCCGCTGTCCAAGATGGCCGGCTTCGAGGAGGGCCGGGTGCTGGTGCGCCGGATCTCCGAGGAGCTGCAGAAGGACGAAGGGCTGATGAGCGCCCTGCGCCGCGTGGGGGCGCTGCCCGACAAGACGGTGGTGGTCGTGGCGACCACCGAGGGCGTGCTGGTCGGCTCCGGTGGCGAGACCTGCGAGATCGACCTCGAGGCCGCCGACCACATCTTCGTCACCTCCACCGAGGTCCCCGCGGTCGTGCCCGGCGCGCCCTGATCCCCCCGCAACGATCCCGTCCCCCCGTTCCCTGCAGGAGGAGAGGAACCATGCCGGAGCCAGGAGCAGAGCCCGAGATCGTGCAGGTCGAGGCGGTGCCGGTCGCGCTGCTGCGCGAGACCGTCCCGACGAGCGAGCTCACCGGCCTGTTCGACCGGGGGTACGCCGCGGTCGCCGACGAGCTGGCGCGCCAGCAGGTGGGACGCACCGCGGCCGCGGTCGCGGTCTACTACGGCGCGCCGACCCACACCGCCGACGTGGCCGTCGGCTACCCGGTCCAGCGCCCGGTCCGCAGCGCCGGGCCGGTCGTCGGCGGCGAGCTGCCGGGCGGGCGGGTGGCGCGGGTCCTGCACCTGGGCGCCTACGACCGGCTGCCGGAGACCTACGAGCGGCTGGTCGCCTTCGCCCACCGGCACGGCGTGCAGCTCGACGAGGTGATGTGGGAGTCCTACCTGACCCAGCCCTCGCCGGACGCCGACCCCGCGCAGATGGTGACCGAGGTCAGCTGGCTGTTGCGGGACTGAGCCGGCTCCCGGCCAGCGCGGTGAGGAACTCGCTGCACCCGGCCGCCACGGTGCAGGAGGCCAGCTCGTCGCCCCGGGTGGCGCCGCGGTTGACGATCACCACCGGTACCCCCTCGCGGGCGGCCCGCCTGACGAAGCGCAGCCCGCTCATCACCGTGAGCGAGGAACCGGCCACGAGCAGCGCCCCACCGGTCCCGGCGAGCGCCTCCACCGCGGCGTAGCACCGGGCGACCCGGGGCGCGGGGACGTTCTCGCCGAAGAAGACGACGTCGGGCTTGACGTCCCCGCCGCAGTCGAGGCAGCCGGGGACCACGAAGTCGCCGGTCTCGTCGAGCTCGACGTCGCCGTCGGGGTTGGCCGCCAGCGAGGCGTGCCGTCGCCGCCACCCTGGGTTGGCCTCCTCGAGCCGCTCCTGAAGCGCGGCGCGGCTCGTCGTGCGCCGGCAGCCCAGGCAGACCACCTCGGAGATCCGCCCGTGCAGGGCGACGGTGCGCCGGGTGCCGGCCGCCTCGTGCAGCCCGTCGACGTTCTGGGTGATGAGCAGCTGGGGCTCCAGGGCGGCGACGGCGCGGTGGCCGGCGTTCGGCTGCGCATGCCGCATCAGGCCCCACCCCAGGTGGCTACGGGCCCAGTAGCGCTGCCTGGCCCGGGGGGTCGCGACGAACTCCTGGTAGGTCATCGGCGCGCGGGGCCGCGAGCCCGGCCCGCGGTAGTCGGGGATCCCGGAGTCGGTGGAGAGGCCGGCGCCGGTCAGCACCACCAGCGGCCGCCCGGCGAGCAGGTCGAGAGCGGCCTGCCAGGTCACGTGGCGTACCGCAGCTGCGCCCTGGCCCGCGCCTTGGCGGCCTCGACGTGGCGGTCCTTGGGCGGGGCGGTGGTGACCAAGGAGTCGACGAGCCGGCGGGTGACCTCGGTGACCTCGGCGACGGCGCGGTCGAAGGCCTCCTGGTTGGCTGCCGACGGGCGGGTGGCGCCGCTGACCTTGCGCACGTACTGCAGCGCGGCGGCCGCCACCTCGTCGTCCGTGGCGGGCGGCGCGAAGTTGTTGAGCGGGCGGATGTTGCGGCACATGCCTCGAGGGTACGCCGCGCGGTGTCCGGGTGGACATGCCAAGATGTTCTCCGGTCCATGAGGACCACGCCCCAGTAGCTCAGTGGATAGAGCAGCCGCCTCCTAAGCGAAAGGTCGCAAGTTCGACTCTTGCCTGGGGCACCCCGTCAGGCCAGCCCGCCCTCGCTCAGCCCCCGTCGAGACGGGCGCGCAGCCGGCGGACCTCCTCCTCGAGCTCGAGGACCTTGGCGATCCCCGCCAGGTTGAGCCCCTCGCCCAGCAGCTCGCGGATCCGGTGCAGCGTCTCGATGTCCTCGGTGCTGTAGAGCCGGGTGCCGCCCGAGGTGCGGTCGGGCTCGATCAGCCCGCGTCGCTCGTAGACGCGCAGGTTGGCGATCTCCATCGAGACCATCGAGGCGGCCACGGAGATGGCGTACACGCCGGTGGACGAGGCAGGCAGGGCGGTTCTCCTTCCCGGTGAGGGGGTCTTGCTCAACTCTAACTGGTGTGTTAAGAAATGTGCATTCGCCATTACAGATCCCGTGAGGAGGATCCCATCATGCTGCTCCGCAACACCGACCCGTTCCGCGACTTCGACCGCCTGACCCAGCAGCTGCTGGGCACCACCAACCGGCCCGCGGTGATGCCGATGGACGCCTGGCGCGAGGGGGATAGGTTCGTCATCGAGTTCGACCTGCCCGGGATCGCCAAGGAGTCGATCGATCTCGACATCGAGCGCAACGTGCTCACCGTGCGCGCCGAGCGGGTGGCCCGCAACGGCGACTGGGAGATGCTCGCCTCCGAGCGCCCCCGCGGGGTCTTCAGCCGCCAGTTGGTGCTCGGCGACAACCTCGACCTGGAGCGGATCGAGGCCTCCTACGCCGACGGCGTCCTCCGCCTCCTGGTGCCGGTCGCCGAGCGCGCCAAGCCCCGCAAGATCCAGGTCGTCGAGCGCGGCCAGGACGCGGCCGCCGAGCTCGCCGGCTGAGGCGTCCGCCCCTTTCTGCGCAAACCGCCCCACCTCGGGGCGGTTTGCGCAACTGTGGGGTCATGAGCAGTCAGGCAGGTCGTGCGGCAGACGTGATCGCCACCATCGAGGCGCAGACCGAGGCGGCCATCGCCCGGCTCCGTCAGGCCTCGGTGCTGCGCGAGGAGCTCGGCGCGGTGCGCGGCACCGGCACCTGCGAGGGCGTCACGGTGACGGTCACCGCCTCCGGGGTCCTGCTCGACGCCGACTTCGGCCCGGCGCAGCTCCCCGGTAGGGCGGAGCTGCGACGCCGCCTGCTCGCCGCCCATCGCGCGGCCCAACGCGACGTCGCCCGGCAGGTCGGCGACCACGCCCGGTCGACCTGGGGCCCCGGCGACCCGATGGTCACCCGGGCCGAGGCCGAGGTGGCTCGCCGCACCGGCCCGCGACTGGTCCGCGACGACGTCAGTCCTTGACCACCTCGAAGCGCATCCCCGCGGCCTGGAGCCGCTCGGTGAGGCGCGTGCCCATGGCCTGGGCGGTGGTCACCTGGCCGCTGGTCGGCGGGTTGTCGTCGAGCAGCAGGCACATCGCGGACTCCGCCAGCATCTTCGCCGTCTCGTCGTAACCCGGGTCCCCGCCGCTGACCCGGGTCCGCACCCGGTGCCGCGCGTCGCCGGGTGCGGCCGGCTCGGTCTCGGCGACGAAGTCCACGGTGAACCAGGCCCGGGCGCGCCGGGCCCGGTCGGGCCCCTCGCCCTGGGCCACCCGGGAGAGCAGCCGGCGTCGCAGCGGCGGCACCTGGGCGCCGAGGGCCAGGCCGCCGACGGCGACGGCGCCCACGGCGGCGAAGCGCAGCGTCCTGGTCCCGGCGTAGTGCGAGTAGACGAACCGGGGACCGTAGGCGGGCAGCGCCGCGCCGCTGCGCGCGACCACCGCCGGGTCGAGCGTGGGCAGCGGCAGCAGCCAGTAGCCGAGCGCCGGGTCGCGGTGCGGCCGGCCGGCCACCGCCCGCGAGGACCGACCCGCCGGACGCCCCTCGGCCCGCCGCCGGCGGCTCGCCACCCGCGCCGACTCCTTCATCCGCGACATCGCCTCGAGGGCCGAGTGGAAGGTGCCGCCGGAGAAGGTGCCGCTGGAGCGCACCACGCCGCGCAGGGTGATCGGGACGTCGTCGGGCAGCTGCGAGACGGTGAAGAGGGCGCCGAGGTCGTGGGGGATCGAGTCGAAGCCGCAGGCGTGCACCAGGCGGGCCCCGGACTCCACCGCGGTCGCGTGGTGGGCCAGGTAGCTCCGGTCCACGAACTCCGGCTCGCCGGTGATGTCGACGTAGTCGGTGCCCGCGGCGGCGCAGGCGGCGACCAGCGGGTCGCCGTGCCGGAGGAAGGGCCCGACCGTGGTCGCGATCAGCCGGGTCGAGGCCGCGAGGCGGGCCAGGGCGGTCTCGTCGGTCGAGTCGGCGACCACCAGCTCGAGGTCGGCCAGGTGCGGGTGGTCGGCGGCCAACCGGGACCGCACCGCCTCCAGCCGTTCCCGGGAGCGGCCCGCCAGGGCCCATCGCAGGTCCCGCGGGGCGTGCGCCGCGAGGTAGTCGGCGGTCAGCCCGCCAGTGAAGCCGGTGGCGCCGAGCAGGACGAGGTCGAGGTCGCGGGTCGCAGTCACCGCCCCATCGTGACAGGCGGGCCCGGGGTGGCGCGGGCGTCATTTGCTCCAGAACCCGCCGCGCGCGGAGAATGGCCGGGGTCGAGTAGTTTGCTTCCAGTAGATTTTCCGCGTCGGTCCGCCCGGACCGTCCGTCGCTTAACCATCACGAGGTGCCAGTGTCCGACGAGACGTCAGCCGACGAGCCCGTCGGGGTCCCGCCGGCCGGTGCCGGCCCCGAGAGCGGCGACGACTCCTCCACCGAGGCCGGCAAGCGGAAGGGCAAGGGCAAGAAGAAGCACACCGTGGGCACCGTGCTGCTGGCCTCGCTGGTGGTCCTCGGCCTGGTCACCGGCCTCTCCGTCGCCTTCATCTACCGCCACCTCAACGGCAACATCACCGTCTCCGAGGGGTTCGACGAGGTCGACGACCGACCGGAGGACCTCGGCCCCAAGGGCGCGCTCAACATCCTGGTCCTCGGCTCGGACACCCGGGACGGCGAGGACAACAAGATCGACGGCGAGGCCGGCGGAGGCGTCTCCGACACCACCATCCTGCTGCACATCTCCGAGGACCGCCGACGTGCCTACGGGGTCTCCATCCCACGCGACTCCCTGGTGACCCGCCCCGACTGCGGCAAGGACGACGACATCGCCGGCGGCGACGACCAGATGTGGAACGCCGCCTACGCCCTGGGTGGCGAGGCGTGCACCGTCGAGCAGTTCGAGCAGACGACCGGCATCGTGCTCGACGACTTCGTGGTCGTCGACTTCGCGGGCTTCAAGGACATGGTGGACGCCGTCGACGGCGTCCCGGTCTGCATCCCCGAGGACATCAACGACCCCGCGCACAACATCTTCATCAAGGGTGGCGAGGACCGGGTCCTCAAGGGCGACGACGCGCTCAACTACGTCCGCGTCCGGGCCACCCTGGGCGACGGGTCCGACATCGGGCGGATCAAGCGCCAGCAGAACTTCATCGCCTCGATGGTCAACAAGGTCGTCTCCAAGGGCACCCTGACCCGGCCCGACCGGCTGATCAGCTTCCTCGACGCCGCCACCGCGTCGCTCACGGTCTCGCCCGGTCTCAGCAACCTCACCAAGATCGGCGGCCTGGGCATGAGCCTGCAGGACGTCGGGCTGGACAAGGTCCAGTTCCTCACCGTCCCGTGGGAGTACGACCAGCGTCCCGACTACCTGGGTCGCGTCGTCTGGAAGCCCGAGGCGAAGAAGCTCTGGCGCAAGATCGCCAAGGACAAGCCGTTGACCCGCAGCCAGAGCGAGGGTGCGATCAAC
Organism: Nocardioides sp. Z50_6; assembly: GCF_058215755.1. NCBI lineage: Bacteria > Bacillati > Actinomycetota > Actinomycetes > Propionibacteriales > Nocardioidaceae > Nocardioides > Nocardioides sp. Z50_6. Next base: position 241,388 of record NZ_JBZAJB010000006.1, on the reverse strand, counting down.
GCGGCCGCCCCGCCCGGTCAGACGCCGACGGCCACGCCCTCCGACGAGCCCAGCGACGAGCCGACCGACGAGCCCAGCGACGAGCCCACCCCGACGCCCACCGAGACTCAGATCCCGAGCCCGTCCCCCAGCGTGACGCAGGGGCCGAGCGAGGAGGAGATCGAGAGCGCTCGTGAGGAAGGCCTCTGCGCGTGAGCGCCGACGCCGCCCGCCACGGCGACCCGGAGCCCGAGTGGGTGCGCCGGCGCCGCCTGGCGCAGGTCTTCGGCGACGTGCTCCCCGAGACCACCTCCGACGAGCGCGACGAGGAGACGCCGGCCGCGGGCGCCGAGGCGTCCTCCGACGCCTGGCTCCGCGCTCAGGTGCCGCCGCACCACGGCGGCTGAGCTTGGCTCAGACGCCGCCGTTGCGGGCCCGCAGCAGGTCGCGGATCTCCTCCAGCAGCGCGACGTCGGCCGGGGTGCCCTCGTCGCTCTCCTTCTTGGGGAAGAAGCGCTCCTGCGCCTTCGTGTAGGGCAGCACGATCGCGTAGTAGACCACCGCGGCCAGGATCACGAACGAGATCAGCGCGGTGAGCCAGGCGCCCACCGAGACGCCGCCGGGTGAGTAGTCGGAGAAGTCCGGGGTCCCGCCGACCTTGCCGATCAGGTCCATCAGCAGGTCGACGGTGGCGGTGACCACCGCGGCGAACGCTGTCGCCATGATGAAGGCGACGGCCAGTTCGACCAGGTTGCCCTTCATGATGAAGTTCTTGAAGCCGGTCATGGTCGCTCCTCGGGTCCGGGGGCCGGGCCTGCCACGCTACGCGAGAAGACGGGGGTCAGGAACCGCTGCGCGGCCGCGACGCTGACGCTGCGCACCTGGGCCGGGGTCAGACCGAGCACCACCAGCCGCCCGACCGTCGCCTCCCCGGCGCCGGAGGGGTCGGGGAGGGGGAGCGCCAGCACCGGGGAGCCGACGGCGACCACCTCGGCGCTGGCCGACTCGGCGTCGGTGGCCACCAGGTCGACCTCGTCGCCGACCCGGAGCAGCGCCACCGCGGCGGCGTCGGGGAGGCGGACCGGGAGCGCGACCAGGCCCGGGTAGCCCTCCAGCAGGGTGGGGGCGGTGAGTCGCAGGTCGGTGAGCGGCTCGCCGCGCCGCACCGGCGCGGCCAGGGTCCGGCCGACCGGCCGGAGCGCGGGGGAAGCGGGCCGGGTGCCGGCGGGCCAGTGCGCCGTCACCAGGTCGTCGGCCTCCAGGACGGTGCCGGAGACCAGGTCGCGCGCCGCGACGACCACCGGCTCGGTGGCCGGCGGCGGTGGGGCGGCCGCCCGGAGCGCGGCGCCGACGGCCAGGGCCAGGCAGGCGGCGGCCAGGACCCGGCGGTGGGCCAGCACCCGGGTGCGCAGCCACCGGCGCAGGCGGCCGCGGAGCAGGTCGGCCCGTCGGCGCGAAGGCAGGGACGCAGGCATGCCGCCGACGCTAGGCGGCCCCGCGCCGGCCCGGACGTGGGAGCGCACAGGGGTCACCGGCCCCGGCTCCCTGCACAGGCGGGCCGGGTCTCAGCGGCCCGTCGGGTTCAGGAGGTCGTGCTGGTGGAGGTGGCGGACGAGGAGCCGGACGACGAGGACGAGGAGTCGGTCGACGAGCTCGAGGAGGTCGACGAGGAGGCCGCGGCGGGGGTGGACTTGGCGGAGTCCGGGGCCGTGGACGTCGTCGAGCCCGAGCCGCCGCGGCTGTCGGTCCGGTAGAAACCGGAGCCCTTGAAGACCACGCCCACGGCGTTGAACACCTTGCGCAGGCGCCCCTCGCACTGGGGGCAGTCGGTCAGCGCGTCGTCGCTGAAGCTCTGGAACTGCTCGAAAGCGTGCCCGCACTCGGTGCAGGCGTACTGGTAGGTCGGCACGGCGCAGAGTTTACGTCACCTGGAGGCGGCACAATGGCTCCCCGATGAGCGACGAGAGCACGGCCCCCGACCAACCCGCCTCCCGCTGGCACGCGTTCCTGGCCTGGCCGCGCTGGGCCCGGCTGACGACCTACACCGCGGCCGCGCTGGTGCTGGTCCTGGTGGCCCTCGTCGCCGTGGCGGCGGTGATGGTCCGCCGCCCCCTGCCGCAGACCGAGGGCGAGCTCGAGCTGCCCGGGCTCGTGGCCGAGGTCGAGGTGCTGCGAGACGCGCACGGCATCCCCCAGCTCTACGCCGACTCCGACGACGACCTGCTCCGGGCCCAGGGCTACGTGCACGCCCAGGAGCGCTTCTTCGAGATGGACGTCCGCCGGCACGTCACCGCCGGCCGTCTCGCCGAGCTCTTCGGCGAGACGGCTCTGGAGACCGACAAGTACATCCGCACCATGGGCTGGCGCCGGGTGGCGGAGCGCGAGGTCAACCTGGTCTCCGGCGAGACCCGGGAGGCGCTGGAGTCCTACGCGGCCGGGGTCAACGCCTACCTCGACCAGCACTCGCCGACCCGCATCTCGGTCGAGTACACGGTGCTGGGCCTGACCGGGCTCAACTACCGGCCGCGGCCGTGGACGCCGGTCGACTCCCTGGCCTGGCTCAAGGCCATGGCCTGGGACCTGCGCGGCAACATGGGCGAGGAGATCGACCGGGTCGTCGCCTCCCTGGACAACCCGGCCGAGGTGGTCGACCGGCTGCACCCGCCGTACGACGCGCAGCGGCACGCGCCGATCGTGACCGGGGGCCGGGTGGTCGGCGGGGTCTTCCGGGGCGCCGGAGACGGCCCCGAGCAGGCCGGGACCTCGGGCCCGGCCGCCGACCCCGCGGCGGTGGCGACGCTGGAGCGCGTCGACGAGGCGCTCTCCGCGCTCCCGGCCCTGCTGGGCCGCGGCGACGGCCTGGGCTCCAACTCGTGGGTGGTCTCCGGTGAGCGCTCCGCGACCGGGAAGCCGCTGCTGGCCAACGACCCGCACCTGGGGGTGAGCCTGCCGGGCATCTGGATGCAGATGGGGCTGCACTGCCGGGAGGCGACCCCGGACTGCACCCTCGACGTCTCCGGCTTCACCTTCTCCGGGGTGCCCGGGGTGGTCATCGGCCACAACGCCGACATCGCCTGGGGCTTCACCAACCTCGGCCCCGACGTCACCGACCTCTACCTGGAGAAGGTGGAGGGCGACAGCTGGACCTACGCGGGCCGGCAGCGTCCGCTGGAGGTGCACGAGGAGACGATCCGGGTGCGCGACGGCAAGGACTTCACCCTCCGGGTGCGGCGCACCAAGCACGGCCCGTTGATCTCCGACGTGTCGCAGGAGGCCAGCTCGGTCGGCGCCAACGCCGCGGCCGAGGATCGGGGCCGGGGCGAGGAGCCCCCCGTCGAGGGGTACGCCGTGGCCCTGTCCTGGACGGCGCTGGAGCCGAGCACCACCGCCGACGCCATCCTCGACCTCAATCGCGCCTCGGACTGGGCCTCCTTCCGGGAGGCGGCCGCCCGGTTCGCGGTCCCGGCCCAGAACCTCGTCTACGCCGACACCGAGGGCAACATCGGCTACCAGGCCCCCGGGCTGGTCCCGATCCGCCGGCCAGGCCACGACGGCCGGACCCCCGCAGCCGGCTGGCTGCCCGAGAACGACTGGACCGGCGACCACGTGCCGTTCGACGCCCTGCCCTCGGTGCTCAACCCCGAGGAGGGGTTCGTGGTCACCGCCAACCAGGCCGTCGTCGGACCCGGCTACCCCTACCACCTGACCGACGACTGGGACCACGGCTACCGGTCCGAGCGGATCCGGACGCTGCTGGAGTCGGAGGAGGAGGTGACGGTCGAGACGATGGTCGACCTGCAGACCGACGAGCACAACCCGATGGCCGAGGTCCTCGTCCCTTACCTGCTGGAGGTGACGGGGCTCGAGACCCAGTACCTGCGCGACGGGGTCGACCTGCTGCGCGACTGGGACCTCCAGGACTCCGCCGACAGCCCCGCGGCCGCCTACTTCAACGTGGTGTGGTCCAACGTGCTGCGCGAGGCCTTCCACGACGACCTGCGGGCCCGGATCCACCCCGCCGGCGGCGACCGCTGGTTCAGGGTGGTCGAGCGACTCCTCGCTGAGCCGGCCCACCCGCTGTGGGACGACCGGACCACCGAGGACGTCCGCGAGGTCCGCGAGGACGTGCTGCGCCAGGCGCTGGTCGACGCCCGCGACGAGATGACTCGCCGGCAGTCGGTGCGCCCCTGGGAGTGGAGCTGGGGTCACCTGCACCGGCTGGACCTGCGCAACCAGACCCTCGGCACCTCCGGCGTCGCGCCGGTGGAGCGGCTGTTCAACCGGACCGGCTACCAGGTCGGCGGCGGGTCGTCGGTGGTCAACGCCACCGGCTGGGACGCGTCCGAGGGCTACGCCGTCACCTCCGCGCCGTCGATGCGGATGGTGGTCTCCCTGGCCGACCTGGACGAGTCCCGGTGGATCAGCCTCACCGGGGTCTCCGGCCACCCGGCCAGCGGGCACTACGTCGACCAGACCGAGCTCTTCGTCGACGGGCGGACGCTGCCGTGGCCGTCGTCGCGCGACGCGGTCCACGCGGCGAGCCGGGAGCGGCTCGTGCTCACCCCGGGCGACCGGCAGGAGGACTGAGCAGTCGCACGCCCTCGTGGGTGGCCACCGCCCGCACCGGCCGGTCGTGCGGCTCCGCCGGCACCGGCAGCCCGACCTCGTCGGGGTGCAGCAGCACGCAGGTGAGCACGTCGACCGGCACCCTGGCCAGCGCCCGGTCGTAGGAGCCGCCCCCGCGGCCCAGGCGCATCCCGTCCTCGGAGACCGCCAGTCCCGGCACCAGCACCGCATCGGCACCCGCCACCGCCTCCACCCCCAGCCGCGGACCCCCGGGCTCCAGCAGCCCGCGGGTGGCCGGCGCCAGCGAGCCGGGGCCGGCGTAGGCCGCCCAGTCCAGGTCGCCGTCGGGCAGCAGCACCGGGAGCAGCACCCGGGTGCCGGCCGCGCGCAGGGTCTCGAGCAGGGCCCCGGTGCCGGGCTCGCGCCCGGTCGAGACGTAGGCCGCCACGCTCGCCGCCCGGCGTACCGCGGGGAGTGCGGCGAGGTGCGCGGCCAGCCGCACCGACTCCTGCGCCGACTCCAGCAGCGGGCGTCGCCGCCGGGCCGCCAGCACCTGGTCGCGCAGCGCGACCTTGGCGAGGCGGACCGACCCGGGGACCGGATCTCGGGGGAGCTGCCCGTGGTTCACGTCGATCAGCCTACGATCGGTGCATGGCGAGCCACTCACAGTCCGACGGCCTCTCCCGGGCCACCGCGAAGATGCGCGAGGCGGGAGTGGACGAGGTCGCGATCGAGACCTTCGCGCACTACCACCGGCTCCTCGAGCACGGGGAGACCGGGATGATCCCCGAGTCCTCGATCGAGCCGCTGGAGATGGAGTCGCTGGCCGACGTGGAGGTCTCCGAGGAGGTCGCCCGGGACGCGATCCGGGCCACCGTCTCGATCAAGCTCAACGGCGGGCTGGGCACCTCGATGGGGATGAACCGGGCCAAGTCGCTGCTCTGCGCGCGCCGCGGGCTGTCCTTCCTCGACGTCATCTGCCGCCAGGTGCTCCACCTGCGGGAGAAGTACGACGCCCCGCTCCCGCTGGTCTTCATGAACAGCTTCCGCACCTCCGCCGACACGATGGCCGCGATCGCTCGCTACACCGACCTGCCGGTCGCCGGTCTGCCGCTGGAGTTCCTGCAGAACAAGGAGCCCAAGCTCCTCCTCGACTCGCTGGTGCCGGTCTCCTGGCCCAAGGACCCCGACCTCGAGTGGTGTCCGCCGGGCCACGGCGACATCTACACCGCGCTGCGCGGGAGCGGCCTGCTCCACCAGCTCATCGAGGCCGGCTACCGCTACGTCTTCGTCTCCAACTCCGACAACCTCGGGGCGGTGCCCGACCCCCGCGTGGCCGGCTGGTTCGCCGCGTCCGGCGCCCCCTTCGCGATCGAGGCCGTGCGACGCACCCCGTCGGACCGCAAGGGTGGTCACTTCGCCCGCCGGCGCTCCGACGGGCGCATCGTGCTGCGGGAGTCCGCCCAGACGCTGCCGGAGGACAAGGAGGCGCTCGCCGACCTGGAGCGGCACCGCTACACCTCCACCAACAACCTCTGGTTCGACCTGCAGGCGATGCAGGAGACCCTCGACGCGCGCGACGGCATCCTGGGCCTGCCGCTGATCCGCAACGTCAAGACCGTCGACCCGGCCGACCCCACCTCGCCCGAGGTGGTGCAGATCGAGACCGCCATGGGTGCGGCGATCGAGGTCTTCCCCGGCGCCCGCACCATCGAGGTGGGCCGCGACCGCTTCGTGCCGGTCAAGACCACCGACGACCTGCTGGTGCTGCGCTCGGACATCTACGACCTCGGTGACGACTTCGTGCTCGACCAGGCCGCCGAGGCCGTCCCCTTTATCGACCTCGACTCCAGCTACTACAAGCTCGTCGCCGACTTCGACCGGCGCTTCCCCGAGGGAGCACCCTCGCTGCGGGAGGCCACCAGTGTCCGGATCAACGGGGACTGGACCTTCGGCAGGGGAGTCACGCTGCGCGGCGACGTCGAGCTCGACGCCCCCTCCGCCCAGCGGGTCGAGGCCGGCGCGGTGATCGGCGAGGACCCCGGCTCCGATGGCTGACCAGCCGGAGCCGATCAGCGTCCACGACCTGGTCCAGCGGGTCCTGGCCGGTGTCTCGCCGCTGCCGGACTTCCCGCAGCCCCTGATGGACTCCCTCGGCATGGCGGTGGCCGAGGACGTGTTCGCCGAGGTGGCGCTGCCCAGCTTCGACAACTCCGCGATGGACGGCTACGCCGTCCGGTTCGAGGACGTCGCCGGGGCCTCGCCGGAGTCGCCGGTGCGGCTGCCGGTGGTGGGCGAGATCGGCGCGGGGCAGGCCCGGCTGCTCGCCCTCTCGCCGGGCACCACCGCCAAGATCATGACCGGGGCCCCGATGCCCACCGGTGCCGACTCGGTGGTGCCCTACGAGTGGACGGACCGCGGGGTGGCGGAGGTGCTCGTCGAGCGGGCGCCCGAGGTCGGCCAGCACGTGCGGCGCACCGGCGAGGACGTCGCGGTCGGCGATCTGCTGCTCGACCACGGCACCGTGATCGGCCCCCGCCACCTCGGCCTGCTGGCCTCGGTGGGCCGGGCCACCGTCCGCTCGCGGCCCCGCCCGCGGGTGGTGATCATCTCCACCGGGTCCGAGCTGCGCGACCCCGGCACCACCCTGGGTCACGACTCCATCTACGACGGCAACTCGTTCCTGCTCGCCGGTGCCGCCCGGGCCGCCGGGGCGCTGGCCTACCGGGTCGGCATCGTCCCCGACGACCCCCGGTCCTTCACCGACGCGCTGAGCGACCAGCTGGTCCGCGCCGACCTGGTCGTCACCAGCGGCGGGGTCAGCGAGGGCGACTACGACGTGGTCAAGGAGGCGCTCGCCGACCTGGGCACGGTGTGGTTCGGCAAGGTCGCGATGCAGCCCGGCAAGCCGCAGGGCTTCGGCGTGGTCGGCGAGGACCGGATCCCGATCTTCACGCTGCCGGGCAACCCGGTCTCGGCCTACGTCTCCTTCCAGGTCTTCGTGCTGCCGGCGCTGCGCCGGATGATGGGCCGGCTGCCCTACGAGCGGCCCACCCGGCGGGCGCGCCTGACCCACCCGATCTCCTCGGCGCCGGGACGGCGCCAGTTCGTCCGGGCCACCTACGGCACCGACCGCGGCGGCGCGTTCGTGCAGCCGGTCGGGGGCCACGGCTCCCACCTGGTCGGCGACCTGGCCGCCTCCAACGCGCTGGTGGTCGTCCCCGAGGACGTCACCGGGGTGACGGCGGGCGAGATGGTCCAGGTGCTGTGCCTGGACGAGGCGTTCTGAGGAGGCGGCGATGGACCGGTTGACCCACGTGGACGAGTCGGGAGCGGCCCGGATGGTCGACGTCTCGGCCAAGGAGGTGACCTCCCGCACCGCGGTCGCCTCCGGGCGGGTGCTGGTCAGCGCCGACGTCGTGGCCCTGCTGCGCGGTGAGGGGGTGCCCAAGGGGGACGCCCTGGCGGTGGCCCGGATCGCCGGCATCATGGGCGCCAAGCAGACGCCGTCGCTGGTGCCGCTGTGCCACCCCCTCTCGGTCTCCTCGGTGACGGTCGACCTCACGGTCGCCGACGACGCCGTGGAGATCCTGGCCACCGTCTCCACCCGCGACCGGACCGGCGTCGAGATGGAGGCGCTCACCGCGGTCTCGGTGGCGGCGCTGACCGTGGTCGACATGGTCAAGGCGGTCGACAAGGCCGCCACCATCACCGACGTCCGGGTCGAGTCGAAGTCCGGCGGCAAGTCGGGGGAGTGGCGGCGATGAGCCTGCCCGGTGCGGTGGTGGTCGCCTCCAACCGCGCTGCCCGGGGGGTCTACGCCGACGAGACGGGGCCGGTCATCGCCGAGTTCCTGCGCGGACTCGGCTTCACCGTCGGCGACCCGGCGGTGGTGCCGGACGGCGAGCCGGTCGCCGAGGCGCTGCGGGAGGCCGTGGCCGCCGGCGCCCGGGTGGTGCTCACCACCGGCGGGACCGGGCTGACCCCCACCGACCGGACGCCGGAGGCGACGCGCTCGGTGCTCGACTTCGAGGTCCCCGGCCTCGCCGAGGCGGTCCGGGCCCACGGCGCCGCCCAGGGCCAGCCGCTGGCCGCGCTGTCGCGGGGCGTCGCCGGCGTGGCCGGCCGCTGCCTGGTGGTCAACCTGCCCGGTTCGCGCGGCGGGGTCAGGGACGGGCTCGCCGTCCTCGAGCCGGTGCTGGTGCACGCGGTGGAGCAGGTCGTGGGCTCCGACCACGACCGCGGGGACGGGGGATGACCCCGTGACCGGCCGGTGAGGCTCCCCGGCTGGACCGGACTGCCCCCGGCGCCCGGATGGCCGGCCCGGCTGGTCGACGGCGACGTGGTGGTGCGGCCGCTGGCGCTGTCGGACGAGGAGAGCTGGACCCGCGCCCGCCAGCGCAACTTCGAGTGGCTCAGCCCGTGGGAGGCGACGGTGCCGCCCGGGGGCGACCGGCGCCCCACGTCGTACCGCCAGCTGGTGCAGCGGCTGCACCGCGCGGCCCGGCAGGGGACGACGATGCCGTTCGCGATCGAGGTCGAGGGCCGCTTCGCCGGCCAGGTGACGGTCAACAACATCGTGCGCGGCTCGGCGCTCTTCGCCTCCGTCGGCTACTGGTTGGACCAGGCCTTCGCCGGCCGGGGGGTGGTGCCCCGCTCGGTGGCGCTGGTGGTGGACCACTGCTTCGGCCCGGCCGGGCTGCACCGCATCGAGATCTGCGTGCGGCCCGAGAACTCCAACTCGCTGCGGGTGGTGGAGAAGCTGGGCCTGCACGAGGTCGGCTACGCGCCCCGGTTCCTGCACATCGACGGCGCCTGGCGCGACCACCGCATCTTCGCGGTGACCGCCGAGGAGGTGCCCGGGGGGTTGCTCGCGCGGCTCCGCCACGACGGGTGAGCCCCGGGAATCCCACACGTCACAGGAGTTGCTCTGCGACACACCTAGGCACGTCCGCGCCAAGTTCGGCTATCGAACCTAATCTCGACTCGTGGACCTGAGCGCACTCATCTTCGTCGCCCTTGCCGTGGCGTGGGCTGCCTATCTCGTGCCCAAGGCGATCAAGCACCACGACGAGGTGCAGCGCACCCGCTCGGTCGAGCGGTTCTCGCGGACCATGCGGGTGCTGGCCCGCCGGGAGCCGGTCAGCTCCCGTGACTCGCGCCTGGTGGTGACGCCGGGCCGGGCCCCGTCCGTCCCCCGCATCGAGACCAAGGGCCCCGAGCCCGTGGTCGCCACCGTCGCCGCCCGCCGGGCGGCCGCCAACCGGGCCGCCCGCCGCCGGCGCAACGTGCTCAGCGTCCTGCTCCTGGCCCTGGTCGGGGTCGTCGCGGTGGCCGCCTCCGGCGTGATCTCCTGGTGGTACGTCGCGATCCCCGGCGCCCTGCTGGCCGCCTGGCTGGTGGCCTGCCGGCTGATGGTGCGCAAGGAGCGCGGCCTGCCCGTCGTCAAGCCCCAGCGCGCGGCCCCCGCCGCCCCCGAGGAGGCGCCCACCACCGACATCCCGGTCGTCCCCGCCGCTGTCGCCGAGGAGCGGCAGACCGCGGTGGTCACCGCTCCCGACGTCGTCGTCACCGACCCCTCGATGTGGGACATGGTCCCGGTGACGCTGCCGACCTACGTCTCCAAGCCGGCCGCGGTGCGCCGCACGGTGCAGACCATCGACCTCGACTCGACCGGCGTGTGGACCTCCGGTCGCACCGACGAGGACGCCGCGATCGCCCGCGCCGCGGAGGAGTCGGCCCGCACCGAGCAGGCCGCCCAGGGCGACGACGGCGAGACGCGGCGAGCGGTCGGCTCCTGACGGAGGCGAACCTGATTGGGACGAGCCCCGAACCGGGTGCTAACGTTCCTACTCGCTTGGGGCTGTGGCGCAGTTGGTAGCGCGTCTCGTTCGCAATGAGAAGGTCAGGGGTTCGAATCCCCTCAGCTCCACCAGCAGCCCGAGACGGCAGGTCACCGACCTGCCGTCTCGTGCGTTGTGGCCCTGTCCGCGGCGTCAGCCGGGCAGCCGGTCGCCCGTCTGCACCGCCCACAGCGCGGCGTAGGCGCCACCGGCGGCCACCAGCTCGTCGTGGGTGCCGGCCTCGACCACCCGGCCGGCGTCCAGCACCCAGATCCGGTCGGCGTGGCGGACGGTGGAGAGCCGGTGGGCCACCACCAGGGCGGTGCACTCCGCCGTCGCCACCCGCAGCGAGCGCTGGATCGCCGCCTCGGTCTCGTTGTCGACCGCGCTGGTGGCCTCGTCGAGCACCAGCACCGCCGGCCGGCGCAGCAGCGCGCGGGCCAGCGCCAGCCGCTGGCGCTGACCGCCCGACAGGGTGACGCCGCGCTCGCCGACAGAGGCGTCCAAGCCGCCGGGCAGCGCCCTGATGAACTCCCAGGCGGCCGCCGCCTCGGCCGCGGCCCGGATCTCCTCCCGCGAGGCGTCAGGGCGCCCGTAGGCGATGTTGTCGGCGATCGTGCCGGCGAAGAGGTAGACGTCCTGGGCGACGTAGCCGGTGGAGCCCCGCAGCGACTCCCAGTCGAGGTCGCGCACGTCCTGGCCGTCGAGGAGCACCTGGCCGGCCCGCGGGTCGTCGAAGCGCATCACCAGGCGCAGCAGCGAGGACTTGCCCGCCCCGGTGGGGCCCACCACGGCGTGCGTCTCGCCGGCGGGGACCACCAGGTCCACCCCGTGCAGCACGTCGGGCCCCTCGCCGTAGCCGGCCCGGACGCCGCGCAGCTCCAGGCGCCCGCCCACCGGCTGGGCGAGCTGCCGGTCGCCCGCCGGCACCGAGTTGGTCTCCTCCAGCAGGGTCAGGATCCGCACGGTCGAGGCCCGTCCCCGCTGGTAGAGGTCGAGCACCTCGGCCACCCGGGTCAGCGGCCAGAGCAGTCGCTGGGTCATGAAGACCAGCACCGAGTAGACGCCGAGCTCGAGCCGGCCGTCGAGCGTCGCCCACCCGCCCAGCAGCAGGGTCGCGGTGAAGCCGACGAGGATGGCCAGGCGCACCAGGGGGACGAAGGCGGCCGAGGAGCGGATCGCGGCGGTGTTGGCGTCGCGGTAGGCGGCCGAGACGGCCGCCACGCGCTCCCGCTCCCGGTCCTCGGCGGTGAAGGCCTTGATCGTGGTGATGCCGCCCAGGTTGGCGCTCAGGGTGCCGGAGAGGTCGGCGACCGCCTCGCGGACGCGGGCGTAGAGCGGCTCCAGGCGGCGCTGGAAGACCAGCGACCCGAGCACGATCGCGGGGATCGGCAGGAAGGCCAGCAGCAGCAGCTGCCAGGAGGCGGCGGCGAAGATGGCCCCCACCAGGACGACGTTGAGCGCCGTCTGGAGGATCTGCGGCGCCCCGACGTCGAGGAAGCGCTCGAGCTGGTTGACGTCGTCGTTCAGCGTGGCCAGCGTGGTGCCCTGGGGTCTCGCCTCGTGCCAGCCCACGTCGAGGTGCTGGGCGTGGTCGTAGGCCTCCACCCGCAGGTCGTGCTCGACCCCCTGCGCCAGCCCCCGCCACAGCACGTCGGCGACGTACTGGCTGGCCGACTCGATGAGCCAAACCACCACGTTGATCGCGGCCAGCCAGCCCAGCTGGGCGTGGCGGGACTCGACCCCGAGCAGCGTCGCGACGAAGGAGGTGTCCCCCCGCACCACCACGTCGACCGCGGCGCCGATGAGCAGCTCGGGCATCACGTCGGCGACCTTGTTGACGGTCGAGGTGGCGACCGCGGCGACGAAGCGCCCCCGGAAGGCCCGGTGACGCTGCCACAGGGAGTGCAGCGGACGGTCCTGCGGTCGCGGGGCGGCGACGGCAGCGGCGGAGGAGGACATGGCCCCGATCCTAGGAAGCCCCGGTCGTTTGCCTCCGCCGCCCCCAGCCGGTTCAATCGGGAACCACGCCCCCTTCCCCCGACAGGACCCATGTTCGAGTTCCTCTGGCTGCGTGAGCTGCTGCTCGCGCTGTCCACCGTGATCGCCGCGGCCCTGCCCTCGGGTCCGGCCGCGCCCGAGCCGCCGGTGGTCGCGCCGGCCGCCCAGGTGGGGCCTGAGCAGATCTTCAGCGACGACTTCGAGCCGACGCCGACCGGGGCTCCCGGCGAGCAGTGGACGCACCTGGCCAGCTCGACCCCAGCCCGTACCGAGCTGACCACGCTCGACGGCCTCAGCGTGCTCCGGGTGCGCCCCGAGGGCAACCTGATCGCCCGGGACCCCGTCCCGCTCGAGGTGGGCACCACCTACCGGGTGAGCGCCTCGATCAAGATGCCCCGGCGCACCGGCACCCACCCGTCCTTCTGGCTGCGCACGCACCACGCGGAGCGGGTCGGGGAGATCGACGTGGTGGAGAGCTGGGGCGGCACGGGTGCGTGCCGCGTCCAGGTCGCGTTCTACTGGCGCTACTTCCCCCGCACCGGTCCGATGGACTGCGTGGGCGCCCGCTACCCCGCCGACATGTCGGGCTGGCACGAGTACGCCGCGGAGTTCACCTACGCCGGCCCCGGCCAGGAGCCCGACGCCGCGCTCGCCGCCCCCACCCGGCTCTTCGTCGACGGGGTCGAGACCTGGTCGACGCCGAGCTCGCCGGTGGCCCCGGAGTACCTGCGCCTCCAGCACAAGCGCAACTGCCCCGACGCGGAGCAGCCGAGCTGCGGCGTGCCGGCCGAGGACCTGTCGGGCCCTTCGATGTATGTCGACTGGGTGCGCGTCGAGGTGGTCGGCCGGGGCATGCCGACCGGTCAGCCCAGCGGGCTGCACGCGGTCACCGAGGGCGCCAGCGGGGCGATGGAGCTGCACGCCGTGGGTGCCGAGGGCGACTTCGCCTCGTTGGCCGCCCAGACCACCATCCCGCTCTTCGTGCGCGACTGGCGGCTGACCCGCGGCGACTACGACGGGGACCACGTCCAGGACCTCTACGCGGTCGACCCCTCGGGCCGGGTGCACGTCCTGGACGGCGCCACCGGCTTCCAGGGGTTCCTGGCCCACGACGTGGTCCCCGGCCTCGACCTCTCGGCCGCCGCCGGTGCCCGGATCGGCGCCGGGGACGCCGACGGCGACGGCCGCGCGGACCTGCACGCGATCGCCCGGGACGCCCAGGGCCTCACCACGGTCACGGTGCTGGACGCCGCCGCCGGCCTGCGCTCGACGCTCTCCACCGACGTGGTCCCGCTGCCGCCGCTCGAGCCGGGCCGGTGGCAGCTCGGCGTCGGCGACCACGACAACGACCAGGTCGCCGACCTCTACGCGGTCGACCTGGCCGGACCCGGCGGCCAGGTCGAGGTGCACGTGCTCGACGGGGCCGCGCGCTTCCAGTCGTTCCTGACCCAGACGCCCACCGCCATGGCGGCGGTGGACCCCGCGACGTGGATCTCGACGCTGGCCGACCACGACGGCGACGGCCGCGCCGACGTCCAGCTGGTCGACCGCGACGACGACGGCCGGACCTCGGTGCACGTGCTCGGCGCGGCCTCCGGCTTCCAGACGTTCCTGGCCCAGCAGGCCACCGCCCTCGGGTCCACCGCCGACCCAGCCTGGCAGCTCTACTGACGTAGCACACGTTTGTCCCGCTCCGGCGCAGGGTACGCCGCGAGCGTCGCTCAGGAAGTCGGGCGTTCAGCATCCGCGCTCAGGAGTCCCGATGACGATGCGTGTCCTGTCGATCCCTTCGGGGCACGTCTACGTCCGGCACCTCGAGGCCCCCGACGAGTCCGGTCCGGCCGCCGGCCGGCGGGTGGTGCGTCTGCCGGACCCGCCCGCCCCGGGCGACGTGCCGGCCGCGCAGTGGTGGCCGCCGGCCGCGCTGGACGTGCGCTGGGTGCTGGACAACCAGCACTCCTTCGACCTCGCCCACCTGCACTTCGGCTTCGACGCGCGCTCCCCCGACGAGCTGCGCGGCTGGGTGGAGACGCTCGGCTGGTGCCGCAAGCCGCTGGTCTACACCGTCCACGACCTGAGCAACCCCCACCACCGGGACGAGGCCCTGCACGCCGCCCAGCTCGACGTGCTGGTGCCGGCAGCGGCCGCGCTCATCACCCTCACCCCGGGGGCGGCGGCCGAGATCGAGCGCCGGTGGGGGCGGACCGCGACGGTGCTGCCGCACCCCCACGTGGTGCCGGAGGCCCTGATCGCCCGGCCCCGGCCCACCCACGACGACTTCGTCGTCGGGGTCCACCTCAAGAGCCTGCGTGCGGGCATGGAGCCGATCGCGGTGGTGGACGCCCTGGTCAAGGTCCTCGCCCCGCTCGACGACGCCCGCCTGGTCGTCGACGTGCACACCGACGTGATGACGCCCGGCTCCGGCAACTACGACGCCGAGGTGGCGCAGACGCTCACCGACCTGGCCGCCGACCGGATGCTGGAGCTCTCGGTCCACGACTACTACTGCGACGACCAGCTGTGGGACTACCTCTCCGGGCTCGACCTCTCGGTGCTGCCCTACCGGTCCGGGACGCACTCGGGCTGGCTCGAGGCCTGCCACGACCTCGGCACCGCGGTCGCCGCGCCCAGCTGCGGCTACTACGCCGAGCAGCGCCCGTGCCTCTCCTTCGGGCTCGACCGCGACGGGCTCGACGCGGTCGGCCTGGAGCGGGCCGTGCTCCGCGCCCGTGCGGAGCGCCCCCGGTGGCGGGCGGAGGTCGCCGAGCGCCGGGCCGAGCGGGCCCGGCTCGCCGAGGCGCACGAGCGCCTCTACGCCGCGGTGCTCGGGGCGTGAGGAGGCAGCCCCTCCGGGTCGCGATCGTGGCCGACTCGCGCTACCCGATCGCCGAGCCGTTCGCCGGCGGGCTGCAGTCGATGACCTGGCACCTGGCGCGGGGGCTGGCCGCCCGGGGGGTGCAGGTCCGGGTCTGTGCCGCACCCGGCAGCGACCCGCTCCTCGGCGTCGAGGAGCTGACCGTGCGCCCGCCGCGGATCAGCGACCGGGCGCGCGCCGACGTCTCCATGCTGCCGGGGGAGTGGCTCGAGCAGCACCACGCCTACCTGCGGCTGATGCTCGCCCTGGCCGCCTGCACCGACGTCGACCTGGTGCACAACAACTCCCTGCACTACCTGCCGGTGGCGATGGCCGACGCGCTGCCGGCGCCGATGGTGACCACCCTGCACACACCGCCCACGCCCTGGCTGGAGCCGGCCGTCGACCTGTCCACCGGCACCGGGAGCCGCTTCGTGGCGGTCAGCGACTTCACGGCCGGGCAGTGGTCCCACGTCACCACGGCGATGGTGGTGCCCAACGGCATCGACACCCGGCTCTGGCCGCGGGGGCCGGGCGGCGACGACCTGGTCTGGTTCGGCCGGATCGTGCCGGAGAAGGGCCTCCACCTCGCCCTGGACATCGCCGAGCGAGCGGGTCGCCGGCTGGTGATCGCCGGGCCCGTGGTGGACCGCGACTACTGGCACGCGCTGGTCCTGCCGCGCCTGGGTCCCCGGGCCCGCTACGCCGGTCACCTGCACCAGCACGACCTGGCGCGGCTGGTGGGCCACAGCTCGGCCGCGCTGGTGACCCCCGACTGGGACGAGCCCTACGGGCTGGTGGCAGCCGAGGCCCTCTCCTGCGGCACCCCGGTGGTGGGCTTCGCCCGCGGCGGCCTGCCCGAGGTGGTCGACGGGCTCAGCGCCCGGCTGGTGCCCGGCGGCGACGTCGAGGCGGCCGCCGCCGCGGTGCCTGAGGCCGAGCGGCTCGACCGGGCCGCGGCCCGCCACCGGGCCGTCACCTCCTGCTCGGTGGAGACCATGGTCGACCGCTACCTTGACCTCTTCGCCACCCTGGACGCGGAGCCGGCGGCGTGATCGGCTGGTACGTCCACCACCACGGCGCCGGGCACCTGCACCGGATGCTCTCGGTCACCGCCCACCTCGCGGAGCCGGTGACGGTGCTCAGCTCGCTGCCGCCCCCTCCCGGGGCACATCGGGAGTGGATCACCCTGGCCCGCGACGACCGGGGTGGGACGGCCGGCGCCGAGGGACGCGACGTGACCGCGCACGGCGTCCTGCACTGGGTCCCGCGGCACGACGAGGGGCTGGCCGTGCGGTCGGCCCAGGTGGCCTCCTGGATCGCCCGGGCGCGGCCCCGGCTGGTCGTGGTGGACGTCTCGGTGGAGATCACCGTGCTGGCCCGGCTCTGCGGCGTCCCCGTGGCGGTGGTGGCCATGCCGGGCGAGCGCAGCGACCCGGCGCACCGGCTGGGCCGCGACCTGGCCGACCTCCTGGTCGGTGCCTGGCCGGCCGGGGCCGACGGTGACGACGGGGGGAGCCGGGTGCGTCCCGTCGGGGCGATCAGCCGCTTCGACGCTTCTGTGCCCACCGGGCCCCGGCGTCCCGGGACGGGCTACCTGCTCTGGGGCACCGGCGGCGCGTGCGCGCGCGAGGAGCTGCTGGCCCGGCTCCGGCGGGCCGCGCCGGGCCGCGAATGGCTCGGTGCGGCAACGACCACTGACCCCGACACGGTGTGGGAGCTGTTGTGCACGGCGGAGGTGGTGGTCACCCACGCCGGGCAGAACGCCGTCGCCGAGGTCGCCGCCGCCGGTGCGCCGGCCGTGGTGGTCGCCGACCCGCGCCCCTTCGGTGAGCAGGAGCACACGGTGGCCCGGCTGGCCGGCCTGGGCATCGGCGTGCCGCTGACCGCCTGGCCGGACGACGCCCGCTGGCCGGGGCTGCTGGCGCGGGCCACCTCCGTGGGAGGCGAGGCGTGGAAGCGCTGGCACGACGGCCAGGGCGCGCGGCGCTTCGCGGAGCTGCTCGCGTGAGGCTGGTGGTGGCCACCGTGGTGGCCGGGCGGCACGCGCACCTGACCCGCCAGCACGAGTCCCTGGCCGCCGGCTCTAGAGGGCCCGACGCGCTCGTCGTGGTGTCGATGGGCGACCCGGACATCCCTGACGTGGTGGCCGCCGGCCCCCTGGCCGACCGGACCCGGGTGGTCGACCTGGCGGTCGACGCCGCGGCGGGGGGAGAGGGGCGGCTGCCGCTGGCGCGCGCCCGCAACCGCGCGGTCGACGCGGCCTGGACCCACGGGGCCGACCTCGCCGTCCTCCTCGACGTCGACTGCCTCGCCGACGAGCACCTGCTGGCCCGCTACGAGGAGGCCGCGGGGCGGCAGGCCGGGGAGGCCCCGCTGCTGTGCGGGCCGGTGGCCTACCTCCCTCCGCCCCGGGACCCCGACCGGGGCTACGACGACGCGGAGTTGGCCGCGGCACGGCCGCACCCCGCCCGGCCGGCCCCGGCGGTGGGCGAGCTGGTCCCGCTCGAGGACTGGCGGCTCTTCTGGTCGCTCTCCTTCGCCGTCGGCCCGCGGGCCTGGGGGGCCGTGGGCGGCTTCGACGAGGCCTACACCGGCTACGGGGGAGAGGACACCGACCTGGGGCAACGGGCCCGGGCGGCCGGGGTGCCGGGGTGGTGGGTGGGGGGCGCCCTCGCCCGGCACCAGTGGCACCCGGTCGAGGACCCCCCGGTGCGCCACCTGGACGACATCGTCCGCAACGCCCGGCTCTTCCGGGACCGCTGGGGGTGGTGGCCGATGGAGGGCTGGTTGAGCGAGTTCGAGCGCCTCGGCCTGGTGCGCCAGACGCCAACAGGCTGGGAGCGCGTGTCCTGAGGCTGTCAGGTCACGCGCTCCCAGCCTGTCGATGTGCCGGGACGGCTACTTCTTGAAGGCGTCCTTGACCTTCTCGCCGGCCTGCTTGAGGTCGGCCACGCTCTGGTCGCCCTTGCCCTCGGCCTTGAGCTGGTCGTCGTTGGTCGCGTCTCCGACGGTTTCCTTGCCCTTGCCGGACAGCTTGTCGGTCGCGTTGGAGATCTTGTCGTCGAGACCCATGGGTCTTTCCTCCTTGATTGGGGACGCAGCGTCCGTACCCGCCGCAGGCCGCCCCCATGCGCGCCCGACGCCGTCGTCGGGGCTCAGGCCGCCGGCGCGTCCATCGCGGTGCGCAGCTTGGCCAGGGTGGCGCTGAGCAGGCGGGAGACCTGCATCTGGGTGACGCCGATGTCCGCCCCGATCTCGGCCTGCGTCTTGCCGCCGGCGAAGCGCAGCTCGAGGATCAGCCGCTCCCGCTCGGTGAGGGTGGCCAGCACCGGCTCGAGCGCCGCGCGGGCCTCGGCGGCGTCGAAGCCGAACTCGTCCTCGCCGAGGGAGTTGCCGAGCTCGTTGGCCTCACCCGGGGTGAGCGGCGCGTCCAGGGAGCTGGGCACGAAGCACCCGCTGGCCCCCAGCGCCTCGAGCACCAGGTCGAGCTCGACGCCGAGGTGGGCGGCGATCTCCCGGGGTCGCGGAGACCGGCCCAGCTCCTGGACCAGCGCCTCCTCGGCGCCGTTGATGGCGGCCTGCATCTCCTGGATGGAGCGCGGGGGGCGGACCATCCAACCGCGGTCGCGGAAGTGGCGGCGCAGCTCACCGCGGATGGTGGGCACGGCGAAGCTCAGGAAGTCGCGACCCTTGTCGGCCTGGAAGCGGCGCACGGCCTTGACCAGACCCAGGCAGGCGACCTGCTCGAGGTCGTCGAGGTCGATGCCGCGGTTGCGGTAGCGACGGGCTACGTCACGGGCGACGTCCACGTTGAGCTCGACGACGAGCTCCTCGATCTCGCGGCGCTCGTCACCCTCCTTGGTCGCGGCCTTCTCAAGCAGTTGGGCGGTGGCCGCCCGGCGGTCTGCCGGGTCGGGCCAGATGTTCTCTACGCCAGCCTTGCTGGCGAGTTTCTGCAGCACGAGGAACCTCCCACAAACGGGGGTTGACGTGGCAACGACTTCTCGACCACTCGCCCTACATAAGCACGCCTGTCGACGACTCGCAAGCCAGCGGGCACGCGAGAAAATACTTCAGGTACTAAGGTTTCGACCGCTCGGAACGGGGAATCACTCTGCAGCCATCTGTGCCCGATAGACCAGTGCGGCGGCCACCTCGGCCACCCTGACGTTGGTGTCGTTGGAGAGCTTGACCAGCACCTTGAAGGCCTCGTCGGGCCCGCAGCCGCGGTCGGCCATCAGGAGTCCCTTGGCCTGCTCGATCGTGGCCCTCGAGGTGAGCGCCTCCCGGAGCTGGAGCACCTCGTGACCGAGGTTGCTGATCTGCTCGAGGGCCTGGGAGAGCGCCGCCACACGCTCCTCGGCGGCGGGCTCGTCGAGGAAGATCCCGCCCTCGGTGGCGTCGTGGACCGCAGCGATCGCAGCCCGGGCGGCGGAGGTCGGCGGGTCGAGGGGGCGGACCCGGTTGACCACGCCCCGGACGGCGCCGTCGACGAGGAGGGGCCGGTTGACCGGCAGCCAGTAGCGGGTGAGGAACCCTCCCGGGAGGGAGCGGTCGGGGATGTCGTAGCGCTGGAGCAGCAGGTGGTGGAGACGCCCCTCACGGAGCACCCGCTCGGCGGAGCGGCTCATCTGAAGGTGGCCGTCGCTCTCCGGGTCGTCGGGGTTCTCGGGGAAGACGTGGAGCAGGCCGAAGGAGAGCAGCTCGTCCTCGGTGAAGCCGGTCACCGTGGTGAAGACGGGGTTCACCGCCCGGAACACGAGGTTCTCGTCGAGGACGCAGGCGGCTTCCTCGCAGTGGACGAACGAGTCCTCGCGGCCTACCGCCTCGAGCTGTCTGATCAATGCGTGCCTCCGAGGGAGCATGCGACGCGGGCGCAGAAGCTCGCGGCAGAACCTCCGAAGACATTCAACCATCCGTGGGGCCAAAGGCACACCCACGGTTTCCCGGCGGGGCCCCCGGGGTACGCCGCACGTGTGAGTGGCCCGATCTGGCTCGACGGCAGGAATGCCGTGCCGCACCCGCCGTTGGGTGCCGACGCGGAGTGCGACGTGGTGGTGATCGGGGCCGGCATCACCGGGCTGAGCACCGCCTGGGAGCTGGCCCGGGCCGGGCGGCGGGTCGTGCTGCTCGAGGCGCGCCGGCTGGGGAGCAGCACCACCGGCGGGTCGACGGCCAAGGTGAGCGCGCTCCAGGGCACGACCTACTCGCGGATCGCCGACCGTGCCGACCTGGACTCAGCCCGGGCCTACGCGCGGTCCCAGCTGATGGCGGTGGAGCACCTGGCCGGCGTGGTCGCCCGGATCGGTGGCGGCTGCGGGTTGGAGCGGCGGGCCAGCTGGATCTTCGCCGAGGACGCGCAGGAGGCGGCGGCGCTGCGCCGCGAGGCCGAGGTGCTCGCCGAGTGCGGCCTGGAGGTGCGGACCGGGTCCGACCCGGGGCTGCCCTTCGAGGTGGAGGAGACGCTCCGGCTCGACCGCCAGCTGATGATCGACCCCGTCGCCTACCTCGACGCCCTGGCCGCCGACTTCGTGCGGGCCGGCGGCGTGCTCCACGAGGAGAGCCGCGTCGTCGAGCTCGCCACCGGGGACCCGCACTGCGCGGTCACCCAGCAGGGCCACACCGTGCGGGCGCCGCACGTCGTGGTCGCCACCCACTTCCCAGCCTTCTCCGAGGGCCTCCTGTTCGCCCGTCTCAAGACCCACCGCGAGCACGTCCTCAGCGGACTGTTGCCCGAGGCGCTCTCCCTGCCCGACATGTACGTGGGCCTCGGTCCCGTCTCGCCCGCGCTGCGACCGGCCGGGGGAGAGGGCGGGGCGCGACTGCTCGTCTCGGGGGCCTCCTACATGCCCGGCAAGCAGAGCGCGGCGGTCCGCCTCAGCGACCTGATGGGCTGGGCCCGCGACCGGCTCCCCGGCTACGAGGCGGAGCGCCAGTGGTCGGCGCAGGACCACCACACCCCCGACGGCATCCCCTTCATCGGCGAGCTGCGCCCGCTGACCAGGCCCGGCTCCGGGGTCTGGGCGGCCACCGGGTTCGGCGGGTGGGGGATGGCGAGCGGCGCGCTGGCCGGGGTGCTGCTGCGCGACCTCGTCCTCGACTCCGACGTCGGTCGGGTCGTCCGGCCGCGTCCGGACGACGCGGAGCTCGGCTGGCGCGAGCTCTTCACGCTGCGCCGGGCCCGCTGGGGGGCCGAGAGCCGCCAGGCCGCCGAGCAGGGGGCGGCGTTCGTGGGCAACGCGGTCGCCGGCCGGCTGGTCGCGGCCGGCAGCACCGTCCTCCCGGGCTCCGCGGCCGACCTCGCCCCGGGGGCGGCCGGCCGCTTCCAGCGAGGAGGGGAGGTGGTCGCGGCCTACCGGGACCACGACGGCGTCCTCCACCAGGTCGCCGCGGCCTGCACGCACATGGGCTGCCTCGTCTCCCTCGACGAGACGGCGGAGAAGTGGCAATGCCCCTGCCACGGGTCGCGCTTCGAGCTCGACGGGCAGGTCGTCGAAGGGCCGGCCACCGCGCCGCTGCGGCGCGTCGAGGAGTGAGACCCCTCAGGGGCGGAGCTTGGGCGGCAGCACCTTGTGGGTGCCGTCGCACCACGGGGCGGTCTCGGTCTTGCCGCACCGGCAGACCGCGCTGACCGGCCGCTCGGTGCGGACCACGTTGCCCTGACCGTCGTCGACGAGGTGGTCGCCCCGCAGCAGCATCGGGCCGCCGGGGCAGATCACCACGTCGGCGTGCGGGATACGGCCGACCGGCCCCGGCCGGCCGCCGGGCTCGGCGCTCACGCCGCCGCCTCCCACCGCTCCAGGAAGTGCCGGGCGATCCGGTCCTCCTGGTCCAGGCAGGTGAAGGCGCCGAAGATGACGTCCTCCAGCAGCTCGGGCGACTCCTCCAGCAGGGCGCCGCAGATGGTGCGCACCGCCAGCTGCTCGTGCACCGCGTCGGCCTCGACGTGCTCGCGGTAGTAGTGCTGCATCTCCTCGGGGAGGCCGAGGCGGTCCAGGCCCTGGGCGATCCGCCGGCTCGGCAGCGAGCTGGTCACCTCGAAGGCGGCCAGGTGGCCCAGAGCGGCGCCGCGCAGCCGGCGGTGCAGGCCGAAGAGCGTCATCACGTTGTTCTGCTCCAGCACCTCGGTGGGCGTCTCGGCGACGTAGGCGCCGTAGGTCGCGTCAAGCCCGCAGGCGCGCATGCCCAGGGCGAAGAGGTGCGAGTGCAGCCGGTTGGGGTCGCCGCCGCCGTACTCGTCGTACTGCAGCTCCATCAGCGCCGCCTTGGCGGCGGTGCCGAGCCGGGGGACGACCCAGGAGACCGGGTCCGACTCCTTGAGGTGGTAGACCGACCGGGCCCGGAGCAGCTCGAGGAACTGCTCGCGGGTGGCGTGCCGGTGCAGGTACGGCGAGAGGGAGGCGCCCTCGTGCTCGTCGGCGAGCCGGAAGATCTCCTCCGCGCTCTGCGCGGTGGTGCCCGACTTCTCGAAGCGCGCGCGGAGGTCCTGCTCGAGGTCGTCCTCGAGGTGGCGGCGCAGGCCGAGCAGGATCGGGTCCCACTCCAGGGCATCGTCGACGCCGTCGAAGCCCCCGTAGTGCAGCTCGTGCAGCATCCACAGGCTCAGCTGGGCGTCGTGGTCGTCGTCGGCGACCGGGGCCGGCCGGGAGGCGAGGGGGCGGGGGCTCGACGCGGCCAGGGCGTCTCGCAGACGGTGACTGAGCGTCCCGCGGGGAGGAGGCAACTGCATGGTCCCGACGTACCCGGCGCCGGGCCGGGTCATGCCAGCCTCAGATCCAGCGGCGGAACCACATCCGCTCCAGCCACTCCTGGTGGGTGAGGAGCTCGTTGGTCCACACCGGCCAGAACCAGACGAAGCAGAGGGCCACCAGGGCCACGAAGGAGCCGCCCAGCACCGCGCCGAGCGTCCGCCGACGGTTCGGCCGCGGATCCGGGCCGACCAGCCGGGCCAGGCAGAGCACCACCGCGAGGACCAGGAACGGCAGGGTCGCGACGGCGTAGAAGAGGAAGATGGTGCGGTCGTCGTACTGGAACCAGGGCAGCCAGGTGGCGGCGGTGCCCACCACGGGCACGCCGAGGCGCCAGTCGCGCGCACCGACCCACAGCACCAGCGAGGCGAGCAGCGCGAGCGTCCCGCCCCACCACAGCACCGGGTTGCCCAGCAGCAGCACCTGGCGCAGGCAGGTGGAGCCCTGGGGCGCGTCGCACCCCTGCTCGCCGGGTGCGATGTCGAGCTCGGTGGCGACGCCGACCGGCCGGTTCATCAGCAGCCAGCCGTGGGGCTTGGAGGCATAGGTGTGGGTGGCGTCGTTGAGGAACTCGGTGTGGAAGGCGTAGACGTCGCGGTGGTAGTGGGCCAGGGAGGTCAGCGACTGCTTCAGCTCGCCGAGGCCCTCGGCGTCGGGCTCGTCGCGGGTCGGCCAGGGCTCCCCGCCGTCGTGGGTGGTGTACTGCGTGCTGGACAGCGCGCGCTCGTACTCGTCGGCGTGGGCCAGCCACCCCGACCAGGACGCCACGTAGACCACGAAGGCCACCAGCACCAGGTGGACGAAGGCCGGGACGCCGTCCAGCAGGGCCGAGCGGAGCACCGGCCAGCGCACGCCGCGAGCCCGTCGGGCGCCGGCGCTCCAGGCCCACACCAGCAGGCCGAACGCCGCCAGCGGGTAGAGCGCGGTCCACTTCGTCCCCACCGCCAGGCCGAAGGCGACGCCGCCGGCCAGCAGCCACGGCCGGAACCAGACCCGCGGCCCCCACCCGCGGGTGACCCCGCCGGGGACGCGCTCCTCCAGCCGCTGCCGGAACCACTGCCGGTCGGCCACCAGGCAGTGCACGGCACACAGCAGGAAGAAGGCCATGAAGATGTCGAGCAGCGCGAGCCGGGAGAGCACCAGGTGGAGTCCGTCGAGCGAGAGCAGCAGGCCGGCCAGCAGCCCCCAGAACACCGAGCCGGTCAGGCGCAGCGCGAGGCGGCACATCACCAGCACCATCAGCGAGCCGACCACCGCCGAGGCGACCCGCCATCCGTAGGGGTCCATCCCGAAGAGGTGCTCGCCCAGCCCGATCAGCCACTTGCCGACCTCGGGGTGGACGACCATCGAGGGGTCGCCGGTCCACAGGCCGTCGGTGGTCCCGTCCAGGATCTTCTCGTCGGCGCCCTCGGTGTAGCCGCGCGCGTAGCCGTGGTTGACCAGCGACCAGGCGTCCTTGGCGTAGTAGGTCTCGTCGAAGGAGAACTGGTGCGGGGAGCCGAGCCGCCAGAGCCGGAGGAAGAGCGTGACCCCGGTGAGGAGCAGCGCCGCGGACCACGCGACGACCGGGTCCTGGAGCCGTGGTCGGCGGCGCGGAGGGGTCACGAACGGACACTGTAGACGGATGCGGGTGCAGGATGGGCGCATGCACTCAGAGCGGGATCCAGGGCGTGGCGCCACCTCATCGACCCCCGGCGGGCCCGGTGTGCTGGTGCTCGCCGCGACGCCGATCGGGCAGGTGGGCGACGCCCCGCCGCGACTCGCCCACGAGCTCGCCCACGCCGACGTGGTGGCCGCCGAGGACACCCGCCGGCTGCGCCGGCTGACCAGCGACCTCGGGCTGGAGCTGGGCGGTCGGGTGGTCTCCTACTTCGAGGGCAACGAGCAGGCCCGCACCCCGGTGCTGCTCGAGGCGCTGCTCGCCGGGGAGCGGGTGGTGCTGGTGACCGACGCGGGGATGCCGAGCGTCTCCGACCCCGGCTACCGCCTGGTGGTCGCGGCGGTCGAGCACGACGTCCGGGTGACCGCGGTGCCGGGCCCGAGCGCGGTGCTGACCGCGCTCGCCGTCTCGGGGCTGCCGGTCGACCGGTTCTGCTTCGAGGGCTTCCTGCCCCGCAAGGCCGGCGACCGGGCCCGCCGCCTCGACTCGCTGCGTGCCGAGGAGCGGACGATGGTCTTCTTCGAGGCCCCGCACCGCACGGCGTCCGCGCTGGCCGTGCTGGCCGACGCCTTCGGCGACGACCGCCCGGGCGCGGTCTGCCGCGAGCTCACCAAGACCTATGAGGAGGTGCGCCGCGGCGGGCTGCGCGAGCTGGCTGAGTGGGCCGCCGACGGGGTACGCGGGGAGGTGACGGTGGTGGTCGCCGGGGCGGAGGGTGCCCCGGAGGTGGCCGACGACCCGGAGAGCCTCGCGGCTGCCGTCACGGCAGCGGAGGAGGACGGGATGAGTCGCAAGGAGGCGATCGCTGCGGTCGCGAAGAGGGCCGGGGTGCCCAAGCGCGTGGTCTACGACGTGGTGCACGTCCGATGAGCGGCCGGATCCCGTCGTACCGACGCGGTCGGCTGACCTTCGACGTCGTCGACAGCGGGCCCCAGGACGGCGACCCGGTGGTGCTGCTCCACGGCTTCCCCGAGCGGGCCGGCTCCTGGCAGGCCGTCAGCGCCCTGCTCCACGACGCGGGGCTGCGCACCCTCGCCCCGGACCAGCGGGGCTACTCCGCCGGGGCCCGGCCGGCCACCCGGTGGTCCTACCGGTTCCCCGAGCTGGTCCACGACGTGGTCGCCCTGGTCGAGGAGGTGGGGAGCCCGGTCCACCTGGTCGGCCACGACTGGGGCGCGGTGGTGGCCTGGGCGCTGGCCGACCGGCGTCCCGACCTGGTCCGCTGCCTGACCGCCGTCTCCGTGCCGCACCCCAAGGCCATGGTGCACGCCGCGCTGCACGGCCCCCAGCTGGCGCAGTCCTGGTACGTCGCGCCCTTCGCCGTCCCCGCCCTGGTCGAGACGGTGGTCCGGCTGCGTCCGGAGCTGATCGACGTACCGCTGCTCAAGGGCGGCATGCGCCCCGAGGACGTGGAGCGCTTCCACCGCGAGATCGTGGACGACGCAGCGCTGCCCGGCGCGCTCGGGTGGTACCGCGGGGCCTTCCTCTCCCCGCCCTCGGTGGGCCGGATCCAGGTGCCCACCACCTACGTGTGGAGCGACCGGGACGTGGCGCTCTCGCGGGAGGCGGCGCAGGCCTGCGGCGACTTCGTGGACGGCGACTACGAGCTGGTGGTGCTGGAGGGGATGAACCACTGGATCCCGAGGCAGGCGCCGGAGGAGCTGACGGCCGCGATCCTGGCCCGGATAGCCTCGGTGGGATGAGCCAGCCCACCCCCGTCGACCGGCCGAGCCGGGCCAGCGGCGCCACCCGCGACAGGGTCCGCCCGCCGGCCCCCGAGCCGTTGCCCCACCCGGTGGTCGACAACCACTGCCACCTCGACATCGCCGACGGCGATCCGCCTGCGACGCAGGAGGCCATCGCCGCAGCCGCCGCGGTCGGGGTGCCCCGGATCGTGCAGATCGGCTGCGACCTGCCCGGCGCCCGCTGGGCGGTGGCCGCGGCGCAGGAGCACGGGGCGCTGGTCGCGGGGGTGGCGCTCCACCCCAACGAGGCACCCCGGCTGGCGGCCGAGGGTCGGCTGGAGGAGGCACTGGCCGAGATCGAGGCGCTGGCCCTCGCCCACGACCGGGTCCGCGCCGTCGGCGAGACGGGCCTGGACCACTTCCGCACCGGGGAGGACGGCCGGCCCGCGCAGGAGGAGAGCTTCCGGCGGCACATCGAGATGGCCAAGCGGCTGGACCGGACGCTGGTCATCCACGACCGCGACGCCCACGACGACGTGCTCCGGGTCCTCGACTCCGAGGGTGTCCCCGACCGCTGGGTGATGCACTGCTTCTCCGGCGACGCGGCGTTCGCCCGCGCCTGCCTGGACCGGGGGGCCCACCTGAGCTTCGCCGGCACGGTGACCTTCAAGAACGCCCAGCCCCTGCGGGACGCGCTGGCGCTGGCCCCGCGCGACCGGATCCTGGTGGAGACCGACGCGCCCTACCTGACGCCGGTGCCGTTCCGGGGCCGGCCCAACGCCTCCTACCTGGTCCCGCACACGGTGCGGGCGATGGCGCAGGTCCGCGGCGACGACCTCGAGACGCTGTGCGCGGCCATCGAGGCCAACACCGACGCCGCGTTCGGCGGCTCCTGGTAGCCGCGGGCCTCCCCGAGCTCCGTGCCCGACCCTGTTCTGGCGTGACGCATGTCGGTCCTGGGGCAGATGTGGTCTGTGGGGCGAGAGGAGTGTCACTTTCTCCCGGTTTTCACCGGTTCGAGTTTGGCGCCTACCCAATTCTCGTTATCGTCTCGTGACTGTTGGCCGGGATCGGATGACTTCGCCAGCCGGGACCGCCCCACACCGCACCTCACCAGGAGCACGTGGATGCCGGATCCGGCACCGAGGCCCGGGAAGAACGAAGCTTGGAGACTCGTGCGCGAAAAGATCGCACACCTCAGCAAGAAGACCCCGCTGCTCGTCACGCTGGCCGCCTTCGTGGCCGTGGCGCTGGTGGGCACCACCCTCGGCTACGCCGCCTTGACCAAGTCGGTGACCCTGACGCTGGACGGCGAGACGCGTGAGATCAGCGCGATGGGCGACACCGTCGCCGACGTCCTGGAGGCCGAGGGCATCGAGATCGGCGAGCGCGACGAGGTCGCGCCCGGTCTCTCCACCCCCGTCAGCGACGGGAGCGAGGTGACCGTCGCCTTCAGCCGTCCCCTGGAGCTCGTCGTCGACGGCGACGCCGAGACCCACTGGGTGACGGCCCCCGACGTCGCGGGCGCGCTGGCCCAGATCGGTGACCGCTTCCGCGGGGCCGACCTGTCGGCCAGCCGCAGCGCCTCCATCCGGCGCTCCGGCATGGAGCTCGAGGTCGTCACCCCCAAGCCGGTCTCGGTGGCCGTGGCAGGCCGCAAGGCCCGCAAGCACCACGTGCCTGCGCTGACCGTCCAGGACGTGCTGGACGAGCTCGACGTCAGCCTCGACGCCGACGACGAGGTCAAGCCGGCCCCGGGCCGCGAGGTGAAGCCCGGCGACCGGATCACCGTCACCCGGGTCAAGGTCGTGCGCAAGCAGGTCAAGGGCGAGCGCGTCGGCTTCCGCACCGTGGAGAAGAAGGACGACGGCATGCTGGAGGGCGAGCGCAGCGTGGTCCGCGAGGGCCGGCCCGGCCTGCGCGACGTCACCTACCGGCTGCGCTACGAGAACGGCGACCTGGTCCGCCGTACGGTGCTGGACGCCAAGGTGCGGCGCAAGGCGGTCGACGCCACGGTCAAGGTCGGCACCCGCTCGTCGGGTCCGGACTACTCCTCCGGCAACACCGTCTGGGACCGGCTCGCGCAGTGCGAGTCGGGCGGCAACTGGGCCACCAACACCGGCAACGGGTACTACGGCGGCGTGCAGTTCAGCGCCGCCACCTGGCGCTCGGTGGGCGGCACCGGCCTCCCGCACCAGCACAGCCGCGAGGAGCAGATCAAGCGGGCCTCGATCCTGCAGGCGCGGGCGGGCTGGGGCCAGTGGCCCCACTGCAGCGCGCAGCTGGGCCTGCGCTGACTCTCCCGCCGGGGGTGCCAGGTCATAGGGTGACCCGCATGACGACGAGACCGCCGAGGCTCCTCGGTCCGGCGGAGGTGCGTCTGCTGGCCGCCGAGCTCGACCTGCGCCCCACCAAGCAGCGGGGGCAGAACTTCGTCATCGACGCCAACACGGTGCGCCGCATCGTGCGCGACGCCGCGGTGGGTCCCGACGACGTGGTCGTCGAGGTCGGGCCGGGCCTGGGCTCGCTGACCCTGGCCCTGCTCGAGGCCGCCGGCCGGGTGGTCGCGGTCGAGGTCGACCCGCTGCTGGCCGGGCGCCTGCCGGCGACGATCGCCGAGCGCGCGCCCGACCACGTCGACCGCTTCGAGGTGGTGCTGGGCGACGCGCTGCGCATCACCGAGGTGCCGGGGCCGGCGCCCACCGTGCTGGTGGCCAACCTGCCCTACAACGTCTCGGTCCCGGTGCTGCTCCACATGCTGGCCCTGCTGCCGTCGCTGGAGCGGGGGCTGGTCATGGTCCAGGCCGAGGTCGCCGACCGGCTGGCCGCCTCCCCGGGCTCGAAGGTCTACGGGGTCCCGTCGGTCAAGGCGGCCTGGTACGCCGACGTGCGCCGGGCCGGCGCGGTCGGCCGCAACGTCTTCTGGCCGGCGCCCAACGTCGACTCCGGGCTGGTGGCCTGGACCCGTCGCGAGCCGCCGGCGACCACGGCCACCCGCCAGCAGGTCTTCGCGGTCATCGACGCGGCGTTCGCCCAGCGGCGCAAGACCCTGCGCGCCACCCTGCGTGCGATGGCCGGCTCCGCCGAGGCCGCCGAGGCCGCGCTGGTCGCCGCCGGCGTCGACCCGCAGGCCCGGGGCGAGGTCCTCGACGTCGCCGACTTCGCCCGGATCGCCGAGAAGCTCCAGGAGGTCTCGTGATCAGGCGGCTGGAGAGTGCCGAGTCGGGCGTGCTGACCGTGCGGGCGGCCGCGAAGGTCAACCTGCACCTCGGGGTGGGCGCGCCGCGCGAGGACGGGTTCCACCCGCTCGACACCGTCTACCAGGCGGTCAGCCTCTACGACGACGTCTCCGTGGCGGCGTCCTCGGAGTGGACCGTCGAGACCGTCCTGGCGCCGTACCTGCTCGGCACCGAGGTGCCCGCACCCGGCGCCAACATCGTCGACCGGGTGGGGCGGCTGATGGGCGGCGAGCAGGGGCCCGGCGCGGCGGTGCGGATCGGCAAGTCGATCCCGGTGGCCGGCGGGATGGCCGGGGGCTCGGCCGACGCGGCCGCCGCGATGGTGGCGCTGGACCGTCTCTGGGACCTGCGGACCCCCGACTCGGAGCTGCTGGCGATGGCCGCCGAGCTGGGCAGCGACGTGCCCTTCGCCCTGCTGGGCGGCACCGCCCGCGGGCAGGGGCGCGGCGAGCAGGTCACCGAGGTCGCCGACCACGGCGACTACGCGTGGGTGGTGGTGCCCGACGAGCGCGGCCTCTCCACCCCCGAGGTCTACCGGCGCTTCGACGCCCTCTTCCCCGACGCCCCCGACGAGCCGTCGCCGGCCACCCGGGTGCTGGAGGCACTCTCCTACGGCGACCCCGGCCGGCTGGCAGTGGCGCTCCACAACGACCTGCAGCCCGCCGCCCTCGACCTGCGTCCCGACCTGTCCCGGGTGCTGGAGCGCGGCGAGGCGGAGGGTGCGCTGCGTGGGCTGGTCTCCGGCTCCGGGCCCACCTGCGTCTTCCTCTGCGACTCCACCGACGCGGCCCAGTCGGTGGCCGACGCGATGGCGGCGGTCCATCCGCTGGCGCTGCTGGCGGTCGGCCCGGTCGCCGGCGCCCACATGGTGGAGGTCCTCTGATGGCCGGCGGCTCGGTGCGTCCCAACCTGCTCAACCTCGAGCGCGTCTCGAAGTCCTACGGGATCCGCCCGCTGCTCGACGACGTCTCCCTCGGGATCGGCGCGGGGGAGCGGATCGGCATCGTCGGCCGCAACGGCGACGGCAAGACCACCCTGCTGGAGGTGATGACCGGGATCGAGGAACCGGACTCCGGTCGCGTCTCGCGCACCGGCGGCCTCGACGTCGGCTACCTGCACCAGGGTGACGAGCTGGAGGACACCCACACGGTCCGCGTGGCGGTGCTGCGGGGCAAGGACGACCACGAGTGGGCCGCCGACGCCACCGCACGCGGGGTGGTGCGCGAGCTGCTGGTCGGCATCGACCTCGACCGGGCGGTCACGGGTCTCTCCGGGGGCGAACGGCGGCGCTGCGCGCTCGCCGCCCTGCTGCTGGAGCCGCACGACCTGGTGATCCTCGACGAGCCCACCAACCACCTCGACGTGGAGGCCGTGGCCTGGCTGGCCCGCCACGTCGCCTCCCTGCCCAGCGCCCTGGTCGTGGTCACCCACGACCGGTGGTTCCTCGACGAGGTCTGTCAGACCACCTGGGAGGTGCACGACGGCCAGGTCGACTCCTACGAGGGCGGGTACGCCGCCTTCGTGCTGGCCAAGGCCGAACGGCAGCGCCAGTCGGCGGCCAGCGAGACCCGGCGGCAGAACCTCGTGCGCAAGGAGCTGGCCTGGCTGCGCCGCGGCGCCCCTGCCCGCACCTCGAAGCCGAAGTTCCGCATCGACGCCGCCAACCAGCTCATCGAGGACGTCCCGCCGCCGCGGGACCGCCTGGAGCTGCAGCGCTTCGCCGCCCAGCGCCTGGGCAAGGACGTGCTCGACGTCGAGGACGTCGACCTCTTCCGCGGGGAGCGCCAGCTGCTCTCCCACGCCACCTGGCGGCTCGGCCCCGGCGACCGGGTCGGCCTGGTCGGCGTCAACGGCGCCGGCAAGAGCTCGGTGCTGGCCATGCTGTCGGGCGACCTCGCGCCCCGCGCCGGCAAGGTCAAGCACGGCCGCACGATCGCCATGCAGCACCTCAGCCAGCAGCTCGACGACCTCGACCCCGACGCGCGGGTGCTGCCGATGGTGGAGTCGGTACGCCGGGTGACCAGGACCGCCGACGGGCAGGAGGTGACCGCCACCTCGATGCTCGAGCGCTTCGGCTTCACCGGCGACCGGCTGACCACCCGCATCGGTGAGCTCTCCGGCGGGGAGCGCCGGCGCCTCCAGCTGCTCCTGCTGCTGCTGAGCGAGCCCAACGTGCTGCTCCTCGACGAGCCGACCAACGACCTCGACATCGACACGCTCACCGTGCTGGAGGACTTCCTCGACGGGTGGCCCGGGACCCTGGTGGTCGTCTCCCACGACCGCTACTTCCTGGAGCGGGTCACCGACTCGGTGTGGGCGCTGCTCGACGACGGCAAGATCTCGATGCTGCCGCGCGGGGTCGACGAGTACCTGGAGCGGCGCCAGGCGATGCTGGCCGCCGCGGCCGCAGCACCCTCAGCCTCCGCAGCCGCCGAGCCGACGCCGAAGGTGCGCAGCGGCAGCGCCGAGGAGCGCGCCGCCCGCAAGACGATGGCGCGGATCGACAAGCAGCTGGCGAGGATCACCGAGCAGGAGGCCGTGCTCAGCGCGCAGATCCTCGAGGCCGGCGAGGACTACGAGCGGATGGGCGCGCTCAACGCCACCCTGCAGGAGCTGGCCGCGGAGCGCGACGAGCTCGAGCTGGAGTGGCTGGAGGCGGCCGAGCAGGTCGAGTGAGCCGACCGGTCAGCTGAAGGGGCGGAGCAGCTTGCGCAACAACGCGGCCAGCTGCTCCCGGTCGGCGTCGGGGAGGTCGCTCATCAACCGGCCCTCCGCCTCGAGCAGCGCCTCGAAGGCGCCGTCGACGGTGACCTTGCCGTCGGGGGTGAGGCGCACCAGCACGCCGCGCCGGTCGTGCGGGTCGGGCAGCCGCTCGACCAGGCCCCGGCTGGTGAGCCGGTCGACGCGGTTGGTCATGGTGCCGCTGGTGACCAGGGTCTCGCGCAGCAGCCGCCCGGGGGAGAGCTCGTAGGGCTCGCCGGCGCGGCGCAACGCGGCGAGCACGTCGAACTCCCACGACTCGATGCCGTGCGCGGTGAAGGCCGAGCGGCGAGCCAGGTCGAGGTGCCGGGCGAGGCGCCCGATCCGGCTGAAGACCTCGACGGGCGCGAGGTCGAGGTCGGAGCGCTCGCGCGCCCACGCCTCGACCAGCCCGTCCACCTCGTCCCGCATGGGTCCCACACTATCGGACGGTCGAGAATCTTGACATCAAGACAAATGTTGGCGAGGGTGGACGTCATGACCTTCTCCTGGGACCCGGCCCTCTACCTCGAGTACGGCGACGAGCGCGGTCGCCCCTTCGTCGACCTGCTCGCCCGGGTCCCCGCCGCGGCGCCGGCCCGGGTGGTCGACCTGGGCTGCGGCCCGGGCAACCTGACCCGGCTCCTCGCCGAGCGCTGGGCCGGGGCGGAGGTGACCGGGGTCGACTCCAGTCCCGAGATGATCGAGCGCGCCCGCGCCGTGCCGGGCATCGCCTGGCAGGTGGCGGACCTGCGCGACTGGCTCGCCGCCGGTCCGGACCCGGTCGACGTGCTGGTCTCCAACGCCACGCTGCAGTGGCTGCCCGACCACCTCGACCTGCTCCCCGCGCTCCTCGGGGCGGTCCGTCCCGGCGGGTGGCTGGCTTTCCAGGTGCCCGGCAACTTCGAGGAGCCCAGCCACACCATCCGGCGCGAGCTCGCCGCCTCGCCGCCGTACGCCGCGCACACCGGGGGAGCCGCGGTCCCGGACTCGCACGACGCGGCGACCTACCTGAGGGCGCTGCGCGGCCTGGGCTGCTCGGTCGACGCGTGGGAGACGACGTACCTGCACGTCCTCTCCGGCCCCGACCCCGTCTTCGAGTGGGTCTCGGCGACGGGGGCGCGCCCGACCCTCCAGGCGCTGCCGAGCGACCTGCGGCCCGCCTTCGAGGACGAGTTCCGTCGCCGGCTGCGCGAGGCCTACCCGGCCACGGACGGAGCCGTGGTGCTGCCCTTCCGCCGGATCTTCGTGGTGGCCGCAGTCACGGGGTGAGCAGGCTCGGGCTGGCCTCCATGCCGGAGAGCCCGTGCCAGGCCAGGTTGACCAGGTGTGCGGCGACGACCTCCTTGGCGGGCTGGCGGGCGTCGAGCCACCACTGACCGAGCATGGCGGTCATCCCGACCAGCATCTGCGCATACATCGGGGCGACCTCCGGGTCGAGGCCCTTCTCGCCGAACTTCTGCATCAGGATGCCCTCCACCCGGCTCGCGACGTCGCCGATCAGCGACTTGAAGGTCGACGTCGACGCCCCCACCGGGCTGTCGCGGACCAGGATCCGGAAGCCCTCGGGGCTCAGCTCGATGAAGTCGAGGAGCGCCCCCACCGAGTTCTGCAGGAGCTCGCGGGAGCTGTCGCCGGTCAGCGAGGCCCGCATCATCGTGAGCAGCCTGGTGACCTCCCGGTCGACGACCACGGCGTAGAGGCCCTCCTTGCCGCCGAAGTGCTCGTAGACGACCGGCTTGGAGACCCCGGCCTGGGCGGCCACCTCCTCCACCGCCGTCCCGTCGAAGCCTCGTTCGGCGAAGAGCCCGCGTGCGACGTCGATGAGCTGCTCGCGGCGCTCGGCTCCCGTCATCCGGCTGCGTGGCGGCTTGGTGCTCATGCGCACGAGCCTAAGCGGTCGGCTCGCTCTGACTAGGGTGGGGCGCATGAGCCTCCCGCAACGACCCCTCGGCGACAGTGCCGTCAGTGCGATCGGCCTCGGCGCCATGCCGCTCTCCATCGGGGGGGAGGAGGCGGCCGGCCGGGCGCGGGCGACCATCCACGCCGCGCTCGACGCGGGCGTCACCCTGATCGACACCGCCGACTGCTACGCCCCCGACGGCACCGGGCTCGGCCACAACGAGCGGCTCGTCGCCGACGCGCTCTCCTCCTACGCCGGCGACACCGAGCAGGTGGTCGTGGCCACCAAGGGCGGGCTGCGCCGCGACGGCGCCGCATGGCCGACCGACGGGCGCCCGGAGTGGATCCGCGAGGCGGTCGAGGGCTCCCTGGAGCGCCTCGGCGTCGAGCGGATCGACCTCTACCAGCACCACAGCCCCGACCCGGCCGTCCCCTACGAGGAGACGATCGGCGCGTTCGCCGAGCTGGTGGCCCAGGGCAAGGTGGCCCGGGTGGGTCTCTCCAACGCCGACCCGGCGCAGATCCGCCTGGCCCACGGCATCCTCGGCAGCTCCCTGGTCTCGGTGCAGAACCGGTTCTCGCCGAGCTTCCGCGGCTCGCGCCCCGAGCTGAACCTCTGCGCCGAGCTGGGCCTGGCCTTCCTGCCGTGGAGCCCGCTGGGCGGCATCTCGCACGCCGCCGGCCTGGGCTCGTCGTTCCCCGACTTCGGCGACGTCGCGCGCAAGCACGACGCCACCCCCCAGCAGGTCGCCCTGGCCTGGGAGCTGGCGCAGGACCCGTGCGTCATCCCGATCCCGGGCGCGAGCCGGCCGGAGTCGATCCGCGGGTCGGTCGAGGCGCTGCAGCTCCGGCTGGACGCCGAGGACGTCGCCCGGCTGGACGCCTCCTCCCAGCAGTGGGCCACCGGCTCCTGAGCGCGCTCAGACCCGCTTGTCGTCGTCCGGAGCGCCGCCGACCATCGAGACCTGGAGCACCTTCTTCTCGCCGACGAAGCGCTTCTGCACCAGGGTGGCCAGCCAGGTGAGGACCAGGTTGATCACGATGTAGAGCAGCGCCGTGACGAAGAGGGTCGGCACCCGGTTGTCGAACTCGAGGTAGATCTGGCGGGAGACCTGGGTGAGGCCCGGCGCCACCACGTAGAGCCCGAGCGCGGTGTCCTTGAGCGCGACCACGCACTGGCTGATGATCGCGGGCAGCATGATCTTCACCGCCTGCGGCAGCAGCACGATGTTCATCACCTGCGTCTTGCGCATCCCGATGGCGTACGCCGCCTCCGCCTGGCCCGGGGGGACCGCGTTGACCCCGGCGCGCAGCACCTCGGCGAGCACCGACCCGTTGTAGAGGGTGAGTGCGATGACCACCGCCCAGTAGGAGGAGCTGCCGTCGGCGATGCCCAGGGCGTACCAGGTGAAGACCATCAGCAGCAACACCGGGACGGCGCGGAAGAACTCCACCACCGCCCAGGCGGGCCACCTGACCCACCCGTGGTCCGACATCTTGCCCAGGCCGAAGATGGCGCCGAAGACCACGGCGCCTGCCACCGCGGTGCCGGCCATCTTGACGGTCTCCAGGACCCCGTCGACGAGGAGCGCCTCGACGAAGCGGGGGGTCACGAAGACCTCCCACTTCTCGCCGGCGAGCTGCCCGGCGTCGTAGAAGCGCCAGACCGCCCAGGCGACGAGGCCGACGAGGGCCACCAGCGAGACGACGCTGTAGAGGCGGTGCCGCGCGACGGTACGGGGCCCGGGGGCGTCGAACAGGACGCTGGTGCTCATCAGGCGATCCTCCAGTGACGCTCGAGGCGGTTGGCGGCGAAGGAGAACAGCTCGACGAGCACGATGTAGCCGAGGGCGAAGGCGATGAAGATCGCGGTGCGCTCGGAGCTGTAGTTGTTGGTGAACGAGCGCATCTGGGAGACCGCCTCGGCGACCCCGAAGACCGCGGCGACCGAGGTGTTCTTGATCAGGGCGATCTGCACGCTGGCCAGCGGCGGCACGGAGGCGCGGAACGCCTGGGGCAGCACCACCTGGCGCATCACGCCGGCGAAGGGGAGGCCGATCGCCCGCGCCGCCTCGGCCTGGCCGAGGGGGACGGCGTTGACGCCGGAGCGCAGCGCCTCGCAGACGAAGGCGGAGGTGTAGAGCGAGAGGGAGACCACCGCGGCGCCGAAGAAGGCGGTGAGGTCGAAGTCGCCGAACGAGATCTGCAGCCAGTTGAACCGGATGTCCAGCACCGGTGCGGCGAAGGAGAAGAAGGCGAAGACGATCACCAGCGGGGTGTTGCGCACGGTGGTGACGTAGAAGGCGGCGGCCTTGCTCAGCACCGCGACGGGGCCGACGCGGAAGGCGACCAGCAGCGTGCCCAGGAGCATCGAGAGGACACCGGAGAAGAGGAAGAGGAAGACGGTGTAGCCGAAGCCCTTGAAGTAGAGGTCGAGGTTGTCCAGGACTGCGGTCAAGCCGGGCTTCCCTTCTCGGTGGTGGGGACCTGGCCCGGGGCGGCGCGTGGTGCGCCGCCCCGGGTCATGGCGTCATGCGTGGTGCGTGGTCACGCCTGGATCAGGCGCAGTCGTCCAGCGCCGGGGGCTCGGGGGTCTCGACGCCCGACGGGCCGAGGGTGTCCTCGAAGGCCTTCGCCCACGTGCCGTCCTCGAACGCCTCGGTGAGGGTGTCGTTGATCCACTGGCACATCTCCGGGCTGTCCTGGGAGTAGCCGACGCCGATGCGCTCCTCGGAGAACTCCTCGCCGACGACCTTGAGCTGGCCCTCGTTCTGGGCGGCGAAGCCGGCCAGGATCGCACCGTCGGTGGACATGCCCTCGACGGTGCCGTCGAGCACCTTCTGCACGCACTCGGAGTAGCTGTCGAAGCCCACGCCCTTGGCGCCCTGCTCGTTGATCCGGTCGATCGAGGTCGAGCCCGTCACCGAGCAGACCTCCTTGCCCTTGAGGTCGTCGATGCTCTCGACGTCGCTGTCGGCGGGGACCAGGAGCTGCTGGCCGGTGACCATGTAGGGGCCGGCCTGGCCGACGACCTTGCGGCGGTCGTCGGTGATCGAGTAGGTCGCGAGCACCAGGTCGACGCGGCCCTCCTGGAGGAAGGGCTCGCGGTTGTCGGAGATGGTCTCGGTCCAGATGTCGGCGTTGTTCGGGTCGATGCCGAGGTCGGCGACCAGGATCTTGGCGACCTCGACGTCGAAGCCCTTCGGGATGTCGTCGGTGGCACCCTTGAAGCCGAGGCCGGGCTGGTCGAACTTGACGCCCACGGTGATCTTGCCGGACTCGGCGATCTCCTTCATGCGCGTGCCGTCCTCGAAGTCCTCGGCTGCGTTCTCCGAGACCTCGACCTCCTCACCGGCGTCGTCCTCGCCCGCGTCGCCGCAGGCGGCCATGGTCAGCGCCAGCGTGGCGCCGACGATGAGCGCCTTGCTCCTGATGAATCGCATGCGTTCTCCCTTGCTTTTCTCGGGTTGATGAGTCGTGCGTCTGGGGGGGATGCTCAGTGCTTGAGGATCTTGCCGAGGAAGTCCTGGGCCCGCTCCGAGCGCGGGTTGGTGAAGAACTCCTCGGGGGTGTTCTCCTCGACGATGGCGCCGTCGGACATGAAGACCACCCGGTCGGCGGCGGTGCGGGCGAAGCCCATCTCGTGGGTGACCACGATCATCGTCATCCCGCCGCCGGCGAGGTCGACCATCACGTCGAGGACCTCCTTGATCATCTCCGGGTCCAGGGCCGAGGTCGGCTCGTCGAAGAGCATCACCTTCGGCTCCATCGCCAGCGCGCGGGCGATCGCCACCCGCTGCTGCTGGCCCCCGGAGAGCTGGGCGGGGTA
Source organism: Nocardioides sp. Z50_6 (assembly GCF_058215755.1). Taxonomy (NCBI): domain Bacteria; kingdom Bacillati; phylum Actinomycetota; class Actinomycetes; order Propionibacteriales; family Nocardioidaceae; genus Nocardioides; species Nocardioides sp. Z50_6. Next base: position 203,340 of record NZ_JBZAJB010000006.1, on the reverse strand, counting down.
CTTCTCGGCCTGGTGCGCGACGCCGACCCGCTCGAGCAGCTCCATCGCGCGCTTCTCGGCGGTGGCCTTGTCCTGCTTGCGCACCTTGATCGGCCCCAGCGTGACGTTCTCCAGGATCGTCTTGTGGGCGAAGAGGTTGAAGGACTGGAAGACCATCCCCACCTCGGCGCGGAGGTTGGCCAGGGCCTTGCCCTCCTGGGGGAGCGGCTGCCCGTCGAGGCTGATGGAGCCCTTGTCGATCGTCTCGAGGCGGTTGATCGCCCGGCAGAGCGTCGACTTGCCGGACCCCGACGGACCGATCACCACGACGACCTCGCCGCGGGCGACCTCCAGGTCGATGTCCTTCAGCACGTGCAGCTGCCCGAACCACTTGTTGACGCCCTGGAGGCTGACCAGGGTCTGGCCGGTGGAGGTGCTCTGAGCCACGGTCATTGCGGCAACCTACCCAGAGTGCACGCGGCGAGGCACCCCTGACCCCGTGGGTTCACCGAATCGTGACCTCGCGGCAAGGTCGCCGTACCCTGGGGAGGCCATGACTGCCACGCCCCAGACCGCTCCCCGCACCTACGAGGTCCGCACCTACGGGTGCCAGATGAACGTCCACGACTCCGAGCGCCTCACCGGGCTGCTGGAGGAGGCGGGCTACGCCGCCGCCCCGGCCGGCGAGCAGGCCGACGTCGTGGTCTTCAACACCTGCGCGGTGCGGGAGAACGCCGACAACAAGCTCTACGGCAACCTGAGCCACCTCGCCCCGGTCAAGGCCAAGCGCCCCGGCATGCAGATCGCCGTCGGCGGCTGCATGGCGCAGAAGGACCGGGAGACCATCGTGGCGCGGGCGCCGTACGTCGACGTCGTCTTCGGCACCCACAACATCGGCTCGCTGCCGGCCCTGCTCGACCGGGCCCGCTCCCACGAGGAGGCGCAGGTCGAGATCCTGGAGTCCCTCTCGGTCTTCCCCTCCACGCTGCCGACCAAGCGCGACTCGGCCTACGCCGCCTGGGTCTCCATCTCGGTGGGCTGCAACAACACGTGCACGTTCTGCATCGTGCCGGCTCTGCGCGGCAAGGAGACCGACCGGCGTCCCGGCGACATCCTCGCCGAGATCCGGGCGTTGGTCGCCGAGGGCGTCACCGAGGTGACCCTGCTGGGCCAGAACGTCAACGCCTACGGAGTCGAGTTCGGTGACCGCCAGGCCTTCTCCAAGCTGCTGCGCGCCTGCGGCGAGATCGAGGGGCTGGAGCGGGTCCGCTTCACCTCCCCGCACCCGGCCGAGTTCACCGACGACGTGATCGAGGCGATGGCGCAGACCCCCAACGTGATGCCGCAGCTGCACATGCCGCTCCAGTCCGGCTCGGACCGGGTGCTGCGCGCGATGCGCCGCTCCTACCGGCAGTCGAAGTTCCTCGGGATCATCGAGCGGGTGCGCGCCGCGATGCCGCACGCGGCGATCTCCACCGACATCATCGTCGGCTTCCCCGGCGAGACCGAGGAGGACTTCCTCCAGACCCTCGAGGTGGTCCGCCGGGCCCGGTTCGCCAACGCCTACACCTTCCAGTACTCCATCCGCCCCGGCACGCCGGCCGCGACCATGCCCGACCAGATCCCGCCCGAGGTGGTCAAGGACCGCTACCAGCGCCTCGTCGCGGTGGTCGAGGAGGTCGCCTGGGAGGAGAGCCGCAAGCAGGTCGGTCAGGTCGTCGAGCTGATGGTCTCCGAGGGCGAGGGGCGCAAGGACAACGCCACCGCCCGCCTGTCGGGTCGTGGCCCCGACAACCGGCTGGTCCACTTCGAGGCCGACTTCAGCGGCGTCGAGGCCGACTCCGTGCGCCCCGGCGACATGGTGACCGTCCGGGTCACCTACGCCGCCCCGCACCACCTGGTCGCCGACGGCCCGGTGCTCTCGGTGCGCCGTACCCGCGCCGGCGACGCGTGGGAGCGCCGTACCGCGGCCCCCGCGGCGCCCGCCGGGGTCGGGCTCGGCATGCCCACCCTCGGCGTCCCCGCCCCGCTCCCGCCTGCGCCCGCCTGCCGCTGACCCGCCGCTGCGTCATACGGGTTTGTGCACCGGCAAGGTCACCCGCTGACCTTCTCGCTGCACAAACCACTCAGCAGGACGGGCAACTGCGGGGGCTGCCGGACCAGCCGCGGGTCCTGAGCAGTGCCCCGAGTCGCGCGGCTGTGAGGCAGGAGTGGTCGAAGACCTGGCCCCACCCCAGACGGATCGTGACCCACCCCGCGACAGCGGCATCCAGATCCCGTTCGAGGTCGCGGTGGCGTGCCGCGGCCGTGTCGTGGAAGAGGCGGCCGTCCAGCTCGACCAGGAGACCGTGGGCTCGATACTCCACATCCCGGTAGACCGAACCCCGGAGCGAGTCCCGCACCTGCCGGTCGGCCGCGGGCAGGCCGTGTGCCCGCTCGACCCGGTGCAGGTACCCGTGCTCGAGCACCGAGCAGGCTCCCGTCGCCACGTCATCGAGGACCCTGGCGAGGAACCGTCGTCGAGGCAAGCGCTCGAGCTCGGTCCAGGCCGCCTGGAGCCGGGGTGCGGTGGTCCGGCGGGACTGGACCGCGTCCGACAGGATCCGCACCGCTCCGAAGTCGCTCGGGGCTCGGGCGGCCTCGCGCAGCACGGCGTGCTCGGTGCGCATCCGGGGTGGCGAGGTGTTCCAGTGGACCTTCGGTGTGAGGTCGGCGACCCGGTGCAGGCGCAGGCCCGGCGGAAGGTCGAGATCGCGCTCGCGCTCCACCGCCACGTGGATGACGCCGGCGTCGTGCGTGGTCCTACCCGGACCGTCGGTCATCCGGAGGGAGGAGGAGTCGCACAGCGCCGCCGGCCACGCGAAGAGGACCCCGGCCCACGCGCGCTGGATCCATGTCGGCTCGCCGGTGTGGGCGAGGTAGACCCGGGGGTGGTGCCGCGTCAGCTCGCGGCGCCGCTCGAGCCGACGAAGGTCATGAGGCTGCAGACCTGCCTCCAAGGCCTGCCGCCGGGAGATGACCCCCGACTGGTGCGCGAGCAGCTCGGCGAAGTGGTCGGTCGTCACGCCCCCGAGACTGCCGCCGACGTCCGGGACCCTGCCCTCGCGGCGGCCGGATGCTGGGGAGGGCGCCGTGTTCCACAGGGTCTGTGCTCCCGAAGGGTCACCAGGTGTCCCTCCGGGAGCACAAAGCGTGCTGGCTCAGCGCCCGACGTCGTCCGACGGGGCCTGCTTGGGCGGGATGCCGACCGGCTTGGGCTCGTGGCCGTCGGCGGACTGCTCGGGTGGTGCGTCGTCCGGGCCGACGGGGTGGGGTGCGGAGTCCCGCAGTCCGTCGGTCGCCTCCTGGCCGGGGCCGGCGTGGCCGACCCGCTCGCTGCTGATCCCCATGCCGCCGCCGAGGCGGTCGTCGCCGCCCGCGGCCGGGTTGGATCCCTGCAGGGACTCGGCCACGTCCGGGTCGACGGCGCCGGGGTCACGGTCCTGGTCTGGTGTCTTCTCACTCATGCCGGCGGCTCGTCCTCGGTGTCGTCCTCGCCCGAGACCTTGCCGTCGTCGGGCGCCTGGTCCTTCTCCTGGTCGGGCTCGGTGATCTCGTCCGGGATCGCGTCGTCGACGGCCGCGTTGTCCGCGGGGTCGAGGTCGTGCGGGACCGGATCGGCCGTGGGCTCGTCGGGCACGATGGCGTCCACGCCTCCCGGGTGGAGCTCGGGCTCCTCGGTGGTGGGCTTCGGCTGCTTGCCGATCTCGTCACTCATGCGCGCGCTCCTGGTTCAGAATCCGAAGGTCAGGTACTTCACCTCAGTGCCCAGATTGGCCAGCGCCAATCGTTCGTGACCGACCACGGGGTCGGGGAGGGCGTCGAGCGGGAACCAGTCCAGTGCCGCGCACTTCTCCGGCTCCACGATGCGGGGCTCCCCGTCCCAGCTGCGGGCGGTGAGGAAGAAGTCGATCCGCTCGTCGATCGCCGACGCGTGGGCGGTGCGCTGCATCGTGAACTCCAGGCGCAGGTCGGCGCCGGTGATGCCGAGCTCCTCGGCAGCCTCGCGGTGCGCCGCGTCGTACGCCGTCTCGCCCCGCTCCACGTGACCCGCGGCGGCGGCCGCCCAGTGGTCGTCCATGTAGCCGGTGCCGGTGCGCAGCTGGAGCAGCACCTCGGTGCCCCCTGCCCCCTCGCGCAGCAGGTAGACGTAGCTGGCGGGGACGACGACGAAGCGCTCCACCTCAGCCGGTGGGGTTCGAGGGGTCGGTGGGCGGCCCGGGGGTGGTCAGCCCCGGCTCCTCCTCGGTCTGCGGGTCGGGCGTCGGGCGCTCCTCGTGCTCGGGGTCTCCCATGTTCCACCTCCAGCTCGTCGGTCAGGTCGCCTTGGCACACTAGCCCCCATGCCCAGCGAGCTCCCGCCCGTCGTCGCCGTGGTCGGGGCGACGGCCGCCGGCAAGACGGGGCTCTCCCTCGACCTGGCCGAGCGGCTGGACGGCGAGGTCGTCAACACCGACGCGATGCAGGTCTACCGCGGCATGGACATCGGCACCGCCAAGCTGCCCCCGGAGCAGCGGCGCGGCATCCCGCACCACCTGCTCGACCTGATGAGCGTGCGGGAGACCGCCAACGTGGCGCAGTTCCAGGAGCTGGCACGGCGCACGATCGCGGAGGTGCGCGGGCGGGGCCGGGTGCCGGTCCTGGTCGGCGGCTCGGCGCTCTACACCCGCGCGGTGCTCGACCGCTTCGAGTTCCCGGGCACCGAGGAGTCGGTACGCCGCCGGCTCGAGGCCGAGCTCGCCGAGGCCGGCCCCGCCCTCCTGCACGCCCGCCTGGCGAGCCTCGACCCACAGGCGGCCGCCGGCATCCTGGTCGCCAACGGGCGCCGCGTGGTCCGTGCCCTGGAGGTCATCGAGATCACCGGCAGGCCCTTCAGCGCCACCTTGCCGCGGCTGGAGTACGCCGACCCGGCGACGGTGCAGATCGGCGTGGACATCGACCGCCCCACCCTCCACGCCCGGATCGCCCGGCGGGTGGCGCAGATGTTCGACGAGGGCTTCGTCGAGGAGGTCGAGCGGTTGCTGGCCGAAGGCCTGGAGGAGGGACTGACCGCCTCCCGGGCGATCGGCTACCGCGAGGTCGCGGCCCACCTGCGCGGCGAGCTCACCCTGGCCGAGGCCCAGGAGCGGACCGTGATCGCGACCCGGCGCTTCGCCCGGCGGCAGGACTCCTGGTTCCGCAAGGACCCCCGGATCACCTGGATCCGGTTCGACGACCCAGACCGGGTGGAGCGTGCGCTCCGCGCGGTCGGCTGACCGGGGCGTCCCGGTGGCCGGGTGTCACACTGGGCCGGTGACTTATCCGTTCCTCAAGGGCCACGGCACCGAGAACGACTTCGTGCTGCTGCCCGACCACGACGGGTCCGTCCACGGGGACCTCTCCGCCGAGCGGGTCCGCGCCCTCTGCGACCGCCGGGCGGGCCTGGGTGCCGACGGGGTGCTGCGGGTGCTGCGCACCTCGGCCGTCGGGGCGGGGGACCCCGAGTGGTTCATGGACTACCGCAACTCCGACGGCTCGGTCAGCGAGATGTGCGGCAACGGCCTGCGCGTCTTCGTCCGTCACCTGGTCGAGGAGGGGCTGGTCCCGGCCGACGAGCCGGTGCCGGTGGCCACCAGGGACGGGATCAAGGTCTGCACCGTCGACGGCGACCTGGTCACCCTCGACATGGGGGTGCCGAAGGTGCTGGGGGAGACCTCGGTGGCGGTGGGCGAGCGCTCCTGGCCGGCGCTCAGCGTCGACATGGGCAACCCGCACGCCGTGGCCTTCGTCGACGACCTGGCCGAGGCCGGGTCGCTGCTGGAGGCGCCGCGCCACGACCCCACGGTCTTCCCCGACGGGGTCAACGTGGAGTTCGTCGTCCGCCGCGCCGCCGGTCACGTCGCGATGCGCGTCCACGAGCGCGGCTCGGGGGAGACCCGCAGCTGCGGCACCGGCGCCTGCGCGGTGATGGTGGCGACCGCTCGCGCCGACGGCGCCTCGCGCCCGGCGACGTACCGGGTGGACGTGCCGGGCGGGGAGCTCCAGGTGAGCTGGACCGAGCAGGGTCACGTCCTGCTGACGGGGCCCGCCGTGATCGTGGCCCGGGGAGAGACCGCGCTCTGAGTCGAGTCGCGGGCGCCGAGCGCCTCGCACTCCTCCAGCCACTGCGCGCGACGCTCCGGTGAGGCGTGGCGGACGTCGGTGAAGCGGGTGACCTTGACCGGCTTGATGCCGCAGAACTCCAGGGTCCGGGCCTTCACCTGCTTGACGGTGGTGTCTCCCACCAGCGGCAGGTACCAGCGGGGTGAGTCCGAGGTGACGACCACCCGACCGGTACGGCCGGCGAGCAGGCCCTCGGGGCGTCCGTTGTCGAGGTAGCGGAACGCCCAGCCGATCTCCAGGGTCCGGTCGAAGAAGCCCTTGAGGAGTGCCGGCACCGAGCCCCACCAGAGCGGGGTGAGCACGGTGACGTGCTCGCTGGACTCCAGCAGCTCGCGGGCGCGTGCCAGGTCGGGCTCCAGGTGCTGGCCGGGGCGGTAGCCGGCGTGCAGCACGGGGTCGAAGTCGAGCTCGCGCAGGGTCAGCGCGACCCCCTCGGCGGCGGCGCCGGCGGCGTAGCGGGCGGAGAGGGCGGCGGTGAGCGACGTCGGGTCGGGGTGGGCGTCGACGATCAGGGTGCGGGTCATGGCGGTGCTCCGATCTGGACAATGACAAGAATGTGGACACCGCCAACATCGCGTACCATCTTGTCCGTGTCAAGATCTCCGTCGGCCTATCACCACGGCAACCTCCGGCCCGCACTGGTGGCGGCCGCGGCCGACCTGCTCGAGGAGGTGCCTCCGGCCCGGATCAGCCTCCGCGAGGTCGCCCGGCGCGCCGGGGTCAGCCACAACGCGCCCTACCACCACTTCGGGGACCGGGCGGGGCTGCTCGTGGCGGTCGGCGTGCGGGCGATGGGCGACCTGGTCGCCGCCCAGGAGCGGGCGATGGCGGGGGAGGAGGGGCCGGTGGCGCGGCTGACCGCGATGTTCACGGCGTACGTCGGGTTCGCGGCCGACAACCCGCAGGCGTTCTCCCTGATCTTCGACCCCGAGTACTGCTCGGCCGGCACGCCCTCGACCGCGATGGCGCCGCTGATCGCGCGCAACGAGGAGCTCCTGGCACGCGAGGTGGACGGGCTGGTGGCGCTGCCTCGCTTCGCGGGCCGCGACCCCGCCGCCCTGGCGGCCGGCCTGTGGGCCACCGTGCACGGGATGTCGGAGCTGGTGGTGCTCGGCCACCTGCCTCGCGAGGTGGTCGCGCCCGCGGCCGCCGCCCTCCTCGCATGAGGAATGGCCGGGGCGGGCACGGTGTTGACCACCGATAACGGGTCGCGTCAGGTGCGCCCCGGGCCTACCCTGAAGGGCATATGACGAACGCACGCGACTTCTCGCTGAACGACCAGCTCGACGCCACGCAGGCGTGGGACGACGACGACTTCGAGTCGGGCTACGCGGAGCCCGACCCCGACGAGCCCGACCCCGAGGAGACCACCGGGTCGATGGACCTCGCCGAGCGCCACGCGCTCAAGCGGGTCGCCGGCCTCTCCACCGAGCTCGAGGACATCTCCGAGGTCGAGTACCGCCAGCTCCGGCTCGAGCGGGTCGTCCTGGTCGGCGTCTGGACCGAGGGGTCGGTCGAGGACGCGGAGAACTCCATGGCCGAGCTGGCGCTGCTGGCCGAGACCGCGGGCGCCGAGGTGCTCGACGCCATCTACCAGCGCCGGCAGCGCCCGGACCCCGCGACCTACATCGGGCGCGGCAAGGTCGACGGGCTGCGCGAGATCGTCGCCGCCACCGGCGCCGACACCGTGATCTGCGACGGGGAGCTGGCGCCCAGCCAGCTGAGGAACCTCGAGGACCGGCTCAAGGTCAAGGTCGTCGACCGGACCGCGCTGATCCTCGACATCTTCGCCCAGCACGCCAAGTCGCGTGAGGGCAAGGCGCAGGTCGAGCTGGCCCAGCTGACCTACATGAAGCAGCGGCTGCGCGGCTGGGGTGGCAACCTCTCCCGCCAGGCCGGTGGCCGGGTCTCCGGCGGTGAGGGCATCGGCGGCCGCGGCCCCGGTGAGACCAAGATCGAGACCGACCGTCGCCGGATCAACGACAAGATCGCCAAGCTCCGCCGTGACCTCAAGGCGATGAAGGGCACCCGGGAGACCAAGCGCTCCCAGCGCCAGCGCAACCAGATCCCGTCGGTGGCGATCGCCGGCTACACCAACGCCGGCAAGTCCTCGCTGCTCAACCGGCTCACCGACGCCGGGGTCCTGGTCGAGGACGCGCTCTTCGCCACCCTCGACCCCACCACCCGGCGTACGACGACCGCCGACGGCCGCGTCTACACGATGAGCGACACCGTCGGCTTCGTCCGGCACCTGCCCCACCAGCTCGTCGAGGCGTTCCGCTCGACGCTGGAGGAGGTCGCCGACTCCGACCTGATCCTGCACGTCGTCGACGGCTCGCACCCCGACCCGGAGGGCCAGCTGGCCGCCGTCCGCGAGGTCTTCGCCGAGATCGGGGCCGACAAGGTGCCCGAGCTGGTGGTGATCAACAAGGCTGACGCGGCCGACCCGATGGTCATCGCCCGGCTGCGCCAGCGCGAGCCCCACAGCGTGGTGGTCAGCGCCCGCACGGGCGAGGGCATCGCCGCGGCGCTCGCGACCGTCGAGGCCGAGCTGCCCCACCCGTCGGTGGAGTTCGACGCGCTGCTGCCCTACGAGCGGGGCGACCTGCTCAACAAGCTGCACCAGCACGGCGAGATCGACCAGCTCGAGCACACCGGCGCCGGGACCAGGGTCCGCGGACGAGCACACGAGGAGCTCGCGGGCGAGCTCCTCGTGTACTCCGTCTGAGCCGTCCTCAGATGAGGTCGCGCCCCTCGCGGCGCGCCTCGCGCCACTCGCCGAGGAACGCGCGGCTGATCACGAAGAGGACGGCGGCGACGATCACCGGCCACATCAGGACGTAGAGGGTGAGTGCGACGGTGCTCATGGCGTTCTCCTTGTGGGTCCGGGTCAGCGGACCGGGTCGAGGTTGTCGTCGAGGTCGTCGTCGGCGTCGAAGTCGCCGACCAGGTCCTTGACCGAGTCGAAGTCGAACGACGCACCGCTGAGCGACGACATGCCCCAGCAGACCAGCGTGCTGACGGCGTAGGCGACCAACGAGCCGCTGAGGGTGGCGTAGTCGTGGATCGCCCCGAAGGCGAACGGGGCCGCGACCAGCGCCGCGACGACACCGGCGATCTTCGCGGGCGTGAGCCCGAGGAAGCCGAAGACCATCAGGGCGGCGACCACGCCGACGCCGATGATGGAGAGCACGTCGACGACGAGCCCGGTGACGCCGTTCATCGGGATGAGCGAGAAGCGCACCGGGAGGAAGACGGCCAGGGCGACCAGCACCGAGACGGTGAACGCCTTGTTGGTGACCTTCTCCCAGTAGAAGCTGGCGATCACCGGGAAGACCAGCGCACCCCACAGGGCACCGACGAAGACCAGCAGGTCGAGGATGTCGAGCTGGAGGCTGGCGAAGGCGATGGCGATCGCCGTCGAGACGACCATGGTGGCGCGGCCGATCAGCAGCATGGTGCGCGGGTTGGCGCCCTCGCGGCCGGCGACGTTCTGGCCGTAGACGTCGGCCATCACGATCGACGACAGCGCCGAGAGGTCGGAGTCCGCGGTCGAGGAGAGCGCCCCGATGATCATGATGAAGAAGACGGCCACCAGGACACCGGGCAGGTAGGCGGCGGCCATCTGCGGGACGAGGTTGTTGACGTCCCCGCCCTGCGGCTCCAGCCCCAGGTAGAGCGCCATCACGCCCAGCATCCCGACCCCGATCACCATCGCGCCGTAGCCGATGGTGGCGGTGATGAAGGTGGGCTTGATCAGGTCCTCGCGCACGGCGAAGAGCCGCTGCGCGATGGTCTGGTTGCCGATGGCGTAGGCGAGGACCGCGGCGATGTAGGGCGCTCCCTGGTTGAGGAAGGCGTCGCTGGAGAAGAAGTTGCCCTGCTGCGCGGTCAGGTTGCCGGCGCCTGTCTCGAACGCCGCGGGGAAGCCGGCGGCGAAGAAGATCACCGGCACGATCACCATGACGGCACCGAGCATCGCCGCGACCTGCACGAAGTCGGTCAGCACCGAGGCGCGGAAGCCGGACCACAGCGTGTAGAGCAGCACGCCCCCGGCCACCATGAAGACGCCCTGGACGAAGGTGAAGGGGGAGAGCAGCGAGATGAGCACGCCGCCGGCGATGAAGTTGGACATCAGGCTGATCAGGCTGCCGACCACGTTGGAGCCGGCGAGCATCAGCTGGCTGGAGCGGCCGTGGCGCACGTGCAGCACCTCGGCGAGGGTGTGTGCGCGGGGCGCGACGGCGCGGATCCGCCGGCCGAACGGGTAGATGAACAAGATCATCAGCGCGCCCCACAACCCGTAGTGGATCGGGCCGGAGATGCCGTAGGTGTAGCCGGAGCTGGCGGAGGCGTACATCGACGACGCCCAGATCCAGGTCGCGGTCATGCTGGCCGCGGAGATCCCGAAGCCGATGTTGTGGCCGGCGGTCATGTAGCCGTCGGCGTTCTCGTTCTTCTTGCCGATCCGCGTGGAGATCCAGAAGGTCCCCCCGTAGAACGCCAGCAGCAGGAGCAGGATCGTCCCCACTCCGAAGGTCACCGAATCCAACCCGTCCACGTGCAGCTCCTCACGTCGCCGGAGGCGTCGCACCCCGCCGGCAGCGTTCCCGGAACCGGTGCGTGGTCGGGGGTTCTCGCTGGCGGCGGCCGCGTCCACACCCGGGGGCGGACGTCGGGGGCGGTCCCCGAAGGCGCGCGCTTAGGGCCCCAGCGAGTCAGTGATTCCTCGGGAGCTCCGACTTCTCAGCACGTTATCAACTTCCTCTCAGGTAACGTCACGGGGGACCTTCCGAGGGCACCGGAACCAACCGGGCGCGCGGCGCGTTCCAGAGGAGGTGCCCGGATTGGGCACCTCTGGTCGGCTAGGGAAAGATGCGTCGCATGTCACGTGGTGCCTGGATCCGCTTCATCCTCGTGCTCGGCCTGCTGGCCGGGTGCGCAGCGCTCGCCCTCAACAAGGAGCCGAGGCTGGGTCTCGACCTCAGCGGCGGCACGTCGATCACGCTGGAGACCAGCGACAGCCCCTCGGGGGTGAAGGCCAACGCGGAGAACACCGACCGGGCCGTCGAGGTCCTGCGGGGCCGCGTCGACGCGCTCGGCGTCTCCGAGCCGACCTTGGTCCGCTCCGGCGACAACCGCATCCTGGTCGAGCTGCCCGACGTGCAGGACTCCGAGCAGGCGGTCGAGACGATCGGCCGGACGGCGCAGCTGACCGTCCACCCGGTGGTCGCCGGCGGCCTGCCGAACGCCGACGGCAAGCCCTCGGAGAAGGGCAACCTGCTCGTCCCCAGCGAGCAGGGCGACGTGCTCGAGGTGGGCCCCGCGGTGATGGAGGGCAACGACATCACCGGCGCCGAGGCGGTGCAGCCCCAGAACAGCACGGGCTGGGCCGTCGCGGTCGACTTCTCCCGCGCCGGATCCGACGCCTTCGAGAAGCTCTCCGCCGACGCCGCCTGCGCCACGGGCGACCAGCGACGCATCGCCATCGTGCTCGACGGCGAGGTGATCTCCTCGCCCGAGGTCCAGGTGCCCTGCGGCAGCGCGATCATCGGCAGCACCCAGATCACCGGCAACTTCACGATCCAGGAGGCCCAGGAGCTGGCCATCCTGATCGAGGGCGGCGCGCTGCCGCTGCCGGTGGAGATCATCTCGGTCAGCGAGATCGGCCCCACCCTGGGTGACGCCGCGATCGACGCCTCGTGGAAGGCCGGCGTCATCGGCCTGGTGCTCACCGGGCTCTTCATCATCTTCGTCTACCGCTTCGTCGGCTTCCTCGCCACGATCGCGCTGACCTCCTACGCGCTGCTGGCCTACGCGATGCTCGTCGGGCTCGGCTCCACGCTGACCCTGCCGGGCCTCGCGGGCTTCGTGCTGGCCATCGGCATGGCGATCGACGCCAACGTGCTGGTCTTCGAGCGCGCCCGGGAGGAGTACCAGGCCAACCCGTCCGCGGGGCTGCGCCGGGCCCTGATGATCGGGTTCAACAAGGCCTGGACCGCGATCATCGACTCCAACGTCACCACCCTGCTCGCCGCCGGCCTGCTCTTCTTCCTCGGCTCCGGGCCGATCAAGGGCTTCGGTGTCACGCTGAGCATCGGCGTGGTGGCCTCGATGGTCTCGGCGCTGATCATCGCCCGGGTGCTCACCGAGCTAGGGGTCGCCAACAAGTGGGTCTCGCGGCACCCGCAGGTCTCCGGCATCGCCGACATCGGCCGGGTCCGCACCTGGCTGGAGCGCAAGAACCCGCAGCTGATGGTCAAGCGCGCCCTGTGGCTGGCGATCTCCGGTGTGGTCACCCTGGTGGCCCTGGCCGGCATCGTGGTCAACGGGCTCAACCTGGGCGTCGAGTTCAGCGGGGGCCGGGTGATGGAGTTCTCCACCACCGAGAAGCTGGACGCCGACGAGGCCCGCGACGCGGTCGAGGAGGCGGGCTTCGCCGACGCGACCGTCCAGGAGTCCGACCAGGCCAACATCACCGTCCGCACCGGCGAGATCAGCAACGAGGAGGCCGAGGAGATCCGGGCGGCGCTGGCCGAGATCGGCGGTGAGGCCGAGGAGGTCCGCGACGAGAAGATCAGCGCCTCGTTCGGCAACGAGCTGCGCGACAAGGCGATCATCGCCTTCGCGATCGCTTTCGCCGCCCAGCTGATCTACCTCGCCGTCCGCTTCAAGTGGACCTTCGGCCTGAGCGCGGTGATCGCGATGGCGCACGACGTGCTGATCGTGGTGGGTCTGTTCGCCTGGCTGCAGAAGCCGATCGACGGCATCTTCCTGGCCGCCGCGATGACCATCATCGGTCTGTCGGTCAACGACACGGTGGTCGTCTTCGACCGGGTCCGTGAGCGCTGGCGGGAGTCCAAGCCCGGCGAGCTCTTCACCGACCTGGCCAACAAGGCGGCGGTCGAGACGCTGCCGCGGACGGTCAACACGGGTCTGGGCACCATGTTCATCCTGGCCGCCCTCGCGGTCCTGGGTGGAGACTCGCTGCGCGACTTCGCGATCGCCCTCCTCGTGGGTCTGGTGGTCGGCACCTACAGCTCGGTCTTCACCGCGACCCCGCTGGTCACCTACCTCCAGGAGCGGTGGCCGATGTCGAAGGAGAAGAAGATCAGGGTCGAGCGCGCCCCCGACGACTCCGGTGCCGTCGTCTGAGGTGCCTGACTGTCGGCGCCCGGCCCTAGGCTTCTCGGATGCCTGACGCGACCGAGACCGCCGCACCTCCCGCACCCTCGGTGCCGGAGGTGCTGGCGGCTGCCGTGGGGGCGCTGGGCGGTCAGGAGCGCCCCGGCCAGGTCGAGATGGCCGAGGCGGTGACCGCGGCGATGGAGTCTGGCCAGCACCTGCTGGTCCAGGCCGGGACGGGCACCGGCAAGTCGTTGGCCTACCTGGTGCCCAGCCTGCTGCACCGCGACCGGGTGGTCGTGGCCACCGCCACCCTGGCCCTCCAGCACCAGCTGGTGGAGCGCGACATCCCGCGGCTCATGGAGGCGGTCGGCGACCGGGTGGACTCCTCCTACGCGGTGCTCAAGGGGCGGTCCAACTACGCCTGCCTGCACCGCGTCCGCGAGGGCGTCCCCGACGAGCAGGGTGTGCTGGTCGACGTCCCGGCCGGCTCGATGGGCGCCGAGGTCCTCGAGCTGCGCAGCTGGGCCGAGGCCGAGGTGGAGTCGGGCGGCTCCGGCGAGCGGGACAACGCGCCCCGCCACACCGACCGCACCTGGCGTCAGGTCAGCGTCAACCACCGGGAGTGCCTGGGCGCGGCGCGCTGCGCCTTCGCCACGGAGTGCTTCGCGGAGCGGGCCAAGGAGAAGGCCCAGCGCTCCCACCTGATCGTCACCAACCACTCCTTGCTCGCCATCGACGCGATCGAGGGGGTGCCGATGATCCCCGACTACGACGTGGTGGTGATCGATGAGGCCCACGAGCTCACCGCGCGGGTCACCCAGGCGGCGACCGACGAGCTGTCCGTGGGCGACGTGGAGCGGGCCTCGCGCCGGGCCCAGCGCCACGTGGCCGAGAACGCCGGCGCCTCCAACCCCGCCGACGACCTGGCCGACGCCGCCGAGGCCCTCGCCGACGCCCTGGCGATGACCCCGGGGGGCCGGATCGACCAGATGGGGCAGCAGCTGGGCGACGCGCTGGTGCTGGTCCGCGACGCCGCCCGGGCGGTGGTCTCGGCGTTCGGCAAGGAGGAGAAGGGCGCGGGGGAGGCCGACGCCGCCCGGACCCAGGCCAAGGGGCTGGCTCAGGAGGTCTTCACGACCGCGGAGCGGATGGCGGCCGGCAGCGACGCCGACGTGCTGTGGCTCAACGAGGCCCGCGAGCGGATGCCCGCCCGGCTGGCCGTGGCACCGCTCCAGGTGTGGGCGCAGATGCGCGAGCGCCTGCTCACCGACAAGACGGTCGTCTTCACCTCGGCGACCCTGATGCTGGGCGGCGACTTCGCCTCCGTGGCCGGCAGCCTGGGGCTCAAGCCCTCGGAGCGCGTCGACACCGGCGCCCCCGCCGTCGAGTCCGAGGGAGCGCGCCCGTGGCGCGGGCTCGACGTGGGCTCGCCGTTCGACTACGGGCGCCAGGGCATCCTCTACCTCGCCCGCCACCTGCCGCCGCCCGGCCGGGACGGGCTGGGCCAGGCGCAGCTCGACGAGATCGTCGATCTCGTCGACGCCGCCGACGGGCGCACGCTTGGCCTCTTCTCCTCCCGCCGCGCCGCCGAGGCGGCCGCCGAGGTGGTGCGGGAACGGCTGCCCCACCTGACCACCCTGGCCCAGGGCGAGGCCCAGCTCCCCGAGCTGGCGCGTCAGTTCGTGGCCGACCCGCACACCTGCCTGTTCGGCACCCTGAGCCTGTGGCAGGGAATCGACGTGCCAGGGCAGACCTGCCAGCTGGTGCTGATCGACCGGATCCCGTTCCCGCGTCCCGACGACCCGCTGATGTCGGCCCGCCAGCGCGCGGCCGACCGCGCCGGGGGCAACGGCTTCATGCAGGTGGCCGCGACCCACGCCGCCCTGCTGCTGGCTCAGGGCGCCGGCCGGCTGATCCGCACCACCTCGGACCGGGGTGTGGTCGCGGTGCTCGACCCGCGGCTGGCCACCGCGAGGTACGGCGGGTTCCTCAAGGCCAGCCTCCCGCCCATGTGGACGACCCACGACCCGCAGGTGGTGCGCAAGGCGCTCAGCCGCCTGGCCGCGGCCGCCGGGGAGTAGGGCTCAGTAGCCGAGGATCTGGTAGTCGCGCCGGTACATCGCGCTGACCAGCTCGCGGAGCTCGTCCGAGACGTCGAGCCGACGCCCGCCGGGGGCCGTCTGGTTGCGCGGGCGGGCGGGCACGGCGGGCGCGCCGACCCGCTCGCAGACCTCGGCGAAGTCGCGGTCGAAGGTCTCCAGCCGTCCCACGAAGTCGACCCGGTCGAGGTCGATCAGTCGGGTCTGCAGCGCCAGGTGCTGGTCGGTGCCCGGGACGGCGCGCAGGTCGTGGGTGGCGGTCCACCGGGCGAACTCCTCGACCCGCTGCATCCGGGCGTGGGTGTCGCCGTCGAACTTGAAGTAGTTCGTGTTGACGACCTTGTCCTGCCAGGCCGAGAGGAACCGCTCGAGCGGGTCGCGGACGAAGGCGAAGGCGAAGTAGTCGGCGAAGAGCGCCGTCGGGTAGCGCACCCGCATCGCGTGGTCGACGTCGAGGGAGACCTCGTGGGTGGCGAAGTGGTGCCGCACGGTGCGGGTGGCGACCTTGGCGACCCGGTACCAGACGAAGCGGTGGCTGTGGCTGATCGTGAGGTTGTAGCCCAGCGCCGAGACCCAGCCGGCCTCCGCGCTCGCCCGGGAGAGCGCGTCGAGCAGGTCCTTCGACTCCGCCGTCAGCTTGAAGCGGTCGTCGGGCCGGGTGCGGAACACCTCCGGCGAGACCCCCTCGGCGAGCGGCGGGGCCGGTGAGGACTGGGGCTCTGCTCGGGACCGTCGCATCGCCGCGAGTTTAGCCTGACCTCCCGGGCCAGGATCACATGCGGCGCAGGACCGCGGTGACCTTGCCGAGGATGGTGGCGTGGGTGCCGTCGATCGGCTCGTAGGCGTCGTTGTGGGGCAGCAGCCAGACCTGGCCGTCCTTGCGCTGGAAGGTCTTGACGGTCGCCTCGCCGTCGATCATCGCGGCCACGATCTCGCCGTTGGCGGCATCCGGCTGCTGCCGGATCACCACGTAGTCGCCGCTGCAGATGGCCGCGTCGATCATCGAGTCGCCCGAGACCTCGAGGAGGAAGAGGGTGCCGTCGCCGACGAGCTGCTTGGGGAGCGGGAAGACGTCCTCGACGCGCTCCTCGGCCAGGATCGGCCCGCCGGCGGCGATCCGGCCGAGGACCGGGACGTACTGGGCGGCGGGCGCCGCGTCACCCACACCCGTCGGGTCGAACGACGACTCCTCGGCGCTGCTCATCGCCCGGCGGGCGGCCAGCACCTCGGGCAGGAAGACCTCCAGGGCCCGAGGGCGGTTGGGGTCGCGCTTGAGGTAGCCCTTCTCCTCCAGCACCTTGAGCTGGTGGGCGACGCTGCTGGAGCTGGTGAGGCCGACCTCCCGGCCGATCTCGCGCATGCTCGGCGGGTAGCCACGCTGCTCGAGCGAGTCCTTGATGGAGAGCAGGATCCGCTGCTGACGCGGGGTGAGCCCGGTCGCGTCCGGCGGCCCGTCCGGCATCGGGACGACCTTGCCGCTCGTCTCGCGCGTCTTGGGCATGCGGTGCCTCCTGGGGGTGGTGCGGTCTCGGTGACCTCACCGTAGTGCGCCAGGAGGCGGAGTTCAAACAGGTGTTCGAACGGGCGTGTCGCTCAGGGTCAGGGGCTGCAGACCCAGCTGACCACGTTGAACCCGGTACGGAAGCCCAGGTCCACCAGGGCCTGGTAGGTCTCCTCGGCGGCGATCACCGTGGCGGTGCCGGCGCCGGTCTCCCGGGCCCGGTTCATCATGGTGCCGGCCAGGGCTCGCTCGAGGCCGCGCCCGTGGGCCTGGGGGAGCGTGACGATGTTGCCCAGCATCACGCTGTTCCCGCGGCGGTGGGAGGTCCCGGCGCCCTGGGGGTCGCCGGTGAAGGAGCTGCGCGCGATGAAGAACTGGTGGTCGGCCGGGTCCATCGTGTCCAGGAAGTCCATGTGGGTGCCCCCGGCGTGCGCCGGGAGGCCGAGCCCGGCGAAGATCGTGGCCGCGACGGGCTCGGTGTGGTCGGGCCACACGACGTCGATGTAGACGTCGTCGGGGGCCTCGGGGTCGATCGGCCGGTCCAGGTTGACGTGCATCGCCGCCGCCTCGGTCGCCACCAGGCCGGCCTGGGCCAGAGCGGCCTCGAGTGCCGGGGTGGTGGTCTCGGGGGTGGTCATCCACTGGAAGGGGAGCCCTCGGTCAAGGAAGGGCGCCAGGAGCTCGGGGACGCGCCCGGCGACGTCGGCCGAGGCGATCCGGGCGTTGGCGATCACGTTGCACACCTCGAGCGGGAGGTGGGACCAGTAGACCGTGGCGTCCGGCTCTTCGACGGTCTTGAAGGCCGGGGACTGCGCCATGGTGACGACCAGGGCCTCGAGATCGGCCTCGATGGTCTCCATGGGAGTGGTCAGGAGATCGCGCATGCAGCCACGCTATTCGCGCGGGAATCACACCCGCATGCCTGAAACTGATGACATCACTGTGCTTTGTGGCGGATGGCGACCGGGCGCGGCGTTGGTGGTCCTCAGTCGAGGACGTGCCTCAGGTACTGCATCGGCGCGTCCAGGTAGCGCCGCCAGTGGCTCACCAGCTCCAGCTCGTCCCACGTCGTCTCCCGGATCCCCCACGGCCCCACCTCGAGGAGCCGGGCGCCGGGCAGGGCCGCCACCAGGGGAGAGTGGGTGGCGCACAGCACCTGCGCTCCGCGGCCGGCCAGCTCGTGCAGCGTCGCCACCAGGGCGATCTGGGCGCTGAACGACAGCGCCGCCTCCGGCTCGTCGAGGCAGTAGAGCCCGGGGGAGTCGAACCGGGAGCGCAGCAGGGCCAGGAACGACTCGCCGTGGCTCATCTCGTGGTAGCGCGGGTCCTGACCGGTGGCGAACCCCTCCTGCCGGGTGAAGTAGCCGTGCATCGTCTCGGCGCGCAGGAAGAACCCCCAGCGCGGGGCTCCCGGGGACTTCTCCAGGTCGAGCCACTGATGCAGCGGTGACTCGGTGGCACGCGTCCCCTCCTGCACGTTGCGGGTGCCCCCCTCGGCCGCGAGGCCGAACGCCATCGCCACCGCCTCCACCAGGGTCGACTTGCCGGACCCGTTCTCCCCGACGAGCAGCGTGACGCCCTCGGCCATCTCGAGTCCCTCGCGCAGCACCTGGGCGACCGCCGGGACGGAGGCGGGCCAGACGGCGTCGGGTGAGCCGGCGTCCGGCGCGGCGGCGTTGGCGACCACCCGTCGTACGACGCGTCGCTCACGCGTCCAGTCCTGCCTGCGCACGTGGCGAGGGTATCCGCCCGGCCGGCGGGGCGACACGCCATCGAACAATTGTTCGGCCAGGTCCTTGATTCGTTCGAACACCTGATCTAACGTCGCACATGTGTTCGATCGAACGTGTGATCGAGACGGATCGCCCCAGTGCTTCGTCAGGACTGTCGGTGGTCGCAGTTAGACATCAGTTCGACAGCAACACCCACAGGCTGACCGCCACTTCCCCAGGAGGTCCCGATGAGCACGATGACTCTCACCCCCACCCGCCAGCTCGCCCCCGTCCGTGAGCTGCGGCCTGCTGCGCCCCGTGCGGAGGTTCGACCGGAGCGGGGCGGCGTCCGCCTGACCCGGCGCGGCCGTGTCGTCGTCTTCGTCGCCGCTCTCCTCTTCGTGCTTGTCGCGGGAGTCTTCCTGGGCGGCGGCTCTGTCGCCACGCAGGAGTCGGGCACGCCGGCGCCCACCGAGATCGTGATGGTCGAGGACGGCGACACCCTGTGGGGCATCGCCGCCGCGATCGCCGAAGACGGTGACGTGCGCGCCGTGATGGGGGAGATCGAGCGGCTCAACGCCCTCGACTCCGGGATGGTCACGATCGGCCAGAAGCTCCGCGTCCCGCTCGCTGAGTGACGAAGCCGCTGGCCTCACCCCTCCAGCCTCCACCGGTCGCTTCGACCCCGGCCGGTGGATACAACTGAATAGTTTCCGCCGGTCGCCTCGACCCCGGCCGGCGGATGGGGAAGACAAGAGGCGGGGCCCTGCCGGGCCCCGCCTCTCCCTGTGTCCAAGGGTGGACGTCGTCGTGGGGCCCGCCGTCGGTACGGGCAGGTCAGCGGCGAGAGATCCGGCGACCGCCGGGAGGCCGAGCTGCCCGGGCCGGGGGAGCGGGGGCCGGGTCCGACGTGGGCTCGGCCGGCCCCGGGAGGTCCTCCGGCTCGGAGCGGTGGGCGGCAGCTTCTCTGGCCAGCCCGAGCGCCGCGGTCAGACGGGAGGCGAGCATCAGCCCCACGAAGAGGCAGGCCATGGCGCCCAGCGAGGCGAGCGCCAGCATCAGCCAGCCGCCGGAGCTGCCGGAGCGTCCGGCGATGCCGAAGTCGATGGCGGCGTAGACGAGATAGCCCCAGGCGATCACGCAGAGGGTGATCCCGGCGGCGAGCCCCAGGATTGCTGGGTCGAAGGGCGGCGCGGAGCGCGCGGGCCGGGCGGCGCGGGCCGGGCGGCTCGCGCGGGCAGGAGCCGCCCGCCTCGCGCCTGCTCTCTTCCCCGTCGCCACGGCCTCATTGTGTCAGGCCGGTCCAGTCCCGCGGCCCGGGGATCGGGGCCGCGACACGCCGCGGTCCAGACCGATCCGGACCCCGGCAGGGGCCCTGACCTGCGACTTTGCCGGTGCCCGAGGGCGTCCTGCGAAACCGGGCGCCGACTTCGCCGGTTCAGGTTGCGCAGGTGGTGCCGGGGACGTACGGTTACCACTACATCTAGTAGTTACACCGTTGTGGTTTTCCACATGTAGTTAACAGTCGCCGGGCTCCCACCCACAGGCGAAGCCGATTCATCCACAGGAAATAGCCGCTCATCCACAGGTGTTAGACCTGTAAGGGCGGTGTCGTCGCGGTGCCCGGAAGGGCTCCTCTCCTCGACCCGAACGGAAGGAGACCCCCATGCACTGTCCGCACTGCCGGCACACCGACACGCGGGTCCTCGACTCCCGGGTCTCCGACGACGGCGGCCAGATCCGCCGCCGGCGTACCTGCCAGGCCTGCGGCAAGCGGTTCAGCACCGTCGAGCAGATGCAGCTGCTGGTGCTCAAGCGCTCCGGCGCCACCGAGCCGTTCGCCCGGGAGAAGGCCATCCACGGGGTCCGCAAGGCCTGCAAGGGCCGGCCGGTGACCGAGGACCAGCTGGCCTGCCTCGGCCAGGCGGTCGAGGACACCCTGCGCAGCGAGGGGGTCGCCGAGGTGCCGGCCCACGAGGTCGGCCTCGCCATCCTCAGCCCGCTGCGCGAGCTCGACGAGGTCGCCTACCTGCGCTTCGCCTCCGTCTACCGCGCGTTCGAGAGCGCGGCCGACTTCGAGGCGGAGATCGCCATGCTGCGCGCCGAGCGCGCGGCGCTGCCCGTCCCGACGGGCTAGCCCACGATCCGCCCGGCACGTAGTGGGGAAGCTGCGTGCCGGGCGCTCAACACAGAGCAAGAACCAGATGACAGACCGACGCAACGAAGCCAGGACTGAGGAGAACCCATGACGAAGACGGTGAACAAGGGGGGCCTGAAGATGCAGCGCATCTTCAGCACCGAAGGCACCCACCCCTACGACGCGATCAACTGGGAGCGCCGCGACGTCGTCCAGACCAACTGGAAGACCGGCGAGGCTGTCTTCGAGCAGCGCGGCGTCGAGTTCCCCGACTTCTGGAGCGTCAACGCCTCCACGATCGTCACCACCAAGTACTTCCGTGGCGCCGTGGGCACCGACGCGCGCGAGTGGAGCCTCAAGCAGCTCATCGACCGCGTGGTGAAGACCTACACCAAGGCCGGCATCGACCACGGCTACTTCGCGACCCCCGCGGACGCCGAGATCTTCGAGCACGAGCTCACCTGGCTGCTGGTCAACCAGTACTTCTCGTTCAACTCCCCGGTCTGGTTCAACGTCGGCACCTCTTCCCCGCAGCAGGTGTCGGCCTGCTTCATCCTCAGCGTCGACGACTCCATGGACTCGATCCTCAACTGGTACAAGGAAGAGGGGTTCATCTTCAAGGGCGGTTCTGGCGCCGGCCTCAACCTCTCCCGCATCCGCTCCTCCAAGGAGCTGCTGAGCAGCGGCGGCACGGCCTCGGGCCCGGTCTCCTTCATGCGCGGTGCCGACGCCTCCGCGGGCACCATCAAGTCGGGCGGCGCCACGCGCCGGGCCGCCAAGATGGTCGTCCTGGACGTCGACCACCCCGACATCGTCGAGTTCGTCGAGACCAAGGCGCGCGAGGAGGACAAGATCCGCGCGCTGCGCGACGCCGGGTTCGACATGGACCTGGGCGGCAAGGACATCACCTCCGTGCAGTACCAGAACGCCAACAACTCGGTGCGCGTCAGCGACGAGTTCATGCGGGCGGTCGAGGACGGCCGTGAGTTCGGCCTGCGGGCCCGCGACACCGGCGAGGTCATCGAGACCGTCGACGCCCGTGAGCTCTTCGCCAAGATCAGCAAGGCCGCCTGGGAGTGCGCCGACCCGGGCCTGCAGTACGACGACACCATCAACGACTGGCACACCAACCCCGAGACCGGCCGGATCACCGCGTCCAACCCGTGCTCGGAGTACATGTCGCTCGACAACTCCTCGTGCAACCTGGCGTCGCTCAACCTGCTGAAGTTCCTCAAGGACGACGACACCTTCGACGCCGACCTCTTCGCCAAGGCGGTCGAGTTCATCATCACCGCGATGGACATCTCGATCTGCTTCGCCGACTTCCCGACCGAGTCGATCGGCCAGACCACCGTCGACTACCGCCAGCTCGGCATCGGCTACGCCAACCTCGGCGCGCTGCTGATGGCGATGGGCCTGGGCTACGACTCCGAGGGTGGCCGCTCGATGGCCGCCGCGATCACCAGCCTGATGACCGGGACGTCGTACAAGCGCTCCGCCGAGCTCGCCTCCGTGGTGGGCCCGTACGCCGGCTACGCCCGCAACGCCGAGGCCCACAAGCGGGTCATGCGCAAGCACCAGTCGGCCAACGACCAGGTGCGGGTGCTGCACACCGAGGACAGCCGGGTGCTCAAGCTGGCCACGAGCGCGTGGGCCGAGGTGATCAAGCTGGGCGAGAAGAACGGCTTCCGCAACGCACAGGCCTCCGTGCTCGCGCCCACCGGCACCATCGGCTTCATGATGGACTGCGACACCACGGGCATCGAGCCCGACTTCTCCCTGGTGAAGTTCAAGAAGCTGGTCGGCGGCGGCTCGATGCAGATCGTCAACCAGACGGTGCCGCGGTCGCTGAAGAAGCTGGGCTACCAGCCCGAGCAGATCGAGGCGATCGTCGCCTACATCGCCGAGCACGGCCACGTCATCGACGCGCCGGGTCTCAAGCAGGAGCACTACGAGGTCTACGACACCGCGATGGGTGCGCGCGCGCTGGCCCCGATGGGCCACGTGCGGATGATGGCGGCGTGCCAGCCGTTCCTCTCCGGTGCGATCTCCAAGACGGTCAACCTGCCGGAGAACGCCACGGTCGAGGAGATCTCCGACATCTACCTTCAGTCCTGGAAGCTGGGGCTCAAGGCGACGGCGGTCTACCGCGACAACTGCAAGGTCGGCCAGCCGCTGGCCAGCGGCAAGGGCGAGAACAAGGGCCAGGACTCCAACAAGGCCGCGGCCGCCGCCGTCGAGCCGACCGTGGTGGAGAAGGTCGTCTACGCCCCCACCCGCAAGCGGCTGCCCAAGTCGCGGGTCTCGCGGACCACGTCGTTCACCGTCGGCGGTGCCGAGGGCTACATGACCTCCGGTGCCCACGACGACGGCGAGCTCGGCGAGGTCTTCCTCAAGCTCGGCAAGCAGGGCTCGACCCTGGCCGGCGTGATGGACGCCTTCTCGATCGCGGTCTCGATCGGCCTGCAGTACGGCGTCCCGCTGGAGACCTACGTCTCGAAGTTCACCAACCTGCGCTTCGAGCCCGCCGGTCTCACCGACGACCCGGACGTCCGGATGGCGCAGTCGATCATGGACTACATCTTCCGCCGCCTGGCTCTGGACTACATGTCCTTCGACGAGCGGTCGATGCTCGGCATCTACTCCGCCGAGGAGCGGCAGCGCCACCTCGAGACCGGCTCCTACGAGCCGCTCGTCGAGATCAGCGAGGCCGAGTCCCTGAAGACCGACACCGCGTCCTTCGACCTCGAGGAGGTCGAGACCAAGGACACCCACGGTGCCGAGGCCCGCGAGGTGCCGGCTCGCCCGACCACCGGCGAGGCGCACACTTCCGCCGAGCTCTTTGAGAAGCTCACCGGGACCGCGGTCGACAGCCCGCTCTGCATGACGTGTGGGACCAAGATGCGTCCGGCTGGGTCGTGCTACGTGTGCGAAGGGTGCGGGAGCACCTCGGGTTGCAGCTGATCTGACCTGCATAGGACGACAGTCCGATGCTGAGCGAACGACAAGTGCTGCGACAAGTACTGCGACAGGTGCTGCGACAAGTGCTGAGTTCGTGATCAGCCACTGAACGACAACGACTGAGCCCCCGAAGGAATCCTTCGGGGGCTCAGGCGTTCTTGCTTGGTGCTTTCGACCAACACGCGGCGCTACGCATCGCGGTCGTGGAGCGCAACCACGCCATGCGCGTCGACGCATCCGAGTGGGACAAGCCGGGCGTCTACATCCTTCTCGACCCGCCGCAAGCCGACGGCTCGTGGGGCTGCTACGTCGGGAAGGCACCGGCTGGCCTGCGGAGCAGGCTCACCGCGCACGTGCGAGGCAAAGACCACTGGCGGCGTGCCCTGCTGGTGCAACGCGACACGACACATGGGTTCAACTCCGCACAGGTCGCCCTGCTCGATGCCGCCGAAGACGCCCGCCCCTCCAACGGGAACCGCCCCTCGGATGAGACCCTGCCCGCGTTCGAACGCGCCTCGCTCCAGAACGCGATCACCCCAATCGCCCGCGTCCTCAGACTGTTGGGCTACGACACCGCCACCGCTGACGACTCGGGCACCATCACCACGACCACCCGTGCCACCCGGACCAGCCGCTTCGTGGGCATCACCCTCAAGCAAATCATCACAGCAGGCTTCCTCCCCACCACCCCCACGACAGTGACGTCCACCAACTCGGCGTGGCCAGCCAGCGGCACCCTCAACACCGACGGCACTATCCCCTACCAAGGCGCCACCTACCCCACGCCCTCGGCAGCAGCCGCCGCCGTGAAGGGCGGCGCAGCGAACGGCTGGGACTTCTGGGCCACCGAAGACGCAAGCGGCAAAACCACCCTCGCCACATGGCGTGCTCGCTTCGTTGACGCCAAGACAGCGCCGAGTGCCTCACCGCCGCCAACGGTCGCTTGAGACTGTCAGCGAAGCAGGCACCTGTCGTCGACTGCTGTTGAATTGTTGACAGGCTCCCTCCGATGGTCGTCCTATAGAAAGTCAAATGACGGGGCGATAGAGGGCGTGCAGTCATTATCCCCCACGCGAATCATGAAGGGCAGTGCGACATGAATGTCGAAACCAAGAGGTCTCAGTGCGTTACGGGATTCGTCGTACTTTCTGCGCTCATCGCCGTTAGTGGTGGTTTGCTCGCGGACCTGCTGTTCCCGCAGAAGCACATGATGGCTCCCGGCGGCCGTACTAACCACGGGCTGGAGGTTGCGTTTAATAGCAGTGCCATCTTCTACGCGTCGGTGTTTGTGGTCAGCCTTCCCCTTGGCCTGCTCACCTTCGGATCTCGCACCACCGCCGTCATCCATGAGTCGGCGGTCGCCGTCGCAGGCATCCTTGCCGCGCTGGTCATCGGTTTACACCTGTACAGTGAGATGGAGTGGAGTCGCGAGTCCATGGTGGGGGGGATCCTCACCCAGCCGAGTCCGGAGCACTACGCCACCATCCTTGTCGCCGGACTAGTTGCTTGGGTTCTGCTGCTCGTCCCGCTGGCTCGGCGAGTGGGTCACCGGTGGCGGAGCGGCCAAGAGGACGCGGTCGGATCCGACCTGTCGTCTGATACGTCATCCTACTGTCGTCTACGGGATCAGTGAGGTTGCAGAAACTCCAGCCGGTTGCCGTTGTTGTCCTCGGTATAGAACCGCCGCATACCGGGGAAGGCGTCATCCCACGTCAAGGGCCACTGGTGCGCGCTGAGCCGCTGCGCCAGCGCGTCCAGATCGGAGACGAGCAGTCCCGGGTGCGCCTTCTTCTGCGGCCTGAAGTCCGCCTCCACACCGAGGTGGATCTCCAGTGAGTCGGCGCGGACCCATAGTCCGCCGCGTGCAGCGAGCGCCGCGGGCTTCTGAACCTCGGTCAGGCCGAGTACGCCGACGTAGAACGCACGGCACGCGTCCTCACCGCCGGGCGGCAGAGCCAACTGAACGTGATGCAGCCCGAAGTTGAACTCCGTGGTCTTGGCCGGATCTTCATAGGGCTGAATCACGTGGGCGCTCCTGGTGTCTTGATGTCAAGAGTCTGACATGAAGGTCGCTACATGCCCGTGCACAGAAGCTCAGGGTCGCCAACGAGCGGATATGCATTCAGCTCGGGCGCAGAGGTGTTGGTCGCGGAGAGTGACATTCGGTAGGGAAGGTTCAGTGCGACCTCGAACGGATGGGCGGCGCCGGGAGTCAGGACGGGGGAGGTCCAGAGCGGCTGCTCCTCAGCCGAGAGCGTCACCGTGCCAGTGGTCCCATCCGCAGACGCGTCCGAGAGACCGGCGAGACCACGGAACATCTTGCAGTTGCGCCCAGGGGTGTAGCGCGATTCCCAGGAGCGGGCGGGGTAGTAGGTCAATCCGCCCCACGCCGGCATCCGGCGGCCAGAGAGGGTCGTCTCCGTGACGCCCGTCGCGGTGGTCTGCTGGTACGGCGTGAACTCACGAAGCGGGATCCACCGCCACACCTTGATGGCCACCGGCTTGGACGCCTTGCTGCGTCCTGCCTTGGTCTCGATGCGCACGCGGAACCTCTTGGTGTTCTCGTGCTGGGCGGTGATCTTGAAGACAAGCTTCTTGCGCCCGCGGACTGCCATGGCCTTCACCGGCTCCCACGTGGACAGAGTCGAGTAGATCGACTTCTCGAAACTCTCAAGAGTCGCCTTGCGGACGTTCTTGGCAGCCGGAATGCGTGCACGGATCTCCAGCACGTCGCCCTCCACCACTTCGGCCGTTTGGCGAGGAGTCATGATGACTGGTTTCGCGGACGCGGCTTGCGCCACGCCAGCGGGCATGACGAGTGCCAGAGTGCACAGAAGGACGGGCGAGAGACGTCGGAACACGGGACCTCCTAGAAATGGCAGAAGCAGTGACTACTGAGCGACCGCGGACGCGTGGTTGAAGAAGTCCGTCGGCATCTGGGTTCGGAGTCGCCAGGTGATGGCGATCGGCCGATCGCCGGTGTGGCTGACGTACGTAGCCGGCCCCAAGAACAGGTAGGGCGCGGTCCCGAACTCGTCCTTGGGCTCCTGACGGGCGAACAGCAGCACCGTGCTGGACCCGCTGAGGTAGCGCTGACCAGTCTTCGACTGCACCGACGTCGTGGACTGTGACTCCCAGTGGAACAGGTCTCGGGAGATCGGGTAGTCGGCGTACATGGTGGTGGGGGAGTAGTCGGCTTCAGACTTCTTCAGGGTGATGAAGAACGCGTCCACGTTGAGGTCGGGGAGGTAGAGCACGCCCTCGCGGAAGCTGTTGGGCAGACGAGGAAAGTCGAGCGCCGCGAGAATCTCTTCGCGCTGGTAGCGGGCATGAATCTGCAGCGGAACGCCGCTCAACGACTCGTCGAGCGGGACGGGTACGTGCCGAGCCGCTTGGAAACTCAGGTTCACGACGGTGGAGATCTCGGCGCGCGTCGCCACCTCCCGACGGACCGCGTCGAATCCGTCCGTGACGCTCTCGTAGCCACCCCCGTCCGACCACAGGGAGTAATAGAGCATGCGGGCGAGGCGCTGCTCCACGGGCGACAGGTCGTCGTACTTGGCGGAGTCCCCCTCGAGGAAGCCGCTGTAGAACGACGCACGGACCGGGTCGTCGACGTGCGCGAACGCGCGCACGCGTTTGAGCAACCTTTGCTCAAGATCCGATCCGGGCAGGGTGGGGAGCCCGGCATCCTTCCGAAGCTTGGTCCAGGAGTGACTGCCACGGCGCAGGACGTCGCTGAGCTCAAGTCCCGATCCGGCCAGGAAGGAGTCAAGCGTCTTGTCCTGGCGATGACGAAGCTGAGCAACGATCTGGGTCCAGCGATTCCCCAACTGGGACTTGAGGTTTTCCAGCACCACCTGCTGGGTCTGCCGGTCCAGACGAACCTGGCATCCGGACGGGAGGAAGGGGAAGTCCTCTTGGACAGCCTTCTCCAGCTGTTTGCCGTGAAGTCCGGTCAGGGCGGCGAACCTGCTGCCGAAGTCGAACTCCTTGCGGTGATAGCCCACGAAATCCAGCACGGTGAGCACGGCTTTGGTGTGCGTGCGCCGTAGGCCGCGTCCGAGCTGCTGCATGAAGATCGTGGCGCTCTGCGTGGGGCGGAGGAACAGCACCGTGTCGACCTCAGGAATGTCGAGCCCCTCATTGAAGACGTCCACGGTGAAGAGGACGTTGACACGAGCATCCCGCAGATCGCGCAGTGACTGGGCCCGCTGGTCCTGCGGGGTCGCGCCCGTCACGGACTGGGCGGGAATGCCCGCATCATTGAAGGCGCGGGTCATGTACTCGGCGTGCGCCACGCTGACACAGAAGCCGAGTGCCCTCATGCGTGCGACGTCGGCGACCTTGTCCCGTACGGCCGCCAGGATGATGCGTGAACGCACGTCATTGCCCGTGAAGACGTTGTCCAGTTGCGTGTCGTCGTAGCGACCACGCGCCCAGGTCACGGCCCGAAGGTCGGTGCCATCGGCCACGGCGAAGTAGTGGAAGGGACACAGGAGATCGGCTCCTAGGGCGTCCCACAGCCTGAGTTCCGCGGCGGTGCGGCCCTCGAAGAAGCCACGCACGTCCAACCCATCCGCCCGTTCGGGGGTCGCGGTGAGGCCCAGGAGCTCTCGCGGCTGAAGGTGTTCCAAGAGCCGCCGATAGGTGCGAGCTTCTGCGTGATGGAACTCGTCGATGACCACGATGTCGTACGCGTCGGCAGGGATGTTCGCGATGCCGTACGACGTCAGCGACTGGACGCTGGCGAACACGTGCTTCCAGCGCTCCGGTCGCTGACCACCCACATAGAGCTCTCCGAAGTCGCCGTCGCCCAGCACCTCGCGGTAGGTGCGCATGGACTGCTTGAGAATCTCCTGGCGATGAGCCACGAACAGCAGGCTTGGTTGTGATCCTGCGGCTCGAGCCAGGTTGCGGTAGTCCAGGGCCGCGATCACCGTCTTGCCCGTTCCGGTGGCGGCGACTACGAGGTTGCGATGGCGGTTGTGCAGCACACGCTCGACCTCGATCGCGTCCAACATCTCTTGCTGGTAGGCGTAAGGACGGACGTCGAGCCCGGCCAGCGTGATCGTGACGCGGTCAGAGGCTTTGACTCCCTTGGCCTCAAGGAGGGCGTCGTCCAACCGGTCTGCGTCCCGCTCCGGGTCGTAGGGCTCGAACTCGGGACTGTTCCAATATGAGTCGAAGGTGGCTCGGAACTTGTCCAGGAGACTGGGCGTGGCAGCCGCGCTGAGCCGCACGTTCCACTCGACGCCCTCGAGCATCGCCGAGGTGGTCAGGTTGGACGACCCGACGTACGCCGTGTCGTAGCCCGTGGCTCGACCGAACATCCACGCCTTGGCGTGCAGGCGGGTGCGCTTGGCGTCGTACTGGATCTTCACCTGCGCCCCGAAGTCCCGGACCAAGCGGTCCAAGGCGCGTCGCTCGGTGCCACCGATGTACGTGGTCGTCACCACTCGAATGGGGACCCCGGCCTGACGAGCGTGCTCGAGCTCTTGCTCGATGAGTCGCAGCCCGTGCCACATGACGAAGGCGCAGAGGAGATCGATCGAGTCCGCTGAGGTGATCTCGGCGCGCAGTTCCGAGGCGAGGCTGGGCTCCCCCTGGGCATTGGTCAGGAGCGCGGCGTCGTTGAGCGGAGTCTTGGGGCGCAGCGAGGGCCGCACGGGTGACCCAGGGCCTGGCTGAGGAAGGACGGCGTGCAACTCCTGCACTGGCGACAGCACGGCGTCGGCGCTGGTGTCTTGGATAGACCTCAGGATGGAGTTCGCGGTCGCGAGGCGGGCTACCGGGTCTTTCACTGACGCCAAGCGCGCGTGCAGTGCTGACGCCAGGTGCCGGGTCAGGACGTGCGGCTGGTCCGCGTCATCGACCCTGCCTAGATCGATCTGGCGAGGGTCGCCGACGAGCCGCGCATCGAGCTGCTCAGTCCACAAGGACTCGTAGAGTCCGGACGGGAACTCGCTCTCCTGGGCCACGGCTGGGAGCTTGCCAGGAGTTCCACGCGTGGGTGGGAAAAGCGCAGATTCGTCGGAGTCGTCAGGGGGATGAGGTCGAGCCCGTCGCGCCGACCCGGGCCTGACCCCGACCTACGCCGGCTGCCGGACCTCCGGCACCGCGGCGACCGCGGCGGCGGCCTCGGAGGCCGGCAGCGCCGCCCGCACCCCCCACTCGAACATCAGCAGGGAGAACGCGGTGACCGCCACCATGTCGACGCCGTTGGGGAGCCACTCCCGGCCGCCGCCGAACCTGCCGACGAAGGTCAGCAGGAGCAGCCCGGCGTAGTAGGGGCCGAGCCACACGAGCGAGCGCAGCGAGAGCGCCCGTGCCAACTCCGGATTGCGAAGCAGACGCCCGGCCAGCACCACCATGCCGACGCCGATCGGGAGGGTCAGCTTGATCATCGTCTCCCAGCCGGTCCAGTAGACGATCAGGCCGACCACCACGAAGGCGAACCGCGCCACCACCGCCAGGGCGGGGAGCCGGAACGGCCGCGTCCGATCGGGCACCTGCCGGCGCAGCGCGACCACCGTGATCGGTCCCAGGCACATCGACAGCACGATCGCGCCCGAGTTGAAGGAGAGCAGCTCCGACCAGCCGTCCCGGAAGGCCAGGAGCAGGGCCAGCCCGACCACCAGGTTGAGGACCATCGCCCGCAGCGGGACACCGTGCCGCGAGAAGACGGCCACAGCGCGTGGGAAGAGCCCGTTCTCCGCGACCGCCACCGTGAGGCGCCCGCTGGAGGCGGTGGAGACCAGGCCCGCGCCGAACGGCCCCAGCACGGCGTCGGCCACGACCAGCTTGGCCAGCAGGGCCATGCCCAGCCCCGAGAGGATGGCGGCCAGGGGACCGTTGGCCCCGCCCTGGTCGAGCCTGGCCCAGCCCCGGTCGAGGTCGGCGGGGTCGACCGCGCCGATGAAGCCGAGCTGCAGCACCGTGAAGAGCACGACGCAGATCATGATCCCGCCGACGAGCGCGACCGGGATGGCCCGCTGCGGTCGCCGTGCCTCCCCGGCGAGGTCGAGCGCGTGCCGGAAGCCGAGGAAGGCGAAGACCACCCCGCCGGTGGTGATCGCGCTGAGCACCCCGGTCATGCCCTCGGGAGCGAATCCCTTCTCCTGGATCGGGGCGGAGGAGAAGCGGGTCAGCAGTGCCACGGCGACGACGAGCGGGATGAGGAGCTTGACCCAGGTCACCAGGGTGTTGACCCGGGCGAAGAGGGCGACCCCGAAGGCGTTGAACGCCGTGAAGACCACGAGGACGACCGTCGCGGCCACGATCCCTCCCACGCTGAGAGCGCTCTGCCCGTTGGCGGAGGCCTCGGCGACGAAGAGCCAGTCGAACGCCGGCTCGTTGCTCGCGTACTCCAGCATCGCCTGGGTCTCGATCGGCGCCGCCGTCACGTAGCCCACCCACGCCACCCAGCCGATCGCGATCCCGACCCCCTGACCGTGGCTGAAGGTGGGCAGCAGCCCGAGGCCGCCGACGACCGGCAGCATGGCGGAGACCTCGGCATAGACCAGAGCCACCGCGATCAGCATGATCCCCGCGATGGGCCAGGCGAGGATCGCGGCGGGGCCGGCCTGCTGCGCGGCGAAGAGGGGGGCGAACAGCACTCCGGAGCCGACGACGCCGCCGATTGCGACGAAGGTCAACCCGAGAGTTCCAACCGAGCGATTGGGAGCTTGTGGCTCGTCCATCACGTTTCACGGTAGCCCGGCCCGGGCGACCAGGACAGGCTCTGGGAGGTCCGCGTAGCCAATCGGCCTCCCCGTCGTTGCACAGGGTGTGACGGTCTAGCCCAGTGGGAGATGGCGGATGAGCGAGCTGACGCAGTTGCTGCAGGAGATCAACGACGGACGGGTGGACGTCGAGGAGGCGGCCCCGAGGATCGCCTGCCTCGTGTCGAGCCTCCCCGACGACCAGCCCTCCGAGAGGGATCGGCTCAGCCGGTTCGAGATCATCCAGCTGAAGATGGAGGGGGCGCTCGACGGACCCTCCGAGAGCTTCATCGAGGTGGAGGTCGCCCACGTCGTCGGCGAGCTGACCGACGAGCAGTACGACGTGATCAAGACGGCCGTCGTCCACCTGGCGCTGCGATGAGCGCCACCCATACGTCAGACTGACGCCCATGTCGTCGTCCCAGCCTGTTGCCGCCAGCAGCTTCGCCCAGACCGTCCGCATCCTGACCGGGGCCCTCGTCGGCGCCCCGGTCCTGATCGGGCTGGTGCTCGCCTTCGTCGGGAGCAGCGACGCGGAGTCGGGCGACAGCTGGCTCACCGGCACCCCGGACCCGGTCTTCGCCGGGATCCTCCTGGTCGCCGGGGTGGCGCTCTTCGCACTCATCCCGTCGATGGGCTACAACCTGCCGCCGCTCGCCCCCGGCACCGAGGCGGGTCAGGCCCGCAAGGCGGCGCAGGGGCGCTACCAGGCCGGCATGATCCTGCGGTTCGCGCTGGCCGAGGCGCCGGTTCTGCTCGGGATCGTCTTCGCCTTCCTCGACTCCTCCTACCTGCTCTACCTGCTCGGCGCGGTCATCGGCCTGACCCTGATGTTCCTCCACGTGCTGCCGACACGGCGGGTGGTCGAGCGCTCCGCCGAGGTGCTGGAGGCCAACGGGGTCGACTCGGGCCTGCGCCAGGAGTTCGGCTACGACCACCGGCTCTAGAGCCGCCGCGCCCGCAGCACCGAGTCCCGCACCCTCATCTCCTCGCCCGTCTGCGGGTGGGCCTGGGTGCGGTCGCGCGCCTCGCACACCTCCACCTGCCACTCGCCCTCGTCGAGGGCGGGCAGCAGCGACTCGGGCGTGAAGAGGAACGAGCGGTGCCCGTGCCGGACGCCGGTCGCGTGGTCGTCGGGGTGGTGGCCGACGACGAGCAGGGTGCCTCCCGGCGCGACGGCCGAGCCGAGCCGCCGGGTCACCGCCACCATCCCGCCGTCCGGGAGGTGCATGAACTGCGAGCTGACCAGGTCCCACCGCTCCTCGCCGGGCTCCCAGGTCCGGACGTCGACCTGCCGGGTCTCCACCCGGTCGCCGACGCCGGCCCCGGCGGCGTGCTCGGCCGTCTTCGCCAGCGCCGCCTCGGCGAAGTCGACCGCGGTGACAGCCCAGCCGTGCTGGGCCAGCCAGATCGCGTCACCGCCCTCGCCGCAGCCCACGTCGAGCGCCCGGCCCGGTGTCAGCGACACGGCCTCCGCGGCGAGCTGGGGGTTGACCCGTCCGCTCCACACCCGCTCCCCGGAGTAGCGCTCCTCCCACGCCGGGCGCTCGAACCGCTGCGCGCGCGCCTCCGCGACCGCTCGGTCGGCGTCGGCGGCCGCCAGGTCGGCGTTGATGGAGGCGCCCACCCGGTTGCCGTGGGCGGCCGAGGCCATCAGGGTCATGCTGATGTCCGTGGCGTTCCCCGCGGCGTACACGCCCGGCACCGCGGTGGCGCCGAGGGCGTCGACCCGCAGCACCGAGCCCATCACCACCCCGCCCATCTCGAACGGCTCGGGCGCCAGAGGCAGGGGGCCCAGGAAGTCGACGCGGACGTGGGGCTCGGAGGCCACCACGACGGCGTCCCGCTCCAGCACCGACCCGTCGGCCAACCGGAGACCGAGCAGGCGGTCGCCTTCGACCACGACCTCGCGCGGGGTGCCGGAGAGCAGGCGTACGCCGACGGCCTCCAGCCGCTCCACGTCCGCGTCCGGCAGCTCCACGCCGTCCGCGACGACGACCACGACGTCGTCGGAGAGCTGGCGGAAGAGCAGTGCCTGGTGGGCAGCCACCGCGCTCGTCGCCAGCACGGCGATCGCCCGGTCGCGCACCTCCCAGCCGTGGCAGTAGGGGCAGTGCAGCACGTCGGTGCCCCACCGGTCGGCCAGCCCGGGCACCTCGGGCAGCTCGTCGAGCACGCCGCCGGTCACCAGGACCCGGCGGGCACTGATCTGCCGGCCGCTCGCCGTGGTGACGGTGAAGTCGTCGGCCGAGCCCACGACCTCGCTCACCCGGTCGGTGACGACCTCCACGCCGTACGCCGCCACCTCGGCGCGCCCGGACTCCAGCAGGTCGAGCGGCGCGACGCCCTCGCGGCCCAGGTAGTTGTGCGCGTGCGCCGACGGCGCGTTGCGCGGTTCGCCCGCGTCGACCACCAGCACCCGGCGCCGCGAGCGCCCCAGCGCCATGGCGCCACTCAGGCCGGCGGCCCCACCACCGACGACCACCACGTCATAGCTCGACTTCTCGCTCATGCCTCCAGCATCGCCCCCACCCGCAAGACTTGCGCCCCCTGCTGACCACGGCGGGTAGCCTGCGGCGATGAGCCAGATCATGTCCCGCGCCGACCTCGAGTTCCTGCTGTTCGACTGGCTCGGCACGGAGCGGCTCTTCGAGCGGGCGCGGTACGCCGACCACTCGCGCGACACCGTCGAGGACCTGCTCCGGCTGGCTGAGCAGATCGCCACAGAGTCGTTCGCCCCGCACAACCGCAAGGCCGACCTGGAGGAGCCCCGCTTCGACGGGGAGAAGGTCGAGCTGGTGCCCGAGGTGGAGCCCGCGCTTCGCGCCTTTGCCGACGCCGGCTTTCTGGCCGCGCCGCTGGGGGAGTCCGTCGGCGGGATGCAGCTGCCCACGTCGGTCTTCAACGCCGCGATGGCGTGGTTCCACGCCGCCAACGTGGGCACCACCGGCTACGCCCTGCTCACCATGGCCAACGCCAACCTGCTCACCGTGCACGGCACGCCCGAGCAGGTCGAGCGCTACGTGCAGCCGATGATCGAGGGCCGTTTCTTCGGCACGATGGCGCTCTCCGAGCCGCACGCCGGGTCCAACCTCGCCGACATCACCACCCGGGCCGAGCCCCAGGACGACGGCAGCTACCGGCTCTTCGGCCGCAAGATGTGGATCTCCGGCGGCGACCACGAGATGGGCGACAACATCGTCCACCTGGTGCTGGCGCGCACCCCCGGCGCCCCGGCCGGCACCAAGGGCGTCTCGCTCTTCCTGGTGCCCAAGCACCTGGTCGCCGAGGACGGCTCGATCGGTGAGCGCAACGACGTCGTGCTCGCCGGGATCAACCACAAGATGGGCTTCCGCGGCACCGTCAACACTGCGCCCGTGCTCGGCGACGGCGCCTACACACCCGGGGGTCGTCCGGGAGCGGTCGGCTACCTGGTGGGCGAGCTCAACCGGGGCCTCCCCGCGATGTTCACCATGATCAACGAGGCCCGGATCGGCGTCGGGCTGGGCGCCACCGCACTCGGCTACACCGGCTACCTCAAGTCGCTGGCCTACGCGCGGGACCGGCTGCAGGGCCGACCCGCCGGCGCCTCGCCCGAGACCGCGCAGGTGCCGCTGGTCGACCACCCCGACGTGCGCCGGATGCTGCTGGCGCAGAAGTCGTACGTCGAGGGCGCGCTGGCGCTCAACCTCTACTGCGCGCGGCTGGTCGACGACATCGCCTCGCTCGAGGACGCCGGCGAGGTGAGCGCCGCGGAGAAGCTGCTCGGCGTCCTCACCCCGATCGCAAAGAGCTGGCCCTCCCAGTGGTGCCTGACCGCCAACGACCTGGCGATCCAGGTGCTCGGCGGGGCCGGCTACACCCGTGACTTCGACGTGGAGCAGCACTACCGCGACAACCGGCTCAACCCGATCCACGAGGGCACCCACGGCATCCAGGCCCAGGACCTGCTGGGCCGCAAGGTCCTGCTCGACGGCGGCGCCGGCCTCGGGCTGCTGGCGGACCGGATCCGGACGACGATCAGCCGGGCCGCCCAGGTCGAGACCGCGCAGTTCTACGCCTACCAGCTCGGCGGCGTGCTCGACCGCCTGCTCGAGGTGACCGCCCAGGTCGCCGGCCGCGGGACGCCCGCCGAGATCCTGGCCGACGCCACCGCCTACCTCGAGGCGACCGGGCACGTGGTCGTCGCCTGGCTCTGGCTGGAGCAGCTCCTGGTCGCCGAGGGCCGCGAGGGCGCCTTCCACGACGGCAAGCGGGCGGCCACGGCCTACTTCTTCGGCCGCGAGCTGCCCAAGGTGGGCCCGATGCTGGACCTGCTGGCCGCCGGCGACCGGACGACGCTGGACCTGGACCCGGCCTGCCTCTGATCGCTCTACGAGTCGCCGGTGTTCCCCTGAGTGCGGGTCGAGCGTGCTTCGTGGATGCGGGAAGCGAGGTCGTCCAGCCAGGCGTGCCAGGTCTCGTCGCGGACGAGGCTGAACTGGAGGCCGAACTCGTCGAGCAGCGCCTCGAGCTCCTGCTCGGAGAGAGGCCGGAGTCGCTCGATCTCCTCGAGGAGGGCGTCGGCATAGGGGCCGGAGCCGGTGGCGAAGGCGGCGATGACCTCCGGGTACTCCTGACGGGCGTCCCAGCGGTCGAAGAAGTAGGCGTCGCACAGGTGTCGGAGGCCGGGCAGGTCCGTGCGTCCGCGCCGGGGGAACTCCGGAAACGAGGTCTCCACTCGGAACCTCTCGGGCTGTTCAGCATCCTGGCTGAGGATCACTCGTACGACGTGCTGGTCGCTCATTCCCAGCCGATAGTTGCCGACGCTCCCGACTGGCATCGGGAAAGTCCCCTCGATGACAAGTCGCTCCTCGTCGGTCTCGAGCCACCGTTCAATCTGGTCCTGGTGCGCGCGGACAACGGCCTCCGTGAGGCGCTGTCCCGTCTCCTCGTCCCGAAAGCGCGTCGTGTACCGCCCGGTGCGCCAGTCGGTGAAAGGCGGGGGGAGGAGTGAGTCGTCGGGTCCGAGGCGGGCGCGTCGGGCGGTCTCACTCAGCCATTCTCGGTATCCACCGGAGAACTCGGACCCTGTGTAGTTCAGGCCCTCCGCGTCGAGGAACGCGTCCAGTTGGACGTCGTCCATCTCGTTCAGCAGTAGATCGATCTCCTCGGGCAGTCTCCTCGCCAGACTCCCGGAACCGCGCAGGAAGTCGTCGAGGAGCAGCCACACGTCGTTCTTGTAGAGGAGGTCCCAGTCCTCATGGAAGTAAGCGCCCATCAAGTGATCCAAAGCAGGGAAGCGCTTGTTCATCGGGAGCAGTCGCTTTCGGTCATATGTGTGGGAAGGACGTGAGGAGTCGGAAGCCCTCGTCCATCTTTGCGTCTCTTATCAGGACGATGCGCACCTTCGTCGCCTCGTGGACCATGCCATCGCGGCCCAGGATGCGCCCGACCGAGGCATGAGCCGGATGCTCGAGCGTCAGCTTGGTGACGTCGTGAGGGCCCGCCAGCCATCGCTGGACCACATCGCTCTGTGACTCGATCCCATCGGCGATGACGCGTTCGGCGGTGTCTTGGTCGACATAGGTTGAAGAGTGCTTCAGTTTGCTGTTGGCGAAACGCCCACGTAGGAACCCGTCGGACTTTCCTACGTGCCGCTCGAGGGTGTGCCCCGGGCCCTCATGAGTTCTCAGCCAGCCCGGCTGCCGCAAGGAGGGGAACCGCCAGCTCCCGGGGACGCGACCCGCACCGCCACCCAGCGACCCCCGCTCGTCCCGCAGCCGCGCCCGCGCCCGCACGAACTTCGAGAGCTGCCCTTGTGAGTGAGCCAGCCCCTGACCGGCGGCGCGCACCCCGCTGGCGGAGGTGCCGGCGTACGCCGCGAGGGCGAGCGCGAGGGCATGCAGCTTCGGCGCCTTGGCGGCGATCTTGGCCGAGACCACTCCGGCCCCGCCGAGAGCGGCAACCCCGCCGCTGAGCAGGGCGAGCACGCCGGAGACCACCGCGCCCTCCACCAGCATGGCGATGATCTCGTCGAGCACCGCGTGCATCGCCTGGTGCGCCGCCTCGACCCGGTCGGCGTACTCCTCGCACGACTGGGCCAGCGCGGTGAGATCGGCCTGCACGTCGGCGACCAGGCCACGGATCTCCGCGAGGGCGTCCAGAGCGAGCGGCACCTCGGGGGAGACCTCGTTCTGGAGTCGATCCGCGGCCACCGCGCAGGAGTCGGGCAGGTCGGCCACGATCCGCGCGGCGTAGCGCCAGGCGGCACCGGCCCGACGCAGTGCGGCGATGTCCGCCGAGGGCCAGGCGAAGCCCTCGACCTGGTCGACGATCCAGCCCTTCACGTCGCCGGGGGGAGCGGGGGTGCCGCCGGCTGCGCTCGGCAGCGGGCCGGGGGTGAAGCTGCTCAGCGTCGGCGCGGCTCTGCGCGGCACGTCGGACCGGCCGGCGCTGGCCTCCTCGGCGGCCGCGTGGTTGGTCTCGGAGGCGGCCAGCAGGAGGGCCAGGCTCCCGAAGGTGTCGGTCAGGTCGGCCAGGGTGGCGAGCGCCTGGGGCGCTGCCTGGTCGTAGGCCTGCGCGAAGTCGTGGCTGGTCGCGTCGTCGCCCGCCATGCCGCCGCAGCCATCCAGCCGCTGCGCCAGGATCCCGGCGGCGACGGCGAGGACCTCGTTGCCGGTGGCGAGCTCCTCGGCGGCGCTGGAGTAGCCCTCGCCGAGGAACGCGATCCTCATGGGGTGGACTGCGAGGTGGCGTGCTCCACCCGCCGCGCGAGGTCCTCGACCCAGCCGTGCCAGGTCTCCCCGGCAGCGAGGGTGAACTGGCAGCCGAGCTCCTCCAAGAGCCGGTCGAGCTCGCCCTCGGTGAGCGGCCGCACCCGGTCGAGCTCCTCGAGGAGGGGGCGGGCGAACTCGGGGGAGTCGCGCAGGAACGTCGCCAGGGCGACGGGGTAGGTCCCGAAGTCGTGGTCCCAGTCCTGGTGGAAGTAGACGCCCGTGAGGTGCCGCAGGACGGGGAGGTCGGTGTGGGGCTCCAGGCCCGGCTCCGGATAGGCGGTGTGGACCCGGAAGCCGTCGGGCATCCGCGCGTCGCGAGCCAGGACGACGCGGACGCCCGTGACCTCGACGACGCCCCGGGGGCTGCCCAACCGGCCCGTCGGCACGCCGAAGCTGTCCTCGACCATCAGCCACGGGCGACCCGAGTCGAGCCAGTCGAAGACCTCGGGGGCGTGGCCGTTGATGACCTCGCCCACGAAGGTCTCGGCGGCGTGCTCGTCGGGGAAGGACGAGGCGGTGCGGGGCGGACGGCTGGCGCTGGTGAAGGGTTCCATGGTCAGGAGCATGGCGAAGACGGACGAACGCTGCCGGAGTTATCCCCAGCCCTCGCGACGAGCTCTCGGCCGCCGCGACGCCGCGTCTCACAGGAGAAGACGCTGCTTGTTATCGAACAGGTGTTCGATCAGGATGGGGTCATGACGACGGACGATCTCTCCTCAGCGGCGCTGCTCGCGGCCGCCTCCGAGGCTCTCGCGGCCCGCCGCTGCGCCGAGGTCGCCGAGATGGAGCTGGCTTCCCAGTGGGCGGTGCTGCACGGTCATCCGGCTGACGAGCGCGACCCGATGACCCGCTGCGGTGGGGAGGGGACGCCCCCGGTGCGCGAGTACGCCCTCCCGGAGCTGGCGATGGCCCGCGAGACCCACGTGGCCACGACCAGGGCCCTCGTCGCGGACACCCTCGACCTCCGCCACCGGCTTCCCAGGACCTGGTCCGTGGTGGTGGCGGGGGAGTGCGAGCCGTGGGTCGCCAGGAAGGTGGCGGTCCTCTCGCGTGAGGTCCCGCGGGAGGCAGTGGCCATCGTGGACGCCGCCGTCTCCCGTGCGATCGCCGGGCACGCCCCGTCCACCGTGCTGGAGATCGCCCGGGCCAAGGTGATCGAGGCCGATCCCGAGACCTACGCGATGCGGCGCGAGGCCGAGCGGCACCGGCGGTACGTCGCACTCGGCCGGACCGACGAGCTCGGCTTCCGGCACGTGATCGCCCGGGTCGGCTCCGGGGACGCCGCCTGGGTCGATGCGATGGTCGACCGGGTCGCCGACATCCTCAGTGCCGAGCTGGGGCGTGACCACAACCGCGACGAGCTGCGAGCGGAGGCGTTCGGCTGGCTGGCCCGCCCCGCCGACCTGTTGAAGCTCCTGCTCGACCACCACACGCCGGACGACGAGGAGCCCGACCGTCCCGCCTGGGCCCCCGACCACCTGCGGCGCACCGTGGAGCGACTGGCCGCCATGTCCACCCGACAGCTCGCCGCGCTGCGCGGCCGCGGCCGCGTCTTCGTGCACGTCACCGCCGCCTCGATGGCGCTCCAGGCCGGGACGGCCCGGGTCGAGGGGATGGGCCCGGCGCTGGTGCAGGCGCTCCGAGAGATCCTCGGGCACGCCGACGTCCGCCTCACCCCCGTGGTCGACACCCGGATCCGCCCGCGGGTCGACCAGTACGAGCACCCCGAGAGCACCAAGGACCTCGCCTGGCTGCTCAGCGGGGGAGACGCCTTCCCCTTCTCGCCCCGCAGCGCCACCCGCGACGGCGTCGACTTCGACCACGTCGCGGCCTACCAGCGCAACGGCCCGCCCGGCCAGACCGGCCCGCACAACTCCCGCCCCCTGCGCCGCACCCACCACCGCTGGAAGACCCACGGCGGCTTCCGGGCGCGCGCCTGCGGCCCCGGACGCGTGCTGTGGCAGACGCCTTACGGCGTCTGCGTGCTCGTCGACCAGGACGGGAGCCGGCGCCTGGCGGACCAGGAGGCAGCGACCATGCTCTCCGCCCCACCCGGGGTCGACCTCTACCTCTCCCGGTTCGCGCTTGACTACGACGGGTCGGAGCACTCGCTCACCGGACCTGCTGCCACATCGTGAGGTTGGCCTCCACCGCCCCTTCGTAGTTGGCGTGCGCGTCCGCCCCCAGGGCCCGGATGCCCGCCAGGGCCGCTCGCATGTCGTCGAGCTCGGCCTGCCACCGCTCGTGGGAAGCGGCGTGAGCGTCCCGGGCTACCCCGGCCCACCGCTCGTGCAACCCCTGCGTGGTCAGGGCCACGTCGGCGGCCAGGTCGGCCAGCTCCGCGTGGAAGCGGGCCATCTCCGTCACCACCAGGCGCAGCTCGTCCAGGTCGACGCGGTAGCCGGTCATCCCAGCCTGCTCAGCAGCCGGGCCTGCGACCGGCCGCTCTCCGAGTCGGCGGCCACGAGCACAGCGCCCGCGTGCCGGGCTGCCGCCAGGTCGGCGTCCATCTGGTCCAGCACCTCGCGGGCGCTGGACCGCCACTCCTCCCAGTGCGCCGCGAACCGGTCCGCGGCGTCACCGCGCCACTGCCCGAGCAGCGACGCCACCGCGGCCTCGATCCGCGCCGCGCGGGCGGCCGTCTCGTCAGCACGGGCCTCGAGGGCGTGGGTCGCCGACGTCAACGCCTCCTGCTGGAGCCTCATCTCCATGC
Organism: Nocardioides sp. Z50_6; assembly: GCF_058215755.1. Classification (NCBI taxonomy): domain Bacteria; kingdom Bacillati; phylum Actinomycetota; class Actinomycetes; order Propionibacteriales; family Nocardioidaceae; genus Nocardioides; species Nocardioides sp. Z50_6. Next base: position 162,448 of record NZ_JBZAJB010000006.1, on the reverse strand, counting down.
TTCCTCCCCAGGGGCGGCCCGCGGACGGGTGCGCGCCCGGGCACGATCCTGCCGAGTCCGGGCACTCCGTGTGGACGCGGGACGCCCGGCCTGTGGAGAGAGCGGCTGTCCTCAGTCGCTCAGGCGCTCCGACGAGCGGCCCAGGCGGCGACCAGTCGCCAGCCGAGCATCGCCGCCCCCAGCACCCCGGTGGCCACGGCGACGAACGACCACGCGGTGCCGTCACCCGTGAGCTGGCGCAGGACCATGCCGGCCACCACCGTGGTCGGCCAGACCACGAGGCCCGCCACCAGGGTGGCGGCGGGGCGTCCGCGCAGGGCCGGCACTCCGAGGAGCAGCAGGTGCCCCAGGGCCGCGCCCACCAGGAACGGCCAGGCGATGTCCGCGACGGCCAGCAGGCCGTCCTCCCCGTCGTGGGACCGGCGGCCGAGCGCCGCGAAGACCACGACGGCGACGGCGTCGAGCAGGATCGCGAGGAAGGGCATCTCCTACTCCACCGTCACGGTGCGGGTGTCGGCGATCACCGGACCGCCCTCGCCGCCGGACATGTCGTCCTCGGCGACCTCGATCGTCCAGATGCCCGGCTCCAGGTCGACGGTGAAGCTGAACGGCGAGAGCGTCATGCCCTCGGCCGCCGTGGTGAAGCCGGTCTGCACCTCCTGGCCCTGCGCGTCGAGCACCCGCCACGGCACGTTGGCCTCGAAGGCCGCCGCCTCGCCGGTCACCGTCACCGGCGAGGTCACCCTCGCCCCCTCACCGGGGGTGTCGATGTTGAACAGGGTGCGGACGTCGTCGGCGCCGCCGCGCGTCGTCGCGCCGGGCCAGGTGACCCCGGCCCACAGCTCGCCGGCCGGCTCGCCCTCGATCAGCAGGTCGACCGGCAGGTCGACGCCGAGCGCCTCGGTGGCCGTCCAGACGAGCTGCTGCACCATCATCTTGGCGGTACGCCGGTTGGCGTCGGCCTCGAGCGCTTCCGCGGAGAGGTCGACCGTCACGACGCCGTCCGCCTCCTCGACGCCCAGCACCTGCGTGGCGGGGTTCCAGGTGGCCCGGTAGTCGGGGTCGAGGGGCCCCGCGAGCATCGCCTCGAGCGCCCCGGCTCCCGGGTCGCCGGCGACCGGACGCGACTCCCGCGCCAGCCGCGGTCCCAACCGGGTGTCGACCAGGTGGTAGACCAGCCCGGCGCTCGCGGGGGACGCGCTCGCCGTGGGGCTGGGGCCGGGATCCGTGGCCGTGCCGTCGTCGTCCTGGTCGCCGCAGGCCGCCAGGGCGCCGAGCGCCACCAGGGTCGCGGCGAGCGAGGCGGTACGGCGCAGGGTCGGTCGGACGAGCATGGGGACCTCCGGTTCCGAGGGGGAAGTGCAGGAGGCCCCATCGTGGCAGGCGCAGCGCCTCATTCGGGATCCGGGCGGCTCCACTCCTCCGACTGGGTGAGACGGAAGAGGTAGTAGAGGGCCGGGCCCACGATCACCACGGCGAGGCCGACCACGATGATCAGCCCCCACAGCGTCGAGTCGGCCCCGGCGGCGTCCTCGATGGTGACCTCGTCGACCAGCAGCCACGGGTACTGGCCGAACCCCCAACCGAAGAGCACCGCGGCGACCGCGCAGACGGCGGTCACCCGCGCGACGACGTACTCGCGCCGGTAGAGCAGCACCAGCGTGGCCGCGCCGGCCAGGGCCGAGACCACCACCAGCGGGGCGGCCCGTCCGGTCAGCCCGTCGGCGAGGGTGGGGGCGTCCCGCGAGATCGGCACCAGCGCGGCGAAGACCACCGCGCCGGTGACCAGGCCCCCGACGATGGTGCGGCGGCGCAGCCGCAGGGCCAGGCTCGTCGACCCCGACCGCTGGGCGTCGGCGGTCAGGAAGACGCCGGCCAGGAACGAGCAGGTCAGCACCGCGATCACCCCGCCGAAGAACGACGTCGGGGTCAGCCACGACGACCACAGCTCCCCGCGGCCCTCCGCAGGCACCCGGCCCGAGGCGATGGCGCCCGCCACCGCGCCGAGGAAGAACGGCGTGATCACCGACGACGCGGCGAAGACCACCCCGAAGATCCTGGCCTGGCCCAGCGTCGCGGAGTACTTGCGGAACGCGAAGCTCGACCCCCGCAGCACGATCCCCAGCAGGGCGAAGAGCATCGGGAAGATGAGCGTCGACATCGCCGACGCGAACGACTCCGGGAAGCCGGTCCACCACACGACCAGCACGTAGATCAGCCAGACGTGGTTGGCCTCCCAGACCGGGCCGATGCTGTGGTCGATCAGGGTCCGCAGCTCCGCCCCGTCGACGTCCCCGCCGGCGGTGAGGTCGTAGGAGCCGGAGCCGAAGTCGGCGCCGCCCAGCACGCCGTACGCCACCACGCCCACGAAGAGCGCGGCGGCCACGACCAGCGCCAGGCTCACGGCCGCTCCCTGTCGCTGTCGTGCATCCGCAGCTGCGGACCGTAGGGGCTGGGGAGGTCGAGGTTGCCGGAGCGCCACCGGGCGGTCATCGAGCGGATGACCACGGTCGCGGCCACCGTCATGGCGGCATAGAGCAGCAGCGTCGCGGTGACCAGCCACCACAGCCACCCGTTGCTCTCCGCGGCGTCGGCGGTGCGCAGCACGCCGTAGACCACCCACGGCTGCCGGCCCACCTCGGTCGCGGTCCAGCCCAGCTCGACGGCTACGACCGCCAGCGGCCCGGCGGCGACGCAGGCGCGGAGGAACCAGACGTTGCCGAGCAGGTCGTGCCCGCGCCACCGGGCGATCCAGTAGACGAGCACCAGCAGCATCAGCGCGAAGCCGATGCCCACCATCCCCTGGAACGTCAGGTGGGTGATGTTGACCGGAGGCTGGTCGGCCACCGGCACGGTGTCGAGCCCGGGGACGGGTGCGTCGAAGGAGTTCCGGGCGATCAGGGAGCCGATGTAGGGAATGTCGATCGCCCCCCGGACCTTCCCGTCGATCAGCAGCCCGCCCAGCCGCAGCGGCGCGCGCGTCTCGGTGGTGGTGGCCAGCTCGAACGCCGCGAGCTTGGCCGGCTGCCGGTCGGCCAGGCCGCCGCCCAGGAGGTGACCGACGACCGGCTGGAGCACGGCGGCCACCGAGCCGAAGGCGAAGGGGATCGTGAAGCCGGTGCGGTGGTGTGCGTCCCGCCGCCCCCGCAGCATCCCGACGGCGTAGACCCCGGAGGTCAGCAGGCCCACGACCATGAACGCCGCCACCCACATGTGCAGGAACTGCAGGAACGCCAGGTCGTTGAACATCGCGCGCCACGGGTTGACGTCGACCACCTCGCCGTCCCGGATCCGGAAGCCGGCCGGCTGGTTCATCCAGGCGTTGACCGCCACCACGCAGAAGGTGCCGATCACCCCGCTCACCGCCATCGGCAGCAGGGTCAGCAGGTGTCGCTTCGGCGCCATCCGCCCCCAGCCGTAGAGGTAGATGCCCAGGAAGATGGCCTCGGTGAAGAACGCCAGCCCCTCGAACGCGAAGGGCAGCCCGAGCACGTCGCCGAACGGACCCATCAGCCCGGGCCACAGCAGCCCCATCTCGAAGCTCAGCACCGTCCCGGAGACCGCGCCCACCGCGAAGAGCACGGCCGAGACCTTGGCCCAGCGTTGCGCCAGCCCCAGGGCGACGGGGTCGTCGCGGTAGATGCCACGCCAGTGCATCACGAAGATCATCGACGGCAGCGCGACCCCGAAGCAGGCCAGCACGATGTGCCAGCCGAGCGAGAACGACATCTGCAGCCGGGCGGGGAGAAGACCCGCGGGTTCCTCCGCGGTGACCACCTGGAGGAGCACCTCGGGCAGGAGCACCCTGACCACGGTACGACCGGGCTAGACAGGCGGCTAGTCCCTTCAGCCCCTAGGCTCACGGGGTGACCGACGCCGCGCCCCCCAGTGACGTGCTCGTCGTCGACTCGCTGGAGCGCCGCTTCGGCGACCTGCGCGCCGTCGACGGCGTCTCCTTCCACATCGCCCCCGGCGAGACCTACGGCCTGCTGGGGCCCAACGGGGCCGGGAAGACGACGACCATCTCGATGGTCGCCGGACTGATCCGTGCCGACGCCGGCACGGTCACCGTCGCCGGGCAGCCGATGACGCCCTCGACCCTCGAGCCCAAGCGACACCTCGGCCTGGTGCCCCAGGACCTCGCCGTCTATCCCGAGCTGACCGGCCGGGAGAACCTCACCCTCTTCGGCAGGCTCCAGGGCCTGCGGGGCAAGGCGCTCGGTGCGCGGGTCGAGGAGGTGCTCGACCTCATCGGCCTCGCCGACCGAGCCAAGAGCCTGACCAAGGAGTACTCCGGCGGCATGAAGCGCCGCCTCAACATCGGCATCGGTCTCCTCCACCAGCCCACCCTGCTGATCCTCGACGAGCCCACCGTCGGGGTCGACCCGCAGTCGCGCAACGCGATCCTGGAGTCGGTCGAGGCCCTCTCTGCCGAGGGGATGGCGGTCCTCTACACGACCCACTACATGGAGGAGGCGGAGCGGCTCTGCGACCGGATCGGGATCATCGACTCCGGCCGCCTCCAGGCCGAGGGCACCCGTGACGACCTGATCCGCCTGACCGGGGGCGTCGACACCATCCGGCTCAGCGGCAGCGGTGGCCTCGACGCGGCCGCCGACCGGCTCCGCGCCCTGCCCGGCGTGGAACGGGTCGACGCCGACCGGCGTACCGCCACCCTGACGGTGCGGGACGCGCCGGCCCTCGTGGCCCAGGTGGTCGGCACCGTCGCGGACGCGGGTGTGACGCTGGCGGACGTGGAGATCTCCCGCCCGGACCTCGAGTCGGTCTTCCTGCACCTGACCGGCAAGGCCCTGAGGGACTGACCGTGCGCCAGCTCCTCGCCCTGACCGCCAGCGACCTGCGGATGCGGATCCGGGACCGGTCGGTCCTGATCTTCGCCTTCGTGGTGCCGCTGGCGCTGATGTTCGTCTTCAACCTGGTCTTCGGCAGCACCGACGACCTCGAGCTGGAGCCGATCACCGTCGCGGTGAGCGTCCCGGAGGGCGACCCGATGGCCGCGGTCGTCGTCGACGTGCTCGCCGGCCTCGACGGCCAGGACGGCCTCGAGGTCACGGTCACCGAGACCGGCGAGAAGTCCGCCCGCCGGCAGGTCGAGGACGGCGAGGCCGCTCTCGCCCTGCTCGTCCCCGAGGGGTTCGGCGACGCCGCGCAGGCGGGCGAGCCGGTCACCGTCGACGCCGTCCGCGGCGACGAGGCGGGGCTCGAGGCCGACGTGGTGCTCTCGGTGGTCCTCGGCGTGCTCGACCGGTTCGGCGCGGGCGCCGAGACCGCGCGCGCCGGGCTGGCCTCCGGCGTCCCGCCGCAGCAGGTGGGCGCCCTGGTGGAGGAGGCCACCACCGCGGGCCCGGCCTACGAGCTGCGCCAGGGCGAGGCCTCGGACCAGCAGCTCGACGCCGGCGCCGCGCTCGTCGCCGGACAGGCCGGGCTCTTCCTGCTCTTCACCGTCAGCTTCGGCGTCACCTCGCTCCTGGTGGACCGCGAGACCGGCACCCTGGCCCGGCTCCGCTCGATGCCGATCCCGCCCTGGCTGATCGTCTCCGCCAAGGCCCTGGTCAGCTTCGTCCTGGGGGTGGTCTCCACCAGCGTCCTGCTCACCGTGGGGAGCTTCTTCTTCGACGCCGACTTCGGGTCGCCGCCGGCCGTCGCCCTGCTCGTCGTCTGCGTCGTGGCGGCCGCCACGTCGGTGATGTTCCTGATCGCCCGGGTGGCCCGCACCAGCGAGCAGGCGAGCATCGCCACCTCCATCGTGGCGGTGGTCCTGGGGATCGGCGGCGGCGCATTCTTCCCGATCAGCGCCGCCGGGAGCCTCGCCGTCGTCCTCGACCTCAACCCGGTGGCGGCGCTGCTGCGCGGGCTCGGGATCACCTCGGCCGGTGGCGGCGTGGGCGACCTCGGCGCCCCGATCGCGATCATGCTCGGCTTCGCCGCCACCATGTGGCTGCTCTCCCGGCTCGTCCCCGACCGGGGAGCACTCTCGTGAGGGGGCAGGCATGAGGAACGCGCTCACCGTCGCCGGCCTCGAGCTGCGGCTCTTCCTCCGCGACCGCTCCAACATCTTCTTCGTCTTCGTCTTCCCACTGCTGCTGGTGCTGATGATCGGCGCGCAGTTCGGGGACTCCGCCAACGCCGGCCGGGTGGCGCTCAGCGGCAGCGGCAGCGCGCTCGAGCAGCAGCTCGCCGACCAGCTGGAGGACTCGGACGTCGTCCTCAGCGACCAGGACTGGGACGGCGCCCTGGAGCAGCTGGCTCGCGGCCGGATCGACGTCGCCGTCCGGGTGGACGCCGAGGCGGAGGCCGCGCACGAGGCGGGAGAGCCCGTCGTGCTGGAGGTCGTCCGCGGCTCCTCGGCCAACGCCCAGGTGGTCGAGCAGCAGGTCCGCGACGCGGTGGGCGCCCTCCGCGTCGCCCAGGGGCAGATCGCCGCCCTCACCGCCCGCGGCGTCCCGGTGGACCGGGCGCGGGCGGCCCTGGCCGACGCCGCCGGGCAGGTCGAGGCCCCGGCCCTGGAGGTGACCAGCGTCGACGAGCTCAGCGAGCAGTTCGCCGGTCTCGGCCAGTTCGACCTCGGCGCCTCGGGCCAGCTGCTGCTGTTCGTCTTCCTCGCCTGCCTGGCCGGCTCGGCGACGCTCATCCAGGCGCGCCGGCTGGGGGTGATCGCGCGGATGCTCGCCGGCCCGGTCTCCACCGTCGAGCTGATCGCCGGCGAGACCCTCGGCCGCTGGGCCATCGGCCTCTTCCAGGGTGCCTACATCATGCTCGCCACCTCCCTGCTCTTCGGCGTCCGCTGGGGCAACCTGGCGCTCTCGCTGCTGGTGCTGGCGGTCTTCAGCCTGGTCGCCGCCGGCGCCGCGATCCTGCTCGGCACCCTGCTGGAGAACGAGGGCGCCGCGGGTGGCGCGGGCGTCGGGATCGGCCTGGTGCTGGCCGCGCTGGGTGGCTCGATGCTGCCGCTCGAGCTCTTCCCCGACACCATCCGCACGGTCGCCAACCTCACCCCGCACGCCTGGGCCTACGAGGCGTTCGCGGAGATCCAGCGGCGCGGCGGCGGCCTGACGGACGTGCTGCCCCAGCTGGGGGTGCTCGCCGCGATGGCGCTGGTGCTGCTGGCGCTGGGCGCCTGGTCGCTGCGCCGCAGCCTCGCCCGGGCGATGTAGCGGGACCGCGCAGAAAAACCTCGGGCGTCTTTCGCCGTTCTGCTGCGCGACCCGTGGTGCGCCCGGCATGCTCTTGCTCAGACCCCGCCGGTGACCCGAGACACCGGCGGGGTCTTCCTCGTCCGCGGCACGCGCCGGATGGCAGGATCGCCCGGGTGAGCGACCCCCGAGCCCTGACCCCCGACCAGCTCCGCGAGCACCTCAACTCCTGGCCGACGTTCGCCGCGCAACGGATCACCGTCGAGGAGATAGCCCCCGACTGGACCCACGCGCTGGTCCGGATGGACCTGACTCCGGAGAACGCGAACTTCTTCGGCACCGCCTTCGGCGGCAGCCTCTTCTCCATGGTCGACCCCTTCGTGGTGATCCTCGCCGCCCAGCAGCTCGGTCCCGGGTACGCCGTGTGGGACAAGGTCGTCGAGATCGACTTCCTGCGCCCCGGCACCGGTCCGGTGACCGCCCGGGTCGAGATGCCGGTCAGCGCGGTCGAGCGCCTGCGTGAGGGGACCGCCGACGGGCAGCGCCTGCTGCGGGTCTTCCCGGTCGACCTGGTCGCCGAGGACGGCAGCGTCGTCGCCCGCCAGGAGCGCACCCTCTACGTCCGCCGGCTGCAGCCGGACGCGGTCGAGGCCCCGTGAGCGCCAGGCGGGTGGGGGAGCGCGAGCTCGTCGCCCCGGTCCCGCTGACGCTGCCCGACGGCCGGCTCAACCCCGACGCCGTCGGCTGGAGCCGCACCCCGCTGGTCAACACCGACGGGATCGGTCGCGGCCGGCTCGGCTTCGGGCGCAACAAGCGGTGGGAGTACTGGGCGGTGACCACCCCCACCCACGTGGTCGCCCTGGTGACCTCCGCCCTGGACTACGCGGCGGTGCACGGCATCTGGCTGCTCGACCGGGCCACGGGGGAGACCGTCGCGCACGACGCCATCGGGGTGCTCGGGGGCAGCGTCTCGCTTCCCGGCACGCTCGGGGCCGGCCCCGTGCGGACGAGGACCAGGAAGCTGCGCATCGAGATCGATGAGGTCCCCGGTGGCACCCGGCTGCGCGCCGCCGGACCGCGGGTGCGGGTCGACGTGATCGCCGAGCGCCCGGCGGGCCACGAGAGCCTCGGGGTGGTGGTGCCGTGGAGCGAGCGCCTCTTCCAGTACACGGTCAAGGACGTCGCCCGGCCGGCGACCGGGAGCATCCGGGTCGACGGGGCCGAGGTCGAGGTCCCGGCGGGGGAGTCGTGGGCGACCCTGGACCACGGCCGGGGTCGTTGGCCCTACGCGGTGCGCTGGAACTGGGGCGCGGGGTCCGGGCGGACCGACGGCCGCGTCGTCGGCGTCCAGGTGGGTGGCCGTTGGACCGACGGCACCGGTTCGGTGGAGAACGCCCTCCATGTCGACGGCCGGCTCTCCAAGATCAGCGAGGAGCTGGTCTGGGAGTACGACCGCGACGACTGGATGGCACCCTGGCGCGTCCTGGGGGAGAGCGTGGAGCTGACCTTCACACCCTTCCACCTCAAGCGTTCGGTGATCGACATGGCGGTCTTCGCCTCCCGCACCCACCAGTGCTTCGGTCACTGGGAGGGCCGCATGCGTGACGACACCGGGGCGTGGGTCCGGGTCGCCGACCTGGTGGGGTGGGCCGAGGACGTGCGCAACCGCTGGTGAGGGTGTTTCCATCTGTCGCCGGCCACGCCTAGGGTCGGGCGCAGCACCATCGACTTCACCGGTCCTGGAGGGCTGTCATGCGTTCGTTCCACTCTCGTCCGGCCTACTGCGCGGCCGCGGCCGTCCTGGCCGCCTCGCTGCTGCCCCTGGCCGGCGCCGCGCAGGCGGCTCCCGCGACCGAGCTCTTCCTCTCCGAGTACGTCGAGGGCTCCGCCAACAACAAGGCGCTCGAGATCTACAACGGGACCGGCGCCCCGGTCGACCTCGCCGCGGGCGGCTACAGCGTGCAGATCTTCTTCAACGGCGGCAGCACCGCCGGCCTCACGGTCCCGCTGAGCGGCACGGTCGCCCCCGGCGACGTCTTCGTGCTCGCCCACTCCGGCGCCGGACCCGAGGTGCTGGCGGTCGCCGACCAGACCAGCGGCTCCGGCTTCTTCAACGGCGACGATGCACTGACCCTGCGCCGGGGCGACACCGTGGTCGACTCGCTCGGCCAGGGCGGCGTCGACCCGGGCACCGAGTGGGGCAGCGGCCAGACCTCCACCGCCGACAACACCCTGCGCCGCAGGGAGGCGGTCACCGCGGGTGACACCGACCCGGCCGACCCGTTCGACCCGGCGGTGGAGTGGGAGGGGTTCCCCACCGACACCTTCGCCGGCCTCGGCTCCCACCTCGGTGGCGGCGAGGAGCCGCCGCCTGCCGAGGGGCCGTCCCCGGCGTGCGGTGACGAGTCGACCCCGATCGGCGCCATCCAGGGCAGCGGTCCGTCCGCGGCCCTCACCGGGGTGGTCGCCACCGAGGGCGTGGTGGTCGGCGACCACGAGGGAGCCTCGCCGCGGCTGCGCGGGTTCTACCTCCAGGACCCCGAGGGCGACGGGGACGAGGCCACCTCCGACGGCATCTTCGTCTTCAACGGCACCGACGACGACGTCGCGCTGGGAGACCGGGTGCGCGTGGTCGGCACCGCCGAGGAGTTCGCGGGCCAGACCCAGATCTCCCGGACCACCTCGGTGGAGGTCTGCGCCTCCGGGCAGACGGTGGAGCCCACCGAGATCAGCTTCCCGGCCGACGAGGCGGAGCTCGAGCGCGTGGAGGGGATGCTGGTCAGCGTGCCGCAGACCATGACGGTCACCGAGCACTTCCAGCTCGGCCGCTTCGGCCAGGTGGTCGTCTCCTCCGGCGGACGGCTGCTCCAGCCCACCGACGTGGCGGCGCCCGGAGCGGAGGCGCAGCGTGTCCAGGAGGCCAACGACCGGCGGCGGCTGATCATCGACGACTCCACCCAGGCGCAGAACCCCGACCCGATCGTCTGGGGGCGTGAGGGGCGGCCGCTCTCCGCCGACAACACGCTGCGCGGTGGCGACACCGTCACCGGCGCGGTGGGCGTGATGACCTACACCTGGGGCGGCAACGCCGCCAGCCCCGACGCCTACCGTCTGCGCCCCGTGGACGCGCTCGGCGGGCAGGCGCGCTTCGAGGCCGCCGGTGAGCGCCCGGGCGGTCCGCCGCAGGTCGGCGGCAGCCTGCAGGTGGCCGGTCTCAACGTCCTGAACTACTTCAACACCTTCACCGGCTGCACCCTCGGTGTCGCCGGCGGGCCGACCGACTGCCGCGGGGCCGACGACGCCGCCGAGCTGGAGCGGCAGGCGGCGAAGACCGTCGAGGCGATCACCCGGATGGGCGCCGAGGTCGTCGCCGTGGTCGAGATCGAGAACGACGGCTACGGTCCCGACAGTGCGCTGGCCGACCTCGTCGCCCGCCTCGACGCGGTCGAGGGTGACGGGACGTGGGCCTTCGTCGACGCGGACGCCGGCACCGGCGAGGTCGATGCGCTCGGCACCGACGCGATCAAGGTCGGCATGCTCTACCAGCCGGCGGCCGTCACCCCGGTCGGCACCACCGCGGCGCTCAACACCGACAGCTTCGTCTCGGGCGGGGAGGCGGGCCGCGCCAACAACCGCCCCGCGCTGGCCCAGGCGTTCCGGGAGCGCGCGACCGGCGGGGTCTTCACCGCCGTGGTCAACCACCTCAAGAGCAAGGGCAGCGCCTGCGCGGTGCCCGACGCGGGCGACGGGCAGGGCAACTGCAACGAGGTCAGGCGGGTGGCCGCCGCCGAGCTGGGGGAGTGGCTGGCCGCGGACCCCACGGGAACCGGCGACACCGACACGCTGATCCTCGGCGACCTCAACGCCTACGCCCAGGAGGACCCGGTGCGCGCCCTGGAGGAGGCCGGGTTCTCCGACCTGGTGGCCCGTGAGCGTGGCGAGGAGGAGTACAGCTACGTCTTCGACGGCCAGTGGGGCTCGCTCGACCACGCCCTCGGCTCGCGGAGCCTCGCCGCGCAGGTGACCGGGGCCGCCCCCTGGCACGTCAACGCCGACGAGCCGAGCGTCCTGGACTACAACACCGACTTCAAGAGCCCGGGGCAGGTGGCCTCCCTCTTCGCCCCCGACGAGTTCCGCAACTCCGACCACGACCCGGTGCTGGTCGGCCTCGACCTGCGCGGCGCCGTCGCGGACGGCTCGGTGCTCGGTGCGGGCTTCGTCCGCACCGAGCGCGGCCAGGGCGTGTTCGCCCTGGGCGTCCAGGGCCGGGGCGGGCGGGCCGCGGGGGTGGTCACCTTCGCGAGCGCGTCGGTGCGGCTCCTCGGCACCCGGGTCGACCGGCTCGAGATCACGGACCGCCAGGCGCGCCTGGCCGGCACCGGATGGGTCGACGGCCGGTCCGGCTCCTACGAGATCACCGTGGTCGACGGCGGCCGGTCGGGTCCTGACCGGTTCCGGTTGGTGGTGCGCGACTCCGCCGGGAGCCAACTCCTCGACACCGGGTCGCGGCAGGTCACCGGCCAGGTGAAGATCCTCGGGTAGTACCCGGCCGTCACCGCCCGATTGCGTGAGATTCGCGTCACTTCCCTGCAGGAACGCGTGCGCGCAGGCCCGGTGCGACCTAATCTCTTCAATAGACCCCGCTGGTGACCCGAGACATCAGCGGGGTCCTCCAATTTCAGCAGGAGACGTTCCCGAGGCGGGCGAGCCCCTCGAGGTCACCCGGCCCGAAGCGTCCCTGCGAGGCCCCGCTCGGGTGCATCAGCTCACCCTCGTCGTCCACGTGGTCCAGACCGACCAGGTGGCCGAGCTCGTGGTCCAGGATCGCCGCGGCGTGGGCCCGGCCCGCCGGGCTGCCCATCAGGTCGGCGAAGGTGTCGCGGTCCAGGGCGACCATCCCGGTCACGAACTCCCGACGTCCCGAGCCCCGGGAGACCACGGTGCTGCCCGCCACCCCGGCGACGTCCCCGGCGAGGTCGGGGAGCTCCTCGGGGGTCGCCCACCCGATCAGCACCGGGTCGCTGCGGTCGAGCGCCCGGGCCAGGAAGTTGCGCGAGGCGGTCTCCCCGGCGTACTCGAAGACCAGGCCCGTGGCCTGTCCGATCCGCGCCACCGAGCCCTCGACCAGGGCCATGTGGTCGCTGGGGGCTCCCTCGGGGTTGACGGTGTAGCGCACCGGGCGGCACGGGCTGTAGGAGACCGGCTCGTCGGAGCCCCGCTGGGTGTACAGGAACTTGAAGGTCCCCGACCCCTCGTGCACCGGCAGCGGGGCGCTCAACCGGTCCGGGCCCATCCCGAAGATCCGCCGCAGGTCGTCGTACTCGGCCCCGGGGTGGAGCATGAAGACGCCTCCGAGGAGCACCGCGACCACGAGCAGCCCGCCGACCAGCGGGCTGCTCTGACGTCCCAGGCCCCTGCGGCCCTGCTGCTCCATGGATCAAGCCTGCCTCACCCGAGGTCGACGCAGAGCGCGCGGTGGTCGGAGAGGTCGAGCCGGGTGGAGCCCCCCGAGCGCACCCGCGCGGCCAGGCCCGGGCTGCCCAGGATGTGGTCGAGCTGCTCCGTGGGCCGGTCCGCGGGGAAGGTCGGCGCCTCCACCAGGGACCTCAGGGCGGTGAGACGCTGCGCCCGCTCGGTGCCCATGTTGAGGTCGCCGAGCACCAGCACCGGCCCCTGGCGACCCGCGAGCGCGGCGCGCAGGGTGCGCAGCTGACGCCGCTGCCACCACTCGATGAAGGTCAGGTGGGTGTTGGCCACGGTCAGCCGGCCGGTCGGCCCCTCCACCGTCGCCACCACCGCGACCCGGGCCTCGTCGCGCACCAGCTCGGGTCGTCGGCTCCCGTCGAAGCGCATCGGCACCCGCACCGGCACCGGAGCCAGGCGGACCGACTCCCACGCCGTGACGGGGTGGCGCGAGAGCAGCGCCACGCCGTAGGCCGCCGCGTCGGGGGCCAGGTCGCCGTCGGCCGCCATCCACACCCCCGGGCTGCCGTGCAGCGCCGCGACGAAGAGGTGCTCCGTGGCCCCCATCGCCTCGGCGGCCAGCGCGGTCAGATCGGCGCCGGCGGAGCGGGCCTGGTTGCGGTCGACCTCCTGGAGGGCCAGCACGTCGGCGTCCAGGCTGGCGATCGCGGCCGCGAAGCGGTCCAGGTCGACCTGGTCGTCCTCCGGTGAGCGGCCGTGGAGGATGTTGAAGGTCGCGACGCGCATGGCGGGCCTGTGCCCGCTGGGCACGTTGATCAATCGCGCCGCTGGGTACCGTGGCGCCGTGGACGTCGATGAGGAGAAGGCCAACCTGCGCGAGGCGCTCAAGCGCGTCGCCGTGGCCCTGAAGGAGTCGGGACTGCCTTTCGCGCTGGCGGGGGGCTACGCGGTGTGGGCGCGGGGCGGCCCCGAGCCGAGCCACGACGTGGACTTCCTGGTCGCCGAGGCGGACGCACCGGCGGCCGCGACGGTGCTGGCCGAGCACGGCCTCCAGGTGGTCCAGCCCCCCGAGGACTGGCTCTTCAAGGTCTTCACCGACGACGTGATGGTCGACGTCATCTTCCGGGACGCCACCGTCCCGGCCGAGCGCGCGATGTTGGCCGACGCGGACGAGATCGAGGTGATCTCGGTGGTGATGCCGGTGCTCTCCGCGACCCGGCTGATGATCCACAAGCTGCACGCCATGGACGAGCGGTACTGCGACTTCGGCCGGCTGCTGCCGGTGGCGCGGGCGCTGCGCGAGCAGGTCGAGTGGGACGTCGTGGCCAAGGAGACCGACGACAACGAGTTCGCCGTCGCCTTCCTCTACTTGCTCGAGCGGCTCCGCATCATCGACTGAGCCGGGCTCACCCGGCCCGCACGGGGGAGGAGTGCTCGCTCACGCCGTACCTGGCGTGCAAGCGCTTCATCCACCGCGGGGCCCACCAGTTCCAGCGACCGAGCATCGTCATCGTGGCGGGCACGATGACCATCCGGACGATCGTCGCGTCGATCAGCACCGCGACCGCGAGGGCGAAGCCCGTCTGCTTGATCACCAGCATCTCGCCGGCCGCGAAGCCGGAGAAGACGATGACCATGATCGCCGCCGCGGAGGTGATGATCCGTCCCGACCGCTGGAGGCCGACCCGTACGGCGGTGTCGTCGTCCTGGCCCTGCTCGTGCAGCTCGATGACGCGCGCCAGCAGGAAGACCTCGTAGTCCATCGAGAGCCCGAACCCGAAGGCGAGCACCAGCAGCGGGATCACCGACTCGATGCCGCCCGTCGAGTCGAAGCCCAGCACCGACTCCAGCGCCCCGTCCTGGAACGCCCAGACCAGGATCCCCAGGCTCGCGCCGAGGGAGACGATGTTGAGCAGCAGCGCCTTGACCGGGATCACCACGCTGCCGGTGAGCAGGAAGAGGAGCAGGAAGGTTGCTCCGGCGATCCAGAGCGCGGCCCACGGGGCCCGGTCGTGGACCGAGTCGGTGAAGTCCTGGAGCGACGCGGCCTGACCGGCCACCCAGGTCGGCACGCCGAGGTCCGCGTCGCGGAGCTCGGCGGCGACGTCGCGCGCCGCCCGGCCCATCGCGCCGCCGTCGGTGTGCACCCCGAGGGAGACCAGCTCGGGTCCGCCCGGGACGGCCCCGTCCGCCTCGACCCCCTCGGGCAGCGGGCCGAGCACGCGCGGCGGATCCACGGAGGTGACCTCGTCCAGGCCCTCCAGCTCCGCGACCAGGGCGGCCGCCTCCTCGGGGCTCGCCTGGGCGACCAGGGTCACGGTCGGGCTGGCCAGGACCGGGTAGTCCCGTTCCAGGTCCTCGATGAAGACCCGCTGCTCGGCGTCCTCGGGCAGCAGCTCGACTCCCGACGCGGTGAGGCGCAGGTCGAGCGCGGGGAGCGCGAGCAGCAGCAGCACCGCGACGCTGACGAGGGTGGTCAGCACCGGCCAGCGCTGCACCAGCCTGGCCAGGCGGCTGAAGACGCCGTCCTCGGGCGCCGCCTCCGCCCCCTGGCGCCGCACCAGCCGGGCGGCCCCCCAGGAGCAGAGGGCCGGGACCAGGGTGAGCGCCACGACCAGGGCGACCACGACGACCGCGACGCCGGCGGCGCCGATCGCCCGCATCACCGGGGCCTCGAAGAGCATCAGCCCCGACAGCGAGATGCCGACGATCAGGGCGGAGAAGAGCACCGTGCGGCCCGCGGTCGCCACGGCGGCCCCCACCGCGTCCTCGACCTGGGCGCGGGTGGGCGGGACCGTCCGGTCGGCTTCCGCGAGGTGCCCCAGCTCCTCGCGGAAGCGGCTCACCAGCAGCAGCCCGTAGTCGATGCAGAGGGCCAGGCCCATCACCGTGACGATGTTGACCACCGTGGCGTCGAGGTCGATCAGGTAGGAGAAGCCGAAGAGGATGGCCAGGGCCCCGGAGATCGACGCGATCGCCCCGGCGATCGGCAGGCCGGCCGCGATGAAGCCGCCGAAGACGAAGACCATCAGCAACAGGGAGAGCGGGAGGGCGATCCCCTCGCCGCGGGTCAGGTCCGCCTTGATCTGGTCGACGACGTCGTCGACGAGCAGGCCGGTGCCTCCCACCGAGACCTCGGCGCCATGCGGGCCGAGCAGCCGCTCCCCGTCGGTCCTGAGCACCTCGACGACCTCGTCCTGGACGGCGCCCCCGATCTCGCTGCCCACCTCGACCACCACCAGGAACGAGCCGCCGGCGGGGTCGTTGCCCTGCACCAGGCCGTAGGAGTCGGGGGAGCGCGGCCACCCGGGGGTGGTCATCGGGGAGGTGACCTCGCCGACGCCCTCGACCTCCTCGATGCGCTCCACCAGCTCGGTCACGTCACGGGCGAGGCCGGGGTCGGCCAGGTCGACGCCGTCGACCCGCGCGGTGACGTTGAGGGCGCCCTCGTCGGTGGCGGTGATCAGGTCACGCGCCGTCTGCGCCTGGCCGGGGGCCACGATGTCGCCGGTCTCGAGGCGGTCGAAGAGCGAGCTGCCCCCGAGGAGGCCGAGACTGGTGACGAAGCCCAGGACGACGAGCAGGCTCCAGGTGATGACCAGCGCGAGCCAGTGCCGGGCGGTGCCACGACCGAGGCGGAACAGGAGGGGGTCGGACGTCTTCACGACGAAGAGCCTGCCACCAAGCGGGTCGGCGCGGAGCGTCGGTCCCTGACGCTACGGTGTGACTCACGCCACTCCGAGGAGGCTCGATGGACCCCATGGACCCGGTCTACGGATCCGGCACGCTGCTCCTGATCGCGGCCGCGGGCATCGCCGTGCTGCTGGTGCTCATCATCGGGCTCCGCATGCACGCCTTCGTCGCGCTCGTCCTGGTCAGCTTCGGCACCGCGATCGCGGCGGGGGTGCCGCTGGCCGACGTGGCCGGCGTCGCGGTCGGGGCGTTCGGCTCCACGCTGGGGACGGTCGCCCTCCTGGTGGGCCTGGGCGCCATGATCGGACGGCTCCTGGAGATCACCGGGGGCGCCCAGGTGCTGGCCGACACCCTGATCAACCGGTTCGGCGAGAAGCGGGCCCCGTTCGCGCTCGGCGTCTCGGCCCTCCTCTTCGGCCTGCCGATCTTCTTCGACGCCGGCCTGGTCGTCTTCCTCCCGATCATCTTCTCGGTCGCCACCAGGTTCGGCGGCTCGGTGCTGCTCTACGCCCTGCCGGCGGCCGGCGGGTTCGCCGCGATGCACGCGATCGTCCCGCCCCACCCCGGCCCGGTCACCGCCGCCGCCGAGATCGGGGCCAGCATCGGCCTGACCACCCTGATCGGTGTGCCGGTCGCGGTCATCGCCTGGTACGTCGGGGTCCACCTCTTCACGATCGCCTACGCCGGGAAGGTGATGGTGCCGATCGACGACAGCGTGCTGACGGGTGGTCGGAGGGGGTCAGGTGCGGACGAGGCGGAGACGACCCCGCGTCGGGCCCCCTCGTTCGGGCACGTGCTGGCCATCCTGCTGCTGCCGCTGGTGCTGATCGGCGCCAACACGGTGCTCACCACGCTGCGCACCGCGGGGGACCTCGACGAGGAGGGGGTGGTGGTCGACTCCCTGATCTTCATCGGCCAGACCCCGGTGGCGCTGCTCATCACCCTGCTGGTCGCCACCTACACCCTGGGCAGCCGGGGCCGTTCGCTGGCCGACGTCGAGTCGATCCTCAACGACGCGCTCGGGCCCATCTGCGCGATCATCCTGATCACCGGCGCCGGGGGGATGTTCGGCGGCGTGCTGCGCTACAGCGGCATCGGCTCCGCGCTCTCGGAGTCGCTGGAGGACCTCGGCCTCCCGCTGATCCTCTCGGCGTTCGTGATCGCCACAATCCTGCGGGTGGCGCAGGGGTCGGCGACGGTGGCGCTGACCACCACGGCCGGGCTCATCTCGGCGGCCGTCGCCGCCGAGGGGCCCTCGTCGGTGCAGCTGGTCGCCCTGGTGATGGCGATCGCCGCCGGCGCGACCGTGCTCTCCCACGTCAACGACTCCGGCTTCTGGCTGGTCAGCCGGTTCTTCGGGATGGACGTCAAGACGACGCTGCGCACCTGGACGGTGATGGAGACGACCCTGGGGCTCTCCATCTTCGTGCTGGCCTGCGGGCTCTGGCTGGTCGGATGAGCACCTCGGACGAGCCGCCGTTCCACCTGGTCTTCATGGGGGTCTCCGGCTCCGGCAAGAGCACCGCGGCCCTGGCGGTGCAGGAGGAGCTGGGCTGGGAGATGGCCGAGGGGGACGACTTCCACCCGCCGGAGAACATCGAGAAGATGAGGTCGGGGCGCCCCCTGACCGACGACGACCGGTGGGGGTGGCTGCAGTCGCTGGCCGACTGGACCCGGGAGCGGGACGAGGCGGGGCAGCCGACGATCCTCAGCTGCTCGGCGCTGCGCCGCGCCTACCGCGACGTGCTGCGCCGGGGTGGTGAGGGCACCTTCTTCGTCCACATGGTCGGCGACAAGGGGCTGCTGCTGGAGCGGATGTCGGAGCGGGCCCACTTCATGCCGCCCACCCTGCTGGAGTCCCAGCTCGACACCCTGGAGCCGCTCCAGCCCGACGAGGCGGGCATGGTGGTGGACGTGGCCCACCCGCCGCGGCGGATCGCGGCCATGGTGCTGGCCCGGCTCGACCTCGGGAGGTAGCAGGTGGGGGAGGAGATCGCGTGCGGTCTGGCGCGCAACGGGGTCGGTGGGGATCCGCACCCGCTCGGCCGCGACACGGCCGGCTGACCCCCTACGCGTCGGGGGTGGCGGCGATCGCCTCCTCGGGCTTCGTCGGGAGGAACCGGTCGATGTAGTCACCGGCGGTCTCGAAGATGTCGACCTCGTGGCCGGCCTGCTCCGAGAGGTACCACCGGTGCTCGAGGATCTCGTGGAAGACCTCCGCGGGCTCGAGCTTGCCCCGTGCCTGCGGGGGGATCATCGCAACGATTGGGTCGTAGACGGTCGTGAGCCACATGTTCGCCACCAGGTGGCGGTCCTCGCGGCCGAGGTCGTGGGTCGCGGTGAAGGCCGCCAGGTCGTTGAGGAGCCGTCGGGCCTGGTTCTCCTCCACGTGCAGGCCGGTCAGCGACGCGAGCTCGCGCGCGTGGTGCCCGAGCTCGACCACCTTGGGCTGGATGCGCACCTGCTCGCCGTCGTAGTCGGTGATGATGTCGAGCTCGTCGACGTCGAAGCCGAGGTCGTTGAGGTGCTCGATGCGCTGCTCGATCCGCCACATCTCGTCGGTGGAGAACTCCTCCTCCCGGGTCAGCTCCGCCCACAGCGCGGCATAGCGCTCACGGAGCAGGTCGATCACGTGGTGCGGTGTCATCTCGCCGGCGACCACGCCGCTGGCCTGCAGGTCGAGCAGCTCGGCGAAGACGTTCTCGCAGCCCACGGTGATGTCGTGCTCGCGCAACCGGTCGCTGAGCGTCGCGCGCAGCTCCCCGGTCTCGGCGTCGACGAGGTAGGCCGCATACTCGCCCGCGTTGCGCCGGAAGAGGGCGTTGGAGAGCGACACGTCGCCCCAGTAGAAGCCCGCCAGGTGGAGCCGGACCAGCAGCACCACCAGGGCGTCGACCAGGGACGGCACGTGGGCCGCGGTCGCCCCGTGCGCGAAGAGGCTCCGGTAGGGGAGGGAGAACCGCAGGTGCTCGGTGACCAGCGCGGCGGGGAGCTCCTCGCCGCCCGAGCCCGTCCGTCCCGCGACCACTCCCATGGGGGCCACGGTGGGCAGGTCGAGGCGGCGCAGGTCCCGCAGCGTGCGGTACTCGCGGAACGCGATCGGCTCCTGGGTCTCCTTGACGGCGTAGGTGCGCGAGCCGAGGCGCACGATCCGCACCACGTGGCGGGAGAGACCGCGCGGCAGCGGGACGACGTAGTCGTCGCCCCACTCGGCCAGGGGCAGGTGCCAGGGCAACCGGACGATCGCC
Organism: Nocardioides sp. Z50_6; assembly: GCF_058215755.1. NCBI lineage: Bacteria > Bacillati > Actinomycetota > Actinomycetes > Propionibacteriales > Nocardioidaceae > Nocardioides > Nocardioides sp. Z50_6. The sequence continues at coordinate 142,929 of NZ_JBZAJB010000006.1, read as the reverse complement.
GGGTCCGGTCGGTGTGCCACGATCCGCAGCGCCATCGAGGCAGCCTAGCGCCCTCGCGTGATCACGGATCCTGGCTCGGGGAGGCGGTGCCGCTCTCCAGGATGGAGACGATCGAGTAGAGGGTGAAGCAGATCGCCCCCAGCCCCACCAGCACGTGCGCGGCGATGAAGACGCTTGAGTCGGTGAAGGCGGCCTGGAAGACGAACGCGGCGAGGAACAGACAGCTGAGCGCGGTCACCACGGGGATCAGCGGCACCCGGTTGGCCAGGCTGAAGGTACGCCGCCACACCAGCGCCAGCAGGCCGACCTTGCTCAGGATGCTGAAGCAGACCAGCCCCAGGCCGATCAGGACGAACCCCGGGGTGCGGTAGTAGGACTCGGCGTCGAGGACCAGCAGCACCACGCCCCAGCCCACGGAGAAGGCGCCCATCACGATCACGAGCCAGGGCCAGCCGACGCGGTCCCGCTCCCCGTAGCCGTCCTGGATCTGGCGCAGGATGCTCCAGACCAGCGCGATCAGGCTCGTGCAGATGGTCGCGAGGCCGCTCACCACGTGACCCACCGTGAACCGGCTGGGCGAGGTGGGCAGCGCCAGGTTGACGAGGCCGAAGCCCCAGGCGATCGCCGCCAGCAGCACCGGGATCGCGGCCAGCACCAGGACCGAACCCCTGGAGAACGCCTCGGCAGGCGGGCGGCCGGTGGGCGGCCGGGCGGAGTTGCGAGGGATGAGGGAGAACTTGGTGGAGGCGGTGGCGACGGTGGCCACGCAGCCGCAGATCAGGCCGAGACCGAGGACGACGTGCCCGGCGACGTACTCCGGGCTCTGGCCGGTCCCGGAGGCGCCGGTGAAGACGTAGATGCCGTACGCGGCGGTGACGACCGCCGCCAGGTAGCCCAGCGCGGGGTAGAGGACGCGGTCGACGGCGTTGAAGCGGCCGATCAGCTGACGGATGATCGTCGCGGCCGTGCAGAACAGGCACAGGCAGATCGCGCCGAGGAAGGTCACGACGCGGCCGGCCACGTAGTTGCCCGGCGCGTCGCCGGCGTTCCAGACGTAGACGCCGAACCCGATGCAGACGCCCATCATCGCCAGGGGGATGGCCCGGAAGACGACGCTGACCCAGTAGTTCACAAGATCACCATCCACCGCCATCCGGCTGGGCGCGTCACTCATTGTGAGTGATGCGGCCGGGGGGGGCACGCACCTATGTTCGGGGACGGAGCAATCCAGCGGAAGGTGTTGAGATGGCTACTCGGGAAGACGGCTCGACGCCGGCGCCGCAGCGTTCGGCGCCGAAGAGCTCGTACATCAGCTGGACCTCGATGGCGATCCTCATCGCCACGGCGGTCGCCAGCGTCCGCGGGCTGCCGGCCATGGCCGCGTACGACTGGGCATCGATCTTTCTCTACATCCTGCCCGCCATCTTGTTCATGGTGCCGGTGGCACTGGTGGCCGCCGAGCTGGCCAGCGGGTGGAAGGGCGGAGTCTTCGTCTGGGTCAAGGAGGCCTACGGCGACCAGCTCGGCTTCTTCGCGATCTGGCAGCAGTGGATGCAGAACGTCGCCTGGTATCCCGCCCAGCTGGCCTTCTTCGCGTCCGCGCTCGCCTACGTCTTCGATCCGGGCCTGGCGAACTCCGGCCTCTTCACGGGGCTGGTCATCCTGGTGGTGTACTGGTTCTCCACCTTCATCGCGACCTTGGGCGTCGACGCGTTCGCCAAGGTGGGGACGTGGGGGTTCCTGGTCGGGACGATCGTGCCCGCAGCGGCGTTGATCGTCTTCGCAGTCATCTACTGGCAGGACGGCGGGACCTCGCACCTCCCGTCGGTCAGCGACGCGGAGTGGTTCCCGAAGTTCACCGGCCTGGCGAGCATCGTGCTCATCGTCAGCAACTTCCTCTCCTACGCCGGGATGGAGATGAACGCCGTCCACGTGACGGAGATGCGCAAGCCGAGCGTCGAGTTCCCCAAGGCGATCGTGCTCTCGGTCATCCTCATCCTCTTCGTCTTCATCCTCCCCACCCTGGCCATCTCGATCGGCGTGCCGGGATCCAGCGTCAACCTGACCCAAGGCGTGCTCCAGGCGTTCGACGTCTTCTTCAACCATCTCGGGATGTCCTGGGGAACGACGGTCATGTCCTTGCTGATCGTCATCGGGATCCTCGCCTCGGTGGTCACCTGGATCCCCGGGCCGAGCAAGGGTCTCCTGCTGGTGGGCAAGGAGGGCTACCTGCCTCCGCGACTGCAGGGCACCAACAGCCACGGGATGCAGGTCCCGATCATGATGGTCCAGGGGCTCATCGTCACCGCGATGGCTGTGCTGTTCGCGATCCTTCCCTCGGTGCAGTCGGTCTTCTGGATCCTCACCGCCATGGCCGTGCAGCTCTACCTGCTGATGTACATGGTCATGTTCCTGGCGGCCATGCGGCTGCGCAAGACCCACCCCGAAGTCAAGCGCGGCTTCCGGACCCCGGCCATGCCCGTGGTGGGCTCGGTCGGGTTCGTGGCCAGCGTCGCGGCGTTCCTCCTCGGCTTCGTCGAGCCGTCGGGCAACGCGGACTCGACGCCCCAGGGGGTCTACATCCTGATCCTGGTGGCCGGGATCGTCCTGCTCGGGGTCTGGCCGTTCGTGCTCTACAAGATGCGCCGGCCGGAGTGGAAGGTCGAGACCTCCACGGAGAACACCCATACCGACACCCCGGTTGAGGAGGCGTGAGCTTCGATGATCACGACGCGTGAAGGCCGTCGCGCACGGCGGCGGATGACGGGCCTGGCGGTCGCGCTGGCACTGGGCCTCTCCGCGTGCACGGCCGCGGGCACTGCCTCCGACTCGGACGGCGACAAGGCGCGGGAGCTCGCCGCCCAGCTCAACACGAAGCTCGCCGACGCCGGCCTGCCGGCACTCGACACCGAGACGGCGACCGCGCTCTACGGCACCGACGGGGGGGTGAGCTGTGAGAACGCCGGCGAGCTGCAGCACCAGCTCTCCCTCTCCCAGTTCGGCAACAACTCCAGCCACCTGCGCCGGGTGGTGCTGGACCCGAGCCTGGTCAGCTACGACCTCGCCGTGGTCCAGACCTACTGCCCGGACAAGCTCGACGACTTCGAAGACGTGATCGACAAGCTCGAGACCGAGGAGACGGTCCCCACGCCCTAGCCGACCCCAGCCCACCACGACAGGCGCGCCATGCGCCGACCTGAGGAGCCAATGACATGCTGCACAACCGACGCTCAGTGCGAGACGCCCTCGAGGACGACGTCTTCGCCTCGACGGACCTCTCGGTCACGATGCCGAAGTACAAGTTCCCGAACGACGAGCAGGTGCCCCGGCACGCCTTCCAGGTCGTCCACGACGAGCTGATGCTCGACGGGAACTCGCGCCAGAACCTCGCCACCTTCTGCCAGACGTGGGTCGAGCCCGAGATCAACGAGCTGATGGCGTTGTCGGTCGACAAGAACATGATCGACAAGGACGAGTACCCGCAGACGGCCGAGCTCGAGGCGCGCTGCGTGCACATGCTCGCCGACCTCTGGAACAGCCCCGAGGCGGCCGACACCATGGGCACCTCGACCACCGGCTCCAGCGAGGCGGCGATGCTCGGCGGGATGGCACTGCTGTGGAAGTGGCGGGAGCGTCGTCGGGCCGAGGGCAAGCCCACCGACCGGCCCAACCTGGTCACCGGCCCGGTGCAGATCTGCTGGCACAAGTTCACCCGCTACTGGGACGTCGAGCACCGGGAGATCCCGATGGAGGGCGACCGGCTGCTCATGAACCCCGAAGAGGTGCTCAAGCGCGTCGACGAGAACACCATCGGGGTCGTCCCGACGCTGGGGGTCACGTTCACCTGCCAGTACGAGCCCGTCGCGGACGTGGCCGCCGCGCTGGACAAGCTCGAGGCCGACACCGGGCTCGACGTGCCCATGCACGTCGACGGTGCCAGCGGAGGGTTCATCGCGCCGTTCGTGGAGCCGGACCTGATCTGGGACTTCCGGCTACCGCGCGTGAAGTCGATCAACGCCTCCGGGCACAAGTTCGGCCTGGCGCCTCTCGGGGTCGGGTGGGTGGTGTGGCGCGACGCCGCGGAGCTCCCCGACGACCTGGTCTTCCACGTCAACTACCTGGGCGGCGACATGGCGGTGTTCGCCCTGAACTTCTCCCGCCCCGGCGGCCAGATCGTCGCCCAGTACTACAACTTCCTGCGGCTCGGCAGGGAGGGGTACCGCAAGATCCACCAGGCAGGCTACGAGACCGCGCGCTACCTGGCCGACGAGATCGGCCAGATGGGTCCGTTCGAGATGATCTACGACGGTCGAGGCGGCATCCCCGGCCTCACCTGGAAGCTGAAGGAGGGCGTGGACCACGGGTTCAACCTCTTCGACCTCGCCGACAGGCTGCGCACTCGTGGCTGGCAGGTGCCCGCGTACACGTTGCCTCCCGACCGGGAGGACCTGGCCATCCAACGGATCCTGGTGCGGCACGACTTCAGCCGGGACATGGCGTCGCTGCTGCTCGACGACTACCGGCGGTCGATGAAGATGCTCGACAAGCATGGGCCCAAGGAGTCCCTGAGTGCGGAGGAAGGCACCGGCTTCCACCACTGATGAAGGGGAGGTCCGTGCGGGAGGGCCGCGAGGCCTACGGCGAGACGCGGTGGCCCATGGCGGCAGCAGTCCTGGTCTCCATGGGCCTCACGGCCCAGCTCCCCGAGAGCCTGCGGCTCGGTCAGCCGTGGGTGCTCCCGAGCATCTCCGGGCTGCTGCTCGTGGCGCTGCTCGCCGGCGACCCCGGGCGGATCTCGCGCCGGACCACCGCGCTGCGGCTCACCTCGGTCGCGCTGATCACCCTGCTGTCCCTGGGGGCCATCTGGTCGACGGTCCAGCTCGTCGTCGACATCCTCGACGGCGGTGCCCAGACGGACTCGGCGCGGGAGCTGCTGTGGTGGGGTGGCTGCGTCTGGCTGATCACCGTCATCGCCTGCGCCATGCTCTACTTCGAGCTCGACGGGGGCGGGGCCGCGGCGCGCGCCGAGCGGATGCCACGCACGCCCGACCTGGCCTTCCCGCAGCAGCTGAGCCCTGAGGTGAGCCCCGAGGGCTGGTGCCCGCGGTTCCACGACTACCTCTACCTCGGTCTGACCAACGCCACCGCGTTCAGCCCCACCGACGTGATGCCGCTCGCCCCCTGGGCCAAGGCAGTCATGTCGGTCCAGGCCGTGACGTCGTTCGTGATCGTCGGGCTGATCGTGGCGCGGGCCGTGAACGTGCTGGACTGACCGGCTCACCCGCCGAGCAGGCCCAGCAACGTCGCGCGCTCGACCGCCTCGCCGCGCGACGTCACGCCGAGCTTGCGGTAGATGGCCGAGACCTCCGAGGCGACGGTGTTGCGTGAGATCCGGAGGCGTGCGCCGATGTCGGCGATCTTCAGGTGCGTCGCCAGGTAGGGCAGGACCCGGAGCTCCGCCGGAGTGAGGGGGGCCTCGTGCGGAGCGGTGCGGGCGCCCTGGGCGATCAGCGCGCGGAACTCTGAGACCTCCTCGGCCAGTACGCCGAGTGCCGGCCGTCGTCTCAGGACGGTGTCGATCTCGCTCAGCAGCCGCCGGGCACCGGCGTGCTCGCCGCGCGCCCAGCACACCTTCGCCAGCTGCACGCGTCCTCTGGTCGCCAGGCACGGCATCACGACGGTGGATGCCGCTCGGGCACGCATCGCCTGCTCGACTCGCTCGTCAGCCCGGGCCAGGTCGCCGCGGTGCATCGCCAGCCGGGCGGCGGCGGCGAAGGCGAGCAGGCTGACCGCGTAGTCCTCCAGCCGGTGCTGCGCGACCGTGCGCAGCGCGAGGTCGACATGGTCCGCCGCCTCGCGCCAGCGGCCCGCGTCCATGTCGAGGACGGCCAGGCTCGACTCGCCGTGCACCACCGCGTCGGCGCTGCCTGCGGAGAGCGCCTCCGCGCTCGCGTCCTCGAAGAGGTCCGCGGCCGGCACGAGGGCCCCGCAGAGGAGGTGCGCCTCGGCGAGCAGGCACAGGGACGCGGCCCGCCAGGGACTCCACTGCGCCCCCGCGGCGGCGGCTGCGAGCTCCCCGTCCGCCCTCATCTGCTCGGGTCCCGCGGGACACATCGCGGCCCGCAGCATCGACCGGGGGGCGAGTGAGTCGGGGACGTCCGGCGTGCGGGCTGCCCACCGCTGCGCCCGGGGTGTGTCGCCCACCGAGGCCGCCACCCAGCCGGCCATGACCGACAGGGGCGGGTGCGCCTCGATCACGGAGTCCCCCAGGGCCCCCAACCAGCGCTGCACCGTCGCGACGTCGCCGGCGCCGCTGGTGGGCAGGGCGAGCTCTGTGACCAGCTGGGCGCACCGGTGGAGGTCGCTGGTCGCCAGCAGGCACTCCACCGCCCGCTCCGGGGCACCGTGGGACTCGAACCAGTCCGCGGCGCGCAGGTGCAGCTTCTCGGTCACTTCCGGCTCGACGCTGCCGAGCTCTGCCAGCAGGAACTCCCGGAAGAGGGGGTGATAGCGGTACCACCCCCTCGTCCGGTCGAGGGGGACGAGGAAGGAGCTCGACGCCTCGAGGGTGCGCAGCCGGTCCTGGGCGCCCTGCTCCTCCAGGACGGCGTCGCACAGCGGGCCGTGGAGCCGGTCGAGGACGGCGGTGCGTCGCAGGAACCGCTGGGTCGCCGGGTCGAGGTCGCCGAAGACCTCGCGGTGGAAGTAGTCGGCGATGAAGGGGTCGGTCCCGGTGACGGCCTCGGCCGGGCCGGCGTCGACGTGGGCCTGGGCGACGAGGGCGGCCAGGTGGAGGCCGACCGGCCAGCCCTCGGTCCGCTCGGTCACCTCCCGGGCCCGCTCGGGGGTGAGGTGCGTGCCGGCAGCCGCGAAGATGTGCGCGGCACCGGCCGCGTCGAGACGCAGATCGGCTCCGGTCAGCTCGATGGCCGCGCCGGCGGCGCGGAGCCGGGGCAGGTGCGGCTGGGCGTGGCGGCTGGCGCACACGACCTGGGAGCCGGCCGGGACCGCGGCCCCGACGATGCCCAGGACGTCGTGGCACTCGGGGGAACGGAGCACGTGCAGGTCGTCGAGGAACAGCACGAACGGGGTCGCCGTCTGCCTGAACGCCGCGGCGAGATGAGCCGCGTCCCGGCTGTGCGTGGCGACGGCCGGGCCTGTCTGCTCCGGTGACGTGCGCTGGAGGGCGGAGGCGAGCAGGAAGAGCAGGCGGTCCGCGTGGTCGTCGAGTGCGTCCAGCGAGACCCAGCCGACTCTGCGGTGCTCGCGCTGGGCCCACTCGTGGAGCAGGGCCGACTTCCCGTAGCCGGCGGGTGCGGTGACGCCCACCGCGACGGCTCCGGTCTGGCGGGCCGCGTCCGTGAGCCAGGCGCGGCTCAGGAGCCCGGGGGTGGGCGTCGGGACCGACAGCTTGACGTCGAGAAGGACGTCGTCAAGCCCGACTCGGCGAGCGAGCCTGTCGACGGTCGTGGTCACGTCCCTCAACGTAGGAAGCGTCCCCGGCCGCGGACAGAGGCGAAGTGCCCCGTCTCACCGGGCCAGATGGACGGTGAGCACCGGCCCGTCGTACGCCGCGCCGGGGGCCGGGTCGACACCGTCCTCGGTGGCCAGCAGGAGGCGTCCCGACGGGAGCCCCTCGATCGCGGCGCCGCCGGCCCGTCGGGCGGTGACCAGCACGGTGCCCTCGGGGTGCTCGCGCAGGTAGGCCACCGCGTCGGCGCCGACGTGCGCCCACCGCAGTCCGCCGCGGCGCAGGGCGGGATGCTCCCGGCGCACCCGGGCCAGCGCGGCGTACGTCGCCAGGGTGGCGGTGTCCCACTCCTCGCGGCGGTGCCAGGGCATCGGGCGGCGCGAGTCCTCACCGAGCACGCCCTCCAGGCCGATCTCGTCGCCGGCGAAGACCATCGGGATCCCGGGCATGGTGAACTGCAGGCCGGCGGCGACCCGGTGCACCTCGGCGGAACCGACGACCGTGCGGATCCGGGCGCTGTCGTGGGAGCCCAGGATGTTCCACCCGGCCGCGGTGGCCCGCCAGCCCAGCGAGCCCTGCCAGTCGCGCAGGGCGCGGACCAGTGCGTGGCCGTCGCGCCGAGGCACCGGGAGGGGGCGGCCGAAGGCGCGGGCCGGGCTCGCCGGGTCGCGCAGCCACGACCAGACCGGCCAGGAGAAGCCGGAGTAGTTCATGGCGCCGTGCCAGCCGTCGCCGTCGACGTCGCCGGTGGCGTCGTGGTTGTGCTCGCCGATCACCCAGGCGTCGGCGCGCTCGGCGGTCGCGGTGCGGCGTACCGCGCGGGCCACGTCGTGGGCGACGTCGACGGCGCCGAGGCGGCCGGTCATGTTGGCGACGTCGATGCGCCAGCCGTCCAGCGCGAAGGGCGGGCGCATCCAGCGGGCGACGACGGAGTCGGGCCCTTCCACCATCCGGGCGCGCAGAGCGGGGCTGGTGTGGTCGATCTTGGGCAGCGTGCGGTGGCCCATCCAGCACTCGTAGTCGCCGTCGTCGTCGAGGAAGTAGTAGCCGCGCTCGGGCGACTCGGGGTCGCTGAGCGCGGTGCGGAACCACTCGTGGGTGTCGCCGGTGTGGTTGGTGGTCAGGTCGCCCAGCAGTCGCCAGCCGCGCTCGTGGACCGCGCTGCTCAGCCGGGCGTACGCCTCGTCGCCGCCGAGCAGGGGGTCGACCCGGTCGAAGGTGGAGGCGTTGTAGCGGTGGTTGCTCTCGCCGGGGAAGACGGGGGTGGTGTAGACGATGTCGGCCCCCACCTCCTCGACGTGGTCGAGGTGCTCGGTGAGCCCGTCCAGGTCGCCCCCGAAGAGCTGGAGCGGGGTGCGTGGGTCGTGGCCCTCGAAGAGGACCTCGTCGTCCCAGCCGGCCGGGACGGCCCAGTCGGGCACCGTGCGCTCGTCGGCCGCCGCCGAGCGGGCGAAGCGGTCGGGGAAGACCTGGTAGATGACTCCGTCACGCGCCCAGTCGGGTGCCTCCGGATGGGCGGAGACCTTGAAGTCGAAGGCGTCCGGCACGTCGTGGTCCACCGGGCCCGCGCCCGTCAGCCACTGCTGCTCGCCGCCGCGCGTCAGCAGGAAGCGGTAGTGGGTCACCGGGTTGTGGACCGGCAGGGTGCCGTGCCACCAGCGCGCGGTCTCCCCCTCGCCGACGGGCCGGGCGACCATCAGGTGGTACACCGGCTCCGCGTCGTACGTCGTGCGCACCCACATCGCCTCGACCGGGTCGGCGGCGGCGGTGCGGACCCGGACCGTGACCAGGTCGCCCAGGTGCGGCGGGACGTCGACGCCGCGTCCGCTGTCGAGGTAGACGCTCGAGCCGTCGTGGTGGGGCAGGTCCAGGGGCGTCATGGGGGACATCTTGCGTGGAGCCGGTGACAGGAGTCGAACCCGCGACATCCATATTACAAGTATGGCGCTCTACCAACTGAGCTACACCGGCGTGCGCCATCTCGCGGAGAGCGCCCGCACATCGTAGTCAGCGGACCTGTCGGACCTCGAACTGCATCCGCGGGTTCGCGAAGACCTCCTGGGACTGGACCAGCCGCAGCTCGCGCTCGCCGGAGTCGAGGGTGGCCTGCAGCAGGTCGAAGACGCTGGAGGTGGTGGCGGCCAGCGCCTGGGCCGCGGAACCGGTCTCGTTCAGGTGGGCGGTGAAGAGCGCAGCGGTGACGTCGCCCGACCCGTTGGCCTTGAAGGGCAGGTGCGGGGTCTGCACGATCCAGGCACCGTCGCCGGTGACGGCGAGCATCTCGATGGTCCCCTCAGGGCGGTCGGGGCGCTCCACGCTGGTGACCAGCACGGTGCTCGGGCCCATCGCCATCGCCTTGTCCGCGGAGTCCAGGGTGCTCTCCAGGGTGTCGGGCTCGGTGTGGGTGAGGAAGCCGAGCTCGAACTGGTTGGGGGTGATGATGTCGGCCACGGGCACGACGCGCTCGCGGATGATCGGCGGGATGCCGGGGTCGACGAAGCAGCCCGACTTGGCGTTGCCCATCACCGGGTCGCAGGTGTAGGTCGCCTCGGGGTTGGCCGCCTTCACCTTGGCGACCGCCGAGAGGATCACGTCGGCGATCCCGGCGCCGCCCTGGTAGCCGGAGAGCACGGCGCCCACCTCGCCGAGGACTCCGCGGTCCTCGATGCCGTCGACGACGGCCGCCACGTCGCTGGGGGCCAGCAGCGGCCCGCCCCACGACCCGTAGCCCGTGTGGTTGGAGAAGTTGACGGTGTGCACCGGCCACACCTCGTGGCCGCGACGCTGGAGCGGGAAGACGGCGGCCGAGTTCCCGACGTGGCCGTAGGCGACGTGGGACTGGATCGAGAGGATCTTCACGGGTGTCAGTCTCGCACTCCTGGCCGCGGGCCGCCCCCCGTGCTTGCGGTGCGTCCCTGGCGGTTTCGCCGGGGCCCCGGCGAACCCGCCAGTTCCTGACCGTTGCAACGGTCAGGAACTGGCGGGAGAAGTAGGGAAGTCCCCGGTTTCGGACCCTTGGGCGTGCACAGGCGCAAGGGGTCGGCTTTCCTCCCCAGAAGCACGGTGGTGGCGAGGCGTTCACGACCGATTCGGTCAGAGAGTTCATCGTGCTCGATCTCTCCCAGCTCCGCCCCAGTGGTGTGTTCCTACGCCGTGACGCCCTCGCCCATGGGTACCGCGACCGGGACCTGTCGGCCGCGCTTCGCGGCAAGGTGCTCCACCGGGTACGTCACGGGGCGTACGTCGAAGCCAGCCGATGGGCGGAAGCTGATCTGGAGGGCAGGCATGCACTGGCCGTGCACGCGGTCCTGCTGACCCACCGGCCAGGTTCCGTGGTGCCGAGCCACACCTCAGCCGCTGTCCTGCACGGTCTCTCCCTCCACCGCCCAGACCTGACCAGGGTCCACGTGACAGTGCTCGACGGCTCCGCAGGCAGGCGTGGGCACGATCTCGTCTACCACCAGGGTGAAGTTGAACCCTCCGACATCGTCACGGCCGAGGTGGATGCGATGAAGCCGGTCCGGGCGGCGTTGGAGGCCGCGTCGTTGGCGGACGTGGAGGCGGGGGTGGTCGTCCTCGACTCCGTGCTGCATCGCGGTCTTGCCGACCTGGCCGGCGTGTGGGCGGCGTACGAGCGGATGGCACGCTGGCCAGGAACCCTCCGTCTGCAGACCACGGTGCGGCTCGCCAGGCACGGTGCCGAATCGGTCGGCGAGTCTCGTGCGCGGTACCTGTGCTGGTGGGCGGGAGTGCCCGAACCTGTGCTGCAGCACCCGGTGACAGACCTCCACGGCCATCTGATCGGGCTCAGTGACTTCTGGTGGCCGGACGAGCGCCTGCTGGGCGAGTTCGACGGTGCCGTGAAGTACGGCCGTCTGTTGCGTCCTGGCGAGTCCGCGGGGGACGCGGTCTTCCGGGAGAAGCAGCGGGAGGACCGGATGCGGGAGGCCGAGCGAGCCTCGATGATCCGGTTCGTCTGGTCGGACCTGTCCCAGCGTGCTGCGACCGCGCGACGTTTGCGGCACGCGCTGGGTCTGGATCGGTGAACTGCCCGGTCTCCCCGAGGATCCCTGTCACTTCTTGACCGTTGCAACGGTCAAGAAGTGACGGTTTCACCGGGGACCCGGTGAAACCACCAGCCCTTCAGGCGACCTGGAGGGACCGCTTGGAGAGGCCCATCCAGAAGCCGTCGATCCGCTGGTCCCCGGGGTCGTCGGCGACGGTGGCCGCGCCGAGCGTCACGAAGAGGGGCGTGTAGTGCTCCACGGTCGGGTGGGCGTAGGGCATGCCGGGGGCCTTGGACCGGTAGGAGGCGAGCTCGTCGACGTCGCCGCGGGCCAGTGCCTCGGCGGCCCAGGCGTCGAACTCGTGCGACCAGCCGGGGGCGGGTGCGTCGATCCGGAACTCGCGCAGGAAGGGCAGCCCGTGGGTCAGGAAGCCCGACCCGATGATCAGCACGCCCTCGTCACGCAGCGGGCGGAGGCGCGCGCCGAGCTGCATGAGGGTGCCGGGGTCCTGGGTGGGCAGCGACATCTGCACCACCGGGACGTCCGCGGCGGGGTACATGATCCGCAGCGGAACCCAGGCCCCGTGGTCGAGGCCGCGGGAGACGTGCTGGTGCACCGGCTGGGTGTCCGGCATCATCGCGGCGATCCGCGCGGCGAGGGCGGTGGAGTCGGGGGTGTCGTAGCGCATCTCGTAGTACTTCGGGGCGAAGCCGCCGAAGTCGTAGACCAGCTCGGCGCCACTGGCCGTGAGGCTCACCGGCGCGGACTCCCAGTGCGCGCTGACGATCAGGATCGCCTTCGGCCGGGGCAGGTCGCGGGCCCAGGCGGCGAGCTCGCCCGACCAGACGGGGTCATCCAGCAGGGGGGGAGCGCCGTGGCCGAGGAAGAGGGCGGGCATCCGGTTCATGCCCACCATAATAGTTAAACTCTCAACTTTATTCCGGCAGGCGCCAGTCCACGGGTGTCCCGCCCTGCTCCTCGAGCAGCCGGTCGACCCGGCTGAACGGGCGCGAGCCGAAGAAGCCGCGGGAGGCCGAGAGCGGCGAGGGGTGCACGGACTCGACCCAGGGGATCGGTCCGAGCAGCGGCTTGAGGGTCTGGGCGTCCCGGCCCCAGAGGATGGCGACGCACGGACCGCCCCGGGCGGCCAGCGCCTTGATCGCGTGCTCGGTCACCGCCTCCCAGCCGCGCCCGCGGTGCGACCCGGAGTCCCCGGGGCGCACGGTGAGCACCCGGTTGAGCAGCATCACCCCCTGATCGGCCCAGGCGCTCAGGTCTCCGTGCGGGACCGGGGGATGACCCAGGTCGTCGGCCAGCTCGCGGTAGATGTTGACCAGGCTGCGCGGGACCGGGCGGACGTCGGGCGCCACGGCGAAGCTCAGGCCGATCGGGTGACCGGGCGTGGGGTAGGGGTCCTGGCCCACGACCAGCACCCGGACGTCGGCGAGCGGGCGCTGGAAGGCCCGGAAGACCGCGTCGCCGGCGGGCAGGTAGGGACGGCCGGCTGCGACCTCGTCCCGCAGGAACCGGCCCAGGGCGGCGATCCGGTCGTCGACCGGCTCCAGGGCCCGGGCCCAGTCCTCGGCCATCAGGCCGCGTTCGACCAGCGAGGCGAGTCCGCGTGCTCCCATGGCCCGACAACCTAGCTGGCCGGTGGACGCACCGGTCGCGCGAGCCGGTCCAGGAAGGCCACCAGCAGCGCCTCCCGCATCGCCGGCGCCGCGACGTCGAGCAGCGCGTTGACCTCCGCCATCCGGTCTGGCAGCGCCAGGTCGGCACCGGAGCCGGCGAGCAGCCCGGACGCCGCGAGCAGGCCGTCGAAGTCGGCGTCGGTCAGTGCAGCGGGGTCGAGCGCCTCGACGAAGGCCACGACGCCCGCGTCGACCCGGACCGGACCCGCGGCCACCGCCGCGGCCACCGAGGCGCTCAGCGCTGCCAGCAGCTCGTCGACGTGGGCCAGCGTGGCCGCGCTCACCGAGAGGTGCACGGTGGCCGGCTGGTCGCCGTACGACATCTGGGGCTGGGCGTACCAACCGCGCGCCGCCAGCTCGTCGGTCAGGGTGAAGGGGTCGCAGCTGCCGTCGGTGGCCAGTGCGAGCAGCGTCGAGTCCGGGGCCACGACCAGGCGCAGCGCGGGGAGCGACCCGAGACCGTCGCGGATCCGGTCGACCGCCTCCAGGACCTGGGCGGTCAGCCGCAGGTAGCCCTCGTGGCCCAGCGTGGTGACCACCGCCCACGTGCCGGCCAGGGGGCCGCCGGACTTGGTGGACTGCACCGTGGAGTTGAGCATCGTGTAGCCCGGCCAGGCGGCCGAGGCGAAGTACTGCGGACGGCGCAGGGCGCTGGTGCGGTGCAGGAGGAGCGAGGTGCCCTTGGGGGCGTAGGCGTACTTGTGGGTGTCGACCGAGATCGAGGTGACGCCCTCGACCGCGAAGGTCCACGGCGGCACCGCACGTCCGAGCCGCGCGGCGTACGGGAGCACCCAGCCGCCGATGCAGGCGTCGACGTGGCAGCGGATCCCTCGGGCGGCGGCGGCCGCCGCGATCTCGGGCACCGGGTCGACGACGCCGTGCGCGTAGGACGGGGCCGAGGCGACCACCAGCACGGTGCTCGGGTCGAGGGCGCCGGCCATCGCGACCGGATCGGCGCGGAAGTCGGGGCCGACCGGGACGAGCACGGGTCGCACCCCGAAGTAGTGGGCGGCCTTGTGGAAGGCGGCGTGCGCGGTCTCGGGCAGCACCATCGAGGGCCGCTCGATCTCCGGGTGCGCGTCGCGGGCGGCCTGGACCGCGAGCAGCACCGACTCGGTGCCGCCCGACGTGAGCGTGCCCACCGCTCCCTCGGGCGCGTCGAGCAGGTCGGCAGCGAAGCCGACCAGCTCGTTCTCCATCTGCAGCAGGCTGGGGAACGCGGTGGGGTCCAGGCCGTTGGAGCCGGCGTACGCCGCGACCGCCTGTCGGCCGATCTCGTCGACCTCGGAGAGCCCGGAGTCGTAGACGTAGGCCAGGGTGCGGCCGCCGTGCACCGGCAGGTCGGCGGCCTGCCGGGCGTGCAGCAGGGTCAGGGCGTCAGGCACGGCTCTCCTCGAGGTCGACGTCGGCGGCCTCCAGCCGGTAGCCGCGCAGCCACCAGAGGCTGAGCAGCACCAGCACCGCGGGCAGCAGGCTGAAGCCGTAGGTGATCGCGGTCAGCGCGGAGTCGGGCTGGACGGCGCCGCCATCGGTCGAGGAGCGGTAGTCGCCCAGCGCCAGCACCACGGCGAAGACGCCGGGGCCCAGGGCCAGCCCCAGGGTCTCCCCGGCGGTCCAGACGCCGGTGTAGACGCCCACCCGGTTCTCGCCGGTCCGCCGGGTGTCGACCGCGGCCGCGTCCGGCATCATCGCCATCGGGAAGACCTGGCAGCCGGCGTACCCGACGCCGACCAGCGCGGTGGCGGCGAAGACGACTCCGGTCGGGGCCACCTGGGCGGTGGCGGCCAGCGCGGCCCCGGCGGCCAGGACCAGGGACGAGAGCAGGTAGCCGTTCTTCTTGCCCAGCCGTCCTCCGACCCGGGCCCAGGCCGGGGTCAGCACCAGGGCCGGGCCGACGAAGCAGACGAAGAGCAGGGTCGCCGCCCCCGAGCTGTCCAGCACGTCGCCCGCCAGGTAGTCGACGCCGGCCAGCATGCAGCCGGTGGCCAGCGCCTGGAGCACGAAGGTGATCAGCAGCAGCCGGAAGTCCCGGGCGCGCCCGACCACCCGAAGCTGCTCGCGGAACGAGCCGCTGCCGGCCGCGACCCGGCCGACCGGGGCGTGCCGGGTGCCGCGGTAGGCGCTCACCACCCCGAGCGCGATGACCAGCGCCATCACCACGCCCATCACCCGGTAGCCGTCGCGGCCGCCGACCCCGTCGCGGATCAGCGGGGCGGTGGCGCCAGCCAGCATGATCGTGAACGCGAGGATCGCCACCCGCCAGGTCATCAGCCGGGTGCGTTCGGCGTAGGAGTCGGTGATCTCGGCGGGCATCGAGACGTAGGGCACCTGGAAGAACGCGTACGCCGTCGCCGCGGCCAGGAAGAGCGCCAGCACCCAGCCGGCCTCGGCCACCTTCGACCCCATCTCGGGCGCGGCGAAGATCAGCGCGAAGCAGACCGCCAGCGCGAGGCCCGCCCGCAGCAGCCACGGACGACGAGGGCCGCGAGGATCCACGGTGCGGTCGCTGATCCGGCCGGCGACCGGGTTGAGGACCACGTCCCAGGCCTTGGGGGCGAAGACGATCAGCCCCGCCCACAGGGCGGCGATCCCGAGACTGTCGGTGAGGAACGGCAGCAGCATCAGCCCGGGCACCGTGCCGAACGCGCCGGTGGCCACCGAGCCCGACCCGTAGCCGAACCGCACGCGGGCCGGCAGTCGGGTGGCGGGGGTCACACCTGTCTCGGTCATGGCGGCACCCTAGGGCCAGCGGGGGACAGGGCCGGGCAGATCGGCGAGTTCGGTGGCTCGGCCCCGAGTGTCGGCCGAACCTGGCGCTCCGTCGTGGCTACGTCGGGCGGCGGCGGCGCTTGCGGTTCGCCCCGGCCTTCGGCTCCTTGCGACCCGACCACTGGTCGAGCCACTCGTCGAGGACCGGCCAGGTGGTGCTCCGTGCCTGGCGGCCGGTGAGCATGCCGAGGTGCCCGCCGGGGACCATCTCGAACCTCGCCTCCGCGGCACCGGTCAGCAGCCTGACGACGGGCCGGATGGCCGAGATCGGCGCGATCGCGTCGTGCATCCCGGCGAAGAGCAGCACGGGTGCGGTCACCCGGGCCAGGTCGACCGTCCGGTCGCCGACGGGGACGAGCCCGGTCGCGGCCACGCCGGGGGGGACGAACCGGTGGTAGAGCTGGCCGTAGGTCCGGCCCGGGTAGGCGGCCATCCGCTCGGTGAACCGGCCGACCGCCTCGAGCTGGGCGAGGTAGTCGCGGTCCTCGAGGTTGACCACCCGGGCCAGGGGGCCGGTGATCAGCCGCTGCACACTGCCCAGCTCGGTGGCCCAGCGGACCAGGGGCTGGGGGGCGGCCACCGCCTGGTAGAGCCGGCCGAGCGGACCGCCCAGGTCGGCGAGGTCGAGCAGCGGTCGGGCCGGCGCCACGATCGGCACCCGGTCGACGTCGAAGGGCGTGCCCAGCGCGGTGACCGAGGCGATCGGCAGGTCCGGCCGGTCGGCCGCGGCCAGCACCGCGAAGGTCCCGCCCAGGCTCCAGCCCACGACGTGGACCGGCCGGCCGCCGGCATCGCGCGAGACCGCCTCGACGGTCTCCGGCAGCACCGACCCGACCCAGGGCCCGAGGTCGAGGTCGCGGTCGCGGAAGGAGACCTCGCCGTACTCGACCAGGTAGGTGGGCCGGCCCCGCTCCACCAGGTGCTCGACCAGCGAGCAGCCGCGGCGCAGGTCGTAGCAGAGGGCGGGCGCGGCCAGCGGCGGCACCAGGAGGACCGGGTCGCCGTGCTGCGCCTCGTGCGGCCGGGGCCGGTAGCGGTAGAGCTCGCGGTGCTCCCCCTCCTCGACCCTGGTCCGGGGCAGCGGCCGCAGGTCGGCCACCCCGCCCGACAGGACCATCTGGGCGAGGTTGCCGGCCGCCGCGACGACCTGTCCGGGCCGGGGGACGAGATCCATGGGGACGAATCTAGCCCCGTCCTCGACAACGCGTGGTGCGGCGAGCTAGACACGGACCATGCGATGGAAGAGCGCGACCGGCCTGGCCACCACCGTCCTGGGGGGCGTGGTGGCCTACGACCTCACCCAGAAGAAGCACGCGATCCTGCGGAACTTCCCGGTCATCGGGCACTTCCGCTACTGGGCGGAGACCATCGGGCCCGAGCTGCGCCAGTACATCGTCACCAGCAACGACGAGGAGCGCCCGTTCAGCCGCGACCAGCGCCGCTGGGTCTACGCCAGCGCCAAGCTGGAGAACAACTACTTCGGGTTCGGCACCGACAACGACGTCGAGCAGGTCGCCGGCTACCCGATCATCAAGCACCGCACCTTCATGGGAGAGGGCGCCGCCACCGCGCCGCACGGCGACGAGGGCGTGCCGCTGCCGTCGGCCAAGGTGCTGGGCGGCCCCCGCGGGCGCCGGCACGCGTTCCGCCCGCGCTCGGTGGTCAACGTCTCCGGGATGAGCTTCGGGTCGCTGTCGGGCGCCGCGATCGAGGCGCTCAACCGGGGCGCCGCGATCGCCGGGAGCCTGCAGAACACCGGGGAGGGCGGGCTGTCGCCCCACCACCGCAACGGCGGCGAGATCGTCTTCCAGCTCGGCACCTCCTACTTCGGCTGCCGCGACGAGCAGGGCCGCTTCGACCTGGGCCGGCTCAAGGAGCTGGTCGCCTCGGCGCCGGTGCGGGCCCTGGAGATCAAGCTCTCCCAGGGCGCCAAGCCCGGGCTGGGCGGCATGCTCCCCGGGGCCAAGGTCAGCCCCGAGATCGCGGAGATCCGCGGCATCCCGGTCGGCGTGGACTGCGCCTCGCCCAGCCGCCACTCCGTCTTCGGCGACGTGGACTCGATGCTCGACTTCGTCGAGCTGCTGGCCGAGGAGACCGGGCTCCCGGTGGGGATCAAGTCGGCCGTCGGCAACCTGGAGTTCTGGGACCAGCTGGTCGACCAGATGGGGAGCGGGAGCCGCGGCGTCGACTTCGTCAACGTCGACGGGGGAGAGGGAGGCACCGGGGCCGCGCCGATGATCTTCGCCGACTCGGTGGCCTACCCGTTCCGGATCGGGTTCAGCGAGGTCTACCGGCGCTTCGCCCGGGCGGGCCTGGCCGACGACGTGACCTTCATCGGAGCCGGCAAGCTCGGCCTCACCGAGAACGCGCTGGTCGCCTTCGCCCTGGGTGTCGACATGGTCAACGTGGGCCGGGAGGCGATGATGTCGATCGGCTGCATCCAGGCCCAGAAGTGCCACACCGACCACTGCCCGGTGGGGGTCGCCACCCAGAAGGCCCGCTACACCCGCGGCCTCGACGTGGAGCTGAAGAAGGACCGGGCCGCCAACTACCTGATGTCGCTGCGCCGCGACCTGCTCAAGGTCTCCGAGGCGGTGGGGGTGCCGCACCCGGGCTTCCTGACCCCGGACGACATCGACATCCTCGACGGGCAGCGCTCCGCCGTCCCGCTGCGCGAGGTCTACGGCTACGAGCGCGGCTGGGCCGCGCTCCCGCCCGAGCTCGCCGGTCCGCTGCTGGCCGAGATGAGCGCCGCGGTCAACGGCGACACCGCCTGAGGGTCGCTCAGCCCGGGTGGGCCGGGCGGACCGTCTTGCCGTGGTCGCTGCGCACCTGCGAGAGCTCGTCGAGGAACTCCGTGGCCCAGGTGGCCACGTCGTGGTCGACGACCGTCTTGCGCATCGCCTTCATCCGGCGGGTGCGCTCCTTGTCGGTGGCCCGGAAGGCCTCCAGCAGCGCCGCCTTCATCCCGTTGATGTCGTAGGGGTTGATCAGCCAGGCCTGGCGCAGCTCGTTGGCCGCGCCGGCGAACTCCGAGAGCACCAGGGCGCCGTCGGCGTCGTAGCGGCAGGCGACGTACTCCTTGGCGACCAGGTTCATCCCGTCGCGCAGCGGCGTGACCACCATGATGTCGGCGGCGCGGTACAGGGCGGCCATCTCCTCCCGGGGGAACGAGGAGTGCATGTAGGAGATCGCGGGCTGTCCGATCTTGCCGAGGTCGCCGTTGATCCGGCCCACCAGGCGGTCGATCTCGTCGCGCAGGATCCGGTACTGCTCGACCCGCTCCCGGGAGGGGGTCGCCACCTGCACGAAGACGGCGTCCTCGACGTCGAAGTGACCCTCCTCCACCAGCTCGCTGTAGGCGCGCAGCCGGGCGTAGATGCCCTTGGTGTAGTCGAGCCGGTCGATGCCCAGGAAGACCTTGCGCGGGTTGCCGAGAGCCTGGCGGATCTCCGCCGCCCGCTTCTGCACCGGCTCGGAGCGGGCGAGCTCCTCGAAGTCGGCGGCGTCGATGGAGATGGGGAAGGCGGCGGCGCGCACCGTGCGCCCGTCGGGCAGGTAGACCAGGTCGCGGTGCGTCTTGTGGCCGACCCGCTGACGGACCAGGCGGATGAAGTTCTGGGCGCCGCCGGGCAGCTGGAAGCCGATCAGGTCGGCGCCCAGCAGGCCCTCGAGCACCTGGCGCCGCCACGGCAGCTGCTGGAAGAGCTCGGTGGGCGGGAAGGGGATGTGCAGGTAGAAGCCGATGCGCAGGTCGGGGCGCAGCTCGCGGAGCATCGACGGCACCAGCTGGAGCTGGTAGTCGTGCACCCACACGGTGGCACCCTCGGCGGCGACCTCTGCGGCCTTCTCGGCGAAGCGGCGGTTCACCACGACGTAGGAGTCCCACCACTCGCGGTGGAACTCCGGCTTGGCCACGACGTCGTGGTAGAGCGGCCACAGGGTGGCGTTGGAGAAGCCCTCGTAGAACTGCTGGAGCTCCTGCTCGGTGAGGTGGACCGGGACCAGCTTGAGCCCGTCCTCGACGAACGGCTCGAGCCCCTCCTCGGTGCCGCCGGGCCACCCGATCCAGGCGCCGTCGTTGGCCCGCAGCACCGGCTCGAGGGCGGTGACGAGGCCACCCGGTGAGCGTCGCCAGCCCTGACTCCCGTCGGGCAGCGTGTGCCGGTCCACGGGCAGCCTGTTGGCGACGATGACGAGATCTGCGGAGCCGGGAGTGGTCACGCACACACCTTAATGGGAAGGGTGCGGCCACTCGGCCCGTTGAATGACATCGGTGTGGTTCGTCGCCTACAGTGGGCGCCAGCACCGGCCACGTACCACCAGGCAAGTCAGCAGGGAGACACACATGGACGCCGCCAACGCCCTTCCGGGCCAGGAGCCCGCGCCCGGCCGGAGCCTGAGCGAGCGCGACCGCGACATCCTCGACTTCGAGCGTCACTGGTGGAAGTACGCCGGCGCGAAGGAGCAGGCGGTGCGGGAGAAGTTCGACATGAGCTCGACCCGCTACTACCAGGTCCTCAACGCGCTGATCGACCGCCAGGAGGCCCTGGAGGCCGACCCGCTGCTGGTGCGCCGGCTGCGTCGCCTCCGCTCCCAGCGTCAGCGCCAGCGCTCCGCCCGTCGTCTCGGCTTCGAGGTCTGAGATGAGCGCGCGAGGCCTCCGGGCACGCGACGAGCGTGGGGTCGCCTACCCCTCGCCGCTGGTCATGCTGAGCGTCATCGCGATCGCGATGGCGGGGGTCGCCTTCGTGGCCACCAAGGACCAGCCGGAGCAGGAGCGCCGGGTGGAGACCGTGGCGAGCTCCCAGGAGGAGCCGTCCGCGGCCGAGCCGGCCCCCGAGGCCGTCCCTGAGCCTGCCCCGGTGGAGCCGGAGAAGCCGGCCGTGGAGCGCGGTCAGGTCTACGTCGAGGTCTACAACAACACCGGCATCAAGGGGCTCGCCGCCTCCACCGCCGAGAAGGTCAGCGGCGCCGGCTGGCAGGTCGTGGGGACCGACAACTGGGTGGGCACCATCCCGGCCCCGACCGTCTACTTCCCCAAGCGGCTCAAGGCCGCGGCCGAGCTGCTGGCCCTCGACCTCGGCATCGCGCGGATCCAGCCCGCCGTGGCCCCGATGAAGCAGGACCGGCTCACGCTGATCCTGACCGGCTAACGACCGGCTGGCGACCTGGGGAGCCTGGCGCGCCGAGCACTCTGACAGAGTAGGGCCATGGAGTTCCCCACCCCCCAGGTGGCCGCTCAGTACGCCGACGTGGTCGCGGCGGCGCCCGACCTGGTCATCGGGCTCGACTTCGACGGCACCTTGGCCCCGATCGTCGAGGACCCCACCCGGGCCCACATCCACCCCGACGCCCCCGAGCTCCTGCTCGAGCTGGCGCCCCTGGTCCGCGGCATCGCGGTGGTCACCGGACGACCCGCCCGACAGGCCCTGGCGCTGGGCGACCTCGACGTCCTGGGCGCGCAGATCGCCGACCTGGGCAAGGAGCTCACGGTGCTCGGCCAGTACGGCAACGAGCGATGGACCTCCACCGAGCGCCGGGTGATCTCGCCGCGGCCGCCCCACGGCCTGGCTTCCTTCGTGCGGGAGATCCCGACGCTGCTGCGCCGCGCCGGTGCGTCCGAGGCGTTCGTGGAGCTCAAGGGCCTGGCCGTCGCGCTGCACACCCGTCGGCTGGCCGAGCCGCAGGCGTCCTTCGACCGGATGCTCCCGCTGCTGCAGGAAGCGGCCGACCGCCACGGGCTGAGCGTCGAGCCCGGCCGCCTGGTGGTGGAGGTCAGGGCCCCCGGCATGCACAAGGGCCTGGCGGTGCGCAGCCTCTCCGAGCGGCTCGGGGCGGGTGCCTTCCTCTTCGCCGGTGACGACCTCGGTGACGTGGAGGCGTTCAACGAGCTCCGGCTGATGCGCGAGGAGGGCATGCCCACGCTGGTGGTCTGCTCCGACGGCGGCGACGGACCCGACGTCCTCAACGAGCTCGCCGACCTGGTCGTGGAGGGACCCGACGGGGTGCTGGCCCTGCTCCGGACGCTCCTCGCCGACATCCGTGCAGGACACGTCCTCTCCTCCTGACGCCCCTCCACATCGTGGGACGCGTGTGCACATCGTGAGACGGCGTCGTACGCTGGCACAGCTCATCCAGAGGGACTGAGGGAACGGCCCTACGAAGTCCCGGCAACCGCCGCGTGCCTCCTGACGACCACGTCGTCAGTCGCGGAAAAGGTGCTAATTCCGGCCCGCGGCGAAAGACGCCGTGGGGCAGATGAGAGAAGGAGACCTTCATGAGCGCCGTCACGATCGAAACCCCTGCCGGCCAGGGCGTCACCGACTACCCCACGACCGGGCAGCTCCGCGAGGGCGCCTTCGGCCACGCCACCGGGCTGGCCTGCCGCGAGTGTGGCCACGCCATCGCCCTGGGGCCCCACTACGCGTGTCCGGAGTGCTTCGGGCCGCTGGAGATCGCCTACGACTTCCCGCAGGTCACCCGCGAGGAGATCGAGGCCGGCCCCGCCAACATCTGGCGCTACAAGGCGCTGCTCCCGGTCCCGGCCGACATCGAGCAGAGCCCCAACATGGAGCCCGGCTTCACCCGGCTGCTCGAGGCCCGCAACCTGGCCCGCGAGCTCGGTCTCGAGAAGCTGTGGGTCAAGGACGACTCGACCAACCCGACCAACTCCTTCAAGGACCGCGTCGTGGCCTGCGCCCTGAGCGCCGCGCGCGAGTTCGGCAGCAAGGTCTTCGCCTGCCCCTCCACCGGCAACCTGGCCAACGCGGTCGCGGCGGCGGGTGCGCGAGCCGGGATCAAGACCGTGGTCTTCATCCCCAGCAACCTGGAGAAGCCCAAGCAGGTCAACTCCGCGGTCTACACCGACTCCCTGGTGGCCGTCGACGGCAACTACGACGACGTCAACAAGCTCGCCTCCGAGATCGCGGGGGAGGAGGACGGCTGGGCGTTCGTCAACGTCAACGTCCGTCCGTACTACGCGGAGGGCTCCAAGACCCTCGGCTACGAGATCGCCGAGCAGCTCGGCTGGCGGCTGCCCGACCAGGTCGTGATCCCGGTCGCCTCCGGCTCCCAGCTCACCAAGGTCGACAAGGCCTTCCAGGAGCTGATCAAGCTCGGGCTCGTCGAGGAGAAGCCCTACCGGATCTACGGCGCCCAGGCCACGGGCTGCTCCCCGGTCAGCGTCGCCTTCAAGGGCGGCACCGACGCCATCCGGCCGGTCAAGCCCGACACCATCGCCAAGAGCCTGGCGATCGGGAACCCGGCGGACGGCATCTACGTCCTCGACATCTGCCGGCGCACCGGCGGCGCGGTGGAGGACATCACCGACGACGAGGTCCGCGAGGGCATCCTGCTGCTGGCGCGCACCGAGGGGATCTTCACCGAGACCGCCGGTGGCACCACCGTGGGGGTGCTGAAGAAGCTGGTCGAGACCGGGCAGCTCGATCCCACGCTGGAGACGGTCGTGATCAACACCGGCATGGGCCTGAAGACGCTCGACGCGGTGGCCGACCAGGTCGGGCCGGCCGCGACCATCGCGCCGTCGTACGCCGCGTTCGTGGCCACCGGCCTGACCGACTGACCAGCACCCGTCCCGCACGAGCAGAGAGCGAAGCCATGAGTGTCTCCGTCCGCATCCCCACCATCCTGCGCACCTACACCGGGGGCGACTCCGAGGTGAGCGCCGAGGGCGCGGACCTCGCCGCCGTGCTCGACGACCTCGACGCGAGGTTCCCCGGCCTCAAGGGCCGGGTCCTGGACGAGTCGGGTCAGCTGCGCCGCTTCGTCAACGTCTACGTCGACAACGACGACGTACGCTTCCTCGACCACCTCGCCACGCCCACCCCCGACGGCACCCAGATCTCGGTGATCCCGGCGGTCGCGGGCGGCTGATCAGTCGGTCCGCAGCCCGACGACGGAGGCGTTGCCGCGGCCGTCGATCCGCACCTCGGCGAGCGTGCCGCCCTCACTGAGCGCCTCCTCGATCTCCCGGGCGTCGTCCTGGGGCACGAACCAGCTCTCGATCCCGCAGTTGGCCGTCCACCCCTCGTCGAGACAGCTGAGGTAGACGCCGTCGTCGGGCCGGTCACGGGACCACCCCGAGGCCACCATCACGCCGCCCTCCTCGGCCAAGGAGACGAAGATCCGACGCCTCTCGCCGTCCAGGAACCTGGTGCTGCGGTTCTCCGGCCACAGGTCCGGGTAGTCGAGGGTGACGTAGGCGCCACGGAACGGGTCGATGGGGTCCACCGGGGCGACCTGCATCAGGTAGGTCTCCCCGGTCAGCCGGGCGGAGAGCTGGGGACCCACCGCGACGGCGGTGAGGGCGAGCTGGACGGCCGCTACTCCGGCGGCCACGGCGTACCTGTTCATCGGAGTGACTCCTGCTCGAGGGTGGCGGCCAGGTGGCGGCGGGTCCGGTCGAACCCGAAGCCGGTGGCCAGGAGGACGGCGCCGAGGAGCAGGAAGAGGAAGGCCCCCTGGACGATCGGCGCGAAGACGGCGAAGCTCTGGAACGAGGTGAAGACGACGAGGCCCACGGTCGCCATCACGGCCAGCAGCCCGGAGTCGCGCAGCGTGCCGAGCGCGGCGACGCCGACGGCCAGGGCGACGTAGCCGACCACCCCGACCACCGCGTGACCCACGTCCTCGGCGGTCACCGACGCGGAGTCGGAGCCGGCCGGCCAGGCGGCGAGCAGGGCGGCGAGCCCCATCACGGCCAGCCCGCCCAGCACCTCCCACCGGGCGGTGGTGCGGTCCAGCAGGACCGTCGCCACCGCCAGGACCGTGGCGAGTGACGTCAGCAGGACCGGCCACCAGCTCGAGGGCAGCTCCCACCCGTCGCCCACCGGGATGCCGGCCACGAAGAGGCCGACCAGGGCGAGACCGGCGCCGACGTGACGCCACGGGCCGGAGAACTCCGGACGCCACCGCTCGTGCAGGCCGGCGACAGCGAGGGCGAGGACCGCCGAGGCGGTGACCACCAGGACGGCACCGGCGAAGGTCGGGTCGGGCCCGATGCCCTGCCACAGCACCCAGCCGGTGGCGCCGGCGATACCGACCAGCAGCGGACCGCGGGCGCGGGTGGCGTAGGCGTGGACGAGGGCTCCCAGACCCCACAGCCCGACGAGCTTGGGCTCGTAGGCCGGCACCTGGAGGCTCTGGGCGGCCTGGAAGATCACCGCGCCGGTGCCGAACGCGGCGATCGTCCTGACCGCGCCCACCACCAGCGGCGACGTACGGCGCTCCTCGAGCGCCTCCGCACCGACCAGGCACGCCAGCCACAGCACCACGACCAGGCCGAAGCGGAGGAGGGGGGAGAGCTGGTCGAGGTTGGCCGCGACCAGCCAGATCACGCCGATGCCCACGAAGCCGGCGCCCAGGGCGAGGAGCAGGCGGGCGAGGGAGAAACGGCGCGACTCCGAGTAGCGCGTCGCGATGGCGTGGGCGGTGGCGTCGTCGACGAGCCCCTGGGCGCGCCAGTCGACGAGCTGCTCGCGCAACCAGGCGAGCTGTCCGGGGGTGGCGGGGACCAAGTGCGGCGTGGGTCCGCGATCCCGTGTGGTGGTGTCCATGGGCACATCGTGGTCCCTGGCGGCCGTCGGGGCCATGAGCCGTTGTACTCATCCGGGCGCCCACTAGGGTGAGCGCCGTGCCGGACGAACCCTCGACGCAGCCTCCGCTGAAGGAGCGCGACCTCACCGAGCTGGCGCAGCACTTCGGGACCGACAAGTGGGGGGTGCACCGCTACACCCCGCACTACCAGCGTCACCTCGAGCACCTGCGCGACGAGGAGTTCACCCTGCTCGAGATCGGGGTCGGCGGCTACGCCCGGAACCGGCAGGGTGGGGCGTCGCTGAAGGCGTGGAAGTGGTTCTTCCCGCGGGCGAACATCGTCGGGCTCGACATCGAGGACAAGTCCTTCGTCGACCGCAACCGGATCACCACCTACCGCGGCGACCAGACCGACGAGGCGGTGCTGCGCCGGATCCTCGAGGAGCAGGGCGTGCCGCTGGTCGTGATCGACGACGGCTCCCACGTGCCGGCCCACATCCGCCGGACCTTCGAGATCCTCTTCCCGCTGCTCCCCGAGGGCGCGGTCTACGCGATCGAGGACACCCAGACCTCCTACTGGCCCGAGTGGGGCGGCGCCGAGGACCGGCACGCCCGCGGCACCACGATGGACCTGGTCAAGGACCTGGTCGACGGCCTCAACCACGAGGAGTACGTCGTGCCGCACCAGCCGTCGTACACCGACCGCTGGGTGAGGGCGGTGCACTGCTTCCACAACCTGGTGATCATCGAGAAGGGCGACAACCTCGAGGGCACCAACAAGTGGTCGGTGCTCAGCGAGCGCTACCCCGACGGTCAGCCGATGGGACAGTCGGACTAGACCGTTCGGGCCATTTCCTCCCGAATCGCTCGCGACCCGGTCCGGGCGTTCGTACAGTCGACACGCTGTGCCGTACCCACCGGTAGTCCTGTCGGTGGTGGCGGCCGGCGCGACCGTCTGAGGAGTCCCATGTCGATACGTCGTAGGCGCCGCGATGAGCGGGGAGCTTCCGCGGTCGAGTTCGCGCTCATCCTGCCGATCTTCCTGCTGCTCCTCTTCGGCATCATCGACTTCGGCTACATGATCAACCGCGGCTCGATGATCAACAACGCGGCGCGCGACGCGGCCCGTGAGGCGAGCCTCAACGCCACCAAGGTGCAGGTCGAGCAGGTGGCCCGAGCGGGCACGGCCCAGGTCGGCAACACCTCCAACGTCCTCATCACCGTCACCTGCAAGAAGCCGGCCGGCGCGGGCAACTGCGGGAACTACGACTCCGACAAGGCGACCGGCGGGACAGCGGTCATCACCATCAAGTACCAGCACAACATGCTGACCCCAGTCGGGATGTTCTTTCCGGGCGGGTTCGATCTGACCCGCAAGGCAGAGATGAGGATCGAATGAGTCGTCAGGTATTCCTACGGCGTCGCCGCGACGAGCGGGGCGCCTACGCCGTCCTCTTCTCCGTCCTGGTCGTCCTGCTCATGGCGCTGGCCGCCATCGGCGTCGACATCGCCAGCAACGTGGCCGCCAAGCAGCAGCTGATGGACACCGTCGACACGGCCGCGCACGCGGGAGCGCTGGCCTTGCCCGCCTCGTCGACCAACGTCCAGGGCGTCGTGAACGACATGGCCAAGGCCAACGACCCCAACTCCTCGGTGACCTCGGACCTGTGGTGCGTGGTGGCATCGACCGGCACCACGCCCTACGCGCCCCAGTTCGCCCAGATCCCCTCGACCTGCAAGCCGCACGGATCGAAGCCGTACGCCGGCACCAAGTGCACCGCGGAGCTCTGCTTCATCCCGTGCATCCCGTCCGCGACCGACGCCTCGATCAAGTGCAACACCGTGCGCGTGGCGGACTCCAAGGTCGTGCCCTACGCGTTCGCCCCGGCCATCGGCTTCAAGGAGGGCGACACCGGGGCCCTGGTCTCGGTGGCGTGCAAGGGGTCGTGCGGCACCGCGGCACCCAACCCGATGGACGTGGTGGTGGTGGCGGACCGGACCCTGAGCCTCAGCACCGGCGACCGGACGGCGATGAAGAACGCCATCAAGACGATGACGCTGCAGATGGATCCGTCGATGCACTTCCTCGCCCTCGGCACGATCCACAAGAGCGAACCGACCAGCTCCTGCAAGAGCGCCGCCGGATCCGTGGGCTCCAATCCCAAGGAGGCGGACATGAACAAGGGCGTGTGGGTGCCCACCGACTTCAGTAGCACCTACGCGTTGGGCGACGTGGGCAGCCGCACCCACAACCCCCTGGACCCGGTCTACAAGGCGATCAACTGCCTGGACTCCTCCGACGGGGACTACGGCACCCACCTGGCCGCACCGATGAAGGAGGCGGCGCGCAAGCTCCTGGGGTACAGCACCAGCAACCTGGGCTCCCTCACGGCCGCCAACCCGCGCGAGGGCGAGATCCGGAAGGTCATCATCTTCGAGACCGACGGTGAGCCGAACGAGAAGGTGAAGAAGACCAGCTCGACCGCGCTGACCGCCTCGGGGGACCCTCGCGACACGAACGGGGTGACCGCCTGCAACAACCTGGTCGACGTGGCCACGAAGGCGAAGAACGAGGGGATCCTGATCATCACCATCGGCTTCGGCGGCGCGACCTCCGCCCGGTGCGAGGGCAGCGGCAGCAGCTACACGCGCGACATCCTGGCCAAGGCGGCCTCGCCCCACCCCGCCACCGGGGCGGCCAGCGCGGCCAACACGTGCAAGAACGCGGACATCAAGAAGGAGAACGAGGACGGCGACTACTTCTTCTGCGCGGTCAGCGGCTCGGAGTTCGAGGAGATCTTCCGCACCGCCTTCGGCCAGCTCAGCAAGGGTGTCCGCTTCCTCAAGATGCCGCTCTGACTCCCGACCCCTCCCGCCGACGCCGCCCCCGGATTCCCGGGGGCGGCGTTTGCACTCACACCACCCGAGTGCTAAACATGGAGTTGGCACTCTCGACACGAGAGTGACAGAAGCGGACTGGTGACGTTGAGGTCCGAAGCGCCGGCGGGAAGGGTTCGCCGGGCAGCCGGATCGTCCGTCGCGGGCAACCCATCAGGGCCGCACCCCCGAACTCCCGAAAAGGAATCACAGGAGTTAT
Source organism: Nocardioides sp. Z50_6 (assembly GCF_058215755.1). Taxonomy (NCBI): domain Bacteria; kingdom Bacillati; phylum Actinomycetota; class Actinomycetes; order Propionibacteriales; family Nocardioidaceae; genus Nocardioides; species Nocardioides sp. Z50_6. The sequence continues at coordinate 114,336 of NZ_JBZAJB010000006.1, read as the reverse complement.
GCCGAAGCTGATTGCTTTCAACGAGGAGGCCCGCCGCGGTCTCGAGCGTGGAATGAACACGCTCGCCGACGCGGTCAAGGTCACGCTCGGCCCCAAGGGTCGCAACGTCGTCCTCGAGAAGAAGTGGGGCGCGCCCACCATCACCAACGATGGTGTGTCGATCGCCAAGGAGATCGAGCTCGAGGACCCGTTCGAGAAGATCGGTGCCGAGCTCGTCAAGGAAGTTGCCAAGAAGACCGACGACGTCGCCGGTGACGGTACGACGACGGCGACCGTGCTCGCCCAGGCGATGGTCCGCGAGGGCCTGCGCAACGTGGCCGCGGGTGCGAACCCCATGGGTCTCAAGCGCGGCATCGAGGCGGCCGTCAACGCCGTCTCCACCGAGCTCCTGAGCATGGCCAAGGACGTCGAGACCAAGGAGCAGATCGCGTCCACCGCGACCATCTCCGCCGGTGGCGACACCACGGTCGGCGACGCCATCGCCGAGGCGATGGACAAGGTCGGCAAGGAAGGCGTCATCACCGTCGAGGAGTCGAACACCTTCGGCATCGACCTCGAGCTGACCGAGGGCATGCGGTTCGACAAGGGCTACATCTCGGCCTACTTCGTCACCGACCCCGAGCGCATGGAGACGGTCCTCGAGGACCCCTACATTCTCATCGCCAACTCCAAGATCTCGTCGGTCAAGGACCTGCTCCCGCTGCTGGAGAAGGTCATGCAGTCCGGCAAGCCCCTGGTGATCATCGCCGAGGACGTCGACGGCGAGGCGCTGTCGACCCTGGTGGTCAACAAGATCAAGGGCACCTTCAAGTCCGTCGCCGTCAAGGCCCCGGGCTTCGGTGACCGCCGCAAGGCCATGCTGCAGGACATCGCGATCCTGACCGGCGGCCAGGTGATCTCCGAGGAGGTCGGCCTCAAGTTGGAGTCCGCCGGCATCGAGCTGCTCGGCCAGGCCCGCAAGGTCGTCATCACCAAGGACGAGACCACCATCGTCGAGGGCTCCGGCGACACCGGCCAGATCGAGGGCCGGGTCAACCAGATCCGCGCCGAGATCGAGAAGTCGGACTCCGACTACGACCGCGAGAAGCTGCAGGAGCGCCTGGCCAAGCTGGCCGGCGGCGTTGCGGTGATCAAGGTCGGCGCGGCCACCGAGGTCGAGCTCAAGGAGCGCAAGCACCGCATCGAGGACGCCGTCCGCAACGCGAAGGCTGCCGTCGAGGAGGGCATCGTCGCCGGTGGTGGCGTCGCCCTGGTGCAGGCCGCCAAGAACGTCTTCGAGAAGCTGGACCTCTCGGGCGACGAGGCGACCGGTGCCGAGATCGTCCGCAAGGCGACCGAGGCCCCGCTCAAGCAGATCGCGATCAACGCCGGTCTCGAGGGTGGCGTCATCGCGGAGAAGGTGCGCAACCTGGAGTCGGGACACGGCCTCAACGCGGCCAACGGCGAGTACGTCGACATGATCGCCGAGGGCATCATCGACCCGGCGAAGGTCACCCGCTCCGCCCTGCAGAACGCCGCCTCCATCGCGGCGCTGTTCCTGACCACCGAGGCCGTCGTGGCCGACAAGCCGGAGAAGGCGGCGCCCATGGGCGGCGACCCGACCGGTGGCATGGGTGGCATGGACTTCTGATCCTCGGATCGGACCTCAGCACGACCAGCACCACCAGCAGGGCCCCCGCTCCGGCGGGGGCCCTGTTGTGTTCGCCCCTGTTGTGTTGCCCGTGGGCCGCCCAGCACTGTGACGGTCGCACGCACGCGCGTCGTATGACTGTTGCACTAGCGCAACGCCCCTCGATCGACCATGCTGCTGGGCATGGCCACGCCCTCCCCCCAGCACGTCGCGGTCGTCGGTGCCGGCATGGTGGGGCTCTCCACCGCCTGGTTCCTCCAGGAGCGCGGGGTCCAGGTCACCGTGCTCGACCGCACCGGGGTGGCCGCGGGCTCCTCGTGGGGCAACGCCGGCTGGCTGACCCCCGGCCTGGCGACGCCGCTCCCCGAGCCGGCGGTGCTCAAGTACGGCCTCCGGGCCGTGGTGAGCCCCAAGTCCCCGGTCTACGTCCCGGTGACCACCGACCGCCGGCTGCTCTCCTTCCTGGTCCGGTTCGCCCGCAACTCCACGATGGAGCGCTGGCGCGAGGCGATGCGGTCGCTGGTCCCGATCAACTCCCTGGCGCTCGACGACTTCGACCGGCTCCGCGACGGCGGGGTGCAGGCGCCCACGCCCGAGGCGCGACCGTTCCTCGCGGCCTACCGGACCCCGGCGGAGCGGGCGGTGCTGCTCGAGGAGATCGAGCACATCCGGGCCAGCGGCCAGCCGCTGGACTACGAGGTGCTCACCGGTGACGAGGCGAGGGCGCTCGAGCCCGCGCTCTCCCCGGCGATCGGGGCCGCCATCCGGCTCGACGGGCAGCGCTACCTGACTCCCAGCACCTACGTCGCCGCGCTCGCCGAGCAGGTCCGCGCGCGCGGGGCGCGGATCGTGAGCGGGGTGCAGGTCGACGCGCTCAAGCAGCGCGGCGACCAGGTGCAGGTCGCGGGGGAGTCCTACGACGCGGTGGTGATCGCCTCCGGCGCCTGGCTCAACCAGCTGGCCCGGCCGTTCGGGGTGACCCTGCCGGTGCAGGCCGGTCGCGGCTACTCCTTCACGGTGCCGATCGACCCGGTGCCCGCGGGGCCGGTCTACTTCCCCGCCCAGCGGGTCGCCTGCACGCCCGACGGCGACCGGCTGCGGATCGCGGGGATGATGGAGTTCCGGCCCGCCGACGCCGGACTCGACACCCGGCGGATCGAGGCGATCGTCGACGCCGCCCGCCCGCTGCTGCGCGGGGCCGAGCTCGGGTCCCGGCGCGACGAGTGGGTCGGGGCGCGGCCCTGCACCCCCGACGGCCTGCCGCTGATCGGGGCCACCCGGGCCGACCGGGTCTTCGTCGCCGGGGGCCACGGCATGTGGGGGATCACCCTGGGACCGGTGACCGGCCGTCTGCTGGCCGAGCGGATCGTGACCGGGAAGCTGCCCGAGCCGCTGCGCCCCTTCGACCCGCTGCGGGGATGAGGTGGGCGCGGTCCGCGGGGTCGCGGCCCTGGTCGTGGGGGGTGCGCTGGTGCTCGGCGGCTGCACCCGCGGCGCCGAGACCGAGGACGCCGAGCAGCCGCGGGACACGCCCGCGCAGAGCGCGACGCCCTCGCCGCGCGCCACTGGTTCACCGACGCGGGAGCCCGACGCCGCGCCGGCCGTCACCTCGCCGTACTCGCTGCCCGCGCTGATGGCCGAGGAGTTCGGCAGCGAGCGGCCGCGCCGGCTCCGGGTCTCGGTCGACGACGAGGCCTACACCGAGCACGAGGTGCGCTACCGCAGCGGGGACCTGCGGGTCTCCGGGGTGATGCTGATCCCGAAGGGTCCCGGGCCGTTCCCCGGCGTGGTGCTCAACCACGGCTACATCGAGCCGTCGGTCTACGCCACCGGTCAGGGGCTCAGCCGCGAGCAGGACTTCCTCGCGCGGCAGGGCTTCGCGGTGCTTCACTCCGACTACCGGGGCCACGCGAGCTCCGACCCCGCGAGCGAGCTCGACCGGGAGACCCGCCTGGGCTACACGCGCGACGCGATCAACGCCGTCCACGCCCTGGCGGCGGAGCCGAAGGTCGACGGGGAGCGGATGGCGATGCTCGGCCGGTCGATGGGCGGCGGGGTCACCCTCAACGCGCTGGTCGCCCAGCCCGACCTGGTGGACGCCGCGGTGCTCTACTCGTCGGTGAGCTCGGACTACCTGGACAACCTGCGCCGCTGGACGCTCCCCGAGCGCCCCGAGGTGGCGGAGCGGCTCTTCGACCGGTTCGGCACCCCCCGGCAGCGGCCGGGCTTCTACGAGCGGCTCTCGGCGCGGACGTACTTCGACCGGATCGCGGTGCCCGTCCTCGCCCATCACGGGACGCTGGACGACTCCTGCCCGCTGGCCTGGGCGCGGAGCACGCACCGGCTGCTGGAGGACGCCGGGGTCGACAGCGCCCTGCAGGTCCACCAGGGCGAGCAGCACGCCTTCGGGCCCCGCTGGGTGGTCTCCATGGAGCAGACCGTGCGCTTCCTGGACCGGCACCTGCGTCGCTGACTTCGCGCTCCGGCCCTTCACCCGGCTCGTGCATTCTTGACCATCGGCAGCTCGCCTCGTTGCCGCTAGTCTTCGTCAAACGAAGACGGTCTCGACCAAGCCAGGAGCTCCAGTGAGGCTCGCACGACTTGTCCCGTTGCCCGCGGTCGCGCTCACGGCCGTCGTACCCGCCCTCGCACTGGGCGGGGCCCTGGCCCCAGCCGGCGCGACCGCGGCGACAACCTGCCTGGGCAAGCCGGTGACGATCGTGGCCACCGCCCGGGTCGAGACCGGCACCGAGGGCGACGACGTGGTCGCGATGACGCCCGGGGGATGGAACAGCTTCGACGCCTTGGGCGGAGACGACACGATCTGCCTGGTTCACGGGGCCCCATCCGGAGGTCGGGACCCGCGAGGGCCGTGGGGTGTGGTGTACGCCGGACCCGGCAACGACGTGGTGGTCAACGAGTCGAGCCAGGGGTCGGGCATGACGGTCTACCTCGGTGGCGGGGACGACCGGTTCACCGGCGGCAGCTTCGCTGAGACCGTCTTCGCCGATGCGGAGAGCTCGGACGACTTCACTGCCCTGCCAGGAAGCCAGCGGGATGTGATCGAGATGGGTGGCGGCCCCGCCGATTCGACCCTCGCCGATGCGGTGTGGTCGCTCCCGTCCGCCGATGGGGGCAACGCCGATGTCATCTCCTTCGGGCCAGGTGCGGCCGAGCTCCACTACCGGGGGGCGATGGCCTCCGGGGGTCGGCTGGACTTCTCCAGCGCCGCCCCGACCGCGGTCAACCTCTCCGCGGTCCTGCCACCCTCTCCCTCGGGGGAGGATCCCGAACTGCTGATCGACGCACCTTCCGCGCGTGCCACCGTGGACGGTGTGCAGGTGCTGGCCTGGGAGGGCCTTGTCGGCTCGTGGGAGATCGGAGAGTACCTAGCCCCGAACTGGGAGTCCCCCGTCTCCTTCCTCGGCACCGATGCCGACGAGACCCTCTACGTCCGGCACGGCATGTTGAGGGAGGTGCGGATGGGCGGCGGAGACGACGCCGTCGGGGGCGGATACAGCTCGTGGTTGCAGGTGCGCCAGATCGACGGTGGACCGGGACGGGACCGCGTCGAATACAACCGGGGGTGCGCCGACCTGACGGTCCGGCTCGCGACCGACGTGACGTGCGACGGTGACACCGCTCCGCTCACCGGTGTCGAGCACGGGCGGTTCGCGAGCAGTGCGAAGGGTGGCCTGACGAGGATCGTCGGGACCGACGGACGTGACAACGTGGACGCGTTCGCAGATCGGGTGACGTTCCATGGACGGAGCGGTGACGACCACGCCGTCCTGGGCGGCAAGGTCGTGAGGGCCAACGGGGGGCCGGGTGCCGACCATCTCACCGCCTTCGGCCGCGACGTGCTGGTGCGTGGGCAGGGTGGAGGGGACCTCATCAGCCTGACCTACAACGATCTGCGCTACAAGCGCGCCCCCGCCCAGCGGCAGGTCGCCCTCGGAGGTCCGGGCCGCGACGTGCTGGCGGGCTCGTCCACGAAGGTCGGCGACCGGTTGATCGGTGGCCGCGGACGTGACCGCGCCAACGGTCGCGGCGGACCCGACCACTGCGACGCCGAGGTCACCCGGCACTGCGGGCGAGCTCACCGCTGATCTCGGTGCCTGTGGCATCGGCCGAGACCTGGTGGAAGAGGCCGGCCGGTGGCTCAGAGCACGCCGCGCGGGCGGAACTGCACCGAGATCCGCGGCCCGGCGTGCGCCTGCTTGGGCACGGCGTGGTCCCAGGTGCGCTGGCAGGAGCCGCCCATCACGACCAGGTCACCGTGACCGAGGGTGACCGAGATCGAGGCCCCGCCGCCCCGGGGGCGCAGCAGCAGCCGGCGCCGGTCGCCGAGGGAGACGATGGCCACCATGGTGTCCTGCGTCCGGCTGCGCCCGATGCGGTCGCCGTGCCAGGCCACCGAGTCGCGGCCGTCGCGGTAGAAGCAGCACCCCGCCGTCACGAACTGCTCCCCGAGCTCGGGGCGGTAGTGCTCCGAGAGTGCCTCCCGGGCGGCGACCAGGCCCGGGTGGGGGAGGGATGCCCCGACGCCGTAGTGGTGGAGGAGGCGAGGCACGGCGACGACCTGGTCGTACATCTCGCGCTGCTCGGCCCGCCAGGGGACCTCGGAGACCAGGGTCGAGAAGATCTCGTCGGCGCCGCCCAGCCAGGCCGGCTGGACGTCGACCCAGGCCCCGCGCGAGAGCACCCGGCGCTCGGGGGCCAGCTCGGTGGGGCCTGGCTCGAGGACGGCGAAGAGGCTGGACTGGAGCTCCATGAGACGAGGCTATCGAACAGACGTTCGACCCACAAGCACCCCGGTGCCACGCCCGTGCCGTCCCATCCCTCGTCCAATAACCCGATATCGGTGGCGTGCGACTTGACCGACACGGGAGGCTAGGGGCATGACCGCACTGGCCGAGGGCTCCGTCACCCGTCTGTACGACGGTGCCGTCCCCGCCGCGCGGGTGCGCGACCTGACCAAGTCCTACGGCTCCGGGCAGGCCGAGGTGCGCGCCCTCGACAGGGTCTCCCTGGACCTGCACGCCGGTCAGTTCACCGCCGTGATGGGTCCCAGCGGCTCGGGCAAGTCGACGCTGATGCACTGCTGCGCGGCCCTGGACACCGGGACGTCGGGGGAGGTGTGGATCGGCGAGCGCGAGCTCAGCAAGCTCGGCGACGCCGCGCTGACCGCGCTGCGGCGCGACGAGATCGGCTTCGTCTTCCAGTCCTTCAACCTGGTGCCGACCCTGACCGCGGAGGAGAACATCCTCCTGCCGCTGTCCATCGCGGGCCGCAAGCCCGACCGTCGCTGGTACGACGTGGTGATCGACACCGTCGGCCTGCGCAAGCGCCTCGGCCACAAGCCCAACGAGCTCTCCGGCGGCCAGCAGCAGCGGGTCGCCGTGGCCCGGGCGCTGGTCAGCCGCCCCCGGATCGTCTTCGCCGACGAGCCCACCGGCAACCTCGACTCCCACTCCGGCGCCGAGGTGCTCGAGCTGCTGCGGCGCAGCGTCGACGACTACGGCCAGACCATCGTGATGGTGACCCACGACGCCGTCGCCGCGGCCTACACCGACCGCGTGCTCTTCCTCGCCGACGGCCGGCTGGTCAGCGAGCTGCACGAGCCCGACCGCGAGCAGGTGCTCACGGTGATGACCCGGATGACGGCGCCCGGCGCCGGTCCGCTCTGACCCGGCCGGACGACTCACGTGTTCCGCGCGGCGATCAAGAGCCTGCTGGGGCGCAAGGTGCGCCTCCTGATGAGCACCTTCGCGATCGTGCTCGGCGTGGCCTTCGTGGCCGGCACCCTGATCTTCACCGACACCCTCAACCGCAGCTTCACCGCCCTCTTCGCCTCCACCGTGGGCGACGTGGTGGTCAGCCCGGCCGGCGAGCAGTCCGGCAGCGGCTCCACCCGCACCATCCCCGCCAGCCTGGTGCGCAAGCTGGAGAAGGTCGAGGGGGTCGCCCGGGTCGACGGCAACGTCACCGACGCCTCGGTGATGATCATCGGCAAGGACGGCAAGGCCCTGGGCGGCATGGGGGCGCCGGGGCTGGCGGGGAACTGGACGGGCGCCCCGGCCGGCCACGGCCTGACCGGCCTCCAGGTGGTGCGCGGGCGCGCTCCGGAGCGGCCCGGCGAGATCGTGATGGACGCCGGCTCGGCCAAGCGGGCCGGCTACTACGTGGCCGACCAGGTGCAGCTGATCACCACCCTGGACCGTCCCGTGCTCACCCCGCAGCTGGTCGGCATCGTCGACTTCGTCGACGGGGGCTCCCTCAACGGCGCCTCCTGGGTGGGGTTCGACACCAAGGTGGCCCAACGGCTCTTCCTGGACGGTCGGCGCAAGTTCCACGACGTGTGGGTGACCGCGGCGCCGGGGGTCTCCCAGGCGGCGCTGGCCGAGCGCGTCGCGGAGGTGCTGCCCGACCGGCTCGAGGCACAGACCGGTGACGACGCCGCCGAGGCGAGCGCCACCCAGCTGCTCAAGGCGGTCAGCTTCCTGACCACCTTCCTGCTGATATTCGCCGGCATCTCGCTGGTGGTCGGCGCCTTCCTCATCGTCAACACCTTCTCCATCCTGGTCGCCCAGCGCAGCCGCGAGCTCGCCCTCTTCCGCGCCCTCGGCGCCTCCAAGAGACAGGTCACCGGCTCGGTGCTCGCCGAGGCGGCCGTGCTCGGCGCCCTCGGCGCCACCGTCGGGATCGGCCTGGGGGTGCTGATGGCCCTGGCGATCCGGAGCCTGTTCTCGACGGTCGGGCTCGACCTCTCCGGGCAGGCCCTGGTCTTCCGGCCGCGCACCTTCGTGGCCGCCTACCTGGTCGGCGTCGCGGTCACCATGGCCGCCGCCTGGCTGCCGGCCCGGCGTACCGGGCGGATCGCTCCGGTCCAGGCGCTGCGCGACGACGTGGCGATGCCCGAGGGGTCGCTGCGCAAGCGGTTCGGCGCCGGCATGGCGATGATCGTCCTCGGGGGCACCTCGCTGGCCATCGGGCTCTTCGCGGTCGACGTCGAGCACGACGGCTGGTGGGTGGGTGCCGGGGTCCTCGGCATCCTCTTCGGGGTCGTCGCCGCCAGCCCGGTGATCAGCTACCCGTTCCTGGTGGCCGCCCGCTCGGTGCTGGCCTCCCTCTTCGGCACCGTGGGCAACCTGGCCGGCCAGAACTCGCTGCGCAACCCGCGCCGCACCACGGCCACCGCGTCGGCGCTGATGATCGGCCTGGCCCTGGCCGGGACGATGGCGATCCTGGGCGACTCGGCCAAGGCCAGCGTCGACCGGAGCATCGAGCAGAACTTCCGCGGCGACCTCCTGGTCAGCAACAGCTTCGGCCAGCCCTTCTCCCCGTCCATCGCGCGCAGCATGAAACGCGTCGACGGGGTGGAGCGGGTGGTGGCCCAGCGGTTCGTCTGGGCCGAGGTGGAGGGCGAGCAGCAGGGCCTGGCGGCGGCCAGCGCCGAGGCGCTGCGCGGTCCCCTCGGGATGGAGGTGGAGGACGGGTCGGTCGACGACCTGGGCCGCGCCAAGGTGATGGTCGACCGCAGCCTCGCCGACGACTCGGGCATCGCGGTGGGCGACGAGGTCCGGGTCACCTTCAACGGCTCCCGTCAGGCGCTCGAGGTGGTGGGGATCTTCACCGACAACCCGGTCCTCGGCGCCTCGCTGGTCACCAGCAAGCAGACGCTGGTCCGTGCCGGCTACCCCGACCAGGACAACTTCCTGGTCCTCGAGGTCCGCGACGGCGACCTGACGGTCCAGTCCAGGGTCGAGGACGTGGTCGCCGACCTGGTCACCGTCACCGTCAAGGACCAGGACGCGTTCGCGCAGGAGCAGCGCGCGCCGATCGACCAGCTGGTGCTGATGATCTTCGCCCTCCTCGGCCTGGCGCTGCTGATCGCGGTGCTCGGCATCGTCAACACCCTGGCGCTCTCGGTGATCGAGCGGACCCGTGAGGTGGGGCTGCTGCGCGCCATCGGCCTGGGGCGCCCCCAGCTGCGCCGGATGATCACCCTGGAGTCGGTGGTCATCGCCGGCCTGGGCGCCCTGCTGGGCCTGGCGCTCGGGGTGGGGTTCGGCACCGCCCTGATGCGCTCCCTGCGCGACCAGGGCCTGGAGGTGCTCTCCATCCCGTGGGACCAGATGGTCGCCTTCCTGGTGGTCGCCGTCGTCGTCGGCGTGCTGGCCGCGGTCCTCCCCGCCCGGCGGGCCGCCGGTCTGGACGTGCTCAGGGCGATCGCCACCGACTGAGCGACGCCTTCGTGCATTCGCCGGACGCGGCGGGTTGCGTCCACCTATCGTTCCGCTCGTGGAACAGGCGGTCGAGATGGTGCAGCGCGAGCTCAAGCACGTGGTCGTGCGCGAGCACGTCCGCGGCCTTCTCGACGGCGCCGAGCCCGGCAGCCCGGCCCCCTCCGAGCGCGAGCTGGTCTCGCAGTTCAAGGTGGCCCGGATGACGGTGCGCCAGGCCCTGGACGCGCTGGTCGCGGAGGGCCTGCTGGAGCGGATGCCCGGCCGCGGCACCTTCGTGGCCCGTCCGCGGCGACGAGCCGCCCAGCTCACCAGCTTCACCGAGGACATGCGCCGCCGCGGCCTCAGCGCGGAGTCGCGGACCCTGCTGGCCCGGGTCGAGAAGGCGGGGCCCGGGGTGGCCCGCGCCCTCGAGATCGAGCCCAACTCCCCGGTGGTGCACTGGAAGCGCCTGCGCAAGGCCGGGGGCGCCACCATGTGCCTGGAGGACGCCTACCTCAACGAGGCGCTGATCCCCGGGTTCCTGACCGCCGGGCTGCCCTCCAGCCTCTACGACGCGCTCCAGGGCCGGCAGCTGCGCCCCACCTGGGCCGAGGACGCCGTGCAGGCGGACCGGGCCAGCGCCGAGGAGGCCGACCTGCTCGGCCTCGACGCCGGCCAGCCCGTGCTCCGGCTGGCCCGGCGCGCGCTCTGCCAGGAGCAGGTCGTCCAGGTCTCCCGGTCGACCTACCGCGCCGACCGGTTCACCCTGCACGTCCAGCTGGGCGAGTCCGCGGTCTGACCCGCAGCAGCCCGGGGCTCAGGTCCCGACGTCGTGCGAGTCGACGATCCGGTAGGCGTAGCCCTGCTCGGCCAGGAACCGCTGCCGGTTCTGGGCGAAGTCGGCGTCCACGGTGTCGCGCGAGACCAGGGTGTAGAAGTGCGCCGAGCGGCCCTCGTCCTTGGGACGCAGCAGGCGACCCAGCCGCTGTGCCTCCTCCTGCCGGGAGCCGAAGGAGCCCGACACCTGGATCGCCACCTCGGCCGAGGGCAGGTCGATGGAGAAGTTCGCCACCTTGCTGACCACCAGCAGCCCCAGCTCCCCGGAGCGGAAGGCCTCGAAGAGGCGCTGCCGCTCCTTGACCGGGGTCTCGCCCTTGATCACCGGGGCCCCCAAGGTCTCGGCGAGCTCGTCGAGCTGGTCGATGTACTGGCCGATCACCAGGGTGGGCTGGCCGGCGTGCTGCTCGACGAGCCGGCGTACGACGTCGGTCTTGCGCGGCGTGCAGGCCGCCAGCCGGTAGCGCTCCTCCGGCTCGGCGGTGGCGTAGGCGAGGCGCTCGGCGTCGGTCAGCGTCACCCTGACCTCGACGCAGTCGGCCGGCGCGATCCACCCCTGGGCCTCGATGTCCTTCCACGGGGCGTCGTAGCGCTTGGGCCCGATGAGGGAGAAGACGTCGCCCTCGCGCCCGTCCTCGCGCACCAGGGTGGCGGTCAGCCCGATGCGGCGGCGTGCCTGGAGGTCGGCGGTCATCCGGAAGATGGGCGCGGGGAGCAGGTGGACCTCGTCGTAGACGATCAACCCCCAGTCGCGGGCGTCGAGCAGCTCCAGGTGGGAGTAGACGCCCTTCCGGCGCGTGGTCATCACCTGGTAGGTGGCGATCGTGACCGGGCGGACCTGCTTGACCGACCCGCTGTACTCGCCGATCTCGTCCTCGGTCAGGCTCGTGCGGCGCAGCAGCTCGTCCTTCCACTGGCGCGCCGAGACGGTGTTGGTGACCAGGATCAGGGTGGTCGCGCCGGCGTGCGCCATCGCGCTGGCCCCCACGATCGTCTTGCCCGCCCCGCACGGCAGGACCACCACCCCCGAGCCGCCGTGCCAGAAGGAGTCGGCCGCGTCGCGCTGGTAGTCGCGCAGCGCCCAGCCGTCCTCGACCAGCTCGATCGGGTGCGCCTCCCCGTCGACGTAGCCGGCGTGGTCCTCGGCCGGCCAGCCGAGCTTGAGCAGGGCCTGCTTGAGGTTGCCCCGCTCGCTGGGGTGCACCGCCACGGTGTCGCCCCCGGGGCCGCCGATGCGCTCGCCCAGCATCCCCTTGACCCGCTTGGCGCGCAGCACCTCCTCCAGCACCGGGCGGTCGGTGCTGACCAGGACCAGACCGTGGGTGGGGTGCTTCTCCAGCCGCAGCCGGCCGTAGCGGGCCATGGTCTCCGCGACGTCGACCAGCAGGGCGTGCGGGACGGCGTAGCGGCTGTAGCGCAGCAGCGTGTCGACGACCTGCTCGGCGTCGTGGCCGGCGGCGCGGGCGTTCCACAGGCCCAGGGGGGTCAGCCGGTAGGTGTGCACGTGCTCGGGGGAGCGCTCCAGCTCGGCGAAGGGCGCGATCTCGCGCCGGCACTCCTGGGCCCGCTCGTGGTCGATCTCGAGCAGCAGGGTCTTGTCGGACTGGACGATCAGCGGTCCGTCGTTCATGCCGGTCCCCCCACGGCCGCCCGCTGCCGGGCGCGGAAGGCGGCCACGTTGGCCCGCGAGGAGCACCGGTCCGAGCAGTAGCGCCGGGACCGGTTGGGCGAGGTGTCGACGTAGACCTGGCGGCAGGGGTAGGCGCTGCACACGCCCAGCCGGGTCGGGCCGAGGTCGCACACCAGGGTCGCCAGGCCCATCAGCACCTCGCCGACCAGCAGGTCGGAGACCGAGGCGGAGCGGTCGGCCACGTGCAGGTGCAGGTCGTCGGGGTCGTGGTCGCTGATCATCGGGGTGACCGGGTGCTCGGCCAGCAGGGCGTTGATCTGGGCCACGACGTCGCGGACCCGCCCCTCCTCGGAGGCCTCGAAGACCGGGCGCAGCCGGGCGCAGAAGGCGCTCAGCGCCCGTACGTCGCGCTCGGTGACCTGGTCCTGCAGCCAGGCGCGGCCGGCCAGGTGGGCCACCAGCGCCGCCTCGTCGGCCGGCTGGGCGTTGAGCAGCGCCGCACCGGACTCGGCATACCGGAGGAAGTCCACGGCGCGAGTCTACGGTCCGGGGGTTGCCGCCCCGACCGTCGTGATCCGGTGCACCGAGAAGGTGCGCACGTCGTCGCTGCGGTGGTCGTGCGCCGTCAGCTGGCCACCCTCCAGCCGCACCGGGTCGACGAGCCGCTCGGTGGTCGCGCCGTGGTTGTCCACGTAGCCGATCAGCACCGTGGTGGAGGACTCGATCGCCTCGCGGAGCGCGGCCAGCGCCGTGGTGGGCGAGGTCGCGACGCGCGGGCGGGCGGGGGCGGACGCCGCGGCCCGGTCGCCCGCGCGCACCGCGGTGACGGCCGCCTGCAGGCGCGCCGCCTCCCGGGCGGCGGCCACCGCCGCCACCGGGGCCGGGCGCGGCGAACGGGCCCGCAGCAGGTCGGGGCGGGCGACCCGCACGGTCCCGTCGGCCGCCTCCAGCACCGGAGCGGCCCCGAGCTCGCGCAGGCGGGGGAGGAGCAGGTCGACCGGCAGCGTGGAGACCAGCACCGTGGGTGCCAGCCGCCGCAGCTCGAGCGCGGCCGCCCGGGGGTCGGCGAGCAGCGCGCCCAGCGCCGCCTCGTCGTCGGAGCGCAGGAACGCCTCCACCGCGCCGACGCGCAGCGTGCCGAAGGTGCGCACCACGTCGTCGACCAGGTAGGTCAGCGGCTGCGGGACCGGCGTCCGGGAGGTGCGCGCCAGGAAGTCGTGCACCTCCGCCCCGGACCAGCCCGCGTCGAGGGCGCGGCGCAGCGAGCCGGGGGTGAACCGGTAGACGGTGGCGCCCCCGCGTGACTCCACGTCGGCCAGCAGGTGGAGGTCGCGGGCCAGGGCGGGCTCCAACGGGCCGGGGGCGACGGCGGTCAGGTCGGCCTGCACCAGCACGTGGTCGACCGGGGAGGGCAGCAGCGGCGCCAGCAGCGCCGCGGCCCGCTCCCCGGCCTCGGCGCCCCCGGCGAGCAGGGCCCGGCCGTGGCCGGCCAGGCCGCCGAGGCCGGTGACGCCCAGGACGGCGGCCTCGCTCACCGCCCAGGCGACCATCTCGGCGCGGGTGGGCGGTCGCCGCGGCCGCAGCCACTCCACCCGGGCGACCAGGGACGGCACCCCGGTCCCGGCGGCCAGCACCTCGCCGTCGGCCAGCTCGAGCAGCTGGGCCAGCGCCATCCGGCGGGCCTCGACGGCGAAGGCGCTGGAGAGGTCCGGGGCCAGGGCGTTGCGCGTCCGGCCACCGGGCTCGCGGCTGCCGACCAGGGCGCTGAGCCGGGGGGACTCGAGCCAGGCCCGGACCAGGGTCAGCCACCGGGCCGCCGGCGGCGAGGCCGCCCAGGCGTCGAAGGCGTGGGTGGGCAGCCAGGAGGCCACCGCGTCGGGCCCGGGCCCCTCCGCGAGCAGGCCGGCGGCCGCCGCCACCTCCACCAGCAGGGCGGCCACGTCCTCCTCGACGTGGAGCTCGGTGGCGGCCGCCTTCAGGTCCCGCACCGCCAGTCCGCCGCTGCGCAGCACCGCCGGGGGACGCACCCCCCAGTTGTCCAGCAGCAGCTCCACCCGGCGTACCGCCTCGAAGGCCGCGCCCGCGGCGGTGCGCTCCACCAGCTCCTGGTCGCGGGTGCTGGTGGCCAGCTCGGGCAGGTCGTCCGCGGCCTCCCGGGTGGTCTTCCCGCCCCGGACCGCGAGGCCCACCTGACCCGGGAGGTGGAGCACGCTCGTCCCGCGGCCCTCGGGGGTCTGCGGCACCAGCAGCCCGTGGGCCAGCGCCTCCTCGACGGGGGTGGTGGCCTCCTCGGGGGTGGCCGGCACGCGCACCCGCTCGCTGGTGCCCTCGCCGCCGTGGTCGGCGACGTGCTCGAGCAGGGCCCGGGCCGCGGGGGAGAGGCGGGCCACCCGTTCCGCGGCCTGCTCCGCGGAGATGCCGTGCGGGGTCACCGGGCGCAGGCCGCTCAGCCCGGAGACCACGTCGCCGCGCAGGGCGTCGGCCACCCCGGTGAGCGGGCGCAGCCCCTGCGGGGACTCCAAGACCAGGGCGAGGTCGGTCAGCACCTGCAGGGCGTCCGCGACGGCCCCGGGATCCGCGCGCACCAGCGCGGCGACCTGCTGGGGCGAGGCGTGGCCGGCCACCACCAGGGCGTCCAGGACGACCAGCTGCAACCGGGTGAGGCCGTCCAGCGCCCGGATCACCGACGAGCGGGTCGCCGCGCGCGAGGCGACCTGGGCCGAGTCGTGGGGCGCCGGGGACGCCAGGTCGGGCCGCCCCGCCAGCAGCCGGGCGAGCCGCTCGTCCGGCCAGCCGCGGAGCTGGTCGGCGAGCGTCCTGGGGGCCTCCCCCTGCGGCGGCAGCGACATCCCTCCTACGCTACTCGCCAACAGGGGACCTCCGGCGGCGGACCGGCCGCGGACCGACGGCCCCCACGACGGGGAGGACGCGCATGGCGGGGGTCGACCTGCACCACGGCACGGCCACGGACGTGGGCCACGTGCGCGAGGGCAACGAGGACGCGTTCTTCGTGGCCACCGACGTCTTCGTGGTGGCCGACGGGATGGGCGGTCATGCCGGGGGCGAGATCGCGAGCGCCTTCGCGGTCGAGGAGCTGGGCCGCCTGGCCGGGCAGCACCTGGACTCGCGCGGCGGGGTGGAGGCCGTCCTGGAGGCGCTCGTCCGCTGCCAGGCCCGGCTCCAGGAGTACGCCCGGGCCCAGGGCGGGGCGGACGGCGTCCGCCCGCACAGCGGCACCACCGCGGCGCTGGCGGTGCTGGTCCACGACGAGGGGCCGCGCTGGCTGCTGGCCAACCTGGGCGACTCGCGGATCTACCGCCTCACCGACGACGGGCTCGACCAGATCAGCGTCGACCACTCGGTGGTCCAGGAGCTGCTCGACGCGGGGAGCATCACGGCCGAGGAGGCCGCCGAGCACCCGGAGCGCCACGTGATCACCCGCGCGCTGAGCGCCGCGGACGCCCCGGAGCCAGACTTCTTCTCGCTCCCGCTCACCGCGGCCGGGCGGCTGCTGCTGTGCACCGACGGCATCAGCTCGATGATCGGCGACGAGGAGATCGAGGAGCTGCTCCTGCGCCACTCCGACCCCCGTGACGCCGCCGAGCGGCTCGTCGCGGCCGCCCTGGCTGCCGGGGGACGTGACAACGCCACCGCCGTGGTCGTGGATGTGGTGGGATTGGAGAAGGAGAACGCCTACGACGCCCAGCGACAGAAGCTGAGCCTCGAGACGAAACTGGGGGCCTTGCCGTGAACGACGTGAAGAACCGCTCAAGCTCGACCGGGACGTGGCTGGCCGTGCTGGGCCCCGAGGTCACCGTGCTGCTGCCGGGCCGGGAGAAGGCGCGGGTCGCGGCGCTGTGGGCCGCCGTCGACGACGGGGCCAGCTTCGAGGTGGTCCTCGACCACCTCCTCGCGGAGGGCCTCACCTCGCTGCCCGACTTCGTCCTGGTGGCGGGCACGGGCCGCTCCGCCCGGGTGCTGGTGCGCGGCGGGGCGTCTGTCTCGGTGCGCAGCGAGCAGGGCGACACCGAGGTGTCCGCCGCCGACCAGATCTGGGCCGAGCGGACCTTCGACGACGTGACCTCGATGGTCGCGACCCTGCCCGACTCCGACTCCGACTCCGGCTACGGCGACCGGGGCGGCCGGGCGGCACTGCCGCTGGGCCTGGCCCGGGTCGGCTCGCTGCGGTGGGGGCCGTCGGTCGACGAGGCCCACGCCGTCGACGCCGTCGCTCTCGACGAGGAGCCGCTGGCCCCGGAGGCGGACGTCGAGCCGGCGCCGGAGCCCGACCCCCAGCCCGACCCCCAGCCCGAGCCCCAGCCCGAGCCCCAGGCGCACGTCGAGCTGGTGCCGGAGCTCGAGCCCGACGCCGAGCCGGCGCCCGAGGTCGAGGCGCACGTCGAGCTGGCGCCGGAGCCCGAGCCCGAGCCCGTGCCCCAGCCCGAGCCCGAGCGGGCGGCCGTGGCCGCGCCGGTGCCGGGGATGCCCACGGTGCCGCCGCTGCCGCCGGTGCCCGCCGTCTCGGTGCCCCGGGTGGGCGGCTCCCCGGCCTCCGCTCCGACCCAGGTCCCGGAGTCGAACGGGTCCGACCACGACGGGCTGACCGAGATCGGCGAGGCCGCCCCGACGCCCCCCTCGGGGATCCCCGGGCAGCCGCAGGCCCCCAAGGTGACCGCCCGCCCGGTGGCGCGCCTGGTCTTCTCCCACGGGACCACCGCCGACGTCGACCGTGCCGTGCTGGTCGGCCGCGCCCCCGAGGCCCGGCGCTTCGCCCCGGGCGACCAGCCCCAGCTGGTGAGCGTGCCGAGCCCCAACCAGGAGGTCTCCTCCACCCACCTGGAGATCCGCCCGGGCTCCGGGGTCGACCACGGCTCGGCGGTGGCCACCGACCTCGGCTCCACCAACGGCACCCTGCTGGTCCAGCCGGGCCTGCCGCCGGAGGACCTGCAGCCGGGCATCGCCGTCCAGCTGATCCCCGGCGCCATCATCGACCTCGGGGACGGTGTCACCATCCAGGTCACCCAGCCGTGACCCAGCCCGCCCGGCCGGCCACGTACGGCGCCGCCGCCCCGCCCACCTTCCCGGTGGCGGACCTCGAGCGACGCTTCATGGCCTTCGCGCTGGACCGGGCGATCAGCTGGAGCCTCTATGCCGCGACCGCGGTGGTGGGCTGGGTCGTCTGGGGCCGCGACGGCCTCTGGACGACGGTCGGGATCGTGGTGGGGCTCGCCGTCGTCGTGGTGCTGGTCGGTGGCGCGGTCACCGGGGCCACCGGGGCCACCCCCGGCAAGCGGGCGGCCGGTCTCCGGGTGGTGCACCACGGCTCCGGCCTGCCGGTCGGTGCGGGGGCCGGCATCCTGCGCTCGCTGGTGCTGGGCCTCTCGGCGCTGCCCACCTTCGGCTTCGGGCTCGCCGCCCTCGCGTGGACCGCGCTGGCCGATCCCCGCGGCCAGCGCCGCGGGTGGCACGAGCAGCTCACGAGCTCGGTGGTGGTCGACCTGCGTCCCGAGGGGCCCGTGGTGGAGGAGCAGGAGGAGGCGCCGCGGCACGTGGTCAACCTGACCGCGCTGCGGCTGGTGCCCGCCCCGGCCCAGCCGCCGGCCCCGGTCCAGCGACCCTCCCGTCCGCCCGTGGCGGCACCGGCAACGTATCCGTCTCCTGCTCCTGTTCCGGTTCCGTCCGCGGCGGCTTCGGTGCCTGCCCCCGTGTCCGCGGCCGCCGCTCCGGCTCCCGTGGCACCACAGTCCCGGCCGGCGCCGCCGCCGCACCTGCCCCCGGCCGACCCGGGGCGCACCGTGGCCAGGCGCGCGCCCGCGGCGGCCGGCCGGCCGCCCGTCGCCGGTCCGCGCTGGCGGGTCACCTTCGACACCGGGGACGGCTTCGTCGTCGAGGGGCTGGCCCTGGTCGGCCGGCGCCCCGAGCCGCGCACCGGCGAGCACGTCCGCCACGTCGTGCCGCTGCCGTCCTCGGACATGTCGCTGTCGAAGACGCACGCGCAGTTCGGCCCCGCTCCGGACGGCTCCCTGGTGGTGATGGACCGAGGCTCCACCAACGGCTCCCTGGTGCTGCGTCAGGGGGTGGCCCGCGAGCTGCACGCCGGCAAGCCCACCACCCTGCTGCCCGGCGACCGCGTGCGCTTCGGCGACCGCGAGATGATGGTCGAGCGCGAGGCGTGAGGGTGACCGGGCCCGTCCTGCCACGCAGCGCCTAGGCTGGCCGCATGCCGAGGACCCCGGTCGACCTCCTCGACCCCCTGGTGGTCGGCTTCGACCTGGACATGACCCTGATCGACACGGTGCCGGGGGTCACCGCCACCCTGCGCGTGCTGAGTGCCGAGCACGGCGTCGAGCTGGACGTCGAGGCGATCGGCTCGCGGCTCGGTCCGCCGTTGGCCCAGCTGCTCTCCGGGCACCTGGAGGCCGGCTCGATCGACGCGGCCGTCGACCGGTTCCGGCTGCTCTACCCGGACCTGGCCATCACGCCGGTGCCCACCCTGGCCGGCGCACCGGAGGCCCTGGCCGCCGTCCGCTCCCACGGGGGGCGGGTCGTGGTCGTCACCGGGAAGTTCACCCCCAACGCCCGCCTCCACCTCGATCACCTCGGGCTCGAGGTGGACCACCTCGCCGGGGACGTGTGGGGCGTCGGCAAGGGAGCGGTGCTGCGCGAGCAGGGCGTCGGGATCTACGTGGGCGACCACGTGCACGACGTGGAGGGGGCCCGTGCCGGGGGTGCCCTCAGCGTCTCGGTGCTGACCGGCGGGTGCACCCGCGAGGAGCTCCTCGGAGCCGGCACCGACGTGGTGCTCGAGAGCCTGTCCGACTTCCCGGCCTGGCTCGAGCAGCACCTGCTGCGCACCCGGCTGGCCGCGCTGGAGGCCGACCTCGCCGGGCGCGGGTCTGTCCTGGTGGCCTACAGCGGGGGAGTGGACAGCGCGATGCTGCTGGCCGCCGCCGTGCGGGCGCTGGGGCCCGACCGGGTGGTGGCGGCCACCGGCTACTCCGACGCGCTCCCGCAGGCCGAGCGGGACCCGGCCCGTGAGCACGCCGAGGCACTGGGGGTCAGGGTGCTCACCCCGGCCACCCACGAGCTGGAGCGGGAGGGCTACCGCGCCAACGGGCCGCAGCGGTGCTACTTCTGCAAGGCCGAGCTCATCGAGGTGCTCCAGGACCTGGCGGCCGAGCACGGGCTGGCGCACGTGGCCACCGGCACCAACGCCGACGACGCGGTCGCGGGCCACCGTCCCGGCATCCGGGCCGCCGCCGAGCGGGGCGCCATCACCCCGCTCCGCGACGCCGGGCTCACCAAGGCCCAGGTCCGGGCCGCCGCCAGGCTCTGGGGGCTGCCCACCTGGGACAAGCCGGCCGCCGCGTGCCTGTCGAGCCGCGTGGCCTACGGCATCGAGATCTCCCCGAGCCGCCTGGGCCGGGTCGAGCGGGCCGAGTCCGCGGTGCGCGAGGTGCTGGCGGGCGCCGGCGTGCCACTGCGCGACCTGCGCGTGCGCGACCTGGGGGAGCAGGCCCGGGTGGAGGTCGACGCCGCCCTGCTCGCCGGGCCCCTGGCCGAGGGGACGCCGCTCGCGGCCGCGCTCCTCGCTGCCGTGCGCGGCGCGGGGTTCGCCACCGCGGAGCTCGACCCGCGCGGCTTCCGCTCGGGTTCGATGAACGACGCGGTCGCCGACCGGGTGGCGGCGCCGGGCGCAAGCCGCCTATCCTTCGGATCGCCCGCGGCGAGCGCCGCGGCGCCTGCCGAGGAGACGTGAGAGCTGTGCCCACTGGCAAGGTCAAGTGGTTCGACACCGAGAAGGGCTTCGGGTTCCTGTCGCAGGAGGACGGGCCCGACGTCTACGTGCACGCCGACGCGCTCCCCCCGGGTGTCACCACCCTCAAGAACGGCGCCCGGGTCGAGTTCGGCATCGCCGCCGGCCGCAAGGGCGAGCAGGCGCTCCAGGTCAGGCTGCTCGAGGCGCCGACGTCCGTGCGCCGGAACCAGCGCCAGGCCCAGCGCAAGAAGCCCGAGGAGATGGTCCCGATCGTGGAGGACCTGATCCGGCTGCTCGACGACCTGGGGGAGGGCTACCGGCACGGCCGCGCCCCAGAGCCGCGGACGGCCCGGCCCACCGCCAAGCTGCTGCGGGCCCTGGCCGACGAGCTCGAGCTCTAGGCGGACCGACCCCCCCGGAGCCACTCCTGCTGCCGGGAGAGCAGGACGAAGGCCGCCCAGGCCGCCAGCACCCCGGCGGCCACCCCGAGCCCGAGGCGGGGCATCAGCGGCAGCGCGATCCCCACGAAGCCGCCGACGACCCAGGCCAGCTGCAGCGAGGTGTCGCTGCGGGCGAAGGCGCTGCTCTGCATCCGCTCCGGCACGTCCCGCTGGATGGTGGAGTCCAGGGAGAGCTTGGCCAGGGACTGGGCGAGCCCGGCGGTCAGGCCGAGCAGCGCGAGGGTGATCACCCCGTAGAACGCCGCCGTGAGCGCGGCCAGCACGCAGTCGGCGAGCAGAGCCAGCACCACCGTCGTACGTGGGTCCATCCGCCGGGTCAACGAGGCCACCGCGATGCCGAGCGTGTTGCCGAGCCCGGCCGCGCCGATCACCAGCCCGAGCAGCACCTCCGGGCGCCAGCCGTCGATCGGGTTCTCCCGCAGCAGGAAAGCCATGAACATGGTGAGGAAGCCCGAGAGCCAGCGCGGGCCGCAGTTGGCGCGGAGCGCGAAGGCCACCGCCGGCGGGATCCGCAGCCTGGGCCGGCGGCCCTCGGGGGTGAGCGTGGCGTGCGGGGCCGGGTCGCTCTCGGCCAGCAGCACCAGGGTGCCCTCCCCGAGGCTGGAGTCGACCCGGCCGGGCAGCCGGATCGCCCAGATGGTGGCCACCACGAAGACCAGGAAGCCGTAGCGCAGGGACCACTCCGGGCCGGCCCAGGAGGCCAGGCCCGCCAGCGGGGCCGAGACACCCGCTCCCACCACGCCGGCCAACGAGATCCGGGCGTTGGCCTTGACCAGGGTCAGGTCGCGGGGCAGCAGCCGGGGCACCGAGGCGGCCCGCGTGACGCCGTAGGCCTTGGAGGCCACGAGCACCCCGAGGGCGGCGGGGAACATCCACCGCGACTCGGTCACCACGGCGGTGGCGAGCACCCAG
The DNA here is from genome assembly GCF_058215755.1 of Nocardioides sp. Z50_6. NCBI lineage: Bacteria > Bacillati > Actinomycetota > Actinomycetes > Propionibacteriales > Nocardioidaceae > Nocardioides > Nocardioides sp. Z50_6. Next base: position 92,879 of record NZ_JBZAJB010000006.1, on the reverse strand, counting down.
CACAGGAACCCCCGCACGGCCATGGTGGTGCCGATCGCCCACCGGCGGCCGTGGCTGAACCGGTCGAGGAACGGCCCGATCAGCGGGGCCACGATGGCGAAGGGCAGCATCGTCAGGCCCAGGAAGAGTGCGACCTGGCCCCGTGCCTCGCCCGTGGGCACCTGGAAGAAGAGCGTGCCGGCCAGCGAGATGGCCACCGCCGCGTCGCCTGCGGCGTTGAAGGCGTGCAGCTCGATCAGCCGGGAGAGGCCGGAGTCGCCCGCGCCCTCCGCGCGGGCGGCGCGGCGCGCCTGCCCGGCGGTGAAGCGCCCGGCCCGGCCGGTGGCGCGCGCCAGCGCCCCGGCGGCCCGCCCGGCGGCCCGGGCCGCGGCGGCACCCGTGGCGAGAAGCCGGCGTCCGGGGCCCGGCCCGCCGTCCTGTGCCGCCGAGGACGTGGACGCGGAATCGGACGTGGGACCGGACGTGGACGTGGCGTCGGGCCCTGGCAGCTCCGGCGGTGAGGAGGTCACGGCTCCATCCTGCCGTCTGCGCCCCACCCGTCCGGGGGTGGTCTCGCCTTGGGCGTCCCAGCGGCTGCGTGTCATGATCGGCGCGTGAACGCCGTCGTCGCAGCCTCGCCCGACCCCGTCCTGGCCGATGCCGTGGGAGTGGCGCGGGCCGCCCTCCTGGAGGAGGCCCCCGCTCGCCAGGTCGGCGAGCACCTGCGCTTCCAGGTCGAGGACGAGCACACCGGCAGCCACCTCTTCGCCTGCGCCCACCCCGGCTACGTCGGGTGGTTCTGGTCGGTGACCGTCTCGCGGGCCCCGGAGCAGGAGCGGGTGACCATCGACGAGGTGGTGCTGCTCCCCGGCGAGCAGGCGATCGTGGCGCCGGGCTGGGTGCCCTACAAGGAGCGCCTGCAGCCCGGCGACCTCTCACCCGGCGACCTGCTCCCGGTCGAGGACGAGGACCCCAGGCTGGTCCCCACCTACCTGGTCGGCGACGACCCGCTCGAGGCCGACGAGCGCGCCCAGGTCCGCCGGGTGGTCGAGGAGCTCTACGACGGCCGGGTGCGCACCCTCTCGCTGGAGGGGCGTGACATGGCGGCCCAGCGCTGGCACGACGGCGAGGCCGGCCCCGACTCGCCGCTGGCCAAGTCGGCGCCCCAGCCCTGCGCGACCTGCGGCTTCCTGGTGCGCCTGGCCGGCCCGCTCTCGGAGATGTTCGGCGTCTGCGCCAACGGCAACGCCAACGACGACGGCCGGGTGGTGACCTTCGACCACGGCTGCGGCGCGCACTCGGAGGTCAAGCTCGCCCGCAAGCAGCAGCCGGTGCCGGTGCCCGAGCACGCGCACGACACCTTCGACCAGGACCTCGAGACGTTCTGACGGCCTGACCGCTCAGAGGCGTCGGCGCCCACCGGGGGACGGGGCCGCGGCCTCGCGGGTCCGCGCGTCGCGGCGGCGACGGCAGTACTCGAGCCCGAGGAGCCCGAGCCCGAGCCCGGCCGTGCAGGTCCACAGCCACCAGAGGCGCCCGGCCTCGGCGAGCGGGGAGTAGAACGGCAGCAGGGCCAGGAAGCCGACCAGCCAGAGCGCCGTGCCCACCCCGACGGTGCGTACCCCGTCGACGTCGAGCGGCTCCACGTCGGCGACCACGAAGGTGCGCCGTCCGAGGGTGTGGGTCTGGGGCTGGTCGTTGCGGGGCTCCACGGACCTCAACCTACTACCGTCGCGTCCGCCCCCGGGGGCTCGGCCGCCGGTGCTCCCGACGTCTGTCAAGATGCGCGGGTGAGCAATCAGCGTACGGACCACGTGGTGGACGAGCAGCCCTCCGGCAAGCGGAGCGGCCTGGACGATTTCTTCCGGATCGGCGAGCGCGGGTCGACGATCGGTCAAGAGATCCGCGGCGGCGTGGTGACCTTCCTGACGATGGCCTACATCATCGTGCTGAACCCCCTGATCCTGGGCTTCGTGCCGGACTCCGAGGGCATGTACCTCGGCGGCACCGACGTCCCCGGCAGCGGCATCCCCGCGATCGCGGCCGCCACCGCCCTGGTGGCCGGGCTGCTGACCATCGCGATGGGTGCGGCCGCCAACTTCCCGATGGCGCTCGCCGCGGGCCTCGGGCTCAACGCGTTCGTCGCCAACTCGATCGCCCGCCAGTCCACCTGGTCCGACGCCATGGGCCTGGTGGTCCTCGAGGGCATCGTGATCCTGGTCCTGGTCCTCACCGGCTTCCGCAAGGCTGTCTTCCACGCGGTCCCGCAGCAGCTCAAGGTCGCCATCTCGGTCGGGATCGGCCTCTTCATCGCCCTGATCGGCTTCGTCGACGCCCGCGTCGTGACCCGGATCCCCGACGACTTCCAGACCACCGTCCCGGTCCAGCTGGGGGTCGGCGGCCAGCTGACCGGGTGGCCGGTGCTCGTCTTCTGCCTCGGCCTCCTGCTGATGATCGCCCTGTGGGTGCGCCAGGTCCGCGGTGCCATCCTCATCTCCATCGCGATCACCACCGTGGTCGCCGTGGTCGTCGAGGCGGTGGGCGACCTCGGTGCCGCCGGGCCCGACAACGCCGGGGGCTGGGCGCTGAGCATCCCCAAGGCGAGCGGCGACCTGGTCGGCCTGCCCGACTTCGCCACGATGTTCCAGATCGACCTGTTCGGTGCCTTCAGCACCATCGAGGGCGGCGCCCTCGCCGCCGTGCTGCTGGTCTTCTCGCTGATGCTGGCCGACTTCTTCGACACCATGGGCACGATGACCGCGATCGGGGCCGAGGCCGGGCTCAACGACGAGGAGGGCGTGCCGCCGCACAGCCAGCGCATCCTGGTCGTCGACTCGCTGGCGGCCATCGCCGGTGGTGCGGGCGGGGTCTCCTCCAACACCTCCTACATCGAGTCGGCCTCCGGTGTGGGCGAGGGCGCACGCACCGGGTTCGCGTCGATCGTGACCGGCGTGCTCTTCCTGCTCGCCACCTTCTTCACGCCCCTGGTGGCGGCGATCCCCTCGGAGGCGGCGGTCCCCGCGCTGGTCCTGGTGGGCTTCTTGATGATGCAGCAGGTGACCGAGATCGACTGGCGGGACCCGGAGATCGCCATCCCGGCCTTCCTGACGATCGTGCTGATGCCGTTCGCCTACTCGATCTCGGTGGGCATCGGCGCCGGCTTCCTGGCCTTCGTGCTCATCAAGGTGGTCCTGGGCAGGTTCCGCCAGGTGCACCCGCTCATGTGGGTGGTGGCGGCGCTCTTCGTCGTCTACTTCGCGATCAACCCGATCACCGACTGGCTCACCTAGGCCGCCCTCGCGCGTCCACCCGACCGCCCACCCCGCACGGGGTGGGCGGTCGTGTGCTTCCACCAGGTCCGCGCCCGGTCGGGTGGGGTGGGGGAGATCACGCCGTGCGTGGCCACGTGGGGATTTAATTACCGAGGGTAATGACCTAGACTAAAGATCGTGCCCAGCGCCGCCAGGACCTCCCGACGCGACGCGGGGCTCGCCTCGGAGCTCCGGCTCGGGGTGATGAGACTGCGTCGGCGCCTGGCCGTGGAGCAGCACCCGGACAACCCGTTGGGTCTCGGCTCGATGTCGGTGCTGGGGTGCCTGTTCCGTGGTGGCGACCACACCATCGGGGAGCTCGCCTCCTCCGAGAACGTCCGGCCGCCGTCCATGACCCGGACCGTCACCGCCCTCGAGGAGGCCGGCTACGTCGTCCGTCGCTCCCACGAGACCGATGGGCGGGTCGTGGTCGTCCAGCTGACCGAGCAGGGCCGCGAGGCGGTCCGTGCCGACCGGGACCGCCGGGACGCCTGGCTCGCTCGCCGCCTCGCCGGTCTCGACCCCGAGGACCGTGCGGTCCTGAGCCGCGCCGCCACCCTCATGCAAGAACTCGCACAGGAAGAATGAACGCCACACCTTGAGCCCCACGTTCCGCTCCCTGCACAACGCCAACTACCGCCTGTACGCCGCAGGTGGGGTGGTCTCCAACACCGGCACCTGGATGCAGCGGGTGGCGCAGGACTGGCTGGTCCTGCTCCTGAGCGCCAACAGCGGCGTGGCCCTCGGGATCACCACCGGGCTCCAGTTCCTCCCGATGCTCTTGCTCTCGCCCTTCGCCGGGATGGTCGCCGACCGGATGCCCAAGCAGCGCCTCCTCCAGCTGACCAACCTGGGGATGGCCCTGCCCGCCGTGGTCCTCGGCCTGCTCGCGGTCACCGGCACCGCCGAGATCTGGCACGTCTACCTGCTGGCGACCGTGCTGGGCGTCAGCTCGGCGTTCGACGGGCCGGCGCGCCAGTCCTTCGTCTCGGAGATGGTCGAGCCGGCCGACCTGAGCAACGCGGTGGGCCTCAACTCCGCCTCGTTCAACGCCGCCCGCCTGGTCGGGCCCGGCCTGGCCGGCGTGCTGATCGCCGCGCTCGGCGGGGGAGTGGCGGCGACAGGCTGGGTGATCCTGGCCAACGCGATCTCCTACGCCGCGCCGATCGTCGCGCTGCGACGTCTCGACCCCACCCGGCTGGACACCCCGGCCCCGGCTCCGCGGGGAGCCGGCGGCCTCGCCGGCGGCCTGCGCTACGTGCGCCACCGGCCCGACCTGCTGCTCATCTTGGCGATCGTCTTCGTGGCCGGCACGTTCGGGCTCAACTTCCAGCTCACCTCGGCCCTGATGGCCACCGAGGTCTTCGACAAGGGCGCCACCGAGTACGGCGCCCTGGGCACCTTCCTGGCCGTCGGCTCGCTGGCCGGGGCGCTGCGCGCCGCCCGCCGCGAGCGGGTCGGGCACCGGCTGGTGGTCGGCGCGGCGCTCCTCTTCGGAGCGGTCGAGGTGGTCGCCGGACTGGCGCCCTCCTACCTGACCTTCGCCCTGCTGGCTCCCGTGCTCGGGATCACCTCGCTGACCATGATCACCGCAGCCAACACCTACATGCAGATGAACACCACCGCGGGAATGCGCGGACGGGTGATGGCGCTCTACCTGATGGTCTTCATGGGTGGCACGCCGGTCGGGGCCCCGCTGGTGGGCTGGATCGGCGAGGCGCTGGGAGCCAGGTGGACCCTCGTGCTCGGTGGCGCGATCACCATGCTCGGCGTCGCCGCGGCCGCGCTGCTCTTCGCCGCCGCAGCCCGCCGCCGGGTGCCCGACGTCCCCATTTTGACCCTCGCCCACGCGGGGAAGTAGCCTGATCACTCGTGTCTGGAACACCCAGACCCACGCGCGTGCCCGAAAGCCGTCAGGCCGACCACCCGCGCTGATCGACAGGCACAGCTCCAAGCAACACCCCGAGCCCGGCAAGGTGCCGGGCCGTGACCAGTGAACAAGAAGGGGAACCACCCGGTGCCCACCATTCAGCAGTTGGTCCGCAAGGGCCGCCAGGACAAGGTGTCCAAGAACAAGACGCCTGCGCTCAAGGGCTCGCCCCAGCGCCGCGGTGTCTGCACCCGCGTCTACACCACCACCCCGAAGAAGCCGAACTCCGCCCTCCGCAAGGTCGCCCGCGTGCGCCTGTCGAGCGGTGTCGAGGTCACGGCCTACATCCCGGGCGTGGGCCACAACCTCCAGGAGCACTCCATCGTGCTCGTCCGCGGCGGTCGTGTGAAGGACCTGCCCGGTGTCCGGTACAAGATCATCCGCGGCACGCTCGACACCCAGGGCGTGAAGAACCGTAAGCAGGCCCGCAGCCGCTACGGCGCGAAGAAGGAGAAGAGCTGACATGCCGCGCAAGGGTCCCGCAACCAAGCGTCCGCTCGACGTCGACCCCGTCTACGGGTCGCAGATCGTCACCCAGCTCGTCAGCAAGGTCCTCCAGGACGGCAAGAAGCAGGTCGCCCAGAGGATCGTCTACACGGCCCTCGAGGGCTGCCGCGAGAAGACCGGCACCGACCCGGTGCTGACCCTCAAGCGGGCGCTCGACAACGTCAAGCCCGCGATCGAGGTCAAGTCCCGCCGCGTCGGTGGCGCGACCTACCAGGTCCCGATCGAGGTCAAGCCCAACCGCAGCACCACGCTGGCGCTGCGCTGGCTCGTGGGCTACGCCCAGGCCCGTCGTGAGAAGACGATGGCCGAGCGCCTGATGAACGAGATCCTCGACGCGAGCAACGGCCTCGGTGCCGCTGTGAAGAAGCGCGAGGACACGCACAAGATGGCCGAGTCCAACAAGGCCTTCGCCCACTACCGCTGGTGATCGTGGCGGGCGTGCGCCCCAGCGGCGCACGCCCGGCACCCCACCGCACCCGTCAAACCCTAAGGAACTGTGACTTTCAGTGGCCGTTGACATCACCACGGACCTCAACAAGGTTCGCAACATCGGCATCATGGCCCACATCGACGCCGGCAAGACCACCACCACCGAGCGCATCCTCTTCTACACCGGGATCACCTACAAGATCGGTGAGGTCCACGACGGCGGCGCCACGATGGACTGGATGGAGCAGGAGCAGGAGCGGGGCATCACCATCACCTCCGCTGCCACCACCTGCTGGTGGAATGACCACCAGATCAACATCATCGACACTCCCGGTCACGTCGACTTCACCGCCGAGGTCGAGCGCTCCCTGCGCGTCCTCGACGGCGCCGTCGCCGTCTTCGACGGTGTCGCCGGTGTCGAGCCCCAGACCATGACGGTGTGGCGCCAGGCCAACAAGTACTCCGTGCCCCGGATGTGCTTCGTCAACAAGCTCGACCGCACCGGAGCGGACTTCTTCCGCTGCGTCGACATGATGATCGAGCGCCTCAACTCCACCCCGCTGGTCCTGCAGATCCCGATCGGCGCCGAGGGCGACTTCCTCGGTGTCATCGACCTGGTCGCGATGCGTGCCCTCACCTGGCGCGGCGAGACCAAGATGGGCGAGGACTACGAGATCGAGGAGATCCCCGCCGAGCTGGCCGAGAAGGCCGCCGAGTGGCGCGAGAAGTTCATCGAGACCCTCGCCGAGGGCGACGACGAGATCATGGAGAAGTACCTCGAGGAGGGTGACGAGAACTTCACCGTCGAGGAGCTCCGCGCCGCCATCCGTCGGGCCACCCTGGCCGACAAGCTCAACCCGGTGCTCTGCGGCACCGCGTTCAAGAACAAGGGCGTCCAGCCCCTGCTCGACGCGGTCGTCAACTACCTGCCGTCGCCGCTCGACATCGACGCGATCGAGGGTCACGACCCCCGTGACGAGGAGAAGGTGGTCCTGCGCAAGCCGTCGGACGACGAGCCGTTCTCCGGCCTGGCCTACAAGATCGCCTCCGACCCGCACCTGGGCAAGCTGATCTACGTCCGCGTCTACTCGGGCAAGCTCGAGGCCGGCTCGACCGTGGTCAACTCGGTCAACGGCAAGAAGGAGCGGATCGGCAAGGTCTACCAGATGCACGCCAACAAGCGTGAGGAGATCGCGTCGGTCGGCGCCGGCCAGATCGTGGCCGTGATGGGCCTCAAGGACACCAAGACCGGTCACACCCTGTGCGACCCGTCCAACCAGGTCGTCCTGGAGTCGATGACGTTCCCGGCCCCCGTGATCGAGGTCGCCATCGAGCCCAAGACCAAGAGCGACCAGGAGAAGCTGGGCACCGCGATCCAGCGGCTCTCCGACGAGGACCCGACCTTCACGGTCAAGACCGACGAGGAGACCGGCCAGACGATCATCGCCGGCATGGGCGAGCTCCACCTCGAGATCCTGGTCGACCGGATGAAGCGCGAGTTCCGCGTCGAGGCCACCGTCGGCAAGCCGCAGGTCGCCTACCGCGAGACCATCCGCAAGAAGGTCGAGAACCACAGCTACACCCACAAGAAGCAGACGGGTGGTTCCGGCCAGTTCGCGAAGGTCGTCATCTCGCTGGAGCCGAACATCGACCCCGAGACCGGTACCGGTGCGGGCTACGAGTTCGTCAACAACGTCAGCGGTGGCCGGGTGCCGAGGGAGTACATCCCCTCGGTCGACGCCGGCGGCCAGGACGCCATGGAGTTCGGCGTGCTCGCCGGCTACCCCATGGTCGACGTGAAGTTCACGCTCGAGGACGGCGCCTACCACGACGTCGACTCCTCCGAGTTGGCCTTCAAGATCGCCGGCAACCAGGCCTTCAAGGAGGCCGCGCGCATGGCCAAGGCAGTTCTGCTCGAGCCGATGTTCGCCGTGGAGGTGACCACCCCGGAGTCCTTCCTGGGCACGGTCATCGGCGACATCAACTCGCGCCGCGGCCAGATCCGAGCGCAGGAGGAGCGGCACGGCGACCTCGTCGTCAACGCCCTCGTGCCGCTGTCCGAGATGTTCGGGTACGTTGGCGACCTGAGGTCCAAGACCTCCGGGCAGGCGTCGTACTCGATGGAGTTCGACTCGTACGCCGAGGTTCCTTCGAACATCGCCGACGAGATCATCAAGAAGGTCCGCGGCGAGTGACCTCGCCCGGATCCTCGGCTGCACCAACCAACCCACGAGTCAAGAAACAACCAACAGGAGGAGCCCACAGTGGCTAAGGCGAAGTTCGAGCGGACCAAGCCGCACGTCAACATCGGTACGATCGGTCACATCGACCACGGGAAGACCACTCTTACCGCGGCGATCACGAAGGTCCTGCACGACAAGCACCCGGACCTGAACGAGGCTTCGGCCTTCGACCAGATCGACAAGGCTCCCGAGGAGCGCCAGCGCGGTATCACCATCTCGATCGCGCACGTGGAGTACCAGACTGAGGTCCGCCACTACGCGCACGTCGACTGCCCCGGTCACGCGGACTACATCAAGAACATGATCACCGGTGCCGCGCAGATGGACGGCGCGATCCTGGTGGTTGCCGCGACCGACGGCCCGATGCCGCAGACCCGCGAGCACGTGCTGCTCGCCCGCCAGGTCGGCGTGCCGGCCCTGGTCGTGGCGCTGAACAAGTGCGACATGGTCGACGACGAGGAGCTCATCGAGCTCGTCGAGATGGAGGTGCGCGAGCTCCTCTCCGAGTACGAGTACCCGGGCGACGACATCCCCGTGGTCCGCGTGGCGGCCTTCCCGGCGCTGCAGGGCGACGCCAAGTGGGGCGAGTCGATCATGGAGCTCATGAACGCGGTCGACGAGGCCATCCCGACTCCCGAGCGTGAGGTCGACAAGCCGTTCCTCATGCCCGTCGAGGACGTCTTCACGATCACCGGTCGCGGCACGGTCATCACCGGCCGCATCGAGCGGGGCATCGTGAAGGTCAACGAGGAGGTCGAGATCGTCGGCATCCGCGAGGGCGCGATCAAGTCGACCGTCACCGGTGTCGAGATGTTCCGCAAGCTGCTCGACGAGGGCCAGGCCGGTGAGAACGTCGGTCTGCTGCTTCGTGGCACCAAGCGCGAGGACGTCGAGCGCGGCATGGTCGTCATCAAGCCGGGCACCACGACCCCGCACACCAACTTCGAGGCCTCGGTCTACATCCTCTCGAAGGAGGAGGGCGGGCGTCACACCCCGTTCTTCAACAACTACCGTCCCCAGTTCTACTTCCGCACCACGGACGTGACTGGCGTGGTGACCCTCCCCGAGGGCACCGAGATGGTGATGCCGGGTGACAACACCGAGATGTCGGTCGAGCTCATCCAGCCCATCGCCATGGACGAGGGCCTGAAGTTCGCGATCCGCGAGGGTGGCCGCACCGTCGGCGCCGGCCGGGTCACCAAGATCACCAAGTGATCCCCGCTGGTCCCAGGACCAGCTGATCCACCAGAACGGCCCCGGACCACTCGGTCCGGGGCCGTTCTGCATGCCCGGGACGCGCCACGGACGACGCCCCGCGTAGGCTGCCGCCGTGACGCGAGGAGAGCTGGACGCCGCGGGCGTCGAGGCAGCGGCGGAGCTGCTCGGCCCGGTGGTCCGGCGTACCGAGCTCGAGGCGAGCCCGCGGCTGACGCAGGTGGTCGGGGCCCAGGTCCACCTCAAGCGGGAGAACCGGCAGCTCACCCGCTCCTACAAGGTGCGCGGCGCGTTCCACCTGATCAGCGGCCTCAGCGAGGCCGAGCGGCGCAGGGGAGTGGTCTGCGCGAGCGCCGGCAACCACGGGCAGGGCGTGGCCTGGAGCTGTGCGCGCCTGGGGATCGACGGCCGGGTCTACGTGCCCGGCAACACCCCCCGCCAGAAGCGGCAGCGCATCGTGGCCCTGGGGGAGGGCCGGATCGAGCTCGTCGTGGCCGGCAGCACCTACGACGCGGCCGGAGCCGCGGCTCGGGAGGACGCGGACCGCAGCGGTGCCGTCTTCGTCCACCCGTTCGACGACGCCCGGACCATCCTGGGCCAGGGCACCGTCGCGCCCGAGATCATCGCGGCGCTGGACCGGCCGCTGCACACCCTGCTCGCCCCCGTGGGTGGCGGCGGGCTCGTCGCGGGGATGGCCCTGTGGCTGCGCGAGCGTCACCCCGAGGTGCGGATCGTCGGGGTCGAGCCCAGCGGCGCCGCGAGCATGACCGCCGCCCTGGCCGCCGGCGGCCCGGTGGCGCTGGAGCGGGTGGACACCTTCGTCGACGGTGCCGCGGTCGGACGCGTGGGCGAGCTGACGTACCCGCTGGTGCGCGACCTGGTCGACGAGGTCGTCACCGTCGACGCGGGCGCGGTGAGCACCGAGATGCTCGACCTCTACCAGGTGGACGGCATCATCGCCGAGCCCGCCGGTGCGCTGGCGAGCACGGCGGCCCGCCGGCTGGCCGGCCAGGTCCCGGCCGACCAGGCCGTGGTCTGCGTGGTCTCGGGCGGCAACAACGACGTCAGCCGCTACGGCGAGATCCTGGAGCGCTCCCTCATCCACCTGGGGCTGCGCCACTACTTCCTGGTCTCGTTCCCCCAGGAGCCCGGGGCGCTGCGCCACTTCCTCGAGGACGTCCTGGGGCCCGACGACGACATCGTGGTCTTCGAGTACGTGAAGAAGAACAACCGCGAGACCGGGCCGGCGCTGGTCGGCATCGAGCTGGAGCGCCCCGAGGACCTCGCGGGCCTCCTCACCCGGATGGAGGGGAGCCCGCTCACCATCGAGCAGGTCTCCCCGGGCTCGCCGCTCTTCACGTTCCTGATGTGACCGCCGGCCTGATGTGACCGCCGGCGGTCCGGGGCCTGCTCAGGACATGTCGAGGCCGGCGAAGTCCTCGGGGGAGTACTCGCGGGGCTCGACCAGGACCATCCAGTTGCCGGAGTTGTCGCGCATCAGGGCCTCCACGCCGTAGGGGCGCGCCTGGGGCTCCTGCAGGAACTCCACACCCTTGGCGCTCAGCTCCTCGAAGGCCTTCTGGCAGTCCTCGACGTTGAGGCCGATCCCGGGCAGGCCGCCCTCGGCCTGGGCGCGCTGCATGGCCTCGATCAGGTAGTCGGGCAGCGGGCCGCTCGGGGTGGTCAGGTGCACGTGCAGCTCGGGCTGGGTGGGGTGGACGACGGTGCACCAGCGGAAGTCGGGACCCAGGGTGAGGTCGTCGCCGACCTCGAAGCCCAGGACGTCGGTGTAGAAGGCCAGCGACTCGTCGATGTCGCGGACCCAGACGGAGACGAGGGAGATGTTGGTGATCATGGGACGAGGCTAGGGGCCCGCGCCGGGCCCTGGCTTCTCCTCGATTGCGCTCCTGCGCTCGACCAGCCCCGCCATGAAGACGTAGCACCCGGGGATCCGTGGCGCCCCCGCCACGGCGTACCGGCGGGCGAAGGCGCTGGGGGTCTCGCCGGTGATGTCGCGGAACCGGCTGGAGAACGACCCGAGGCTGCTGTAGCCGACCGCGAAGCAGACCTCGGTCACCGTCAGGTTGGCCAGGCGCAGCAGGTCCTGGGCCCGCTCGATGCGCCGCTCGGAGAGGTACGCCGCGGGGGTGCTGCCGTAGGTGAGCGCGAAGGAGCGCAGGAAGTGGAACTTGCTCATCCCCGCGATCGCGGCGACGTCGTCGAGGACGAAGGGCTCGGCGTAGTGCCGGTCCAGGTGGTCCCTGGCCCGGCGCAGGTGCACCAGCACGTCGCCGGGCACGCGGCGTCCGTGGGTCTGCACACCGTGAGTCTAGGCGCCAGGTCCGCCCCACCCGCTGGGCCGCGGGGCCGGCGTCGCGGGACAATGGAGGCGTGAACGAGTCTGTGCGTCCCGCCCGTCCCCACCACAAGCTGACCGCCGACGGTCGGCGGATGCGCGAGGTGCTCTCCTACTCCCGGCGCGGCAGTCGCTTCACCCCCCGCCAGGCCGACGGCTGGGCCGCGCACCAGGCCGACTGGGTGATCCCCGACGAGGCGGTCGACCGCCCGGACTTCGACCTCGAGCGCTGGTTCGGCCGGAGCGCACCGCTGGTGGTGGAGATCGGCTCGGGGGTGGGGGAGGCCACCGCGGTCCTGGCGGCGGCCCGGCCGGAGTGCAACGTCCTCGCCCTGGAGGTGTGGCGCCCCGGCGTCGCCGACGGCCTGTGGCGGGCGGCCGAGGCGGGGGCCGAGAACATCCGCTTCTGCTCGGTCGACGCCGCGTGGTTCCTGGCCCACGTGCTGCCGCCCGGCTCGGTGTCCGAGCTGTGGACCTTCTTCCCCGACCCCTGGCACAAGAAGAAGCACCGCAAGCGACGACTGATCGACGCGGAGTTCACGGCCATGGCCGCCTCCCGCCTGGCCGACGGCGCGCTGTGGCGGCTGGCCACCGACTGGGCCGACTACGCCGAGCAGATGATCGAGGTCCTCGACGCGGAGCCCACCCTCGAGGGCGGCGTCGTGCCGCGCTGGGAGGAGCGCCCGGTCACCCGGTTCGAGCGCAAGGGCCTGGAGAAGGGCCGGGAGATCACCGACCTGGCCTACCGGAAGAAGGCACCCGAGGCCGGTGCGCCGACGCGATGCGCGGCCGATTTGGTCGATGGTCCCCGGGTCTGACAAGATAGTCCGGTTGCTCCGGCGGGTCGCCGGGGTGTGCCTCACCTTGACTACTGAATCGCGTCTCCCGGTGGCTCCGGCCACCGTGTGCCATGAGCTCAGTAGTCCCCGCGTGGGACGCACCATCTGAGAAGTCATCAGGCCGAGACCCGATCGGCCCGGCGAACCGCCGGGCACCACGAGGTAGGAACACTGCAAGGAACCCGGTCTGTGTCGTCGGAATCTGGACGACACGCCCGACCGCGGGGGTGGGCGGTGGCAGGTGAGGAACAGGCGGTGCGGCTCCACCCGGAGCCGTGTCGAGAGAACAGACCGTGACGCGGCACCTCCCGGGGTGCGAGAGAAGGACGAGAGAGACCTATGGCGGGACAGAAGATCCGCATCAGGCTCAAGGCCTATGACCACGAGGTGATCGACACCTCGGCGCGCAAGATCGTGGACACCGTCACCCGTACGGGTGCCAAGGTCGCCGGCCCCGTGCCGCTGCCGACCGAGAAGAACGTGTACTGCGTCATCCGCTCGCCCCACAAGTACAAGGACTCCCGCGAGCACTTCGAGATGCGCACGCACAAGCGCCTCATCGACATCATCGACCCGACTCCGAAGACGGTCGACTCGCTGATGCGCCTCGATCTGCCTGCCGGTGTCGACATCGAGATCAAGCTCTGAGGTCTGACGAGATGACTTTCGAACGAAACGTGAAGGGCCTGCTGGGCACCAAGCTCGGCATGACCCAGCTGTGGGACGAGAACAACCGCGTCGTCCCCGTGACCGTGATCGCGGCCGCGACCAACGTCGTCACCCAGGTCCGCCAGCCCGAGACCGATGGCTACAACGCCATCCAGGTCGGGTACGGCGAGATCGAGGCGCGCAAGGTCACCAAGCCCGAGGCCGGTCACTTCTCCAAGGCGGGGGTCACCCCCCGTCGCCACCTGGTCGAGATCCGGACCGCGGACGCCGCCAGCTACACCGTCGGCCAGGAGCTCAGCCCCGAGCTCTTCGCCGCCGGCGAGCAGGTCGACGTCACCGGCACCAGCAAGGGCAAGGGCTTCGCCGGCACGATGAAGCGTCACGGCTTCTCCGGCGTGAGCGCCTCGCACGGTGCCCACCGCAACCACCGCAAGCCCGGCTCGATCGGCGCCTGCGCCACCCCGGGCCGCGTCTTCAAGGGCACCCGGATGTCGGGACGCATGGGTAACGACACCGTCACCACCCAGAACGTCACCGTGCACGCCGTGGACGTCGAGAAGGGGATCATCCTGCTCAAGGGTGCCGTTCCCGGTCCTCGGGGTGGCCTCGTGGTCGTCCGCTCCGCCGCCAAGAACACCGTCACTTCTGGCAAGGAGGCCTGAGCGCCATGGCTACCAAGACCGTGAAGGTCGATCTCCCCAAGGAGATCTTCGACGTCGAGGTCAACGTCCCGCTGATCCACCAGGTCGTCGTGGCCCAGCAGGCCGCTGCTCGCCAGGGCACGCACGCCACCAAGACCCGCGGTGAAGTCCGCGGTGGTGGCCGCAAGCCCTACAAGCAGAAGGGCACCGGCCGGGCCCGTCAGGGCTCGACCCGCGCGCCGCAGTTCGCCGGCGGTGGCGTGGTGCACGGCCCCCAGCCGCGCTCCTACGACCAGCGGACCCCCAAGAAGATGAAGGCCGCCGCGCTGCGCGGTGCCCTCTCCGACCGGGCCCGCAACGGACGCATCCACGTGGTCGACGGCCTGGTGTCGGGCGACAAGCCCTCCACCAAGCTCGCCCTGGCCGCGCTCTCCGCGCTGACCGACCGGGCCCGCTACCTGCTGGTCCTCGAGCGCAGCGACTCCCTGACCTGGCTCTCGCTGCGCAACGCGCCGCAGGTGCACATCGTGGCGGTCGACCAGCTCAACACCTACGACGTGCTGGCCGCCGACGACGTGGTCTTCACCAAGGGTGCCTACGACGCGTTCGTCGCCGTTGCGCCCAAGGCTTCGTCGAAGAAGGCCGAGGAGGACCAGAAGTGAGCACGCTGCACAAGGACCACCGCGACGTCCTGATCGCCCCGGTCGTGTCCGAGAAGAGCTACAGCCTCCTCGACGCGAACAAGTACACCTTCCTCGTCCACCCGGACGCGAACAAGACCGAGATCAAGATCGCGGTCGAGAAGGTGTTCAACGTCAAGGTGACGTCGGTCAACACGCTCAACCGCTCGGGCAAGACGCGTCGTACGCGCAACGGTCTGGGCAAGCGCAAGGACACCAAGCGCGCCATCGTCAGCCTCGCTGAGGGTCACCGCATCGACATCTTCGGGGGTCCGGTCAGCTGACCGGGCACTGAAGGCGAAGAATTAGGACTGAGAATGGCTATCCGCAAGTACAAGCCGACCACCCCGGGCCGTCGTGGCTCCTCGGTGGCCGACTTCGTCGAGATCACCCGGACCACGCCGGAGAAGTCGCTGACCCGTCCGCTGCCCAAGAAGGGCGGTCGCAACAACCAGGGACGCATCACCACGCGTCACCAGGGTGGCGGCCACAAGCGGGCCTACCGGATCATCGACTTCCGCCGCTACGACAAGGACGGCGTGCCGGCCAAGGTCGCTCACATCGAGTACGACCCCAACCGCACCGCGCGCATCGCCCTGCTGCACTACGCCGACGGCGAGAAGCGCTACATCATCGCGCCCAAGGACCTCACCCAGGGGACCCCGGTGGAGAGCGGTGTCGGCGCCGACATCAAGCCCGGCAACAACCTGCCGCTGCGCAACATCCCCGTCGGTACCACCATCCACTGCGTGGAGCTGCGTCCGGGCGGAGGCGCCAAGATCGCCCGCTCGGCCGGCATCTCGGCCCAGCTCGTCGCCAAGGAGGGCTCGCGCGCCACGCTGCGTCTGCCCTCCGGTGAGATGCGGTTCGTGGACGTCCGCTGCCGCGCCACCGTCGGCGAGGTCGGCAACGCCGAGCAGTCGAACATCAACTGGGGCAAGGCCGGCCGGATGCGCTGGAAGGGCCGTCGCCCCACCGTCCGCGGTGTCGTCATGAACCCGGTCGACCACCCGCACGGTGGTGGAGAGGGCAAGACCTCGGGTGGACGTCACCCGGTGTCCCCCTGGGGCAAGCCCGAGGGTCGCACGCGCAAGCGCAAGGCCTCCGACTCCCAGATCATCCGCCGCCGCAAGTCCGGCAAGAACAAGCGCTGAGGATAGGACGAGAGACAGATGCCTCGCAGCCTGAAGAAGGGCCCCTTCGTCGACGACCACCTGATGAAGAAGGTGGATGCCGAGAACGACAAGGGCAGCCACAACGTCATCAAGACCTGGTCCCGGCGTTCGATGATCGTCCCCGCGATGATCGGCCACACGATCGCCGTGCACGACGGTCGCAAGCATGTTCCCGTCTTCGTGACCGACTCGATGGTCGGCCACAAGCTCGGTGAGTTTGCCCCCACCCGCACCTACCGCGGGCACGTGAAGGAAGACCGGAAGGGTCGCCGCCGCTGACGCGGGGCGAGCCATAGGAGATATACAGCCATGAGCGTTACTGAGCGCAGGCGCACGAGCGCCCGTCGCGAGTCGCTGCTCGGCGACCAGCCGGGAGCCTTCGCGAGCGCGCGTTACGTACGAATCACCCCGATGAAGGCTCGCCGTGTCGTCGACATGGTCCGCGGCCTTCCCGTCGACGAGGCCCTGGCCCTGCTGCAGTTCGCGCCGCAGGCCGCCTCGGAGACCGTCTACAAGGTGCTGGAGAGCGCCATCGCCAACGCGGGCACCGTCGAGGGCCTCGCCACCGGCGACCTGGTCGTCTCGGTGGCCATGGTCGACGAGGGCCCCACCATGAAGCGCTGGCGCCCGCGTGCGCAGGGTCGTGCGACCCGGATCAACAAGCGCACCAGCCACATCACGCTGGCGGTCCAGCCGGCCGATGTCGTCGACGCCTCCAAGGCACGGAAGGGCGGTTCCAAGTAATGGGCCAGAAGATCAACCCGAACGGCTTCCGCCTCGGCATCTCCACGGACCACAAGTCCCGCTGGTACGCCGACAAGCTCTACAAGTCCTACGTCGGCGAGGACGTCGCGATCCGCAAGCTGCTCTCCAAGGGCATGGAGCGGGCCGGCATCTCCAAGGTCGAGATCGAGCGCACCCGTGACCGGGTCCGGGTGGACATCCACACGGCCCGCCCGGGCATCGTGATCGGCCGCCGCGGCGCCGAGGCCGACCGCATCCGCGGAGAGCTCGAGAAGCTGACCGGCAAGCAGGTCCAGCTCAACATCCTCGAGGTCAAGAGCCCGGAGGTCGACGCACAGCTGGTCGCCCAGGGTGTCGCCGAGCAGCTCTCGGGCCGGGTGCAGTTCCGCCGGGCCATGCGCAAGGCGATGCAGACCTCGATGCGCTCCGGTGCCAAGGGCATCCGGATCCAGTGCTCGGGCCGGCTCAACGGCGCCGAGATGTCGCGCACCGAGTTCTACCGCGAGGGCCGGGTGCCGCTGCACACGCTCCGCGCCGACATCGACTACGGCTTCTACGAGGCCCGCACGACCTTCGGCCGCATCGGCGTCAAGGTCTGGATCTACAAGGGTGAGGTCTCCGGCAGCCGTGCCGAGCGCCAGGCCCAGCAGGCCGCCCGCGCCGGTGCCCCCGGTCGCGGTGGCCGTCCCGCCCGTGGCGCCGACCGCCCGAGCCGTGGCTCGCGCGGCGACCGCGCTCCCCGCTCCGACGCCGCCCCCTCGGAGGCCACCGCCAACGCTGTCGCGTCGGCCGAGGCCACCGGTCAGGCTGCGGCCGAGGCGCCCAGCACCGGACAGGAGGGCTGACCCCCATGTTGATGCCCCGTCGTGTCAAGCACCGCAAGCAGCACCACCCCAAGAGGACCGGTGCGGCTAAGGGTGGCACGAAGCTCGCCTTCGGCGACTTCGGCATCCAGGCGATCGAGGGTCACTACGTCACGAACCGACAGATCGAGTCGGCTCGTATCGCCATGACCCGGCACATCAAGCGTGGCGGGAAGGTGTGGATCAACATCTACCCCGACCGCCCGCTGACCAAGAAGCCCGCTGAGACCCGCATGGGGTCCGGCAAGGGTTCTCCCGAGTGGTGGGTGGCGAACGTCAAGCCCGGCCGCGTCATGTTCGAACTTTCCGGTGTCACCGAGGACGTCGCTCGCGAGGCCATGCGCCGCGCGATGCACAAGCTCCCGATGAAGTGCCGGTTCATCTCCCGCGAGGCTGGTGAATTCTGATGAGCGACAAGCTGAGCGCCTCGGCGCTGGACGAGCTGAGCGCGACCGACCTCGAGGGCCGGCTGCGCGAGGCCAAGGAGGAGCTTTTCAACCTCCGTTTCCAGGCTGCCACGGGGCAGCTGGAGAGCCACGGCCGTCTGCGCACGGTCAAGAAGGACATCGCCCGGATCTACACCGTGGTGCGTGAGCGCGAGCTCGGCATCCGGACCGCGCCGGGCGCCGAGAGCAAGGAAGAGGCCACCGCATGAGCCAGAACGACACCGCGGTCGAGGCTGCACGCAACGCCCGCAAGGTCCGTGAGGGCCTGGTCCTGAGCGACAAGATGGACAAGACCGTCGTGGTCTCCGTCGAGGACCGGGTCAAGCACGCCCTCTACGGCAAGGTCATGCGCCGCACCTCCAAGCTCAAGGCGCACGACGAGGCCAACGAGTGCGGCATCGGTGACCGGGTCCTGATCATGGAGACCCGCCCCCTGTCGGCGACCAAGCGCTGGCGCGTCATCCAGGTCCTCGAGAAGGCCAAGTGACCCCGGGGTCGTCGCGGACGGCCCCTGATCTTCCCAACATCAGTTCGGCAAGGCTCGCCGGGACCCGAGAGGGTCGGGCGAGAACCGGCTCGACAACCAGGAGAAACCAATGATCCAGCAGGAGTCGCGGCTCAAGGTCGCCGACAACACCGGTGCGAAGGAGATCCTCTGCATCCGTGTTCTCGGTGGCTCGGGTCGTCGCTACGCCGGCATCGGCGACACCATCGTCGCCACCGTCAAGGACGCGATCCCCGGTGGCAACGTCAAGAAGGGTGACGTCGTGAAGGCCGTCGTCGTGCGCACCGTCAAGGAGCGCCGTCGCGCGGACGGCTCGTACATCCGCTTCGACGAGAACGCCGCCGTCATCCTCAAGAACGACGGTGAGCCGCGCGGTACCCGCATCTTCGGTCCGGTGGGCCGCGAGCTGCGCGAGAAGAAGTTCATGAAGATCATCTCTCTCGCACCGGAGGTGCTGTGATGGCCAAGAAGTCGCCGAGCCTGAACATCAAGAAGGGTGACACCGTCAAGGTGATCGCCGGCAAGGACAAGGGCGCCCAGGGCAAGGTCATCCGCGTGCTCCGCGAGGAGCAGCGGGTGATCGTCGAGGGTGTCAACCGCATGAAGCGCCACACCAAGGTCGTCAACTCCGGCTCCGGGAGCACCGGCGGCATCATCACCGCCGAGGCCCCCATCCACGTCTCCAACGTGATGCTGGTCGAGGACGACGGCGTGACCCGCGTCGGCTTCCGCCGCGACGAGGTCACCAAGCGTCGTGGCGACGGCTCGACCTACACGGCCGAGCGCAGCGTCCGCGTGTCGCGCCGGACCGGGAAGGAAATCTGAGATGACGCAGACTGCCCCTGAGAGCGCGTCGCCGCGCTTCAAGACCCGCTACCGCGAGGAGATCCTCCCCGCGCTGCAGTCCGAGTTCGACATCAAGAACGTCATGCAGGTGCCCGGCCTGACCAAGATCGTGGTCAACATGGGTGTCGGCGAGGCGGCCCGCGACTCCAAGCTGATCGAGGGCGCGATCAAGGACCTGACCGCCATCACCGGCCAGAAGCCGATGGTGACCAAGGCCCGCAAGTCGATCGCCCAGTTCAAGCTGCGCGAGGGCATGCCGATCGGTGCCCACGTCACCCTGCGCGGCGACCGGATGTGGGAGTTCCTCGACCGGCTGCTGTCCCTGGCCCTGCCCCGCATCCGGGACTTCCGCGGCCTCTCGCCCAAGCAGTTCGACGGGCGCGGGAACTACACCTTCGGGCTCACCGAGCAGGTGATGTTCCACGAGATCGACCAGGACAAGATCGACAGGTCGCGCGGGATGGACATCACCGTGGTGACCACGGCGACCAACGACGACGAGGGCCGCGCGCTGCTCAAGCAGCTCGGCTTCCCGTTCAAGGAGAACTGACATGGCGAAGACTGCTCTGAAGGTGAAGGCGGCCCGCAAGCCGAAGTTCGCCGTCCGTGGCTACACCCGCTGCCAGCGCTGCGGCCGGCCCAAGGCCGTCTACCGGAAGTTCGGCCTCTGCCGCATCTGCCTGCGGGAGATGGCGCACCGGGGCGAGCTGCCCGGTGTGACCAAGTCCTCCTGGTGACGTCCTCCACTGCCAACAACCAACCGCTGAAGGTCGGTCCCTCCCTCCGGGAGCAGGGACCGAAACCACAGGAAGAAAGGGCCTGACCGGCCATGACGATGACTGACCCGATCGCAGACATGCTCACGCGTCTGCGCAACGCCAACCAGGCGTACCACGACGCGGTGTCGATGCCTTACAGCAAGCTGAAGGCCGGCGTCGCGGAGATCCTCCAGCAGGAGGGCTACATCACCTCCTACGACGTGAAGGAGCCGGCTGAGGGCGAGGTGGGCAAGACGCTCAACATCACCCTCAAGTACGGCCGCAACCGCGAGCGCTCCATCGCCGGAGTGCGCCGCGTCAGCAAGCCCGGCCTCCGGGTCTACGCCAAGAGCACCGGCCTGCCCAAGGTCCTCGGCGGACTCGGCGTCGCGATCATCTCCACCAGCCAGGGCCTGCTGACCGACCGCCAGGCCAACCAGAAGGGCGTGGGTGGGGAAGTCCTCGCCTACGTCTGGTAACGACGAGACCGAAGGAGGACTCAGACAATGTCACGCATTGGCAAGCTCCCAATCACGGTCCCGTCCGGCGTGGACGTGCAGATCGACGACACGCTCGTGACCGTGAAGGGCCCCAAGGGCACCCTCTCGCACAACATCGCCCGGCCGATCACGGTCGACAAGGGCGAGGACGGCGTGCTCGAGGTCAAGCGGCCCGACGACCACCGCGAGAGCCGCTCGCTGCACGGCCTGACCCGCACCCTGATCAACAACATGGTCGTCGGTGTCACCGAGGGCTACGAGAAGAAGCTCGAGATCGTCGGCGTCGGCTACCGGGTCCTGCCCAAGAGCCCGACGCAGCTGGAGTTCCAGCTCGGCTTCTCCCACCCCGTCATCGTGGACGCCCCCGAGGGGATCACGTTCAACGTCGAGGGACCCACCAAGTTCGGTGTGGCCGGGATCGACAAGCAGCTGGTCGGAGAGACCGCTGCCAACATCCGCAAGCTCCGCAAGCCTGAGCCCTACAAGGGCAAGGGCGTTCGCTACGCCGGCGAGCAGATCCGCCGCAAGGTCGGAAAGGCTGGTAAGTGAGTCATGGCTATCTCGCTGTCGAACAACAAGCACACGTCCGGTCGTGTCCGGGCGCGTCTGCGCCGCCAGATGCGTGGTCGCAAGCGCATCTCGGGCACCGCTGAGCGCCCGCGTCTGGTGGTGACCCGGTCGGCCAAGCACATCAGCGTGCAGGTGGTCGACGACCTGGTCGGCAAGACGCTGGCCTACGCCTCGACCATGGAGGCCGACGTGCGCTCCGTGGACGGGGACAAGACCGCGAAGGCGAAGAAGGTCGGTGAGCTGGTCGCCCAGCGCGCCAAGGCCGCCGGGGTCGACGGCGTGGTCTTCGACCGCGCCGGCAACAAGTACCACGGTCGCGTCGCGGCCCTGGCAGACGCCGCCCGCGAGGGCGGGCTGGCCTTCTGATCGCACGGACAAGCAAGAGAGAGAAGAGGAAAGTCTCATGAGCGGAGCCCAGCGCGGTCAGCGCAGTGGCGAGCGCCAGTCCGGAGGCCGCAATCGTGACGGCCGCCGCGACCAGAGCGCGGACAAGACCGCCTACATCGAGCGCGTCGTTGCGATCAACCGTGTCGCCAAGGTCGTCAAGGGTGGTCGTCGCTTCAGCTTCACCGCCCTGGTGATCGTCGGTGACGGTGAGGGTCTGGTCGGCGTCGGCTACGGCAAGGCGAAGGAAGTTCCCGCGGCGATCGCCAAGGGTGTCGAGGAGGCCAAGAAGCACTTCTTCAAGGTCCCCCGCATCCAGGGCACGATCCCGCACCCGGTCCAGGGCGAGAAGGCGGCCGGTGTCGTGCTGCTGCGTCCGGCGGCCCCCGGTACCGGTGTCATCGCCGGTGGCCCGGTGCGTGCGGTGCTCGAGTGCGCGGGGATCCACGACGTGCTCAGCAAGTCGCTGGGGTCGTCCAACCAGATCAACATCGTGCACGCCACCGTCGAGGCCCTCCGGATGCTCGAGGAGCCCGAGGCCGTGGCTGCCCGTCGTGGTCTGACCGTCGAGCAGGTCACCCCGGCGGCGATCCTGAGGGCTCGTGCGGAGGTGGCCTCCTGATGGCACAGCTGAAGGTCCAGCAGAAGCGCGGACTGGTCGGCATCAAGGCCAACCAGCGCGAGACGCTGCGCACGCTCGGTCTGAAGCGGATCGGCGACGTCGTGGTCAAGGAGGACCGCCCCGAGATCCGGGGCATGGTCAACACTGTCCGTCACCTGGTGACGGTTGAGGAGGTGGAGTGAGATGACGCTCAAGCTGCACCACCTGCGGCCGGCTCCCGGCGCCAAGACCGCCAAGACCCGTGTGGGTCGCGGTGAGGCCTCGAAGGGCAAGACCTCGGGTCGCGGTACCAAGGGAACCAAGGCCCGCTACCAGGTCCCGGTCGCCTTCGAGGGTGGCCAGATGCCGATCCACATGCGGCTCCCCAAGCTGAAGGGGTTCAAGAACCCGTTCAAGGTGGAGTTCCAGGTCGTCAACCTCGACAAGCTCGGCGAGCTCTTCCCCGAGGGTGGCACCGTCACCGTCGAGGACCTGGTCGCCAAGGGTGCCGTCCGCAAGGGCCACCCGGTCAAGGTCCTGGGCCAGGGCGAGATCTCGGTCAAGGTCCAGGTGACCGCGAACGCGTTCTCCGGCTCGGCCAAGCAGAAGATCGAGGCTGCCGGCGGCAGCACCACGCTGGCCTGAGCAGCACGCTGCGCACGGGGCTCGTCCCGGCCGTCCACGGACGGCGGTGACGGGCCCCGTGCTCGTGCATCACGGTGATGATGCTGCTGTTAGGCTCTCCCGGGTCCTCGTGACGCGTGCCTCGAGCCTCGCTCGTACGCCTGTGTCCAGGCCCACGTCCCGGGCGTCGGGCTCGTCCCGACCCCAGACCCAGCTGAGAAAGAGGAACCAGTGCTAGGCGCGTTCGCCAATGCTTTCCGGACGCCGGACCTACGGCGCAAGCTGCTGTTCGTCCTGCTGATCCTGACGCTCTTCCGACTCGGCTCCCAGGTCCCCGCCCCGGGCGTCCACGTCGCCAACGTCCAGTCGTGCCTCGCGGCCGTCGAGGACCAGGGCATCTACAACCTGATCAACATGTTCTCCGGGGGCGCGCTCCTGCAGCTGACGATCTTCGCGCTCGGGATCATGCCGTACATCACCGCCAGCATCATCCTGCAGCTGCTCGTCGTGGTGATCCCACGGCTTGAGGCGCTGAAGAAGGAGGGCCAGGCGGGCCAGACGAAGATCACGCAGTACACCCGCTACCTCACCCTCGGGCTGGCGCTGCTGCAGGCGACCGGCATCGTCGCCCTCGCGCGCTCGGGGAACCTGATCCAGGGCTGCGCGGAGCCGCTGCTGCACAGCGACAGCACCGGTACCTTCCTGATCATGGTCATCACCATGACCGCCGGCACCGCCGTCATCATGTGGCTCGGCGAGCTGATCACCGACCGCGGCATCGGCAACGGCATGTCGCTGCTGATCTTCGCCCAGGTCGTCGCCACCTTCCCGGGCTCGATGTGGCAGGTCCAGGTGACGAAGGGCTGGGTCACCTTCGGCATCGTGATGGTCATCGGCCTGGCGATCGTGGCCGGCGTCATCTTCATCGAGCAGGCGCAGCGACGCATCCCGGTGCAGTACGCGCGCCGCATGGTGGGGCGCAAGATGTTCGGCGGCTCCTCGACCTACATCCCCCTGAAGGTCAACCAGGCCGGGATCATCCCGGTCATCTTCGCCTCGTCGCTGCTGTACCTCCCCGCGATGGCGGTGCAGTTCAACGACAACGCCAGCAACCCGGTGCTCCGGTTCATCAACCGGTACTACGTCAACGGTGACCACCCGCTCTACATGGCCACCTACTTCCTGATGATCATCTTCTTCACGTACTTCTACGTGTCGATCACGTTCAACCCCCAGGAAGTGGCCGACAACATGAAGAAGTACGGCGGCTTCATCCCCGGGATCCGGGCCGGGAAGCCGACCGAGTCCTACCTGTCCTACGTGCTGTCCAGGATCACCTTCCCGGGCGCCCTCTACCTCGGCCTCATCTCGCTGATCCCGTTGATCGCGCTGGCACTGATCGGTGCCAACCAGAACTTCCCGTTCGGCGGCACCTCCATCCTGATCATGGTGGGCGTCGCGCTGGACACGGTGAAGCAGATCGAGAGCCAGCTCCAGCAGCGCAACTACGAAGGGTTCCTCAGCTGATGCGCCTGATCATCATGGGACCGCCCGGGGCCGGGAAGGGCACCCAGGCGAAGTTCATCGCGGAGCGGTTCTCCGTGCCGGCGATCTCCACGGGAGACATCTTCCGGGCCAATGTCTCGGCCGGCACCCCGCTGGGCCTCGAGGCCCAGCGCTACATGGACGCCGGGGAGTACGTGCCCGACGAGGTCACCAACGAGATGGTGCGCAACAGGATCGCCGAGGACGACGCGGTCGACGGGTTCCTCCTCGACGGCTACCCGCGGACGCTGGCCCAGGTCGAGGAGCTCGAGGGGATGCTCTCGGCGCAGCAGCACTCGCTCGACGCCGTGGTCGTCCTGACGGTCGACGCCGAGGAGATCGTCCAGCGACTGCTGCAGCGGGCCCAGATCGAGGGCCGCCCCGACGACACCGAAGAGGTCATCCGGCGTCGGCAGGAGGTCTACGTCGAGCAGACCGCGCCCCTCATCGACGTCTACCGCAGCCGCGGCCTCCTGGTGGAGGTCGACGGCATGGGCGAGGTCTCCGAGGTCACCGCGCGGGTGCTGGACGCCCTCGACCCGCCCCAGGACTGAGTCGCGCGCTCATGGGCTTCCGTGACCGGGGCATCGAGCTCAAGACACCGGAGCAGATCGAGGCGATGAGGGTCGCCGGGCTGCTGGTCGGCCGGACCCTGGAGCTGCTCCGCTCCTCGGTGCGCGCCGGGATCAGCACGCTCGAGCTCGACGCGATCGCCGAGGACCACATCCGGTCAGCGGGCGGGGTGCCCTCCTTCAAGGGCTACAGCCAGCCGCCGTTCCCGGGCACCATCTGCGCCTCGGTCAACGACGAGGTCGTGCACGGCATCCCGGGTGGGCGCACCCTCGTCGAGGGGGACGTCGTCTCCATCGACTGCGGCGCGATCGTCGACGGCTGGCACGGCGACGCCGCCATCACCGTGGCGGTGGGGGAGGTGCCCGCCGACGTGGCCCGGCTGCTCGAGGTCACCCAGGAGAGCCTGTGGCGGGGCATCG
Source organism: Nocardioides sp. Z50_6 (assembly GCF_058215755.1). NCBI lineage: Bacteria > Bacillati > Actinomycetota > Actinomycetes > Propionibacteriales > Nocardioidaceae > Nocardioides > Nocardioides sp. Z50_6. The sequence continues at coordinate 67,527 of NZ_JBZAJB010000006.1, read as the reverse complement.
CCGCCGCGCGCCTGGGCGGCCGGGTCAGCGACATCTCGCACGCGATCGAGTCCTTCGTCCGCTCGCGCGGCGACTACGGCATCCTCGAGGACTACACCGGTCACGGCATCGGCACCCAGATGCACCAGCCGCCCGACGTGCCCAACTACGGTCGACCCGGCCGGGGGCCGAAGCTGGTGCGCGGCCTGGCCCTGGCCGTCGAGCCGATGCTCACCCTCGGCACCAAGGAGACCGAGCTCGAGGAGGACGAGTGGACGGTCGTCACCGCCGACGGCTCCCTGGCCGCGCACTTCGAGCACACCTTCACCCTCACCCCCGAGGGCGCCTGGGTGCTGACCGCCCTGGACGGCGGGGAGCAGCAGCTGGCCGAGCTGGGCGTCCCCTTCGGCGGGCGCCCGGACTGACCTGATCCGCCTGGCCTGACCCGGCCCGGCGCGGTCTGTGGCTTCGGTCCGGCCCGGGGCTCAGCCGCAGTCGCGGCCCGCGGGCGAGGACGCGCCGTCGCGCTCCAGCGAGACCTGGAGGCAGGCCCGCTGGGGAGTGCGCAGCACGAGGCTGTCCTTGCGGGTGCTGCGGTACTCGTCGCGCTCGACGAGGTAGAGCCGCCACTTGTCGCCCTTCTCGAGCTCCCCGGCGACGCTCCAGCTGAACCGGACCCCCTCGGGGACGCGCTCCGCCCGCACGGTGGGCGGCTGGTCCAGCACTCCCGGCAGCAGCACCGGGGTGGTGGCCGGCGGGGCCGTGGGGACGGCACCCGCCTCGGGCTCGCGGTCGCCGCGCAGCGTCAGCCCGGCCACCACGGCGACCAGGGCGACGACCGCGGCGACGGTCCACACGGCGTTCGTGACGGCGCTGCGCCCGGTGGGGCGCTCACCGGTGAGCGAGGTGGCACGCTCCTGGGAGGGGCGGGACTGCCGTGCCTCGGACGCTGGCGTGCCGGCGGTGACCACGGTGACCGGCTTCATCACCGTGTGGTCCTCGGTGGCGGGGGACACGGCTCCGGGCGCGACAGCGGTCGGAGTCCTGGGCAGCGCCGTGGCCTCGTCGGAGCGGTCGCCCTCCACGGCGACCGCGGTGCGCGGGAAGCCGGCGTCGCTCTCGATCCGCTGCAGGGCCCGGGCCAGGTCCAGGGCGGTCCGCGGCCGGTGGTCGGGGTTCTTGGCCAGGCACTGCTGGAGCAGGCGGTCCAGGGCCGGGGGGACGTCGGGACGCTGGGTGGCGGGAGCCGCCGCGTGCAGGATGCGGGCGCTCAGCGCGCGGGTGGAGTTGTCCCCGTTCGGGACCGAGAACGGGGAGCGGCCCACCAGGAGGTGCCAGATGGTGGCGCCGAGGGAGTAGACGTCGGAGGCCACCGAGCCGTTGGAGCGCCCGTCGAGCATCTCCGGGGGAGACCACGGGTAGGAGATCCGGACGTCGTTGTCGCCGTCGACGTCCTGGACGTGGCCGGCGATGCCGAAGTCGGTCAGGGCGGGCTCGTGGTAGGTGGTCACCAGCACGTTGCTGGGCTTGATGTCGCGGTGCAGGATGCCGGATCGGTGGGCCGTCTCGATCGCGCTGGCCAGCTTGATCCCGGTCGCCACGGCCTCCATCGGCGGCATCGGGTTGGCGCGCACCCGCACCCCGAGGTCGGGGGGCGGGCAGTAGCGCATCACCAGGAACGGGCGGCCACCGTCCTCGGTGATGCCGGCGGTGAGCACCGAGACGATGTAGGGGTGGTCGGCCAGCCGGGCCATCGCGTTGGCCTCCGCGGCGAACAGCGACTTCTCGCGGTCGGTGAGCGGGACGTCGGGCCGCACCACCTTGACCGCGACCCGCTGGCGCGGCCACTCCTGCTCGTAGAGGAACACGTCGGCGAAGCCGCCGCTGCCCAGGTGCTCCACGAAGGTGAAGCCGGGCAGGTACGGGGCGCTCACCGGGTGCCTGCGCTCTCGCCGGACCCGGCCTCGGGGCCGACCTCGAAGCGGACCTCGTAGGTGTCGGCCAGATCGAGCACGTGACCGGGCTCCAGGACGTAGGGCTGGTCCGGGACCATCCGGACCGGGGCCTGGCCCGGGGCCCGGAGGGTGGTCCCGCCTCGGGAGCCGAGGTCGCGGGCGACCACCTGCCAGCCCTCCACCGCCAGGTGCAGGTGCATCCGGGAGACGAAGCCACGGTCGGTGGGCACGGTCACCAGGTGCGGCCACTCGCCGGGAGCCGGCAGCGGCTGGGGGCGACGCCCCAGCACCACGCCCCGGTCGAGCGGCACCACCTCGCCGGTCGCCAGGCGCAGTCCGCCCAGGACCGGCCGGGGGACCCGCTGCGGGTGCTGGGGAGCCACCTGGCTGCGGCAGACGCGGCACAGCGCCTGGGTCGGGGGAGTGAGGTGGCCGGCGGGGCACCACACGGCGTCGACGGTCTCGACCAGGCCGGTGGCCACGAGGTGGTCGGGGCGGAAGACGGTGGAGCCGTCGTGGTCCATCTGGCCGGCCGGTGCGGGGTCGCGCGGGCCGGTCTCGGGATCGCGCGGGCCGGTCTCGGGGTCGCGCGGGCCGGTCTCGGGTCCGGGCTCCGGGGCGGCGCCGGGCTGCTCCGGGCCTGGCTCGGTCTCGGGCTGGGGGAGCGGTGCGGCCTCGGTGGCAGCGGCGGTGGCGGCGTGCAGCGCCATCACGGCAGGGTCGGGTTCGGTGGTCTCCCGGGCCGTGGAGTCGGCCGGGTGCCGGCGACGGACCGACGGCTGCCGCGGCGGGGGACCGTCGGGCCCCTTGGCCAGCAGGATCTCCGTCGGGATGCCGTCGATGAGCCCGGCAGCCGGCACCGCCTGCGCCGCGCGGGGCGCAGCCGCGCGGCAGACCTCGGCGGAGTCGGCTGCCGCGACGCCGCCGACGAGGCGCCGGGTCGGCCGGTCGGGCGTACCTCCGAGCGTCAGCTCGAAGCCGGAGTCGGTGGCCCGGGCGACGCCGGTGCCGCGGGTGACCTGGGCCTGGGACGAGGAGCCGGGGTCGTGGCGCAGGTCGACCAGGGCGAGTGCGGGCACCCGGCCGGCGAAGGCGCGGTCCACCACCTCGAGCACCCGCGCCGCGGGGTCGGCGGTGCCCAGGGCCTCCCACAGCTCCTCCACGACGCCCTCGTCGCGGGGGTCGGTGAGCAGCAGCCAGTGGTCGCGGGAGCCCATCAACAGGCCGCTGCCGACGGCATACCTGGTCTCCTGGACCACGTGCCCCCTCCTTCCGTGTCCCGACATCATGATGGCGGACCGCCTGGTGGCGGACCGCACTGCGTCCATGATGGCACCGGTGTCGTCCCGATCACGTAGTCTCACCCCTCGAAGTGCGTGGTTGCACAAGATTCAGGGGGAGACCATCACGATGCGCGGGTTCCTGCGTCGGCACCGGGCGGCGATCGCCTCCAACACGGCTCTGGCCGTGGCGGCCGGTGCCGTGCTCGTCTACGCGGTCTCCGCCGACGGCTACCAGTCCCACCGCACCGAGCTCAACGACGGCGGCATCTGGGTCACCAACAGCGACAAGGGCTACTTCGGCCGGGTGAACAAGCCGATCGGCAAGCTCGACGGCGCCGTTCCGCTGGAGCAGGACGCCGACCTCGACATCATCCAGGACGGCGCGGCCGTGGTCGGCGTCAACGGCCGGGCCGGGCGGCTGGTGCCGCTGGACCCCGCGACCCTGGACGCCAACGACGGGGCCAGCTCCTCCCTGGCCCCCGGCGGGACGGTGGCGATGGCCGGCGGCACCCTCGCCGCGATCGATCCCGAGACCGGCAGCACCTGGGCCGTTCGCTACGACGCCAAGGTCGGTGCCCCGCTGGCCTCCGCGCTCGACCAGCAGTCCGAGCCGCTCGCCAAGGTCGGCGCGTCGGCGTCCATGACCGTCACCCGCCGGGGCGCGGTGGTCGTCATCTCCGCCGACAAGGACCGGGTGGCGGTCTGGCAGCCGGAGTCGACGGGAGCCGACCTCAAGGACCCGGTCACCGAGAAGCTGCCCGACGCGGCCGGCGACCCCACCCACGCCACTGCGGTGGGCGAGTTGGTGGTCACGCTCGACCGGGCGAGCGGGACGCTGTGGACCCAGGCGGGCGGCACCGCCTCGCTCCCGGCCGACGGGGTGCTCCAGCAGGCCGGTCCGGCGGCCGACTCCGTCCTGGTCGCGCACGAGGACGGTCTCTCGGAGGTCGACCTCGCCTCCGGCCGCGTCACCACGCTGGTCGAGGGGGTCTCGGGGAACCCGGCCGCGCCGGTGCGGCTGGGGGAGTGCGTCTTCGGGACCTGGTCGGGCGGCGAGGGCCAGCTCGCCGTCGGCTGTGGCGGGTCGCGTCCCACGGCCACCTCCCTGGGCGCCAAGGGGAACGCCAGCGACCTCGTCCTCCGGGTCAACCGGGACGACATCGTGCTCAACGACGTGGCCAGCGGCTCGGTGTGGGAGATCGACTCCGAGAACCCCCAGCGCATCGACAACTGGGAGGCGTTCACCGACAGCAAGAAGGTCGAGGCACAGAAGAAGGACGACGAGCAGCAGACCACGGGCGACCGCCGTCCGCCGCAGGCCAAGCCCGACGACTTCGGCGCCAGGGCCGGCCGCACGAGCGTCCTCTACCCGCTGGACAACGACGCGGCCCCCGAGGGTCGCCTGCTGGCCATCCAGGGCGTCGACCAGCCCAACCTGCCCGGTGCCCGGGTGGCGATCAGCCCCGACCGGCAGACCCTCCAGCTCTCGCTGCCGGAGAACGCCCGGGGCCAGGCCAGCTTCGACTACTACATCGACGACGGCCGCAACCTCAAGGACCAGGCCACCGTCACCGTCGACGTGCGCGGCGGCCAGGAGAACGCGGCCCCCGCCCTGCGCGAGGGTCACGAGCCGCGGCAGTGGCGGATGCCGGCCAGTGGCTCCCTGGAGCTGCCGGTGCTGCCGGACTGGCGCGACCCCGTCGACAGCGACCCCCTGATGCTCGAGTCGGCGCGGGTGGTGGGCGGCCTGGAGGGCGTGGTCGCGCGGGCCACCACCAACGGGCGCCTGCGCATCTCCGCCCCTGGGCGCGGGGGTGAGGTCCAGGTCGAGTACGCCGTCTCCGACGGCCTCTCCGAGCCGGTGCGCGAGGTCCTCAACGTCACGGTCCAGGACAAGTTCGAGCAGACGACCTTCCCGGCCGTCGCGGAGCCCGACGTGGTGAGCGGCGAGGTGGGCAAGCCCATCGTGGTGCGGCCACTGGCCAACGACCTGCCGGGTTCCGACCCGGGGACCCCGGACGCCCAGCTCGAGCTGGGCGGGAGGATCCCCGACCAGGTCGGTGCCAAGGTGCGCACCGACCTCAACACCGGGGTGGTCCGCGTCGACGCCAACAAGGCCGGGACCTACCTGCTGGACTACCAGACCGCCTACGGCAACGCGAAGCTGGCGCGGGGCAAGATCCGGGTCGACGTGCGGCCCCCGCCCAAGAACCCCCAGGATCCCGTCGCCACCCCGGACACCCTGACCCTCTACGGCCAGACGGCCGCGACGGTCGACGTGCTGGCCAACGACGTGGACCCCGCAGGGGGCATCCTCGTGGTCCAGGCCGCTCGCCCCGACCGGCCGGACCAGGTCGACGTGGCGATCGTGGAGGGGCGCTGGCTGCGCATCTCGGCCCGGCAGGGCGCGCTGAGCCCTGCCGCCCAGGTGGTGCGCTACACCATCAGCAACGGCACGGTCTCGGGGGTCGCGGGCGAGGTGCTGGTGACCCAGCGGCCCCGGCCCAAGGACAACACGCCCGTCACCGGGCCCGACCGGGTCGTGGTGCGAGGGGGCCAGGTCGTGGCCCACCCGGTCCTGGACAACGACTACAGCCCGTCGGGCGACCGGCTCGACCTGGCTCAGGACGCGACCGTCGAGAGCTCCGGCGAGCTGGCGGTCGAGGCGCCCCAGGACTACGCCGGAGACGTCGGGTCCGCCTACGCGTCCGGCCGGCTGGTGCGTTACGTGGCTCCCACGGGGTTGGCCGAGCGCGAGTCCTTCTCGGTGCCCTACGTCGCGGAGAACTCCACCGGCGAGACCGCCGCGGGCAAGCTGACCGTCGTGGTGGTCCCCGAGGACGGACCCAACGCGGTGCCGGAGCCGCCCGCCCTGGAGGGCCGGGTCGTCGCCGGCGACTCGCTGCGGATCAAGCTGCCGGGCAGTGACATCGACCCGGACGGCGACCCGGTGGTGGTGACCGGGATCGACGCGCCACCCCGGCTCGGGCGGCTCATCGAGTTCGGCGCCAACTACCTGCAGTACCAGGCCTACCCCAACGCGGCAGGCACCGACGAGTTCGCCTACACCCTCACCGACTCCCGCGGTGCGGAGGCGACCGGCGTCGTCCGCGTCGCGGTGGTGCCCGCCGGGCTGCCGCAGCCGCCGGTGGCCGTCGCGGACGACCTGACGGTCGCCCCCGGGGCGGTGGCCCGGGTCGACGTGCTCGCCAACGACGAGATCGGCTCGACCGACCGGATCACCGTGGAGCTGGTCGACCCGCCCGAGGGCGCCCGCCTGGAGTCCGCGATCGGTCCGCTGCTGGTCGAGACGCCCCGGGAGGCCGACGGCGACACCCTCGAGGTCGTCTACTCCCTGAGCAACGGCCTGGCCACCTCGCTGGCGATGGTCCGGATCGAGACGGTCGAGGGCTTCAACAACCCGCCCGTCGTGCAGGACGCCTTCGGGCGGGCCGACGCCAGCGACGCCGTCAAGGTCGACCTGCTGGCCGCCGCCGACGAACGCCCCGCCGCCTACGACCCCGACGGCAGCGTCGAGGACCTGCGGGTGACCCGCGTCTACGCCGAGGAGGGGACCTACGAGCTTGTCGGCGACACGGTCACCGTGACCCGCGGGAAGGCGCCCAAGGTGGTGCCCTTCCGGGTCGAGGACGCCCGGGGCGGGGTCGCGAGCGCCTCCCTCTACGTGCCGCCCGCGGCCGGTGGCCGGCCGTACCTCAAGGACGGCTCCCTGATCGAGATCGACTCCGGGGCGAAGAAGAAGATCGAGATCGGCAAGTTCATCGTCAACCCCGGCGGCGGCACGCTCGCCCTGTCGGGTCCCCAGCAGGTCTGGGGGTCGCCGCGCAGCGCGGTGAGCGTGCGCGGTCTCTCCGGCACCGAGGTGGAGGTCTCGACCCGCGCCGACTTCCGCGGCCCCGGGGCGGTGATGGTGGAGGTCGTCTCCGCCGCCGACGAGGACGACGCCGAGGAGGCGCCCCGGTCGACGGTGATCTCGATCCCCGTCCAGGTGGGCGACAACCGGCCCGAGCTCGACTGCCCCGACACGCCGATCGAGGTGGCGGCCTCGGACTCGGCCCAGATCGACGTGCCCTCGGTGTGCACGGTCACCACGGTGCCGGACGCGCCGGGCCGCTTCGCCCTCGACTACAGCGCCGTGTGGAGCACGGAGGTCTCCGGCGTGACCCTCTCCTCCGTGCGGGGGACGCTGCTCGACGTGGCCGTCGACGGCGGCGTGCGAGCGGGCTCCACGGCCGTGCTCTCGGTGCGCGCCGGTGACAGCGACCCCGACACCCTCCGGGTCCGGGTGACCCGGGCCCCCTCGCCGTCGTTGATGTCGTTCTCGGTGCCGGACATGAAGCCGGGGTCGAGCAAGGAGATCAACCTCTCCCGCTACCTGCGCGCCGGGGTGAGCGACCCGCAGCCCACGATCCTCGGCGTCCGGCGGGTGTCGGGGAACTCCGTGAACGCCTCCTCCTCGGGTGCGACGCTGCGCCTCAACGCCCCCAAGGGGGCCGGCGGGCGCACCGAGCTGCAGGTGGAGATGAGCGACGTCTCGACCGGCAACCCTGGTCCCGAGCGGCGGGTCAGCGCCCGGGTGAGCATCGAGGTCCTCGACGTGCCCACGGCCCCCGGTGCCCCGTTCGCCAACGAGATCAAGGACCGCTCGGTCGAGCTGAGCTGGCAGCCGTCGGACCCCCGCGGAGCGCGCATCGACTTCTACGAGGTGTCGCTGGTCGACGGGAGCCGCAAGCAGCGCTTCCGGACCAACAAGGGCGTCTTCCGGGTGCCGGACAACGGCAAGAAGTACGCCTTCCAGGTCAGGGCCCACAACAAGGTCGGCTTCTCCGAGTGGAGCGGTCGCTCGCCCTCGGCCGAGATCGACAAGCAGCCCGGCCGGGTGCCGTGGATCCGGGCGGAGGAGATCGGCGACGGGACGCTGACCCTGCGGTGGGGCAAGGCCCCCACGGCCGTCTCGGACGTGCAGACCTACTACCTCTCCTGGCGCGACGGCAGCGCGGAGGTGACGGGGAGCAAGCGGACGCACGTGGTCACCGGCCTGGACAACAACCAGCAGTACGAGTTCTCCATCCGGGCGCGCAACGCCACCGGGACCTCCGACCCCCGGGTCTCCGACCTCTTCCAGTCGATCGGCACCCCGGCGAGCCCGCGGGGACTGAGCGTCTCCGACCAGCAGACCGGCCCCGACCTGACCACCCTGAGGCTCGACTGGGCCGGCACCCTCCCCGAGGGCCCCGCGCCGACGCTCTACTCGGTGCGGGCCACGGTCAACGGCAGGACCGAGGTCCTGCCGGAGTGCCGGCGGATCGAGCTGACGACCTGCCGTCACACCGGGGTCCCCTACGACGGGCGGGTCTGGAACTACACGGTCCAGGCACACAACGAGCGGAACACCTCGGCGGCGAGCCCGCCGGCCACGTTCGCGGCCGTGGGCGTCCCCCAGTCGTGGGACGCCTGGAGCTGGGAGGCCACCGGCCGGGACACCCAGATCACGCTCAACTACCGGGTCCCCGCCTCGCGCGGTACCCAGAGCAACGTCACGGTGCTGGTCAACGGCGTGCCGGCGGGGCAGCCGGCCAACCAGCTGGGGCCGCAGACCCGGACCATCGGCCTGCCCAACAACCTCAACCCGCACTCGGTGCGCCTGCGGGTCTGCAACGAGGCGGACCGGTGCAGCGACAGCAACGTCCAGGACGCCCAGAGCTACGGGCCGTTGACCGACCAGATGGTCCGGGCGAGCCCCGTCGTCAACGGCAGCTCGGTGCAGTGGGTCGTGGAGGGCAACAACAACGGGAACCCGGGCAAGCTGACCGTCCGCGTCTACGACGTGACCGACCCCTCGGACCAACGCCTCCAGGCCGACCTCAACGTGGACCTCTCCGGCTACGGCCCCGGGAACTTCACCTATCCGCTCGCGGCCATCCAGACGGGATGGCGGTCGACCTCGCGCATCGAGGTGACGATCTCCGACGACGCCCCGGCCGGTCGCGGCTCGGGGCAGGCGGTCGCGGCGATCGCCACCGGGGACCCGCCCACGCCGGTGGTGACGGTGACCAGGGTCCCCTGCAAGGACGGCACGGACAACCCGTGCGGACCGCCCGACTCGGGCGACCTGTGCGTCAGCGACACCTGTGGCTTCATCGCCGTGCGGGTGACCGGTTTCCTCTCCGCCTACAACTGCAGCGTGGAGCGCACCCGGTGGCCGCTGAGCCCGGAGGTCCTCCACACCATCCCGAACCAGACGGGCGAGTACAACGCCACGACGCCCGTCTATCTCTCGAACGGGAACGTCGTCGTCTCCTGCACCACGGTCAACCAGGAGGACAAGGAAAGACAGACCGGAAGCGGCTCGAAACAGTGGTGACACCGGGGTACGGACCCCCTCGAACGGAAGAAGACGCATGACGATCTCCCACGAGCAGGCCGAGTGGTTCAAGAAGACCTTCGACCAGCTGACCGACAACATCGAGAAGGCGGTGCTGGGCAAGCGCAAGGTGGTGCGCCTGGCTCTGACCTGCCTGCTCTCGGAGGGGCACATCCTGCTGGAGGACGTCCCGGGGACCGGCAAGACCATGCTGGCGCGGGCGCTCGCCAACACCGTGCAGGGCAGTCACGCCCGCATCCAGTTCACCCCCGACCTGCTGCCCTCCGACGTCACCGGGGTGACGGTCTACGACCAGCACAAGGGCACGTTCGAGTTCCACTCCGGGCCGATCTTCCACACGATCGTGCTGGCCGACGAGATCAACCGCGCCTCGCCCAAGACCCAGTCGGCCCTGCTCGAGGTGATGGAGGAGGGCCAGGTGACCGTCGACGGGGTCGCGCACTCCGTGGGCCGTCCGTTCCTGGTGATCGCCACCCAGAACCCCATCGAGCAGGCCGGCACCTACCGGCTGCCCGAGGCGCAGCTGGACCGCTTCCTGATGAAGACCTCGGTGGGCTACCCCGACCGCCAGGCCACCGTCGAGCTGCTGGTCAACGCCCGGGTGCGCGACCGTGCCGCCCTGGTGTCGCCGGTCATCACCGCCCAGACGATCGCGCAGATGAGCGAGCTCGCCGACGAGGTCTACGTCGACCCCGCCGTGATCGGCTACGTCGCCGAGTTGGCGGAGGAGTCGCGGCGCCTGCCCCACGTCAGGCTCGGGCTCTCGGCCCGCGGCTGCCTCGCCCTGGTGCGGGTGGCCAAGACCTGGGCGGCCGCCGACGGCCGCGACCACGTCGTCCCCGACGACATCCGCGACCTCGCCGAGCCCGTCCTGAGCCACCGCCTGCTCCTGGACGCGGAGGCGCAGTTCAGTGGCGTCTCGGTGGAGACCGTGATCGGACGCCTGCTCGACTCCGTGGCACCCCCGACGGACCGAGTGGCCTGAGTCGTCGATGGAGGTCCTCGAGCGAGCGGTGCGCGCAGTCCTGGCGGTCGTCCGGCCGACCGGCTGGGTGGTGCTGGGGCTGGGCGTGGGCGCCCTCGTCGTGGCCGGCCTGACGGGCTGGCTCGAGGTGGGGGTCCTGGCGGCGGCGTGCCTGCTGCTGCTGCTCCTGGCGACCCCCTTCCTGCTGGGGCGGACCTCTGTCCGCGTCGACCTGCGGCTCGAGCCGGAGCGGGTGGTGGCGGGGGAGTCGGTGGCCGCCGGCGTGGTGGTCACCAACGTCTCCGGGCGCCGGATGATGCCCACCACGCTCGAGGTCCCGGTCGGGACCACCGTGCACCGGTACGCCGTCGGCGCGCTGGGGGCCGAGGAGAGCGACGAGGAGTCGTTCACCATCCGCACCGAGCGCCGGGGGGTGATCCCGGTGGGCCCCGCGACGACGCTGCGCGGCGACCCGCTCGGGCTCTTCTCCCGCGACATGGTCTGGACGCCGCTGCGCGAGGTGCTGGTCCGCCCCGCGGTGCTGCCGCTGGACTCGCTCGGGGCCGGCCTCCTGCGTGACCTGGAGGGCGTCTCGACCGACGCCGTCAGCCAGAGCGACCTGGCCTTCCACGCGCTGCGCGAGTATGCGCCCGGCGACGACCTGCGCCACGTCCACTGGCGCTCCTCGGCCAAGGTGATGGCCTCCACCGGGGAGAACGCGCTGCTGGTCCGCCAGTACCTCGACACCCGGCGCAGCCACGCCACCCTGGTGGTCGACGACCGGCTCCGCTCCTGGCACGACCCGGAGGGTTTCGAGACCGCGATGACGGTGGCCGCCTCGATCGCGGTGCGCGCCGCCACCGACGAGTTCGACGTCTCGTTCGTCTGCGGGAACCAGGCGTCCTCCGGCGGCCAGGGGCACCTGGCGCTCGATGCGGTCTGCCGCGCCGACTTCGGCGACGCCGGGCTGGTCGCCACGGCCCGCCGCGCCGTCGGTGCCGCCCCCGACACCAGCATCGCCTTCTTCATCACCGGCTCGGAGGCCGCCTTCGCCGATGTGCAGCGCGCCTCCGCCGCCTTCGGCTCGGAGGTGAGGCGCTTCGCCATCCTGGTGGAGCCGACCGGCATCAGCCGGGTCTCCGACGCGGCCGGCCTCCGGGTGCTGCACCTGACCGCCAAGCAGGACCTGGGCCGCCTTCTCCACTGGAGCGTCGGATGAGCGCCACGACCACCACCGGCACCCGGACCAGGACCAGGTCCGAGCGCCGCTGGCCCCGCCCGGAGCAGTGGGTCGACCTCGCCGTCCTGGTGGTGCTGGTCGGCGTCGCGCTCTCCGGCCTGGCAGCCTCGTTCACCGGCTGGCAGTTCCTGGTCGTCGGCGTGCTCGGCACGGTCCTGGCGGCCGGCGCCTCGGTGTTGTGCCGGGCCGTGGGGCTGCCCGCCGTCGCGGCGGTGCTGCTCACCGTGCTGGTCTTCATGCTCCTCGGCGGGCCGCTGACCCTGCGCTCCGAGGGCGACACCGCCTTCCTGCCCGGCCCCGGCACGCTCGGGACCCTGGTGGACCAGCTGCTCTACGGCTGGAAGGACCTGCTCACCACCCTGCCGCCCGTGGAGGGCGACGGGCCGCTGCTCGTGCTGCCGTGGGTGATGGGCCTGCTGGCCGGCCTGGTCGGCTCCGGCGCTGTGCTGCTCGAGCTGCGCCGGCCCTGGCTCACCGCCGTGCTGCCGGTGCTGGCGGCCACCGGGGTGCTGGTCGCCGCGATCCTGCTCGGCGTCTCCCACCCCCAGTCGCTGCTGGTCCAGGGTGCGGTCTTCGCCGGGCTGGCGCTGGGCTGGCTGGCGCTGCGCGGGCGGAGCGCCACCGCGCAGGTGCGGGTGGGCCGCCCGGGCCCCGTCCGGGTCGCGGCGGCGGTCGGTCTGCTGGCGGTCGCCGCCGGGCTCGCCCTGCCCGTGGCCGGAGCCTTCATGGACGAGGACCCCGACCGGCTGGTCCTGCGCGAGCACGTGGAGCCGCCGTTCGACATCGGCGCCTACCCGTCGCCGCTGGCCGCCTTCCGCAACTACGTCGACCTGGGCAACCGGAGCGAGAAGACCAACGTCTTCCACGAGGAGATGTTCGTCGTGGAGGGCGTCGAGCCGGGGACCCGCCTGCGGATGGCCACGCTCGACCACTGGGACGGCATGGTCTACGGCGCGACCAACGACCCGCTGGCCGCGGAGTCCGGCGACGCCTTCCAGCGGGTCTCCTCGGTCATCGACAACCCCGTCCGCGGTCGCGAGGTGAGCGTCCGGGTCCGGGTCGCCGCCGGCTACTCGGGCGTCTGGCTGCCGACCGTCGGCGCCCTGCAGTCGATGGAGTTCGAGGCCGGCGACCCCAGGACCAAGGCGGAGAGCTTCCGCTACAACCTGGCGACCTCGACCGCCGTGGTGCCGAGCGGGCTGCACCCCGGCGACGTCTACGCCTTCGACGCGGTCCTGCCCGAGGACGCCGTCACCGCCGAGATCGGCGCCTCGCCCCTGCCGGGCGCCCTCAACGCCGACACCGGCTTCCTCGACCAGGCCCGGGACAAGTGGACCGAGTCGGCCAGCACGCCGATGGAGCGGGTCTTCGCCGCGGCCGACCACCTGCGCGAGAACGGCCGCTACTCCGACGGCGTCCGCCGGGCCGAGCGCGGCTACCACCCCGGCCACGGCCACAAGCGCCTCTCCGACGAGTTCGTCAACGCCGACCCGATGGTCGGCAACGACGAGCAGTACGCCGCGGTGATGGCGCTGATGGCCAACAAGCTGGGCGTCCCGGCCCGGGTGGTGCTGGGGGCGGTGGTCCCCCAGGGAGGCGTGGTCAAGGGCGAGCACGTCGAGGCCTGGGTCGAGCTCCGGGTCGCGGACGGCACCTGGCGCACGCTGCCCACCGAGCGGTTCATGTCGACCAAGCCTCCCGCGGAGCGGCAGCCGGAGACCCAGGAGCCGATGACCGGCACCGTCGTCCCGCCGCCGGCCCCGATCCCGCCCCCCTCCGACCTGGGGGAGTCCTCCGACTCCGAGCTGCGCACCCGGATGCAGCAGGAGGAGGCCGAGGAGGAGGCCGACGACGAGGACGCCGGCGGCCTGCCCGCCTGGGTGGGCACGGTCGCCAGGGTCGTCGGGCTGCCGCTGCTGCTGGTCGCCGCCGTGGTCGGCGCCATCGTGGGGGCCAAGACGCTGCGCCGGCACCGCCGCCGGCGGGCGCCGGTCGTCTCGGCACGCTTCGTGGGCGCCTGGCGCGAGCTGGTCGACCAGGCCCGCGACCTGGGCCAGCCGGTGCCGGCCGGGCCCTGGGCGACGCGCCGCCAGCAGTCGCTCGCGATGACCTCCGGCGGGTCCGTGGCGCTGGCGCGCCGCGCGGACGGCTTCGTCTTCGGGCCCACCCCGCCACAGCCGGAGGAGGCCGACACCTACTGGGAGAGGATCGAGGAGGAGCGCCGGGCGATGGTCGCGGGCCTCGGACGCCGGCAGCGGATCCGCGCGGCCCTCAGCCTCGCCAGCTTCCGGACCGGTCGGCCGAGCCCGGCGGCCGGGCCCGGCTCCTCGGAGGGGCCGCGGTGGCCCGCCCGGTTGATTAGGGTTTCGCGGCGTCGCCCACTAGACTGATGCGTCGGCCCAACGTGGGCATGCTCGTCGGCGTCTCGCGGCTGCCGTGACATCGACCAGGTCTCTCCTCGGGGAACTTGGATGATGCGCGGAAATGAGACACCAGCGGCTGTCGCACGAGGTCCACCCGCCCAGGCGGGAGGTTCCCGGGCCACCCCCGGACGACATCCGTCAGCCGGGGTGCACACGGTAGACAACGTTCCAACAGATTGTGGAGGACATGCCGAAGAAAGAAGGCGTGATCGAGCTCGAGGGCACCATCACGGAGGCCCTGCCCAACGCCATGTTCCGGGTCGAGCTGAGCAACGGACACAAGGTGCTCGCCCACATCAGCGGCAAGATGCGCCAGCACTACATCAGGATCCTCCCGGAGGACCGTGTGGTGGTGGAGCTCTCGCCGTACGACCTCACCCGAGGTCGCATCGTCTACCGCTACAAGTAACCAGCCGATCTGAGAAAGGCCCTCCGAAGTGAAGGTCAACCCGAGCGTCAAGCCGATCTGCGACAAGTGCAAGGTCATTCGTCGCCACGGCCGCGTCATGGTCATCTGCGAGAACCCGCGCCACAAGCAGCGGCAGGGCTGATAAGCCGGCGGTCCGCCGCCGGTCTCGCGACAACAGAAGAATCCATTCAACGTGCTCGCTAGCCGGGACACCCGCGAGGGTGACCGGCGAACCCACCTCCGGAGCAGCGGCCGGAGCCCGGTTGCACAGGTCCAGGACCTGTGCGAGGCGCCGGGGTGCGACACGGACGAAACCGCAGCGAACTACCCGAAGGGAATGCCAGACACATGGCTCGCCTCGTTGGTGTTGACCTCCCGCGCGACAAGCGCATCGAGATCGCACTCACCTACATCTACGGCATCGGCCGTACCCGTGCCCAGCAGCTGCTCGCCGCGACCGGGGTCGACCCGAACGCCCGCGTGCACACCCTGGGCGACGAGGAGCTGGTCAAGCTCCGCGATGAGATCGAAGCCAACTTCAAGATCGAGGGTGACCTCCGTCGCGAGGTCCAGGCCGACATCCGTCGCAAGATCGAGATCGGCAGCTACCAGGGTCGCCGCCACCGCATGGGCCTCCCGGTCCGCGGTCAGCGCACCAAGACCAACGCGCGCACCCGCAAGGGTCCCAAGCGCACCGTCGCCGGCAAGAAGAAGGCGAAGTGATCCTCGGCCTCCGCCGGATCACTTGCTGACTTCCTCGAACTCAACGCTTCCCAGCTACCTCAGGAGATACTGAATGCCTCCCAAGAGCCGCACCACCAAGGTGCGCCGCAAGGAGAAGAAGAACGTCGCTCAGGGCGAAGCCCACATCAAGAGCACGTTCAACAACACCATCGTCACGATCACCGACCCGACCGGTGCGGTGATCTCGTGGGCCTCGGCCGGCACCGTCGGCTTCAAGGGCTCCCGCAAGTCGACTCCGTTCGCCGCCCAGATGGCCGCCGAGGCCGCGGGTCGTCGGGCGCAGGAGCACGGCATGAAGAAGATCGACGTCTTCGTCAAGGGCCCGGGCTCGGGCCGCGAGACGGCGATCCGCTCGCTGGGTGCCATCGGCCTGGAGGTCGGCACCATCCAGGACGTCACGCCTGCCCCGCACAACGGCTGCCGCCCGCCCAAGCGCCGTCGCGTCTGATCACCCGAGACCTAAGGAGACTTTGAAAGATGGCCCGTTACACCGGTCCCATGACCAAGAAGTCGCGCCGTCTCGGTGTCGACCTCGTCGGTGGTGACGCTGCGTTCGAGCGTCGCCCCTACCCGCCCGGCCAGCACGGCAAGGGCAGGATCAAGGAGAGCGAGTACCTCCTCCAGATCCGCGAGAAGCAGAAGGCGCGCTTCACCTACGGCGTCCTGGAGCGGCAGTTCCACAAGTACTACGTGGAGGCTTCGCGCCGTAAGGGCAAGACCGGCGACAACCTGCTGCAGCTCCTCGAGTGCCGCCTGGACAACGTCGTCTACCGTGCCGGCTTCGCCCGGACCCGTCGTCACGCCCGCCAGCTGGTCAACCACGGCCACTTCCGGGTCAACGGCCTCAAGGTGGACATCCCGTCCTACCAGGTCTCGGCGCACGACGTGATCGACGTGCGGGAGAAGTCCCTGGAGATGACCCCCTTCATCGTGGCTCGCGAGACCCACGGCGAGCGCGTCGTCCCGGCGTGGCTCGAGGCGATCCCCTCGCGGATGCGGATCCTCGTGCACCAGCTCCCGACCCGGGCGCAGATCGACCTGCCGGTCCAGGAGCAGCTGATCGTGGAGTTCTACTCCAAGAAGTAGTCCGGTCGGGAGCTCCTCCCGACCACCGCCTTCCGGGGCCCGGCCCAGCCGGGCCCCGGAGGGGCACCCCTCAACTTCATCCTCGTCGCCGAAGTTCGGGCCCGTCATATATCGGGTGGGTCCGGAAAGGAAAGAATTCAGTGCTTATCGCTCAGCGCCCGACCCTGTCGGAAGAGACCGTTGACGAGTTCCGCTCCCGGTTCGTGATCGAACCCCTCGAGCCCGGCTTCGGTTACACGCTCGGCAACTCGCTGCGTCGCACCCTGCTCTCCTCCATCCCGGGAGCGGCCGTGACCAGCATCAAGATCGACTCGGTCCTGCACGAGTTCTCGACGATCGACGGCGTCACCGAGGACGTCACCGAGATCATCCTGAACCTCAAGGGCCTCGTGGTCTCCTCGGAGCACGACGAGCCGGTCACCATGTACCTGCGCAAGTCGGGTGCCGGCGTCGTCACCGCTGCCGACATCACCCCGCCCGCGGGCGTCGAGGTGCACAACCCGGACCTGCGGATCGCGACCCTCTCCGACAACGGCAAGCTCGAGATGGAGCTCGTCGTGGAGCGTGGCCGCGGCTACGTCTCCGCCGTCCAGAACAAGGGTGCCGACAACGAGATCGGCCGGATGCCGGTCGACTCGATCTACAGCCCCGTGCTGAAGGTGACCTACAAGGTCGAGGCCACCCGTGTCGAGCAGCGCACCGACTTCGACAAGCTGGTCATCGACGTCGAGACCAAGCCGTCGATCCGTCCCCGCGACGCGATCGCCTCGGCCGGCAAGACCCTCGTCGAGCTGTTCGGGCTGGCCCGTGAGCTCAACGTCGAGGCCGAGGGCATCGACATCGGCCCGTCGCCGGTCGACGAGCAGCTCGCCGCCGACCTGGCCCTGCCGGTCGAGGACCTGCAGCTGACGGTCCGCTCCTACAACTGCCTCAAGCGCGAGGGCATCCACACCGTGGGCGAGCTCATCTCGCGCTCGGAGCAGGACCTGCTCGACATCCGCAACTTCGGTGCGAAGTCGATCGACGAGGTGAAGGCCAAGCTCGTCGAGATGGGTCTCTCCCTCAAGGACAGCGCCCCCGGCTTCGACCCGCACGCCGCGCTCGCCGCCTACAGCGACGACGACGACGACGCGTTCGTCGAGGACGAGCAGTACTGACACAGCGTCGAGGACGACCAGTCCTGACACACCCCAGATCCCGGCGAACGACGCCGGGACCGACTACCCCGGTACCTGGTACGGCCGGGGAGGAATGAGTAGAAGCGATGCCCACCCCCAAGAAGGGCCGCCGTCTCGGCGGCAGCCCGGCCCACCAGCGCCTGATCCTCTCGAACCTGGCCACCGCCCTGTTCGAGCACGGTCGCATCACCACGACCGAGGCCAAGGCCCGGCTGCTCCGCCCCTACGCGGAGAAGCTGATCACCAAGGCCAAGAAGGGTGACCTGCACAACCGTCGCGAGGTGCTCAAGGTCGTCCGCGACAAGTCGGTCGTGCACACCCTCTTCACCGAGATCGGCCCGACCTTCGCCGAGCGTCCGGGTGGCTACACCCGGATCACCAAGATCGGCCCCCGCAAGGGCGACAACGCCCCCATGGCCGTGATCGAGCTCGTCACCGAGGCGTACTCGCCCAAGGCCGCGTCGTCGAAGAAGACCAAGGCGGCTGCCGCCCCGGTCGAGGAGGCGCCCGCCGAGGAGACCACCGCCGAGGAGACCTCCGCCGACGAGACCTCCGAGGGTGCGCCCGCCGAGGTTATCGCCGAGGGTGTCGACGGTGAGGCCGAGGTGCTGGCCGTCCAGCCGGACGCCGAGAACGCCGAGGAGCAGTCCACGGACGCCGCTGAGGTCAAGGAGTAGGTCTCCCGCCCCAGCAGTCCCCGCGAAGCCCGTCCCCTCTCCAGGGGGCGGGCTTCGTGCGTCTCACCGTGACCATCCGTCCTCGGCCAGGCGGATCGCCTCGGCACGGGTCAGTCCGAGCCGGCGACAGGTCGCCACGTAGGCCTCGGCCGCCCGGCGCGCCTCGTCGCCCTCCGCGCGGGAGCCGCTGCGGACCACGGTCCCACCGCGTCCACGGGTCTCGACCACACCGTCGGCCTCGAGCTCCTTGTAGACCCTGGCCACGGTGTTCGCCGCCAGACCCAGCTGGTCGGCCAGCGCTCGCACCGACGGCAGCCGGGTGCCCGGCGCGAGCTCCCCGCGAGCCGCCGCGGAGGCCAGCTGGGCACGCACCTGCTCGAACGGCGGAACGGGGTCGTCGCGGTCGACCCTGACCAGAGGGGGCTCGCTCATGCTCGACAGGGTATGACGCTGGACTCGTGAGCCCCGACCGGCGAGCATCGCGGGATGGACGAGGTGCTGGTGGTGGGGGAGTCCCTGGTCGACGTCGTGCACGGCGACGGACGGCCCGCGCGTGAGCTGCCGGGCGGAAGCGCGGCGAACACGGCCGTCGCACTGGCACGCCTCGGTGTGCCGGTCGGGCTGCTCACCGCCCTCGGCGCCGACCCGCGCGGGGACCGGCTGGCGCGGCACCTGGCCGCCGAGGGCGTCGGCCTGCCGGTGGACCCGAGGGTGCTCTCCCGGACCGCGACGGCCGAGGCGCGAATCGCGCCCGACGGCTCGGCCCGGTACTCCTTCGACGTGGACTGGAGGCTGCACCCCGCCGTCGACGCGCTCGGCGAGGGTCCCCGGGTGCTCCTGGTCAGCTCGCTGGCCCCGGTGCTGGAGCCGGGCGCGTCGACGGTGCGGACGTTGGTCGGCCGGTGGGGGCGGGAGGCCGCCGTCGTCTACGACGTCAACGCGCGACCTGCGATCACGGGAGACGGACCGCACCTGCTCGCTTCGGTGGCGGTGACCGCGGCTCTCTCGGACCTGGTCAAGGCCTCGGACGAAGACCTCGAGGTGCTGATGCCCGGTCTGACGCCGCAGGATGCGGCTCGCCGGCTGCTCGACGAGGGCGCCGGGGCGGTGGTCGTCACCAGGGGCGCCCACGGGGCGCTCTGGATCGACCACGAGCGGGTGCTCTCCGTGGAGGGCCGGCCCGTCACGGTGGTGGACACGATCGGGGCGGGGGACACCTTCGGCGCCGCGCTGGTGCGCTGGCTCCTCGCGGCCGGGGCCCTCGACCGGCGGCCGGGAGCGCCCGGGGCGGGGTGGGCCCTCACCGGGGGGCAGGTGCGCGAGGCGCTGGAGTGGGCGAGCGCGGCCGCTGCCGTGACGGTGTCGCGACCGGGGGCGAATCCGCCGAGCGTGGGCGACCTGCCTGACCTGCCTGACCTGCCTACCTGAGCGGCGCCCTTCCGGCGGCCCGGCTCACCGGCCCCGCGGCAAGGGGGCCCGTTCGCCCCGGAGCCGGGTGGTGCCCAGATCGGCCTGCTCTCCGGCCAGGTACCCGTCGCGCATCCCCGAGCCCGACAACGACCGGGGCCGTGCCTGACGGGCGCCGGGGTAGGCGTTGCGCAGGGCGTGCTCGACCTCGACGGCGCGGTCGGCCAGCACCAGGCCGGCGGCGCGTCCGCCGCGGCTGGTCCGCTCCGTGGCCGCCCCCTCGGCCCGGGCCTCCGCCTCCGCCAGCCGCCGGGAGATCGACATCCGGAAGCCGGCCTGCCAGGAGCGCCGGAAGGCCGCCTTGTGCTCCCAGGGCGGCACGGGAGTGCGGGCCAGCTGCCGGCCGGCCTGCATCAGCAGGCTGGTGAAGAGCAGCTCGACGCGGGCGAGGTCGGAGGCGTGGCCGAAGAGGTGGACGGAGTGCTCGGTCGGCGCCGACTGCGAGGCTCGGGTGCGCAGCACGGCCCGGCAGCGCAGCCGGTTGGCGACCTCGCAGAGGAGATGGGCCTTGTCCCGCGCGTAGGGGGCGTCCAGGCCGATCACCCGGTCCGCCACCCGGTCGCTGCCGGGGTCGTCGGCGGAGAGGAGTGCCGCGTCGATGCCGTAGTCGGCGATCAGCTGGGTGGCCTTGGCGGTGTAGGTCTCCGCCTCCTCGGGGCTCGCCGCAGGGTCCTCGGCCTTGGCGAGCAGCTTGCGCACCTTCGCGAGCATCAGGGCGGTCTGGTCGGACGACGGTCCGGTGGCGGGCACGGCGACTCCGGTCGAGGGTGGGGCTGGCAGGTGCGCCCCACCTTGCCAGTGCCCGCCGACGCGCCGTGCGGCCACTCCACAGGCGGCGTCCTGCCTCAGTCCGCCCCGGGCCGCCACGCCGGGTCGCGGCCGATGAAGGCGATCAGGCGCTCCTGGGGGCCGGAGCCGTCGAGGACCGGACGCCGGACCCCGAACTGCCCGGAGGCGCGGACGGCGTCCTCCATCGCCTCCATCTCGCGCAGCATCTCCGCGCAGGTCTCCGGGTCGAGGGTGGCGTCCTGGCCGGTGGCACGCGCCAGGTCCCAGGAGTGCATGAAGACGTCGGCGGTGTAGAAGGTGGTGAGGGCCGCCGCCAGGTCCTGGGGCGGCGCGTGCGGGTGGGTGAACGGCGAGGCCGCCGCCTCGCGGTCGTCGAGCAGGCCCTGCACGCCCTCGAGCTGGGCGAGCCAGGCCGCCACCGGGTCCAGCGCGGCCGGCGGACCGGGCTCCCAGCGGTACGCCGTGGCGTCGGCGAGGAACCCCGGCAGCCAGGTGACCAGGTGCTCCACCACGTCGCGCGCCGTCCACCCCGCCACCGGTGCGGGGCTCGACCAGTCGGTCGTGCCCCGCACCAGAGCGGTGAACCGGCCCGCCACCTCGCGGTGGCGGGCGGCGGGCTCGGTGGGCAGGCCCACCTCAGACCCGTCCGTCGGCGAACATGCGGTCGAGCTTGGCGTAACCCTCCTGGACGCCGACCTCCATGCCGGAGGAGAGCATCCCGTCGCGCCCCTCGAAGGAGTCGCAGAGGGAGAACCCGTGCAGGCGGGTCCGGCCGTCCCCGAGGTCGGTGAAGGTCATCGTCTCCAGCGCGATCGCCTCGGGCATCCCCTCCCAGGTGAACGTCTGGACGATCTTGTCCTCGCCCACGTACGGGAAGGTGCCGCGGAAGGCGTACTCCTGCCCCTCGTGCACGTTGAGGTAGCGGTAGGAGCCCAGGGTGTGGCAGTCCCACCGGTCGATCCGGGTGGTGACCGAGTCGGGCCCGATCCACTGGGCGAACAGGTCCGGGTCGGTGTGCGCGCGCAGCACCTGCGCCACGGTCGCCTCGAAGTCGCGCCAGATGTGGATGGCGGGGACCTCCTCGTCCGCCTGGATGGCGGCCTCTGCGTAACGGTCGGTCGGGTCGGTCATGGTCATGATGCTGTCCCTTCTTGCTCCGGTGTGCCAGGGGGGTCCTGCTCCTGCTGCATCCGCGCCAGGACGGCGTCCAGGCGCTGGTAGCGCTCCTCCGCCTGCCGGCGGTAGCGCTCGATCCACTTCGTCATGAGGTCGAACACCTCGGCCTCCAGGTGGACCGGCCGGCGCTGCGCCTCACGACTGCGGCTGACCAGTCCGGCCTCCTCCAGGACCTTGAGGTGCTTGGAGACCGCCTGCATGCTCACGTCGTAGGGCTCGGCGAGCTCCCCGACCGTCGCGTCGCCGACGGCGAGCCGGGCGACCATGTCGCGCCGGGTCGGGTCGGCGAGGGCGGCGAAGACGCGGGAGAGCGGGTCGGCCACGGGGGCCTCCTTGTTCAACTGATCGGTTGAATAAACCTACGGCCGTGGCCCCGGCCACGTCAACCATCTGGTTGAACAACTCTGTGCCCCTTCTGGGAGGATGGGCCGGTGCGCCTCCGGATCGACCTCGCCTACGACGGCACCGACTTCTCCGGGTGGGCGACCCAGCCGGGCCGACGGACCGTGCAGGAGACGCTCGAGGCCGCGCTGGCCACCGCGCTGCGGGTCTCGCCGGTCCGCGCCGTGGTGGCCGGCCGCACCGACGCCGGGGTGCACGCCCGGGGGCAGGTGGTCCACGTCGACCTCGCGCCGGAGCTGCTGGCGCGCTCCGCCGGCCGCTCGACCGACCCCCCGGCCGACGCGCTCGCCCGCAGGCTCAACGGCATCCTTCCCCCCGACGTCCGGGTACGCCGGGTGGGCGAGGCCCCGGCCGGGTTCGACGCCCGGTTCTCCGCCGTGTGGCGTCGCTACGCCTACCGCATCGCCGACCACCCCGACCTGGTCGACCCGCTGCACCGGCACCACGTCCTGGCCTGGCCGCGGGCGCTCGACCTGGACGCGATGAACCAGGCCGCGGCCACCCTGCTCGGCCTGCGCGACTTCGCCGCCTTCTGCCGGCGCCGCGAGGGGGCCACCACGGTGCGCACCCTGCTGGAGCTGGAGTGGCAGCGCGACCCCGCCGGCGTGGCCGTGGCCCGGGTGAGGGCCGACGCCTTCTGCCACAACATGGTCCGCTCGCTGGTGGGGTGCATGGTCGCGGTGGGGGACGGGCGGCGCGCGCCGGGCTGGGCCGTGGAGCTGATGACCGCCCGGGAACGCAACCCGGCACTGACCGTGATGCACGCCCACGGGCTCACCCTGGAGGAGGTCGGCTACCCCGCCGACGACCAGCTGGTGGTCCAGGCGCGACGTGCCCGAGCCAAGAGGGAGCTGGCATGAACGACACCGGTGGCGGCCAGGACCACTACTTCTCCGCCGACCCCGACGTGCCCTTCATCCGGGAGAGCTTCACCTGCGAGGTGTGGGGTCACGAGCTCGAGCTGGTCAGCGGGTCGGGGGTCTTCAGCCGTGGCCACCTCGACCACGCCACCGCCGTCCTCTTCCGCGAGACGGAGCCGCCGGCCCAGGGCCAGTTCCTCGACCTCGGCTGCGGCTACGGGGTGATCGGCCTGGCCATCGCCAAGGCGGTGCCCCTGGCCCGGGTGATCGGGGTGGAGGTCAACGAGCGCGCCATCGCGCTGGCCAACGAGAACGCCCGGAGCCTGGGCGTCTCCGGGACCTTCGTGGCGTGCCGACCCGACCAGGTGCCGGCCGGCTACCTCTTCGACGAGATCTGGTCCAACCCACCGATCCGGATCGGCAAGGAGGCGCTCCACGAGCTGCTGCTGACCTGGCTGCCGCGGCTGGCGCCGGGCGGGCGGATGGTCTCGGTGGTCGGCAAGAACCTGGGGGCCGACTCGCTCCAGCGCTGGCTGACCGAGCAGGGCTGGCCCACCGAGCGTCTCGCCAGCGTCAAGGGGTTCCGGGTGCTGGAGACCCGCAGGGCCTGAGCACCCGGCCACCCGACGTGCGAGGCTGGCCCGCATGAGCGAGCGCATCGTCATCCTCGGCGCCGACGCGGCAGGCATGTCCGCGGCGCACCAGATGCTGCGCACCGCCCGGCGCACCGGGCGTGAGCTCGAGGTGACGGTGCTGGACCAGGGCAGGCACACCTCGTACTCCGCCTGCGGCATCCCCTACTGGATGGCCGGCGACGTGGACTCCGCCGACGCGCTCGTCGCCCGGACCGCAGACGAGCACCGCCGGGCCGGGATCGACGTCCGCCTCGGCGTCCGCGCCGCCGGGGTCGACCTGGACGAGCGCGAGGTGCGGGTCGAGGACGGCGAGCCGGTCGGCTACGACCAGCTCGTGGTGGCTACCGGGGCCACCCCGATCGTGCCCGGCTGGGCGCGCGACGAGACGGGCGCGCTGCCCCGGGGGGTGGGGCAGGTCAAGACCCTCGACGACGGGCAGGAGTGGCTGGACCGGTTCGCCGGGGCCGGCGAGGCGGCCCACGTGGTCGTCGTCGGCGGCGGCTACATCGGCCTCGAGGTCGCCGAGGCGGCCTTGCGCCGCGGCCTCGGCGTCACCCTGGTCACCCGTTCCCGGGTGATGAGCTCCCTGGAGCCGGAGATGTCGGACCGGGTGGCGCTCGCCCTGAACGACGCCGGGGTCGAGGTCGTGCTCGACGCCGACGTGACCGGGCTCGACGTCGTCGACGGCGCGGTGCGTGCCGTCCGCTGGGAGGGCGGGTCCCGCGACTGCGACCTGGTGGTGCTCGCCCTCGGGGTGGTGCCGGCGACCGGGTTCCTGGCCGGCTCGGGGCTGGCGCTGGGGGAGAAGGGGGCGCTGCGCCCCGACCCGCACGGCCGGGTCGCGGACCGGGTCTGGGCGGCGGGCGACTGCTGCGAGACGTGGCGCCGTCTCGCCGCGGACCGGGTCTTCCGCCCGCTGGGCTCGCACGCCAACAAGATGGGCCGGGCCCTGGGCGACAGCCTGGCCGGGGGGACGCTCGCCTTCGACGGCATCCTGGAGACCGCGATCACCCGGTTCGCCGCCGGCGGCCGGTACCTCGAGGTCTCCCGCACCGGCCTCTCGCACGCCGACGCCAAGGCGGCCGGGTTCGACCCGGTGGCCGTGGTGACCGAGGGCTCGACCGCCAGCGGCTACATGGACGAGGCGGACCCGGTCGCCATCCGGGTGATGGCGGACCGGGCCTCGCGTCGGCTGCTGGGTGTCCAGCTGGTGGGCGGCCGCGGTGCCGCCAAACGGGTCGACACCGCGGCCGCGGTCCTGTGGGCGGAGGGGACGGTGGACGACCTGGCCTGGATGGACCTGGCCTACTCGCCCCCGTTCAGCACGGCCTGGGAGGTGCTGGGCGTCGCCGCGCGCCGGACCGCGGAGCGGCTGTGACCCGGTGCCCGGACGACGCCCAGCGGTGGCTCACTCCGCGATCCCGCTCTCCGGCGGCGCGTCGTCGGCCTGGCCCGAGGAGTCCTCGGTGATCTCCGCGTCCCCGATGTCGGTGACCAGCACCGGCGTGAGCGGCTCGGAGGAGTCGCCCTTGATCTCGGCCAGCCGCATGCCCGAGATGCCCATGTGGCTGTCGGCGCTGTAGCGGAACGGAGCCAGCTGCGGACCCTCCAGCGACTCGCCGTTCTCCTCGAGCCACTCCACCAGGCCCTCGCGGGTCAGGTCCTCGCCGACCCCCTGCAGGGCCTGGACGAACGCGTAGGCGTGGGACATGCCGTAGATCCGGTAGTTGGTGAGCTCGCCCTTGGCGCCGTGCTCGTCCCAGACCTTCTGCCACAGCTGGACCCACGGGTCGTCGGTCTGGTCGTTGCCGGGGATGTACTCCGAGGTCATCACGCCCTCGAGCGCGCTGGTGCCGTCCTTGATCGCGCCCTCGGAGAACTCCGAGAGCAGCGAGCCCACCAGGTCGGGGTCGGAGCCGATGCTGGCGACGTACCACTTCGGCTTGTAGCCCAGCTTCATCGAGACCAGCTGCGCCAGCGCGGTGTAGGAGGGGGTGTTGAAGGAGAGGACGAGGTCGGCCCCGGCGCCCTGGAGGCCGGCGATCTGCGGGCCCACGTCGGTGTTGCCCGAGGTGTAGCGCTCGACCGCGACGATCTCCTTGTCGAGGAACTGCCGCACGCCCTTCTCGGCGTCCTCGCCCAGGTCGTCGTCCTGGAGGAAGAGGCCGACCTTGGCGTCGGGCATGTTCTCGGCGACGTACTGACCGATGATCTTGCCCTCGCTCTCGTAGTCGGGCTGCCAGCCGAAGGTCATCGGCCGGGCCTCGACGTCGTCGCCCCACATCAGGGAGCCGGAGGAGACGAAGAGGTCCGGGACGCCCTCGGTGTTGAGCTGGTCGACCACCGCGCTGTGGGTCGGGGTGCCGAGCCCGCCGACCATCGCGAAGATCTCGTCCTGGAGCAGCAGCTCGTTGGTGACCTTGCTGGTGTTGGTCGGGTTGTAGCCGTCGTCCTTGACGATGTACTCGATCTGCCGGCCGTGGACGCCGCCCTGGGCGTTGACGTAGTCGAAGTACGCCTTGGCGCCGGTCGGGATATCGCTGTAGCCCGGGGCCGCGACCCCGGTCAGCGGGAAGTGCCCGCCGATCGTGACCGTGTCGGCGGTGACCCCGGTGTCGGAGGCGCCGCCGCCGGTCTCGCCGTCGCCGTCCCCGTCGTCGTCCCGGCCGCCCGCACCGCAGGCGGTGAGGACAAGGGTGGTCACGACCAGGCCGGTCAGGCCGACCAGTCGCGTCGACCTCGTGTTCCTGCGTCTCATGGTGTTGCTCCCTCTCTGGTGGTGTTGGTGCCGGCCCCGGGGGCCGGGTCCGAGTCGGTGGGGGTGCGGCGGGCTCGCCTGGTCAGCACGGCGCGGTGGACGGTCCCGAAGAGCCCGCTGGGGGCGAGCAGGATGACGAGCACCATGACGACGCCGTAGACGAGGGGCGCGAGCTCGGCGGCCGCGATGTCGTCGAGGCCGGCGTCGATGCCGAGCCCGGTGACGAACTGGGGGAGGAAGGTCAGCAGCGCTGCGCCGAGCAGGGCCCCCGTCAGGCTGCCCAGCCCGCCCAGCACGACCGCGGCCAGCAGGGTGAGGCTCAGCGTGAGCGTGAAGGAGCTCGGGGCGGCCAGGCGGACGGCGATGCCCAGCATCGCCCCCGCCGCTCCCGCGGCCGCGGCGCTGACCATGAAGGCCGAGACCCGGGCGCGGCCCAGGTCGATGCCGGCGAGCTGGGCGGCGACCTCGTCGTCGCGCACCGCCCGCCAGCGGCGCCCGACCCGGCTGCGCGACAGGTTCGCCAGCAGGAGGAAGGTGACGATCAGGGTGAGCCAGGCGACGAACGCCACCCAGCCCCGGCCGGTCAGGTCCTGGCCGGTCAGGAAGTACGTCGCGTCGTCGGCCCAGGTGGGCGGGTCCGGCAGCACGACGGGCAGTCCCTGCTCGCCGCCGAGGGTCTCCTTGAAGTAGAGCGCGATCCCGGGGACGGCGACCGCCAGCGCCAGCGTCGCTCCGGCCAGGTAGGGGCCGTGCAGCCGGGCGGCCGCCACCCCCACGAGGGCGCCGACCGCGACCGTGACGGCGACCGCGGCCAGGACCACCAGCAGCAGCGGGGTGCCGGCCTCGCGGTCGGGCAGCAGGAGCGCGGTGGTGTAGGTGCCGAAGGCCATCAGCGCCC
Organism: Nocardioides sp. Z50_6; assembly: GCF_058215755.1. Lineage (NCBI taxonomy): Bacteria > Bacillati > Actinomycetota > Actinomycetes > Propionibacteriales > Nocardioidaceae > Nocardioides > Nocardioides sp. Z50_6. The sequence continues at coordinate 40,198 of NZ_JBZAJB010000006.1, read as the reverse complement.
CGTGGCCGAGCGAGAGCTGGCCGTTGAGGCCGGTGAGCACGGTGAGCCCGCCGGCGGCGATGCCGAGGTAGGCCATCTCGGCCAGCTGGAACCGGCGGAAGTCGTCGACGGCGGTGAGCACCAGGACGACCACGACCAGCCCGAGCGCGGCACCGACCAGGTGGCGGAGCAGGGTCACCTCTCGCAGCGACCGGCCCAGCGTCGTACGCATCCCGGACATCAGACCCGCCTCGCCGTCGTGGTGGAGAAGAGGCCGCCGGGCTTCAGGGTCAGCACCAGCATCAGGATCAGCAGGGCGGCGAGCGCGACGAGCTGCGAGCCGACGTACCCGCTGACGAAGCTCAGGGTCAGGCCCAGGACCAGGCCGCCGACGACCGCGCCGACGGGGCTCTCGAGCCCGCCGAGCACGGCGGCGACGAACCCGTAGACCACGATGGAGTCCATGTAGCCGGGGTGGACCAGGCTGCCGCCGGCGATGAGCAGCCCCGCCAGGGAGCCGACCAGCGAGGCGAGTGCCCAGCCGAGGGTCTTCATCCGGCCGACCCGGACGCCGAGCAGACGGGCCACCTCGGCGTTGAAGGCGGCGGCGCGCATCTTGAGGCCGAGGTCGGTGAAGCGGAAGAGGAGCACGAGCAGGCCCATCACCACCAGCACCGCGACGATCGTGAAGACCCCGAACCCGGTCAGGGCGATGGTGCGGTCGCCGACCTCGAAGCCCCGGATGCCGAAGGGGGCGGGGAAGGAGCGGTACTCGTTGCCGAAGACCACCGCGGCCACCGAGTGGAGCACGATGAAGAGGCCGAGGGTCAGGATCACCGCGTTGATCTCGGCCTTGCCGTCGACGTGGCGCACGATCGTCCGCTCCAGGCCGGCGCCCAGCAGCAGGCCCGCGGCCAGCGCCGCGGCGAAGCCGAGCCAGTAGGAGTAGCCCGCGTCGATCACCACCAGGGCGACGAAGGTGGTGACCATGGCCATCGGGGCCTGCGCGAAGTTGACCACGCGGGTCGACCGCCAGATCAGCACCAGGGCCAGGGCGAAGGCCGCGTAGACCATCCCCAGGGTCAGGCCGCCGAGAGCGGTGTTGAGAAGCTGTTGCACGGGTGGGTCGTCTCCTTCCGGGTCCGGGTCAGAACCCGAGGTAGGCGTGGCGGAGCTGGTCGTCCGCGGCCAGCACGGAAGCCTCCGAGTCGGCCACCACCCGGCCGAGGTCGAGGACGACGCCGTGGTCGGCGACCGAGAGGGCGCTGCGGGCGTTCTGCTCGACCAGCAGCACCGAGAGGCCCTGGTCGGCGACCAGGCCGCGGAGCAGGGCGAAGATCTGGGCCACGATCCGGGGAGCCAGGCCCAGCGAGGGCTCGTCGAGCAGCAGCAGCTCGGGGCGGGCCATCAGCGCCCGGCCGATCACCAGCATCTGCCGCTCCCCGCCCGAGAGGGTCCCGGCCTGCTGGGTGCGGCGGTCGGCGAGGACCGGGAAGAGGTCGAGGGCGAGCGAGAGGTCGCGGTCGGTGACCCGGCCCGCACCCCGGCCGAGCCCGCCGAGGCGGAGGTTCTCCTCGACGCTGAGCTCGGTGATCACGCCGCGCCCTTCGGGCACGTGCGCCATCCCGCGGCCCGGCATCTGCTCCGCGGCGACCGCGCCGATCTGCTCGCCCGACAGGGTGATGGAGCCGTGGCTGGCGCGGTGCAGCCCCGAGATGGTGCGCAGCAGGGTGGTCTTCCCGGCCCCGTTGGCCCCGAGCACGGCGGTGATCTCGCCCTTCGCGGCGGTGAAGGAGACGTCGTGGAGCGCGGTGACGGGACCGTAGGAGACGGTGAGGCGGTCGACGGTGAGCATCAGACCTCCTCGCCCAGGTAGGCGGCCAGCACGGCCTCGTCGTGGCGGACCTCGTCCGGGGTCCCGTGGGCGATCACCTTGCCGAAGTCGAGGACGGTGATCTCGTCGCAGACCCGCATCACCAGGTCCATGTGGTGCTCCACGAGCAGCACCGACATCCGGTCGCTGAGGCCGCTGATCAGCTCGCCGAGCTCGTCCATCTCGTCGGCGGAGAGCCCGCTGGCGGGCTCGTCGAGCAGGAGCAGCTCCGGCTCGGCCACCAGGGCGCGGGCCAGCGCCACCCGCTTGCGGACGGGGTAGGGGAGGCTGCCGGGGTAGAGCGCAGCGACGTGCGCGATGCCCAGGGCGTCCAGCGCCGCCATCGCCCGCTCGCGCAGCGCCCGCTCCTCGCGCCACGACCCCGGCAGCGCCAGCATCGCGCCGAGGAAGCCGGTGCGTGCGTGCCGGTCGGCGCCGGTGACGACGTTCTCGAGCACGGTGACCCGGTCGAAGAGGCCCAGCCCCTGCAGGGTGCGGGCGATGCCGTGGCCGGCGAGCTGGTGCGGCCGGAGCCGGCCGAGCTCCTCCCCGTGCCGTCGCAGACCCCCCTCGTCGGGCACCACGAAGCCGCAGGCCACGTTGAACAGGGTCGTCTTGCCGGCCCCGTTGGGGCCGATCACGCCGTGCACGGTGCGGGGGCGCACCCGCAGCGAGGCGTCCGCGAGGGCCGTCAGGCCACCGAACCTGACGGTGACGTGGTTGAGCTCGAGGTCGGCCTGCTGCTGGTGGGCAGTGGCGGCCGGCCGGTCGAGATCGGTGCTCACGAGGCCTCCTGTGAGTGGCGCTGCCGGGGGTTGGGCGATGTGACCTGCACCACCTTGGTGTGCTGGCACATTCGGGTCATTGGGCGGAACGCCCAAACATGCTTGGAGCAGTGGCCTCAATTAGCGGTTGGGGCTGGTCAGGATTGTGCAGACAGTGCGACGGTGCATGCATGCGTGCCACCGCCCTCAACTCGGCCCAGGAGGCGCTCCACGACGCCTGGGCCCTCCTGCTCGACCAGTCGGACGTGATCGCGGACAGCATCACGCTGACCCTCTTCGAGCGCGACCAGGAGCTGTGGGAGCGGATCGGACCCGAGTTCCGCGCCGACGTCAGGTCGAGCACCCGCCAGCACATCCGCCGCGGCCTGCGGATCCTCTCGGCACACCGTGATCCCGACGACCAGCCGGGCGGGTCGGAGAACGCCGTCGAGCTGTGGCGCGACACCGGCCGGCGTCGGGCCCGTCAGGGCGTGCCGCTCGAGCTGGTGCTCAACGCCTACACCCTGGGGGCGAGGATCCTCTGGGAGGCGCTGGTCACCCGGGTCTCGGCCGACTCCTCGATCGAGGTCGACGACCAGGTGCTGCTGATGGCGGCGCGCACGGTCTGGACCAACCTGGACGTGCAGAACGCGGTGGTGATCGACGCCTACCGGCGGGAGAGCTCGCGGATCCAGCGCCAGGACCTGCAACGCGAGCAGAGCGTGCTCGACGGTCTCATCGAAGGCCGCGGGGCCGACCCGCTCTTCGCCGACGAGGCCCGCGCCGCGCTCGAGATCGGACCCGACGACGAGATCGCGTGCGTGGTCGCCATGCACGACGGGGCGGAGGCCAGCGACGCCCTGGTGCCGGTCGAGGACCGGCTCGACCGGCTCGGGGTCGCCGCCCGGTGGCACGTGCGCTCCGGCGTCTACTACGGGCTCCTCTCCGGGCGGCTGCCCGACGAGCCGGGACTGGTGGAGCTCTTCGCGCCCCACGCCCCGGGTCGCATGGGCGTGGCGGTGAGCACCGACGGGGTGGCCGGCTTCGCGACCGCGTTCCAGCTGGCGCACCGGGCCGCGGAGACCGTGCCGCGCGGCGTACGGCGGGTGGTGGCGGTCTCCGAGCGGCTGCCCGAGGTGCTGCTCGCCGGCAGTCCCCAGGTGGCGCCCCGCCTGCTCGCCGAGACGCTCGGCCCGATCCTGGCGCTGCCGCGGGCGCAGTCCCAGACGCTGCTGGAGACCCTCACCGCGCTGCTGCACCACGACGGCTCCCCGACCCATGCGGCGGCCGACCTCTACTGCCACCGCAACACGGTGATCTACCGGATGAAGCAGATCGAGCAGCTCACCGGCCGCTCGTTGACCGACCCCCGCGACAAGATGCTGCTGGGCCTGGCCCTGATGGCCGGCGGTCGCAGCTGAGCCGTCGGCGTGACCTACCCTTGCGCGCATGGAGACGCGCGGCACGCTGGTCGCCAAGGGCCTGTCCGGCGGCCACGGCCACCGGGTGCTCTTCGAGGGCCTGGACCTGACCGTCGCGCCGGGCGACGTGGTGGGCGTGGTGGGTGCGAACGGCGCCGGGAAGTCCACGCTGCTGCGGCTGCTCGCCGGACAGGCGACCCCGGTGGCCGGCACGGTGAGCACCGCGCCCGCCGACGCGTTCGTGGGGTGGCTGCCGCAGGAGCACGAGCGGGTCGAGGGCGAGACCGTGGCGGCCTATCTCGCCCGGCGCACGGGTGCCGCGGCCGCCACCGCCGCGATGGAGGAGACGGCCGCCCAGCTGGGCAGCGGGATGCCCGGCGCCGACGACGCCTATGCCGTGGCGCTGGACCACTGGCTGGCCTGCGGTGCCGCGGATCTGGAGGACCGGATGCCGTCGGTCCTGGCCGAGCTGGGGCTGGAGACCGGCCCGGACGCGCTGATGACCTCGCTGTCCGGGGGACAGGCCGCGCGGGTGGCACTCGCGGCGCTGCTGCTGAGCAGGTTCGACGTGGTGCTCCTCGACGAGCCGACCAACGACCTCGACCTCGACGGCCTGGCCAGGCTGGAGTCCTTCGTCCGTGGCCTGCGGGCCGGGGTGGTGCTGGTCTCCCACGACCGTGAGTTCCTGGCCCGGTGCGTCACCCGGGTGGTCGAGCTGGACCTGGCCCAGCACCGGGTGGCGGTCTACGACGGCGGCTACGACGCCTTCCTGGAGGAGCGGGCCGTGGCCCGGCGGCACGCGCGGGAGGCCTACGAGGAGTTCGCCGACAAGAAGGCCGACCTGCAGTCGCGGGCGCGGACCCAGCGCGAGTGGAGCTCGCAGGGCGTGCGCAACGCGATGCGCAAGTCCCCGGACAACGACAAGATCCGCCGGCGTGCGCAGAGCGAGTCGAGCGAGAAGCAGGCCCAGAAGGTGCGCCAGATGGAGTCGAGGATCGCTCGGCTGGACGAGGTCGAGGAGCCCCGCAAGGAGTGGGTGCTCCAGTTCGACATCGCCGCCGCACCCCGCTCCTCGAGCGTGGTGGCGACCCTGGACGGCGCGGTCGCGCGCCTGGGGGAGTTCGTCCTCGGGCCGGTCTCGCTCCAGGTCGGCGCCGGCGACCGGGTCGGCATCACCGGCCCCAACGGAGCCGGCAAGACCACGCTGCTGCGCCTGCTGCTGGGTCATCTGTCGCCCGACGAGGGCCGCGCCTCACGGGGTGCGAGCGTCGCGGTGGGCGAGATCGACCAGGCCCGCTCCGGGCTGGCCGAGGAGCTGCCCCTGGGCGACGCCTTCGAGGCGGCGGTGCCCGAGCTGGCCTCGGGGGAGGTGCGGACCCTGCTCGCGAAGTTCGGGCTCAAGGCCGACCAGGTCAGCAGCGAGGTCGGTCGGCTCTCCCCGGGCGAGCGGACCCGGGCGGCGATGGCGCTGCTGCAGGCCCGCGGGGTCAACCTGCTGGTGCTCGACGAGCCCACCAACCACCTGGACCTGCCGGCGATCGAGCAGCTGGAGCAGGCGCTGGACTCCTACGACGGGACCCTGCTGCTGGTCTCCCACGACCGGCGGCTGCTGGAGAACGTCAGGCTCGACCAGCGCTGGCAGGTGGAGGCCGGCCGGGTCACGGCGGGCTGAGCCCTCAGCCGCGCCCGACCCGCAGGGCGGCGCCGAGCACCTGCCCGGGCTCGATCCCCTCGGCCCGCCGCACCACGTCCTTGAGCGGCAGCAGGTAGCGGCCGTCCTTGGGGAAGAGACCGGTGGTGAACTCGGTCTCGCCCACCCGGACGACGACCGGCACCTGGCCCCAGTACTCCAGCCCCTTGGCCGCCATCTTGATGTCGTCGCTCTCGTCCTCGGGGACGGCGAGGAAGTAGAAGGGCGCCGGTCCGCGCCACTCCACGACCGGCCCCTCGAACTCGAACTCCATCGCGGCCACCTCGGGAGTATGGCGCTCCCGGGGCGTGGGGGGCCAGACGCTCAGAGCACGGGACGGCTGAAGGCGCGCAGCAGGTGGTGGGGTGCGCTGTCGCCGGGCACCGGCCGGCCCGCCCGGACGTCCTGGACGAAGGTGGAGAAGCCCTCGGTGTCCTCGGGGGTGGCCCCGTCGAGGTCGCGGAAGCTCATCGCCCAGTCGGGGAAGGCCCGCTCGGTGATCTCGTTCTCGAAGCCCACGTAGATGCCGCGGTGCCGCCGGTCGCGGCAGATCCGGTCGAAGGTCGATCGGACCTGCTCGGCCGGCCCTTCGAGCGCCTGGGCGAAGCTGGCGTCGTGGTAGAGCAGCATCCCGGTGATGTCGGTCGCGGCGTTGCTGGCCCGGGCGGCGGCGAGCAGCTCCTTGAGGTCCCCGGGGGAGAAGCGGGCGGTCGCGGAGCTGAAGTAGGTCAGGCTGAGAAGCATGCGGTCCTCGAGTCGGGGAGGGCGGGGGCGCCGGGCCGATCCTCTCCCGGGGGCGAGGCCCCGTGCAGGGCATTGGCCCGATTGCGCGGGTGCAGCGCTGGTCACCGTCCGGTCAGGGCCGACCTCAGGCGAGGGCGAGCTCCCGGGCGATGCTCCACGCCACCGTCGCGGCGTCGCCCAGCGCGCCGGCCACCGTCACGGAGGAGCCGGCCCGGCCATCGCCCGCGGCCCAGGTGCGGGCGAGGCCGGGGACCTTGTTCTGACGGCTGGGCTTGCCGCCGACAGTGGCGTACGCCTGTCGGTCCGCCCGCCCGGGGACTCCCTCAACGGGAGTGCTGGACGGCGTCGGCGAAGGCCTCCACCACTGCGGGACCGTCCGCCGCGGTGACCACGTCGACGACGGACCCGGCCTGCGGGTGCGGCGCAGGAAGCAGGCGTCGTCCCACGACGGCCATGCGGGTCCTGGTGACCTCGAAGAGCTCGGGGTGGGTCAGGAACACCAGTGCGCCGGCGTCACCGAGCAGGTGGCGGCGCCGGACACCGAGCAGCTCACCGGCGAGGCGGGCCGCGGGCGCCGGCGCGTGCTGCAGCCGCGCGAGGAGTCCCGGGGGGACAGTGACCGTCTCGAACAGGTCGACGGGGTACACCGTGGTGGGGGTCCCGGCCTCGAGCACGGCCAGGGTGGCAGCCGGGTCCTGGCCCACGTTGAACTCCGGCTCGTCGTCGGCGACCAGCTCGCCGCCGACCAGCACGACCCGGGCGACGCCGCCGCGGGCTGCGTAGCGCGCGACGTTCGTCAGCGGAGCGCAGGCGGCCACCGTGAGCGGACGAGCCGACGTCAGCGCGTCGAAGAGCGCCAGCGCGTCCGGGTGCGGCTCGCGCACCCGGTTGGCCGGCCTCACGGTGACACCCCCCAGTCCGTCGGGCCCGTGGTTGGTAGGCCCGACGCGGGGGCCGCCTCCCTGCGTCGAGGCGGACGCGCCGACCCCGACCGGGACCGAGGCTTCGCCGACGGCCGCCAGGACCGCCGCGGCGTTGCGAGCAGCCACCTGGACCGGCACGTTCCCGACCACGGCCGACACCCCGGCGACGTCGAGGCGGGCGGACGCCGTCGCGTACAGGATCGCCAGGGCGTCGTCGATCCCGGTGTCGACGTCGAGAAGAACCCTGGTCGGCGAGGCCATCCGGCCAGCCTACGGATTGACGCGTCGCGGACGAGGGGTGTCTAGTGGTGGGATCGGCACGGCGGCCCGATGCCAGGGAGCAGACGATGACGGCAACGATGTACCTCGACGGCAACTTCGCGCCGGTGGCCACGGAGGTGACCGCCACGGATCTCGAGGTCACGGGTGCGGTGCCGCCGGGTCTGGCGGGCAGGTACATCCGCACCGGGCCGAACCCGTTCGCAGCGCAGGCCGACACCTACCACTGGTTCGCGGGCGACGGGATGGTGCACGGCGTCGACCTGCACGACGGACGGCCGCGCTGGTACCGCAACCGCTGGGTGCGCAGTCCGGAGGTCAGCGCGCACCTCGCCGAGTCACCGGTGCCCCACGAGGACGGCGGGTGGTACTCCGGCTCGGGCAACACCAACGTGTTCGCCCACGCGGGCCGGATCCTGGCCGTGACCGAGGGGTCGCTGCCCTACGAGCTGACGGGCGACCTGGAGACGGTCGCCACGCGCAACTTCGGGGGCCCTCTCCCTGCCGGCATCAACGCTCACCCCAAGTTCGACCCGAGCACCGGTGAGATGCACGTGATGAGCTACGGGTTCGACGACCCCGCGTTGCGCTATCACGTCATCGACCCCGGCGGGGCGCTCGTCAGCACCGTCGAGGTCGGTCTTCCGGCTCCGGTCATGCTCCACGACATGGGCCTGACCGCCTCCCGGGTCGTGCTCTTCGACCTGCCCGTGCTCTTCGACCTGGAGCTCGCCCTCCAGAGCGTGGCCCTGCCCTTCCGCTGGCGCCCCGACAACGGGGCCCGGGTCGGGCTCCTGCCCCGCACCGGCACCGGGTCCGACGTCGTGTGGATCGACGTGGAGCCGTGCTTCGTCTACCACCCCCTCAACGCCTTCGACCAGGGTGACCGGGTGATCGTCGACCTGGTGGTGCACGACCACGCCTTCGCCGAGGACGGCGAGGCCGTGACCGATCGCTCCCGTCTGGAGCGCTGGACGATCGACCCGGCCTCACGCAAGGTCCTCACCGAGACGATCGACGAGCGCGGCACCGAGTTCCCACGCGGGGACGAACGGCTCACCGGCCGCCGTCACCGCTACGGCTACACGATCGGCGCATCCGCGGTACGCGACCTGGGCGCCCTGGGCGAGGACCCTCGGACCACGGTGCGCAAGCACGACCTCGTCGGGGGCACCACCGTCGAGATGGACCTGGGCCCCGGCCGCATCGCCAGCGAGATGGTGTTCGTCCCGGCCGACAGCGCCGGTGGCGAGGACGACGGTTGGCTCCTGGGCTACGTGTACGACGCCGCGCGCGACGCCAGCGACCTGGTGATCATCGATGCTCACGACTTCGGACGTCCGGTGGCCACGGTCCACCTGCCGGCCCGGGTGCCGCAGGGATTCCACGGGAGCTGGATCCCCGACTCCGCCCTTGCCTGAGCCCCCGATGGGCCTCAGGCCCCGGGGTGGATGACCTGCCGGAACATGGCACAGGTCTTCTCCACGGCGGCCTGCGCGGCGGAGGAGTGGCGACCCATGTCGACGAAGCCGTGGATCAGCCCGTCGAACTCCTCGACCAGCACCGGGACGCCGGCGGCGGCCAGGGCCTCGGCGTAGGCCGTGCCCTCGTCGCGCAGCGGGTCGAACTGGGCGACCACGACCACGGCCGGCGCCACACCGGCCGTCTCGCCGCGCAGCGGGGAGAGCCGGGGGTCGCTCAGGTCGGCGAAGTCGCCCACGTAGTGCTGGGCGAACCAGAGCATCGTCGGCTCGTCGAGGAAGTAGCCCTCGGCGTTGGCGGTGCGCGAGGGGAGCTCGGAGAGCAGGTCGGTGCCGGGATAGATGAGCAGCTGGCCGGCCAGCCCGATCCCCTCGTCGCGGAAGGTCTGCGCGACCACGGCCGACAGGTTGCCGCCGGCCGAGTCGCCGGCCACCGCCAGCACGTCGCTGCCACCCAGGTCGGCGAGGTGCTCGCCGGCCCAGCGGGCCGAGGCAAGGGCGTCGTCCACCGCGGCGGGGAAGGGGTGCTCCGGGGCCAGCCGGTAGTCGACCGAGACCACCACCGCGTCGCACAGGGTGGCGATGGTCCGGCAGGTCAGGTCGTGGGTGTCCAGGTCGCCGACCACCCACCCGCCGCCGTGGAAGAAGACGACGGTGGGCAGCTCGCCGGCGTGGGGGCGGTAGACCCGGGCGTCGCGCTCGCCGTCGCCGCCCGGCACCCGGATCTCGCGCACCGACTCCACCTGCGGCACCGCCGCGGGATCGCGGAGGTCGACGGTGAGCGTGCGGAACATCCGGCGCGCCTCGTCGGGGGTGACCTCGTGCATCTTCGTGCCGGCGCTGTCCATCAGGGCCAGCAGCCCGGCGAGCTGGGGGTCCAGCCCGGGGTCGCGGTCCGGTGCGGCGGGGATGTCGGTCATGGCGGCTCCTCGGTGGTTCAGGTGAATGCGTTGATACCGGTCTCGGCCCGGCCGATCAAGAGCTTCTGGATCTGGCTGGTGCCCTCGTAGAGGGTCATCACCCGGGCGTCGCGCAGGTACTTCTGCGCCGGGTACTCGTCGACGTACCCCGCGCCACCGTGCACCTGGGTGGCGTTGTTGGCGGCCCGTACGGCCGCCTCCGAGGCGTAGAGCTTGGCCTTGGAGGCCGCCACCCCGAACGGCTCGCCCCGGTCGATCAGGTCGGCGCAGCGCCACACCAGCAGCCGTGCCGCGTCGGCGTCCAGGGAGATGTCGGCGATCAGGTCCTGGACGAGCTGGAACGCCGCCAGCGGCTTGCCGAACTGGGTGCGCTGCTGGGCGTAGGACACCGACGACTCCAGGCACCCCTGGACGATGCCGACGCAGCCGGCCGCGACCGAGACGCGGCCCTTGTCCAGGGTGGCCATCGCGATCCGGAACCCCTGACCCTCCTCGCCGAGCAGCGCGTCGGCCGGCACCCGGACGTCGTCGAGGAAGAGCTCGGCGGTGGCCTGGCCCCGCAGCCCGAGCTTGCCGGTGATCTCGCGGGCCTCGAAGCCGGGGGAGTCGGTCGGCACCAGGAAGGCGCTGATCCCCTTCGGCCCGGGGCCGCCCGTGCGGGCGAAGACCAGCGCGACGTCGGCCCAGGTGCCGTTGGTGATGAAGAGCTTGCGCGCGTCGATCACCCAGTCGTCGCCGTCGCGGCGGGCCCGGGAGGTCAGGTTGCCCGCGTCGGAGCCGGTGTCGGGCTCGGTCAGCGCGAAGCAGCCGAGCAGCTCACCGGTCGCGATGCCCGGCAGCCAGCGCTGCTTCTGCTCCTCGGTGCCGGCGGCCAGGACCGACTTGCCGACCAGGCCGTTGGAGACCGAGACGATGCCGCGCAGCGCGGAGTCGGCCCGGCCCAGCTCCTCCATCGCCAGCACGTAGGTCAGGTAGTCGCCGCCGAGGCCGCCGTACTCCTCGGGGATGGTCAGCCCGAAGAACCCGAGCTCGCCCATCTTGGCGATGATCGCGGTGTCGACCGACTCGTCGCGGTCCCACTGCACCCGGTGCGGCACCGCCTCGCGCTCGAGGAACTCCCGGGCCAGAGCCCGGAACCCCTCCTGCTCCGGGCTCAGCGACAGGTCCACGACGTCAGCCCTGGGTGCGGGCGGCCACGCGCGCCATCTCGGCCTTGGCCAGCGAGTTCTTGTGCACCTCGTCGGGACCGTCGGCGAACCGCAGGGTGCGGATCCCGGCGAAGGAGGCGGCCAGCGGGAAGTCCTGGGAGAGGCCGCCCGCGCCGTGCACCTGGATCGCCCGGTCCAGGATCTCCTGGACCACCTTGGGGGTGGCGATCTTGATCGCCTGGATCTCGGTGTGCGCGCCGCGGTTGCCGACGGTGTCCATCAGCCAGGCGGTCTTGAGCACCAGCAGCCGCAGCTGCTCCACCGCGACCCGCGACTCCGCGATCCACTCCCGCACCACGCCCTGCTGGGCCAGCGGCCGGCCGAAGGCCACCCGCGACCCGGCCCGCTCGCACATCAGCTCGATCGCCCGCTCCGCGATCCCGATGGAGCGCATGCAGTGGTGGATGCGCCCCGGCCCGAGCCGGGCCTGGGCGATCGCGAAGCCCGCCCCTTCCTCGCCGACCAGGTTGGCCACCGGCACCCGGACGTCGGTGAACCGCAGCTCGGCGTGCCCGCCGTGCTCGTGGTCGTCGTAGCCGAGCACGTGCATCGGCCGGACCACCTCCAGGCCCGGGGTGTCGCGGGGGACCAGCACCATCGACTGCTGCCGGTGCCGGGACGCCTCGGGGTCGGTCTTGCCCATCACGATGAAGATCTCGCAGTCGGGGTTCATCGCCCCGGTGATCCACCACTTGCGGCCGTTGATCACGTAGTCGTCGCCGTCGCGCACGATGGAGCACTCGATGTTGGTGGCGTCGGAGGAGGCGACGTCGGGCTCGGTCATCGCGAACGCCGAGCGGATCCGGCCGTCGAGCAGCGGCTCCAGCCACCGCTCCTGCTGCTCCGGGGTGCCGAACATGTGCAGCACCTCCATGTTGCCGGTGTCCGGCGCGGCGCAGTTCATCGCGGCGGGGGCCAGGTTGCCGCTGCGGCCGCTGATCTCGGCGAGGGGGGCGTACTGGAGGTTGGTCAGGCCCGCGCCGTGGCCCTGCTCGTCGGCGGAGACCGGCAGGAAGAGGTTCCACAGGCCACGCCTGCGGGCCTCGCTGCGCAGCTCGTCGAGCACCGGCGCCTGGGTCCAGGCGAACGGGTCGTCCAGGGCGGCCAGCTCGGTCTCGAAGCGCTGCTCCGCGGGGTGGACGTGGGAGTCCATGAAGGAAAGGAGCTCGTCCTGGAGCTCGCGGGTGCGGTCGTCGAAGGTGAAGTCCATGAGGGCTCTCTCGTTAGGAGGTGAGGTCGGCTCGCCCGGTGGCGGCCGCCAGGCCGGCGGCCAGCAGTGGCTCGACGGCGTCGCCGATGGCGTCGAAGCCGCCGCCGACCGTCTGACCCGCCTGGTGGCGGTGGTGGATCCCCTCGAGGATCACCGCGAGCTTGAGGTGGGCCAGGCCCAGGTGGAAGTCCATGTCGCCGCCGGGACCGGCCGTCTCGCGACCGCCCGCCGCGACGTAGGCCGCCAGCTGCTCGTCGGGGCTGGGGTAGCCCGGCGCGGTGCTGGCGTCGGCGAGCGGCAGCTCGCCCACGAGCCGGGGGAGGCTGTCGTAGGTCAGCAGCAGCGCCAGGTCGGTGAGCGGATCCCCGAGGGTGGCCATCTCCCAGTCGACGACCGCCTTGACCGGCTGCTCGTCCTCGGCGACCGAGAGCAGGTTGTCGAGCCGGTAGTCGCCGTGCACGATGCCCGCCGCGCCCTCGGCCGGCACGTGGGCGGCCAGGTGGGCCAGCAGCCGGTCGGCGTCGGGCAGGTCGCGGGTCCTCGACCCCTCCAGCTGCTTGCCCCACCGGCGCACCTGGCGCTCCAGGAAGCCCTGGGGGCGGCCGAACTCGGCCAGCCCCACCTCGGCCGGGTCGACGGCGTGCAGGGCGGCCAGCACCTCGATCATCGCGCCGGCCAGGTGGGCGGTGCGCTCGCTGCCGAGCTCGCGGAGCTGGGCGGCGCTGCGGTACGGCGTCCCGGCGACCCGCTCCATCACGTAGAACGGGGCGCCCAGCACGCTCGCGTCGGCGCACAGGGCGAAGGTGGCCGGCACCGGGACGTCGGTGCCGGCGAGGGCGCTCATCACCGTGTGCTCGCGGCCCATGTCGTGGGCGGTGGCCTGCACGTGGCCCAGCGGCGGCCGGCGGACGATCCACCAGGCGTCCCCGTCGGTGACCTCGTAGGTCAGGTTGGACTTTCCCCCGGCGATCAGCCGGGCGCCGAGCCCGGCGAACCGGTCCGCGGCCAGCTGGTCGGGCCGCTGGGCGGCGTACCAGGCGCCGAACGCGTCGAGGTCGAGGCCGGGCAGGGCCTCGTGCTGCAGCTCGGTCATGAGGAGGCTCCCGTCATCTGGTCCAGGCCGGCCTGCAGCCGCCGCATGCCGCGCAGCCAGCGCTCGTTCTGGGTGGCCCGGGCGGCGTAGTAGTCGGCCACCTCGGGGTGGGGGAGGACCAGGAACCGGTCGTCGGCCAGCGACGACACCCAGGTGTCGGCGACCTGCTCCGGGGTCAGCGCCACGTCGCGGGTGAGCAGGTCCTTGAGCGGACCGGACTGCTCCAGCATCCGGGTCTGGACGCCCTGGGGGCAGATCGCCTGGACCGTGACGCCGCGATGGCCGTAGGTGGCCGAGAGCCACTCCGCGAAGCCGACCGCCGCGTGCTTGGTCACCGAGTAGGGCGCGCTGCCCAGCATCGTCAGCAGTCCCGCCGCCGAGGCGGTCACCACGAACCGGCCGCCGCGGCCGTCGGCCAGCCAGGCGGGCACCAGGGCGCGGGCCGCCCGGACGTGGGCCATGGTGTTGACCTGGAGCATCCGCTCCCAGACGGCCTCGTCGGCCTGGAGGCTGTCGAGTCCGCCCTCGTGCGCGGAGTCGATGCCGGCGTTGGCCATGAACACGTCGATCCGGCCGAGCGCCGAGCGCGCGGTCTCGACCAGGCTCGCGACGCCCTCGACCGAGGCGCAGTCGCCGGGCGCGGCGGTGCCGCCGATCTCCGCCGCGACCGCCCGGGCGGCGTCGGCGTCGAGGTCGTTGACCACCACGCGGGCGCCCTCGGCGGCCAGCCGGCGGGCCAGGGCGGCGCCGATGCCGTGACCGGCGCCGGTGACCACCGCGCCGGCGCCGTGCAGCGGCCCGCCCATCAGACGCCGCCGGTGAGGGTGAGACCGCCGTCGATGACCAGGTTCTGCCCCGTCATCCAGCCGGCCTCGTCGGAGAGCAGGAAGGTCACCACGCTGCCGATGTCGTCGGGCACGCCGAGCCGCTTGAGCGGGTAGGCGGCGGCGACCTCCTCCTCGCGGCCCTCGTAGAGAGCACTCGCGAAGCGGGTCTTGACCACCGCGGGCGCCACCGCGTTGACCCGGATGCGGGGGCCGAGCTCGACCGCGAGCGACTCGGTGAGGCTGATCAGGGTGGCCTTGCTGGCGCCGTACATCGAGATGCCGGGGGCCGGCTTGGTGCCGGCCACCGAGGCGATGTTGACGATCGAGCCGCCGTGCTCGGCCATCCAGGCGCGGTAGACCTCCTGGACCCAGCCGAGCGCGGAGACGACGTTGGTGTCGAGGATCTTGCGGGCGGCGTCGAGGTCGAGCTCGACCAGCGGTCCGTACGCCGGGTTGATGCCGGTGTTGTTGACCAGCAGGTCGACGCTGCCGAAGGTCTCCAGCGTGGTGGCGACCGCCTCCGCGCGGTGGGCCGGGTCGGCCGCGTTGCCGGCCACCGCGATGGCCTTCTCCGGGCCGCCGAGGGCCTCGACGGCCTCGGCCAGCGCCTCGGGCTTGCGGGCGGTGACGCAGACCCGCGCCCCCTCGGCGACGAGCCGCTCGGCGACTCCCAGCCCGATGCCCCGGCTGGCTCCGGTGACGATGGCGACCTTGCCGGTGAGTCCGTTCAACGTGTTCTCCTGCGAGATGGTGGGGGAGCGGCCCCGGTCAGGGTTGCCGCTGACTAAGCGCTTGCTTACTATCTCTGGCATGGCCGACCCCGTCAATCCCCCCGGTACGTCCGCGCGGGGCCGCGACGCCCGGGCCAGGCTGCTCGACGCGGCGGTGCAGTCGTTCGCCGCCCGGGGCTTCCACGGCACCACCACCCGCGACATCGCCTCGGCCGCGGGGATGAGCCCCGCCGCGCTCTACGTGCACTACGCCTCCAAGGAGGAGCTGCTGCACGAGATCTCCCTGGCCGGGCACCGCACCGCGCTGGGCATCTGCGAGCAGGCGGTGGCCTCCTCGCCGGGGCCGGCCGAGCAGCTCCGCGTCCTGGTCCGCGACTTCGTCCGTCACCACGCGGCCAACAGCACCGTGGGCCGGATCGTGAACTACGAGCTCGGGGCGCTGGCGCCGGCGCACCGCGCCGAGATCGACGCCCTGCGCCACGCCATGGACGTGCTGGTCCGCGACCTGGTCCGGCGGGGGGTCCAGGACGGCGACTTCGACACCCCGGAGCCCGCCGTGACCGGGGCGGCCCTGCTCTCCCTGGGCATCGACGTCTCGCGCTGGTACGCCCCCGGCGGCTGGAGCCCCGACCAGGTCGCGGCCCACTACGCCGAGCTGGCGCTGCGCATGGTCGGGGCCAGCGGGTCCAGCCCGGGGTAGCCGTCGACGCCGGCGGCCAGCTCGGTGAGGTGTGCCTGCCCGTCGCCCAGCAGGTGGTCGAGGGCGGTGAGGTGGCTGGTGATGTTGCCGACCAGGTACTCGGCGGTCATCGCGATCCCGCCGTGCAGCTGGATCGCCTCCTGGCCGACGTGGCGTCCGGCCCGGCTGGTCTGCAGCGCCGCCCGGGAGACTGCCTCGTGGGCCAGCGCCGGGTCGCCCTCGGCCACCACCATCGTCGCCCAGGCCACGATGCTGCGGGTCAGCTCCAGGGAGACGTACATGTCGGCGGCCCGGAAGTTGAGCGCCTGGAAGGTGTTGAGCGGCACCCCGAACTGCTTGCGGCTCTTCAGGTAGGCCGTGGTGGCCTGCAGGGCCACCTCCATCCCGCCCAGCGCCTCGTGGCAGGCGGCGATCCGGCCCTGGTCGAGGACGGCCTCGACCTGCGCCGACACGTCGGCGCCCGGCTCGCCCAGCGGGGTGGCGGGGGTGGCGGAGAAGACAGCCCGGGAGGCCCGGGAGCCGTCGAAGGCCGGCCACGTGGTGCGCTCGCACGCCTCGCCGTCGACCAGGAAGAGCCCGGTCCCGCCGTCGGGCAGCGCGGCGGTCACCACCAGCTGCTCGGCGTCGCCGCCCAGCACCGGCTCCTTGGTCCCGGTCAGGGTCCAGCCCCCGTCGCCCTGCCCGTCGGCGGTGACCGGGGTGGTGCCGTCGTGGTGGGCCAGCGCCAGCCGCCGGTCCCCGGCGGCCAGCGCCCCCAGCAGCTCGGCCCGCTGTTCCGGCGTGCCGACCGCGGCCACCGCGCCGCCGCCCAGGACCACCGAGGCCAGGAACGGCTCGGGGGCCAGCACCCGGCCCAGCTCGGAGGCGACCAGGCCGACCTCGACCGGCCCGGCGCCCATCCCGCCGTCCTGCTCGTCGAAGGGGAGCCCGAGGACGCCCATCTCGGCCAGCTGCTTCCAGGTCGTCTCGTCGTGGCCGAGGTCGCTGCGCACCGTGCGGCGGCGCTCCTCGAAGTCGGCGTACTTCCTGCCGAGCAGGGCACGCACCGCGTCGCGCAGCGCGAGCTGCTCCTCGTCGTGGGTGAAGTCCATCGGATGCTCCCTAAAGTCCCAGGATCGTGCGGGCGATGATCTGTCGCTGGATCTCGTTGGACCCGCCGTAGATCGAGGCCTTGCGGTAGTTGAGGTAGACCGGCGCGGCGCGCCCGGCCCAGTGGGGGGCGTCGGTCCCGTCGACCGCGGCGGAGACCAGCGCGGCCGGGCCGGCGAGGTCGACCATCAGCTCGCTCACCGCCTGCTGGAGCTCGGTCCCGCGGAGCTTGAGCACCGAGCTGGCCGGGTGCGGGGCGCCGTCGGCGGAGTGGGCCACCACCCGCAGTGC
Source organism: Nocardioides sp. Z50_6 (assembly GCF_058215755.1). Lineage (NCBI taxonomy): Bacteria > Bacillati > Actinomycetota > Actinomycetes > Propionibacteriales > Nocardioidaceae > Nocardioides > Nocardioides sp. Z50_6. The sequence continues at coordinate 22,975 of NZ_JBZAJB010000006.1, read as the reverse complement.
GGTCAGCTCCAGCGCGAGCAGCTGGTTCTCCAGCTCGGCGAACCGGGCGCGGGTCAGCGGGTCCTCCAGCTGCCGGCCTGCCCGCGCCTTGGCCTGGGCGAGCATCCGCTTGACCGCCGCCACCGGCGCCACGCCGACCCGCTCGTTGCCGAGCAGGAACTTGGCCATCGTCCAGCCCTGGTTGACCTCGCCGACGAGGTTCTCGCCGGGCACCCGGACGTCGGTGAACCAGACCTCGTTGACCTCGTGGCCGCCGTCGATCAGCTCGATCGGGCGGACCTCCACCCCGGGGCTGGTCATGTCGATGAGCAGCATCGAGATGCCCTGCTGCTTCTTCACCTCCGGGTCGGTGCGCACGAGCGTGAAGATCCAGTCGCCGTACTGGCCCAGCGTGGTCCACGTCTTCTGGCCGTTGACCACCCAGTCCTCGCCGTCGCGGACCGCGGTGGTGCGCAGCCCGGCCAGGTCGGAGCCGGCGTCCGGCTCGGAGAAGCCCTGGGACCACCAGATGTCGAGGTTGGCCGTCGCCGGGAGGAAGCGCTCCTTCATCTCGGTGGAGGCGAACTGCGCCAGCACCGGCCCGATCATCGAGGTGTTGAAGGGCAGCGGTAACGGGACGCCCGCCCGGACCATCTCCTCGTGCCACAGGTGGCGCTGCAGCTCGGTCCAGTCCCGGCCGCCCCACTCCTGCGGCCAGTGCGGCACGGCGAGCCCGGCGGCGTTGAGGGCCCGCTGGCTCACCCGGATCATCTCCGCGCTCACCTCGTGCCCCTCCAGGACGGCGGACCGGATCTCGCCGGGCACCTCCCGGACGAACGCGGCGGCCATCTCCTCCCGGAACGCCTGATCCTCCGCGGACAGCTCCAGCCGCATCGCGACCCCTCTCGTGTGTGGAGCCACCATCATCGCTGGGCGCCCCACCCACGGCCATGGGCACAGCGCCCAATCAGGCCAGTCGCACCGGGAGGCTCTCGACGCCGTACACGATGGAGAGCTCGGTGAATCGCAGCTCCTGCGTCGGCGCGGTGACCCGCAGGCCGGGGAAGCGCCGGGTCAGCGCCACCAGGCCGGTGCGCAGCTCCATCCGCGCCAGCTCGGCGCCCACGCAGCGGTGCAGGCCGTGGCCGAAGGCGAGCTGCCCGCCGGGCGGCGCGAGCGGGTCGAAGGAGGCCGCGGTGGGGCGGTGGGCCGGGTCCCGCCCGGCCCCGGAGAGCGAGACCACCACTAGGTCGCCCTCGGCCATCGCGACGCCGCCGACGGTGACGGCCCGACGGACGAACCGGGGGAAGGCCAGCTGGACCGGGCAGATGTAGCGCAGCAGCTCCTCCACGACCGCGTCGACCTGCTCGGCCGTGCCGGTGCGGATGAGCTCGTGGGCGACCGGGTCGCGGGAGAGCACGTAGGCGCTCAGCGAGAGCATGCTGGCGCTCGTCTCGTAGCCCCCGATGAAGACGCCGTCGGCGAGGCCCCCGATCTCGACGTCGTCGAGCTCGTGCCCGTGCTCTGCCACCAGCGAGGCGAGGAGCCCGTCGGGCAGGAAGGGGTCGCGGCGCTGCCGGGCGACGGTGTCGATGAGGAACTGCCGGGTCCCGGCCGCGGCGTCGAAGGAGCCCATCCCGCCCGCCGCGAGGTCGAACCGCGCGCTGCCGCGGCGCTGGAACTCGTCGCGGTCGACCTCGGGCAGCCCCAGCAGCTCGCAGATCACCCGGAACGGGACGGCGAAGCCGAACCTGGAGACGAGGTCGACCTCGGGGCCGTGGGCCGCCATGTCGTCGAGGCACTCCTCGACCACCCGGGTCACGGCCTCGTCGAGCCGGGCCAGGCGGCGGCGGGTGAACTCGGGGGTCAGCACCCTGCGCAACCGCGTGTGCTCGGGGGCGTCGGTCATCCCGAGCCCGCCGATCTGCTCGGCGGGGCTCCTGCCCTGACGGCCGAAGAGGTAGCGGACGTCGTTGCCGAAGGCGTCGGCGTCGCTCAGCACGGTCCGCGCCGCCTCGTGGCCGGTCACCAGCCACACGTCGGTGCCCAGCAGCCGGGTCAGTCGGGTGACCGGGCCCTTGGCCCGGGCCCCGGCCAGCGCCGGGACGGGGTCGAGCCCCTGGCGCTGGAGGGGGTAGCGCCAGGCCTGGGGGACGCGACGCAGGGAGGACATGTCGAGGCCACCGCTGCGCCGTCCGGCGAGGCGCACCGCGGTCCGTCGCACCCGGGTGCGCATCGAGGTCGGCGATACGGTCATGACAGAAGTGCACCTTATCTCGGTCGATTCTGCCTCCGGTGCCCCCCTGATGGACACCTGAGGAAGGTCGGGGGGGGAACCGAGATGACCGGAGCCGCGTGCGCGGGGGATGATCCGGGGCATGGGTCATGTCGACGTCGCAGGCATCAGGTACGAGCTGCCCGACGGGCGGGTGCTGCTCGACGACGTCTCCTTCCGGGTGGCCGACGGCGCCAAGGTCGCCCTCGTGGGTGCCAACGGTGCCGGCAAGACGACGCTGCTGCGGCTGGTCACCGGGGAGCTGGCGCCGCACGCCGGGGTGGTCACCCGGAGCGGGGGCCTGGGGGTGATGCGGCAGTTCGTCGGTCACGGCGGTGCCGACGAGACCGTGGCCGACCTGCTGCTCTCGGTCGCCCCGGAGCCGGTACGCCGGGGGGCGGCGGCCGTGGACGCCTGTGAGCTGCGCCTGATGGACGTCGAGGACGAGGCGACGCAGATGCGCTACGCCACCGCCCTGTCCGACTACGCCGACGCCGGCGGCTACGACCAGGAGGTGATCTGGGACGTCTGCACGGTCAAGGCCCTGGGGGTGCCCTTCGACCGGGCCCGTCACCGCCGGCTCAGCACCCTCTCGGGCGGGGAGCAGAAGCGGCTGGTGCTGGAGTACCTGCTGGCCGGGCCGGACCAGGTGCTCCTCCTCGACGAGCCCGACAACTACCTCGACGTGCCCGGCAAGACGTGGCTGGAGGAGCGGATCCGGAGCTCGCCCAAGACCATCCTCTACGTCAGCCACGACCGCGAGCTGCTGGCCAACACCGCGACCCGAGTCGTCACCGTCGAGCTCGGGCACGCGGGCAACCAGGTGTGGACCCACCCCGGCGGCTTCGGCAGCTACCACCAGGCCCGGGAGGAACGCTTTCTGCGCTTCGAGGAGCTGCGCCGCAGGTGGGACGAGGAGCACGCCAAGCTGCGCACGCAGATGTTGATGTACAAGCAGAAGGCCGCCTACAACTCCGACATGGCGAGCCGCTACCAGGCGGCCCAGACGCGCCTGCGGCGGTTCGAGGAGGCGGGGCCGCCCACCGAGCAGCCGCGCGAGCAGCAGGTGGTGATGCGACTCAAGGGCGGCCGCACCGGGAAGCGGGCCGTGGTCTGCGAGCAGCTCGAGCTCACCGGGCTGATGCGTCCCTTCGACCTCGAGGTCTGGTACGGCGAGCGGGTCGCCGTCCTGGGCAGCAACGGGTCCGGCAAGTCGCACTTCCTCCGCCTGCTGGCCGGGGGCGGCACCGACCCCGACGTCGAGCACCTGCCGGTCGGGGACGTGCGCCCCGACCCGGTCGCCCACGCCGGCCGGGCCAGGCTGGGGGCCCGGGTCCGTCCGGGCTGGTTCGTGCAGACCCACGACCACCCCGAGCTGGTGGGCCGCACGCTGCTGGAGGTGCTGCACCGCGGCGACGCCCGGCCGGACGGCACCGGCCGGCGGGGGATGGGCCGGGAGCAGGCCAGCCGGGTGCTCGACCGCTACGAGCTGACCGGGTCGGCCGAGCAGCGCTTCGAGTCGCTCAGCGGCGGCCAGCAGGCGCGGTTCCAGATCCTGCTGCTGGAGCTGTCGGGGGCGACCCTGCTGCTGCTCGACGAGCCCACCGACAACCTCGACGTGCAGTCGGCGGAGGCGCTGGAGGCCGGGCTGGCGTCGTTCGAGGGCACCGTGCTCGCGGTCACCCACGACCGCTGGTTCGCCCGGGGCTTCGACCGGTTCCTGGTCTACGGGGCGCAGGGCGAGGTCTACGAGTCCGACGGCCCGGTCTGGGACGAGACGCGGGTGGCCCGGACGCGCTGACGATCGCGCCCGGGCCACCCGGCGTGGTGTGCCTCAGTCGGTGCTGTCGTCCAGGGTGAGGGAGACCGTCTTCTCCTCGCCGTCGCGCACCAGGGTCACCTCGACCTCGTCGCCGGGGCGGTAGGTGCGGACCGTGGCCACCAGGTCGTCGGAGCCGTCGATCTTCTCCTCGTCCACCTGGGTGATCACGTCACCCTCCTCGATGCCGGCCTGGTCAGCGCTGGAGCGGGGGGTGACCTCGGCGACCAGGGCGCCCAGGACGCTGTCCGCGTCCTCGTCGGGGGCGTTGCTGACCTGCACGCCCATCCGGGCGTGGGAGGGGGTCTCGCCGGCCGCCATCTGCTCGATGAGCGGCTCGATCTCGTCGATCGGGATGGCGAAGCCGAGCCCGATGGAGCCGCCCTGGCCGCCGAGCCCGGAGGAGGCCGTGCGGATCGAGGAGTTGATGCCGACGACGTTGCCGTTCATGTCGACCAGGGGGCCGCCGCTGTTGCCGGGGTTGATCGCCGCGTCGGTCTGGATGGCCGGGTAGGTGGTGCTGTTGCCCTGCTCGTCGGAGGCGACGTTGACCGGGCGGTCCAGCGCGCTCACGATGCCGCTGGTGACGGTCGCGTCGAGGCCGAAGGGCGCACCGATGGCGACCACCTGCTGGCCCACCCGCAGGTCGGAGGAGTTGCCGATCGAGGCCGGGACGAGGCCGGAGACGTCTTCGGCCTGGATCAGCGCGGTGTCGGTGAGCTTGTCGGCACCGAGCACCTCGGCCTCCGCGCGGGTGCCGTCGTCGAAGGTGACGGTGATGCGTCCCCCGTCGAGGGCGCCGGAGATGACGTGCTCGTTGGTCAGGATCTGGCCGTCCTCGGTCAGCACGATGCCGCTGCCCGAGCCCTGCCCCTCGGAGCCGGCGACGTCGATGCGCACCACCGAGGGCAGCACCTTGCCGGCCACCGCCTCGACGCTGCCGCTGCCGGCCTCGGGGGTGCCCTGGTCGATCACGGCGTCGGAGTCCTGGTCGCTGCTGGGGGTCGCGGCCGGGGTGTCGTCGGAGAGCCACTCCTCGTGGATGGCGGCACCCGCCACTCCGGCGAGGCCACCGACCAGCAGCGAGCCGGCCAGCAGACCCGCGACGAGGCCGCCGTTGCCGCGGCGGGAGTCACGGGGCTGGGCCACGGGCTGCGGGGGGATGGGCCGGGTGTCGTGGGCGCCGTAGGGGGACTGGGTCGGCTGCTGCTCGGTCCGGGGCTCCCGGTCGGGGTCCGGCCCGCTGCCGTAGAAGCTGGGGGGCGGTGTCTCACTCATGAGGTCAACTGTGCCCCGCAACCCCTAAAAGCGGCTGAGACCGGGCTGAGCGGACGATGTGACCCTCTCGGGTCACCGTCGCGCCCAGCCCGGTCTCAGCGGTGCTGGCGGTGTCGCTCTCGGGTCAGGCCCAGCGCTCCGACGGCGGGGCGTAGGTCAGGCCCCGGTCGCCGGTGTAGATCTGCTTGGGCCGGGCGATCTTCTGCTCCTTGTCCTGCACCAGCTCGAGCCACTGCGCGAGCCAGCCGGGGGTGCGACCGATCGCGAAGAGCACGGTGAACATCTCCGGCGGGAACTGGAACGCCTCGTAGATCAGGCCGGAGTAGAAGTCCACGTTGGGGTAGAGCTTGCGCTTGACGAAGTACTCGTCCTCCAGCGCGATCTTCTCCAGCTCCAGCGCGATGTCGAGGAGCGGGTTGGTGCCCGTGACCTCGAAGACGTCCTCGGCGGACTTCTTGATGATCTTGGCGCGCGGGTCGTAGTTCTTGTAGACCCGGTGACCGAAGCCCATCAGCTTCTCGTCGCCGTTCTTCACCCCGGCGATGAAGTCCGCGATGTTCTCCTTCTTGCCGATCCGGCGCAGCATCCGCAGCACCGCCTCGTTGGCGCCGCCGTGCAGCGGCCCGAAGAGGGCGCCCACGCCGGCCGCGACGGCGGAGTAGGGGTCGACCTGCGTGGAGCCGACGGAGCGGACCGCGTTGGTCGAGGCGTTCTGCTCGTGGTCGGCGTGCAGGATGAACAGCGTGTCGAGCGCCTTCACCAGGCGCTCGTCGGCGTGGAAGCTCTTCTCGCTCATCTTGAACAGCATCGAGAGGAAGTTCTCGGTGTAGCTCAGCTCGTTGTCGGGGTAGACGAACGGCTTGCCCTGCGCGTGGCGGAACGACCAGGCGCCCAGCGTCGGCATCTTGGCGATCATCCGGACGATCTGCATGTGCCGGTTGTCGCCGTCGGCGATGTTGCGCGCGTCGGGGTAGAAGGTGGAGAGCGCGCCCACGGAGGCCATCAGCATCCCCATGGGGTGGGCGTCGTAGCGGAAGCCCTCCATGAACGACTTCACGTTCTCGTGCACGAACGTGTGGTAGGTGATCTCGTGGACCCAGTTCTCGTGCTGCTCCTGGGTCGGCAGCTCACCGTGGATGAGGAGGTAGGCCACCTCGAGGAAGCTGGACTTCTCGGCCAGCTGCTCGATGGGGTACCCGCGGTACTCCAGGATCCCCTTGTCGCCGTCGATGAAGGTCACCGCGCTGCGGCACGAGGCGGTGTTGACGAAGCCGGGGTCGTAGGTCGCCAGCCCGGGCTGGTCGTCGCCGAGGCGGATCTGGCCCAGGTCCGCGGCGCGGATGGTGTTGTCGGTGATCGCGAGGTCGTACTCCGCACCGGTGCGGTTGTCGCGCACGGTGAGGGACTCGTTGGATGCGCCGGCGGTGGCCGGGGCATCGGTGGCCGGTGCGTCGGTCACGTCGGCTCCTTAGCACGTATTGTTCACGTCGTAGGTCCTGTCCAACCTAGTCCTCAGGTCCGCACCCCGTTAAGCCGGGGTCCGCTGTTCGGAGGGCCGAGCGGATTTTGCCGCCGGTCCCGACCCTGCGTAGACTCGCTCGTCGCGACTCCTGCCGCGCCCGGACCGTCCCGACTGGTCCTGGTGCAGACCCGGACAGCCCACCGTGCACCACCTGGTGGCAAGCCGGGCAGTGTTCGTCAGAAGCCGCGGCTCCACCACCGCCCAGGACGCCTCCTGGTCGGACCTACGAACGAGAAGGTTCTCGCCGTGCGTACGTACAGCCCGAAGCCCGCTGACATCCAGCGCGAGTGGCTCGTCATCGATGCCACTGACGTGGTCCTGGGACGCCTCGCCGTCCAGACCGCCAACCTCCTGCGGGGCAAGCACAAGCCCACCTTCGCACCGCACATGGACATGGGTGACTTCGTCATCATCGTCAACGCGAGCAAGGTGGCCCTGTCCGGCAACAAGAAGGTCACCAAGATGGCCTACCGCCACTCCGGCTACCCGGGCGGTCTCTCCGCCACGCCGTTCGGCGAGCTGCTGGAGAAGGACGCCCGCAAGGCGATCGAGAACGCGGTCTGGGGCATGCTCCCCAAGAACCGGCTCGGCCGCCAGATCCTGAAGAAGCTGAAGGTCTACGCGGGTCCCGACCACCCGCACGTGGCCCAGCAGGCCAAGCCGTACGAGATCTCCCAGGTCTCCCAGTAATTCTCCAAGGACGAGTGAGGAACTACCGTGGCTGAGACCACCGAGAACAACCCGACCGAGGTCGAGGAGACCTTCGAGACCAACGAGCAGGGCGTCGCCTACAGCTCCGAGTCGGCCCCCTCGGCCGACGCGCCGCTGCGTCCCGCGACCATCGCCCCCGCGCAGGCCACCGGCCGGCGCAAGGAGGCCGTGGCCCGCGTCCGCATCGTGCCCGGCACGGGGGAGTGGACCGTCAACGGCCGCACCCTGGACTCCTACTTCCCCAACAAGCTGCACCAGCAGGTTGTCAACGAGCCCTTCACCAACCTGCAGCTCGAGGGCCGCTTCGACGTCATCGCCCGGATCCACGGCGGCGGCATCACCGGCCAGGCCGGCGCGCTGCGGCTGGGTGTGGCCCGCTGCCTCAACGAGATCGACGTGGAGACCAACCGCCCGTCGCTCAAGAAGGCCGGCCTGCTGACCCGCGACGCCCGCGTCATCGAGCGCAAGAAGGCCGGTCTCAAGAAGGCCCGCAAGGCACCGCAGTTCAGCAAGCGCTGATCCTGCCTGTGGAGTCTGGTTCGAAGCGACTCTTCGGCACCGACGGGGTCCGGGGCCTGGCCAACGGTCAACTGACCGCTGAGCTGGCCCTGGACCTCTCGGTGTCCGCGGCGCACGTCCTCGTCGAGCTCAAGCAGTTCGAGGGCGACGACGCGGCCCGGCCGCTGGCCGTGGTGGGCCGTGACACCCGGATCTCGGGTCAGTTCCTCGAGGCCGCCGTGGTGGCCGGACTGGCCTCGGCGGGCGTCGACGTGCTGCTCCTGGGCGTCCTGCCGACCCCGGGCGTCGCCTACCTCACCTCGGCCCTCGGGGCGGACCTCGGCGTCATGCTGTCGGCCTCCCACAACCCCATGCCCGACAACGGCATCAAGTTCCTGGCCCGTGGCGGCCACAAGCTCGACGACGCCATCGAGATGGCCATCGAGCAGCGGATGGGCGAGTCCTGGACCCGCCCCACCGGCGCCGGCGTCGGCCGGGTGCGGGTCCACGAGACCGCCGTCGAGGAGTACGCCCACCACCTGGTGGGCACCCTGGAGACCCGGCTCGACGGGCTCACCGTCGTCCTGGACTGCGCCGAGGGCGCGGCGTCCGCCGCAGGTCCCCGCGCGCTGGAGGCGGCCGGCGCGACGGTGATCGCGATCCACGCCGACCCCGACGGCACCAACATCAACGACCGGTGCGGCTCGACCCACCTGGAGTCGCTGCAGGCCGCCGTGGTCGAGCACGGGGCCGACGCCGGGTTCGCCCTCGACGGCGACTCCGACCGCTGCCTGGCCGTCGACCACGAGGGCAACGTCGTCGACGGCGACCAGCTGCTGGCGATCCTGGCCCTGTCGATGCGCGAGCGCGGCCTGCTGGCCCGTGACACGGTGGTCGCGACCGTGATGAGCAACCTCGGCTTCGTCCAGGCGATGCGCGAGAACGGGGTCGGGGTGCGCCAGACCAAGGTCGGCGACCGCTACGTGCTGGAGGCGATGAAGGTCTCCGGCTACACCCTCGGCGGCGAGCAGTCCGGCCACGTGATCCTCAGCGACTACGCGACCACCGGCGACGGCATCCTCACCGCGTTGCACGTGATGGAGCGGATGGCCAGCACCGGGCGCTCCCTGGCCAACCTCGCCGCGGTGATGGTGCGGCTGCCGCAGGTGCTGGTCAACGTGCCCGACGTCGACAAGTCCCGCGCCGACGACGACGCGGTCCTGGCGGCCGCCGTCGCGGAGGAGGAGGCGCTCCTCGGGGACCGTGGCCGCGTCCTGCTCCGCCCCTCGGGCACCGAGCCGCTGGTGCGGGTGATGGTCGAGGCGCCCTCGGCCGACGAGGCCGACGCCGTGGCCCACCGCCTGGCCGACGTCGTACGCCGCCAGCTCGCTCTCTGACCCTCGCTCACGCCGACCCTCGCTCACGCGGGGGACCCGCTCACGCCGACCCTCGCTCACGCCGGGGGACGTCATCGCGGTTGGTCGCGGGGGCAGCCACCTCTGATGACGTCCGGTGGATCGCTCCGCGCCCGAACGCTGCGAGGGAGCTGCGGAGGGAGCGGGGTGCGGGGGCTGAGGACGGCGGCGGATGTGCCCGCCGCACGGACGGCGGGAGGGTGGGGCGCATGAGCCGGCCCGAGAGACCGCCCGCACCCGGCAGCACCGCACGGACGGCGGGGTGGCCTTCGCCGTGGCGATGCCTCCGGTGGTCACGGTGCTGCTGTGGCCGGTGGGTCAGAGCTTGCGCAGCCGCACGTAGCGCACCGAGTGGTCGACGTCCTTGCGCAGCACCAGGGTGGCCCGGCTGCGGGTGGGCAGCACGTTCTGCTGGAGGTTGGGGCCGTTGATGGTGTCCCAGATGCGGCGCGCCTCGGCCCCGGCCTCCTCGTGGGTGAGTGCGGCGTACTTGCTGAAGTAGGAGCCCGGGTCGCGGAAGGCGGTCTCGCGCAGCCGCAGGAACCGCTCGACGTACCAGCGACGGATGTCGGAGGTGGCGGCGTCCACGTAGACGCTGAAGTCGAAGAAGTCGCTGACCGCCAGGCCGGTGCGGCCGTCGTCGCGGACCCGGGCCGGCTGCAGCACGTTGAGTCCCTCGACGATCACGATGTCGGGACGCTTGACCACGACCCTCTCCTCAGGCACCACGTCGTAGACGAGGTGGGAGTAGGTCGGCGCCTCGACCTCGTCGCGACCGGACTTGATGTCGACCACGAACTTCAGCAGCGCCCGGCGGTCGTAGGACTCCGGGAACCCCTTGCGCTGGAGCAGGCCGCGCCGCTCCAGCTCGGCGTTGGGCAGCAGGAACCCGTCGGTGGTCACCAGCGCCACGTTGGGGTGCTCTGGCCAGTGGGCCAGCATCTCCTGGAGCACCCGGGCGGTGGTCGACTTGCCCACCGCCACCGAGCCGGCGATCCCGATCACGAACGGCGTGCGCGGGGGGTGGCGGCGGTGCAGGAACGCCTCCTGCTTGCGGTGCAGGCGGCCCGCGCTCTCGACGTACATCGAGAGCAGGCGGGAGAGCGGCAGGTAGACCTGCTCGACCTCCCCGAGATCCAGGGAGTCGCCGAGGCCGCGCAGCCGGTCGATCTCGGCCGGCGAGAGGGGGTTGTCGGTGGGGGGTGCAAGGGAGGCCCAGGCAGCCCGGTCGAGCTCGACGTACGGCGAGGACTCGTCGCCGGCAAGTGACATGCGCGTCATTGTTGCAAAGGGTCGCGGCACTAGACTCACGGCCCATGTGCGGAATCGTGGGTTACGTCGGGACCAAGCAGGCTCAGGACGTCGTCCTCGAGGGCCTCCGACGCCTCGAGTACCGGGGCTACGACTCCGCCGGGGTCGCGGTGGCCCACGACGGCAACGTCGCCTCGGACAAGCGCGCCGGCAAGCTGGCCAACCTCGAGAAGGTTCTCCAGGAGACGCCGCTGCCGGCGTCGACCACCGGCATCGGGCACACCCGCTGGGCCACGCACGGCGCGCCCAACGACGCCAACGCCCACCCCCACCTGGGCCGGCGACGCCGGCTGGCGGTGGTGCACAACGGGATCATCGAGAACTTCGCCCAGCTTCGCCTGGAGCTGGAGGCGGCGGGGCACGAGATGCTCTCGGAGACCGACACCGAGATCGCGGCCCACCTGCTCGAGCTCGAGGTGGAGGCCGGCGCCGACCTGACCGTGGCCATGCAGCGGGTCTGCCGCCGGCTCGAGGGCGCCTTCACCCTGGTCGCCCTGGACGGCCAGGACCCCGAGCGGGTGGTGGCCGCGCGCCGCAACTCGCCGCTGGTGGTGGGCCTGGGCGAGGGGGAGAACTTCCTCGGCTCCGACGTGGCGGCCTTCATCGAGCACACCCGCGAGGCCCTGGAGCTCGGCCAGGACCAGGTGGTCACCATCACCCGCGACGGGGTGGAGGTCTCCGGCTTCGACGGCAGCCCGGCCCAGGGCGTCCAGTACCACGTCGACTGGGACCTGACCGCCGCCGAGAAGGACGGGCACGACTGGTTCATGCGCAAGGAGATCTTCGAGCAGCCCCACGCGGTCGCCGACTCGCTCCTGGGACGCCGCGACGTCGACGGCCTGCTCCAGCTCGACGAGATGCGCCTTTCCGACGGGGAGCTGCGCGAGATCGACAAGATCATCATCATCGCGGCCGGCACGTCCTTCTACGCCGGCATGGTGGCCAAGTACGCGATCGAGCACTGGACCCGGATCCCGGTCGAGGTCGAGCTGGCCAGCGAGTTCCGCTACCGCGACCCGATCCTGACCCACTCCACCCTGGTGGTGGCGATCAGCCAGTCCGGCGAGACCGCCGACACTCTCCAGGCGATCCGGCACGCCCGGGTGCAGCGCTCCAAGGTGCTGGCGATCTGCAACACCAACGGCTCGACCATCCCGCGCGAGTCCGACGGCGTCATCTACACCCACGCCGGGCCGGAGATCGGGGTGGCCTCCACCAAGGGCTACCTGACCCAGCTGGTCGCCTGCTACCTGCTCGCCCTCTACCTCGCCCAGGTCAAGGGCACCCGCTACGGCGACGAGATCGGCGAGGTCCTCGACCAGCTCGACGAGATGCCCGCCCACATCCAGACCGTGCTCGACCTGCACGAGCAGGTCTACGCGCTGGCCGCCGACCACGTGGGCACCCGCTCCGTCCTCTTCCTCGGTCGGCACGCCGGCTACCCGGTGGCGCTGGAGGGGGCGCTGAAGCTCAAGGAGCTGGCCTACATCCACGCCGAGGGGTTCGCGGCCGGCGAGCTCAAGCACGGGCCGATCGCCCTCATCGAGGAAGGCCTCCCGGTGCTGTGCGTCGTGCCGCCCCGGGGCCGTGACCAGCTGCACGACAAGATGCTCAGCGGGATCCAGGAGGTCCGGGCGCGCGGGGCCCGGACGATCTGCCTGGCCGAGGAGGGCGACGAGTCGATCACGCCGTACGCCGACGAGCTGATCAGGCTGCCCCGGGTCCCGGTGCTGCTCCAGCCGCTCGTCGCGGTGGTGCCGCTCCAGCTCTTCGCCTGCCAGCTGGCCACGCTGATGGGCCATGACGTCGACCAGCCCCGCAACCTGGCCAAGTCCGTCACGGTCGAGTAGGGAGGCTGCGGTGGGGGTGATCGGGGTCGGCATCGACGTCGCCGACGTGGCGCGGTTCGAGACCTCGCTGCAGCGCACCCCCGGTCTGCGCGAGCGTCTCTTCACCCCCGCGGAGGCGACCCGGCCGCCGGCCTCGCTGGCGGCCCGCTTCGCCGCGAAGGAGGCGCTGGCCAAGGCGCTGGGCGCGCCGGCGGGGCTTGCCTGGCACGACGCCGAGATCGTCTCGGAGGAGACGGGCCGTCCGCGCCTGGAGATGCGCGGCTCGGTCGCCGCGCGTGCCACCGAGCTGGGGGTGGACCGGGTCCACGTCTCCCTGACCCACGACGCCGGGATCGCCTCCGCCGTCGTCGTGCTGGAGGGCTGAGGTGCGCGCCGCCCACCCGGTCGCCGACGTGCGGGCGGCGGAGGCGACGCGGCTGGCCGCACTCCCCGAAGGCGCCCTGATGGCCCGGGCGGCGGCGGGGCTGGCGGCCGCGCTGACCCGGTTCCTGGGCGGCGCCTACGGTCGCCGGCTGGTGCTGCTGGTGGGGCCGGGCGACAACGGCGGCGACGCCCTGTGGGCCGGCGCCGCTCTGGCGCGGCGCGGTGCGCAGGTGTGGGCGGTCCCGCTGGCCGAGCGGATCCACCCCGCGGGACTCGCCGCCCTGCGGGCGGCCGGGGGACGGCTGCTGGAGCCGGCTGCCCTGGCCGGACCGGTCGCCCGCGGCGAACGGATCGACGTGGTCGTCGACGGGATCGTGGGGATCGGCGGTCGGCCGGGGCTGCGGCCCGACGCCGAGGCCGCTCTGCGCCTGCTGGCCGGCGTCCCGGCGGTGGCCGTCGACGTCCCCTCCGGAGTCGACGTCGACACCGGCGAGACGCCCCTGGCCCACGTGCGGGCGACCCTGACGGTCACCTTCGGGACCTTCAAGCCGGCCCACCTCGTCGACCCCGCGGCGTCGGCCTGCGGCGCGGTCGAGCTGGTCGGGCTCGGGCTCGACCTGCCGGCGCCGGCGCTGGAGGAGCTCGAGACGGCCGACGTGGCGGCGCTGCTGCCGGTGCCCGGTCCGCACGCCCACAAGTACACCCGCGGCGTGGTCGGGGTGCGGGCCGGCTCCGCCGCCTATCCCGGGGCCGCCCTGCTCTGCGTCGCCGGAGCCTCCTGCGGACTCGCCGGCATGGTGCGCCACGTCGGCCCGGGCCCGGTGGCCGACCGGGTCCGGCAGGCGTTCCCCGAGGTGGTCGGGGCCGGGCGGGTCCAGGCCTGGTGCGTCGGCTCCGGGGGAGGCGACGAGGCGGCTGCCACCCTCGCCGCGACCATGGAGGAGGCGGCCGCGGGCTCGGTGCCCGCCGTCGTCGACGCGGACGCGCTGGCTCACCTGCCCGACGCGCTGCCCGGGTCGCTGCGGGGCCGGCTGGTCCTCACCCCGCACGCCGGGGAGCTGGCGCGGATGCTCGGGGTGGGGCGCGAGGAGGTGGAGGCCGCCCCGCTGCGGCACGTCCGGGAGGCGGCCTCCCGCTGGCAGACCCCGGTGCTGCTCAAGGGCCGGCGGACCCTGGTCGCCGAGCCGGGCGGGCGGGTGCGCAGCAACGCGACCGGGACACCGTGGCTGGCCACCGCCGGGGCGGGCGACGTGCTCACCGGGATCATCGGCGCGCTGCTCGCCGCTGGTCTGGACCCCTTCGACGCCGCCTCGGTGGGCGCCTGGCTCCACGGTGCCGCCGCGGAGTCCGCCACGGGCGGGGGACCCCTGCGCGCCAGTGACCTGGCTCACGCGGTGCCGAGCGTGGTGGAGCGGCTCGTGCGCGGGTGGGAGAATAGAGGGCATGACTGAGCCGACGAGCCCGGCGCGCGCCGAGATCGTCGTCGACCTCGAGGCCATCGGCCACAACGTGACCCTGCTGCGGCGTCACGTGGCGCCCGCGGCGTTCATGGCGGTGGTCAAGGCCGACGGCTACGGGCACGGGATGATCGAGGTCGCCCGCACCGCCCGCCGGGCGGGGGCCGACTGGCTGGGGGTGGCCACCCTCGACGAGGCACGCGCGCTGCGGGCCGCGGGCGACGACGGTCCGGTGCTGTGCTGGCTCGCCGTGCCGGGCGAGGAGTACGACGACCTCGTCGCGGCCGCGGTCGACGTCACCGCCTACTCCCAGGCCCAGCTGGAGGAGATCGCCGCGGCCGCGGCGCGCGTGGGAGTCACCGCGCGGGTCCAGCTCAAGATCGACACCGGCCTGCACCGGGGTGGCGCCACCCCCGCCGAGTGGCCCGGGCTGGTGGCGGCCGCGCGCGCGCTCGAGGTCGACGGCCGGGTCCGGGTGACCGGCATCTGGTCGCACCTGGTGGCCAGCGACGAGCCCGACCACCCGGCCAACGCGGCGCAGCAGGCGGTCTTCGCCGAGGCCCTGACCGTGGCGAAGCAGGCGGGCCTGGAGCCGGAGGTGCGCCACCTGGCCAACTCGGCCGCCGCCCTGCTGGACCCCGGCACCCGCCACGACCTGGTGCGGTGCGGCCTGGCCGTCTACGGCCTGGACCCCGCGCCGGGCCACACCGCCCGGCGGCTGCCCGACCTGGGCCTGGTGCCGGCGATGACGGTCCGCGGCCACCTCGCGATGGTCAAGGAGGTGCCGGCGGGCTCCGGGGTCTCCTACGGGCACACCTGGGTCGCCGAGCGCGACACCACGCTGGGGCTGGTCCCGCTCGGCTACGCCGAGGGCGTGCCGCGGGCGGCCAGCCCGGGCGCCGAGGTATGGGTGGCCGGCCGGCGCCGCCCGTTGCGGGGGCGGATCTGCATGGACCAGTTCCTCGTCGACCTCGACGGGGAGACCCCCGCCGCGGGAGAGCCCTTCGTGCTGCTGGGCCCGGGCGCCGGCGGCGAGCCGACCGCCCAGGAGTGGGCGGAGGCGATCGGCACCATCAGCTACGAGGTGGTCACCAGGATGGGCGGGCGCCTGTCGCGCCGGCACGTCGGTGGCCCCGTGGACGAAGGGTGCGAGGAGACGTCGTGAGCATCGGCCGGCGAGCGTGGGGGGTCGCGGCGGGCGCGCTGGGAGTGGCAGCGGCCGGTGGCGCGGCCCGGGTGGTCCGTCAGCAGCGGCTGATGGCCTGCGCGGGTGCGGGTGACGACGTCGCCCTGGGGGAGCTGCGCTCCCCGAGCCTGCGCGTGGTCGCCGACGACGGGGTCGACCTGCACGTGGAGGTCGACGAGCCGGCCAGCCACCTGGAGCCGGACCTGACGGTGGTCTTCGTCCACGGCTTCACCCTCAACCTCGACGCCTGGCACTTCCAGCGCGCCGCCTACCGGGGCCTGGTGCGCACGGTCTTCTACGACCAGCGCTCCCACGGCCGGTCCGGGCGCTCGGCCGGCGAGAACTGCAACCTCGAGCAGCTGGGCCGGGACCTGCGCCGCGTCGTGGAGACCACCGCCCCGGGACCGGTCGTGCTGGTGGGCCACTCGATGGGCGGGATGAGCATCATCTCGATGGCCCAGCAGTTCCCCGAGCTGTTCCGCGGCAAGGTGGTGGGCAGCGCGCTGATCGCCACCACCGCCGGCGGCCTGGACCCGGGGCGGGTGCTCTTCCCGATGGTGCCGCTGGGCCTCGGCGGCCGCGCCGTCAGCCGTGCGGTGCGTGTCCTGGACCGCGGGCACCTGGTGGTCGACCGGCTCCGGGCAGCCGGGCACCGGGTGGCGCAGGTCGTCATCGACAGCTACTCCTTCGGCGACGACGTGCCGCGCAGCTACGTGGACTTCATCTACAAGATGATCGACAGCACGCCGTTCGAGGTGGTCGCCGACTTCTACCCGACGTTCGCCACGCTGGACCACTTCGAGCACCTCGAGACGCTCTCCCAGGCGCCGTGCTCGATCATCTGCGGGACCGAGGACCGGATGACCCGGCTGGGGCACAGCCGCAAGCTGCACTCCCGGATCCATGGCTCCGACCTGTTCGAGGCGGTCGGCGCCGGCCACATGGTGATCCTCGAGCGCCACGACGACGTCAACCGTGAGCTCGACCAGCTCTTCGGTCGGGCCGCCCTCGCGGCCCAGGAGCGGGACGCATGAGCGGCGGGGGCTCCGGGCTGTCGGTCGAGCGGGTCGGGCCGGAGGCCGCGCGCGAGGTGCACGAGGTGGTGCGGGCGGCGTTCTCCGCGCGTCCGGACCTCGACCCGCCGGCCGAGGCGCTCGCGGAGACGGCGGAGAGCATCGCCGAACGGCTCCGGCGACGGCGCGGCGTGCTGGCCCGGCTCGACGGCCGCCCGGTGGGCGCCGTGCTCCTGGACCCGCGGGACGAGACCCTCTTCCTGCGCCGTTTCGGCGTCGTTCCCGGCGAGCAGGGGCGAGGGGTGGCCAGGGCGTTGCTGACCGAGGCACGAGCCGGGGGCGTGGCCCAGCAACGGCTCTGCGTGCTGGCCCGCCCGGAGCTGCCGGAGACCGTGGCCTTCTGGGAGGCGCGAGGCTTCACCCGCTGCGGCGGCCGGGCGCCGTTCGTCGAGCTGGAGGCCGAGCTGCCCGGGACTCACCGGGTCGCCGACGGGGAGCAGATGCAGGAGCTCGGCCGCCGCGTCGGGAGCCTGCTGGAGGCCGGCGACGTGCTCGTCCTCAGCGGCGAGCTGGGGGCCGGCAAGACCACCTTCACCCAAGGGCTGGCCGACGGGCTGGGCGTGCGCGGCGGGGTCACCTCCCCGACCTTCGTGATCGCCCGGGTCCACCCGTCCCTGACCCACGGGCCGGACCTGGTCCACGTCGACGCCTACCGGCTCGGCGGGCTGGAGGAGCTCGACGACCTGGACCTCGACGCGTCGCTGGACGAGGCGGTGACCGTGGTGGAGTGGGGCGAGGGCCTGGCCGAGGTGCTGGCCGAGCGGCGGCTGGAGGTGCGGATCACCCGCGCGCTCGCCGACGACGTCGCGCGCGGCGAGGACGAGGCCGACCCCCGTCAGGTCAGCCTGAGGTGGGTGCGCGGCTGAGCGCGGGAGCGGCCGGCGGGTAGCCTCGGCTCCGTGCTGCTCGCCTTCGACACCGCCACCCCGCTGGTCACCGTCGCCCTCCACGACGGCGCCGAGGTGGTGGCCGAGCGGCTCTCCGAACGGCCGATGAAGCACGGCGAGCAGCTGGCCCCGCTGATCGAGGCGGTGCTGGCCGACGCCGGTGCCGTGCGCCAGGACCTCACCGCGGTCGCGGTCGGCGCCGGCCCGGGTCCCTTCACCGGCCTGCGCGTCGGCCTGGTCACCGCCCGCACCTTGGGATACGTGCTCGAGGTGCCGGTCTACGCCGTGTGCACCCTCGACGTCCTAGCCGTGGAGGCTGTCGAGACGGGGGCCGTGACGGGGCGCTTCCTGGTGGCCACCGACGCCCGCCGCAAGGAGGTCTACCTCGCCTCCTACGAGGACGGCGCCCGGGTCGAGGGGCCGGTGGTGACCAAGCCGGCCGAGGTGGCCACCGCCCTTCCGGTCGTGGGCGAGGGGGCCCACCTCTATCCCGAGGCGTTCGGCCACCGGGTGGGGCCCACGCGCCCCAGCGCGGGATGGCTGGCCCGGGTGGTGACCGAGGAGAGGGCCGAGCTGCTCGACCCCGAGCCGCTCTATCTCCGCCGCCCCGACGCGGTGGCCCAGCACGCCCCCAAGCCCGTCTCGTGACCCGGGGTGGCGAGACCCCCGACAGTGCCGGTGGTGTCCGGACCAGGCCCTACCGGGCCGACGACCTGCCGGCGGTGGCCGAGCTGGAGGGCGAGCTCTTCGGGGCCGACGCCTGGGGCGCGGCGGCCTGGCAGGAGCTCGTCGACACGCCGGGACGTCGGGCCTGGGTGGCGCACGGGCCGGACGGCGAGGTGGTCGGCCACGCGCTGACCGGGCTGGTCGGCGACTTCGCCGAGCTGCTGCGGATCGGCGTCCGGGCGGACCGGCAGCGCGGCGGGGTCGCGACCCGCCTGCTGGAGGTCGCCGTCGAGGCGGCCCGCCGGGACGGGGCGTCGCGGATGCTTCTGGAGGTCAGCGCGGTGAACGACCCGGCGGTGGCCTTCTACCGCCGCCACGGCTTCGCCCGGATCGACGTGCGCCGCCGCTACTACCGCGACGGCGCGGACGCCCTGGTCCTGGAACGGGCGCTGGGGGAGGCGGCCGAGGTGGCGCAGCCGCGGGGATCGGAGAGGATGGAGCCATGAACGACGGGCCACTGGTGCTGGGCATCGAGACCTCCTGCGACGAGACAGGGGTGGGCATCGTGCGGGGCCACACCCTGCTCGCCGACGAGGTGGCGAGCAGCGTGGAGGAGCACGCGCGCTTCGGCGGGGTGGTGCCCGAGGTGGCCAGCCGTGCCCACCTCGAGGCGATGGTCCCGACGCTGGAGCGAGCCTGCGAGCGGGCCGGCATCCGGCTCGACGACGTCGACGCCGTCGCGGTGACGAGCGGGCCCGGGCTGGCGGGGGCGCTCCTGGTCGGGGTCGCCGCCGCCAAGGCGCTGGCGCTGGGGCTGGGCAAGCCGCTGTACGGCGTCAACCACCTGGCCGCGCACGTGGCGGTCGACCAGCTCGAGCACGGCCCGCTGCCGGAGCCCTGCCTGGCGATGCTGGTCTCCGGTGGGCACTCCAGCCTGCTCAAGGTGGAGGACGTCACCACCGGCGTCGACCCGCTCGGCGCCACCATCGACGACGCGGCGGGGGAGGCCTTCGACAAGGTGGCCCGGCTGCTGGGCCTGCCGTTCCCCGGGGGTCCGCACATCGACCGGGCCGCTGCCAGCGGCAACAGCGTGGCCATCGACTTCCCCCGGGGCCTCACGGCGCGGCGGGACCTGGAACGCCACCGGTACGACTTCTCCTTCTCCGGGCTCAAGACCTCCGTTGCCCGCTGGGTCGAGGCCAAGCAGCGGGCGGGGGAGACGGTCGACGTGGCGGACGTCGCCGCGTCGTTCCAGGAGGCCGTCTGCGACGTGCTGACCCGCAAGGCGCTGGATGCGGCCGTGACCCACGGCATCGAGGACATCCTCATCGGCGGCGGGGTCGCGGCGAACTCGCGACTGCGCGCGATGGCCGTGGAGCGGGCGACGGCCAAGGGGATCAGGGTCCGGGTGCCGCGCCCGGGGCTGTGCACCGACAACGGGGCGATGGTGGCGGCGCTCGGCGCCGAGCTGGTGAGCCGGGGGAGGGCACCCTCGTCGCTCGACCTCCCTGCGGACTCCAGCCAGCCCATCACCACCGTCGTGGCCTGAGGACGCCGACACCCCCGGACCCGTGCGGGTCCGGGGGTGTCGGCACCACCGGTGGGGCTCAGCCGGCGTCCGCCTACTCCAGGACGCCGGGAGCGACCCCGTCGTCGTCGAGCCAGTCCTGCTCGGTCATCAGGTGCTCCTGCTCGCGGCCGTCCTTCTTCCGGCCGCCGCGCTGGCTGCCGGCGGCGCCCCCTGCTGCGCCGCGGGCTCCGGCTCCGGCGGCCCCGGCACTGCGGGCTCCGGCTCCGGGGGCCCCGGCGCTGCGGGATCCGGCTCCGGGGGCCCCGGCGCTGCGGGCTCCGGCTCCGGCGGCACCGGCGCTGCGGGATCCGGCTCCGGCGGCCCCGGCACTGCGGGATCCGGCTCCGGCGGCCCCGGCACGGGCGGCGCCTGTCCCACGGGAGGTACCTGTCCCACGGGCGGCTCCTCCGGCGGCACCTGCCCCCCGGGCGGCTCCTCCGGCGGCACCGGCGCGGGAGACCGGTGACCCACCACCGGCCGCGCCACCCCGGGCGGCACCGGGCGCACCGGCCCGCGCGGACGTCGAACCCGCCGCACCGGCGGTCGGGCCGCGCCCGAGCGTGGCACCCCCCGCGGTGCGGGTGGAGGACCCGATGGGCCGCACGTGGCCGGCTGCGGCGCCGCGGGCGCCGGCGCCCGCGGCAGAGCCCGGTGCCCCGCCGAGGGGCGCGGCGATCGGCGACATCGCACCCCCGCCACCTGCGGCGTGAGGCGATCCGGCACCGGGCGCTACGCCGGCCCCGAGGCTCCCTGGGGTCCCGACCGGCCCGCCGCCGGGGCCGGCCTCACGACCGCCGATGCCTGGCTCGAGCGAGGTGCCCCGCGGGGGCACCTCCGGGATCGGGGGCCGTGGTGGTGTCGGCTCGTGGGGCGGGCGGGGCTTCTCCTCGTTGGGGCCCTTCTCCTCCTCGTGCTCGTTCTCCTCCTCGTTCTCGTGCTCGTTCTCGTGCTCGTTCTCGGTCTCCTCGGTCTCCTCCTCCGGAGGGTTCGGCTCGCGCGGGGGCAGCTCGAAGATCTGCCCGCCCGGCCCGCCGTGATCATTGGGGAGAGGCGGGTGCGGACCGCCGCCGGGCAGACTCGGGTCGCCGGGGCCTCCCGAGCCCGACGGGAAGACCGGGTCGGGCTCACCGTGGATCTTCTTCATCACGTCGGTGGCCGCCGCGAAGTCCTCGTTGAGGCGCTGCAGGGCCTTGGCCGCAGCCGCCTCCTGGGCCTGGGAGGCCTTGTCGAACGCGTCGACGTCGTTGCCGTGCGCGATCTCCTTGTTGAGTGCGGTCTCGGCGTCCCAGGTCGGGTCCGGGACGAACGCGTCGGGAGGAGTGGGTGGGTTCTTCTTGAGCTCCTCGTGGACCGAGCGGGCGTGCTCGAGGGCGTCGCGGGCCTTGGCGAGTGCCTTGTGGCCCTCGCGGAGGATGTCGGCCCGCGCCAGCATGTCCTCGGCGGTCTTCTCGAACGCGGCCCGGACCGCCTCGCCGGTCTTCATCATGGGCAGGTCGGCCATCGCGGGCGCCATGGCCGCGAGCTTCTTGGCGACGTCCTCAAGACCCCGGGCCTTCTTCCGCCAGTCCCGGGCGGCGTCCCAGACGACCTCCTCCTTGGCGCCGTCGACGGCCTGTTTCAGGTTTGCGCGCTGCGGGCCGGTCATCAGTCGTCACCCGGGCCGCAGGAAGCGTCGAGGTCCCGGCCGGTGGCGGAGGTGAAGTTGGGCGCGTCACAGCTGTCCACCTTGTTCTTGAGCACCAAGGCGTCGGTGGTGACGTTGTCCTCGGCCTGGCCGAGGAGCTTGCCGCTGTCGATCAGGCCTTCGCGGTACTCCCGGAGGCCCGTCGAGAGCTGGTTGAGCTGCTTGAGCACGTTCTGCTGTGCCTTCTGCCCGTGGGTGCCGAGGTTGGCGCCGGCCCACGAGCCTCCGAAGTGGCTGGGGTCGAAGCGCGACATGTCCGAGCCCTTCAGCTCCGACGCTGCGGTCTCGAGCAGCTCGAGGGCGCTGTCGACCGTCTCGACCGCCTCCTGCATCCGCTGCATGAGTGCGTACGCGGCGCCCACCGGCGCCAGCATCGGGTTGAGACCGAACACCAGCTGTTGTTGAGTCACTCTTCTCGCCCTTCCCCCTCGTGACCTGCTTCGCCGTCTATTCCCTCGCCCCGCAGGCGTAAACCTGGTTTCTTGGCGGGTGCGCCAGATCACAGGTCGGCACCGGACTCTACCGGCCACCGGTGTCGCAGGACGAGCGCCGACGCCGGCCTGGGGTGTGCCCGCGCTAGGGTCTGGCCTCTTGTCGGGCGGTCGTGGAGAGGGTGTGGCGGAAGTGCGCTCAAGGCTCGGGTTGGTGGCGTGTGCCTGCGTCTCGGTGCTGGTGCTGACCGCGTGCGGCGGCGAGGACGGGCAGGCGTCCCCCGGCTCCCCGGGACCCGAGGCCCCGTCGTCGCCGGCGGTCGGGACGGAGGCTCCCGAGGAGACTCCGAGCCAGGAGGAGGAGCCGAGCGTTCCTCTTGCCTCCGGAGACCTGATGGAGTTCGACGTCCTCGAGGTGCGCGCCCCTCGCGGGTGGGTGCTGGACGACGACCAGTTCAGTGAGCAGACCGGCGCGACGCACCCCGAGCTGGACGGATTCATCGGCCTGACGGTCGCCGACGACGTCCTGGTGGAGCTCGGGAGGGAGCCCATGTCGCTGGACGAGCTGGCGGAGCTCGACCTGGGGCTGATCCCCGAGCCCCACCAGGTGCGTCGCAGGGAGAACGTCGAGCTGGACGGGGTGGAGTTCTACCGCCTCTCCGGCCAGCGGCGCGGCGAGTGGACGGACGTCTACGGCACCAACCGGGAGGGCAAGACGGTGATGCTCAGCATCGACTTCCGCCACAAGGTGCCGGAGAAGGAGCGACGTCGGGTGGTGGCCTCGGTGCTGCCCACCCTCAAGTGGCGCTGATTGGCCGCTGATTGGCCACTGATTGGCCGCCGTGCCGCCGCTGGGAGTGTGAGCGGGGTCTCGTCCCCCGTTCGGCGTATCTGGTAACGAGCGTAGTAGATAACTACTACAGTACGTAGTAGTTGACGAGCCGGAGTGGGCCGGACGTCCGAACACCTCATGAATGGAGTGGCGAGATGCGTGCAACGC
>NZ_JBZAJB010000005.1:0-341765 GCF_058215755.1 Nocardioides sp. Z50_6 | reverse complement strand
AACGACTCTGACTCCAGCGCGGCCGGCTCACATCCCCACACCAGCTCTTCGGACAAGTCACTTCCCGGACCCGCCAGACAACACCCTAGAACCCCACTCCCTGCTGCGTCTTGACACAGAGGGGTGACAGATCCGTGCGACCGACACGGCCGCGATATGACTCACGCTGCGACGGATCCGAGGGGTTGTTCGTCCCGAGGGGTTCGAGTGATGGGTCTACAGCCCTTCAGCGAGATGGCGCCGGAGTCGGCCGCTCGATCGATGTCGGGTCAGAGGCAAGTTGGGTGACCAGTTCTCGGATCACGTGTTCCGCGTGCTGGTCGATCTGATCGAGCCACCAACCCTGGACTGGAGGCACGAACGCAACCCCCAAGAGAAGGGCCGTTGCGGTCACTTTCCTCACGCGCCGCGGCACTAGGAAGTCGTATGCGCTGGCGTCGATGATGTCCATGGCACAAGCGTCGCAGGACCACCCGACAGTCAGTGTGAGCAGCGCGTCCTCACGCGCCCCCTACTTGTGGCGACGTGCTTTTGCGGCGGATAGACGCACGTCTGGAGTGAACCCGTTGACCGACGTATGACGCCTACTCCTGCGGACCTCCGCATCGCCGCGTCCCTGAGTGGGCGAGTAGCCGACGAGACGCTTCGCAACCAATCGCTCGTGAGTGTCGCCCCGACCACTACAGAACGTGATCTCCGATGATCTGCCCAAGGACCTTGATGTCCACCGAGCCCGCGAACTCAAGCCGGACCTTGCCGAGTCCGCTGAACCACATCTCGAGTTCACAATCCCTGTCGAACCGGCCGGCGGTCTCGACTGACCACGCCTGGATCTTGGAGTAGGGCAGCGACGAGTAGTCGGTCTTCTTGCCCGTGAGGCCCTGGACGTTGACTGCGATGATGCGCTTGCTCGTGAAGTGAACCGAGTCCCTCGCACCCTTAAAGCTGCGATACACCTCTTCGCCCTGAATGAGCATGTTCATGACATCCTCGCCCGCGTGCGACGGGCTCAGCTTGACGATGGTGCTGTTCGCGAAGTCGATCATCGGTTCCAGTTCTGGTTGTTGGCAGGCGTGCATTCCGGCTTAGCCTAAGTTGGCTTTTAGGCCGCGTCCGCACATTGAGCCGACGCCACGGCTTCTGCGCTCGGCGATCCGACGCGGGGCGCAGCGATAACGAGCACGGCGGCCATCGCTTCGCGTAGCCCTGTGGCGGCGCAATGGGGCACCTGCGCAAGACCAGTTGCTCAGACATGGCCGACCAGCCCCGGCGTGGTGCGGCGGCCTGCTGAGGGTCAAAGCCAGGTCACTGGAGCCTGCTGCGCCGTAACCTGCGTCCATGTCAAGCAATGAGCGCTTTTACCCCGCCGACCCTGACGAGACTTTCCGTGCGCTCGCAGAGACGGTGCGGATTCTGCACAAGTTCAAGCGGTCGGATGACTTCTCCAGGGCAGTCACCTTCGCTACACGGGCCTCTGGCTTCTCATGGGGCGCCAACATGAGCGCATCGGCCATCCCTCACGATCATGGAGCCATCGTCCGAGTTGGAGGCGAGGCGAAGGTCCGGACCAACATCACAGCCACGGGAGCCGAGAGCAAGCGCATCGACGAGCTACTTGATGCCGTCGGGAACGTGATTCAGCGAAACCGCGCCAAGCCGTAGCGGTTCCACGCTGCGCAGGCGGCGAAGAGTCAGGGCCGCCCGAGGCGGCTTGGAACAGCGAAGAGCGCCGTTCTAGGGCGCGAGCCAGGGTGGACGATCTACGCTGCCCCGACGACTACAGGGGGAGTACGAATATGACCGCGAAGAAGGCCGCGCCCGCGAAGAAGGCGACCGCAAAGGCCGCGCCCGCGAAGAAGGCGACCGCAAAGGCCACGCCCCCGAAGAAGGCGACCGCTAAGCCCACGCCCGCGAAGAAGGCGACCGCTAAGGCCACGCCCCCGAAGAAGGCGACAGCGAACGGTGGGCCCTCGACCGCAGCGAACTCGAAGTTCTTCGCTGCAGCGAGAAAGCGAGCTGAGCGGCTGACCAAAGATCCTGAGAAGCTGCAGAAGATCGCGGAAGAGTCCTACAAGAGTGGCGCGGCTCGAAGCGGACCGTTCACCGCCGTGATGGACGACTTTCGCACGCTCATCCGGCTCGTTGTGGCTTACGCGCGAGGCCACTACCGCGAGATCCCCACTGACGCGCTCGTGGTCGCCGTAGCTGGCTTGGTGTACGTGGTCTCGCCCCTTGACCTCATCCCAGACTTCCTGCCAGGCGGATTCGCCGACGACGCGGCGGTCGTTGTTTGGGTTGTGAAAACGGTCAGGAGTGAACTAGACAACTTCCGCGCATGGGAGCTTGGAGCAGACGCGGCGGTGAAAGACGTCTAGTCGCACCGTCTCGCGGCGGATAGACGCAGTCTTCACAGTCCGTCGAGACCTCGCAGAGAGGACGACTGCGTAAGTACGCTGCTCCTCGTGGCGGTTGATCAGGACGACTACTTCGAGTTGACCATGAGTGACTTGCGCGCGGTTGCGGGATTCGCTGCCTCAGGCGCTCAGCAGGTTGTGGGCATCTTTGAGGAAGCAGCGCCAACCGACCGCCGCCCGCGAGCTGCTATTGACGCTGCCTGGGAGTTCGCCAACGGCGCAAGGCGGTCCAAGCTGCAGCGATCAACGGCCTTCGACGCCCACCGAGCAGCGAAAGACGTTGCCGCAGTCGCGGCCAAACACGCGGCGCACGCGGCGGGCGATGCGGCGGGTTCCGCCTATCTGCATCCGTTCGCCAAGGCTGACCAGGTAGGCCACATCTTGCGCGCGGATGCTCACGCCGCCTGTGCGCTGGAGCTTCTGACTGGCGACCCCGGCGTCGGCCTGCAACACGTAGGCCATGCAACCGATCGGGCGACACCGTTGGTGGTCGAGGTGCTGCGGCGCTATCCGCCGGCGGCGGTCGGACCGAGCCGGGTCAGCATCCTCATGAAGGCGTTGGACAACTCACTACGAGCGCGATGATCTCGGCGGTACGACTCGAGACGCCGACAGGCGGCGGAAAGACGCACCGGCGCTCGACCCTGGCGGCGCATAGCGGACGTTCGTAGCGGGCCTACGACGACGCTCGCAGCTCGTGCCTCAAGGCCATCGCGTCATCCCAGATCAATGAGCGCAGCTCGGTCAGCCGGTCATTGACCGTCGATTCCTGGTCCGGTTCGACGGCGTGACCGTTGATGCTCAGGATCCAGAGGTCGTTGAAAGTTCCCATGCCGCCGAATGCACCAAGCACACGATCGAAAGCGGCAGCGTCGTTGTTATGCAGCGCAGCGCGGCACGAAGTAGCCCACTTGAACCAGTGACTTTCGCCGTGGTTAAGCAGCAGGTTCACGGTCTCATCCAAGTTATTGATGAGCCGCGCCAGACGAGCATCGAAGTCCGGGTCCGTCACGCTCGGCAGCCTAATCGCGGAAACCGACAGGCGGATCCGTGCGTCCAAGGCGGCGGAGTGGGTGTGGCCTGCTGGCACCGATGAAGTGCTGCTCGGCAACGGCGGGGCCGATAGCGAGGGGAGCCCGCGCCACTAACTGATCGGATGATTGTGGACCGCCGACGAAAGGTGCACGCCATTTAGTTCGAGGTAGAGCTGCCGCTCGGTAACAGTGAGCGTGAGCGCGTTGCGGCGCTCGATCGCGTCCACGGCGGAATCGATGAACCCGGGATCAAAGTTGTGCAGGACGATCTCGCTTGCGCGATGTATTTTCGCGCCCGCCCACTGGGCCAGCACCCTGGTGTGGTCGCGGTGCGTGTAGATGGTCGTGCGCTCAGCAGCCTTGCTGCCCGCGTGAAGGCGCGCGGCGTCCGGCGCCCCAACCTCGATCCAGGCCAGCAGCTTCCCGCTTAGGTCGCGCACGAGCACCGCCGGGTCGGCGGCCGCCGAGATCCCCTCGCTGAACGCGATGCCCTCTTCGTATTCGAGGCAGTAGGCGAGCACACGCGTCACGAGGTACGCCTCGGTTTCTGACGGATGCCGCGCCGCCCGAAGCGTGAACTGCTCGTAGACGCCCCGATCCATGTCGGCCAGCTCGATCTCGAACGTGTGCATCGTCGCGCCGGCTGCCATGGGGCAATGCTGGCCTACATCGCGTCCTGAAGTCGAACGGCCTGAATCGCCGGGGAAACGAGGAAACGGCGCGACGTGTCAGCGACAAGGCCTTGTCTTCCCTCGGAAAACGGGGCGCATATCATTTGGGCGGACGGGACGCAGGACGTTCACACTCCAGCGACGTAAGCGGTGAGGAAATGGACGCCGTGTCGGTCGAGGTTTCCGCGGGCGCGGTCGTAGTGCTCGGTCGTGCGTGGGTCAGCGTGGCGCGCCAGGATCTGTGCGTCGCGCAGCGGGACGCCGGCGTCGAGAGCGTTGGTGATGGCGGCGTGACGCAGTGAGTGTGGACTGATGTGTCGGGGGATCCCCGCGACCTTGGCGACATGGACGACACTCGCTGCATGCACCCTGCCGACGTCATCGACGCTGCTACGGATCTGGCGCCGCGGAAGTGGAAGCGCCACGCGGCCATGGCGTTCATGGCGACATTTCTGCTCGTGCCGAACCGGGCCGCTGACGCACTGACGTGGTACGCCAACGAGAAGGCAGCCCAGATCGTCGACTCGGTGTTAGACGCCACCGTCTCATCGGAAGCTAGCTCGCCGGTTGGGCTCGCGACGGAGCGGTGAGCACGCGGCGGATAGACGCACTTACGAGCGCCCACGTCTCGCTGCTCAGGGGCGTCAGGAGACCTTAGTTATACGGCAGCCCGCGTCGAGCGGAGCTGGCGTGAAGTCGTCGAACCCGACGTCCCACGTGGCCCCGTCGCGAGTGCGGTGCAATCCGCGGTGCTGACCGCCCAGACTGCAGTTCTGGACCTCGACCTGGCCGTCGACCTTGACGTTCAGGAACGCGTGGCAGAAGGGGTCGTAGTAGCCGGGCGGGCTGCGGAAACCCCTGCCGTCCGCGACGACCTGAGCACAGCGCGGGCACTGCCCGGCCTCGACGGAATCGTCGGCGGGCACGAACTCGTCGCCGAGGACGGCGCGCATATGCGCCCGGCCACAGGCGGCCGTAGGCCCGCTGTTCATCGCGCCGCCGAAGAAGTGGACGGCGCCCGGCACGACCTCGCCGTGCCACCGGTCGCCGTCCCAAGTCCCGGTGAGGTCGATCGCGTGGATGAGTCCCGGGTTCGGCAGCAGCCGCTTCTCGTGGTTGCCCTGTTGGTCGCGCCCAGCACCGACACGGTCGTGGGCGATCCGCATGACCTGCGGCTTGGGCTGGTAGCGGTCGCGAGCCGTGGTCGGAGGAGGGGCGGCGTCTGGATCGGTGGCGGTGCCGGCCTGGGGCTGTGGCTCGCGCGCCGGCCGCGCCGCCAACCGCGCGTCACGAATCTTGTCGCCCCACTGCTCGTCAAACTCGATCAGCACGGGCGGAGGCAGCGGCGTCTTCGGGGTGGTGCCTGGGTGGCCCATCTTCGCGAGCAGGCCCATAACGAGTTCGGCGTGGCAGAGGTGTCGGTCAGCGACTTCCTGAACGGTTTGCATCGGCGCTCTCCTCGAACGTGGGTTCCCATGCTAGCCGCGACCGGACCTGCGCGCGGGGGAGGACGCGGACCCCTCGCGGACCCGGAAGCGCAAGGACGCCCGCCGTCGATGTGACAGCGGGCGTTCTCGGTGCCGGCGTCCCGACAACGGGCGCATCAGGCGGCGCCTTCAACCTTCTCCCGAACGGCCTTGAACATCGCGGCCCTCCGAGCGGGGATCCAGTAGTAGCTCTCCCCGCTCTCCTGGTCCTCGCGCCAGTCGCTCGGCAGGCGGCGACCCAGGGCGTAGCCGTGTCGACCCGGCCAGGCGAGCACGCCGGCCACGCCGTGCGCGCCGTTCGGGATGCCGCACTCCTCCGCGATCTGCTCCCCGGTGTACTCACTGCCGGGGTTGTCGATCAGGAGGCCGAACATCTTACGGGCGTTCGGCGAGTACTTCTTCCACAGCGTCTCGGCGTCCGCGAAGTCCTCGTCGGTCGTGCCCCAGAGCGGCAGGTCGTCGTACTTGGTCGTCTGAGCCTCAGCGGGAGCCACAGGACCTCCGACGGGGCTCTGAACAGGGCTCAGAGACCCGGCGAGCCACAGGCCGAAGAACTGGTAGAACTCAGCAGTCCGGTCGTCCGGAACAGGGACGGTTAGGTCCGGCACTGGATAACTCCTTCGTCGCGGAAGCCTCTCTGGCTCCCTAACAAGAGCCTACAGAGGCTCTAGAGGGAAGTCGAGAAGGAAGTGCAAAGGTCTATGAGACCTCCGTGGCCCTGTCAGACTGCGGCCACGAACGCGACGCCCGAAGGTTACGAGCCGGAGAAGCGCTTACGGGGGGTCGCCGCTGGCCGATCGGCTAGCAACCCCGCTGCGGGCTCCACAGTCGCAAGGGGCCTCGCTTTCGGCGCCGCATGTGCGCGTCATTCTGGGCGAAGTGAAGCATCTAAACGTAGGTACGCTGACTAGCCGGCAGGCTGGGACGCGAAGCACGGTGCTGATCCTGGTCGGGATGGTCTTCGCCACCATGTTCTGAAGCATCGCCGCCTGCCTGCAGCGCCTGATCGACCCGGGGCCACACAGGCGGCCTAACCGACTGACCTGTCACCTACACGTGCACCAGCCCCAGTTGATGAGCCGGGAGTAGCCCCGTTGGAGCCCCCATACGGGATGGTCACGCGGAGCGCGCGCCGGCGCGGATGGTCGGCGGTGATCGCTTGCCGTTTGTGGCCCCGCCTCTACCACCGAGAAGCGAAATCAGCGATCAGCGATCATCGCGATCATGGTGTCTCGCACATCGAACTTCTGTATCGACGCGATCGATCCGTACTCCCAGGTCAGGTGGTGGTCAGAGGTGTTGGAGGACTTCCGACTCCTCGACGAAGCGGAGATGGGGCCCGACGAGGAGGAGTGCTGGCTGGTGGGACCCGATGACCGCGAGATCATCTTTGCCCGGGTGCCCGAGACGAAGACGGTGAAGAACCGTATGCACCTCTGCGTTCGCCCGACCGACCGCACCCGCGAGGAGGAGGTCGACCGAATCATCGCGCTGGGCGCCACTCTCGTCGACGATCGGCGCGACGGACCTGACAAGGGGTGGGCGGTGCTCGCAGACCCAGAGGGCAATGAGTTCTGCGTTCTCACCCGTTACACCCCAGGGCCTGACGAGCGAGGGTGACCTCGCATCCGAAGCCGCCGTCGGCGGATGATCCTCGCCTGATCCGGCCCCCGCCGAGGCAGCCCTCAGAACAGGTGAGCGAGCGCGGCGGCGACCGCACCTGCCGACGCATGGACGAGGAGATCGGTCGAGCTGGGACCAGAAGTCGTAGTACTGACTGACTGACCCATGCTGACTTCCGCAAACGTCGAAAATGACGCTTCCTGTGCACCAGATATGCAACACGCCAGCGAGGTGCCTGTGGACGGCGGCCTTGCAGGCGCTCCGCGTCAATGACTGCGCCCGAATGGCCAACGAGGACAAGCAGCCCGGGGAGTGGGTCGACGACCTGCCGGGCTAGGTCCAGGCATTCGAGTCACTGGGGACAAGTCCGGAGCTCGCTGAAGCTGCCGCTGAGCATGGTGACACCCAGCCAAGCCCCACGCCTTTCTCAACAGCCACTACGTCAACCGGGTCGAGGAGCGCGAGATCCAGAGGCCTGTGCGTCTTCATCCATCCCAAGGGGACCCCAAGCGAGCCAGGCATCGTGGACGGAGCGATGGTCAAGGATCAACGACTGCGGCTTGTCTCCGAGCCCGCGGCCGGTGACGAGTGTCAGTGCTGGTGGGTGTGGGCGATGTAGACGTCGCAGGGAGACTTGTGAGCCACGTCCGTCGCGATGCTGCCAAGGATGCGGGCCAGCCCCTGGACCCTCTTGTTTCCGACGACGATCAGGTTCGCGTCGAGCTGCTCCGCCGCGTGGACGAGCGCGTCTGCCGGCTTTCCCTCGGCGGCAGACGCCTCCACGGCCAGACCCGGGAACTCGGCGCGGAGCTGCTCCGCCGCTTGCTCGGCGGACTGAAGGGCGTCGGCCTTCGGGTTGAGCACGAAGGTCTCCGCCTCGGCCTGGACGCGACGGCTCTCCACGTTGCCGTAGGCGGCCAGCACGTGGAGGCGTGCCTGTAGAGCGGTCGCAAGACGTGCGGCTTGACGCGC
Organism: Nocardioides sp. Z50_6; assembly: GCF_058215755.1. Taxonomy (NCBI): domain Bacteria; kingdom Bacillati; phylum Actinomycetota; class Actinomycetes; order Propionibacteriales; family Nocardioidaceae; genus Nocardioides; species Nocardioides sp. Z50_6. The sequence goes on along the minus strand of NZ_JBZAJB010000005.1, from coordinate 333,564 downwards.
GGCCTCGAGGGCTGTGTCGCTGCCGTCGACACCGGTGATGATGGTGGTGTTCACATTCTCTCCCTGTTGGTGATGTCCCGTACTCGGAGCGTGTCGGGCTCGTGCCCTACGCGAAGGTCGGTTGTGCGTCGGAGGCTTCGACGGAGGCTTCAAGGCTCAGCTGGGCCACCGTCGCGAAGTGTTCGCTCTCGTCGCCCAGGAGGAGCCGGTCGACCTTGGCGCGCCGCCAGTAGAGGTGGGCATCGTGCTCCCAGGTGAACCCGATCGCGCCGAGCACGTGGATGAGCGACTCGCAGGCCGTCTCGAAGGTCCTGGCGCAGTACGCCTTCGCCGCCGACGCCGCCATGGGGAGCTGCTCCGGGGCGTGGTCTGCCGACCACGCGGCCCACCAGACCAGCGAACGAAGCTCGTTCACCGCGACCCAGTCGTCGACCAGCCGGTGCTTGACCGCCTGATAGGCGCCGATCTGGCGTCCGAAGGTCTCCCGGTTCTTCGCGTGCTCGATGCCGAGCTCGACCACCCGTCCGGCCGCGCCGAGACCCTCGGCGGCCAGCACCACGCACGCGACCTGCCTGGCACGCTCCCACCGCTCGCGGGCGTCGGCCATCAGGACGGTGGACGAGGTCAGCTCGACGTAGCCGAGCCCCCGGGTCGCGTCAATCGGCTCGCAGGGAGTGACCCGCCCTTCGCCGAGGACCAGGTCGTCGCCGTCCAGCGCGAGGAAGTGCGTGGCGCTGAGGGCGTCGAGGGACGGGTGGGAGTCTGCGGGGGGTCCGTCGACGACCGACAGCGTCATCGTCCCGTCACACACCTCACGCAGCCTGGCGACGTCGTCCTGCAGCAGGACCGCCACCCGCGCGGCGGTCGCGAGCGAGGGACCTGCCAGGTGCCGGCCCGCCTGCTCGGCCACGAGGGCCATGTTGAGCAGCTCGGCGCCGACGCCGCCTGCCTCTTCGGGGATGGTGAGCGAGGAGAATCCGAGCTCGGCGAGCATCTTGCGACCGGGCGTCGGCTCACCGGGCTCGTCGAGCAGTGTCCGGGCGTGCTCGGGGCCCGCCTGCTCCGAGAAGAAGGTGCCCGCGTGCTCGGCGAAGTACCGCTGCTCCTCATCGATGTCGAAGTTCACGGTCTACCTGCTTTCGGGGTTGGTGCTCGTGGGGGCGGGCAGGCGATCAGAGGGGAGTCCCAGGACGCGCTCGCCGATGATGTTGCGCAGGATCTCGTCGGTCCCGCCGGCCAGGGCGATGCCTGGCGTGGATGCCTGCGACGTGGCCCAGCGCCAGTCACCCTCCCGGGAGCGGGCGGTGACGGCGTCCTCGCCGAGCAGCCGCTGGCCGAGATCCGCGGTGGCGTGTGCGACCCGCACCGCCGTCAGCTTGCCGGCGCTCGCCTCGGGGCCCGGCTGACCGCCCTTCTCCAGCGTCGTCTGGAGGCGGTAGCCGGAGTACCGCGCCGCCAGGGACTCCACGAGCACCCGGCCCAGGGCCTGCGTGGCCACGGCACGGCGGTCCGCGTCCAGCTCGGGCAACCGACGGGCGGCGTGCGCGACCAGTGCGTCACTGCGGATGCCGATCTCGCCGCCGCCACCTCCCACGGCCATCCGTTCGTTCATCAGGGTCGTGAGGGCGACACGCCACCCGTCGTCGACGGCGCCCAGGCGCTCCGAGTCGTCGATCACCACGTCGTCGAGGAAGACCTCGTTGAAGCTCGCGTGACCGTTCATCTGTCGCAGCGGGCGGACCGTCACGCCGGGGGAGTGCATGTCGAGGACGAACATCGTCAGTCCACGGTGCTTCGCGGCGGAGGGGTCGGTGCGTGCCAGCAGGATGCCGTACCTGCTGTGCTGGGCCAGGGTGGTCCACACCTTCTGCCCCGTCACGTGCCAGCCGTCGTCCTGGCGCACTGCCTTGGTACGCAGGGCCGCCAGGTCGCTGCCGCCACCGGGCTCGCTGAACAGCTGGCACCAGATGTCGTCGGCGCGCAGCAACCGGCGGATGTAGCGCTGCTTCTGGTCCTCGCTGCCGTGGCGCAGGACGGTGGGCCCGCACATGCCGAGCCCGACGTGCCCGATCGGTCCGGCGACCCGCGCTCGGTGCAGCTCCTCGTTCACCACGGCCTGCTGGGCGTTGGTCCCGCCCCGACCGCCGTAGGCCTGCGGCCACGTGAGTCCGATCAGACCCGCGTCGAAGAGGATCGCCTGGGTGCGTCGCAGCTCCTCGACGCGGTCGGTCCCGGGCTCCTCGAGGTAGGCGCCGTCGCCGTGCGCGATCTCGTCCGCGTGGCGGCGCAGGAACTCCCGCACCTCGGCACGCAGCGCTGCCTGGTCGGGTGTGTCGTCAAAGTCCATGAGTCGCCTCTCTCGTGTGCGGGCAGGGGTGGGTCACGCTTCTCCGACTCGCTCCGGGCCGCAGCACCACTACGGCCGGTCCGAGGATCAAGCACCCATCGAGCCCCGCTGCGATAGTCCTACCCGATCTCACGGGCGATTGGAAGAGGATCTTTGTTGGTTGACAAAAAAAGATTATTCCGCATCCTTGAGTCATACACACAGAAGTGTCCGCCGCGTGAGAGGTAGCTCCATGAAGACATACGGCCACTGGATCGGCGGCGAGGAGGTCGCGCCGGTCGACGGTCGCCATCTCGCCTCCACCTCACCCGGGAGCGGTGAGCTGATCGCGGAGGTGGCGGACGGGACGCCGGACGACGTCAGCAGGGCCGTGGCTTCTGCCGCGTCGGCGTTCCAGGCCTGGCGCGCCGTCAAGCCCGGTGCCCGCGGGCGCCTCCTCACGGCCATCGCGGACGGCATGCGCGCTGAGGCCCAGCTGCTGGGAGAGCTGGAGGCGGCGGAGGCCGGGAAGCCCCTGGCCCAGGCTCTGCGCGAGGTCGAGGGCTCCGCGGCCTACTTCGACTTCTACGCCGGACTGTCGAACCTCCCCTCCGGTGACGTCATCGACCTGGGACCAGGCATGCACGGCTACGCGACCCGCGAGCCGTACGGGGTCATCGGCATCATCACGCCTTGGAACGCGCCGCTCGCGCAGGCCGCACGGGCTGTCGCGCCCGCCCTGCTGACGGGCAACGTGGCGGTGGTCAAGCCCTCCGAGTTCACCTCGACCACGACGCTCGAGCTCGCCCGCATCGCCTCCCAGGCCGGACTCCCCGCAGGCGTGTTCAACGTCGTCACCGGTACCGGGCTGGCCGTCGGCCAGCCCCTGGTGGAGCACCAGGAGATCCGCAAGGTCGCCTTCACCGGTTCCGTGCGAGCAGGTCGTGAGATCGGCCGGGTGGCTGCGGACCGCATCCTTCCGCTGACCCTCGAGCTGGGCGGCAAGTCGGCCAACATCGTCTTCGCGGACGCCGACCTCCCGGCCGCAGCCGCGGGCGCGGTGCGTGCCTTCACCGCCAACGCCGGCCAGGTATGCAGCGCCGGGACCAGGCTGCTCGTGGCCGAGGAGATCCACGACGAGTTCGTCGGTCTGCTGCTCCAGGAGGTGGCCAAGATCCGCCCGGGCGAGTCGTACGGCCAGATGACCACGGAGGACCAGTTCAACAAGGTCTGCTCCTACTTCGACGTCGCGCGCGCCGACGGCGCCACCCTGGCGGCCGGTGGCGCCGCGGCCGGGGACGGCTGGCTCGTCGAGCCGACCGTCTACACCGATGTCGACAACACGATGACGATCGCGCGGGAGGAGATCTTCGGTCCGGTCCTCGCCGTGCTGAGGTTCGGCACCGAGGACGACGCCGTCGCAATCGCGAACGACTCGGACTTCGGCTTGGCCGCCGGGGTGTGGACGCGCGACGTGGCGCGTGCGCACCGGGTGGCGTCGCGGCTCGAGGCGGGCCAGGTGTTCGTCAACGACTGGCTCACCGGGCTGGTGGAAGGCCCCTTCGGGGGCATCAAGAACAGCGGATACGGCAGGGAGAAGGGCGTGGAGGCTCTGCAGCACTACACACAGACCAAGTTCGTGGCGGTGAGGCTCTGATGGCCGCGTTCCCGGTCCTGGGCGCTGAGCACCAGGAGCTGCGTGACCGAGCCCGTGCGCTGGCCGAGCAGTGCCTGGGGCACGCGGAGCGGGCCGACGAGTCCGACTCGGTCGACGCGGAGGTGCTGGAGCTCCTCAGAGCCAGCGGCCTGGCCGCCGTCCAGGTGCCGGCCGAGTACGGCGGCCGCTTCCCCGCCCCCGACTCGCTGGCGGTCACGGTCGTGCGCGAGCAGCTTGCCGCCTCCTCCAGCCACCTCGACTCGCTCTTCGCGATGCAGGGGATCGGCAGCTACGGGATCTCCGTGGGAGGCTCCGAGGAGCTGAAGCAGCGCTGGCTGCCCAAGGTGGCGGCCATGGAGGCGATCGCCGCTCTCGCGCTGACCGAGCCGGACGTGGGCTCGGACCTCAAGGCGCTCAGCACCACGATCCGTGCCGAGGGCGACGAGCTCGTCGTGAGCGGCACGAAGAGCTTCATCACCAACGGCGGCGACGCCAGCTTCTACTGTGTGCTCGGCAAGGAGCGGACCGGTGACGACGAGGGCTACTCGCTCGTCCTGGTGCCCGCCGACACGCCGGGAGTCACGACGAGTCGTCCTTACCAGATCATGGCTCCCCACGTGCTGGGCGACATCCGGTTCGACGAGGTCCGGGTCCCGGCCTCGCACCGGATCGGCGAGCCGGGGAAGGGCTTCCGGCTGGTGCTGGCCACCCTCGCGACGTTCCGCGTCTCCGTCGCCGGCGCCGCAGTGGGAACCGCACAGGCCGCCCTGGACGACGCGCTGACGCACACCACGGGGCGCGAGCAGTTCGGCACCCCGCTGGCGCGACTGGGGCCCGTGCCCCAGATGCTGGCGATGTCGTGGACCGAGATCGAGATGGCGCGGAGCTTCACCTACCAGGTGGCCCAGGCGGCCGCCGCGGACCCGATGGGGAGCCTGCACCTGTCCTCGATGGCGAAGATCGGGGCGACGGAGGTCGCCGGACGGGTGGTCGACCGCAGCGTCCAGGTCATGGGCCGCTTCGGCCTGGTGCGCGGGTCGCGCATCGAGCGCCTCTACCGCGCCGCCCGACCCATGCGCGTCTACGAGGGCGCGACCGAGGTCCTGCTCGACGCACTCTCCAAGCAGCTGGTCAGGGGGCACCGCGGATGATCATCGACGCGCACTGCCACGTCTGGCCGGACGAGATCGCCCGCAAGGTCCTGGGCGACCGGCCGGTCGGGCTCGACCCGGTCCACGACGGGACGCTCGACGGGCTGCGACGCACCCTCGACAACGCGGGCATCGACATGGCGCTGACGCTCGCCGTGGCCAACGTGGGACGCACCGTGGGGCGTACGAACGAGTTCATCGGGAAGGTCGACCGCACGAGGTTCATCCCCTTCGGCACCGTCCACCCGGACCTGTCGGTGGAGGAGAACCTGGCGGCGCTCCGCGACAACGGGGTCGTCGGGGTCAAGCTGCACCCCCTCTTCCAGGCCGTCGCCTTCGCCGACGAGCGCACCCGCGAGATCCTCGGCGCGCTGGCTGAGAACGACATCCCGGTCCTGGCCCACGTCGGCTCGGGCGGCGACGCGGAGCAGAACGAGCGGGGTGCGCCCAAGCACCTCCACGCGATGATGGCCACGATCCCGGGGCTGCGGCTGATCGCGGCGCACTACGGGGGCTACCAGGTGCTGGACGAGGCAGAGCAGTGGTCCGTCGGGGCCGACGTGCACCTGGAGACGTCGTGGCCGCCGAGCATGGGCACCTTGGCGCCCGACCGGGTCGTCGACATCATCCGCCGCCACGGTGCCGACCGCGTCGTGTTCGGCTCCGACTGGCCGATGACCGACCCGGCGACCGAGATCGCCGCGATCCGAGCTCTCGGGCTGAGCGCCGAGGAGGAGAGCGCGATCCTCGGCGGGAACCTCGCCCGGCTCCTCGGGATCGACGCCGCCGCGACCGCCTGAGCCGCGACCGCACCCTTGACCACCACCGTACGGAGCACATCGATGACAACCTCTGAAGCACTGCCCCAGAACGACGAGCAGCCGGTGCTCGTCACGGACGAGAACGGTGTCCGCACGATCACCCTCAACCGGCCCGGCGCACGCAACGCCGTCAACCTCGAGATGGCCACGGCGGTGGACCAGGCGGTCACCGAGCTGGACGACCGTCGGGACCTGATGGTCGGGGTGCTTGCTGCGAACGGACCGACGTTCTGCGCGGGCATGGACCTCAAGGCGTTCCTGCGCGGCGAGCGTCCGATCACCCCCGGGCGTGGCTTCGCCGGCTTGGTGCAGGGTCCGCCGCGCAAGCCGATCATCGCCGCCGTGGACGGTCCGGCCGTGGCGGGCGGCTTCGAGCTCGTGCTCGCCTGCGACATGATCGTCGCCTCCGAGAACACCTTCTTCGCTCTTCCCGAGGTCAAGCGTGGCCTCGTCGCCAACGGCGGCGGGCTGCTGCGGCTGCCCGGGCGACTGCCCTACCACCTGGCCATGGAGCTGGCGCTGACCGGCAAGCAGATCTCCGCGTCGGAGGCGCACCGGTTGGGCCTCATCAACAAGGTGGTCGAGCCAGGTGGCGCGATCCCGGCCGCCCTGGAGCTCGCGGCGGAGGTGGCCGCATGTGGCCCCCTGGCCGTCGCGGCCACCAAGCAGATCCTCCAGGACAGCCCCTCGTGGCCGGCCCACGAGGCGTTCGAGCGCCAGAGCGAGCTGACCACTCCCGTGCGGGAGTCCTCGGACGCGAAGGAAGGGGCGCTGGCCTTCACCGAGAAGCGCGCCCCCGTCTGGACCGGCGCCTGAACGGCCCTGGCACTTTCCGGGCGGTAGCCCACCCCCCGTCCGGTCGACCGACCGGACGCACATCCGGCGTCGCTCGGCGCCGCTGATCTTGGCGAGGTAGACAGCATGGACATGCAGCTGAACGGGCGCGGAGTCATCGTGACCGGCGCGAGCAAGGGACTGGGACGGGCCGCCGCACGGGCCCTGGCCGCGGAAGGCGCGAACGTCCTGGCGGTCGCCCGGACGGAGGCCAGCCTCGAGGAGCTCGCCACGGAGGAGTTCCCCGGGACCATCCATGCCCACGTGTGCGACATGCGCGACCGTGCGCAGGTCGCGGCCCTGGCCGACGTCGCGGTCGAGCGACTCGGACGTCTCGACGTCGTGGTGAACAACGCGGGCATCGCGCCCGCCGCGGACTTCCTCGAGATGGACATGGCTCTCTTCGACGAGGTCATGGAGGTCAACGTGGCCTCGATCGCCGTGCTCTCCCAGGCGGCGGGCCGGCACTTCGTCAAGGCGGGGGAGGGGGGTCGGATCATCAACGTCGTCTCGACCTCGGGCATCCTCGGCAAGGCGACCCTCGCGGCCTACTCGGCCTCCAAGGGTGCCGCGATCCAGATGACGAAGGCGCTGGCGGCCGAATGGGCCCGCCACGACATCCAGGTGAATGCCATCGCGCCGGGTGCCTTCGCCACCGAGGCGCAGGCCTACGTGACCGGCAACCCCGACGTCCTCGCCAAGCGGGTCCGCAAGATCCCCGCCAGGCGCATGGCCGAGCCCGACGAGATCGGTGGGCTGGTCTGCTACCTGTCCTCGCCGGTCTCGAAGTTCGTCTCCGGAGCCGTCTACGTGATCGACGGGGGCGAGACCGCCAAGCAGTGACCCTTGCGCACCATGCAGAAGTGTGGTTGCATGACTAGTAATTAGTAGTTGGTCAACAACAATCGATTCTTGCGGGAGTTGCACATGAGGGACGCGGTCATCGTCGATGCTGTTCGGACACCGATCGGCAAGCGCAACGGGGCGTTGGCGGGGTTTCATCCTGCTGACCTGTCGGCGGTGGTGCTGAAGGCTTTGGTGGAGCGCACCGGGCTGGATGCGGGGATGGTCGATGACGTGGTCTGGGGGTGTGTCTCTCAGGTCTCGGAGCAGGCGAGCAACATCGGGCGGAACGCGGTGATGGCGGCGGGGTGGCCGGAGAGTGTGCCGGGGACGTCGGTGAACCGGGCGTGCGGGTCGAGCCAGCAGGCGGTGAGCTTCGCTGCGGCGGGGGTGATCGCTGGTCATTACGACTTCGCGGTCGCCGGTGGTGTGGAGTCGATGAGCCGGGTGCCCATGGGCAGCGCCGCTCAGGGCGGCCAGCCCGTCCCTGACCACGTGCTGGAGGCCTACGGCGTCCAGGGTTTCAACCAGGGTGTGGGGGCGGAGATGATCGCGGAGCGGTGGGGTTTCTCGCGCACGTTCCTGGATGAGTACTCGCTGCGTTCGCACGAGCTGGCGGCGGCGGCCACCGATGCGGGGGCGTTCGCCTCGCAGCTGGTGCCGACCGGTGGGCTGGTGGCCGATGAGGGGATCCGTCGTGGTGGCACGGTGGAGAAGCTGGCGTCGCTGGCCACGCCGTTCAAGGCCGACGGGGTGATCTCGGCGGGTAACGCCTCGCAGATCTCCGACGGGGCCGGGGCGGTGCTGGTGACGTCCTCGGAGGTCGCGCGGGCCCACGGGTTGACGCCGATCGCGCGGATCCACACCTCGGTGGTGGCCGGTGATGACCCGGTGATCATGTTGACCGGTCCGATCCGGGCCACGGAGCTGGCGTTGAAGAGGTCGGGGCTCTCGATCGAGGAGATCGGGGCGTTCGAGGTCAACGAGGCGTTCGCGCCGGTGCCGTTGTCGTGGTTGGTGGAGACCGGGGCCGAGCAGGAGCGGCTCAACCCGCTGGGTGGGGCGATCGCGGTGGGTCACCCGCTGGGTGGGTCCGGGGCGATCTTGATGACCCGGTTGGTCCACCACATGCGTGACAACGGGATCCGCTACGGCCTGCAGACCATGTGCGAGGCCGGGGGACTGGCGAACGCCACCATCCTCGAGCTCCTCTGACCACCCCCGCTCGACTCGTCCGCACTCCGACCCTCGCGGGAGGGTCGGTCTCCCGGCCCTCGGCGCCGGGCTCACAGATCAGGAGAAACAGCAATGCAGGTGAACGGATCAGTCATCGCGGTGACCGGCGGTGCGTCAGGCCTCGGACTGGCCACGGCTCGACGTCTGGTCGAGGCCGGTGCGCAGGTCGCACTGATCGACCTCCCCGGCTCCGACGGCGAGGTCGCGGCGAAGGAGCTCGGTGACAACGCCGTCTTCACGCCCGGAGACGTCGTCGACGAGACGGCCTTCGCCGCTGCCCTCGACGCCGCTGAGGCCAGGGGCCCGCTGCGCGGCCTGGTCCACTGTGCCGGCGCCGGACGCCGGTTGCGGCTGCTCGACAAGGAGGGCAGTCCCGGGTCCCTGGAGGACTTCGAGTTCGTGATCCGGCTCAACCTCGTCGGAAGCTTCAACGCGCTGCGGCTCGGCGCGGCGCGGATGGCCAGGCACGAGGCGGTCGACGGCGAGCGAGGTGCCGTGGTGATGACGGCCTCCGTGGCGGCCTACGAAGGACAGATCGGTCAGATCCCCTACACCGCCTCCAAGGCCGGCATCGTGGGGATGACCCTGACCGCAGCGCGGGACCTGGCGAGCAAGGGCATCCGGGTGTGCACGATCGCGCCGGGAATCATGGACACGCCGCTCCTCGGCCGTCTCCGTGAGGACGTCCGCGAGGGCCTGGCTGCCAGCGTGCCGAACCCGCAGCGGCTGGGGACTCCCGACGAGTTCGGGCACCTCGCGCTCCACATCCTCGAGAACGCCTACCTCAACGGCGAGACCATCCGCCTCGACGGCGCCCTCCGCATGGCCCCCCGCTGAGGCCGGCAGATGCCTGATCTCGAGTACAACGTCAAGGACGGCGTCGGCACCATCCTGCTGAACCGTCCCCACGCCAAGAACGCCTTCACCCTGGAGATGGTCCAGGACTGGGCCGCCGCACTGCGCGCCGCCCGGACCGATCCCGCGGTGCGGGTCGTGGTGGTCACCGGGGCCGGAGACGCATTCTGCTCGGGCATCGACCTGTCCGTCCTCGAGGCCGTCGGGGACGAGCCGCTGGCGCTCAAGTCGATGCTCACCGAGGGAGTGCACGAGGTGGCGCGCGCCGTCGACGAGCTCTCCAAGCCGGTGATCGCGGCGGTGAACGGCGTCGCAGTCGGTGCCGGGATGGACATGGCGCTGATGTGCGACATCCGCGTGCTCGCGAAGTCCGCGCGCATGTCCGAGGGATACATCCGGGTGGGCCTGGTGCCGGGGGACGGGGGGTGCTACTACCTCCCTCGCCTGGTCGGGATGGGCAAGGCCCTGGAGCTGCTGTGGACCGGGGACTTCGTGGACGCGGACGAGGCGCTGCGGATCGGGCTCGCCACCAAGGTGATCCCGGACGCAGAGTTCGCCGAGGCGTACCAGGCGTTCGCGCAGCGACTCGCCCAGCAGCCCCCGGTCAACGTCGCCATGATCAAGCGTGCCGCTCAGCAGTCGGTCCACAACGACCTGCGCACGGCGCTCGACCTCATCTCGTCGCACCTTGCGGTGGTGCACGGAACCCGCGACTCCAGGGAGGCGCGTGCCGCTTTCGCCGAGCGCCGTGTCCCCACCTTCGAAGGACGATAGGAGAACGAGATGGACTCGCAGGCACCCGTGCAGGTCACGTCCGCCGAGGGCGTCACGACGATCACCCTCAACCGGCCGGAGCGCAAGAACGCCGTCGACAGCGCCATGTGGCGGACGCTGGCCACCGTGCTCTCCGACATCCGGGACGACGCGCAGACCCGGGCCGTCGTGCTCCAGGGTGCGGGCGGCGACTTCTGCGCGGGTGCCGACGTGGCGAAGAGCAAGCACGACGAACACCCGATCCCCCGACTGCGGCGGATCGGTGACGTGGCGCTGGCGCTCTACGAGCTCCCCGTGCCGGTGATCGCCAAGGTGGACGGGGTCGCCGCCGGTGCCGGCTGCAACATGGCCCTGGCCTGCGACCTGGTCGTCGCCTCCGACCGCGCCCGGTTCTCGGAGATCTTCACCAGGCGCGGCCTTTCCATCGACTTCGGCGGTTCGTGGCTGCTGCCGCGCATCGTGGGGCTCCAGCAGGCCAAGCGCCTCGCCCTGCTCGCCGAGGTCGTCGGCGCCGAAGAGGCGCTGCGGCTGGGGATGGTGACGTGGGTCAAGCCCGCGGACGAGCTCGACGCCTTCGTCGCGGAGCTCGCCGGACGACTGGCGGCGATGCCTCCCATCGCCCTGGAGCAGACCAAGGGGCTGCTCAACGCCGGCGTCGGCTCCGACCTTCCGGCTGCTATCCGCAACGAAGCCGCTGCGCAGGCGGTGAACTTCGCGACGGAGGACGCCCCGGCGGCGTTCCGTGCCTTCCTCGAGAAGACGGACGCCCCGCAGTACAGCGGCCGCTGGGCCGTGCGATGACCCCCATGCCGAGAGAGGCGAGACGATGGACTTCCTGAACCTGGCGCCGGTGTCCTTGCCGGAGCGCCTGGTCGACCTGCGCCACCGGGTGCGGGCCTTCCTCACCGAGGAGATCGAGCAGGGCCTGATCACGCCGAGCGCGGACCAGTGGCTCACCGGGTGGGACCCGGCGTTCAGCCGGCGTCTCGCGCGGCAGGGCTGGATCGGCATGGCGTTCCCCCACGAGTACGGCGGCTCGGCGGAGGGCGCGCTGGCGCGTTTCGTCGTCACGGAGGAACTGCTGGTCGCAGGAGCGCCCGTCGCGGCTCACTGGATCGCCGACCGGCAGTCCGGACAGGCACTGATGCGTTTCGGCACCGAGGAGCAGCGCAAGACGTTCCTCCCGGCCATCGCTCGCGGGGAGTGCTACTTCGCCATCGGGATGAGCGAGCCGGACACGGGTTCCGACCTCGCGTCCGTGCGCACCCGGGCCACGCGCGTGGAGGGCGGCTGGCGGCTCAACGGCACGAAGATCTGGACCAGTGGAGCCCACCACGCCCACGCCATGATCGCCCTGGTCCGAACGGAGCCGCTCGGGGAGAAGAAGCACGTCGGCCTGTCGCAGGTGATCGTGGAGCTGCCCGACGAGAGCATCCAGATCCGGCCGATCAGGCTGCTCACCGGCGAGCACCACTTCAACGAGGTCGTGTTCCAGGACACCTTCGTCCCCGACCACCGGGTCCTCGGCGAGGTCGGTGCGGGGTGGAAGCAGGTCACCAGCGAGCTGGGCCTCGAGCGCAGCGGCCCGGAACGAATCCTGTCCACGTTCCCGTTGCTCCTCGAGGCACTGCGAACGCTCGCCGAGGACGGCCGGCAGCCGGAGAGCGGGCGGCTGGGTGAGCTGGTCTCGCGGGTGTGGACGCTGCGACAGATGTCGCTCTCGGTCGCGGGACGGCTCGAGCAGGGCGAGGACCCCGCCACGGCCGCCGCGATCGTGAAGGAGCTCGGCACGCGGCTCGAGGGCTCCCTGGTCGACGTCGTGAGGGCCTTGACCGATCTCGAGCCCGACTTGGATTCGCCCCGACGGCTGCCCAGGATGCTGGCCGAGGCTGTGCTCCACAGCCCGGGCCTCACCCTGCGTGGCGGCACCAACGAGATCCTTCGCGGGATCGTGGCCAAGGCGGTAGGAGCAGCATGAGCGACATCACCGAGGCGCTGGTCGAAGCGGTCGAAGAGGCCTGTCGCCGGCATCCCTCCACGCCTCTGCCATCCGAGCCGGTGGCACTCAACACGGACCTCTGGAGGGCGCTCGAGCAGATTGGCATCGTCCTGCTCTCGGTCCCCGAGGAACGCGGTGGATCCGGCGGCGACCTCGGGACCGCCGTCGCGGTGCTGCAGGTGCTCGGCGAGCACGGTGCCACGGTGCCCTTCGCGGAGACCGCCCTCCAGGCCGGCTGGCTGCTGGCCGAGAGCGGCGCGCCGGTCCCGGACGGGCCGCTGGCCGCTGCCGCCGGCGGTCATGACGTGACGCTGACGCAGGTGGCGGACGGGTGGGTCCTGGACGGCGAGTTCCCTCGCGTCCCCTGGGGTCGCCACGTCGACCACCTGGTCGCCCTGGTCGGCGACAAGGTCGTGACGGTGCGCCGTGACCAGCTCGAGGTCCGCCACGGCGAGAACCTGGCCGGCGAGCCGCGGGACACCCTGACCGGCCGGGACGTGGCCTTGTCCCCGGAGCAGGTCCACGCACTGGAACCAGGCTCCCTCGTCTCGCCGGTCTCCCTCACCCAGCGCGGGATCCTGGGCCGGCTCGCGCTGATGTCCGGTGCCGCCCGACGGGCGCTGGAGCTCTCCGTCACCTACGCATCCGAGCGCCAGCAGTTCGGCCGTCCGTTGAACAAGTTCCAGGCCGTCCAGCAGCACATCGCGGCGATGGCGGGGGAGGTGCTCCTGATCAAGGTGGCGGCCGAGGCCGCAGCCCAGGCTCTCGAGGACGGGTCGGCGTCCGCGCTGGCCGTCCCGGCCGCCAAGACCGCGGCCGGTCAGGCCGCCGGTGAGGTGGCCCGTCTCGCCCACCAGGTGCACGGCGCCATCGGGTTCACCGAGGAGCACGACCTGCGCCTGAGCACCACCCGACTGTGGAGCTGGCGCGACGAGTTCGGCAGCACGGGCAGGACGGCTGTCGAGGTCGGGCGCATGGCAGCGGCGGCGGGGCCGGACGGTCTCTGGTCGCTCATGACCGGCGACTTGACGCCATCCACGACGACTGTGGGAACCAACCGAGAAGAGGGAGCACGATCATGACGGACACAGGCCGGTTCGGTGTGTGGCAGGTGGAGTGGAACTGGAGTCCCGAGCTCGCCGGGGAGGCTGAGTCCCTGGGCTTCGGCACCTTGTGGATCGGCGGGTCCCGCGACAGCGAGCTGACGGTCGCGGAGTCGCTGCTCGAGGCCACGGAGCAGGTGGTGGTGGCGACCGGCATCGTCAACGTCTGGACGACCGACGCCGACGTCATCGCTCGCGCCTTCCACCGGCTCGACGAGCGGTTCCCCGGGCGGTTCCTCCTCGGAGTGGGTGCCGGACACCGCGAGTCGCAGGCGGCGTACGCCAAGCCCTACAGCGCGGTGAGCGAGTACCTCGACCGCCTGGACAAGCACGACGTCCCCTCCGACCGCCGGGTGCTCGCGGCGTTGGGCCCGCGGATGCTCGAGCTGTCCGCCACCCGGGCGCGCGGTGCGCACCCCTACCTGACGACGCCGGCGCACACGGCCACCGCACGCGAGGCCCTGGGGTCGGGACCGCTGCTCGCGCCGGAGCACAAGGTCGTGGTGGACGCCGACTCCGCGGTGGCGCGGGAGATGGCCCGGGCCATCGTCAGGGACCCCTACCTCGAGCGACGCAACTACGTGAAGAACCTGCTCGCCCTGGGCTACACCGAGCAGGACGTGTCGGACGGCGGCAGCGACCGGCTCATCGACGACCTCGTGTCGCACGGCGACGACTCCCGGATCGCGGCGGGAGTCCGCGCGCACCACGACGCGGGCGCAGACCATGTGGCCATCCAGCTGGTGACCGAGAAGGCTCCGACCCCCGAGAACCCCTACCAGACGCTGCCTGCCACCGTGGAGCAGCTCCGGTCGCTCGCACGCGCTCTGAAGCTCTAGCAGGCACCTGGCGAACAGGCGGTCCGGCCATCACCTCCCTTCCTCGGACACCTGGGGGAGGGAGGCGGTGGCTCCGGGGTACAGCCCGCCGTCCACGAACAACGTCTGGCCGGTGACGTAGCGGGCCAGAGGGCTGGCGAGGAAGAGGACGACGTCCGCGATCTCCTCGGGGGAGGCCATCCGGCGCAGCGGGATGTTGCTGCTCGCGTCCATGGACCAGTCGCTGGAGGCCGTCGTCGTGTTGGGCGTCAGGGTCCAGCCGGGTGCCACGCAGTTGACGCGGATGTTGTCGGGCCCGTAGTCGTGAGCCAGGCTCCGGGTGAGTGAGGACACCGCTGCCTTGGCGGCGCCGTATGCCACAGCGCTGGGCGAGCTGAAGGCTCCGGCGATCGAGCCGAAGTTGATGACGTTGCCTCCGCCCGATTCGAGCATCACCTTGAGGACTTCTCGCGTCAGCCGGAACACGTAGTCCAGGTTCATCGTCTGCACCCGCGACCATTCGGCATCCGTGACCTCGTGGAGCCTCCGGAAGGGCACGAAGGCCCGCGACCCGCCGGCCACGTTCACCAGGACGTCGACTCCCGAGTAGAGGTCGGTCGTGGCCGCGACGATCCGGCGGGCCGCGTCCGGAGCGGCCAGGTCCTCGATCACAGCGGTGCACCTGCCCCCCGAAGCAAGAATGTCGGCGACCACGCCTTCCGCCCGCTCGGGCGAGCGGTCGACGACCACGACGGCGGCTCCTGCTTCGGCGAGGCGCCTTGCGGTGGCGGCGCCTATCCCGCCTCCCGCTCCGGCCACGATGACGGACTTGCCTTCCAGGGAGATCTCCATCGTCATTGCCACACCCTTCTAGGGAACTCCGGAGCTGGGCTCACGCCAGGTGGATCTGCTTGGTCTGCGCTGCGCTGGACCCTCGGCGGCATGGGACTCGCGGTGGTGCTGCTCGCGGTGTTGTTCGCGGTCCTCGGTCATCGACGCGACGGCACCTGGTTCAGGCGGGGCGTTCCCACTCCGCGATGACCAGCTCCACGTCGACCGCAGTGGTCGGGGGAGGGGTGGGCGGTCCCACCACCGTGCGGGAGAACCGGGGGGCTGGGGACGGCTGCACGATGCCGTTCATCTCGGCGACCACCTGGCGCTCGACGAGGTGCTCGTGTCGGCTGGCCTCGTCGAAGGAGAGCACCGGGGTCACGCACGCGTCCACGTCGGCGAAGACCTCCTCCCAGTGCCGACGGGGCCGGCTGAGGAACACCTCGGTGAACCGCGCGCGGAGCGTGGGCCAGCCGGACTTGTCACGCTGTGCGGGCAGGTCCTCGCCGTCCACTCCCAGGTGTTCCAGCAGCAGCTGGTAGAACTGCGGCTCGACCGCACCGACTGCCATGTAGCCGCCGTCGGCGCACTCGTACGTGTCGTAGAACGGGGCGCCGCCGTCGAAGAGGTTGTCGCCGCGCTGCGCGCTCCAGGCGCCGCCGCCGTACATGGACCAGTGCATGTGCGCGAGCAGGCTCGCTCCTTCGACCATGGCGGCGTCGACCACCTGGCCGACGCCGGTGCGCTGGCGCTCCCAGAGCGCGGCCATCAGCCCGGTGAGGAGGAGCATGGAGCCGCCACCGAAGTCGCCGATGAGGTTCAGGGGGACGACGGGGCGCTCGCCGGAACGGCCGACGGCGTTCAGGATGCCGGAGACCGCCAGGTAGTTGATGTCGTGGCCGGCGCGCTGCGCCAGGGGGCCGTCCTGTCCCCACCCGGTCATGCGTCCGTACACCAGCCCGGGGTTCACCGCCAGGCAGTCCTCGGGCCCCAGCCCGAGACGTTCGGCCACCCCCGGGCGATAGCCCTCGATCAGCACGTCGGCGCCGGCCACGAGGTTCAGCACGCGCTCACGGTCCGTGGCCGACTTGAGGTCGGCGGTCACGATGCGGCGGCCGCGCAGCTGCTCGTTGCGTCCCTGGGGGCCCAGCCCCAGGGGGCCCGGACGCTCGACCCGCACGACGTCCGCGCCCAGGTCGGCCAGGATCATGGCAGCGTGTGGACCGGGTCCGATGCTGGCCAGCTCGACCACCCGGAGACCCGTGAGAGGTCCTGACATGTCGTTCTCCAATCTGGGCGCGCCAAGGACCTCCGCGAACCGCGGAGGTGGCGTGGTTCGATGTCTCGGGCGGTGCGGCCCGAGGGTTGGCGGGACCGGCTTAGTCGGCCGGTGCCTCGGTGCCGGCGAGGTGGGAGCAGACCTGGTCGATGAAGGCGGTGAGCACAGGACCGGCGTCGATGCTGTCGGGGTCCAGCTTCCACAGGTAGCCCACGCCGCGGAGCTGAGCGACGATGACCGCTGCCTGGTGCTCCGGGTCGATGCCGGGCACGATCGACCCATCCTCGAGGCCGTTCCTGATGTAGGTCGCGATCCGGGCGCGCTGGTTCCGGTGGAACGCGACGAACCGATCGTGCAGCTCCGGGACAGGACCGGTCGCCTCGAAGATCAGCGCGTAGAGCACGCTGAGCGAACGGGGGTGCTTCAGGTAGGACTTCTTGATCTCGGTGAGCAGCACGCGCAGAGTGTCTAGACCGGTGCGCCCCCGCTGCTCGGGCTCGACCGTCTCGACGTCCCACCGGATGACGATCTCGTCGACCAGGGCCTCCAGAAGCTTCGCCTTCGAGCCGAAACGCGCCGTGGCCAGGGAGCGGCTGTAGCCGGCCCTCTCGCCGACCGTGGCGAGCGTCATGGACTGGTAACCGCCCTCCGCCACGAGGTCGCCGGCGGCCTTGAGGAGGAGGCGAGTGGACTTCTCCGACCGGACCTGGTGGCCGTTGAGCGTCTGCTTCGTCGTCATTGCCCGATCCTAGATAGATGACAAGCATTAAGGCTACCGATTCGGAGCACTTTGTTCAGCGGAACGGCGTGGGGGGCAGCAGACGGTCGGAGATGAGGCGCTGCATGATCTCGGAGGTGCCCTCGAAGATCTTGGTCAGGCGGGCGTCGCGCCAGTACCGCTCGATCGGGAAGTCCGTGGTGTAGCCGGCACCCCCGTGGAGCTGAAGGGCCTCGGACGTGACGCGTTCCGACATCTCCGCAGCCATGTACTTGACCATCGCAGCACGCATGTCGGATGCCTCGCCGGCATCGACGTCGGCAGCGACCTCGTACATCAGCGCCCTGCACAGCTCGATCTCGGACGCCATGGTGGCGATCTTGAAGCGGGTGTTCTGGAAGTCGCCGATGGCGTGACCGAACTGCTCGCGCTCCTGCACGTACTTGATCGTGTCCTCGAGAGCACCGCGGGCCAGGCCGATGGAGCGCGCCGCGGTGTGGATGCGTGGCGTCAGCATGCCTTCGGCGACGCGCTTGAAGCCGCCGTCCGGGACGCCGCTGGTCTCGTAGCCGAGCAGGCCGTCGTCGGGGATGAAGCAGTTGTCGAAGGACAGTTCGAAGGTGTTCCAGCCGTGGTAGCCGATCTTGCGCACGGGCGTGCCGGTGCACCCTTCGGGGAACTCCCCGGGGTTCTTGTACGCGATGAACCGGCGAATGCCTTCGTGCCGTTTCTGCGGGTCGTACGGCGTGGTGCGCGCGACGATGATGATGCCGTCGGCCTGGTCGGCGAAGGTGCACCACATCTTCTGGCCGTTGATCACCCAGCCGCCGTCCACCTTGTCGGCGCGGGTGCGGATCGAGGCGATGTCGGATCCCGCGCCGGGCTCGCTCATGGCGAAGGCGCCCAGCCACTCGCCGCGGGCCGCCTTGGGCAGGATCTCCGCGCGCTGCGTGGGGTCGAGGGTCCGGGCGACGCCTGAGCGCACGATGATGCTGGCGACGCTCATCCAGGCACGGGCCAGCTCCTCGGTGATCAACGCGTACTCGAAGACGCCGAGCCCCAGACCGCCGTGCTCCTCGGGGATCGTGATGCCGAAGAAGCCCAGGTCGGCCATCTTGCGCCGGAGGGAGTCGGGGATGAGTCCCTTCTCGGGGTCGAGCTCGTTGGCCACCGGCAGCACCTCGCGCATGGCGAAGTCCCGCGCCATCTCCTGGATCGCGACGCGCTCGTCCGTGCGGTGGGCGGAAGGGATCGACGGACGCGGGTCCACCAAGGGTCGGTTCACCGGAGCCTCAATTCATAGATTGTCGACTAGCAACCCATCCACCGTATCCCGGGGATCGACGGAAACGCAATAGACAGTTGTTAGTTAACCAACTAGTCTGTCCGTCCGCCTATGAGCAGACAGGGGGCCGTCGTGACCGCGACCGCGAGTGGGCCGTTCCGCACCTCGGCGAGCCGCCAGGGCAGCAGCAGCCCTGACGGGCGACTCTCGGTGGTCGTCGTCGGGATCGAACCGGCGTGGACGCCGTTTCATGGGCGTGCACAGTGTGGCGCGGCGCACGACTCCGGTGGGTGGCTCGGTCTGCACGTGGCCAGCGTGGCACGTCAAGCGTCCTGCGTGGGGCGCGTCGTTCTCGTGACGAGCGATGTCGCAGCTGCCCGCGACGCGCGAAGCATCGGGGTGGAGGTGCTGGTCGAGTCGCGGCGTGCCGGTGCCAATCCGGCCGCAGCCCTGGGTCGCCGGCGGGCCCTGGACCTGAACCCCGACGGGCCCGTCGCCATCATGCTCGGGGAGCTTCCCCACCTGCGGTCGGAGGACCTCGAGGCGCTCCTGCGGATCTTCAGGGGGCAGTGCGAGAGCCCTCTGTTCGTCGCTGACCTGCTGGGCGACCACGCGACGACCCTGATCCATGGCGCGGCGGTCCTGCCGGGCATCGGGTTCGGGCGCCACTCGGCGTCCATGCACCGCCGACTGGGGTATGTCGAGGCGATCGGGGCGCCGCTCGGGCTGCGGACCGGATCCGGCAGGGGCTCGTCCCGCGGTCGTCCCCAGACTTCGAGTCGGGCTCACGGACGGGCTGGCTGACTCGTCGGCTGACACCCCTTGTGCCCGTGAGGCACCTGTGGTTCGATGGAGAAATAGTTGGTCAGCCGACAAATAACATCACACACACGTGCGGGAGTCACACATGAGGGACGCGGTCATCGTCGATGCTGTTCGGACACCGATCGGCAAGCGCAACGGGGCGTTGGCGGGGTTTCATCCTGCTGATCTGTCGGCGGTGGTGCTGAAGGCTTTGGTGGAGCGCACCGGGCTGGATGCGGGGATGGTCGATGACGTGGTCTGGGGGTGTGTCTCTCAGGTCTCGGAGCAGGCGAGCAACATCGGGCGGAACGCGGTGATGGCGGCGGGATGGCCGGAGAGTGTGCCGGGGACGTCGGTGAACCGGGCGTGCGGGTCGAGCCAGCAGGCGGTGAGCTTCGCTGCGGCGGGGGTGATCGCTGGTCATTACGACTTCGCGGTCGCCGGTGGTGTGGAGTCGATGAGCCGGGTGCCGCTCGGCAGCGCGGCAGAAGGTGCGCAGGTGGTACCGGACTCGGTCCTCGAGCACTACGGCATCCAGGGTTTCAACCAGGGTGTGGGGGCGGAGATGATCGCGGAGCGGTGGGGTTTCTCGCGCACGTTCCTGGATGAGTACTCGCTGCGTTCGCACGAGCTGGCGGCGGCGGCCACCGATGCGGGGGCGTTCGCCTCGCAGCTGGTGCCGACCGGTGGGCTGGTGGCCGATGAGGGGATCCGTCGTGGTGGCACGGTGGAGAAGCTGGCGTCGCTGGCCACGCCGTTCAAGGCCGACGGGGTGATCTCGGCGGGCAACGCCTCGCAGATCTCCGACGGTGCCGGGGCGGTGCTGGTGACCTCCTCGGAGGTCGCGCGGGCCCACGGGTTGACGCCGATCGCGCGGATCCACACCTCGGTGGTGGCCGGTGATGACCCGGTGATCATGTTGACCGGTCCGATCCGGGCCACGGAGCTGGCGTTGAAGAGGTCGGGGCTCTCGATCGAGGAGATCGGGGCGTTCGAGGTCAACGAGGCGTTCGCGCCGGTGCCGTTGTCGTGGTTGGTGGAGACCGGGGCCGAGCAGGAGCGGCTCAACCCGCTGGGTGGGGCGATCGCGGTGGGTCACCCGCTGGGTGGGTCCGGGGCGATCTTGATGACCCGGTTGGTCCACCACATGCGTGACAACGGGATCCGCTACGGCCTGCAGACCATGTGCGAGGGCGGCGGCATGGCGAACGCCACCATCCTCGAGCTCCTCTGACGCTCGTCCACAGCGGAAACGAGCTACACCCCGCATCACACGCAGGACGCCGGCAACGTGCCCAGCTCGACCGCGTCGGGCCCGGTTTTCGGGTCCCCGCGCGCCGACGGCGCCCCGAACGAGTAGGAGTCGCATGTCCAAGAGGTTCGAAGGTCGTACCGCGATCGTGACCGGCGCCAGCCGGGGGATCGGCCTGGGCATCGCCCAGCGACTGGTCGCCGACGGCGCCAAGGTGGTGATCACCGCGCGGAAGCAGGAAGCGCTCGACGAGGCGGTCGAGGTCCTCGGAGGTCCGGCGCACGCGCTGGCCGTAGCGGGCAAGGCCGACGACCCCGGGCACCAGAGCGAGGTGGTCGAGAGGGCCATCGACACGTTCGGCAGCATCGACTTCCTGGTCAACAACGCGGGCATCAATCCCATCCACGGACCCATGATCGAGGTGGACCTCGCCGCCGCCCGCAAGATCGTCGAGGTGAACTGCTTCGCAGCCCTGTCGTGGACCCAGCACGTGCACCGGGCGTGGATGGGCGAGCACGGGGGAGCCGTCGTCAACGTCTCGTCCGTCGCCGGGACCCGACCGGCCCCGGGCATCGGGATGTACGGCGCGAGCAAGGCCATGCTCGGCCACATGACGGCGGAGCTGGCGGTCGAGCTGGGGCCCGGCGTGCGGGTCAACGCCGTCGCCCCCGCCGTGGTGAAGACCCGCTTCGCGACCTCGCTCTACGAGGGCGACGAGGAGGCGGTGGCGGCGAGGTACCCGCTGAAGCGCCTGGGACTGCCTGAGGACATCGCCGGCGTGGTCGCGTTCCTGCTCTCCGAGGACGCGGCCTGGACGACCGGGCAGCTGCTCGTCGTGGACGGCGGCCTCACTCTCGCCGGAAGCGGATGAGCGCGCCCTCCCACCACCAAGGAGCCGGAACTCCCGGCTACCCACACCACTGACAGGAGTCCACTTGTGAACACCCCCACTGAGTCCACACGCGCCGCGATCGTCACCGGCGCCGCTCGCGGCATCGGCGCGGAGGTCGCGCGGCGCCTCGCGTCCGACGGCATGGCCGTTGCCGTGCTGGACCTGGACGAGGCGGCCTGCGAGAAGGTCACGGCCGAGATCAACGCGTCCGGAGGCCGCGCGATCGCCCTGGGCGTGGACGTCGCGGACGAGGCGGCCGTGGAGACGGCGGTCGCCCGGGTCGCCGCCGAGCTGGCTCCGCCGACGGTCCTGGTCAACAACGCCGGCATCGTGCGGGACAACCTGCTGTTCAAGATGTCCGTCGCGGACTGGGACGCGGTGATGAACGTGCACCTGCGCGGCTCGTTCCTGATGGCCAGGGCCACCCAGAAGCACATGACCGAGGCCGGCTGGGGCCGGATCGTCAACCTGTCCAGCGCCTCCGCCCTGGGCAACCGCGGCCAGGCCAACTACTCGGCCGCCAAGGCGGGGCTGCAGGGCTTCACCAAGACCCTGGCGCTCGAGCTCGGCAAGTTCGGGGTGACTGCCAACGCCATCGCCCCGGGATTCATCGCCACCGAGATGACGGAGTCGACCGCCGTCCGGATGGGGATGTCCTTCGAGGACTTCAAGGCCTCGGCCGCCGAGCGGATCCCCGTCGCCAGGGTGGGCACCCCGGAGGACATCGCGCACGCCGTCTCCTACCTCGTCAGCGACGGCGCCGGCTTCGTGTCGGGACAGGTGATCTACGTGGCAGGAGGGCCGAAGGCATGAGGGTCTTCTCGAGCATCGACGAGCTCCGGGAGGCGACCGGGGAACCGCTCGGCCTCTCGGAGTGGCACACGATCACCCAGGAGCAGGTCGACTCCTTCGGGGAGAGCACCGGGGACGACCAGTGGATCCACGTCGACCCGGTGCGGGCCGCCGAAGGACCGTTCGGCACGACCATCGCCCACGGCTACCTCACCCTCAGCCTGATCCCGATGTTCGCTCGGGAGATCTATCGCGTTGAGAACGTCCGGATGGGGGTCAACTACGGCACCAACAAAGTCCGCTTTCCCTCTCCCGTGCCCGTCGGCTCGCGGCTCCGGGCCGGCGCGGAGGTGCTGGAGGTCGCCGCCGCGAGCAACGGGTACCAGGTGACCACCAAGGTGGTCATCGAGCGCGAGGGGGGCGACAAGCCCGCCTGCGTGGCCGAGATCGTCAGCGTGCTGGTGCCATGAGCCCCGAGGAGCTGCGACGACTCGTCGCCGACTTCCTGGCGGCGAACGACCCGTCCGCCATGGATCGCGTGGACTTCCTGCGGGCGCGGTTCGACGCCGGCCTGGCCACGGTGCACTTCCCTGTCGGCTGCGGTGGGCTCGACGCGAGCCGGGCGCTGCAGCCCGAGGTGGACAGGCTGTTCGCCGAGGCGGGCGCGCCCGACAACGACCCCCGGTCCAACGGCATCGGGCTGGGCATGGCGGCCCCCATCATCGCGCAGTACGGGACGGAGGAGCAGAAGCGGCGATTCCTGCGGCCACTCTGGACGGGGGAGGAGAAGTGGTGTCAGCTGTTCAGCGAGCCGGGTGCCGGCTCGGATCTTGCCGCGCTGGCCACCCGGGCCGTCCGCGACGGTGACGAGTGGGTCGTCAACGGCCAGAAGGTGTGGACGTCGGGGGCGCACAAGGCCCGGTTCGCCATCCTGCTCGCACGCACCGATCCCGACGCCTTCAAGCACCGTGGCGTCACGTACTTCCTCTGTGACATGTCGGACCCCGGCGTCGAGGTGCGACCGCTGAGGCAGATCACCGGTGAGGCCGAGTTCAACGAGGTCTTCCTCACCGACGTCCGCATCCCCGACCACATGCGGCTGGGCGAGGTGGGCCAGGGATGGGCGCTGGCCAACGCCACGCTCAACACCGAGCGCGTCGCGATCGGCGGCAAGGCCACGCCCCGGGAGGGCGGCATGATCGGCGTCGTCGCCGAGACCTGGCGGACCCGGCCCGAGGTCCGCACGGCGGAGCTGCGCGACCGTCTGCTGCGGTTGTGGGTCGAGGCCGAGGTGGCGCGCCTGGCTGGACTTCGGCTGCGGCAACGTCAGGCCGTGGGTCAGGACGGGCCGGAGGGCGCCGGGATGAAGCTCGTCTTCGCCCGGGTCAGCCAGCAGCTCGCCGGGCTGGAGATGGAGATGCTCGGTGGTGACGGTCTCCGCTACTCCGACTGGACGATGGTCCGCCCCGAGCGCGTCGACTTCACCGGCCGCGACGTCGGCTACCGGTACCTGCGGGCCAAGGGCAACTCGATCGAGGGGGGCACCTCCGAGATCCTGCGCAACATCGTGGCCGAGCGCGTCCTGGGACTTCCCGGCGAGCAGCGCAACGACAAGGACGTCCCCTGGAAGGAGATCCCACGATGACCGAGGTGGACCTGCTCCACTCCGAGCTGGAGGAAGACCTGCGCGCCACCGTCCGCGCGGTGCTGCGCGACCGCTGTCCTGTGGACGCGGTGATGGCGATGTACGAGGGCGACCGCTCCGCCGCCGAGGCCTTGTGGAAGACGCTGGTCACCGAGCTCGGCCTGGCCGGCCTGCTCGTGCCCGAGGCCCAGGGCGGCCTCGGTGCGTCCGCCCGCGAGGCGGCGGTGGTGCTCGAGGAGCTGGGACGCGCTGTGGCGCCGGCACCCTTCCTCACCAGTGCCGTCATCGCGACCACCGTGCTGCTGCACAGCGGCTCGGACCTGCTGCTCCCGCTCGCCGCCGGTGAGCGCACCGCCGCGCTCGTCGTGCCCTGGTCGCTCGCACCCGACGCGGAGATCCCGGCTCTCGCGGTCGAGGGCGACCGGGTCCGGGGAACGGTACGGAACGTGGCGGGCGCTCTCGAGGCCGACCTGCTGCTGGTGCCGGTGGCATCGGCTGAGGGTTCCCTGGAGCTGTGGGCCGTCGCGTCGGCGGAGGCGGTCGTCGAGCCGGTGACCTCCTTCGACATGACCCGGCAGCTGGCAGACGTGACGTTCTCCGGGGCCGCCGCCGAGCGGGTCCTGGCGAAGGCCGAGGCTCCGGTGCGGAGCGGCCTGGTGACCGGGGCCGCCCTTCTCGCCTCGGAGCAGGTCGCAATCGCCCGGTGGTGCCTGGAGTCGACCCTCCACCACCTCAAGGAACGGCGTCAGTTCGGGCGTCAGCTCGGCAGCTTCCAGGCCCTGAAGCACCGGATGGCGGACCTCTACGTCGCGGTCGAGTCGGCCGCCGCCGCGGCCCGCTACGCCGCCGTCACGGTCGCGACGGCCGACGAGGACGCGGCCGTGGCCGCGGCGCTCGCCCAGGCCTGCTGCGGGGACCTCGCAGTCCAGGCCGCCGAGGAGGCGGTCCAGCTCCACGGCGGCACCGGGATGACGTGGGAGCACCCCACCCACCTCTACCTCAAGCGCGCCAAGGCCGACCAGATCGGCCTCGGCTCACCCGGCCAGCACCGGCACCACCTGGGCGACCTCGTCGGGCTGCCGGCCTGACCACGAGGAGGCCGAGGCGACGCCCGGCGACACGGTCCCGGGTCCGGGGGCCGTGGTCGTCGGCAACGCCAACCCCGGCTCCGGGACCCTGAGCGCCCACCCCACCTCGCGGAGAAGCAGGCCGGGCGCCCACCGGTCCACGTGTTCCCCCACGGCCGGCCGACGCCGGGACCCGTGGGCGGTGGAGGAGTGAGGTGCCCAACGGGTGGGGCGCCCACGCCACGGGGGTGCCGGGCTCTACCGGCCGAGCACGTCGCGCAGAGCCGCGAGGACGAACAGGGCGGCGTCGGGGCGGGCGTTGTGACCCATCAGGCCGATGCGCCAGACCGTGTCGGCGTACTGACCGGCTCCGCCACCGATCTCGAGACCGTGGCGGTCCAGGAGCCGGCGGCGCACGCCGGCCGGGTCCACCCCCTCGGGCACCCTGACGGTGGTGAGCTCTGGAAGCCGGTGCCCTTCCGCGGCGAAGAGCTCCAGCCCCATCTCCTGCAGGCCCTGCTGGAGCAGGGCTCCCGCCTCGGCGTGCCGGGCCCAGACGAGGGGCAGCTCCTCGTCCAGGATCCGTCGAAGGCCGGCGTGCAGGCTCGCGATCATCGCCACCGGCGCCGTGTGGTGGTACGTGCGGGCGACCGCCCCGCTCGCCTCGCCGACGTAGCCGCCCAGCAGCCCGAGGTCCAGGTACCAGGACCGGGGGCGCTCGACCCGGCGCTCGAAGGCCCGCTCGCTGATGGTGAACGGGGCGAGACCGGGGGCCACCCCGAGACACTTCTGGGTGCCGGCGTACGCGATGTCGACGCCCCAGTCGTCGGTCCGCAGCTCGATCCCGCCGAGGGAGGTGACAGCGTCGACGAGCAGGAGGGTGTCAGGGCGCTCGGCCGCCAGTGCGGCGCCCAGGGCCGCGATGTCCGAACGCACTCCGGTCGACGTCTCCGCGTGCACCGCGGCGACGATCGTCGGTCCCGGGTGCGCGTCGAGGACGCGCTGGACGTCGATGGGCTGGCCCCACTCGTGCTCGACGGGCACCACCTGGGCACCGCAGCGCTCGGCGACCTCGCACATCCGCTGCCCGAAGAGCCCGTTCACCGCGACCACGACGACGTCGCCCTCGTGCACGGTGTTCACGAACGACGCCTCCATGCCGGCAGACCCGGTGCCGCTCAGGGGAAGGGTGCGCTGGTTGGTCGTTCCCCACACCTCGCGCAGCATCTCGCAGGTCTCGTCCATCATGGCCAGGAAGACGGGGTCGAGGTGGCCGAGGAGCGGCAGGCTCAGCGCCGCCGTCGCCTCCGGATAGGGGTTGGACGGTCCAGGACCGAACAGGTGCCTGTCGTGCAGCATGCGGTGCCTCCTTCGAGGGACTACGGGCCGGGGCCGGGCTCAGCCGGGCGTGCCGCCACCGGCCAGGGCGGTCACGAGCGTCCGGACGTCCGGCGCCGCGGGCAGCTCGGAGACGGCCGCCACGATGCGGTCGGCAGCCTCCGCCCCGAGCACCGGATCCACCAGGGAGTGGAACTTGGAGACCAGGGAGTGCCAGCGCCTGTCGAGCTCATCCGCCGGGGTCGGCCTGTTGACGTCGACCTCGGCCACACGCTCGGTCCCGTCCGTGAGGGTGACCCTGAGCGCCGAGGAACGGCTCGGGCCCGAACGCGCGACCACCTGGACGCGGTCGCGCAACGCGACCACCTCCGGTGCCTGCACGGACTCCTCCGAGAACGCCTGCTCGCTGAGGTCGCCGCGGGCGAGGGCCATCGCGGTGGTGAACCGCAGGCTGAACTTCCCCTCGAGCGGGCTCGTGGGCTCGGCGATGTTGCACACGCTGAGGTGCCCCGCAGGCACCCGGACCTCGATGCTCTCGACCTGGTCGGGGGTCAGGCCCGCCTCGCGCAGGGACAGCATGCCCTCGATGGCGGAGTGCGTCAGGTAGCAGGCGGCGTGGTACTTGAAGAGCACCGCCGTCACGGCCGGCGTCGACCACCCCCACTCGGGAGCCTGTCCCGAGGCCTCGGACTGGGTGTCCCGGAAGCCCTGCGGCGCGCCCAGCACGTCGGGATGGGCCGTGACTCCCCGCCTGGCCAGGTTGACGGCCCGGACGCCGGACTCCGCGGCCGCCCCCACCTGCAGGGGCTTGGACATGGTGCCGAACATCGACTTGAGCCCCGCAGCGCGCGTCCCGACGATGCCGAACGCCTGCGCCCAGTGCGCGTCGTCCAGCCCCGCCAACCGGGCGCAGGCCGCGGCCGCCCCGAAGGCGCCGACGGTCGCGGTGGTGTGGAAGCCCCTGGCGTAGTGCGAGGGCGCCATCAGGCGCCCCACCAGTGCCTGGGTCTCGAACCCCGTGACGAACGCCGAGACCAGGTCCCTGCCGCTCGCGGCGGTCCCCTCCGCCACCGCGAGCAGGGCGGGGAGAACGGGGGCGGAGGGGTGGCCCTCCATGAGGGCGCTCACGTCGTCGAAGTCGAGTGCGTGGGCGGCGGTGCCGTTGACCAGGGCGGCCTGGGCGCGCGACACGCGCTCGCCGGTGCCCCACAGGGTCGCCGCTGGTGCGGCTCCCTCCTCCAGGGCCTCGCTGCGGACCAGGTCGGTCACCGGCTCCCGCACGGCGCCGATCGCGACGCCGAGCGTGTCCAGGATGCAGTGCAGGGCGCCCGCGACCACGTCTGCCCGATCCAGGTCGACGCCACGGGCGCGGGCCACCACCTGCTCAGTGAGGGTGGGTCCGGGTGCTCCGGTCACGCGCCGACCCCGGAGGGACGGCGTCGCACCAGCGTCGACCGCTCGCCTTCGAACACGACGACGCCGTCCTGCCGGCGTCCCCAGTGCCGGAAGACCACCGTCCCGGGCGCTCGGTCGTCCTCGCCTGGCTCGACGGAGACCACCTCGGTGAACGCCTCGATCGTGTCGCCGTGGTGGACGGGCGCCTTGAACCGCAGCTTGGACCAGCCTAGCTCCGCGGCAGCGTGCTCGGCGGTGTCCTGCGACGAGAGCCCGTAGACCAGGGAGGCCGTGGCCAGCCCGAAGACCAGGCGGTCGTCGCCGAGGGAGGAGCCCTTCATGAAGTGGTCGTTGAAGTGCGCCTGCGCGGTGTTCATCACCTGCTTGGCCGGCCCGCTCCCCTCGAGCTCGCCGACGGTGGCGGCGCGCGAGTGGCGCATCTGCTGACCGGGATAGAAGTCCTCGAACCAGCCCCAGGGTCCGAGCACGGTGTCGTGATCAGTCACTGCTATCACCACCTGTTGTGTCGCGGGTGTCTGCCTCGTGCGGGGGAGTGGACCATGCGTCCAGAACGGCGGCCGGATCGTCCTGGCCCAGCGAGGGGCCTCGCCCCCGGACGCGCGCCGGCGTGGCGCTGAACTTGACGGGGGAGCCGGCGATCGTCACCGGCCGGTCGGAACCGGGCTGCTCGACCTCGACGAGCATCTCCCGGATGCCTGCGTGCTTGTCCGCGAAGATGTCGGCAGCCGTGTGCACCGGACCGATGGGCACTCGCCCGCCCAGGAGACCGATCACGGTGGCCGTGGTGTGCCCGGCGAGCCAACCGCCGAGGATCTCGCGCACCTCGTCCCCGTGCGCGACGCGTGCCACGTTGTCGAGGTAGCGCGGGTCGTCGGCGAGCTCCGGCCGGCCCATCGCCTCGACCAGGATGCGCCAGTGGTTGTCGCTGGGTGCGGCCACGGCGATCCAGCCGTCCGCGGTCTGCATGATGTCGAAGGGGGAGAGGAGCGGGTGGCCGTTCCCCATCGGCTCGGGGGTGATCCCCGTGTAGGAGTGCTGGTAGACGATGCGCTCGCACAGCGCGAGCACGGCGTCGTACATCCCGACGTCGACGAACTGCCCTTCGCCGGTGCGCTCCGCGTGCCGGACGGCCGCGGTGACGCCCAGCGCGAGCAGGGTTCCGGGGAAGATGTCCCCGATCCCGGGGCCGGACTTCAGCGGCGGGCCCCCGACGGGCCCGGTGATGCCGGCGAACCCGCCCATGGCCTGCGCGACGATGTCGAACGCAGGCCACTGCTCGTAGGGGCTCTGCCCGGACCGGGCGTCGCCGAAGCCTCGCAGGGCCGCGTAGACGAGCCGGGGGTTGACCTGCGACAGCACCTCGTAGCCGAGGCCCAGGCGCTCCATCACCCCGGAGGAGAAGTTCTCGACCACCACGTCGGCGACCCGCACGAGGTCCAGGAACTGCGCGGCGCCCGCCTCGTCCTTCAGGTCGAGGACGATGCTGCGCTTGCCCCGGTTGACCGACTGGAAGTAGCCGCCCAGGGCCACGGTCCGGTCGTCGTCAGCGCGGAAAGGGCCGAGCTTTCGCGTACGGTCACCCGTGGCGGGCTCGACCTTGACGACGTCCGCGCCCATGTCGACGAGCAGCATCGTCGCGAACGGACCGGCGAGCATCGCGGTGAGGTCGAGGACCTTCACCCCGTCCAGCGCTCCGGGCGCGGGTGCACCGCTCATGCGACACCGCACAGCCGTGCACGTTCCAGCACGGCGTCGAAGATGCGAGCGGTCGCGGCGTCGATCATCATTCCATTGAACGAGGCGGCGCCCAGTCCCGCTTCCTCGGCCTCCCGGACGGCCTGCACGGCGGCGGTGGCCCGCTCGATCTCAGACGGCGTGGGTGCGAAGACCTCGTTGGCGATGGCGATCTGGCTGGGGTGGATGGCCCACTTCCCGACCGCGCCCAGCGTCGCGGCCCAGTTGGCCTCGCGCTCGTAGCCCTCGGGGTTGGCGATCCCACCGAAGGGTCCGTCGACGGCGTCCAGGCCGTGGGCCCGCGCGGCGACGATCATCCGGTTGCGGGCGTAGTGCCACACGTCGCCCGGGTAGCCGTTCTTGCCCTCGGCCGACGCGCCGATGTGTCCCAGGCGGATGCCCTGGCTGGCGGAGAGGTCTCCGACGCCGAGGATCAGGGCCTCGAGCCGCGGCGAGCTCGCCGCGATCTCCTCCACGCACGCGAGCGCCTGCGTCTCCTCGATCAGCGCCTCCAGGCCGATGCGGCCGGCCTCGAGGCCGAGCCGCGTCTCGAGCTGGGTCAGGAGGTCGTCGACGAACCACACGTCCCGAGGGCTCATCACCTTCGGGATGATGACGACGTCCAGGTTCTGTCCGGCCTGGGTGACGATGTCGATCAGGTCTCCGTGGCACCACTCGGTGCTGACCGGGTTGATGCGGACCGCCCGGGTCTTGATGCCCCAGTCGAGGGTGTTGAGACCCTCGATGATGTTGCTCCGGGCGGGGACCTTCTCCGAGGCCACCACCGAGTCCTCCAGGTCGAGGAAGACCAGGTCCGCGTCGCTGGCCGCTGCCTTCGCGATCATCTTCGGGCTGTGCCCGGGGGTCGAGAGCTCGCTACGTCGCAGCCGGTTGCTAGGCATGGTCGTTCCTTCTGTTGGGAGGGTTGGGGTGGTCGCCGCGAGCGACGACCAGGTTCGTTCGGTCGAACTCCAGGACGAGCTCCCCGTCCTGGTTGCGTGCGCTGGTGTGCCAGGTGACGATCCCGACGCCCGGCTTGCTGGCCGACGTCCGCATCTCGACGACGCGGGAGGTGGCCGAGATCGTGTCCCCGGGGTAGACCGGGCGGCGGAACACGCACTCGTCGATGCCCAGGAAGGGCCCGCCGGCCTCGCTGAGGTCCTCGACCGACAGCCCGACAGCCGTGCACAGGACCAGCATGGGGTTCACGACGGCGTCGGGGTGGCCCAACGACCTGGCGTACTCGGCGTTGAGGTGGAGAGGCAGCCATGCGCAGGTCGCGGTCGAGAACGCGACGTTGTCGGCCTCGGTCAAGGTCCGGCCCCAGTGGTGGACCAGCTCCTGGTCCACGGAGAAGTCCTCGTACTTGTTCCCCTTGCTCATCAACGGGAAGGAGTCGAGGTCGGGGCCACCTCGGTCCTGCTCGGGCCTGGGGGCCGGCCGTGTGCCGGCCGGCGCGACCTCGCGCGGCCGCCACGTCGCTTGACCGTTCTCGGTTTCCATGACGACCATCATTGCCCAAAATTGAAGTTTGTCAACGAACAAGTTTTATCGGCGTGGTCTCGGCGCCCGGTTCGCCCGCGGGGAGCGGTCGATCTGCCCGGCCGCTCCGGGGTTCGCTCCGGGGGTTCGAATTGTCACTCCCGGGTTCTTGTGGCGGGGGTCACCTCTGTGGTTCCATCAGCGATAGTTGTCTAACCGACAAACTTTCCCCGAGAACCCAGGAAGTGTCATGCGAGTACTAGAGGGCGGTGCCGGAACCGCGGAAGCCGGGGGGCGCCGCGCAGGCATGTCATGCCAGCGCACGAGGACCAGGAGGTGCCACCGGTGAGCGCCCGGAGTCGCCGGCGGAGCCGGTTGGACGCCGCGGTCGACCTGCTGACGATCCCGGCTGGGATCGCCGTGGGCGGGCTGATGGTCGTCGCCGTCGCCAACGCCCTGTCACGCACCGCTGGCAAGCCGATCGCGGGAAGCATCGAGCTGAGCACCTACTGGTTCATGCCGGTGCTGGTGTTCCTCGGCATCAATGTGGCGCACCGCAAGCGAGAGCACATCGCGGCGGATCTGGTGTACACCCGCATGCCTGCGCAGATCCGTCGCGAGGTGACGTTCGCCGGCGACCTGCTGGTCCTCGTCTTCTGCCTGGCGTGCGCGTGGTTCGGCTGGCTTGAGGCGATGGAGGCCAGGGAGGTCGGTCGCAGCTCACCCACGTCCTGGGTGCCGATCTGGCCACTCATGTTCATCGTGCCCCTGGGCTTCGCGATCTTCTGCCTCCAGCTCGCGCGTGACCTGCTCCGGTCGGTCGGGCTGCTCCCGGGTTCGGGAAGCGGAGAGCCCGACGACGCGAAGAGGCCCACTGACCTCGAAGGAGCAACGCTGTGAGCTTGTACGAGCAGGAGAAGACGCCTCCCGTTGACGACGTGACGGGCGGTGTGGTCGCGAGCGCGCCCGTGCCGCCCGCGCCGCCCGCGCCGCGGGCTGGCTCCCTGTGGGCCTGGCGGATCGTGCTCTGGGGGCTCGTGGCAGCCACGGGCGTGGGCATGTGGCTCGACGTGTCGCCGGGGATGATCGGCACGTTCGCGATCCTCATGATGCTCACGTTCCTGGCGATGAAGATCCCCGTGGCGGTGGCCCTGGCCGCGCCCGGACTTCTGGGGCTGTGGGCGCTGACGGGTGAACGGGCGGTGGAGGGCACGCTCAGCCGGATGCCGTTCGACACCTCGGCGTCCTGGTCCCTCACGGTCATCCCGATGTTCGTGTTCATGGGCGTGATGCTCTTCGAGTCCGGGATCACGCGGCATCTCTACACGGCGGCGAGGCACTGGGTCGGCTGGCTGCCGGGAGGCTTGGCGGCGGGCACCGGGCTTGCCGGTGCCGGCTTCGCCTCGCTCTCGGGATCGACCCTGGGCAGCATCTTCCCCCTGGCCCGGGCCGGGATCCCTGAGATGCTTCGGGCGGGCTATGACAAGCGCCTCGCCATCATGTCCGTCATGGCGGCCGGCACGCTGGCCCACCTGATCCCGCCGAGCCTGCTGATGGTCATCTACGCCGGGGTGGCGCAGACGGCGGTGGGTCCGCAGCTGATGGCGGGGCTGCTGCCGGGCATCGTCCTGACGGGCCTCTACATCGCCACGTTCGTCGGGCTCTCGATCATTAGGCCGGCGATGGGTGGCCGCGGCAAGGCGCGCGTGTCGTCCAGCTGGTCCGACAGGTTCGGCTCGTTGGGCCCCATCTGGCCCGCCCCGATCCTGATCATCGTCATCGTCGGCGGCATCTACGGGGGAGTGCTCACCGCCACCGAGGCTGGTGCGGTCGGCGCGCTGGGGGCGGTCGTCATCGGACTCGCGATGCGGCGCAAGGACCGGCCGTTCGCGGCGGTCGCGGAGGCGACGAAGGCGACGGTCTCCACCGTCGGCGCCCTCTTCTTCCTCCTCATCGGGGCGCACATGTTCAGCCGCCTGCTGTCCTTGAGCGGTCTGGCCGACGGGTTCGTGGAGATGGTGATCGAGATGGAGCTCGGTCGGGTCCAGTTCCTGATGCTGGTGACCGTCGTCTACCTGGTGCTCGGCATGTTCATGGAGTCGCTGGTGATCATGCTGCTGACCGTCCCCCTGCTGCTTCCGCTGCTGGAGCCGCTCTCGATCTCACCCATCTGGTTCGGGGTGTTCGTGGTGATCCTGATGGAGCTGGCGATGCTGACCCCACCCGTCGGCGTCATGTCCTACATCATCCACGGGATCGTGCAGGACGCGGCTGTCAACGTCGGCCACAAGATCCCGTTGTCCTCCGTCCTCGTGGCGGCCTGCTGGGTCGTGCCGATCCCGCTCCTGCTGATCGGGATCATGATCGCGGCGCCGGGGTTCGTCACCTGGATCCCGGACAACATGTCGGGACCGTAGGTCGCCGACGCGGACCACGCAGAAGAACCCTCAGGGCCGAGGCCCTGAGGGTTCTTCTGCGTCCGGCGTCAGATGTAGTAGCCGCCGTTGACGGCGATGTTCTGGCCGGTGATGAAGCGAGCCGCGTCGCTGACCAGGAAGGTGATCACGGGGGCGATGTCCCGGTCCGGGTCCCCGAACTTGCCCCCGAGCGGCACCTTCTGGCGCAGCAGCTCGTCGTAGGCGATCTTCTCCTCGTCCGAGAGCTTGTTGCGGTGGTTCTCCAGCATGGGCGTCGCGGCAGAGGGGTGCACCACGTTGGCGCGGACGTCGTACGGCGCCCACTCGACCGCGATCGTTCGCGTCCAGGCCGTCACCGCGCCCTTGGAGGCCGCGTAGGCGGCACCGTTGGGGTAGGCGGTCAGCGCCGACGAGGACGCGAAGTTGGTGATGCTGCCCCGCTCGGAGTTCTTCAGGTGCGGCAGCGCCGCCTGGTTGGTGAAGACCGGTCCGCGGGCGTTGACGTCCATCACCCGTGTCCAGTCGGCGGCCGACAGCTCCGCCGCGGGGCCCTGGAGCAGGATTCCCGCCACGTGGACCAGCGCGTCGAGTCCGCCCAGGCGCTCGACCGCCTCGTCGACGACGCGGCCGACCTCGTCCCGGTCGGTGACGTCACAGCGGAGGAAGTGCTGCCCGGCGCTGGCGGCCACCTCCCTGCCGGCGTCCTCCGAGACGTCCAGCGAGACGACTGAAGCGCCTGCTGCCGCCAGGGAGCGCACGCAGGCCGCGCCCACGCCGCTCGCACCCCCCACGACGATAATCTTCTTGTCCATCCTGAGCTCCTTCTCGCGCTGTGGCCCTGCAGGGGGCTTGGGTGCTGGTCGAGGCCGGAAGGACCCGGAAGGCCGGGCCCGACGTCACTCTGCTCCGACACTAACTGGACGCGTAACAAATTTTGTATCCAGGACCGGGGCAGGGGCTTGACGTGCGCCACGTCACAAGGAATATTACTTGCTGACCGAACAACAACTACCGACCGTGCGGTGGGCCATCGGTTTCCCAGTGGATCGAGCACGTCCTGCTGTCCGTCGGACGGCCGGGGCGACGAGGTCGCGGCTGTGGAAACGGGTCCGACGCGTCGCGTCGTACGCGTTCTCGGTGTCGTGCGCGTGGCGAGACGAGGCGATCGTCGTGTTCTTGTCGAGCGGCGCTGCAACCAATCGAAAGAGGGACGTAAGAAGATGTGGAACGACACTTGGAGGTGCGGGGCCGTCACGCGGTCTCGCCGTTACGCGGCCGGGGTGGCCGCGACGCTGGCAGTCGCGCTGCTGGCAGGATGCGGAGCCGGGGGCAGCTCCTCGGGCGGATCGGGTGAGTCGGTGCCCGCGGGCGCGGAGAAGCAGAAGTTCATCGACGCCCTCGCTGACATGGACCCCGTCGAGCTGAGCATCAGCTCCAACCAGTCTCCCGGCCAGGGATTCTCCGTCGCCGTGGAGCACTACGCGGAGGCCGTGGAGGAGTGGTCCGGCGGAAAGATCACCTTCAAGGTCATCTACTCCGGGGCCGTCGCCCCGATCACCGAGGCCTCCCAGGCGATGGCCGACGGGCTCATGGACATGGGCATGTGGAGCTACGGGGCGCTGTTCGATACCTTCCCCATCGCCGCGGCGACGCAGGAGACGTTCTTCCTGCACGACACCAGCCCCCTGACCGGCACGCTGGGCCTCCTGGCCGCTGCCGTCGAGCAGGGAGCCAACGAGGACCTGCGGGAGGAGATCAAGAGCCAGGGCCTGCAGCCCATGCTCCCCCTGCTCCCCATCTCCAGCGCGGTCATCCTCTGCAAGGGTGACCCGGTCACCTCCTCCGCCGAGGCCAAGGGCAGGTCGATCCGCGCGGCCGGTGGCTCGGGACTCGCGGACGAGCTCGGCGCCGTCGGCTTCACTCCGGTCGACGTGCCGTTCGCGGAGGCCTACGACGCGATGCAGCGCGGCGTCACCGACTGCGAGGGGGCGCCGATCACCAGTGTGCTGGCGACCGGTCAGCTCGAGATCGCCGACCACCTCACCTTCTCCGAGGGGACGCCCTTCACCGCGTCGCCCGGTGCCTTCGACATGAGCCTCGAGGTCTGGGAGGAGCTGCCGCTCGCGGCTCAGCAGCTGCTGTTCGACCGTCTCGACGCCTTCCTCGTCGGGTTCAGCCAGGTGGGTCAGCTCGATGACCCCGCCAAGGCGATCGCCGTCGCGAAGGAGCACGGGGTGGAGTTCCACACCTGGAGCGCGGAGGACCTCGACGAGCTCGAGGCGCAGCACGCCGCGAAGCTCAAGGCGATCGCCGGGGAGACGTTCGGCGGCCTCGACGGCCAGACGATCGTCGACGAGGCGCAGGCGGCTCAGGAGAAGTGGAGCGGGATCATCGCCGACCTCGGCTACGACGACTCCGGCGTCAGCTGGGAGGACTACCCGGCGTGGCTGGAGGAGAACGACGTCGACCTTCAGCCCCTGTTCGAGAAGGTCGTGCAGGACGCCCTCGGGGAGCACCGACCGGAGTGAGGCCGGGCCTGTCCTGACGGCAGGGTCCGGCGCGATCCATGGGGTCGCGCCGGTCCTGCCGTCGTCCGGGGCCGGCCGTGACGCCTGGTCCCTTTCCCTCACCCTAGGAGGAAGCGGCATGAGCAAGACGAGAACGGCACTGGTGACCGGGGCTGCCAGCGGATTGGGGGCGGCCACGGTGGAACGCCTCCGGAAGGACGGGCACCGCGTGGTCACCCTCGACCTGAGCGGTGCCGACCACGAGGTCGACGTGTCCGACGAGGCCTCGGTCGCCGCGGTCGCGAAGAGCGTCGGACCGGTGGACATCCTGGTGAACTCGGCGGGGATCATGGGCGCCAGCTCACCCTTCCTCGAGATCGACACGGGGGAGTGGGAGAAGCTGTTCGCGGTCAACGTGCTGGGGACCGTGCACACCATGAAGGCCTTCATCCCGGCCATGCGCGACCGCGGGTGGGGGCGCGTGGTGAACATCGCGAGCATGGCCGGCAAGGACGGTCAGCCGACCCTCGCGCCCTACTCCGCCTCGAAGGGCGCCGTCATCGCGCTCACGAAGGCGGTGGGCAAGGAGCTCGCCACCTCAGGGGTGCTGGTGAACGCCGTGGCGCCCGCACTCATCTCGACCGGCATGAACGTGGAGTCACCTCCCGAGGTGCTGCGCCGGATCGTGGAGACCATTCCGATGGGGCGTGCGGGGCGGCCCGAGGAGGCGGCGGAGCTCATCGCCTTCCTCTGCTCGGAGAGCGTCTCCTTCTCCACCGGCGCCGTCTACGACCTCAGCGGCGGCCGCGCCACGTACTGACCGACCGACTTCGACCGCCGACCAGATGAGGGAAGAACAGATGCGACAGATCACGAAACGAACCCAGGCCGGCCGGGCGAGGGCTCGCGGCTATGCCTTCGCGGCCTCCGGCTCCGTGCTGGGGATGCTCCTTGCCGGATGCGGCGGTTCGTCCGAGGCCGGTGGGACGGGGGAGTCCGTGCCCGCGGGGGCCTCGAAGGAGGCGTTCGTCGAGGCCCTGGCGGACATGGAACCGGTCGAGCTGAGGATCAGCTCCAACCAGCCCCCGAACCGGTCCCACTCGGTGGCGGTGGAGAATTACGTCGAAGCGGTCGAGGACTGGTCGGGTGGCAAGATCACCTTCGAGGTGAGCTACTCCGGTGCCGTGGCACCCATCACGGAGGTGGCGCAGGCGATGGAGGACGGGCTCCTCGACATGGGTGTCTGGAGCTACGGCGCGGTGCTGGACTCCTTCCCGGTCGCCGCGGCGACGCAGGAGACGTTCTTCCTTCACGAGCCGTCCCCGGTCGCGGGAAGCCTGGAGCTCCTGAGCTCAGCGGTCGCGCTCTCCGCGCGCGACGACCTGCGTGCGGAGCACGAGGAGCGGGGGCTGAAGCCGTTGCTCCCCCTGCTCCCGGAGATCAGTCCGGTGATCCTGTGCAAGGACGAGCCGGTCACGTCCACCTCGGACGCCGAGGGCAGGACGATCCGCGCGTCGGGCGGGTCCGGCGCGGCCGACGAGGTCAAGGCGCTCGGGTTCACCCCTGTGGACGTGCCGTTCGGGGAGGCGTACGACGCGATGCAGCGTGGCGTGACGGACTGCGACGCGACACCGATCGTGGGGCAGCTCGTGGCCGGCCTCCTCGAGGTCGGCGACCACCTGACCTTCAGCGACACCGCATCCCTGACGGCGGCCCCGGCCGCCTTCGACATGAGCCTGGAGACGTGGGAGAGCCTGCCGCTGGCGGCCCAGCAGCTGCTGGTCGACCGGCTCGAGGACTTCCTGGTCGGCTACAGCGGTGAGACCCAGTTCCGGGCGGCCGCCGAGGCCCTCACCGTCGCGCAGGAGGAGGGCGTGGAGCTCCACCTCTGGGAGACCGACGACCTCGGGGCGCTGCGAGACCACCAGGAGGCCAAGCTGGCCGACATCGCACAGCGATCGTCGGCCGGGGTCGATGGTGAGGCGTTGATCGACGACGCTCGACAGGCCCTCGACACGTGGCGCGGAGTCATCGAGGAGCTGGGCTACTCCCAGGACGTGACCTGGGACGAGTTCCCTGCGTGGGTCGAGAGCGAGATGCCTGATCTCGAGCCGTTCTTCGATCGCGTGGCTCAGGACGTGCTGGCCGCCCACCGGCCTGAGTAGCGACCCAACCACCCGACGAAGGGACCCGAGATGAGTTCAGAGCAGCGTCAGTCGACCACCCCGGACGCCGGGGTCGCGGGCAGCGTCCTGTCCGAGCTGGTGGCGAAGCAGGAGCTGTACGAGAACATCGCCCTCTACTGCCGCGGCCAGGACCGCAAGGACCTCGACCTGATGAAGTCCACCTTCTGGCCGGAGGCGACGGACAACCACGGGGCGTTCGTCGGATCGGCCCACGAGTTCTGCGAATGGGCCCACCGGAACCAGAAGACGTCCCGGCACCGCTCCCACCACTACATCACCAATGTCCTGGTGGAGCTGGACGGAGAGCAGGCCAAGCGCGAGACCGCCTTCACCTTCGTGATGGTGACCCGCGGCGGGACGACGAAGATCCTGGGTGGTCGCTACCGGGACCTGTGTGAACGTCGCGGTGGGGAGTGGAAGGTGCTGCGGAGGCTGGTGATCCACGACCACGTCGCAGAGTTCCCTTCGTCCGACGACTACGACGGGATCCTTGGCGGGATGCCGGAGAGCGCGCCTCGCGGTGGCCTGTACCCGGACGACCCGATCTACGACACCGCGTGGTGAGCTGACGCGCACCGGGGTCGGGGCCATCCGGAGGGAGGGGACCCTTGACAGAAAGAATAGTTAGTTGTCTAGTTAGTCTTGGCGCCGGCCCATCTGACGACGATGAGCCGGAAGATGGCGAGAGGAAACCTGGATGAGCTTGAACGCCTGTGTCGTGGGTGTGGGTACCAGCGACGTGATCGGCCCCGATGCGGCCCGCAGCCCGCTGCGGCTGCAGTTCGAGTCGTTCCGGTCCGCCCTCGGTGACGCGAACCTGACCAAGGCCGACGTCGATGGCCTGGTCACCAACTGGGGTGCCTGGCGCGGCGTTGACTACGACGAGTTCGTCGTGGCGGCGGGACTGGACCTGTCCTGGGTCAGCCAGCTGTGGACGCACGGACGCTGGACCGCCACGGCGGTCCAGCAGGCTGCGATGGCTGTGACGACGGGTGTGGCCGAGGTCGTGGCCGTGGTGAACAGCTTCACGACCGGGACCGGCTACTACCGCCACCTGCCGCAGATGGCGACCTCCCTGGGTGCCGTGGACGAGGCGTTCCGCGACGGCGGCGGCCCGTACGCCAACTGGACGGTGCACGGGTCTCCCGGCGCTACCGCCGGTGCCGCCCTGGCGCTCCAGCAGTACATGGACCGCTACGGAGCGACCGTCGAGGACATGGCCGAGATCCCCGTGACCCTGCGTCGCATGGCCGCGGACAACCCCAAGGCGCTGCTGCGTGACAAGGCGCTCACCGTCGAGCAGTACCTGGCGGAGCCGGAGCTGATCGGGTCGCTGCGCGAGTCCGACATCTGCCAGATGGTCGAGGGCTCCACCTGCCTCCTGGTCACGACGCCGGAGCGGGCGGCCGACCTGGGACGCCCGATGGTGCACCTCACCGGGGCCCAGGGGATCCAGTCCTCACGCGACGGCTACGCCTTCTTCTCCCGCCCCGGCATGGGTGCTGGTGTGAGCTCGAGGTACGACTACGTCGCGCCCGACACCTTCCCGGCGTTCCGGATGGCAGGCATCACCCGCGAGGACGTCGACGGGCTCTACACCTACGACCCGTACTCGCAGATGATCTGGATGGCGCTGGAGCGCTGGGGCTACTGCGGCGCCGGTGAGGCGGCCGCCTACGTCCGCGAGAAGGGGATCGGGCTGGACTCGCCCCTGCCGATGAACACCTCGGGGGGAAGCCTGGCCGAGGGGCACATGTACGGCTACGGGCACATGATCGAGATGGTCAGGCAGCTGCGCGGCGAGGCCGGCGCACGCCAGATCCAGGACGCGAAGGTCCTCCAGTGGGGGGCCGCCTGGGGCGACGCCCTGGTGTTCACGAACGAGAGGACGAACTGAGATGGCTGACGGCGAGAGCCTCACTGAGGTGCCTGTCTTGGAGCGCGTGGCCGCGGCTCCGGGCAGCGCACCGAACGTCCACCCCGACACCGCCGGCTTCTGGGAGTCGCTGCAGGGCGGTCACCTCTCCCTCCAGCGGTGCGGCGAGTGCCAGACCCTCCGGTTCCCGCTCTCGACGCACTGCCACGAGTGCCTGAGCGACGTCTACGCGTGGGAGCCCATCGAGCCGCGAGGCACCGTGGACGTGGCAGTGCGGGCCCACGAGTCGATCGGGAAGCTCCCGGCCAGCGGAGTGAGCCTGCCCGAGCCCTGGCGGCGGATGACGCCGTACCTGACGGGCTCGGTGGAGATGGAGGCGGGCGTGCGCCTCCCCGGCCGGATCATCTGCCGGTGCAACGAGGCGTTGAAGCCCGGTACGCCGGTCCGGGCCGTCCTGCTGGACGCGCTCGACGGAGCGACTGTGTACGGATTCGTCCATGACTGTGAATGACGAGAGCAAGGAGTTCGTGATGGACGCCAGTGGCGTGTCGGGGTCGGGTGGGTTCTCGATCGGTATCGACGTGGGCGGGACGTTCACCGACCTTGCCTGCGGTGACGGGGAGTCCTTGTGGCGGGCGAAGTCGCCGACGGACCCCGCCAACTTCGGTCGTGGTGTCCTGGGCGCCTGTCGGCTGGTGGCGGAGCAGGTCGGGCTGCCCCTGGACGAGTTCCTCGCCCGGGTGGAGCGGTTCGGCCTCGGGACCACCGCGGTGACCAACGCCCTGGTCGAGAAGCAGGGGGTCCCCGCGGGGCTGCTCACGACGGTGGGGTTCGAGGACACCATCTCGATGGCGCGGTCCCGGCGGGTCTCGATCGACGGCTGGCTGGTCCCGCCGTGGAGCCCGATCGAGCGGTCGGCCGTGGTCGGCATCGAGGAACGGACCGATCGCCACGGGGACGTGCTCGTCCCGGTGGACCTCGAGGCCGTGCGTGCCGCGGTCACCGATCTTGTGGAGAACCACCGGATCGAGGCCCTGGCCGTCTCGTTCCTGTGGTCGTTCAAGAACCCGCAGAACGAGCTCGCGGTCGTGGAGTTCGTCCGCCGCGAGTTCCCAGACCTGCCCGTGTTCAGCGGTGTGGAGCTGCACCCGAGCATCCGGGAGTACGAGCGCAGCCTGGTGGCGGTGCTCAACGCCGTCATCAGCAAGTCCCTGGACGGGATCGAGGCCCTGGCGCACGAGCTGGCCGACTCCGGCCTGCGGGTGCCGCTGCTGCTGCTGCAGACCAGCGGCGGCACGGTGACCCTCGCGGAGGCGCGTCGCTCGCCGGTCGTGCTGGTGGCCTCCGGCCCCGCGGCCGGGGTGATGGCCGCCGCCGAGGTGTGCGCCGACGAAGGCATCACCGAGGCGATCTGCGGCGACATGGGCGGCACCAGCTTCGACCTCGCCGTGATCACCGGTGGTCAGCCGCAGCGCTCCGAGCGCGGCGAGCTGCACGGGATGATCCTCGCGCAGCCCCGGGTGGACACCCTCTCGATCGGGTCCGGCGGCGGGTCCATCGCCTGGGTCGACGGTCGCGGTCTGCTGCGGGTGGGACCGCGCTCGGCGCGGGCGAAGCCCGGACCGGCCTGCTACGGCAACGGCGGCACGGACGCGACGATCACCGATGCGCTCGTCGTCCTGGGATACATCGACCCCACCAGCTTCGTGGGCGGGACCCTGGACCGCGACGCGGCCCTGAAGGCCTGCGCGACGCTGGGGGAGAAGCTGGGCCTCTCCGCGGAGGAGACCGCCTGGGGCATTCGCGAGATCGCCCTGGCCGAGATGGTCAAGGCGACCCGGCTGCACGCGGGGTCCAGCGGCCTCGACCCCCGCGGGCTGTCCCTGATCTCCTACGGCGGCAGCGGTGGCCTGTTCACCGGGAGCATCGCGCTGCAGACCAACATCCCGCAGGTCATCGTGCCCCCCGCGGCCTCGGTGCTGTCGGCGTTCGGCGCGGCCTCGGCCGACGTCCGGCGTCAACGGATCAAGTCCGCGGACGTGCTGCTGGAGCGCGCTGACACCGAGGAGATCGCCGCGGAGCTGAAGCGGCTCGGTGACGCGGTGTTCGAGGACGTCGGTGGTGACGGCGTGCCGGAGGAGGACCGTGCGGTCTCCTTCGACGTGGGCGTCCGGTTCTTCCGGCAGACCTCGGAGGTCTCGGTGCCGGTGGACGGGACGACGTTCGACGTCGAGACCATCCGGAAGGTCTTCCTCGAGCAGTACGGCGCCCGCTACGGCGTGGGCGCGATCGGCCGCAACGCCCAGCTGGAGGTCACCTTCCTGCGGGCCGTCGCGACCGGGCGGCTGCCCCGGGCCACGTTCCCGCGCGACGCCGCGACCTCCAGCGGGGGCGCCCCCGAAGCGTCGTCGTACCGCACGGTCTACCTCGACCGCGACGGTGGCGAGCAGATCCCGTGCTACCGGACCCCCTCCCTGGTGCCCGGCGACCGGATCCAGGGCCCGGCCCTGGCCGACGACGTCGACACCACCGTGTTCGTCCCCCGCGGCGCGACGCTCACGGTGAGCGAGCGCCGCTCCCTGCGACTGGAAGTGAACTCCGATGTCTCTTGACAACATTGCACTCGAGGTCCTGCGGCACCAGCTCGACGCCTTCTGCGGTGAGGGTGCTGCGACCATCCAGCGCACAGCGGTGAGCCCGCTCGTGGTGGAGGGAGGTGACTACTCCTGCACCCTGCTCGACGCCCGGGGCGGTCTCGTGACCGGCGGCGGGCACATCGCGAACCACTTCTTCGCGGCCACCAACGCCGTCGCCGGCGTCTTCATCGAGCACGGCGACGACATCGAGGACGGGGACGTCTTCTTCGCCAACGACCCGCACCGTGGTGGTGGGCTGCACGCCCAGGACGCCTTCATCATGAAGCCGGTCTTCGCCCGCGGTCAGCTGGTCGCGTGGCTGGCGAACTCCGCGCACCTGGTCGACGTCGGCGGCATGCAGCCCGGCTCGTTCGCCCCTGGTGCCACGGACTGCTTCCAGGAGGCCATGCGACTGCCCGCGGTCAAGCTGCTGGCGGCCGGTGTGGAACGCCGCGACACGTGGAACATCCTGCTGAACAACGTGCGGATGGCCGACCTGGTCGAGATGGACATCCGGGGCCTGGTCGCCGGGGTCGACGTCGGCGCGGCCAAGCTCAAGGAGCTGGCGGAGCAGATGGGCCCCGAGGCGCTTCGCGACGGCTTCGACCAGCTCAACCGGCGCACGGAGGAGGCCCTGCGCGCCGAGCTCGAGCTGCTCGAGGACGGCGTCTACCGGTCCACCGGCTGGGCCGAGTGGAACGAGGAGCGCTTCCCGATCCCCTGCACGACCACCGTGCAGGGAGGCTCGATCCGGTTCGACTTCACCGGCACCGCCCCCCAGACGGACCACTTCTTCAACTCGAAGGCATACATCGTCAAGGGCAAGATCGGCGTCGAGCTGCAGCGACTGATCGGCCGTGACCTGCCCCTGAACCAGGGGTTCTACGACGCGATCGAGGTGCACTGCCCGGAGGGCAGCCTGCTGAACTGCCTGCACCCTGCTCCCGTGGGTGCCGCACACATGCCCGCCTCGCACGACGCCAGCGAAGCCGCACTCCGGACGTTCCACGCCGCTGTGGCGGCGTCCCCGGACAGCCCGAGCAGGGAGTTCCTGTCCAGCTCGCAGACGATGTCGGCGAACTCCGTGGTGACCTTCTCGGGGAAGGTCGACTCCGGACGCACCGACTCCTGGATCATGGTCGACGGGTCGGGCAACGGCTCGCCGGCCGGGCACGATCGGGACGGCACCGACTTCAACTTCAACCTCGTCGGTCGCAAGTCCCCGATCCAGGCCAACGACGTGGAGGTCAGCGAGTCCTGGTACCCGATCCGGTTCCTGTACCGGCGCCGCTCGGCCGACGCCTCCGGCGCCGGTCAGTTCCGCGGTGGCCGTGGGGTGGACCTGGAGTTCGCCATCGCTGGTTCGCCGCTCGTCAC
Organism: Nocardioides sp. Z50_6; assembly: GCF_058215755.1. Taxonomy (NCBI): domain Bacteria; kingdom Bacillati; phylum Actinomycetota; class Actinomycetes; order Propionibacteriales; family Nocardioidaceae; genus Nocardioides; species Nocardioides sp. Z50_6. The sequence continues at coordinate 289,613 of NZ_JBZAJB010000005.1, read as the reverse complement.
CGGCGCGACGATCGGCGGGCACGGCTACGTGCCGATGGTCGGTACCGCGGGTGGGGCGCCCGGCCGTCCCGCGAGTCTCGAGCTGCACCACCCGGACGGCACGGTCACGCCGATCGGCAGCAACGAGCAGGGTTTCACCATCCCGGAGGGGCACAGCTACTCCGTGAGGGCCGCCGGAGGCGGTGGTTGGGGTGACCCGCTGGACCGCGAGGTGTCTGCTGTCCTCGAGGACGTCGAGGCGGGACTCATCACCCCCGAGGACGCGCTGGACGTCTACGGCGTCGACGTCAACGACGGGACGACCGATTACCGACAGGTGCTCCTGAGCCAGCGACTGGCCCACGCCCGCCCCGCCGCGGTGCCGCCGGCGCCGGTCGACCCCGAGGAGCTCATGCGCACGCCCGCGCTCCCCATCGCGCCCGGGGTGGAGCAGCGCGGCCGCGTCGCGGTCAGCACCCGCTCCCAGGCCGTCCTGGCCCACGCACCCGACCACTGGACCGAGGGGTGCCCGGTGCTGGTCACCACGGTCAACGAGGGCGTCGAGACCCGTCAGTACCTCGACCCGGCCACGGGCCACGCGCTGCACACGGAGGTGGCGCTGGCCGGGTACGCCCGGAGCTTCGAGTCCAGTCCTCGGCGCTGGGTCAGCGTCGACTGACCGGCTCCGGCACGTATCCCGAGACACCCACCGAACGCGCAAGGAGAACCATGGACAAGAAGGTCATCGTCGTCGGGGGAGCCAGCGGACTGGGCGCAGCCTGCGTCCGCTCGCTTGCTGGAGCAGGAGCCTCCGTGGTCTCCCTGGACGTCGCGGAGGAGCTCGGGCAGCAGGTCGCGCAGGAGACCGGACAGCGGTTCCTGACCTGTGACGTCACGAATCGTGATGAGGTCTTCTCGGTGGTCGACGAGGCCGCCAACGGGCTCGGCGGCCTGGACGCACTCGTGCACGCCGCCGGCGCGTTCGCCCAGGGCCCGGCCGAGGACCTCAGCGACGAGGACTGGGACAAGGTGATGAACGTCAACGCCCGGGGCACGATGCTGACCAACCGCGCCGCCCTTCCGCACCTGCAGAAGGGGGAGCGGAGCAGCATCACCAACTTCGCCTCCTCGGCGGCCCTGACGGCGCTCCCGGACCGGGCCGCCTATGCCGCCTCCAAGGGAGCGGTGATGGCGTGGACGCGCACCATCGCGGTGGAGTGGGCGCGCTTCGGCATCCGCGCGAACGTGCTGCACCCCACCGCGTCGACGCCCATGGTGGACGAGTACCGCCGCAACCTCACCGAGGAGGAGCGGGTCGTCTACTTCGAGAGGCTGCGGGAGCGCGTGCCGCTCGGCGGTGAGTTCGGGGACCCCGACGTCGACATCGCGCCCGTCATCACGTTCCTCGTCAGCGACGGCGCCCGCTTCATGACCGGGCAGAACATCTGCGTCAACGGCGGCTTCTACATCTGAGTGTCCGCAAGCCGTGGGTGCTGGGGGAGGTGAGCACCGGTCGTCGTCGACCGGGTCGACATGAATCTGGGAATCTACCTCGACCTGCGGGGCTCCGAGGAGCAACCGTGGGCCTCCGTCTACGAGCGGGCACTCGCCCTGTGCGAGCGAGTCGACGAGACGGAGGCATCCTCGGTCTGGTTGTCGGAGCACCACGGCTATCCGGACGGCTACCTTCCCCAGCCGCTCACCTTCGCGGCCGCCGTCGCGGCACGCACGCGGCACGTGCGCATCGGTACGGCGGTCCTGCTGGCGCTGCTGCGGCATCCGCAGCAGGTGGCTGAGGAAGCCGCCGTCGTCGACAACCTCAGCGGCGGACGGCTCGACCTGGGACTCGGGGGAGGATCGCGTGCCGCGGAGTTCGCCATGTTCGGGATGTCCCCGCCGACGGCGCCGCTGCGTTCACTCTTCGCGGCCAGGGACGCGATCCGCTCCGCCCTCTCCTCGGGTGGTGTGACACCACCTCCGGTCCAACGCGAGGTCCCCTTGTGGCTCGGCTGCGGGGGCCCGGTGGGTGTCCGTCGTGCTGGACGGGAGGGGTCTCCTCTCCTCGGCGTCAGGCGAGATCTCTGGGAGCACTACCGTGCGGGTCTCGTCGAGGGAGGACACGACGTCGAGCGGGTCGGACGGATGTCCGGTGCCGTGAACGTCTTCCTCACCGATGCGCCCGCGCGTGATCGAGACGTCGTGGCTCAGGCTTACCAGCGTCTCTGGGACACCTACGACGCGGCCCAGCCAGGCCCCGACCGCGCCCCACGCTCAACCTCGACCGACGTCGATGCCGCGTTGGCTGCCGGCCTGGGCGGCGCTTCCCGCGGACTCGTCATCGCTAGCGCGGAGGAAGCCGCGGAGCTGCTGACCGACCACTTCCGCGCAATGCCGGTGGACACCGTCTTCACGTGGGCCTCCCTCTTGGGGTTGCCCCACGAGCTGGCCGACCGGCACGTGGACCTCTGGACCCGGGAGCTGCCCGGCCTCATGCGCGAACTGGACGCGTGAGTCCGTCGCGTCGATGGCGGCGCGGGACGGTCCTGCATGGGGGACGCCCAGGGCGAGCCAGTTGATGAGACCGACGTCGTCTACTCCGAGGAGGAGACCCTCGGCGGCCTGAACCTCTACTCCACCGACTCGGAGACGATCGATCCCGACTCCGTCCACCTCGCCGAGCTGTTCGCCACCCATGCGGCCATCGCGCTGGGGCGGGTGCGCGTCGAGGACCAGCTGAACCAGGCCATCGCCACCCGCAAGGTGATCGGCCAGGCCATCGGGATCATCGTCGAGCGCTACCAGATCCCCTCCGACCGTGCCTTCCAGTTCCTGGTGCGCGCCTCCCAGCACGGCAACATCAAGCTGCGCGACGTGGCCCAGGAGGTCGTCGAGAGCACCGACGAGCGGTACGCCAAGAAGCTCGAGAGCTAGACGCTCACAGCCCGAGCCGGGTGAGCAGCCCGCCGACCCGGTCGCCCGGGTCGTCCGGGTCGTCCGGGTCCTCCAGGGGCGCCCACGAGCCTGCCGGGCGGGTGGGACGTCTGGTGGCCGGTGCGTCCGGCATACCCCCTCGGACGGCGGGGTACGGAGCGTCCGACCGGACGACAGGGGTGGGGTATGGAGCCAGTGCCGGAGACGGCCGCGGTGCTGCGCGACATGGCGCGGAACCATCAGGTGGGCTTGGCGCTCGCCCTCCTGGGCGCGGCGCGACGGGCCGAGGCGATCGTGCCCGAGTGCGTCGGGATGAGCGTGGGTCTGGTCTCCGAGGGCGTCACCTTCACCCTGGTGGCCAACGAGGAGACGGTGGCGGCCGAGGACAGCCGGGATCCTGACCGGGCGCCGTGCCGCGATGACGCTGAGAGCGGCCGGGGCGCGGCCGGCGGGGACCTCTTCGACGAGGAGCGCTGGCTCGACGACGCCCAGGCGGGTGCGGCGGCGGGGGTCGCCTCGACCCTGTCGCTGCCGATCCTCGACCAGGGCGAGGTCGTGGGAAACGTCAGCCTCTACGCCTCGACCCCCACGGCGTTCGAAGGCCGGCACGAGGCTCTCGCGGAGGCGCTGGGAGCCTCGGCCGAGGCGGTCGTGCGCAACGCCGACCTCCCCTTCGAGACCCGCCGCCTGGCCGAGAGCTGCACGCCCACGCGACACGGCTCCCCGGAGGTCGAGGTCGCCGTGGGGATCCTGATGGGCCGTCACGGCGTGGGTCCGGCGGCGGCTCGGGCAAGGCTCCGCGAGGTCGCCCTCCGGGCAGGCATCACCGAGGCCGAGGCCGCGCGCGTGATCACTCGCAGCACCGGCGTCGACTCCTCCGACTAGACCGGACCCGGTGGGCGATGCCTGGGTCGTCCCGCGTCCGGTCCGCCCTCAGGGCAGGGCCAGGTAGCCGGCGAGGACCCGCCGGAGGCGACCGAGGGCCGCCTGCCGCCCCGGTTCCGGAACGGCGCAGGAGAAGTCGTCGTCGTCCGGACGGGCGTCGCGGGCCGCCTGCACGATCATCGCCTGGACGAGGTCGGCCATCGCGGCCGGCTCCGCCTCGCCGAGCGCGGCCAGGGCCTCGCGCAGCGGGACCTGGAGCTGCTCGTGGAACCTCTCCATCGGACCGTGCAGGACCTGCGGGTCCACCACGCCGGCGAGGGCACGGGCGACGGACTGCTCGCTCCCGGTCATCAGGTCCCAGGTGGCCTCGACGTAGGCCCAGACCTTCTCGCCGGGGGTGGCCGCCGCGTCGACCCGGTCCTGGACCCGCTGGGACCAGTCGGGGAAGACCTCGGCGACCACCGCTTCCAGCAGGGCGTCGGCGGAGGTGAAGTACTGGTAGACGCTGCTCCTGGCCACCCCGGCCCGCAGGCCGACGGCGGCGATGGAGGGCGCTTGACCGGTCTCGGAGAGGAGAGCCCGGGCGGCGGAGACCAGCGCCTGCCGCCGCCGAGCGTGGTGCTCGGCGATGGTGGGTGCGTCGATCCTCGGCATGCGGGCCTCCCCTCTTCGACCGGGCGGGTCAGAGCGCCGCCGGCCCCAGTCTGCCGTCGAGCATTTCATAGACCCGGTCGCAGTGGTGCAGGACGTCCTGGTCATGGGTGACCATCAGGGTCCCGACCCCGTGCTCGTGGGTCTCACGGGCCAGCAGGCCGACGACCTCCTGGCTCCGTCGCCGGTCGAGCGCCGCGGTGGGCTCATCGACCAGCAGGAGGTCGGGACGGGTGCTCAGGGCCCGGGCGATGCCGACCCGCTGACGCTCACCCCCGGAGAGCTCGTGCGGTCGCCGCGTCGCCTTGTGGTCCATGCCCACCTCGGCCAGCAGCGCCATCGGGTCCCGGGTCTCCTGGGACCCGCCGAAGGTGCCGGGCAGGCGCACCTGGTCCAGCGCCGTCAGCGCCGGGACCAGGTTGGTGCTCTGGAAGACGAACCCGATTCGGTCGCGCCGCAGCCGGTCGCGCTCCTTGCGGCTGGCGGCGACCAGGTCGACGTCGCCCAGCCGGACCTCGCCCGAGGTGGGAGCGGTCAGGGCGCCGGCGACGGCGAGCAGGCTGGACTTGCCGGACCCGGAGGGGCCGACGATGCCCACCAGCTCACCGGCGGCCACGGTGAGGCTGACCCGGTCGAGGGCGGTGACGGTCTCGTCGCCGTCCCCGAGGGTCAGGGTGACGTCGGCGAAGGTGAGTGCGGCGTTCATCGGTTGCCTCCGAGGGCGGTGAGGGGGTCGACCCGGGTGATCCTGAGCACGGCGACGCCTGCGCCGGCCGCACCGAGGGCGAGCAGCAGGACCGCGGCCCCGGCGATGGGGCCTGCCTCCAGGGCGAAGGGCATGTCGGTGGCGCCGATCGCACTGCCGAGTCCGACGCCGACGGCGATCCCGAGACCGGCGGAGACGACGAGCAGGGCGACCGCCTGGATGAGGCTCTCCCGCAGGAGGTAGCCGGTGCTGGCGCCGAGGGCCCGCAGAACCGCGATCTCACCGCGGCGCTGGATGGTCAGGACGGTGAAGAAGGCGCCCACCACCAGGGCCGAGATGGCGTACAGGAACCCCTGGATGAGCTGGAGGGTCGAGGTCTCGGCGGTGTAGCCGGGGGAGGCGTTGAAGGACTCCTCCAGGGTCATGGAGGTGGTCGAGGCGTCGGCGTCACCGGCCGCGAGGTCGACGGCGTCCTCGTCGTCGGCCCGGACCGCGACGGCGGTGATCTCGTCGTAGACCCGGTCCGGCACCGCGTCGCCGCTGCGCACGCCCGCGCGCGCCTCCTGCCAGCTCTTCAGGGAGAGGTAGCCGACGTCCACGTGGCCGTAGGTGTGCTGGTCGTCGAGGATGCCGACGACCTCCAGCTCCTGGCCGCTCGGCTCGAGGATCACGGTGTCGCCGATCTCGACCCCCTCGTCGGCCGCCGAGCCGGAGAGCACGATCTCGCCGTCGCCGGTCAGGCGGCGGCCCTCGTCGGCCCCGGGGTCCACGAAGGAGCCGAGCTCCACGCCGAACAGGGCGAGGTCGATCTCCGCGCCGCCGTCGGTGCGCCCGTTGACCAGGGCGTTCCCGAACGGGGCGGCCTCGGTGACCCCGGGCTGCTCGGCCCAGGTGTCCACCGCGTCGGCGGTGATCACGCTGCGCGAGAAGGCAGAGCTCTCGTCCACGTCGTGCTGGAAGGCCAGCGACGTCACGGGGAGGCGCTGCAGCCCCGAGACCCCGTCGTTGACCAGTCCGACGGACAGGCCGCTGAGCAGCACCATCAGCACGGAGATGAGCGCGACGACCGAGCCCATCAGGACGAATCGCCCGCGAGCGAAGGAGAGCTCGCGCAGGGCCAGGAACGACGGTCTCATGGGACCCACCTCGTTGTCGACATCATGTCGATAAACATACCGACACGATGTCGGTAAACAAGGAAGGGCCTCCATGAACCGAGTCACTTAGGTACGGTGGGCGGGCGGCCGTGGGTCGCCAACCGTCCCCTGGGAGTCCCGTGATCCTCACCCCGCTCTGCCCCCGGCGCTGCGTCGCGCCCTCGTCTCGCTCCCGGACGGGGGAGCGCGGTGGTGCCGGCACCCCCGTGGCGGGCGGCCGGGTGTGCTGATCCAGCTGCTGCGCGACCGCCTGCGGCCCTACCGCTGGGCGTTGCTGGCCGTCGTGGTCTTCCAGGGGGTCGGCGTGCTGGCCGCGCTCTACCTGCCGAGCCTCAACGCCGACATCATCGACCGAGGCGTCACCACGGGCGACACCGGCTACATCGTGCGTACCGGGGGAGCCATGCTCGCGGTCGCTCTGCTCCAGGGCATCGGCTCGGTCGGCGCCGCCTGGTTCGGGGCACGGACCGCGATGAGCGTGGGACGCGACCTGCGCGGTGCGCTCTTCCACCAGGTGGGTGGCTTCTCCGCCCGCGAGATCGGACAGTTCGGCGCCCCCTCCCTCATCACCCGGACCACCAACGACGTGCAGCAGGTCCAGATGCTCGTCGCGATGTCGTGCATCATCGCGGTCACCTCACCACTGATGATGGTGGGTGGCGTCGTGATGGCGCTGCGGGAGGACCCCGGCCTGGGCTGGCTGCTCGCCGTCGTGGTCCCGGCGCTGTTCCTCTCGGTCGGGCTGGTGGTCAGCCGCATGGTCCCCAGCTTCCGTCTCATGCAGGTGCGCATCGACGCGGTGAACAGGATCCTGCGCGAGCAGATCGCCGGCATCCGCGTGGTGCGCGCCTTCGTCCGGGAGCCTTACGAGACCCGGCGGTTCGCCCTGGCCAACGACGAGCTCACCGACGTGGCCGTGCGCGCCGGCCGGTGGATGGCCACGCTGTTCCCCCTCACCATCTGGGTGGTCAACCTGGGCAGCGTCGCCGTGATCTGGTTCGGCGGCCACCGGGTCGACACCGGCGAGACCGGGGTCGGCTCGCTCATCGCGTTCCTGTCCTACCTGATGCTGATCATGATGAGCGTGATGATGGCGACCTTCATGCTGATGCAGATCCCCCGGGCCGCCGTCTGCGCCGACCGGATCACCGAGGTCCTGCGGACCGAGACCTCCTTGGCGGCACCGGCTGAGCCGCTGCCGCTGGACCCGGCCCGGCGCGGCTGGGTGGACCTGGAACGCGTCTCCTTCGCCTACCCAGGCGCCGCCGACCCGGTCCTGCACGCCGTCTCCTTCTCGGCACGCCCCGGTCAGACCGTGGCCGTGGTGGGCTCCACCGGCTCCGGGAAGACCACCCTGGTCAACCTGGTGGCCCGTCTGGTCGACGTCACCGGCGGGGAGGTCCGCGTGGGGGGCCACGACGTACGCCGGCTGGCGCCGGAGACGCTCTGGGCCGAGATCGGTCTGGTGCCCCAGAAGGCCTGGCTGTTCAGCGGCACCGTCCGCAGCAACCTGTTGCACGGCCGCCCCGGCGCGACCGAGGAGGAACTGTGGGCCGCCCTCGCGATCGCCCAGGCCGACGACTTCGTGCGGGCCCTCCCCGAGGGGCTGGACGGCCCCGTCGACCAGGGTGGGACCAACTTCTCCGGCGGCCAGCGCCAGCGCCTGGCGATCGCCCGCGCGGTGGTACGACGTCCCGCGCTCTACCTCTTCGACGACTCCTTCTCCGCGCTCGACGTGGCCACCGACGCCCGGCTGAGGGCGGCGCTGCGGCCGGTCACCCGCGACGCGACGGTCCTCGTGGTGGCCCAGCGGGTCTCCTCGATCACCACCGCCGACCAGATCGTCGTTCTCGACGACGGCCGGGTGGTCGGCCTGGGCACCCACGCCGAGCTACTGGACGACTGCCCGACCTACCAGGAGATCGTCGCCTCCCAGCTCGGCACCGACGAGGGGGCGCTGGCATGAGTGGCACCGCGGACGGAGCCCTGGGCCGGGTCACGGAACGACCCGGCCGCCCCGAGGGACTGAAGAAGACCGAGCGGATCGCCGGCCCCGGCCCCGGTCACGGTCACGGGCCCGGCGGCGGCATGGTCGGTCAGAAGGCCCAGAGCTTCGGCGAGTCCGGCAAGCGGCTCGTGGGGCTGCTCCGGCCCGACCGGGTGACCGCGTCGTTGGTGGTGGCGTTCGCGGTCCTCTCGGTCGCCATGACCGCCGCCGGGCCGCGGATCCTGGGCCGCGCCACGGACCTGGTCTTCACCGGGGTGCTGGGCAAGAGGTTCGCGCCCGGCACCCCCGAGTCCGAGCTCCCCGAGGCCATCCGGGGCCAAGGCGTGGTGCCCGGCGCGGGGGTCGACTTCGGCGCCGTCGGCCAGGTGCTGCTGATCGCGGTGGGCGTCTATGCCGCCGCGTCGCTGCTGGCCTGGCTCCAGGGCTACCTGGTCAACGACGTGGTGCAGAAGACCGTGCGGCGGATGCGTGCCGGGGTGGAGGAGAAGATCCACCGGCTGCCCCTGGCCGCGATCGACAGGTCCTCGCGCGGCGAGCTGCTCAGCCGGGTCACCAACGACATCGACAACGTGAGCCAGACCCTGCAGCAGACGATGAGCCAGCTGCTGACCGCGGTCCTGACGCTCTTCGCGGTGCTGGCGATGATGTTCGCGATCTCCCCGACGCTGGCGCTGGTCTCCCTGGTCTCGGTGCCGCTGTCGCTGGTGCTCACCCGGGCCATCATGAAGCGCTCCCAGGGCAGGTTCGTCGCGCAGTGGCGGCGTACCGGCGCGCTGAACGCCCAGGTGGAGGAGGCCTTCTCCGGCCACGCGCTGGTGAAGGTGTTCGGGCGCCAGGAGGAGATCGAGCGGACCTTCGCCGAGGAGAACGAGGAGCTGTTCCGGGTCAGCTTCGGGGCACAGTTCATCAGCGGGCTGATCATGCCGACGATGATGTTCGTGGGGAACATGCTCTACGTGGTGATCGCCGTGCTGGGCGGACTGCGCGTGGCCAACGGGACGCTGACGCTGGGGGAGGTGCAGGCGTTCATCCAGTACGCCCGCCAGTTCAACCAGCCGCTGAGCCAGGTCGCCTCGATGGCCAACCTGCTGCAGTCCGGCGTGGCGTCGGCCGAGCGCGTCTTCGAGCTCCTCGACACCGAGGAGGAGCCTGACGACCCGCCGCCGTCACCGGCGAGCATCACCAGCGGTGAGGTGGTCTTCTCCGACGTCTCCTTCGCCTACGACCCCGAGCGGCCGCTCATCCGCCACCTCTCCCTGATCGCCCGCCCGGGGCAGACGGTGGCGATCGTCGGGCCGACGGGGGCCGGCAAGACCACCCTGGTCAACCTGTTGATGCGCTTCTACGACCTGGACGGCGGCCGGATCACCATCGACGGCCACGACATCTCCCGGCTGCCGCGCGCCGAGCTGCGCGGGCGCATCGGGATGGTGCTCCAGGACTCGTGGCTCTTCAAGGGCACGATCCGCGACAACATCGCCTACGGCCGGCCCGAGGCCGACGACGCGCAGGTGCTGGAGGCGGCCCGGGCCACCTTCGTCGACCGCTTCGTGCACTCGCTGCCCGAGGGGTACGACACCGTCCTGGAGGAGGAGGGGTCCAACCTGTCGGCGGGCGAGCGGCAGCTGATCACCATCGCCCGGGCGTTCCTCGTCGACCCGGCGCTGCTGATCCTGGACGAGGCGACCTCCTCGGTCGACACCAGGACCGAGCTGCTCCTCCAGCAGGCGATGGCCGCCCTGCGCACCGACCGTACGTCGTTCGTCATCGCCCACCGGCTCTCCACCATCCGCGACGCCGACCTGATCCTGGTGATGGAGGCCGGCGCCATCGTCGAGCAGGGCACCCATGACGAGCTGATCGCCGCCCGGGGGGCCTACGAACGGCTCTACCGCGCGCAGTTCGAGGCCGCCTCCGGCTGACCGGGCCTAGGCATCACACCTAGGGGAGGCGTACCCGCAGGAAGCGCGGGCGGTACTCCATCGGGTCGGCCAGCACCTCCCCGAGCGAGGTGCGGTTGCGGCTGTAGGACACGACCACGCTGCCGGGGCGGGGCAGCAGGTCGGGGTGGGCCAGCGGCATGTACCGCAGGTGCCCGGTCTCGACGTCGGAGGGCAGGTCGGCCACCGCCGTGCCCTGGTCGAAGGGACCCCACGGGTGGGGCGCGGTCCACACCACGACCTGGGAGCCCAGGAACTCGTCACGCTTGCTCAGCGCGTACCAGGTGCCGTCGCGCTCGAAGACCGACAGCGTCTGCGACGTCCCGCCCTGGGCGCCGACGAGCTCGACCGCGTCCTTTTCCTCGGCCGACCAGCCCACGCCGTCCCAGTAGCGCCAGGCGTCGAGGTCCTGGACCTGGTCGGGGCGGACCCGCGCCACCCGGAGCGAGTAGCCGAAGGTGAGGTCCTCGGGGCTGCTCGCAGTCCCGTAGACGTAGGCCCAGCCGTCCCGCACGACCGACGCCGCACCCCAGGTCGGGCGGGTGACGTCGGCACGGTCCGGGCCGAGGTCGGTGACCGAGACGAGCTGCGGCGGCCGGCCGGGCGCCACCACGAAGACGGCCACGGCGCCCCCGAGGTTCTCGAAGTCGAACGGGCCCGTGCCGGTCTTGCGGACCCGCTGGGCGGCAACGCCGACCAGGTCGTAGCCCGGCCGGGGGCTCACGTTGACCGACATCGGCCAGTAGCCGACCCTCTCCCCGTCCCCGTCCCGGTCCCCGACCCCGGACCCGGATCCCGGGCGGTCCGGGATCACGGCGCCGCCGTCGGCGGGGAGCACCGCGTGGATGCATCCCCCGTCGAGCAACAGCATCGAGTTCCGGACGAAGGTCTCGGGGGTGTCCCCGACGCGGCGCAGGGTGTCGCCGAAGACGAGCAGGCGCCTCCCGTCCTGGAGGACCGCGCTCGCACCGACGTCGCCTCCCCGGAAAGCCCCGGTGCCGCGGACCTGGCGCGAGAGGCGGTTGAGGTCGGCGACCGAGTCCAGCCGGCCGGTGGCCACGCACCGGGTCTGGGTGGCGCCGTCAGCGACGGGTGCCGCCGCCGGGAGGTCCCCAGGGGTGACGAGCGTGAGCAGCACCGCCAGCAGCCCGGCGCTGGGAAGGACGAGGACCCCGACCCGCATTCGCCACGAGCGGGGGACCGACGGTCGGCGCGGCCGGTGGCGGCCGCCGGCGCCCGGCTCCGGTACACCTGCCTGGGGGGTCGCCACCACGCGCGTCCGCTCCCGACGGGACGCCACCAGGGCGAGGACGGCCACCGCGAACCAGGCGGCCAGCACCAGCCCGGCGCGCGCCACCCCGCCGCCCTCGAAGAGGGCCACCCCCTCCAGCGCTTGTCGCGTGGCTCCCGACGGGGTCCAGGCCTCGACCAGCCGCCACGGCCGGGGCATCAGGTAGGGGTCCAGGCCGACGAGCAGCGGCGTGGCCAGGACGACGAACGCGGAGAAGCTGAGCGCCATGCCGACCAGCCCCAGCAGGGTGCCGAGCGCCAGGGTCAGCACGGCGGGGAGCAGCATCACCGCCCCCAGGATCACGGCCAGCTCCGCCCGCTGCGTCCCGCTCACCGGGCCGAGCACCTGGGCGGCGAGCGTGCCCAGCAGCAGGCTCGCCACGGCGAGCACGGCCACCCGGCGCACGCCGTCGCGCAGCCGGGCCGGCGAGGGGCCGAGGAGCAAGTAGATCCCCATGGCGACCACCAGGCCGAGCACGCTGGCGGCGACGCCGACCCTGGACAGCGTCGTCCGGCTCACGTCGGAGGGCGAGGTCTCAGAGACGCTCAGGGTGCGGCCGTTGGCCCGCAGCACCTGCGCGACCTGCTCCTCGACGGCCTGGTTGAGCTGCGGTGCCCGGTGGCGGTGGAGGACCAGCTCGTCCTCGGTGTGCGCCAGGTCCATCACCAGGGCACCGACCACGCGGCCCTCGGCCACGTCCCGGACCGCCTTGTCGCGATCCGTCGCCGCGACCCCCGCCAGCGGGGCACCGGGGAGGTCGTCGGCCCGCTCCACCAGGGAGGTGCTCACGACCCCCGGAGCGACGATGGACAGGGGAGCGTCGTGGAGCCGGGGTCCGGCGGGCCCGAGGAGCAGGGCCACCACGGCGCCCTGCGCGAGGAGCAGGGCCACGCACAGCGCCAGCACCCGCGCGGGGACCGCGTGGGCCGGTCGGTCACGTCGTCCGGCATCCGCCACGACGGGGGCGGACGATCAGTCGGTGAAGGGAACGGCCTTGCGGACGGCCCGGCGTGACGACTTCACCCCGGACTTGGCCGCGCCCAGCACTCCCTGGCTGAGCAGGGTCAGCCCGGCACCCACCAGCCACACGTCCTTGGCCACCGCGATGCCGTCGGGGCTGGGGCGGATCCCGTCGTCCAGCGTCATCGACGGCGTCCGCAGGTACATGCCCACCAGGGCGGAGCCGAAGCCGGTCAGGGCCGCACCGGCCACCGTGGCCGGGACCATCGGGGCCAGCAGCGCGGCTCCCACGGCGATCTCGCTGTAGGCGAGGATCTTGGCGAAGCGCTGGGGCTCCATGTCCTCGAAGACCTGGGGGTAGGCGCCGGCGGCGGCGCTGTGGAGGTACTGCGCCGTGCCCTCGTCGGCACCCAGCTTGCCGATCCCGGAGTTGAGGATGAACGCGCCGGTGGCGACTCTGATCGGGACGTGGGTCGGGTGCATGGTGTCTCCTCGAGCGACGACGGGCTGACGGACTGTCCTCGACCATAGTCGCCGGGCCCGCACGCCGGACAGGAGCCGCCCGCCGCCCCGATCGCTCAGGAGTCGGCCGGCACCATCTCGGCGCGGACCCCCAGCAGCCGGATCGGGCGGTCGTCGTGGAGCTCCTGGAGGAGCGCGAGCGCCGTCGCGAGGATGATCTCCACGTCGTAGGTCGGGGCGGCCAGCTTGCGGACGCGGGTGGTGGTGAAGAACGGGGCGAACCTGACCTTGAGCCCGACCCGGGCACAGGGGCGCCCTTCCTTGCGGATGTCGGCGACCACCTGGGCGGCGAGGGCGGCGAGGGCCGCACCCACCTCGTCGGGGGAGACCAGGTCTCGCTGGTAGGTCGTCTCCCGTCCGTGGGCCCGCGGCACCCACGGGGTGTCGTCGACCCGGGTGCGCCCGCGCCCACGGCCCGCACGACCGTAGTGGGGCCCCATGGCCGGGCCGAACTCCGCCACCAGGACCTCCTCCGGCGCGGCGGCGAGCTCGTGGACCGTGGTGATCCCCAGGGCCTTCAGCCGCGCCGCGATCCGGGGTCCCACGCCCCACAGCGCGGTGGTGGGGCGCTCGCCCATCACCTTGGACCAGTTCTCCTCGGTGAGCAGGAACGTCCCCTGCGGCTTGCCGAAGTCCGTGGCGATCTTGGCGCGGAGCAGGGTGTCGCCGATGCCGACCGAGCAGTGGAGCCCGGTGGCCTCGAGCACCTCGGCCTGGAGCTGCCGGGCGGCCGCCTCCGGATCGTCGGTGCGCAGGCCCACGAACGCCTCGTCCCAGCCCAGCACCTCCACCACGGCGCCCGGGTGGGCCCGCAGCGTCGCCATCACCGTCTCGGAGGCCGCCTCGTAGACGGGGCGGTCCACGGGCAGGAAGACCGCCTGGGGGCAGCGTGCGAGGGCCGTGCGCAGCGGCATGCCGGAGCGGATGCCGAACTGCCGCGCCTCGTAGGAGGCGGTCGAGACGACGGCGCGCTCGGTGGGATCGCCACGTCCCCCGACCACGAGGGGAAGGCCGGCCAGCTCCGGGCGCCGGAGCAGCTCCACGGCCGCCAGGAACTGGTCCATGTCGACGTGCAGCACCCACTCAGCGCCTGCCATGGAGGCACCGTAGCCCTCAGTGCCATCGCGGGGTGGGGGCGTTGAGCTGGTACCGGACACCGACCATCCGGATGGCGAAGCAGAGGAGCGCGCCGCCCACCGCCGCGACGGCGCCGTAGCGGCCGGCCTGCTCGGCGAGCGCGACCACCAGCGCCCCGGCCATCGCGGGGATGGCATAGAGCTCGCTGCGCAGCACGACCGGGACCCGGCCGAGCAGCACGTCGCGCAGCGTGCCGCCACCCACCGCCGTCACGGCGCCGAGGATGACCGCCTGGGCCAGGCCCACCCCCGCGCCGAACTCCAGTGCCTTGCTGGCCCCGGTGACCGCGAAGAGGCTCAGGCCCGCGGCGTCCAGCACCAGGACCGTGCCGACGAAGCGGTCCAGGTGCGGTCCGAAGAGGAAGGCGATCAGGCTGCCCGTCGCCGCCACCGCCAGGTAGCGCCAGTCGAGGAACGTGGCCGGCGGCTGCGAGCCGAGCAGCACGTCCCTCAGGATCCCGCCGCCCAGGGCGGTGAGCATGCCCAGGGTGAGGACCCCGACCAGGTCGAGCCGGGCCACCCGGATCGCGATCAGAGCGCCGTTGAGGGCGAAGGCGAAGGTGCCACCGAGCTCGAGGGCGAGGAAGAGGTGTGAGGGGCCCATTGCTCAGGTGTAGCACCAGCCCCGCTGGAGATGCCGCCCAGACGCGCGGGCCCGGGTAGCATCGCGCCGCGTGAGCGTCGAGACGAACCCCAGCCCAGTGTCCCCGACGGGAGTCGTCCGGCAGCTCGACCTGGTCCTGAAGGGCCTGCTGCTCCTGATGCTGGCCTTCACCGTGATCGACCCGGCGTGGGCCAACCTGGAGGGCAAGGCTGCCGAGGCGCGCTCCATCGCCTACCCGATGCTGGCCTTCACGGTGCCCGTGCTGTGGTGGGTCTTCTGGCGCGACCGGGCGCCGTTCCCGTGGCTCGCCGACCTGCTGGTCACCGTCACCTGCTTCTCCGACGTCCTCGGCAACCGGCTGGACCTCTACGACAAGATCGTCTGGTTCGACGACTGGATGCACTTCTTCAACCTGGTGCTCATCGGGGCCGCCGCGGTGATGCTGAGCCTGCCCCGCGGCACCAGCCTGGGCCGGTGCCTGGAGCGCTCGCTCGCCATCGGGTCGACCGGGGCGGTCGCGTGGGAGATCGGGGAGTACTTCGCCTTCATCAGCGGCTCGGAGGAGCGTCGCTTCGCCTACGTCGACACGCTGGCCGACCTCGGCCTGGGGGTGGTCGGGGCCGTCGTCGGCGCCGTGGTGGTGCACGGGTCGTGGCGCCGCGGGCTGGCGCTGCCGTCGGCTCCCCACCCGGCGGCCCTGGGTTCGGCCACCAGCGTGGTCACCGGCAGGTAACCTCGCGCGGTGACCTCCCTGCGACGCCTCGTCAACCGCGCCCTGCACCGGGCGCACGAGCTGGTCGAGTGGTACGGCGCCATCGCCCCGGGGACCGACCGGGGCGACGCCTTCGGCTCCCTGGGCCCGGGCAGCTGCGTGGCGTTCCCGCCCGGCTCCCTGATGGGGTTGGAGTCGGTCCACATCGGGGAGGGGACCCTGGTGGGCCGGGGCTGCACCCTCTCGGTCGGCTACACCGCCGACGACCCGAGCCGTCCCGAGCGGGGGCTGGTCATCGGGGACAGGTGCGTGGTCGGCGCCCGCTCCACGCTGACGGCACACGAGTCGATCGTCCTGGGCGACGACGTGTGGTTGGGCCAGGACGTGTTCGTCTCCGACGCCTCCCACGGCTACCAGGACCCCGAGACCCCGATCGGCATGCAGCTGGGCGCCCACCAGCCGGTGCGCATCGGGTCGGGGAGCTGGATCGGCCACGGGGCGATCGTGCTCCCCGGCACCGAGATCGGACGCAACGTGGTGGTCGGCGCGGGCTCGGTGGTGCGGGGGATCGTGCCCGACCACTGCGTGGTGGTCGGTGTGCCCGCCCGGGTGGTGCGACGGCTCGAGCCCGGCGTGGGCTGGGTCGCCGCCGGCGACGCGGAGGACGTGCGTCCCGCCCACTCAGCCGACGAGGTCGCGGCCGCCCTCGACACCCTCGAGGAGAGCCACCCCGCGCGGACCCAGCTGCGGGAACGGCTACGAGCCGTCGCCGGCTGAGGAGTCGAGCACCAGACGCACTGCGCCCTCGCGCCGCGGGTCGGCGGCCGCCTGGAGCCGCCCGTCGGGATGGGCCAGGGCCACGCCGACCCCGCCGTAGTACATGGACAGGGCCGACTCGACCTGGACCTCCTCCTCGGGCGTCCCGGCCCGGTGCACGTGCACCCGCGGGTGGTGGACAGCCTCCTGGAGACCCATCCCGCCCACGAACCCGGCCAGCACCTGCACCACGGCGGTGGAGATGCGACTCGCCCCCGGGGAGCCGACGGCCAGCACGGAGCCGTCGTCGTGCCTGGCCACGGTCGGTGCCATGTTGGACTGGAGACGGGTGCCGGGCGGGGCCGCGTGCAGGCCGCGCGCGTTGAGCTCCTGCTCGCCGAGGCTGTTGTTGAGCCAGATGCCGGTGCCCTCCCCGACCATCCCGGAGAAGTAGCCCGACGACACGGTGACCGCGCAGGCCCGCCCGTCGCTGTCGGCGGTCGAGACGTGGGCGGTGGAACCCGAGCCGAGCACCTCCGGGCCGGTGCCGTCGAGCATGGCCAGGAGCTCCTGCGCGGCGGCCTCGGGGTCCTCGGCCCGGTCGAGATGGGCGTGCCGGTGGCCCAGCACCGCCCGCTGGACGCGGATCAGCCGGGCCACCTCGTCCTCGTCCCACCCGTGGCGCGGCCGACCGTCGAGTAGGCGGAGCATCGCCGCCACGCAGACCCCGCCCACCGACGGCGACGGCGTCGTGGAGAGGACCCACGGACCGGTGCGCTGCAGGATCGAGGTCCTGGTCAGGGGCCGGTAGGAGGCCAGGTCCTCGGGCCCGAGCAGGCCGCCCCGAGCCCGCACGTCGGCGCCGATGGCCTGGCCCAGCTCGCCGGAGTTGAGGGCGTGCGGGCCGGAGCGGGCGATCAGCTCGAGGGAGGACACGAGGTCCGGGATGGCCAGCGGGTCGGTGGTGAGGTTGCCCTGGGAGTCGTGGATCGTCGCGGCGCTGACCGGGTCCCAGCCGAAGATGCTCTCGTGGACGTACTCCAGGTAGTAGCGGGAGGCCGCGCCGAGCCGGAACCCGTGGCGGGCGACCTCCACTGCCGGGGCGACCACCTCGGACCAAGGAAGTGCGCCCTCGCGGGCGTGCGCCTCGCCCAGGGCGAGGACCGCGCCGTGGACGGCCACGGAGCCGGGCCCGATGGTGATGTCCACGCCGCCGCCGTACTGGCTGTGGACGTCCCAGGTCCCGGTGCCCGGGGGAACGTCGAGACCGCGGCCGGGCATGTCCATCCAGCCGTCCACGGTGTAGGCGGCCCGGTCGCCCGGCGGCTGGACGGTGACGAACCCGCCCGAGCTGAGAGAGACGAGCCCGACCTCGTTGACCATCGTGACCAGGACGGCGGCCACGGCCGCGTCGACGGCGTTGCCGCCCAGGCGGGCGACCTGCTCCCCGGCATCGGCCGAGGCCTCGTTGGGAGCGGCGATCGCGACGTCGGTCATGGGCAGCACGCTAGTCGCCGCTGGCACCGGTTCCGCGGCCCGGCGGCGGGTCGGGCTCCGGCAGGGGTCCGAACCGGCGGTTGCAAGCCGGTCCGGCGCAGGTGAGCAGCTCGTCCCGGCGCGCCCGCAGCTCGGCGAGGACCGGCCCGTAGGCCGGGTCCGGGGCGCGGTCGACCAGCTGGAAGGGATCGACCAGCAGGTCGTGGAGCACCTCGCCGCTGCCGTCCTCGCGGGAGCCGTAGAGGTACCGGTCGGTGCGGACGCCGCGCACGTCCCAGCCGTCCCCGTCGCTGCGGCCCGTCTGCACCAGCAGGGTGTCTCGCGCGGGCGCCCCGGTCGCGGGCCCTGGGGTGAGGGACGGATCGCGCAGCAGCGGCGCGAGGGAGACCCCGTCCTGGAGTCGCCGCGGCTCCACCTGGGCCAGGTCGGCGAAGGTGGCCGGCAGGTCGACCAGGGTGACCGGGGTCGTGGAGACCGAGCCGGGCGGGACGTCGGGGCCGGCGACCAGCAGCGGAACCTGCAGGGCCTCCTCGAGGAGCATGTTCTTGCCCACCCGGCGGTGCTCGCCGAGCAGGTAGCCGTTGTCGGAGGTGAAGAACAGGTAGGTGTCCTCCCACGCTCCTGTCTCCTTGAGCGTCTCCACCAGGCTGGCGACCGCTCGGTCGACGGCCTGCAGGCTGCGGACCCGGGCCCGGAACTCGGCCCTGAGGTGCGCGGGGCGCCGTACGGTCCGGCGCACCTCGACCCGGCCGCGGGCGTCGACCTGGTCGCGGTTGAAGCTCGGCTTGTCGAAGGACGGCGGCCGGAGGTCGGCGAACCGGCCCCGGTCCTGCGCGGCGGCCGGGGGTGGGGTACGCCGGCCCCGCTCGTCGAACCGGTAGTGCGGGGCCAGGTGCCAGGACAGGAGCAGGAAGGGCTCGTCGGTCGCCGCGAGCTCCCGGACCATCCGGTTGGTCGTGTCCTCCAGGACCTCGGTGACGTAGGCGTCGCGGTAGGGCTGCTCGCCCCCACCGACGTCGAGGCTGAAGTTCCGGTAGTCGTAGATGCCGCGGCTCAGGGCGGCCCAGCGGCTCCACCCGGGCTGCGCGCCGTCGCCGGGCCCGTACTTGTTGAGGTACTTGCCGACGAAGGCGGTGCGGTAGCCGGCGGCGGCGAACCAGTCGCCCAGGGTCCTGGCCGGGTCCATGGAGTCGAAGCCGCCGTGCGGCCCGTTGTTGTGCCGCACGCCGTTGTTCTGGGCGTACTGCCCGGTGAGGAGCTCGGCGCGTGCCGGGCAGCAGAGGGGGTGGGGGGAGAGGGCGTCGGTGAACTCCATCCCCCCCTCGCCCAGGGCCGCGCGGGTCAGCGGCATCCACCGCAGCTCGGCGTCGGACTGGTCGTCGGTCATGACCAGGACGATGTTGGGCCGGTCGGCCGGCTCGCCGCCGGCCGCGTCGCGCGGCTCGGCGCCGGTGCGGTCGGCCACGGACGCGCCGAGTCCCGCGAGGAGGACGAGAGCGGCGCCGGTCGCGACGTGCTTCCAGGCTCTGGGCATGACGACGTGGAGCTTCCCGCCTCCGAAGTGGTTCCGGTCGACCCGGGCGGCCGGGCCGAAGACGCCAACCATACGGCGAGGTCGCTAGAGTGACCCCATCGTCTGCCCGGATCCGAAGGAATGCCACACAGCTCATGGACGGCCCTCAAAGTAGCCATCCCTTCCCGCCCTCGATCGTGAGCGGTCCCGCACGCCCCGGCCCTGCCCGGGCCCGGCGCGGAGGTGTCCCGCGGTGACGCCGTGGATCCTCCTGTCGGTCTCGCTGCTGCTGATGATCGCCTGCGGGCTCTTCGTGGCCGCGGAGTTCTCGTTGGTCACCGTGGACCGCAGTGCCGTCGACCAGCTCGTGGAGCAGGGCGACGGGGGAGCGGTCGGGGTCCAGCAGGCGTTGCGCACCCTGTCCACCCAGCTCTCCGGAGCCCAGGTGGGCATCACCATCACCAACCTGGCGATCGGGTTCCTGGCGGAGCCGGCCGTCGCCCAGCTGGTCGACGGACCGCTGCTGGCGCTCGGCACGCCGGAGTCCTGGGTGACCCCGCTGGCGGTGGCGCTGGGGCTCGTCCTCTCCACCTTCTTCACCATGCTCGTCGGCGAGCTGGTGCCCAAGAACCTCGCTATCGCGGTGCCGCTGGCGACCGCGCGGGCCACCCAGGGGTTCATGCGGGGCTTCACCACGGTGATGGCCTGGCCGATCCGGGGCCTGAACAACTCGGCCAACGCCATCGTGCGCCGGCTGGGCGTCGAGCCGCAGGAGGAGCTCCGCTCGGCGCGCAGCAGCCAGGAGCTCGCCTCCCTGGTCCAGCGCTCGGCCGACGAGGGGACCCTCGACGCCGAGACCGCTGAGCTGATGGAGCGCTCGGTGGAGTTCGGGAC
The DNA here is from genome assembly GCF_058215755.1 of Nocardioides sp. Z50_6. Lineage (NCBI taxonomy): Bacteria > Bacillati > Actinomycetota > Actinomycetes > Propionibacteriales > Nocardioidaceae > Nocardioides > Nocardioides sp. Z50_6. The sequence goes on along the minus strand of NZ_JBZAJB010000005.1, from coordinate 269,471 downwards.
GCGCACCGCGGGGGAGATCATGACCCCGCGGGTGCGGACCACCAGCGTCGAGGCCGGCGACCGGGCCGCCGAGGTGATCGCGCTGGCCCGACAGACCGGTCACTCCCGCTTCCCGGTGCTGGACGCCGAGGACAACGTCGTCGGCACGGTGCACATCAAGCACGCCGTCGCACTCCCGGTGCACGAGCGCCCGACCACGCGGGTCAAGCACATCATGGTCAAGCCGATCGTGGTGCCCGACTCCCTGCGGCTCGACCCGCTGCTGGCGCTGCTGCGCCAGGACGGCTTCCAGATGGCGGTGGTCCTGGACGAGTACGGCGGTCAGGCCGGGATCGTCACCCTCGAGGACGTGGTCGAGGAGATCGTCGGCGACATCTCCGACGAGCACGACCGCCTGGGCGACCGGGCCCGCCGCCGCCGCGACGGGACGTGGTCGCTCTCCGGGCTGCTGCGCCCCGACGAGGTCGAGGACGCCACCGGGATCGAGCTGCCCGAGCACGAGGACTACGACACCGTGGCCGGCCTGGTGGTGCGCGAGCTGGGGCGGGTGCCGTCCGCCGGCGACACGGTGCACGTCGTCGTCCCGGTCCGTGACGAGGACGGCGAGGTCGAGCAGCGCCCGGTCACCCTCGCAGTGGAGCGGATGGAGGGGCTGCGGGTGGACCGGGTGTCCCTGACCCCGCCCTCCGCGGCGCCGGCCCGGAGCGAGGGGGTCGACTCGTGAGCGATCTGGTCGCCATCCTCCTGGCCGTGCTGCTGCTCGGCCTCAACGCCTTCTTCGTCGGCGCCGAGTTCGCGCTCATCTCCGCGCGGCGCAGCCAGATCCAGCCGCGCGCCGAGGCCGGCTCCGCGATGGCCCGCACCACCCTGCGGGCGATGGAGCAGATCTCGGTCGTGATGGCCGGTGCGCAGCTCGGCATCACCATCTGCTCGCTAGGTCTCGGTGCCGTCGGCGAGCCGGCGGTCGCCCACCTGCTGGAGCCGCTCTTCGCCCGGCTGGGGGTCCCCGAGGGCCTGGTGCATCCGGTCGCGTTCGTCATCGCCATGACGCTCGTGGTCTACCTGCACGTGGTGCTCGGCGAGATGGTCCCCAAGAACCTCGCCATCGCCGGGCCCGAGCGCTCGGCGCTGCTCCTGGGCCCGCCGATGATGGTGGTGGTGGCCCTGCTGCGCCCGGTGATCGTGACGATCAATGCGTGCGCCAACGCCATCCTGCGGATGCTGCGGATCGAGCCGAAGGACGAGGTGACCTCCACCTACACCCGCGAGCAGGTGGCGGCCCTGGTGGAGGAGTCACGCGGCGAGGGGCTCATCGAGGCCCACGAGTACGACCGCCTCGCCGGCGCCCTGGGCTTCACCGAGAAGTCGGTGACCTCGGTGCTGATGCCGCCCCGGAGCCTGACCACCGTGCCGCGGGGGAGCACCGTGGCCACGGTGGAGGAGGTCTGCGCCGCCACCGGCTACTCCCGCTTCCCCGTGGAGAGCGAGGACGGCGACCTGCTCGGCTACCTGCACATCAAGGACGTGCTGGAGACCGACGAGGCCCGACGCCAGCGGGTGGTGGACGACAAGTGGATCCGCCCCTTCGCCACTGTCCGTCCCGAGGTGCCCCTGCACACCGCGCTCGAGGCGCTCCAGCGGCGCGGCGCCCACATGGGCCGGGTCATCGGCCGGGACGGGACGCTGCTCGGGCTGGTCACGCTCGAGGACGTGCTGGAGGAGCTGGTCGGGGAGATCCGGGATGCTGCGCACCACGACGAGCCGGTGTGAGCGCGGGGCTGGAACTGCTGGATAGGGTTCACCGGGTGTGGACGGTCCCGAACATCCTCAGCCTGCTGAGGCTGGCGAGCATCCCGGTCTTCCTCTGGCTGGTCCTCGGACCCGAGGCGGACGGCTGGGCTCTCGCGCTGCTGATGCTCTCCGGCATCACCGACTACCTGGACGGCTACCTCGCGCGGGTGCTGGACCAGCGCTCCGAGCTCGGTGAGCTGCTCGATCCCGTCGCGGACCGTCTCTACATCCTCGCGGTGGTGGTGGGGCTCGCCCTGCGCGACGTCATCCCCTGGTGGGTGGCCCTCGCCCTGCCGTTGCGGGACCTGGCGCTGTGGGGGCTGGTGCCGCTGCTGCGGACCAGGGGCTACACCTCCCTGCCCGTGCACTTCCTGGGCAAGGCGGCGACCTTCAACCTCCTCTATGCGTTCCCGCTGCTCTTCCTGGGCGAGGGCGACGGCGTGGTGGCGACGCTGGCCAACGTCTTCGGCTGGGCCTTCGCGCTCTGGGGGATCGGCCTCTACTGGTGGGCCGGGCTCCTCTACGCCTGGCAGGTCCGCACCCTGCTGCTGACCACCCCACCCCTCCCGCGGCCGGAGGCACGACGATGAGCGACCCCCCGGAGCGGAAGTCGGCCCCCCTGCCACAGCACGTGACCCTCCCGCTGCTCTCCCTGATCACCGAGCAGTCGATGGACGAGGACTACCAGCACGCCGCCGAGCGGCGGCGGCAGCGGCCGGTCCCCGAGGACGCCGACCAGCACCGCAGGCGGCGTCTGGTGACGGCGGCGGTGGTCGGTGTCTTCGGGGTGCTGGTGGCCGTCGCGGCCGTCCAGACCTCGCGCAACGCCGACGTCGACGCGCTGGGCCGGGCCAGCCTCGTCTCGCGGATCCAGGAGGGGCGCACCGACGTGCGCGAGCTCCAGGACAGGGCGGGCGAGCTGAGGGTGAGCAACGCAGCCGCCGAGGAGGGCCTGCGCGGTCTGCGGGAGAGGGAGACCGAGGTCAGCCAGCGGGTGAGCCGCCTCGGCGTGCGCACCGGCTACCTCGCGGTGCGCGGCCCCGGCGTCCGGGTGACGGTGGACTCGGCCCCGGGGGCGGTGGGTGACGACGTGCTCAAGGACGACGACCTCCTCTTCCTGGTCGACGGTCTCTGGGCCGCCGGCGCCGAGGCGATCGCGATCAACGGGCAGCGGCTCACCGCGCTCTCCTCGATCCAGAACTCGGCATCGGCGATCCACGTCAACGTGCGGCCGCTCTCGCCGCCCTACGTCGTCTCGGCCATCGGTGACCCCGACACGCTGGAGGCGAGGCTGCTGCGCACCACCCACGGCGCGGTGTTCTACGCCTTGGCGCGTTCGTTGGAGTTCGTCTTCGAGATCGAGGATGATGACGACATCGAGCTGCCGGCGGCGCGCATGCGACCGCTGCCGAACGCCCGTGAGCGCGGGCCCGAGCGGTCCGCACAGATGAAGGAGATGGGACAGTGATCGCCGCCCTCGGGTTGCTGCTCGGCATCGTCGCGGGGCTGCTGCTGCAGCCCGACATCCCCCAGGGGCTCGAGCAGTACCTGCCGATCGCCGTCGTGGCCGCCCTGGACGCCGTCTTCGGCGGCCTGCGCGCGTTCCTCGACGGCATCTTCGACGACAAGGTCTTCGTCGTCTCCTTCGTCAGCAACGTCGTCCTGGCCGCGAGCATCGTCTTCCTCGGCGACAAGCTGGGCGTCGGCAGCCAGCTCCAGACCGGGGTGATCGTCGTGCTGGGCATCCGGATCTTCTCCAACTCCGCGGCGATCCGCCGCCATCTCTTCCATGCCTGAGCCGGACGGCGCCCGCGAGCGGCTGAGGGGCGCCCTCAAGAGACCCTCGCGCTCACAGGTGGTGGTCGCGGTCCTCCTTGCGGTCCTCGGCTTCGCCGCCGTCGCCCAGGTGCGCAGCACCGAGCTGGACGACACCTACGCCGGGCGGCGGGAGGAGGACCTGATCGAGATCCTCAACGGCCTGACCGGCACCTCCGACCGGGCCCGGCGCGAGATCGCCCGGCTCGAGGGGGAGCGCCGCAACCTGCAGACCGACTCCAACGCCCGGCAGGCGGCGCTGGAGCAGGCGGCCGAGAAGCTGAAGACCCTCAACATCCTGGCCGGGCTCGTCCCGGTGAGCGGTCCCGGGCTGCGCATCACGATCACCGAGGACGAGACGCCGGTGCGCACCGACCGGCTCCTCGACATGGTCCAGGAGCTGCGCACCGCGGGCGCGGAGGCGATCGAGATCAACGACACGGTCCGCCTCGTCGCGCAGAGCTCGTTCGAGGAGGTCGACGGCGTCGTCACGGTCGACGGCGTGCCGCTGGAGCCCCCCTACGTGATCGAGGCCATCGGCGAGCCCGGCACCCTGGCGGGCGGAGTCAACTTCCCCAGCGGCCCGATCGCGGCGCTGCGCGGCCAGGACGGCGCCGAGGTGGCCATCGAGGAGCCGGGCCAGATCGTGATCGAGTCGGTCCGCGACCTGCCCCGGACCGACTTCGCCGGTCCCGCGCAGGGGCAGTAGCCTCGACGACCACCGCCCCGGGTCCGTCGGGACCCTCGAGCCAGAGGAGAGCGCGATGTACCCCGAGGACCTGAAGTACAGCTCGGAGCACGAGTGGGTGCGCAGCACGGAGGGCTCGGGCACGGTGCGGGTGGGGATCACCCACTTCGCCCAGGACGCGCTGGGTGACATCGTCTACGTCTCGCTGCCCGAGGTGGGCGAGGTGGTGAGCGCGGGGGACACCTGCGGCGAGCTGGAGTCGACGAAGTCGGTGAGCGACATCTACGCCCCCGTCAGCGGGGAGGTCGTGGCGCGCAACGACTCCCTGGACGCGACGCCCGAGCTGGTCAACAACGACCCCTACGCCGCCGGCTGGCTCTTCGAGGTCGCGCCGGCCGACCCCGCGCAGCTCGACGCGCTGATGGACTCGGCCGCCTACCAGGACGCTCTCGACCCGAGTTGAGCCCCGCTCAGTTGCACAAACTGATAGTTTCGTAGGAACCTTCACCCTCAGCCGGGCCTTGAGGGTGAGGCCCTCAGGTGCGGCCCCGGACACGGAAGCGGAGGACACATGCCGTTCTGCACGGCCTGCGGAAAGCCAAATCCCGACGACGCACGGTTCTGCGCGCAGTGCGGGTCGCCGATCGCGGGGGGAGCGGCAGAGGCCTCCGGCGACGCCGGTGCGCCGGACGCCACCACGACCATCTCGATCCCCCACGAGCGGGCAGAGAGCTCCGACCGGGCGCTGAGCCCGGTCGACGCCGCCGCCGTCGACGCCCTGCCGACCGGCTCGGCGTTGCTCGTGGTCCAGCGCGGCCCCGGAGCGGGCAGTCGCTTCCTCCTGGACACCGACATGGTGGCCGCGGGGCGTCACCCCGAGTCCGAGATCTTCCTCGACGACGTCACGGTCTCCCGCCGGCACGCGGAGTTCCGTCGTGACGGGGACACGTTCCGGGTCAGCGACGTCGGCAGCCTCAACGGCACCTACGTCAACCGGGACCGGATCGACTCGGTGGAGCTGACGGACGGCGACGAGGTGCAGATCGGCAAGTACCGCCTTGTCTTCTTCGCCGGTCACGTGACCGGCTGAGGCGCGTCAGCGTGGTCTCCCCAGCGTCCTCCGCTCCCTCCTCACGCCCCTCCCGGGGGCGGATGAACATCGGGCAGGTGCTCGACGTCCTCCGCCCCGACTTCCCGGGGATCACCATCCCCAAGATCCGGTTCCTCGAGGACAAGGGCCTCATCAAGCCCGAGCGGACCCCGGCGGGCTACCGGAAGTTCTCCCACGAGGACGTCGAGCGTCTCCGCTACGTCCTGCGCATGCAGCGTGACCACTACCTGCCGCTGAAGGTGATCGGGGAGCACCTCGACGCCATCGACCGCGGCCTGGAGCCGCCGCCCATCGAGGCGGTGGTCCCCACCGTTCCCCAGGTGGCGCTGGCCAGCGACGGGCTCCCGTCGCCCGAGTCCTTCTCCCGCCGCTCCGACGTCCGGCTCTCGCGTCGCGAGCTGCTCAAGATCGCCGAGGTCAGCGAGGAGCTCCTCGGCCAGCTCGAGCAGTTCGGGCTGATCACCCCTCGCCCGGGGACCGGTCACTACGACACGGACGCCCTGGTCATCGCCCGCACCGCCCGGGAGCTCGCCGACTTCGGCTTCGAGCCCCGCCACCTGCGCGCCTTCAAGACCTCCGCCGACCGCGAGGTGGGGCTCGTCGAGCAGGTCGTGGCTCCGCTCAAGCGCGGCCGCGACGCGGCCGCCCGGGCCCGGGCCGAGGAGGCCGTCAGCGAGATCGCGGCCCTCTCGGTGCGGCTGCACGCGACCCTGGTGAAGAACGGGCTGCAGGGATCCTGACCCTCCCACCGGTGCGGAGTAGGGTGGCGGTGTGCGCGAGGTAGACGTCATCGGAGTCCGGGTCGAGATGCCTTCCAACCAGCCCATCGTGCTGCTGCGCGAAGTGGCGGGGGACAGGTACCTGCCGATCTGGATCGGGGCCGTGGAGGCCACCGCGATCGCCTTCGCCCAGCAGGGGGTCGTCCCACCCCGTCCCCTCACCCACGACCTGATGAAGGACGTCCTGGAGGCGACCGGCGCGCCCCTGGCGGAGGTGCGGATCACCGAGGTGCGCGACAACGTCTTCTACGCGCTGCTGGTCTTCGACTCCGGTGCGGAGGTGAGCGCCCGGCCGTCCGACTCGATCGCCCTGGCGCTGCGCACCGGGGCCCGGATCGTCGTCGACGAGGGTGTGCTGGACGAGGCTGGCCTCGCGGTGCCGGCCGAGCAGGAGGACGAGGTCGAGCGCTTCCGGGAGTTCCTCGACCAGGTCACGCCCGAGGACTTCGAGGCGCCCGAGGGCGGCTGATCCCTCACCCTCATCTTGAGGTTGAGGGTTGCGACACACCGCGTGGCGCGTTGACCACCCGCGGGTGGGGGCTTACCTTGAACTGTCTTCGTTGTAACTCCAACGTTGTGGTGCCCTCGGGGCAAGACCACGGCGTCCTTCCCCCAAGGGAGTTACGCTGAGCGGAGTAGACGACGGAGGGTCCCCAGTGGGCGTTGACGAGAACAAGCAGGACAAGGTGGACGGCCTCGAGGCGGAGCGTGCCGCGGAGGTCGCCGAGGAGCAGGGTCTCCTCTTCACCGACGACGTCTCCCCGCTGCCCAGCGACGCCGGCTACCGCGGTCCCACGGCGTGCAACGCGGCCGGGATCACCTACCGCCAGCTCGACTACTGGGCGCGCACCGGACTGGTGGAGCCCACCGTCCGCGGGGCGACGGGCTCGGGGTCCCAGCGGCTCTACTCCTTCCGCGACATCCTGCTCCTCAAGGTCGTCAAGCGGCTGCTCGACGCCGGCATCTCGCTCCAGCAGATCCGCACCGCGGTCCAGCACCTGCGCGCCCGGGGCACCGACGACCTCACCCGGGTCACGCTGATGAGCGACGGGGCCTCGGTCTACGAGTGCACCAGCAACGACGAGGTCATCGACCTCCTGCAGGGTGGCCAGGGCGTCTTCGGCATCGCCATCGGCGGTGTCTGGCGCGAGATCGAGGGCACCCTCTCCGAGCTCCCCAGCGAGCGCGCGGCCTCCGACACCGCTCCGCTGCCCGGGGACGAGCTTGCCGCTCGCCGGGCCGCCCGTCGTACGGGCTGAGCGAGCAGCCTCCCCGCGCTCTGATGGTAGGTTCGCTGTCGCTGACGATCCCGCGCGGGAGAGTCCTGGTGGCAGCCGCACCAGCGCCGAAGGGGCAATTCCTCCCCGGAACCTCTCAGGCACCAAGGACCGCGTGGTCAGGCAGCTCTGAAGCGTCGCCGGGACGGGGCGTGACAGAGGGGGAGGACGACCAGTCCTCGTCCGAGCCCGGAGCGTGACATGCCCGACCAGCCCACCCCGCCCCAGTCGTCCGGAGTCGCCCCCTTCGTGGAGCGTCACATCGGCCCACGCGACGACGACGTCGCGACCATGCTGAAGGTGCTGGACCACGACTCGCTGACCAGCCTGATGGACGCCGCCGTGCCGCCGGCGATCCGCTCCGCCGAGCCGTTGCGGCTGCCGGAGCCTGTCTCGGAGGCGGCCGCCGCGGCCGAGCTGCGGAGCCTCGCCGCCGCGAACCGGGTCGCCGAGAGCCTGATCGGGCTGGGCTACCACGGCACCGTGACGCCGGCGGTGATCCGGCGCAACGTGCTGGAGGACCCGTCCTGGTACACCGCCTACACCCCCTACCAGCCGGAGATCTCCCAGGGCCGGCTGGAGGCGCTGCTCAACTTCCAGACCGTGATCGCGGACCTCACCGGCCTGCCCACCGCCAACGCCTCCCTCCTCGACGAGGGCACGGCGGTGGCCGAGGCGATGACCCTGGTGCGCCGCGCCCAGCGCAAGGCCGCCGGCCCCTTCGTGGTCGACGCGGACGCGTTGCCGCAGACGCGCGAGGTGGTGCGCACCCGGGCCCGCGCCATGGGCATCGAGGTGGTCGTCGCGGACCTCTCCGACGGTCTGCCGCAGGGCGAGCTCAGCGGCCTGCTGGTGCAGTACCCCGGCGCCTCGGGCCGGGTGCTCGACCCCCGGCCCCTGCTGGTCCAGGCCCACGAGCGGGGCGCGCTGGCAGTCGTGGCGGCCGACCTGCTGGCCCTCACCCTGCTGGAGGCGCCCGGCGAGCTGGGCGCCGACGTCGTGGTGGGCTCCTCCCAGCGTTTCGGCGTCCCGCTCTTCTACGGCGGGCCCCACGCCGGCTACATGGCTGTGCGCGCCGGTCTCGAGCGTCACCTGCCCGGCCGCCTGGTCGGGGTCTCGGTCGACGCCGAGGGCCACCGCGCCTACCGGCTGGCCCTGCAGACCCGCGAGCAGCACATCCGGCGCGACAAGGCCACCTCCAACATCTGCACCGCCCAGGTGCTGCTGGCCGTGGTGGCCGGCATGTACGCCGTCTACCACGGGCCCGACGGCCTGCGGGACATCGCTCGGCGCGTGCACGCCCAGGCGGTCCGGCTGGCGGAGTCCTTGACCGCGGCCGGGCTCGAGGTGGAGCACCCGGAGTTCTTCGACACCCTCTCCGTGCGGGTGCCGGGCGCCGCCGGGCAGGTGGTCGCCCGCGCCCGCGAGCTCGGCCTGCACCTGCGCCTGGTCGACCCCGACCGGGTCGGGCTCTCCCTCTCGGAGACCACCACGGACCAGACCCTGGCCGCGGTGAGGCAGTCCTTCGGGGTCGAGACCGCGGACGCCGGGGCCCCGGCGCGCGACGACGCGCTGCCGCCGGCCCTGCGCCGTCGTACGCCGTTCCTCACCCACGAGGTCTTCTCCACCCACCACAGCGAGACCCAGATGCTGCGCTACCTGCGCCGGCTCTCCGCGCGCGACTACGCGCTGGACCGCGGGATGATCCCGCTGGGCTCGTGCACCATGAAGCTCAACGCCACGACCGAGATGGAGCCCATCAGCCTGCCCGGCTTCGCCGACCTGCACCCCTTCGCCCCCGCCGAGGACGCCGCCGGCTACCAGCGCCTCGTCGCCGACCTCGAGTCGTGGCTGGCCGAGGTCACCGGCTACGACGAGGTGTCGGTCCAGCCCAACGCCGGCTCCCAGGGCGAGCTGGCCGGCCTGCTCGCGATCCGCGGCTACCACCAGGCGCGGCACCAGGGGTCCGCACCGGTGCGCGACGTGTGCCTGATCCCGTCGTCGGCCCACGGCACCAACGCCGCCTCGGCGGTGATGGCCGGGATGCGGGTCGTGGTCGTCAAGGCGGGGGAGGACGGCTCGGTCGACCTCGAAGACCTGCGCCTCAAGTGTGCCGAGCACGCGGAGACCCTGGCCGCCATCATGGTCACCTATCCCTCGACCCACGGCGCCTACGAGGACTCGATCACCGAGCTGTGCGACGTCGTGCACGAGCACGGCGGGCAGGTCTACGTCGACGGGGCCAACCTGAACGCGCTGCTGGGCTACGCCCGGCCCGGCGAGTTCGGCGGCGACGTCTCCCACCTCAACCTGCACAAGACCTTCTGCATCCCGCACGGCGGGGGCGGCCCCGGGGTCGGGCCGGTGGCGGTACGCGCCCACCTGGCGCCCTTCCTGCCCTCGCACCCGGAGCACCCGGAGGTGTCGCGCCGCGAGGGCATCGGGCCGATCAGCGCGGCTCCCCACGGGTCGGCCGGCATCTTGCCGATCTCCTGGGCCTACGTGCGGATGATGGGGGCCGAGGGACTGACCCGGGCGACCGCGCACGCGGTGCTCGCGGCCAACTACGTCGCCGCCCGCCTGGAGGAGCACTTCCCGGTGCTCTACCGGGGTCACTCGGGGCTGGTGGCCCACGAGTGCATCCTCGACCTGCGGCCGCTCACCCGCGAGACCGGGGTGACGGTCGACGACGTGGCCAAGCGCCTGGTCGACTACGGCTTCCACGCGCCCACCATGTCGTTCCCCGTGGCGGGCACCCTGATGGTGGAGCCGACGGAGTCCGAGGACCTCGCGGAGATCGACCGGTTCGTGGAGGCGATGATCGCGATCCGCGCCGAGATCGACCGGGTCGGTGCCGGCGAGTGGCGCCCCGAGGAGTCCCCGCTGCGCCGAGCCCCGCACACGGCGGCCGCGGTGGTGGGGGAGTGGGACCGTCCCTACCCCCGCGAGCTCGGCGCCTTCCCCACCGGCCCGGACCCCGACAAGTACTGGCCGCCGGTGGCGCGCATCGACCAGGCGTACGGCGACCGCAACCTGGTCTGCTCCTGTCCGCCGCCGGAGGCCTTCGCCGAATGATCGAGCGTCGTCAGAGCTGCCTGGACCTCGCGCAGTCGCGTGGCCGGCTCTCGTCGATCCTCGGTGCCGTCTTCGACCGCTACGGAGTCGTCTGGGCCGGTGCCTCGGGGCAGGGAGCCGGGCTGGACGGGCAGTACCGCATCGGCTCGATCACCAAGACGATGACCGCCGCGCTGGTGATGCAGGCGCGCGATGCCGGGCTGCTCGACCTCGACGACCCGGTGGGGCGCCACCTGGGCGACATCGGCTACGCCGAGGCCACGCTGCGCCAGCTGCTCAGCCACACCGCGGGCCTCCAGAGCGAGCCCTGCGGCCCCTGGTGGGAGCGTACCCGCGGCGGCGACTTCGCGGCCCTGGCCGCAGCCAACGACGGCTCCGGCCGGGTCGCCGCGCCCGGCGAGGGCTTCCACTACTCCAACCTCGGCTACGCGCTGCTCGGCGAGGTCCTGGTCCGGGTCACCGGCACCTCCTGGCGCCAGCTGGTCGTGGAGCGCCTGCTGATCCCGCTGGGAATGACCCAGACCTCCTACCTGCCGCGGCCCAACGCCCAGCCCGGGTGGAGCGTCGACCACTTCACCGGGGTGCGCCGCCTCGAGCCGCTCAGCAACACCGGCGCCATGGCCCCGGCCGGCCAGCTCTGGTCGACGGTCGCCGACCTGGTGCTGTGGGGACAGTTCCTCTCCGGCGCCAGGCCCGACATGCTGGACCCCGGTTCCCTGGAGGAGATGCTCCGCCCGGTGAGCGAGGACTACGGCCTCGGCGTCCGCCTGCTCACCTCCACGGGCGGGATCCTGGTCGGGCACACCGGGTCGATGCCGGGCTACCTCGCCGCGCTCTTCGTCGACCCCGGCTCGGGCATCGGCGCCACGGTGCTCGCCAACGCCACCACCGGGATCGACCAGGCCCAGACGGTCCTCGACCTCATCGACGGGGACTTCGTCGACGAGGTGATCGAGCCGTGGCACCCGACGGAGGCGGTGCCGGAGCCGCTGGCCGGGATCCCCGGCCTGTGGTTCTGGGGCAACACCGCCACGGAGGCGTCATGGCGCAACGGGCGACTGGAGCTGCGCTCCCTGACTCCGCCGGGCGGTCTCGACCGCTTCGAGCTGCGCGAGGGTCGCCTGGTCGGCGTCGAGGGCTACCACCGCGGCGAGACCCTCCACGTCGTACGCCGCGAGGACGGTGAGGTCTCCCACCTCGAGGCGGCCACCTTCGTCTACACGCGCAGTCCCTACGCCCTGGAGTAGTGGCCGCTGCCGGGCGCACCCGGCGGCGGGGCCACCAGCGGCCGGCGGGCCCCGTGGGGTGGGTCAGAGGGCCTGGGAGACGCTGGACATGTTGAAGTCCGGGACCCGCAGCGCCGGCATCGCGGTGCGGCTGAAGTAGTCCTCCCCCCACTCCCTGCTGAACGCCGGGACGGTGGCGCTCGCCGCGGTGAAGCGGGAGAGCAGGTCGATCGGGCTCTCGTTGAACCGGAAGTTGTTGACCGCGGCGGTGATCTCTCCGCCTTCGACCAGGTAGACCCCGTCGCGGGTCAGCCCGGTCAGCAGCAGCCGCTGCGGATCCACCTCGCGGATGTACCACAGGCAGGTCAGCAGCAGGCCCCGCTCGGTCCCGGCCACCAGGTCGCTCACGTCGCCGGTCCCCCCGTCGACCTCGAGGACGAGGTTGTCGATGCCGGGGGTCGTCGGCTGGCCGGTCAGCGCCGCCGATTGCCGGGTCTGGACCAGGGCCGCCAGGCGCCCGTCCTCCACCCACGACGTCCGGGCCAGGGGCAGCCCGTTGTCGAAGACCGAGGAGGTGTTGCTCGAGGCGGGAGCCACCACGAAGGGCGCGCACCCCAGCCCCGGGTAGCCGGGGTCGGAGAGGAGCCGGACGCCGGGCGCCACGACGCGCTCGCCGATCCGGGTGCCGCCCTCGCGGCGGCTGAAGACGGACTGGCCCTCGTGAGCCACCCGGGCACCGGCGCTCCAGTAGGCGTCGATGAGCAGGTCGGCGACCGCCGTCGGCGGCAGGATGGTGTCGTAGCGCCCGGCGGGCAGGTCGACCCGCCGCCGCGCCCACTCCAGGCGGGTGGCCAGGTCGGCGTCGAGGCCCAGGGCGTCGACCTCGCGGAAGTCGCGGGTCGCCCCGCCCACCCACGCGCTGCGGGTCAGGTCGGCGGTCTTGCCGGTGCACCCGTAGTGGCCGGTCGGCTGCACGTGGCGCAGCCGGAGCCCGGTGGAGGAGCCCAGGTAGGTCGTCGTCACCTGGTGGTCGACGAAGCCGTAGAGGACGCGCCCGTCGGAGGAGGCTCGTCCGAAGGCCTCGCCGAGCGCCGGCGCGAAGGCGCCGAAGACACCCACGTCGGTGCCCGGGGCGTGGTCGTCCCAGTCGGGGGACACCCTTCCGCCGGCCAGCTCGCCGGCGTCCTCCGCGGGACCGGAAGCGCGGGCGGCCGCATCGGCCGCGGTCACCAGGGCGGCGACCTGCTCGGTGGAGGTCGCTGTGGAGGACGCCGAGCCGGTGGCCGTCCCCGCCCCGGAGCGCACGAAGGAGATCACGGTGACCTGCACCCGGTGCATCACCCCGTTGGTGGTCAGGGTGTTGTTGGCCCACCTCAGGTTGGCGCTGGTGGTGTCCTGGACGAGGACGGTGCAGTCGTCGGCCGTCGACGCGGCGAGTGCCGACTCGACGAGCTGCTGGGGGGTCAAGGACTGGGTCATGCGCCGGCCTCCTCGGCGGTGTTCAGGATCCGGACGCCCCGGAAGAGCGCGCTGGGGCAGCCGTGGCTCACCGCGGCCACCTGCCCGGGTTGGGCCTTGCCGCAGTTGAAGGCGCCGCCGAGCCGCCAGGTGCCGGGACCGCCCACCGCCTCCATCGAGCCCCAGAAGTCGGTGGTGGTGGCCTGGTAGGCGACGTCGCGCACCTGGCCGGCCAGCCGTCCGCCCTCGATCCTGAAGAAGCGCTGGCCGGTGAACTGGAAGTTGAAGCGCTGCATGTCGATCGACCAGCTCCGGTCGCCCACGACGTAGAGGCCGCGCTCCACGCCGGCGATGAGCTCGTCGGTCGAGGGACCGTCCGGCGCCGGCTGCAGCGAGACGTTGGCCATCCGCTGGATGGGGACGTGCCCGGGGGAGTCGGCGTAGGCGCACCCGTTGGACCGGCCGCCGTTGAGCTCGGGCTTGGCCCGGGCCATCGCCCGGTCGAGCTGGTAGCCGACCAGGATGCCGTCGCGCACGAGGTCCCAGGACTGGGTCTGGACGCCCTCGTCGTCGAACCCGGTGGTGGCGAGGCCGTGCTCCACCGTCCGGTCGCCGGTCACCTGCATCACCGGGGAGCCGTAGACCAGGGAACCGAGCCGGTCGTAGGTCGCGAACGAGGTGCCGGCATAGCTCGCCTCGTAGCCCAGGGCCCGGTCGAGCTCGGTGGCGTGCCCGATCGACTCGTGGATGGTGAGCCACAGGTTGGAGGGGTCGATGACCAGGTCGTAGGAGCCCGGCTCCACACTCGGGGCCCGCAGCTTCTCGGCCAGCAGGTCGGGCACCTCGGCCAGCTCGGCGTCCCAGTCCCAGCCCCCGGCGGTGAGGTACTCCCAGCCGCGACCGACCGGCGGGGCGAGGGTGGTCATCGAGTCGAAGGTGCCGGAGCGGTCGTCGGAGCCCATCGCCTCGAAGGTGGGCATCACCCTGACCCGCTGCTGGGTGGTGCGGGTGCCACTCAGGTCGGCGTAGTACTTCAGCTCCAGCACCTGCTGGAGGCCGGCAGCCGCGTGGTCGACCACCGGGTGGGCGGTGAGGCGCGCGGTCCAGGCGCGCAGCACGTCGACCTTGTCGCGGGTCGGCACCGTGAAGGGGTCGATCTCGTAGGAGGAGATCCAGGTGGCGTCCGCGTGCACCGGCTCGGGTGCCAGCTCGACCGGGACGGTGGTCATGGTGGAGGCGAGCTCGGCCACGGCCAGCGCCTGGTCGGTGACCCGGAGGACCTCCTGGGCCGTCAGCCCCACGCCGCTGGCGAACCCCCAGGCGCCCCGGTGGACGACGCGGACCGCGAAGCCGAGGTCCTCCACGTCGCTGGCGCCCTGGAGCGCGGCGTCTCTGACGGCCAGGTGTTGGTAGCGGGTGCGCTCGAGACGGAAGTCGGCATGGCTCGCCCCCCGGTCCGCCGCCCGCCCCAGGGCCACCTGGCCGAGCCGTTCCAGGGGCAGGCTCACGAACGTCGGATCGATCTCCGCAGGGTCCATGGGGGGACCCTAGTGCCCCCGGTAGGGTCTCGCCCATGACCGCACCGGCCTGGCTCGGCATCGGGGCCCAACGCTCAGGGACGACCTGGTTCACCGACCTCCTGTGCCAGCACCCCGGGGTCGGGCTGGGTGTGAACGGCAAGAAGGAGCAGCACCTGCTGCACAAGGTCGGCGACGGCGTCGAGCCGCTCTCGGCCTACGCCGACCTCTTCCCCGCCGACGCGCTGGCCCGGGGCGAGTGGACCCCGCAGTACCTGCGCCACTCCTCGGCCCCGTTCACCGCCGCCCGGGTGCTGGGACCCGAAGCCCCGGTCCTGGTGATCCTCCGCGACCCCGTGGAGCGGTTCCTGTCGGCGATGCGGCTGGCCGCCACCCGCGCCAAGTCGCCGTGGCCCTACCCGGTGCCGATCACGGTCCAGACCTTCAGCGGCTTCTACGCCGACCAGCTGGCGATGTGGGCGCACGCGGTGGGCCGCGAGCGGATGGTCGTGATGGTCTACGAGCAGGCCCGGCGCGCACCGGAGCAGGCCGTCGGGGCGGTCTGGGCGCGCCTGGGGCTCGGCCCGATCCCGCTGCGGGACGTCGACCGGCCCTCGCGGTCCAGCAGCAACGCGTCCTGGAGCCCGCCGGAGGGGCTGGTGGAGTCGTTGAAGGTGCTCTACCGGCCTCAGGTCGCCCGACTGGCCCAGGAGTGGGAGCTGGACGTCTCGGACTGGACGACGACGCTCGGGAGCTGAGCGCCGACGCCCGCCGGGCTACAGCCCGGCCGTGGAGAGCGTCGAGCCGGCACGTCCCTTGTGGACGCGCAGCTGCGCCGGGATCCGCTCGCGCATCTCGCTGACGTGGCTCACCACGCCGATCACCCGGCCCCGGTCGCGAAGCGCGTCGAGGGTGTCGAGCACGTCGTCGAGGGTGTCGGCGTCGAGCGAGCCGAACCCCTCGTCGACGAAGAGCGTGTCGAGGTCGGCCCCGCCTGCCTCCTCGGTGATCACGTCGGCCAGGCCCAGCGCGAGGGCCAGGGACACCACGAACGTCTCGCCGCCGGACAGGGTGGCCGGGTCGCGGGCCTCGCCGGACCAGTCGTCGCGCACCAGCAGACCCAGCCCGCCGCGGGTCTCCCGGTTGCCCCGCCCCTCGGTGTGCTCGAGGGTGTAGCGCCGGTCGCTCATGGTGGTCAGGCGGGCGTTGGCGGCCGCGACCACCTGGGAGAGGCGGTAGGCCAGCACGTAGGCCGCGAGTCGCATCTGGCGCCTGTTGTCGACCGACTTGCCCTCCACGAAGGCGGCGAGGTCGGCCACCGTCCGGTGCTCCTCCCGCAGCGGCCGCCAGGCGGCCAGCAGCTCCTCCAGGTCGTCGACCAGGACGCTGATCCGCTCGGCGCGGGTCTGGTCCGCGTCGTGCCGTGCGCGCAGGCGGTGCAGCTCCTCGCGCAGCTCGTGGTGCCGTCGCGTCAGCACCTCGAGGTCGGGCGCGTCCGTGTCGGCGAGGGCCAGCACCTCGGGCTCCTCGAGGACGGCCAGGCAGCGGCTCGTCTCGTCGCGGTAGGCGTCCACCCGGGCGCGCAGCCGCTCCACCGTCGCCGGGTCACGGTGTCCGGAGCGGGCGCGGTCGACCCGGTCGAAGCCGTGCTCGGCCAGGCAGCGGGCCAGGGCCTGCTCCTGCTCGGTGGCCCGCCGCCCGGCCTCCTCGGCGGTGGCCTGGGCCTCCACGGCCCGGGAGACCAGGGCGTCGAGGACCTGGACGTGGCCGATCAGACCGGCGATGTCAGGCAGGCCCGTCCCGGCGAGAAGCTCCGCGCGGGCACCGGTGACATCGGTCAGCTCGCGGCGAAGGCCGTCGCGCCGTTCGGTGAGCCGAGTGACCTCGACGGTGGCGGACTCCAGCTCGGCACGGGCGCGCTCCAGACGGGACTCGAGGTCGGCCAGGCCGGCGCGCAGCTCGGCGGCGCGGTCGCCCGCCTCCTCCGCCTCGCGGAGCGCAGCCTCACTGACCTCCAGCTCGGCCGAGAGCCGCTCCTCGTCCGCTTCGCCGGCAACCGCGCGCACCACCTCGAGCTGGGTGCGCAGCTGCTGGACCTGCTCGTCGTGGACGAGCTGGGTGGCCTTGGCGTCGTCGACCTCCCGGAGCGCGAGACGCTCCGCCTCGGCGTCGGGCGCTCCCGGCGCGGCGGCCGCAGGGCTGGGGTGGCTGCAGGATCCGCACACCGGGCAGGAGCCGCCGACGGCGAGAGCCCCGGCGATCTCGGCGGCCATGCCCTGCAGGCGTGCCTCGCGCAGGTCGAGCCAGACCTCGGTCAGCTCCTGGACGCGGGCCACGCTGCCGCGCCGCAGCTCCTCGGCCGACTCCAGGTGCCGCTGGAGCACCTCGACCCTGCGGTGGGCGGCCAGCCGGGCACGGAGCGTCTCGAGCTCGCGCCGTCGTGCCTGCGTGGACTCCGCCAGGGCGGTGCTGGAGGCCAGCGCCAGCCGCAGCCGCTCGAGGCGGGGTGGCACTGCGGCGACCTGCTCGGCCCGCTCGTCGCGGGTCTCGGAGGCGGCCGCGAGCTCCTGGTCGACCTCGGTGACCGCGTCGGCCAGCAACCCGCAGCGCTCGTCGTGCTGCCTCAGAGGTGCGAGGGACTCCAGCCGCGCCCGCACGGCCCCACGGAGCACGGGGAGCGGGGCGTCGGGGTCGAGCGCCTCGGGGAGGCCCAGGCAGGTCACGGTCCGGGGCTCGACCAGCACGCCGCCCAGCTCGTCGCGGAGCGCCTGGAGGCGCACCCGGGCGCCGCTGGCCTCCCAGGTGGCGTTCTCGGTGACCGTGGCCAGGGGCACGACCGCCGCGGCCCGCACCGCGACCTCCAGCTCGCGACTGCGCTCCTCGTGCGCCGGCTGGGAGGCCAGCAACCGCCGGTGAGCCTCCCGGGCCTCGTCGCGGCGGACCAGGAGACGGCTGGTCCGGGTGGCCTCCTCCAGCTCCCGGCGGGCGGACTCCTCGGCCTGGACCGCGGCGGGCAGGGTCGTGACGCCCTGCTCGAGCCGGTGGCGTGCGTCGGCGCGCAGCCGTCCCGCCCAGCCGGCCAGGGACCCGTCGGCGGCGGGGGAGTCCAGGGCGTCGAGGTCCCACTCGACCGGCGGGGGCTCGCCGGCGGCCTCGGAGAGACGGTTGACCCGGGCCACGACCTCGTCGTGGCGGCGGCGCGACGCCCGGTGCAGCTGGAGCCTGCGGTCCTTGAGCCACCCCTCGACGCGCGAGAAGCGGGCGGTGTGGAAGAGCTGCTGGAGCACCGCCTGACGCTGGTCGGCGCGGGCGCGCAGGAACGCCTGGAAGCCCCCTTGGGGAAGCATCGCGACCTGGCAGAACTGCGGCATGGTCATGCCGATCAGGCCCACGACGAGGTCGCCGACCTCGTCGAGGCGGCTGGAGAGCAGGACCTCGGTGCCGCCGACCAGCTCGGTCATGGTCACCGAGGCCTGTTGCGTGGTGGTGCCGGTCCCGCGCTTCTTCGGCCGCTGCCAGGCCGGGGAGCGGACGATCCGGAAGCGGCGTCCGGCGAGCGTCACGTCGAGGCTCACCTGGGGGGCGACGTGGGCGGGGGCCTGGTCGGCGCGCAGCCGCTTGGCGATGCTGCGCTCGCCCGGCACGTCGCCGTAGAGCGCGAAGCAGACCGCGTCGAGCACGCTGGTCTTGCCGGCGCCGGTGGCACCGGTGAGCAGGAAGAGCCCCGAGGCGCTGAGCGCGTCGAAGTCGACCTCGGCCGGATCCACGAAGGGGCCGAACGCGACGACGGAGAGGTGGTGCAGGCGCATCAGGCCTCGACCCCCGCGGGCACGAGGGTGTCGGCCACGTCGTCGCGCGAGGCCTCGCAGGCGTCGCGCAGCAGGCGTGCCTCCTCCTCGGTGGCCGGCTCCCCGCGCAGCTCCGCGACGAACGCGAGCGCGATCTCGTGGTCGGCGAGACCCGCGGTGCTGACCCGGGGCCGGGCCTCGTCGTCGGCGCCGGTGGGCGCGAAGGCGAGCACCAGGGTGTGCGGGAAGCGGGCGCGCAGCTGGTCCATGGCGCGCAGGGGGCGCACCCGGTCGGTCAGGGTGGCCTGGACCCAGGAGCCCTCGTGACGGGCGAGGTCCGGGTCGGTGAGGAGCCGCGCCAGCTCACCCTCCAGCCGGACCAGGGGCCGGGGCGCAGGCGCGGGGACGAACTGGGAGTCGGCGATCCCGTCGGCGTCGAGGTCGATCAGCCAGCAACCCTTGACGTGGTCGGCCTCGGAGAAGGAGTAGGCCAGGGGGGAGCCGCTGTAGCGCACGGAGTCGCTGAGCCGCTGGGCGCCGTGGAGGTGGCCCAGCGCGGTGTAGGTGATGGAGTCGAAGAGGTCGCTGGAGACCATCGAGACCCCACCGACGCTGATGTCCCGCTCGGAGTCGGACGGGGCGCACCCGGCGACGAAGGCGTGTGCCAGGACCACCGACCGGCTGCCGGACTCGCGGGTGGCCAGGTCGGCGCGGACCCGGCGCATGGCCTCGGCCATGGCCGCCTCGTGACTGCGTCGCTCGAGACCCCACGGCCCGCGCAGGGCGTCGGGGTCCAGGTAGGGGATGCCGTAGACCAGGACGGGACCGTGCTCGTCGCGCAGCTCGACGGGGGTGCCGACGATCCCGGCGTCGGTGCGGATGTGGACCCCGGCGGCGTCGATCAGCCGGGACCCGAACCCCAGCCGCAGGGCGGAGTCGTGGTTGCCGCTGGTGACCACCACCTTGGCCCGGGAGGCGGCCAGACGGGCGAACGCGTCGTCGGCGAGGCGGACCGCGTCGACGTGCGGCAGCGCCCGGTCGTAGACGTCTCCGGCCACCACCACCAGGTCGACCTCGTGGCACTCCACCACCTCGACCAGGTGGTCGAGGAAGACGCCCTGGTGCTCGAGCATCCCCTCGCGGTGGAAGGAGCGCCCGAGGTGCCAGTCGGAGGTGTGGAGGATGCGCACGGGACGAACCTAGAGCGACCCACCGACAGCTTCGCGCACCCACGCCGCACGGGGAGCCCTCAGGCGTACTGCACGGCCCGCCGGGGCCGGGTGAAGCCGTAGAGGCGCAGGCCGGCGTGGCGCGCCAGGTCGACCGACAGAGAGGTCGGGGCACCGACCGAGACCAGGGCGCCGGTGCCGACCGCGACCGCCTTCTGCACGAGCTCGAAGCCCGCCCTCCCGCTCACGACCAGCACCGCGGCCGCGGGCTCCTCGCCGGCCAGGACCCGCGCGCCGGTGACCTTGTCGACGGCGTTGTGGCGACCGACGTCCTCACGCACCACCAGGCAGTCGCCCTCCGCGGTGAAGAGCCCGGCGGCGTGCGCGCCGCCGGTGCGGTCGAAGAGCGGCTGGCGCTCCCTGAGCAGGTCGGGCAGCCGGCGCAGGACGGCCGGGGAGGGCAGCTCCCCCTCCCACCGACGGCCCTGGGGAGCCCTGAGCGCCTCCTCGACGCTCTCCTTGCCGCAGACCCCGCAGGCCGAGGTGGCCTGGGCGGGGTGCAGGTGGGTGTGGCCGGGCAGCACGGGCGGGGCCGAGCCGAGGGTGAGGGTCACCACGTTGAACTCCTGCTCGGGGCTCAGGGACCGGTCGGTGCAGTAGGCCACCCGCTCCAGCGTGCCGGGCAGCAGGATCCCCTCGTGCGTGGCCCAGCCGGCCGCGAGCTCGAAGTCGTGGCCCGGCGTGCGCATCGTCACCCAGGCCCGCTCGGCCGGCCGGGAGGGCCAGGCCAGCCGCAGCTCCAGGGGCTCCTCGGTGACCACCCTGTCCTCGCGGGTGCGCTCCCCGGGACGCTGGTCGGGACGGTCCTCGCCGGAGGTGTGCTCGGTGACCCGGGTCCGGACACTGGGGCCGGGACGGCGGGGGAGGGGGCCGGGGGCGGCAGGCACGGGCTCGCCGCTCAGTGCTTGCCGAAGGTGCGGCGCACCGCGATCCGCCGGGAGAGCTCGTCGACGAGGTCCACCAAGTTGCGGCGCACGGACGGGTCGAGCGTCCCGTCGTGGGTGAGCTCGTCGGCCCGCTCGGCCCACTCCTGGGACAGGTGGGTGAGCGGGAAGAACGAGCGGACCGCCGTGCCGAGCACCCAGCCGGCGTGCACCTGGGGCAACGAGGGCAGCGCGGTCAGGAAGCGGTCGGCGTACCCGTCGGTCAGCTGCTCCTGCCCGACCCGCCACATCCCCAGCCCCGCGGCCTCGAGCTCGTAGTTGGACGCGTCGACCTCGCCGGTGAAGCGGGCCCATGCCCAGGCCTTCGCCTCCTCGGTGGGCAGGGAGGCCCGGGCCCGGGCGTGCTCGACCCGGGCGCGGGCGGTGGGCTCTTTCTCCAGCGCCGCGTCGAGCTCCTCGACGTCGCTCGCGCCGAGGGTCGCCAGCCGGACCAGCAGGGCCCACCTGAGATCGGTGTCGAGGGCGAGCCCCTCGGGCAGGTCCCCCGACAGCCAGGCGCGGAGCTGGGCCTCGTCCGGGGCCGTCGCCACAGCGGGCTGGAAGCCGGCCAGCTGGAGGGTGCTCCCGGGCTCCGCGCCGGCGGTGCGCGCCAGCATCGCGCGGTGGATCCGGGCTCCGGCGGCCGCCGGGTCGTCACTGAGGCCTGCGCCGCGGCTGATCGCCCACGGCATCGTGTACTGCAGCGCGTCGTCGTTGTCCTCGACGACCATGGCAGCCTCGACGAGGTCGACCACGTCGGTGGGGGAGAGCAGGCCCTGGTGGAAGGTGCTCCGGACGCTGTTCCAGACCCCGGCGCGCAGCCGCTGGTCGTCGAGCCGTGGGAGGTGGGTCTTGAGCGACTGCACGCTCTCGGCGTCGAGCAGGGTGACCGCCCAGGTCTCCTCGAAGGGGTCCAGCACCACGGCGCCGGCGCTGCCCGGCTGCGGAGCGAGCGCCCGGTCGAGCGGCGTCTCGGCTCCCTCGACGCGGACCTGGTGGGCCCCCCAGCCGGAGGAGTCGATGACAGCGAGGCGGAAGGTGTGGGTCCGGTCCGCGGGGTGCTCTGCCGGAGGTGTGCGGCGCAGCGTCCAGCCCGCGTCGACCTCGAGGGTGTCGGGCCCGGCCGTGCGCAGCCAGGAGTCGGTGAAGCCGCTCAGGTCGGCGGCGCCGGCGCGCTCCCACGAGGCGAAGAGGTCGTGCATCGTGGCGTTGCCGAAGCGGTGGGTCTCGAAGTGGTCGATGACGCCGCGGAAGAAGACCTCGTCGCCCAGCGTCGCGTTGAGCTGCTTCAGGACGCTGGAGCCCTTGGCGTAGGAGATCCCGTCGAAGTCCTGCAGCGCGGCGGTCGCGTCGTCGGCTCCGTTGCCGGCGACCGGGTGGGTGCTGGGGCGCTGGTCGGCGACCAGGCCCCACTGCCGGCGCGCGTAGGCGACGTGCGTCCAGGCGTCGTCGTACTCGGTGACGTCGGCAGTGACGCGGTTGCCCATGTACTCGGCGAAGGACTCGTTGAGCCAGAGGTCGTCCCACCACTTCGGCGTGGTGATGTTGCCGAACCACTGGTGGGCCATCTCGTGGGCCACCGTTGTGGCGCGCTGGACGCGCACGCCCCGCGTGACCCGGCTGGAGAAGATCATCGGGTCGCGGAAGGTGACGCAGCCCGGGTTCTCCATGGCCCCGGCGTTGAACTCCGGGACGAAGGCCTGGTGGTAGGCGCCGAACGGGTAGCGGATCCCGAAGAGCCGGTGGAACTCGTCGAAGCACGAGCGGGTGAGCGTGAACAGCTCCTCGGCGTCCCGCTCCAGGTCGGCGGCCAGGCTCTGCCGGGCGCTCAGACCCAGCGGGATGCCGTCGTGCTCGTCCTCCAGCAGGTGGTAGGGGCCGGCGACCAGGGTGACGAAGTACGTGGAGAGCGGGGGAGTGGTGGTCAGCTCCCAGCGGCCCGGCTCCACCTGCTCGGCGGCGCCGTTGCCGAACACCTTCCACTCCGGCGGTGCGGTCACGTGGAAGGTGAACGGCGCCTTCAGGTCGGGCTGGTCGAAGCACGCGAAGATGCTGGGCGCGGCGTCCATGAAGGACATCCCGTAGACGTAGCGGCGCCCGTCGGCCGGGTCCACGCTGTGGTGGAGGCCCTCCCCGTCGTTGCGGAAGGCCATCACGGCCTCCACCACCAGCTCGTTCGCCCCCGGGGCGGTCTCGAGGGGGAAGCGGCCACGGTCGAGCCGGTCGGGGTCCAGGGGACTGCCGTTGAGGCGGATGGCGAGCAGACGCTGGGGCTTGAGGTCGAGGAACGTCGGCCCGCCCGCGCTCTCGAACCGGATGAGCGTGCGCGAGCCGAACGTCTCCTCGTCGCTCGCGAGGTCGAGGGTGACGTCGTAGGAGGTGACGTCGAGCAGGTGGTGGCGCCGTTCGGCCTCGACGCGGCGCAGGCTCTGGTGGAGGGGGATCACCCGGTCGAGCGTAGACCCGGCACCCCGGTCGCCGGTGCGGGCCCGGATCTATGCTCGTGCGATGACCGACCTCACGACGACCACGCCCGCCGCCGAGAGCGCGCACCGTGCCATCACCCTGACCCGGATCGGCGAGCAGAGGTTCCGGGCCGACAACGGACGCGGGGGAGAGACGTTCATGGGCGCCGGGGGCCTCGACCCCGACTTCACCCCGGTCGAGCTCCTGCTCGCGGCCCTGGCGGGGTGCAGCGCCATCGACGTCGACCTGATCACCCGGCGGCGCTCCCCGGCGACCTCGTTCGAGGTGACGTGCGAGGGGGAGAAGGTCCGCGACGAGGGCGGCAACCGGTTGCGTGACCTCCGGGTGACCTTCGACGTGACCTTCCCCGACGACGAGGCCGGGCGCAGCGCCCGTGCCGAGATGGAGACCGCCCTGCGGCTCACCCGGGACAGGCTGTGCAGCGTCAGCCGGACGGTGGCGCTGGGGACGCCGGTCGAGTTCCGCGAAGCCGGCTCGTGACCGGGCCGGTCGCGGGCCACGGCCCGCGACCGACGCTCAGTCCACGACCGACGCTCAGTCCACGACGACCGAGGTGATGGTCACCGGGTCGGCCGGCGGGCCGTCGGGGCCGCCGGTCTCGGTGCCCTTGGCCGCGATCTCACGGACCACCTCGAGGCCCTTGTCGTCGATCTCGCCGAAGACCGTGTACTGCGGGGGCAGCTGGGAGTCCTCGTAGACGATGAAGAACTGCGAGCCGCCGGTGTTGGGTGCTCCGGTGTTGGCCATCGCGAGCGTCCCGGCGGGGTAGCCGTCGGACTCGGCCCGGCCCAGCTCGTCGGGGATGGTGTAGCCCGGCCCGCCGGTGCCCGACGCGGTGGGGTCTCCGCACTGCAGCACGGACAGGCTCGAGGCCTGTCCCGGCGGGGAGGTGGTGAGCCGGTGGCACTCGGTGTCGTCGAAGTACCCCTGCTCGGCCAGGGAGACGAAGCTGTTGACGGTGCAGGGAGCCGCGTCCGCGTCCAGGGTCGCGCCGACGTTGCCGGCGCTGGTCTCCAGCGTCACCGGCACCTCACCGGTCACGTCCGGGGTGCCGGGCGGGGGAGTCACGTCCCGGGAGGGCTCGCGCCCGTCGGAGGCGTAGGTGCACTCCGTGCCGCCGCCCGCCTCGGGCTGCTCCTCCTCCTCGCCACAGGCGGCGAGGAGGGGGAGCAGCAGGACGGGGGCGACCAGGAGGCGACGGCTGCGTGTCATCGAGGGCATGCCCCGATGCTAGAGGGGGTCAGGGGAGGGCGACGAGGAAGCCCGACTCCTGCGCGGAGGGGAGGTCGGCGCCGCGACCGCGGAGCTTCTTGACGCAGCCCTTCTGCTTGCCCATCTGCCGCATCCCGTTGAGGTCACCGGCCCCGTAGATGTAGGGACCCTCGACGCCGGTCGCCATGATCTGCGTGGGGTCCTCGACGTGTCCGAGGCCGACCACGTGCCCGAGCTCGTGCAGGAGGACGTCGAAGGCCTTCATGTAGGGCCAGCCACCGGGGGTCAGCGCGTCGAAGGTGGTCCCGCCCTTGACGACCTTGCCGAGCTTGCCCTTCTTGTCGCGGCCCCAGACGGCGTCCTGCACGCCCCCCCAGGCGTGGGCGGCCGAGAAGTCGAGAGTGGTCTGCTCCGGACGAGCCCACGCCACGACGATGTCGGTGTCGCGCTCCCACCGGCCGGTCCCGGGGAGCCCGCGGTAGATCGCCTCGGTGTAGCCCTTGAACTTGAACCGCATGCCGGTGGCGGCGCCCATGGCGGCGAAGGCGTTGTGGATGGCGTCCTCGGTGCCCGCCGGGGCCTGGGTGACGTTGACCCGGTAGCTGATCGACTGGCACGGGTTCCAGCGGAGACGGGTCGAGGGGTTCAGGTAGGACCAGCTGTCGGGGCTGCCGGCGGGGACGAAGTCGGGGGCCACGTTGACCCGCTGCGTCTTCGACCTGGCGCCGGGGCTGCGCTTCTTCTTCTTGGTCACCACCCGCGCCTTCATGGAGTACAGCCAGTGCGTGGGGATCTGGATGGCGTACTCGCCCTTCCGGTTGGTCTTGGTGCTCGCGACCTTCTTCCACCCGTCGGCGTGCTTCATCTGGAGCACCACCTTGCGCTTGAGCTTGCCCTTGTCCTTGACCGTGCCGGTCACGGCGGCGAGTCCCTGGAACGGGACGGTGCCGGCGCTCCAGGTGGCACGCACCTTGGTCCGGTTCTTCTTGCCCTTGTTCTTCTTCTTGGGCCGTGCCGCGACCTGCTGGTCCGCGGCCGCACCGGACGACGACGCCGAGGTCGACGGGGAGGGAGCGCGCTCCGCGCTGGCGACCGAGCCGGCAGCGGCCGGCGCCAGAAGGCCGGCGAGGAGGGCGAGTGAAGTGAGCAGGTGACGCACGGATGACTCCCGGGAACGGCTGGAATGTGGGACCCAATGAGACCACACGTGAAGGGCGCCGACGAGCAGCCTCGCGCGTGGCGCTGCCGGAGGCGCGCGAGCGTGCCCGAGTCCTTCGTCAGGGTGTCGGTCACCCAGCTCCCGGCGTACGCTGCAGAAGACGACCAGAGGCAGGGGCCCGCCATGTGCACGAGCATCAGGTTCTCCGACGGAAGCGACCATCTCTATCTGGCCCGCAACCTCGACTGGACGGTCGGGTACGGCGAACGGGTGGTGGTGACGCCCACCGGCTACGACACCAGGTCGCCGTTCGGTGCGGTCCCTCGCATCCAGCACGCCGTCATCGGCATGGGCATCGTGGAGGAGGAGACCCCGCTCTACTTCGACTGCGGCAACGCCGCCGGTCTCGCCGTGGCGGGTCTCAACTTCCCCGGCTACGCGAGCTATGCACCGGAGCCGGTCGAGGGGGCGACGAACGTCGCCGCCTTCGAGTTCCCGCTCTGGGTGGCCTCGCAGTTCTCCAGCGTCGACGAGGTCGAGTCCGCGCTCCGCGACGTCGTGATCGTCGACAAGCCGATCAACGACAAGTTCCCGAGCTCGCTGCTGCACTGGATCATCGGCGACTCGACGCGCGCCATCGTGGTGGAGCACACGAGCGAGGGCATGCAGGTCTTCGACGACGACGTCGACGTCCTCGCCAACCAGCCGGGCTTCTCGTGGCACCACGAGAACCTGCGCAACTACCTCAACACCTCGCCCGACTTCCCGGAGGAGACGGTGCTCGGTCGCGCGCACCTGGGCCCCTTCGGCTCCGGATCGCACATGCGGGGGATCCCGGGGGACTACTACTCGCCGTCGCGTTTCGTGCGGGCGGCCTACGTCAACGCGCACTACCCGGAGCAGGGGAGCGAGGAGGAGAACGTCAGCCGGGCGTTCCACACGCTGCAGCAGGTCGCCATGGTGGACGGCAGTGCTGCCATGGGCGACGGCGGGTTCGAGAAGACCATCTACACCGGCCTCTACTCGGGGCGGACCGCGACGTACTACTGGAACACCTACGACGACCCGGCCATCCAGAGGGCCGCGATGGCCGACCACGAGCCCGACGGGGACAAGATCGTCGTCGTCTGACGGGTCCCGAGAGTCCTCCTCAGAGCGCCGGCGAGCCGCGCACGCGGCCCTCGCCGCACCCCTCGCGAGCCAAGATCACGGTTGGATCACAGTCGAGCCGAGACAGATGCCACATATATCGTTATACGTTGCGCAGTCCTAGGTTGCGAGGTGGCGCGGATCACGCCGCGTCACGACTTCTCGGGAGTGCGCATGAAGAAGCAGATCAAGACCGCGATCACCGGCCTCCTCGCCGCAGTCACGTTGTCCGGCGGGCTGCTCGCCGTGGCGCCGGGCGCCCAGGCCGCGGACGTCGCCTGTCGCAGCTACAGCTCCTCGACGAGCACCTGTGTGAACTCACAGCTCGTGATCGCCGGCCAGAGCCACAGCGTCGACTGGTACCTGCCCCAGGGCGGCGCCACTGCACTGATGGTGCTCAACCACGGCTTCAGCCGCGGTTGTGGGAACCTGCGCGGCACCAGCAAGGCGATCGCCGAGAAGGGCGTCATGGTCCTGTGCGTCAACGGGGACATGAGTGCCGGCAACCCGGCACTCGCCTCCGCCCTGGGCGACCTGATGACGCGGCGTGCCCTGACCCCGCCGGCCGGCCGGTCCCTGCCCCAGCGCTACATCGTCGGCGGCCACTCGGCGGGCGGCCACTTCGCCAGCGAGCTCGGCCGTCGCCTCGACGCCAACGGCTACCGGGACTTCGCCGGCGCGATCCTCTTCGACCCCGTCGCGGCCGGAGGCTTCACCGCGAACCTGCAGGCGATCTCCGACTCAGGTGCCCGTCCGGTCCTCGCGGTCACTGCGCGCCCGAGCCTCACCAATCTCTTCAACAACTCCCACGATGCCTTGGCCGGTCTGGACAACCCCTTCGTCGGCATCCAGCTCGTGTGGAGTCGCTACACCCTGGGCGTGCCCACGGGCGGCAGCTGCCACATCGACGTCGAGGGAGAGAACAGCGACGCGATCGGCGTGATCGGCGCCGGCTGCTCGGCCAACGCCACGCAGACCGCCCGGCTGCGTGACTTCGGCTCGACGTGGGCCAAGGACCTGGCCACCGGGACGCGCACCGGGGCCTACTACTGCACCGATGCCAACGTCGTCTCCACGTGCGGCACCAAGGTCAGGTCCCTGGTCGACCTGTCCCTCCCGCTGGCCGCGCCGATCCGCTGAGGCGCGGACGACGCGGACGACGAGCCCGGGCTACCACCCTCAGCGTCCGGGGGTGGCAAGGTCCGGAGCCAACTCGTCGTCCTCGTCGTCCTCGTCGTCCTCGTCGTCCTCGGGGCCCGACGACTTCGAGCGGTCGGGCTGGTGCCGGGGGCCCATCGGCGCGGGCGCCGGGGCGCCGGGTCGGTTGACCCACCTGTCGACCACGAGCAGGTTGAGGAGCAGCCCGACCGCGCCCCAGATCGCGATCACCAGGAGGTCGCGGCCGACTCCGACGCCCTCGAGGTAGACCACCGACCTGACGATGTCGACCGCCGCCGGCAGCGGCAGCACGTCGGCGAGCGGCCGGAAGACCTCCGGCACCATCCAGATCGAGAGTCCGCCGCCGGACGCCGGGACGCCGGCCAGCATCACCACGACCATCACCGGGATCAGCCCGAAGAGGCCCGCCGCCCGGATCACCGAAGCGCTGGCCCAGGCGACGCAGAAGACGGTGAAGGCGCCGTAGCCGATCAGCTCGAACGCGTGACCGTTGACCGCGCCGATGACCACGTCGTACAGGAACCAGAACCAGAGCGCGATGCCCACCGACCAGCCGGCCACCAGGGGGAGCAGCTGGCGCGTCCGGGTGAGGTCGGGGGCGCCGCCGCGCATCACCGCGAAGAAGAGGAACCCCGCCATGATCCAGCCCATGCCGACGTACATGCTGTTGCTGCCGCCGATGTCGTCGCCGGTCAGCGGGGCGATGTCCTCGAGCGTGAGCTCGGCTCCCGAGCCCTCGGCGACCGAGCCGAACATCTGGCGCACGGCGGTCTGCTGGCTGGCGCCGGCCCCGCCGGCAGTGATCAGGGTCGGGTCTCCGTCGGCACTGGTCGGGAGCACGTAGGCCGCGACCAGCTCCTGGCTGCGGAGGTCGTCGGCCGCCTCCTCCACGGACTCCACGACGCTGAGGTCGACGTACTGTCCCAGCTGCGGCTCCAGTGCCTCGACGAACCCCTCGGCCTGAGCGGCCTGGCCGACCACGGCGACCGGGAGGTCGCTGACGTCGGCCTCGTGCATCGAGAAGCTCATCAGGGTGACGACGGTGATGACGATGGTGAGCGGGAAGAGCGCGACCGCGGCGAGCCGGCGACGATAAGGAGCCACCGGGCCGCCGGCGAGGGCGGGCAACGGGGCGTCGGGGTCGGTGTACAGGGGGCCGCCGATGATCAGGTGCCCGGAGCGGCGCTCCTTGAGCACGGCCAGCACCAGGGCGATCAGCAGCCAGGCCGCCAGCACGCCCAGGTGTCCCCAGAACCCCTGGCCGTCGAAGTAGATGGCCGAGCGCAGGGCACCTCCGGCGGCGGGCAGTGGCAGCACGCCGTTGAGCCACTCGATGAAGCCGGGCATCGAGTGCACCGACAGAGCCAGGTTGGACGCCGGGACGCCGAAGACCACCCACAGCAGCATGCCCAGCAGCACGGCGAACGGACCGAGCACCTTGGTGAAGAGGAGCTGGGCGGTGCCGACCGCGGCGACTGCGAGCGTGCCCACCCCGAGGAAGAGGGGGTAGTGGCCTTCGACCGCCCCGACGAGCGGGCCCAGGATCAGCCAGACCAGCGAGCTCGTGAGCGCACCCCAGCCGGCGAGCAGCGGCAGGAACCGGCGCACCCGCAGCAGGTTGGGGGTGCCCATCAGCATGCCGCTGAGAGGGACGTAGCCCGCCAGCATCATGCCCATCGCGGCGAAGAGCACCATGGTGCCGGTGCTGTCTCCCGGCGGCAGCGGCGCCAGGTCGACGGTCTCCACGTCCCAGCCCTGCGCCATGGCCGCGGGCGCCAGCTGGGTGCCGAGCATGCTGGCCTGCGACGCTCCGGCGGCCATCGAGGTGTGCACGGTCGCGACCGGTCGCGACCCGGCCTTCGACCCCTTCTGGTCGACCGGCAGCTCGAGGGCGCCGGCGAGCTCGCCACCGCCGACGAGCGTCGTGACCTCGTCGAGGTCATCGATCAGCCGGACCTCCAGCGCGCCGTCCGAGCCGCTCTCGAGCTCGGCGGCGAACCGCTCCGCTGCTGCGCCCTGCCCGACCACGGCGACCGGGAGGTCGCGCGGCTGGGCCGCGTGCATGGTGCCCACGTAGGTCGCGTACATCATCGTGACGATCAGGAACGGCATCACGAAGAGGGCGACCATCCGCCCCTTGCGCTCGGTCGGGGTCTCGGGCGGGGGAGGGGGGTACTTCGTCGTGCTGGCGGTGGTCACGTGGCTCCTCGGTCGGACGGTCCGCGGTGGTCCGCCTCAGCGACGGCCGAGAAGCAGCGTAAGTCACATGGCTTATTAACGTGGTACTTCCGCTAGGGTCACCTGCGTCACGTACCGCCGGGGTTCGTGAGGGAGCACGTGAAGGAGGCGGCGAGGATGGCGCGTCCTGACGCCCGGGCGGCCCTGCTCGACGCCGCCGAGCGCCTCTTCGGCGAGCGCGGCATCCCCACCGTGTCGGACCGTCAGGTGGCCGAGGCTGCGGGCAACACCAACCACTCCGCCGTGCGCTACTACTTCGGGGGACGGGACGGCCTGTTGCTGGCGCTCGTCGCCAGGCACCGCGAAGGGCTGGCCCCGGAGAACGTGCGGCTCTTCCGGGAGTCGGACTCGCTGGTGGGAGACGTCCGGGCGCTGGTGATCCCGATGACGTCGACCTTCGCTGCGCTGCCGAGCCCCACCTGGCGGGCACGGTTCCTCGACCAGGCGCTGCACGATCCGCCCACCGCGGCACTGATCCGCAGGACCGGAGACTCCGAGTCGGTCTCGGCCGACATCGTCCGGTCGATCGTGACGCGGCTCGCCCACCTCGACCCAGTCATCGTCGAGGCCCGGGCGCGCCTAACCACCCACCTGATCAGCTCGTCGTGCGCCGAGATCGAGGGGAGTGCCGAGCGGACCGGCGTCCCGGCGCGTTGGCACGAGGCGGGCCGGTTCCTCTGCGACGCGATCGCTGGGATGCTCCAGGCCCCGATCACCGAGCCGTAGCCGACGGACGGCGCCTCAGGCCTCGCCCTGCTCGATGCTGAAGACACGGTCCAGCGCGGTCACCCTCAGCACCGCGAGCAGCTGCGGGCGGTGGCAGCGCAGCACGAAGCTGCCCTTGAGTGCGTGAGCGCGCCGGCGGGCGCTGATCAGCGCACCGAGGGCCGTGGAGTCCAGGAAGGTGGTGTGGTCGAGGTCGACCACGAGGTCCACCCGCCCCTGGAGCAGCAGCTCGCGAATGGTGTCGCGGAGGATCCGTTGCGTGGCCAGGTCCAGGTCGCCCTGCGGGACGACCACGGTACGGCCGCGCTCGTCCTCCCGGACCTCGACCGAGAACGGCTCCACGCGTGGGACTCCTCTTGACTCGGGCCGTCACCGTAGCCCGGAGTCCGCCGGTCCCGCAGGAGCGCCTCGCCGCTCGCGCGAAGAGATGCCCGGGCCCAGCGGGGGAGTACCCCCCTAGCCGGGCGCCTGTTCGGCAGATGCTGTGCTTGGCGGGGGTGCGAGTGCCGAGGTGGTGTCAGTTGCGCTGCCCCGCCCCAGGTCGAGCATGGCGTCAGCACTTGCCGAAGCGGCGCCCGAAGGGCAGGCGCCCCGAGTGGGTCACGGTGCGCGCGTAGTCATGGTGCACGAGGATGCCCTTCACGGGGGCCGACTTGGGGTAGCGATGCGCAAGAGAGTACGAAACGTTCATCGTGAAGGAGCCGGTCACGTAAGGGACGCGGCGGGTGTCCCACGATCCGTCGCAGCGCTTGACCTTCACGATCAGCGTGGTGCCCTTGATGATCTTCTTGGCTCGCCACGAGGACCAGATGTAGGAGTCGTCGTCCACGGCCGCGTTGATGGGGCTGAGGAGTCGAAGTTCTCCGGGCACCCGTGCCTCATCGAGTGCGGCTACGCTCGCCGACCCGCCACCGAGAACAACTGCTGCGGCTGCGAGAGCGCTAGCCATGACGACTCTGGTGGCACGGTTCATCAGATCCACGAGATTCCCCCTGTACGAGTAGTCGACGAAGGCGTATCTCCACCGTTCATGGTGGGGAGCCCCTTGCAACAGTGCTGGCTTGAGATTCGACCGGCACGCGATGCGGCGATCCGGCATGAACTGTGGCACAGACCCTCCCCGATGCCGAGGTATCCCTGACGCAGTGAGCCCGGCGTGGGAGATTCACCCGAGCAGCAACAGCATGTGCCGAACAGGGCCGTGCGGGGTGGGGCTGCCCCTGCGGGAAATCGGTGGTGGACCGGCGTGCTCCGCTGATGTACTGGCGCGCCACGAGGAGTCTGTCGCGTGACGGAGGTAGTGGGTTGTGGGTGGCTACGACGAGCTTGCCGAGGTGTACGAGTGGCTCGTCTCGGATGCGAAGCTGTCTCCGGCCGAGTTCGCCGCGTCCTTCGACGACGTCCTCAGCCTCCTGCCGTCGGACGCGCACGTCCTCGACTGCTCGTGCGGCACCGGCCAGCTGGCTGTGGGTCTCGCCGGTCGTGGCATCCGGGTGGTCGCCACCGACGCGAGCGGGGCGATGGTGCGTCGGACGGCCGACCTGTCCGAGGAGCTCAGCGCACCTGTCCGGCCAGTGCGGGCGGACTGGCAGGAGCTGCCCGACCACTTCGACGACGCCAGCTTCGACATGGTGTTCTGCGTCGGCAACTCGTTGCACCATGCCGTGGGCGTGAGCGGCAGGGTCGCTGCCCTTGAGTCGATGTCACGCCTCCTGCGCCGCGGCGGTCGCTTGGTGCTCACCTCGCGCACCTGGGAGCTCGTGAGGGCCAGAGGCTCCCGGCTGGAGATCGGTGACCGACTCGTCCGCCGGGGCGGTCGTGACGGCCTCGTGGTCTACCGCTGGGAGATCGCGCCACGGTGGGAGGATGAGCACCACATCGAGATCGCGGTCGCGCAGGTCGACGCGGCCGGTTCGGTACTCGTCCGTTCTGAGCTGCTGTCGAGCTGGCCCTACCGGTACGACGAGCTCGTAGCCGAGCTGCACCGGGTCGGACTCCGGGTGGAGCGGAGCACGTTCGACCTCGAGGCGGAGAACTACATGGTGGTAGCGCGCAAGGGGTAGCCCCCTCCGCGGCCCCGCAACATGCATAGTGACATAATGTAGATTATCGGCGCTTTGATTCCATCGGCAGCGGGGTGCCGATCCTGGAGCCCGAGCCGACAGTCGGCGACTCCGCGGGCCCCTACTTGATGGCGATGGGATTGAGCATGGAGCCGACGCCATGGGTGATGACCAGGGGCGGCGCGACGAGCAGGAACTCGTAGGTGCCGTCGGCGGCACAGTCGGCTGCGAGCTCGTCGAGCTCCCACAGCTCGCCGAGGGTGATGCCGAGGTCGACGAGGCCGGCTCGGTGC
Organism: Nocardioides sp. Z50_6; assembly: GCF_058215755.1. Lineage (NCBI taxonomy): Bacteria > Bacillati > Actinomycetota > Actinomycetes > Propionibacteriales > Nocardioidaceae > Nocardioides > Nocardioides sp. Z50_6. The sequence continues at coordinate 236,288 of NZ_JBZAJB010000005.1, read as the reverse complement.
ACCGGCAGCGGCCTGTCGCTCGGGTCCTCGTTCGGCATGACCTCGAGACCGACGGTGTCGGCCGCCACCGCGGCGATGTCGTGGCGGCGCAGCCAGGCGATGCTCTCCTGCCCCAGTCCCGGCTCGCCACCCATGAGCCAGGCTTCCTTCTCTGCGGCCGTCTCGGCCCGCCACCACTTGGCGAGGTAGCCCGTGCGCAGGAGCACGATGTCCCCCGTCCTCAGCTCCACCTGCTGGGCCGCGGCGACCTCGTCGAGCAGGTCGGGGCCGATCGCGAAACCGGCCTCGAGCCAGGTCACGTCAAGATGTCTTGCGACGTCCAGCAACACGCCACGCCCGACGAAGCTCTTCCGCTGGTGCTCGATGCCCAGGCGGCGGGCGCCCCCGTGCGCCGTGGTGTTTCCGCACCAGTAGCCGTTGTAGTGCGTATCCTCCACGGCGACGTGCGCCAGCCCGTCCCACTGCGTCGAGCTCTGGGTGCACATGTCGAGGTTGTCGTCGTTCCAGGTGAAGCCGGGCGCCTGCTCGTTCCAGGGGGTGCCGGATACGATGTCGGACCCCGACATCGAGAAGTAGTGCTTCGGGGTGGCTCGCCCGGGGAAGACCGGTGCTGCGGCGTCGATCGGGATCGCCAGGGAGAACACCTTGCCGCGACTCACCGAGGAAGCAGCCTGCTGGACGGCCGCCTCGGTGATGAGGTTCGCGGTCCCACGCTGGTCGTCGTCGCCCCAGCGACCCCAGTTGTTCACCGGTCCCGGCGTGTACCCCCCGCGGACCTTCCCATCCTCGTCCACCGAGTACGCGGGCGGTGTCCACGACTTCGCGTACGTGCCACTCTGCTGACGTCCCATGTCACTCCCCCATTCATCGCCGCTCGCCGGCGAATGTGTCCTGCGTCACAACCTACTAGCAAGTCGATCCAGCCGGGCGTCGATGCTCATCAGCCAGCGCTTGCTGGGGCACACGGACGTGATCGCCGGTCGTCAAGGCTCGTCGCCTCGCGCCCGTGCCTGCCGCTGCGGACGGGACGGGACGGGCAGACTTGCGGGATGTTCCACCGACATCCCTTCCTCAGCCTCCTCAGCGGTGGCTACCTGGTCTTCGTCGCCTGGCTGACCCTGACGCCCCAACCGATCGGCGACCGTGAGACCAGGCTGGTGAACCGGGTGCTCGACGCCCTGCACCGTCGCGGGGTCGCCGAGTCGCTCGACTACTCCCGCGTCGAGTTCCTGGCCAACATCGCCCTCTTCGTGCCCATCGGGATGTTCCTGCTTCTCCTCTTCGGCGCCGGGGGTTGGTGGTTGGCGGCCATCGGCTCGCTCGTCCTCACGGCCTTCATCGAAACTGCCCAGCGGCAGATTCCTGGTCGTGTCCCGGACGAGCGCGACATCCTGGCCAACACGGCCGGCGGTCTGATCGGCATCGCCCTGACGCTGGTGCTCGTGCTCCCAGCGACCCTGCGACGCCGACGACATCGACAGGCACGACGCCAGGCCCGGTACGACGCGCGCAGCCACTCGAGCCGGAGGTCGTGAGCGCTTCGTCCACGATGTCGCAACCGGAGAGGATGTGGTGAAGTAGCAGGATGCGTCACACACCGTCCTTCCTGATGACTGACCCGGACGAGGTCAAGCGGCTGATCAGGCGGCACCCCTGGGCGCCCTTCGTGTCACCGGTGAACGGCGAGCTCGTCGCGTCCCACTACCCCGTCATCCTGGACGAAGCGGCCTCGGCGGGATCGGACATCACCATCCTGAGTCACTTCGGCAGACCTGACGACGAGCTGCACGAGCTCGGCGAGCACCAGGTGCTCGTCATCATCCAAGGACCGCACGACTACGTCTCACCGAGCTGGTACCCGCCCGGCGAGGTGATCCCGACCTGGAACCACGTCACGGCCCATCTCTACGGCACGCCGCAGATCCTGACGGAGGCCGAGAACTACGCCGCCCTGCGGCAGCTCACCGAGCACTTCGAGCGCCACTACCCGCACGGTCGCAGCCTGGACGAGGACCCGGAAGGAACCCGGAGAGCCGCACGGGGCACCCGGGGCCTCAGGATGAAGGTCGTCCGGTTCGATGCCCGCGCCAAGCTGAGCCAGAACAAGCCCCCCGAGGTCGTCGCCGAGATCGTCGATCAGCTCGATGAGAGCAATCCCGCCCTCGCCGAGGAGATGCGCCGGCACCCTTGGTAGCCGGCCCGCCACGCGCGCGTGCGGATGTGGGCAGACCGGTCAGGCGGTGGGGCCGGTCTGCTCCGCGAGCCGGGCGAAGGTCTCCGCCTCGGTTGCGACCATCTCCCGGGTCCTGCGTCCGAGGAGCCGCTCCACCACCGGGCGCAGCGGGCCGGACCACTCGAGCACCAGCTCGAGCGTGGCGCCGTCGCCGTCGTCGCGCACCGAGTGCACCGCTCGGGTGCGGACGCCGGGACTGGCCGAGACCCAGGTGAACGACGTCCCCGGCTCCCACTGCGTGACCGTCCAAAGCGCCTTGGGCAACCCGGGCTGACGCACCTCGAACTTCGATCCCACGGCGACGGGCCCCTCACCCAGGGCGCGCACCGAGTCGACGGTGGAGAGCCGCTCCCCCCAGCGCTCGATCTCGCTCGCGACCAGCCACAGGCGGTGGGCGGGCGCCGCGGATGCGGCCGAGGCGCGGATCATTCCCCCATGATGCTCGTCGTGGCTCCGCGACACCAGGGCGAGACAGCAGAGGGCCGGGGTGCTCCCCTCGCTACCCTCCCCTCCATGACCCTGCGCACCTCCGCCCCCGTGGCCGCCTTCGTCCTGGCGCTCCTCGCCTCCGCCCCGTCCACCGCCGCAACGGTGCCCGACCAGGAGACGGCCGAGGCTGCGTCCTCGTCCGCCGCCCGGGCGGCTGGGAAGTGCCTGAGCGGGGCGCTGAGCAAGAAGAAGGCCATCCGCGCCCGCAGCGGGGCCAAGCTCGGCACGGTCCAGGCGTTCGGGTCCCGCAACGGCGACGAGCTCGGTTTCTGCATCCGGATCACCCCCGTGCCCAGGCTGCGCACCAACTCGACCCTGGCCGGCCTGAAGTGGAAGGACTACGACGCCCAGGGGAATCTCGGCTCGAGCGGTGGGATCGGCGGTCCGGGCTACTGGCGCGACCCCTTCTTCCTGGAGGGGAACATCTACGAGATCGGCAGCATGGTGAAGGGCGTGGCCGAGATCAAGGTGGCCGGTGGCCCCTCGGGCAAGGTCAAGCTGAAGGCGACCCTGCGCTGAGGTCCCTGGGCTGAGGTCCCTGGGCTGAGGTCCCTGGGCTGAGGATCCCCGGTGGGCGGCGCCTCAGACCCCGACGTACGCGGCGAGATGCTGGCCCGTGAGGGTCTTGGGGTCGCCCACCAGGTCGGCCGGTGTGCCCTCGAAGACGATCCGGCCGCCGTCGTGTCCCGCCCCGGGTCCGAGGTCGATGATCCAGTCGGCGTGGGCCATCACGGCCTGGTGGTGCTCGATGACGATCACCGACCTGCCCGAGTCCACCAGCCGGTCCAGCAGCCCCAACAGGTTCTCGACGTCGGCCAGGTGGAGTCCGGTGGTGGGTTCGTCCAGGACGTAGACGTCGCCCTTCTCGGCCATCTGGGTGGCGAGCTTGAGTCGCTGCCGCTCTCCCCCGGAGAGCGTGGTGAGGGGTTGTCCCAGCCTGACATAACCAAGGCCCACGTCCTGGAGCCGCTCCAGGATCCTGTGTGCGGCCGGCACCTTGGACTCCCCCGCGGCGAAGAACCCGAGCGCCTCGGAGACCGACATCGCCAGGACCTCGGCGATGTCGCGCCCGCCCAGCTTGTAGTCGAGGACAGCGGCCTGGAACCGCTTGCCGCCGCACTCCTCGCAGGTGGTGGCGACGGTCTCCATCACGCCCAGCTCGGTGTAGATGACCCCCGCTCCCTTGCAGGTCGAGCAGGCCCCCTCGGAGTTCGCGCTGAAGAGCGCCGGCTTGACCCCGTTGGCCTTGGCGAAGGCCTTCCTGATCGGCTCCAGCAGCCCGGTGTAGGTGGCCGGGTTGCTCCGGCGCGACCCCTTGATCGCCCCTTGGTCGATCACCACCACCCCTTCGCGCGGTGCGACGGACCCCTGCACCAGTGAGCTCTTCCCCGACCCGGCCACGCCGGTCAGGACGCAGAGCACACCGAGCGGCACGTCGAGGTCGACGTCCTTCAGGTTGTGCGTCGAGGCGCCCCGGACCTCGAGTGCTCCGGTGCGCGGGCGCACGGTCGGCTTCAGCTGCGCCCGGTCGTCGAGGTGGTGACCCGTGACGGTGCCGCTCTCGCGCAGTCCCTCGACCGTGCCCTCGAAGCAGACGGTGCCGCCGTCGTCCCCCGCGCCGGGTCCGAGGTCGACCACGTGGTCGGCGATCGCGATCGTCTCCGGCTTGTGCTCGACGACCAGCACCGTGTTGCCCTTGTCCCTCAGCTGCAGCAGGAGCCGGTTCATCCGTTCGATGTCGTGCGGGTGCAGGCCGATGGTGGGCTCGTCGAAGACGTAGGTGACGTCGGTCAGCGGCGAGCCGAGGTGGCGGATCATCTTCGTGCGCTGGGACTCTCCCCCGGACAGGGTGCCGGCCGGCCGGTCCAACGAGAGGTAGCCGAGGCCGATGGCCACGAAGGAGTCGAGCAGGTGGCCCAACCCGTTGAGCAGCGGCGCCACGGACGGCTCGTCCAGCTCCTCCACCCACCGGGCGAGGTCGCTGATCTGCATCTGGCACAGGTCGGCGATGCTCCTGCCGCGGATGCGGGAGGAGCGAGCCTCCGGGCTCAGCCGCGTCCCCTCGCACTCCGGGCAGACCTGGAAGGTCACGGCTCGCTCGACGAAGCGGCGCACGTGCGGCTGCATCGCCTCGGGGTCCTTGGAGAGCATCGACTTCTGGATCTTGGGGATGATCCCCTCGAAGGTCAGGTTGACGCCGTCGACGCTGATCTTGGTCGGCTCCGCGTAGAGCATCGTGTCGAGCTGCTTGGCGGTGAAGGCATGGACAGGCTTGTCCATGGGGAGCCCGGCGCCCTCGAAGAGCCTGCCGTACCAGCCGTCCATCGAGTAGCCGGGGACGGTGAGCGCACCCTCGCTCAACGACTTGGAGTCGTCGTAGAGCGCGCTGCGGTCGATGTCGTTGACCTTGCCCATCCCCTCGCACCGGGGACACATCCCACCCAGGTAGACGGCGTCGCGCACCACCTTCTTCTCGACCCGGCCGCCCTTCTCGGTGGTCATCACCCCACCCGCGCGACGCGTCGGGATGTTGAAGGAGAACGCCGGCGGCGGACCGACGTAGGGGTCCCCGAGACGGCTGAAGAGGATGCGGAGCAGCGCGTTGGCGTCCGTCGCCGTGCCGACCGTGGAACGGGGATTGGCACCCATGCGCTCCTGGTCGACGATGATCGCGGTGGTCAGGCCCTCCAAGTGGTCGACGTCGGGCCTGGCCAGGGTCGGCATGAACCCCTGGACGAAGGCGCTGTACGTCTCGTTGATCAGCCGTTGCGACTCCGCCGCGATGGTGGCGAAGACGAGCGAGCTCTTGCCGGAGCCGGAGACCCCGGTGAAGACGGTCAGGCGCCGCTTCGCGATCTCGAGGCTGACCTCGCGCAGGTTGTTCTCCCGCGCTCCGTGGACCCGGATCAGGTCGTGGGTGTCCGCCGGGTGCGGTCGGTCAGGCGTGCGAGGCTCGTCCATGCCAGGAAACTAGCGGAGCGCGGGCGAGCGGGCACGTTGGTCTGCCTCACGTGCGCCGCAGGGCGGCGATCGAGGCGCCGACCACCAGGAACACCCAGGTCGTGAGGATGTAGGGCCACGTGTAGTGCGGGAACGTGGTGAGGTCGTTCATGGCGAGCGTGACCACCGCGGTCACCGCGGTGCCCACGACGGCGTAGCACCAGGACGCCACGCTGCTGTGGTGGAAGACGACCGCCAGTGCGATCGCCGTCAGTACACCGGCGTATCCGGCCAGCCCTTCCTCGATGGTGCTTGCGCTCTCCCCCAGCGCCAGCGCGCAGGCACTCCCGACCACGCTCCCCATCACGGCGGCCAGGCCGACCTGCCAGGAGGCGATGAAGAGCCCGAGCAGGATCAGTGCCCCGCCCCACACGCTGTTGACCAGCACCACCTCGGAGACGTTCGTGAGCACCGAGCGCAGCAGCGCGTCACCCGTCCCGTCGGTCACGTGCTTCGTCGAGGAGGTCACGTGCACGGAGGTGGACGCCGCGTAGAGGATCGAGGCGACGGTGCAGAACGGCGCGGTGGTCGAGGGCAGGTTGAACGCCTTGAGCGCCGGGGTCGCCAGCAGCCACCCGAACAGGGCGGTGGCGGGGGCACAGAGCAGCGCTCCCACCACCGTCAGCACGTAGGACCACGCCTGTCCCCCGCACGCGGCGAAGACCGCCGCGCCGACCAGGCAGCCGTTGAACCCCTGCATCCCGAGGGCGACGTTGTCGGTGGAGACCCGCAGGGCGCACCCGGCGAGCGTCGACAGCACGGTGCCGATCGCGGCCAGCAGCGCCATCTGCCAGTCGGCAACGGCGAACGCCGCCAAGATGAGCAGGCCCGTCCACGGGTTGGCCTGGAAGAAGATCTGCGAGATGCCGTGGCACAGCGAGCGCCAGGTCACGGCGTGCAGGCTGGATGCTACGTCGGTGGAGGCGTTGATCCCTGACATGGCTTCTCCTAGGTGTGGTGCGAGGCGCCCGTGGCCGTCGGCTCAGGACTTGCGGATGGCCGGAGCCTCGGTCCCGGTGAGCCGCAGGCGCAGTGCCCGCCAGGCGGCGGTGTTGGCCCGGGCCACCGACATCGAGTCGTCCCCCACGATCCGGGCCCAGACCCCGGCCCGGTCCGGCAGCTCGCTGACGCCCAGGTGGAGCCGGGCGCCGTACGCCGGCACGACGGCGTCGTGAAGGAGCTCGAGGAGCTCGGCCGCCGGGACGGTCAGGGTGAAGCAGTAGAGCATCGACAGCACGTCGTGGTCGCCCAGGACCGCCGCCCCGCCGGTCGATCCGCCCTCGGGGGTGAGCCGGACCCGGTCGAGGGCGACCACCCGGCCGTGCGGGCGGTGCACCTCGAAGTCGGCGGCCAGCACGGTGTACTGGTGCCGCTCCCCCCGGCCCAGCCTGCCGGCGATGACCGTCTCCCCGGCCAGGAGGGTGGCCGACTCCGCGAGGCGCACCCGGGTGCGCTGGTAGAGCCGGGCACCGGCGAAGGCGATCATCGGGTCCGGGAGGTACTCGACGTAGGCGCCCGGCTCGATGTCGAGGTTGACCTGCGCCACCGCGTAGTCGTGCTCCATCTTGAGCACCTTGGTGTAGGCCGAGGTGGTCATGTGGGCCGACGACCCGGGGCCGAAGGCCAGGTCGGTGCGCAGCCTGTCCCCCTGGAGGATGCCCGCGCCGGTCGACATCAGGTAGGTGTAGGGCATGTCGGGCCGGAGCTGGTCGTAGTAGAGCGGGTGCATGATCTGCAGGGGCGCCTTCTGGTAGTGCCCCACCAGCTGGGTCTGCTCGCCGCACCGGGCGTACGCCAGCTGGAGCAGCCCGATCTTGCCGGGGCTGCCGGTCGGCAGGGTGTCGGGCACCCCACGGTGGCGGGCGACGACACCCGGAACCCGCTCCGGCTCGTAGTGCAGGGGCTGGAGCCTGGGGCCGCCGTAGCCGACGGCGGGGTCGCGCACCGGCATCCGGCTCATCTCGGGGCTCTCACGTGACCAGGGCCCCGGTACGGCGGTGCCAGCAGGCCATGATCTGGTCCTGGAGCTCGTCCACGCCCACTCCGGTCAGCGAGTTGGTGAGCACCACCGGCTTGTCGTTGCGCACCCGGTGGGCGTCGGACTCCATCACCGCCAGGTCGGTGCGCACGTACTGGGCGATGTCGATCTTGTTGATGACCAGGATGTCGGAGTCGGTGATGCCCGGCCCGCGCTTGCGCGGCATCTTCTCGCCCTCGGAGGTGTCGAGCACGAAGACGAAGACGTCGGCCAGCACCGGCGAGAAGGTCAAGGTGAGGTTGTCTCCCCCCGACTCGTAGATCAGCGTGTCGACCGCGGGGAACCGCTCCACCATCTCGGCCCCCGCCGCCAGGTTCATGGTGGGGTCGTCTCGGACCGCGGTGTGCGGGCAGGCGCCGGTCTCCACCCCGACCACCCGGTCGGGGTCGAGGATCCCGGCCAGCTCCCGACGCACGTGCTGCGCGTCCTCCTGGGTGTAGATGTCGTTGGTGATCACGGCCGGCTGTCGGCCCGCTGCGATCAGCCTGGGGACCAGGGCCTCGGTGAGCGCGGTCTTGCCGGACCCCACCGGGCCCCCGATCCCGATCCTCAAGATGTTCTCGGTCATGCCAACCTCTCGTCGTTGTCGTCGTTGTCGTCGGTGTCTTGCTCTCTGGCGCCGGTCGGTGCCAGGAGGTGTCTCAGCTCGCGAAGAGCCGTGCCTCCGCGCGCTCGTGCTGCGCCGACATCACGTCGGACATCGGGACGAAGCCCCCCATGTCGGCCAGGGGGCGCGTCACCGCCTCCTCCGCGGCGCGGGCGATGTCGGACGCCACGGCGTGCAGCACCACCTGCATGTGCCGGTGGTCGGTGAGCCGGAGCCGCAGTGCCGCCCCCAGGAAGCTCACGGCGAACGCCGACATGTCCGACAGCGCCGCCTGGCGGGCGTCGACCCCGGCGGCCAGGTAGGCCACCGCCGAGGCCACGGGCTGGCACCCCGGGGTCTCCTTGGTGCCGACCAGGCGGGCCCACTCCTCCAGCTCCGGCCCCCCGAAGGCCTCCTGGGTGAGGCTGGTGAGCTGGTGGCCGCTCCGGACCGACGCCTTGCGCATCTCGGTGTTGAGCTTGGCGGCGTGCAGCATCTGGTCGACGAGGACCACCCGGTCCCAGTCGCCCTCGCGGGCCGCGTCGTGGGCACGGGCCAGCGCGGTGGCGTCACCCGGCCCCACCGAGTGCAGCAGGAGGCCCCGGAGGAGGTCCTCCACGCCCTCGCGCTCCACCAGCTCGGCCTGGCTGAACCCCTCCAACCCGTGCGACATCGTGTAGAAGCCGCTCGGGAAGGCGGAGTCGGAGAGCTGGAGACTGGCCAGGAGACTGGTGCTCGCCGTCCGGGTCTCGTCAGCAACCTCGATCACCGGGCTCACGCCAGGTAGAAGAGCTGGTTCATGGGCAGGCTCTGGGCCGGCTCGATGTGGGCCGGTTGACCGTCGAAGGTGACCCGGTAGGTCTCGGGGTCCACCTCGATGACGGGAGTCCGGTCGTTGCGCACCATGTGGTCCTTGCCGATGGTGCGGCAGCGCTTGACCGGCAGCACCTGGCTCTCCAGGCCGAGCTGCTGGGGGACGCCGTTGTCCACCCCGGCCTGCGACATGAAGGTCACCCTCGTGCTCTGCAGCGCCTTGCCGTACATCCCGAACATCGGCCGGTAGTAGACCGGCTGAGGCGTGGGCAGCGAGGAGTTGGGGTCCCCCATCAGAGCCCAGTTGATGAGCCCTCCCTTGATCACCATCTTCGGCTTCACCGCGAAGGAGTCGACCCGCCACAGCACGATGTCGGCGATCTTGCCGTCCTCCAGCGAGCCGACGTAGTCGGAGATGCCCTGGGTGATGGCGGGGTTGATCGTGACCTTGGCCAGGTAGCGCAGCACCCGGAAGTTGTCGTTGGCCTCGGCGTCCTCCGGCAGCTTGCCCCGCTTGTCCTTGTTGTGGTGCGCGGTCTGGAAGGCGCGGGTCACGCTCTCCCCGATGCGGCCCATCGCCTGGGAGTCCGAGGAGAACATGGACAGCACGCCCTCGTCGTGCAGCACCGTCTCGGCCGAGATCGTCTCCGCGCGGACCCGGGAGTCGGCGAACGCGACGTCCTCGGGGATGTCGTGGGAGAGGTGGTGACAGACCATCACCATGTCGAGCAGCTCGTCGATCGAGTTGACCGTGTAGGGCAGCGTCGGGTTGGTGGAGGACGGCAGCACGTTGGAGTGGCTGGCGGCCCTGAGGATGTCCGGCGCGTGCCCGCCCCCGGCGCCCTCGGTGTGGTAGGTGTGGATGGTCCGGCCGTTGATCGCGGACATGGTGTCCTCCACGAACCCCGCCTCGTTGAGGCTGTCGGTGTGGACCGAGACCTGGACGTCGTACTGGTCGGCCACCGTGAGGGCGTTGCTGAGCGCCGCCGGCGTGGTCCCCCAGTCCTCGTGGACCTTCAACGAGGAGGCACCCGCCTCGATCTGCTCCACCAGGGCCGTCGGCAGGGACCCGTTGCCCTTGCCGTGGAAGCCCATGTTGACGGGCACCTGCTCGGCTGCCTCGAGCATCCGGTGGATGTGCCACGCGCCCGGCGTGGTGGTCACCCCGTTGGTGGCGTCGGTGGGGCCGGTACCACCGCCGAAGAGGGTCGTGATGCCGTTGGAGAGCGCGTGGATGGCCTGCTGCGGCGAGATGTAGTGGACGTGGGTGTCGATGGCCCCGGCCGTCGCGATCAGGTGCTCCCCCGCGATCACCTCGGTGACCGCACCCACCACCAGGCGCGGGTCGACGTTCTTCTGCAGGTGCGGGTTGCCGGACTTGCCGATCCCGACGATCCTGCCGTCCTTGACGCCGATGTCGCCCTTGACCACGCCCAGGATCGGATCCAGGACGACCACGTTGGTGATGACGAGGTCGAGGCCGCCGCGGGCGCTCGTGGTCTCCGGGTCCGCCGCCATGCCGTCCCGGGCGGTCTTGCCGCCGCCGTAGACGACCTCGTCCCCGTAGCTCCCCTCGCTGTAGTCCATCTCGACCTCGATGACGAGGTTGGAGTCGGCGAGGGTGAGTCGGTCCCCGGTGGTGGGGCCGTAGAGGTCGGTGTACTCCTTGCGCGAGATGATGGCCATCAGCTCTTGCCCTTCTTGGTCTTGGCGGATCCCTTGGCGGATCCCTTGGCGGATGAACTGGCCGACGACTTGGCCGACGACTTGGCCGACGACTTGCGGGACGCCGCGGCGGGCTTCCCGTTCTGGAAGCCCCGTTCGGCCATCCGGACCATCGCCGCCTCCCGGGTGTGGCTGGCGTCGAGGCCGCCGTCGACGAGGCTGTTGAAGCCGATGACCCGCCGCGACCCCGCGTAGGCGGTGAGCCTCACCTCGCGGGTGTCACCCGGCTCGAAGCGGACCCCCGTGCCGGCGGGGATGTCCAGGTGCATGCCGTAGGCGAGCTCACGCTCGAACAGCAGGGCGCGGTTGGTCTCGAAGAAGTGGAAGTGGGAGCCGACCTGGATCCCCCGGTCACCGGTGTTGGTGACGTTGAGGGTGACGGTGGGCCGGCCGGCGTTGATCTCGATGTCGTCGCCGGTGTGGTGGTACTTCGGGCTGCCTAGCATCGCTGCGCCTCCAAGCTCTCGGATGGGTTTCTCATCTGCTGTGCGGGGGGCGACGGGGCGCTGTGTGCGTGCCCGTGCCCGTGGCCGTGCTCTGCGTCGTGACCCTCGGTCCCGTGGGAGTGGGCGTAGCCGTGCCCGTGGTCGGCCAGCAGCCCCGCCTCGATGCCGTCGTGGCCGTGGTCGAGCAGGTGCAGGGCCACCGCCACCCGCTGACGCACCACCTGGGTGGCCGCCGCGAGCGAGAGCAGGGGGCCGTGGAAGGTGACGCCGTCCGGCAGGCCACCGGCCTCGCCGGCCGGGGCGCACGACCGGGCGAACCCGGCCGGCACGACCTCCACCTGCGCCGTCCCGAGCCGCCGGCAACGGTCCACGGCCTGCTCGAGGTCGGCAGCGTCACGCACGCAGGCGACCTCGACCCCGGCTCCCGCCCCGTGGGTGCGGACGAGGTGGCCCAGCCGGTGCAGCTCGGCGTCGTCGAAGGGGTTGCTGGCCTGAGCCGTGACGAGCACCCCCGCCTCGGGACTGCGCGCCCCGGTCTCCAGGACGGCCCGGCGCAGGTGGGCCACGAGGTGGTCGGCGGTCCCGAAGCCGTCGCAGAGAGCCACCCGGCCGGCCGCGGGCCCGGTGGCCAGCCAGCCGAGCGTCTTGGCGGTGTCGGCCACCATGCCCGGGTCTCGGCCCCAGGTCATCGGCAGCACCAGTACCTCGCCGTCCCCGGCGTCGAGCAGGCGCGCAACCTCGCCGTGCAGCGGCCAGCCCGGCGGGGAGACGACCGTGCCGGGTCTCGCCTCGGCGAGCGACGGCACGATCGAGTCGCCCGCCGCCTCGTGCCCGGTGACCAGCACCAGGGCGGGGGTCGGAGCGCTCGCTCGCATGCTCACGCGGCCACGGGATCGTGGCAGGACACGAGCTTGCTGCCGTCGACGAAGGTCGCCTCGACCTGCAGCAGGGCCAGTCGCTGCCTGACGCCGTCCATGCAGTCGGCCTCGGAGACCACGTGCTTGCCGAGCTCCATGCACTCGGCGACGGACTTGCCGTCCCGGGCCGCCTCGAGGATCGCCTCGCAGATCAGCGCCTGCGCCTCGCTGAGGTTGAGCTTGGTGCCTCGGTCACGGCGACGACGGGCGATCTCGGCGACCTGGTAGATGTAGAGCTTGTCGATTTCCTTGGGAGTCAGATCCATGGGAGCGCAGACCTTTCGAGAAGAGCGAATACCTCCTGCGCGTCCCGCGGACCGGTCGCGCAGTGCACGTCGGCCACCCTGACGCAGCGCTGCCCGGCCGCTCGTGCGGCTGGTGCCGGCACTGCGTGACAGCGTCGTCGTGCCTTCCGCTCTCAGGTCTACAGAAGTTCATTCCGGGCCAGAAGGGCCGGAGTCCTCCCTGCGGGCTGGGACCTTCGGCAGGTGGACCCGGGCACATGGGACCTGTTGGCGCCGTGACGGCGCCCATAAGTTCCAGACATGGCCGCCGACCCAGACCCTGTCCCCGGTGCGACGCAGGAGCCGGGGCGACCGCCCGACCACGGGCCGCCCGACCATGCACCGCCCGGCGTGACGAAGCGACCCGACTACCTGCACGCGGCCTCCATCGGCCTGGTGGTGCTCGGCGCCTTCTTCGGGGTCGCCCTGCGCGAGGGGTTCTCGCTCATGATCTCCGAGGTCGACCGGGTGCCGGTGGTGATCCCGGTGGTCAACGTCGTGGGCGCCTTCGTCCTCGGTCTGCTCTACGCCGGTCTGAGCCGCGCCGCACCCCCCAAGCCGCTGGTGGGCCGGCTGAAGCTGCTGGTGGGGACGGGGTTCTGCGGGGGCCTGACCACCTTCAGCTCCCTGGCCACCGACACCGCCGTGCTCCTCGACGACTCCCGGATCGGTGTGGGGGCGCTCTACGCGCTCGGCACCCTGGTCCTCGGCGCCTGCGCGACGCTCCTCGGGATCCTCACCGCCTCCCTGGTGGAGGGTCCGGTGGAGGGTCCGGCAGCCGAGAGGGGCTCGTCGTGACCCCGGGCCTCTTCGCGCTGCTCGTCCTGGCCGGCGGGGTCGGCGCGGGCGTGCGGTTCGTCGTCGACGGCGCCATCCGCTCCCGGCTGACGAGCCGCTTCCCCTGGCCCACCGCGCTGATCAACATGTCCGGCTCCCTGGTGCTGGGCCTGCTCACCGGCCTGGTGGCGGGCGGCCTCGCGTCGACCGAGGCGAGCGCCGTGCTCGGCACCGGCTTCCTGGGCGGCTACACCACGTTCAGCACCGCCAGCTACGAGACCGTCCAGCTCGTGCAGCGCAGGGCCTACGGGACGGCACTCACCTACGGCGTGGGGGTGCTGGTCGTCAGCGTCGTCCTGGCTCTCCTGGGATACCGGCTGGGCGCCTCCTACTGAGCAGATGAGGGCATCCGGGGAGGGCGCCCGCGACGGCAGAAGGAGTGGTGGGTGTGGACACGCTGTGGCTTGGGCTGGGAATCGTGGTCCTCGGGGCCACGCTTGTCGACGTCTTCCTCACTGCACTGAACTACGACGAGGCCGGCTTCATCGCCGGCCGCGTCTCGTCGGCGCAGTGGCACGTGCTGCGCCGCGTGACCCGCCGGCTGCCGCGGCGCTGGCGGTCCCTTGGGCTGCGGCAGGTCACGGGGCTCCAGCTGGTGACGGTCGTCGTGGTCTGGCTGTTCGGCGTCATCACCGGCTACGGCCTGATCTATCGCGGCAAGATGTCGGAGTCGGCCTTCTCGGTCAGCGGCACCGGCTCGAGCCTCGACCTCTTCGACGCGATGTACTTCAGCGCGGCGCAGCTGTCCACGGTCGGGGGCTCGGCCCTCACCGCGGAGACCGACCTACTGCGCTTCCTCAGCATCGTGGAGACCCTGACCGGGGTCGTGCTGGTCTCCCTCGTCCTGACCTTCCTGCTCGGGGTCTACGACGTGATCGGCAGCCTCCACGTGCTGTGCCGGCAGTTCTCCAGCGTCGAGCGCGGGGCAGGGTCGCCCGTGGCCAGCCTCACGCCCTACTTCAAGGACGGACAGCCCCAGGGTCTCGACGACCACCTCGACGCCGTCACCGACGCCTTCACCTCCTACATCGACGGCCTGCGGCTGCACCACGCGGCCTACTACTTCCAGAGCGGGCGCGACCAGTTCGCCCTGCCCTACGCCCTCGGGATGGTCGGCGGGACCCTCAGCGTGCTGCGCTGGGGCCTGCCGACCGGGCACCCTGCCGCCTCGGGGCCCGCACTGTCGGCGCTCACCTTCCACTTCCTCGAGTTCGGGGACTACCTGCAGACCAAGCTGGGCTGGACCGACACCCACCTCCCCGAGGTGGTCTCCCGCGACGCCTTCCTGGCCCACCTCACCGTCGGCCAGGTCCCGGAGCCGCACGACCCGTGGGTCGCCCGGTTCCTCGAGCTCGAGCACGCCCTGCGTCCCCTGGTCGAGGCGGACCCGCTGGCCGACCTCGACGACGCCTACGCCCGCTACTCGGCATGGCTGCCCTTCGCCTACCGGGCGCGCCAGATCCTCCTCGCGGTGAGCCAGGACCTCGACTACCAGCCGGTGATCCTCACCCAGCGGCCCGTCTCGGTGCTCGTCTCGCGCGACGTGGCGGTGCTGGCCGACGTCGAGGAGGTCCCGGGTGCCACGCCCTGGGCGGTGCGCGCGACGGGCCGCGGCCCCCTCCCGTGGTACCGGAGGTGGTGGGGCCGGCTCGTCGACCTCGGCGCTCGGGTGGACCCCGGCCACGTGCGTCGGCGTACGGCGTCCAGGGCGCTGCTGGCGGCCGCGGCCGCGTTCGCCACCGTCCACCTCCTCTACGACGCACTCGGCGAGTCGGCCGTGCCCCCGGCCGTCTTCGGCGGGTTCGTGGCGATGCTGAGCACCGGCATCGACGTCGACAAGACGTTGCGGGGCCGGAAGGCCACCTCCCTGTTGGTGGTGGTGCCCCTCTGCCTGGTGCTGCTGGTCGGCGCCCTGGTGTCCGAGGCTCCGCTCGGCGGCGGCCTGCTGCTCGTGGTCGTCGCCTTCGCCGCGATGGCGGCGGGCAGCCTCGGCAGCCGGTGGGCGGCGGTGGGGCGGATCACGTTCATGGCCTACTACTTCTTGCTCATCCTCCAGCTCGACCTCGACGACGTGGTCTGGTTCTCCGGGGCGGCCGTGGCCGGGGTCGTGTGGGCCTACCTGTTCGTCTACGTGCTGGTGCCCGACCGCCCCCGGGAGGTGCTGCGCGACGGGATTGACGCCTACGGGGGCGAGATGGTCTCACTGGTCGACACCCTGGTCGATGCCGTCTCCTCGGCCCGCTGGGACCCGGCGATGCGACGGCGTGCCGCCCACGACGTGCAACGGCTGCACCGGGGTGCCGCCCTGCTCGCCGGCCTGCTCACCGGAGAGGCCGACGCCACGGGGGTCGACGAAGGCCACGGCGCCAGGCTCCGCCTGCGGGTCTTCGACGCCGAGCTCGCCTCGGTCAACCTCCAGCAGGCCGCCCGGGAGGTCACCGGCACGACCCTCTCCCTGCAGATGCGGGCCAGGCTCGGTGGCCGCCTGGAGCTGTTGGCCGCCCACCTGCGCAGCAGCCTGGCGTCCCGGGCGTCGGAGGAGGGCGCCAAGACGGCCCCGCCCGCTCCGCCGCCCTGGGACCAGGACCCGGTGTCGGGGCACTGGCCGCCCGTGGCCCGGCGCCTGCACCGCGCCATCGACGAGTTCAACCGGGCCTTCACCGTCCTGGCGGGATGGGAGTCAGCGACTTCCGCGCCGCGCCCGTTGGAGCCCTCCGACGTCGTCGACCCCTACGAGGACGAGGAGGCGGCCGCGCTGAGCGCCCTCTCGCCGGCCGCGTCGGTCCCGGAGCCCTCCTCCGCCACCGAGCGGGTCGCACCCCCGATGCGCCGCGCGGTCCAGGCCGCGGTCGCCACGGGGGCGTCGCTGGTGCTCGCGGAGGCCGTCTACGACACCCACCAGTACTGGGCGTCCCTGGCCGCGTTCCAGGTCCTGGGCGGCACCGACGGGGAGACGTTCGTCAAGGGGCTGCAGCGCATCACGGGCACGGTGGCCGGGGCCGCGGTGGGCTTCGGGGTCGCCATCGGGACCGGGGCACCCACCTGGCTGATGGTCGCCGTGCTGGCCGTGGCCGTCTTCGGGTCGGTCTACTCCCGTCCCGTCTCCTCCGGCTACACCGCCTTCTGGACGACCCTGATCTTCGCCGGGATGTACGAGTTCCTCGGCCGACTGAGCCCTCTCGCCCTCGAGATACGGATCATCGAGACGCTCCTCGGCGCCGCGATCGCGCTGTTCGTCGCCTGGCGGGTCCTGCCCACGCACACGCGGCGCAAGCTCAACCGGGACGTCTCCACCCTGGTCGGCGACCTCCAGGTGCTGGTGGCCGGCAGCCTGGAGCGGCTCGCGGGGGGCCGGACGATCTCCCCCGGGGCGCTCCAGCACCGGCTCCTGGTCGTCGACCAGCACGTCCGGGCGATCAACTCCACGGCCGCGCCGTTGCGGGGCTCCGGGGGCTCCCTGGAGACGGGGGGCGTCGAGGCACAGCTCACGGCCGTGTGGTCGCTGGCCCATGCCACGCGTCGCCTGGTGCGTGCCGCCACCGAGGTGGTCACCGACGAGGTCGACGCCTCAGGCCCGGACTGGGAGGGGATGCGCCGGGTCCTCGACCAGAACCTGGGGGCGCTCAACGCCGTGCTGGCCGACCGGGTGCCGGGCGTGGTGCTGATGGCCCTGCCCGAGCCGGAGGACGCCGAGGGCGTCTACCCGCCGGAGGTCCAGGAGGTGGTGAGCCTGCTCGAGCACATCAACCAGACGGCGGTCACGCTGCTCGGCGACATCTCCCCCGACCTGTTCGAGGGCGACCGCCCCTCCCCCGCCGCCGCCGCGGCGCACGAGGCCTGACCGGGCGGAGCCGGCCGGGTGCCGGTGGTGCACACCGGCCGGCCACCTCGCACGCTCAGTCGGACTCCTCGAGCATGGAGCGCAGGTTGGCCTCGTCCTCTGCGGAGAGGTTGGTCTCGATGAGCTCTCCGCTGATCCCCTGCTCCCGCAGCGACTCGTGGACCCGGTCGACCACCGCTCCGGTGGTCAGCACGAAGAGGGCCGAGGTCCCGGGCACGACCTTCTCGCGCACCGAGTCGATGAAGTCGTCGTCGATCCCGATGTCGGTCAGGGCGCCGACCAGGGCGCCGGAAGCGGCGCCCACCACCAGCCCGATCAGCGGGACGAAGAAGATCACCCCGAACAGCAGGCCCCAGAACATGCCGCCGAGGATGCCCGGCGCCAGCAGGTCGTTGGCCTGCCGCGTCTTCGGCTTCTTCTTGTCCTCGGGCCACGACACCGTCGCGGCGTCCAGCACCTTGATCAGCTCCTGCTTCTGCAGCCCGATCAGCGCGTCCTCGGCCCGCTGGGCGCCGTCGGGAGTGTCGAACTTCCATGCTGTGAGTGTTGCCACGTCGTGCTCCTGCCTCGTCGTCGGACCGGCACCGCCGAGGGGTACGTCCGGGATGCCCGGATCGAAGGTAGTTCTGCTGGTCAGCGGCCTGCCACGGGCGAAAGACCCCCGCCACGGGCCTTTGGTCACGAGACGCGGGCGAGCGGAACGGGCGGCGACGAGGCGCGCCCCCGACTTGGGTTATCTCATATCTGAGATAACGTGAGTGACATGACGCAGGACTACCTGGGACGCATCGGGAACATCATCCGCGACGCCCGCAAGCACCGTGGCCTCACGCAGCAACAGCTCGCGGAGACCCTCGGCACCAGCCAGAGCGCGATCAACCGGATCGAGAAGGGCCACCAGAACCTCTCCCTGGAGATGCTCGCTCGCATCGGCAGCGCCCTCGACTCCGAGATCGTCGCCGTCGGCGCGGGGCCGACGCACCTCCGGGTCACCGGGCCCACCACCCTGTCCGGCCAGATCGACGTCAAGACCTCCAAGAACGCCGGCGTGGCGCTGTTGTGCGCCTCGCTGCTCAACAAGGGCCGCACCACCCTGCGCAAGGTGGCACGGATCGAGGAGGTCAACCGGTTGCTGGAGGTCCTGGAGTCCCTCGGGGTGCAGACCCGCTGGCTCAACGACGAGAACGACCTCGAGATCGTCCCTCCGGCCGAGCTCGACCTGAGCGCGATCGACGAGGAGGCGGCCCGGCGCACGCGCTCGGTCATCATGTTCCTCGGCCCGCTGCTCCACCAGGCGACCTCCTTCGACCTGCCCTACGCCGGAGGATGCAACCTCGGCACCCGCACGGTGGAGCCCCACATGTCCGCGCTGCGTCCGTTCGGGCTCGAGGTCAAGGCCAGCGACGGCGCCTACCACGCCCAGGTCAACCGGGCCATCACCCCGGAACGGCCGATCGTGCTCACCGAGCGGGGCGACACCGTCACCGAGAACGCGCTGATGGCCGCGGCGCTCCACCCCGGCCGGACCGTGATCCGCAACGCCTCCTCCAACTACATGGTCCAGGACCTCTGCTTCTACCTGCAGAAGCTCGGCGTCGGGGTCGAGGGCGTCGGCACCACGACGCTGACCGTCACCGGGGTGCAGTCGATCGACGTCGACGTCGACTACTCCCCGAGCGAGGATCCCATCGAGGCGATGTCGCTGCTGGCGGCCGCCATCGTCACCAGCTCCGAGATCACCATCACCCGGGTGCCCATCGAGTTCCTGGAGATCGAGCTCGCGCTGCTGGAGGAGATGGGCTTCCAGTACTCCCGCTCCCCCGAGTACGTCGCCAACAACGGCCGTACCCGGCTCGTCGACCTCACCACCCGGAAGTCGGAGCTGCGGGCGCCCCTGGACAAGGTGCACCCGATGCCGTTCCCGGGGCTCAACATCGACAACCTCCCGTTCTTCGCGGTCATCGGCGCCGTGGCCCAGGGCCAGACGCTGCTGCACGACTGGGTCTACGAGAACCGGGCCATCTACCTCACCGAGCTCAACAAGCTCGGGGCCGACGTGAAGCTGCTGGACCCGCACCGGGTGATGATCGAGGGCCCGACCCGGTTCTCCGGGACCGAGATCGTCTGTCCCCCGGCACTGCGACCCGCCGTGGTGATCCTGCTCGCGATGCTCGCCTCCAAGGGCACCTCGGTGCTGCGCTCGACCTACGTGATCCACCGCGGCTACGAGGACCTCGCGGAACGTCTCAACACGCTCGGAGCCAACATCGAGCCCTTCCGCGACATCTGACCCCGGGCGGCCACCCGTGTCGTGGATACTGCACGGGTGAACGGACCCCCCACCGGTATGCCCTACCTCGACGAGGGCGCGCCGTTGCTGGCGTTCGCGCACCGTGGTGGCTCCTACCACCCGGGGCTGGAGGGCCTGGAGAACACCATGGCGGCCTTCCGCCACGCGGTGGCCCTCGGGTACCGCTACCTCGAGACCGACGTGCACGTCACCCGGGACGGCGCCCTGCTGGCCTTCCACGACACCGTGCTCGACCGGGTCACCGACAGGACCGGGGAGATCGCCCGGACCTCCCACGCGGAGGTGAGATCGGCTCTCGTCGCCCAGCGCGAACGCATCCCCACCCTGGAGGAGCTGCTCCGCGCCTTCCCCCGGTGCCGCTTCAACGTCGACGTCAAGGCCGACGGGGCGGTCGAGCCCCTGGTGCGGCTCATCGAGCAGGAGCAGGCCTGGGACAGGGTGCTGGTCGGCTCGTTCTCCGCGCGGCGGCTCCGGGCCTTCCGCCGCCTCGCCGGCCCCCGGGTGGCCACCTCGGCGCACCCGGCGGAGGTGGTGGCCTTCCGGCTGCTGCCCAGCGCGCGACTGGCGCGGTGGCTGGTGAGCAGGCAGTGCCACGCCCTCCAGGTGCCGCACACGCGAGGCCGTCTGACCGTGGTCACGCCCGGGCTGGTGCGCCGGGCCCATGCCGCTGGCCTCCACGTCCACGTGTGGACGATCGACGACCCCGAGGAGATGGCTCTGCTGCTCGATCGTGGGGTCGACGGGCTGATGACCGACCGCACGGACATACTCAGGGACGTCCTGCGGCACCGCGGGCTGTGGAGGGAGAGCTAGATGTCATACGACGGCGCGACCGCGACCGTGGCCAACGAGCGGCGGCTGACGTGGCCGGTGGTCGCCTGGAGCCTGTGGGACTGGGGGTCGGCGGCGTTCAACGCCGTGATCACCACGTTCGTCTTCAGCGTCTACATCACCTCGGACTCCTTCGGGGACGGGGCGAGCGGCAAGTTCGGCTGGGCGATGGCCCTCTCCGGCATCCTGATCGCGCTGCTGGCGCCCGTCAGCGGGCAGCGCGCCGACCGCTCGGGGCGCCGGACGTTCTGGCTCGCGGTCAACACCGGTCTGGTCGTGCTCGCCTCCCTGGGCCTGTTCTTCGTGAGACCCACCCCTGACTACCTGTGGCTCGGTCTGCTGCTGCTCGCGGCGGGCAACGTCTTCTTCGAGCTCGCACAGGTCAACTACAACGCCATGCTCAACCAGATCTCCACGCCCCGGACGGTGGGCCGGGTCTCCGGCCTCGGCTGGGGCCTGGGCTACATCGGCGGGATCGTGCTCCTGCTGGTCGTCTACTTCGGGCTGATCGACCCCGACGTCGGCCTCTTCGGGATCACCGGCGAGGACGGCATGGACGTGCGGGTCGCCATGCTGTTCTGCGCCGCGTGGACGGTGCTCTTCAGCCTGCCGGTGATCTTCACGCTGCGCGACGACCCCGCCGAGCAGACCGGTGCCGAGCGGGTGGGCGTGCTCGACTCCTACCGGCACATCCTGCGCACGGTCCGCGACCTGTGGCGCGACGACCGCACCACGGCGCGCTTCCTGATCGCCTCCGCCGTCTTCCGCGACGGCCTGGCGGGCGTCTTCACCTTCGGCGGCGTCCTCGCGGCGGGAGCCTTCGGCTTCTCCCCGGGCGACGTCATCATCTTCGGGGTGGCGGCCAACGTGGTCGCCGGCGTCGCCACCATCGCCTTCGGGGCCCTCGACGACCGGCTGGGGCCCAAGCGGGTGATCGTGATCTCGCTGAGCTGCATGCTGGTCGCGGGCTCGCTGGTCTTCGCCCTCCAGGAGGGCGGCACCCCGGTCTTCTGGATCTTCGGCCTGACGCTCTGCATCTTCGTCGGTCCGGCCCAGTCGGCCTCCCGCACCTTCCTGGCGCGGCTGATCCCCGCGGGGGAGGAGGGCGAGATCTTCGGTCTCTACGCCACCACCGGCCGCGCGGTGAGCTTCATGGCACCGATGGCCTGGTCGCTGGCGATCGCCCTCGGCGCCGCGCTCACCGGGGTGACCGACTCGGACGACGCGATGCACTGGGGCATCCTCGGCATCCTCGCGGTGCTCGGCACCGGCCTGGCCCTGCTCATCCCGGTCCAGGGCGGGCTGCGCCGGGACTCGAGCCTGGTGACCCAGGCCCCGCCGACCTGAGACGCCAGCCACTTTCGCGCGCCATGCCCCACATTGGGTATGTTGCGGGCGTGGAATCTTCTGGGTCTCGTTACCGTTGAAGAAGAAACGACGGCCGGCGCCCTCCCCTTGTGCGTCGCAGAGCCTGGCTCGGGCCGTCCCCTGCCCGTCAACCACGGGTGGACCGAAGAACTTTTGTGGAGGTGGCTCAATGGCGGAGCGCACGTTGCGGGGCGCGCGACTGGGTGGTCAGAGTTTCGAGGACGAACGCGGGATCGAGTTCGCGGCCCGTCAGCAGGTCGGCTACCGGTGCCAGCACGGTCACGAGTTCGAGATCACCATGTCCGACGAGGCCGAGATCCCGGCGAGCTGGGAGTGCCCTCGCTGTGGTGCCGAGGCGCTGAGCACCTCGGGGATCGTGCCGGAGGAGAAGGTCGAGAAGCCCGCGCGCACCCACTGGGACATGCTCCTGGAGCGCCGCTCGGAGAAGGAGCTGGAGGAGATCCTCAAGGAGCGCCTCGACCTCCTGCGCGGCGGGGAGATCGGCCCGGCCCACCTCCACCGCGCCAACGCCAAGAAGCGCGTCCGCTCAGCCTGACGCGGTGCGCGCCGTACGCCGGTCGCGCACCTCAGGGATCGATCACCTCACCCCGGACGACGGGGCCCTCGGGCCCCGCTCCGGGGTGTGGTGCGTCCGGGCGTCCGCCCGCCGTCCTGCCGAAGCCGACCATCGGGCTCACCACGACGCGGCGCCCCAGCGCCGCGACCAGCAGCCGGCGCGCCACGGGCCGGGTCATCGGGAGGATGAGCAGGAGCCCGATCGCGTCGGTGACGAAGCCGGGAGCGACCATCAGCGCCCCGCCCAGCACGATGAGCGCGGCGTCGGCGAGCTCGGTGCCGGGCATCCGGCCGGAGGCGACCGACGTGGTGAGGGCACGCCAGGCACGCAGTCCCTCGCGCTTGATCAGCCAGCTCCCGAACACGCCCATCAGGAGCAGCAGCGCGATCGTCCACCAGGCGCCGATCACCCGTCCCACCTGGATGAGCGTCCACAGCTCGGCCAGCGGGAGGACGACCAGGAGGACGAAGAGGACCGCTACCGGGACACGTCGACCTGAGCTCATGTCTCCATCATGACGAACGGTGCCCAAGACGGGCCCGGAGCTGGGCCCGGCGCTCCTCCAGACCCCACAAGGTGATCCGGCGCAGCGACTCGGTGGCGACCGATCGGCTCATCTTGGAGTCGCCCCGCTCCCGCTCCACGAACTCGATCGGCACCTCGACCACCTTGAGGCCGCGGCGCATGGTCCGGTAGGCCATGTCGGTCTGGAAGACGTAGCCGGTGGAGCGGACCGTGTCGAGGTCGATGGCCTCCAGGGTCTCGCGCCGGAAGAGGCGGTAGCCGGCGGTGGCGTCCCGCACCGGCATGCCGAGGAGGATGCGCGTGTAGAGGTTGCCCGCCCGGGAGAGCACCTCGCGGCCGCGCGACCAGTTGACGATCGAGCCCCCCGGGATCCACCGGGAGCCGATCACCAGGTCCGCGCCGTCGGCGAGGGCGTCGATGAGACGCTGGAGCTGCTCGGGCTGGTGCGAGCCGTCGGCGTCCATCTCGCCGATCACCTCGAAGCCCATGTCGAGGGCGACCCGGAAGCCGTGCAGGTAGGCCGCCCCGAGACCGGCCTTCTCGGTGCGGTGCAGGACGTGCACGTGGTCGTCGCGGCCGACCAGGTCGTCGACGATCCGGCCGGTGCCGTCCGGGGACCCGTCGTCCACCACCAGGACGTGGACGTCCGGCTGAGCCTTCCGGAGGCGCTCGATGATCCACTCGATGTTGGCCGCCTCGTTGTAGGTCGGGACGACCATCACGGTGCGACCGAGACGGGACGGGTTCACTCGGATCTCCTCAGCTGGCGGAAGGCTCGGCAGAGCGCCCGGGCGAGCATAGGGCATCTGGCCTCCGCCTGGCACCGATCAAGCACCCCACCGCGGACAGCAGCACGGCGGCCCGTCCGGGCCACGGACCCATCGCGACCGCGGGGGTCGTCGCCTCGATCAGGGGCACCTCCTGGACCAGCACGCTGGTGGTCCGGGGGGCGGCCTCGTCCACCACCTCGCCGTCGGGGGCGATGATGCCGCTCAGTCCGTTGGTGGCCGCGACGGCGACCGCGCGTCCGGTCTCCTGGGCCCGGAGCCGGGTGATCTCGAACTGCTGCTCGATCTGGTGGGTCCGGATGAACATCGCGTTGCTGCTCTGGACCACCAGCAGGCCGGCCCCGTGGCGCAGCTGGGCGTGGATCGCGTCGTCGTAGGCGATGTCGAAGCAGATGGCGTCGGCCACCGTGGTCTCCCCCACCGTCAGCGGGGTGTCGCGGCTGCCGCTCATCATGTCGCGGGCGACCAGGCGCAGCTTGCCGAAGTTCTGGGTGAAGACGGTGTCGCGCCACGGGATGTACTCCCCGAAGGGCACCGGGTGGCGCTTGGTGTACCTGTCGCCGCCGCCGGTCCCGGGCGACCAGACGATGCCCTGGTTGAGGACGGCGTCGGGGGCCGCGGCGTCGGTCATCGCACCGACCAGCACCGGCACGCCCACCGCCTCGACGGCGCGCTCGATCCCGGTCCGGACCTCGTCGTCGCGGAACGGGTCGACCGCGGTCGAGTTCTCCGGCCAGAGCACCAGGTCGGGGCGCTCCTGGGACCCTTCGTCGATCCGCTCCCCCAGCCCGACGGTCGCCTCGACGTGGTTGCGCGTGACCTCGCGGTGCACCGAGACCAGGTCGTCCCCGCTCCCGGGCACGTCCCCCTGGACCACGGCCACCCGGATCGACTCCTCGGAGGCGGGCTCCCAGGGCATGACCAGCCCCCACACCGAGAGGGCCGCGAGTGCCAGCGCGACCGGCACCGCGCGGACCAGCTGCGGCCGGGCGACCCAGCACCAGGCCAGCGCGCTCCCGATGCCGGCCAGCAGCAGGCTCACCCCGGTGAACCCGAGCCACGGCAGGTTCGCGGCCCACCAGGTGTCGGCGACGACGTAGGACAGCCGCCCCCAGGGCAGCCCGCCGAGCGGCCAGGCGCCGCGGATCGTCTCCACCGCCACCCAGCACAGGGCCGAGGCCAGAGGCCAGAAGCGCAGCCGGCCCACGAGCGCGAGCGCGCTGCCCAGCGGTGCGGTGACCACGGCCTGGGCGGCCGAGAGGGCGAGCCAAGCGTCCCACCCGACCGCCCGCATCCACCACAGCAGGACGAAGAAGTAGGCCACGCCGAAGGCCAGGCCGGGGATCCACGCCGTCCTGGCTGACATGCCACGGACCGCGAGCACCAGGCCGGCGACGGCGAGGGGGGCCAGGAGTGCCAGCCCGACGGGCTCAGAGGCCAGCGCCAGGAGGAGCCCGGCTCCACCGGCGAGGATCGAACGGCGCAGCACGCCCTCAACCTACCGGGTGCCGCCACACGGGCGGCGGGCCCGCTGCAGGAGGACGGAAGGGACGACAGCGCTTCGGACCGACGCGACGACCACTGGAGATGAACGCCGCGAAGTTGTCTAAGGAACTGCCGTCCCTCCCGTGCCCACCTTCGCAACGGCGGGACCGACCTCCGTGAACCAGGTGGGTCGGATGGTGGTGCCCCACCCGCCAACCCGCTCACCCGGACGTCGGTCCGCCGCACACGATCTGCACAGGCGGACACCGCACTCTGTGGCGGATCCGGGGTCCCTGTCAACCGGTTCAGCGCGATTGTGCGGGACACGCCGGGGAGCGCCGCGACACGCCGTCCAGCGGTCCGTGCGGCACGCCGGGCAGCCGGTCGGTCAAGCCTCCTGGGGCGGCACGACCACGGTGCCGGTGGCGGTGGTGGCGAGCACCGGCTCGTCGAGCCACCGGCTGGCACCGGGGGCCGCCGGGGTGGGTGCGCCGCGCGCCACGACCCACAGCTCGAACCCCATCTCCCGCGACCGGGAGCCGGCCCGGACCAGCAGGCAGTGGACCTCCACCACGTCACCGCCCCGCACCGGCGCGCGGAACTGCACGTCGGAGTAGGAGGCGAACAGTCCCTCGTCGCCATCGGTGCGGATGCACATCTCGGTGGCGGCGTCGCCGAAGAGACCGAGGCCGTAGGCCCCCTCGACCAGGCCGCCGGCGTAGTGGGCGTGCGCGGAGGGCACGTAGCGGCGGTGGACCACCCGCCGGCCCACCCACTCCCCCGGCAGGGGCCGCGCGCCGCCTGCCCCGGTCATGGCCGGGCCTCGGCGGCCACGGCGGTGGGGTCGGCCTCAGCGGTGGGGGCGGTCGGGGCCAGGCGGTGCACGAGGAACGAGGCCACCTCCCCCGGGGTGGTGCCACGCGAGAAGACGCGGTCCACCCCCAGCTCCTGGGCCGTCTTCTCGTCGAACCGGGGGCCACCCACGACCAGCAGGGGGCGCCGGTGCGCGGGGAACGCCTCGCGGAAGGCGGCCGACATCGCCCGGGTGTTGATCAGGTGGGCGTCGCGCTGGGTGACGACCTGGGAGACCAGGACGGCGTCGGCCCGCCGGGCGCTGGCCGCCGCGACCAGGTCCGGCACCGAGACCTGGGCGCCGAGGTTCACCACCTCCAGCTCACGGTGGTACTCCAGCCCCTTCTCGCCTGCGAACCCCTTGATGTTGAGGATGGCGTCGATCCCCACCGTGTGCGCGTCGGTGCCGATGCAGGCCCCCACCACCACGAGCCGACGGCGCAGCGCCCGGCGGATCTGGGCGTCGACCTCGGCCGGGGCGAGCAGCGGGTAGTCCCGGGCCATGACCTCGACCTGGTCGGTGTCGACCAGGTGGGCGACCCGTCCGTAGACGACGAAGAACGTGAACCCCTCGCCCACGGGACGGGCGTGCACCACCATGGCGGGCTTCATCCCCATCCGGTGGGCGAGCTGCTCGGCCGCCCCCTCGGCCAGCTTGGAGTGGGCGAGCGGCAACGTGAAGGAGAGCTGCACCATGCCGTCGCCGGTGGTGTCGCCGTAGGGCCTGACGATCACGGGCACTCCTGGAGGATCTCGGTGGCCGGGTTGTAGTAGGAGTCGGACTTGGCCGCCACTCCCTCGAGCCCGCGGCCCTGGTCGGCGGGACGCCGCATCAGGCCGAACGTGCCGTCGGCGATGGCGTCGAGCAGTCCGCGGGGGTGGCCCTGGCCGGTGTCCTGAGCGGCGGCCTCCCCGACGATCCGCTCGAGGAGCGCCAGGGACTCCCCCAGCACCTGCCGGGCCCGGCGGGCGATGAAGCCGTCCGGGGCGGGCGCGAAGTCCTCGTGCAGGTTGCCGGCCGCCCCCATCACGTAGCGGACGTTCTGCAGCGCCAGGTCGCGGTCGGAGAGCCAGGGTGTGACGACCCCCTCGGTCATCATGCCGACCAGCAGGATGCCCTGGCCGGTGAGGGCGCCGGCGAGGTTGAAGAACCCGTCCAGGAGGTGCCCGCGGAACACGTCGCCGGTCATGTGCCTGGTCGGTGGCATCCACTTCAGCGGCGCCTCCGGGAAGAGCTCGCGTGCCAGCAGGGCGTGGGCCAGCTCGAGGCGGAAGGAGTCGGGCACCTCCGGGTCGATCTCGAAGGCGTGACCCAGCCCCAGCTGCCAGTCGGCCAGGCCCGCCTCCTTGGCGAAGAACTCGTTGAGGAGCTGGCTGGTGGTCACCGTGTGGGCGGCCTCCACGGCGTCGGCGGTGGTGAGGTAGTTGTCCTCGCCGGTGTTGATGATGATGCCGGCGCGGGCGTGCACCTGGCGGCTGAAGCGCTGGTCCACGAAGGTGCGGACCGGGTTGATGTCGCGGAAGAGGATCCCGTACATCGAGTCGTTGAGCATCATGTCGAGCCGCTCCAGGCCGGCCAGGGTGGCGATCTCCGGCATGCAGAGCCCCGAGGCGTAGTTGGTCAGCCGGACGTAGCGACCCAGCTCGCGGCTCGTCTCGTCGAGGGCGGCGCGCATCAGGCGGAAGTTCTCCTGGGTGGCGTAGGTGCCGGCGAAGCCCTCACGGGTCGCACCCTCCGGCACGTAGTCCAGCAGCGACTGCCCGGTGCTGCGGATGACCGCGATCACGTCGGCGCCGGCCCGGGCAGCCGCCTGGGCCTGGGGGATGTCCTCGTGGATGTCGCCGGTGGCCACGATGAGGTAGATCCACGGCTTGCGGGGCGCGTCGCCCACCTCCGCGACGAGGCGCTCGCGCTCGGTGCGGGCGGCGTCCAGCCGGCGTACGCCGCGGCCGACCGCGTCGTGGGCGGCGCGCCGGGCGCTCAGCGCGTCCTCGGCGACCGGCAGCCGGAAGCGGACGGCGCCGGTCCCGGCCAGCCGGGCGAGGCCCGCCAGGTCGGGCGCCGCCCCCCGCGCCAGGGCGTCCCAGACCGGCAGGCTCACCCCGTGGGCCAGTCCCCCCTCGTCGTCCAGGTCGGCGCGGACCGCGTCGACGAGCCGGTTGACCCAGGGGATCCCGTCGGGGTCGGCACCCGCCAGGCCGGCGAGCCGCAGGGTGGCCCGCTCCACCGAGACCGTGGTGTGGCGGCGGGCCAGGTCGACGATCGGGGCGCCGGCCCTGGCGGCCAGCGCGCGGGCCCGGGCGACGTCCTCGGCCGGGAGCGCCAGCCGGGACGCGCGCCTCCCGGGTTCCTGTGCCTGCACCTGGGGGTGGGTCTCGGGGTTCGTCCGGGTCGTCATCGCAGCCTGCTCTCCAGGAGGACGGCGACACCGGCGTGCCGCCGTACGAGGTCGAGCGCGTAGTCGGCGTGACCGGGCACGTACCCGTTGCCGATCAGCATCGTCACGTCGGCGGCCAGCCCCTCGGCCCCCAGCGCGGCCGCCGAGAAGGAGGTGGCCATCGAGAAGAAGACGACCGTGCCCCGAGCGGCGGTGGCGAGCACCGCGGCGCCCTCGCACCCGGGGACGTCGACGCAGACCACCGTGACGTCGGCCGGTCCCCCCGCCGCGAGCACGGCCTCCCGCAGGGCCACCGGGTCGCGGGCGTCGGCGACCACCACCGCGTCGGCCAGGCCGGCACGGCGCAGCGCCTGGGCCTCGGCCTCGTGGGGCACCACCCCCAGCGTGCGCGCGGCGCCGGACTCGCGTGCCGCGGCGAGGCTGAGGCTGCCCGACTTGCCGGCCGCACCGATCACGACGACCACGGGGTCGTCGTACCCCGAGACCACGCGGCGGGTCAGCGCGGGCGCCCCGCACACGTCCATCACCGCGAGGCTGAGCTCGACGGGCAGGTCGTCGGGAAGCACTGCGGCGATCGAGCGCCCGAAGAGGATGGCGTGGCCCTCGCACGGGACCTGCTCGCCGGTGCCGGCCCAGCGGGCCAGGCCGTCGGTGACGACCAGCGGGGTCAGGGTCAGCGAGACCAGCGTCGCGACCCGGTCCCCCACCCGCAGGCCCAGGGGGGAGCGCTCGCCGACCTCCTCGACGACCCCGACCAGCATGCCGCCGGACCCGGTCTCCGGGTTCTGCATCTTGCCGCGGGCGGAGATGATCGAGAGCACCTCGGCCCGGATCGCGGCACCGTCCCCGCCGTGCTTGCGCTCGAGCTGACGGAAGGAGGCCGCGTCGAGGTTGAGCCGCTCCACCCGCACCCGGACCTCGTCGGGCCAGAGCTCGGCGCGGGCGTCCAGGCGCCGCGCCGCCTGCGGCAGCACCCGCGGCTCGTCCAGCACCCGGTGCAGGCCGATGGGATCGCTGGCCTGCGACGTCGAAGCAATCAACAGTAAGTCCTGTCTTTGGGCCCACGTGGAGCAGGAAATCCTGCTGCTAGTCGCTAGACAGGCCGCAGGTCGTGCTTCTACTGTGGCAGAAATGCGACGTAGGTCACAACCACCTCAGGTCCGCCACGTCGCTCCAGCAGGAGGGCCATGAGCATCGCGACCTCGGTCGACCACCCCGCCGGTCAGCCCTACGCCTACCGCCGGGTGGAGCTGACCGAGCCGGACTGGACCCGCTTCCCCGGCTGGTCCTCGGTGACCGCGGAGGAGTGGCGCTCGGTGCAGTGGCAGCGCGCCCACTGCGTCAAGAGCGCGCGCCAGCTCCGCGAGCTGATGGGCGGCCTGCTCGACGACCGGTTCTACGCCGACCTCGAGCGTGACCAGGCCGAGCGCGCCACGATGTCGATGCTCGTCCCGCCGCAGATGATGAACACGATGGTGCCCGACACGACGCCGGCCGGCGCGGGCTCGCTCACCGAGGCCTTCTACGCGGATCCGCTGCGCCGCTACATGCTCCCGGTCTTCTCCGACCGGCGCACCGACTGGCCCTCCCACCCGCACGCCACCCGGGACTCGCTGCACGAGCACGACATGTGGGCCAGCGAAGGGCTGACCCACCGCTACCCCACCAAGGTGCTCGCCGAGCTGCTGCCCACCTGTCCGCAGTACTGCGGGCACTGCACCCGGATGGACCTGGTCGGCAACTCCACCCCCGTCGTCGACAAGCTCAAGTTCGCGGCCCGGCCGCACGACCGCCTCGAGGACATGCTCGACTACCTGCGGCGGACCCCGCAGGTGCGCGACGTCGTGGTCTCCGGCGGCGACGTGGCCAACATGCCCTGGCCGCGGCTCGAGGCGTTCCTGGTCCAGCTCCTGGAGATCGAGAACATCCGGGACGTCCGGCTGGCCACCAAGGCGCTCATCGGCCTCCCCCAGCACTGGCTCCAGCCCCCCGTGGTCGAGGGCGTCGCCCGGGTGGCGGGGCTGGCACGGTCACGAGGGGTCTCGCTGGCGATGCACACGCACGCGAACCACGCGCACTCGATCACCCCGCTGGTGGCCGACGCCTCGCGCGCCATGCTCGAGGCGGGCCTGCGCGACGTGCGCAACCAGGGTGTGCTCCTCAACGGTGTCAACGCCGACCCGCACACCCTGCTGGACCTCTGCTTCCGGCTGCTCGACGGAGCCCAGGTCACGCCGTACTACTTCTACCTGTGCGACATGATCCCGTTCTCGGAGCACTGGCGGGTCTCGGTCGCCGACGCCCAGCGCCTCCAGCACCACCTGATGGGCTACCTGCCCGGCTTCGCCACCCCGCGGATCGTCTGCGACGTCCCCTTCGTGGGCAAGCGCTGGGTCCACCAGCTCGCCGACTACGACACCGAGCGCGGCATCTCCTACTGGACGAAGAACTACCGGACGTCGATCGAGGCCTCCGACCCCGAGGCGCTCTCCCGGCACTACGAGTACTACGACCCGATCCACACGCTCCCGGCCGCGGGGCAGCAGTGGTGGGAGGAGCACGGCCGCCTCGACGAGAGCAGCCTGCGGGCGGCGGAGGCCGCCGAGGCGTCGCGCCGCACCGCGGCCCTCCAGGCCCACTGAGGGGCGCCCTTTCGGGCTACTCCCCGGTGAGGGGGCGGTTCTCGTACGGGGTGGAGAGCACGATGGTGGTGCGGGTGCTGACGTTGGCGGCGGCGCGGACGCGGCCGAGCAGCTCCTCGAGGTCGGCGGGAGTGCCCACGCGCACCTTGAGGATGTAGGACTCGTCGCCGGCCACCGACCAGCACGACTCGACCTCGCCGATCCCGGCCAGCCGCTCGGGGTAGTCGTCGGGCTGGGAGGGATCGAGCGGCGTGACGGAGATGAACGCGGTGAGCGGACGGCCCAGCTGCTGGTGGTCGACCGTGGCGCCGTACCCCAGGATGAGGCCGCGCTGCTCGAGCCGCTTGACCCGTTGGTGGACGGCCGAGGTGGACAGGCCGGTCGCCTTGCCCAGATCGGTGTAGGACATCCGGCCGTCCGCCGCCAGCAGACCGAGGATCTTGCGGTCGGTGGACTCGACCTCCGAGTTGTTCACCCGCCGACCCTAGGGGAACCGCACCCGTCCGCGGCCGGTGTTCAGCACGTGGCCGCCTCTACCGCACCGGGTCGGGGCCGCGGGCGCCGTTCCACCCGCCGGCGACGTGACCTCAACCCGAAACCCGCTGTTACACCCGTGACACGGGAGGACGCCCGCAGCGGAAACACGCCCTCGTGAAACTCGAGGCGTCCCCAGGGACAGACCTTCCGGGGGCGACTGGTGCCTCCGGATCCACGCCCGCGGTCAGCGCCGGGCAGTCCGACGAGAGGGTCGTACGCCGTGAACTCCACAACCCCCCGCACCATCACCGCCGCGCTCGGCGCGGTCGCCCTGGCCGGCGCCCTGGCCGGCTGTGGCGCCAAGGCCGGCGAGACGTCCGAGGCCAGTGACTCCTGTGTCCAGACCGACGGCGACAGCATCAAGATCGGGTTCCTCAACTCGCTCTCCGGCACCATGGCGATCAGCGAGACCACGGTCTTCAAGTCGCTCTCGATGGCCGCCGACGAGATCAACGCCGACGGTGGCGTCCTGGGCAAGAAGCTGGAGATCGTCAGCGAGGACGGCCAGTCCGAGCCGACGGTCTTCGCCGAGAAGGCGACCAAGCTGATCGACCAGGACTGCGTGGCAGCGGTCTTCGGCGGGTGGACCTCGAGCTCGCGCAAGGCCATGCTCCCGGTCTTCGAGGGCAAGAACGCGCTGCTCTTCTACCCCGTGCAGTACGAGGGCCTCGAGGCGTCGAAGAACATCTTCTACACCGGGGCCACGACCAACCAGCAGATCATCCCGGCGCTGGACTACCTCAAGGACGAGAAGGGGATCAAGTCCATCTTCCTGGTCGGATCCGACTACGTCTTCCCGAGGACGGCGAACGCCATCATCAAGGCGTACGCCGAGGAGCACGACATCGAGGTCCTCGGTGAGGAGTACCAGCCGCTCGGCTCGACCAGCTTCGGCACGGTGGTCGACAAGGTGAAGTCGGCCGGCGCGGACGCCGTCTTCAACACCCTCAACGGCGACTCCAACGTGGCGTTCTTCAAGGAGTACAAGGGCAAGGGCCTGACCGCGGAGGCGATGCCGGTCGTCTCGGTCTCGATCGCGGAGGAGGAGGTCCCGGGCGTCGGCGTCGACAACCTGGTCGGCCAGTACACCGCGTGGAACTACTACCAGACCATCGACACCCCGGTGAACGAGGAGTTCGTCGCGGCGTTCAAGGAGGCCAACGGCGCCAAGGCCGTGACCTCCGACCCGATGGAGGCCGCCTACACCTCGCTCCACCTCTGGAAGGGCATGGTCGAGAAGGCCGACTCCTTCACGGTCGACGACGTCGTCGAGGCCGCCGGCGGCGTGACCTACGAGGCGCCCGAGGGCACCGTCACGGTCAACGGGG
This sequence comes from Nocardioides sp. Z50_6, assembly GCF_058215755.1. Lineage (NCBI taxonomy): Bacteria > Bacillati > Actinomycetota > Actinomycetes > Propionibacteriales > Nocardioidaceae > Nocardioides > Nocardioides sp. Z50_6. Next base: position 203,436 of record NZ_JBZAJB010000005.1, on the reverse strand, counting down.
ACAACCACCACATCGCCAAGACCGCCCTGGTCGGCCAGATCCGCAAGGACGGGCTGATCGAGACGGTGTGGAGCTCCGACGGTCCGATCGATCCGGACCCGTTCCTGGAGGGCTACTCCTGGTGGGACGGCGAGTGAGCCGCTGATCTCTCCCGGGGGCGCGGACCACACCGGTCCGCGCCCCCGGATCCCGTCCCAACGACCGGAGCCCCGGCTCCTGACGAGGAGGTGCGTCTCGTGGAGGTGTTCCTTTCCCAGGTCTTCACCGGCCTCTCGGCCGGCGCCGTCCTGCTGCTCATCGCCGTCGGCCTGACCCTGACGTTCGGCCAGATGGGCGTCATCAACATGGCCCACGGCGAGTTCCTGATGGCCGGCGCCTACACGGCCTACGTGATCAACGTGGTGATCGGCGACGCCGGGCTCGGCCTGCTGGTCGCCCTCCCGGTCGGCTTCCTGGTCGGCGGTCTCCTCGGGGTCGTCCTCGAGGCGGGTGTCATCCGCTGGATGTACCACCGCCCCCTGGACACCCTCCTGGTCACCTACGGCGTGGGCCTGGTCCTGCAGCAGGTCGCCCGCGACATCTTCGGCGCCCCCGCCAAGGACGTGCCCTCGCCCTCCTGGCTCGGCGGGTCCGTGCCGGTCCTCGGCTACGACTTCCCGCTGACCCGGCTCTTCCTGCTCCTGCTGGCCGTGGGGTGCCTGCTCGCCGTCCTCGCGGTGCTCAAGCACACCGCGCTCGGCCGGCAGGTCCGGGCCACGGTCTCCAACCGCGACCTCGCCGAGACCCTCGGCATCTCGACGCGCCGCACCGACCGGATCACCTTCTTCCTCGGCTCCGGGCTGGCCGGGGTCGCGGGGGTCGCCCTCACGCTGCTCGGCTCGACCGGCCCCACCATCGGGGCCTCCTACATCGTCGAGGCCTTCCTGGTCGTCGTGGTGGGCGGCATCGGCCAGCTCAAGGGCACGGTGATCGCCGCCTTCTCGATCGGCGTGATCCAGGCGTTCCTCGAGTACGCCACCTCCGGGAGCATCGCCAAGGTCGTGGTCTTCCTGGCGATCGTGGTCTTCCTCCAGGTACGCCCCCAGGGGATCTTCGCGGTCCGGACCAGGAGCCTGGCATGAGTCGCCGCACGAGACTGTTCACGCTGCTGGCCTGGGCAGCGCTCGCCGCCGGGCTGCTGGGACTGGCCCCTGCGCTGCTGAGCGACTTCCGGCTGGGGCTGCTGGCCAAGTACTGCTGCTACGCGATCGCGGCGGTCGGCATCGGCCTGGCCTGGGGGCGCGGCGGGATGCTCGTCCTGGGGCAGGGCCTCTACTTCGGGCTGGGCGCCTACGCGATGGCGATGCACCTGAAGCTGACCGACGCCGGGCCGGGCAACGTGCCCGACTTCATGCTCCTCTACGCCGGCGGCGAGATGCCGTGGTGGTGGGAGCCGTTCCGCAGCCCGGTGGTGACCCTGCTGGCCATCGTGCTGCTGCCTGTCGTGGTGGCCGGACTGCTCGGGGCCGCGATCTTCAAGCGCCGGGTCAAGGGCGCCTACTTCGCCATCCTCTCCCAGGCCCTCGCGGCCGCCTTCGCCATCCTGCTCGTCGGGCAGGTCAAGACCACCGGCGGCTTCAACGGGCTCAACAACTTCCAGAGCTTCTTCGGCTACTCCCTCTACGACCCGATCAACAAGCGGATGCTCTACTTCCTGGCCGCCGGGACGCTGCTCGCCGCGGTGGCGCTGATGAGCCACCTCTACCGCAGCCGCTTCGGTGAGCTCCTGGTGGCCACCCGGGACGCCGAGGAGCGCGTCCGGTTCCTCGGGTACGACCCGGCCGACGTCAAGCTGGTCGCCTACCTGGTCGCGGCGGTCCTGGCCAGCATCGGCGGTGCCCTCTTCGTCCCGATCGTGGGGATCGTCTCCCCCGAGGACGTCGGCGTCGGCGCCTCCATCGCGCTGGTCGCCGGAGTGGCGCTCGGCGGGCGGGCCTCGTTGATGGGGCCGGCCCTGGGCGCCCTGCTCGTCGGGTACGCCGAGACCACGCTCTCGGAGTCGTTCCCCGGGTCCTGGTCCTACTTCCAGGGCGGGCTCTTCATCTTCGTGGTGCTGCTGCTCCCCGGCGGCCTGGCCCAGCTCGTCTCCAAGGTCGGCTCCCTCCGGGAGCGCACCGGGTCGTCCCGCTCGCCGGGCCGGCGACGGCTCGGGCCGGGCGCCGCGGCAGCCGCGGACCGGAAGCCGGACAGCACCGACGAGGCAGCACAGGAGGTCAACGCATGAGCACGGGCAAGCGCGACTACCTGGAGGTCCGCGGCATCCGGGTCGAGTTCGACGGCTTCGTGGCCGTCGACGGGGTCGACCTGACCCTGCTCCAGGGACAGGTGCACTTCCTGATCGGCCCCAACGGCGCCGGGAAGACCACGGTCGTGGACGCGCTGACCGGGCTGGTCAAGGCCACCGGGCTGGCCTCCTACGACAACCAGAACCTGCTCGACAAGCCGTCCCACGCGATCGTCCGGCTCGGGGTCGGGCGGACCTTCCAGACGGCCACCGTCTTCGAGGAGCTCACCGTCCTGCAGAACCTGGACATCGCGGGCGGGGTGCACCGGCGCGCCCGCGCGCTGCTGGGGCGCCGCCGCGGCGTCCCGGACTTCGTGCACGACGCCTTGGCGACGGTCGGCCTCACCGACCACGCCGACCGGCCGGCCGGCGTGCTCTCCCACGGCCAGAAGCAGTGGCTCGAGATCGGGATGCTGCTGGTCCAGGACGCGCGGGTGATGCTGCTCGACGAGCCGGTGGCCGGCATGTCCGCCGAGGAGCGGCAGGAGACCGGCGCGCTGCTGCACCGCATCGGCAAGGAGCGCACGATCGTGGTGATCGAGCACGACATGGACTTCGTGCGCGACTTCGCCGACGTGGTCACGGTGATGAGCGCCGGCCGGGTGCTCGCGCACGGGACCGTCGAGGAGATCCGCGCCAACCCCGAGGTGCAACGTGTCTACCTCGGCCACACCGTGGAAGGGGCGGCATGATGCTGGAGCTCAAGGACGTGGTCGCGGCCTACGGCCGCACCGAGGTGCTGCACGGGGTCTCGCTGCGCGTGCCCGCGGGCGGCGCCGCATCGGTGATCGGGCACAACGGTGCCGGGAAGACGTCGCTGCTGCGGACGGCGGTGGGCCTGCTGCCCGTCCGCTCGGGCCAGGTCCTCCTCGACGGGGAGGACGTCACCCGGCTGCGCCCCCACCAGCGGGTACGCCGCGGCATCGGCTACGTGCCGCAGGGCCAGCAGTCCTTCGGCCAGCTGACGACCCTGGAGAACCTGCAGCTGGTGGCCGGGCGCGACCGGGCCGCCATCGACGAGGTGCTCGACACCTTCCCCGCCCTCACCGGCCTGCTGGCCCGGCGCGCCGGCCTGCTCTCCGGCGGACAGCGCCAGCAGCTCTCGATCGCCCGCACGCTGCTGACCAGACCCCGGATGCTCATCCTCGACGAGCCCACCGAGGGCATCCAGCCCAACGTGGTCGCCGAGATCGAGCGGGTGATCGTCGACCTGACCGCCCGGGGCGACCTGTCCGTCCTCCTGGTCGAGCAGCACGTCGGGTTCGCGCTGCGCGCCACCCAGGACTACCACGTCCTGGCCAGCGGCCGCGTCGTCGCCCGCGGATCGGCCGGTCTCGCCGCCGCCGACGACGTGCGCGCAGTGATGGCAGTCTGAGCCCGTGCACCTGACCCCTGCCGACACCGAGAAGCTGCTGCTGGCCGTGGCGGGCATGGTCGCCCGCGACCGCCTCGACCGCGGAGTCCTGCTCAACCACCCCGAGGCGACGGCCCTGCTGGCCACCTGGGTGCTCGAGGGCGCCCGGGAGGGCCGGTCGGTGACCGACCTGATGACCGCGGGCCGGGAGGTCCTCACCCGGGACCAGGTCATGCCGGGCGTCGCCGAGATGCTCCACGACGTCCAGGTCGAGGCGACCTTCCCCGACGGCCGCAAGCTCGTCACCATCCACGACCCGATCAGCTAGGAGACCCATGACGTCGTCGACCGAGGGGCCCGGGGCGGTGCGCACCGCGCCCGGGACGCACGTGCTCAACGCCGACCGCGGCGAAGGCGAGCGCCTGCGCCTGGTGGTGCTCAACACGGGCGACCGGCCGGTGCAGATCGCCTCCCACCTCCACCTCCCGGACGCGAACGCCGCCCTGGAGTTCGACCGCGACGCGGCCCACGGCTTCCGGCTCGACATCGCCTCGGGGACGTCGCGCCGCTTCGAGCCGGGCGCCTCGCGCACCGTCGACCTGGTGGCGCTGCGCGGCCTGCGCGTCGTGCCGGGCCTCCAGACGGGCAAGGACGGCGGTGCCCTGGATGGTTGAGATCAGCAGGGCCCACTACGCCGCCCTCTACGGCCCCACCACCGGCGACCAGGTCCGCCTCGGCGACACCGACCTGTGGATCGAGGTCGAGCGGGACCTCACCTTCGGGGGCGAGGAGGCGGTCTTCGGCGGCGGGAAGTCGATCCGCGAGTCGATGGCGCAGTCGACCCGGAGCCGGGCCGCGGGGGTGCCCGACACGGTGATCACCAACGTCGTCGTGCTCGACCACTGGGGCATCGTGCGGGCCGACGTCGGGATCAGGGACGGCCGGATCGTCGCTCTCGGGCGAGCCGGCAACCCCGACATCGCCGACGGCGTGCACCCCGACCTGGTCATCGGGCCCTCCACCGACGTCGTGTCGGGCGAGGGGCGGATCCTGACCGCGGGCGCGGTCGACGTCCACGTCCACTTCCTGTCCACCTCGCAGGTGCACGAGGCCCTGGCCACCGGCACCACCACCGTCGGGGGTGGCGGCACCGGGCCCTCGGAGGGGTCCAAGGCCACGACCGTCACCCCCGGCGCCTGGCACCTGCGCACGGTCCACCGGGCGCTGGACCCGCTCCCGGTCAACGTGCTGCTGATGGGCAAGGGCAACACGGTCAGCGCCGAGGGGCTGCGCGAGCAGGCCCTCGGCGGCGCCGCGGCCTACAAGGTCCACGAGGACTGGGGCTCGACCCCGGCCGCGATCGACGCCGCCCTGCGTGCCGCCGACGAGCACGGCCTCCAGGTCGCCCTCCACTCCGACAGCCTCAACGAGGCGGGCTTCCTGGAGTCCACCCTCGCGGCCATCGGCGGGCGCGGGATCCACGCCTTCCACGCCGAGGGCGCGGGTGGCGGCCACGCCCCGGACATCATGAAGGTCGCCTCGCTCCCCCACGTGATCCCCGGCTCGACCAACCCGACGCTGCCCCACACCGTCAACACCGTCGCGGAGCACCTCGACATGTTGATGGTCTGCCACCACCTCAACCCGCGGGTGCCCGAGGACCTCGCCTTCGCGGAGTCACGGATCCGGGCGACCACGATCGCCGCCGAGGACGTCCTGCACGACATGGGGGCCATGTCGATCACCTCCAGCGACGCCCAGGCGATGGGGCGCATCGGCGAGGTCGTCACCCGCACCTGGCAGGTGGCCCACGTGATGAAGCACCGGCGCGGGTCGCTGGGCGAGTCGCTGCCGGCCGACAACGAGCGGGCGCGTCGCTACGTCGCGAAGTACACGATCAACCCCGCGATCGCCCACGGGATCGACGCCGAGGTGGGCTCGGTCGAGGTCGGCAAGATGGCGGACCTGGTCCTGTGGGACCCGCGGTTCTTCGGCATCCGGCCCGAGCTGGTGATCAAGGGCGGGGCGCTCGTCAGGGCCGCCCTGGGCGACCCGAACGCCTCCATCCCCACCCCGCAGCCGGTGCTGCTGCGGCCCACCCTGGTCGACGGCCACGGCAGCGACCACGCGGTCACATTCGTGTCGTCGGCCGCGCTCGACGACGGGCTGGAGGCGCGGCTCGGCCTGTCCCGCCGTCTGGTGGCGGCCACGGGCACCCGGGGGGTCGGCAAGGCCGACATGGTCAACAACGACGTCTGCCCCCGGATCGACATCGACCCCGAGACCTTCGCGATCGACGTCGACGGCGAACGGGTGCTGCCGGCCCCGGCCGAGGAGCTCCCCCTGGCCCAGCTCTACTCCCTGTTCTGAGCCGTGGTGCCTCTCTCCCCGCCGCCCGCCTCGGCCACCGTGGCCCTGCTGCTCGCCGACGCCCGGCTCCCGGTCGGCGGGCACACCCAGTCGGGCGGCCTCGAGCCGGCGCTGCGTCACGGGATGAGCCCCGAAGGGCTCCCCGGCTACTGCCGTACGCGCCTGGCCACCGTGGTGCGCACCGAGGCCGCGACCGCCGTCGTCGCCGCCCACGTCGTGCGCCACGGCGGCGACCTGGCCGCGGTGCACGCCCACTGGGCCGCGCGCACGCCGGCCGAGGCCCAGCGGGCCACGGCGCTGGAGCTCGGTCGCGGCCTGCTGCGGCTGGCCCGGCGCGTCTGGCCGGCCGACGAGGCCCTGGCGTCGTGGTCGCTGCCCACGGCCAGGCCGCTGGTGCTGGGGGCGCTGGCCGTGGCCGGCGCGGTGGCCCCCGCCGACCTGGCCCGGGTGGTCGGCTACGACGACGTGCAGACCGTGATCTCCGCCGGGCTGAAGCTCTCCCCCGGCGACCCGCTGCGCAGCGTCGTCTGGACGTGGGAGCTCCTCCCCGACGTCGACGCCCTGGCCGACGCGGTGGCCGGCCTGAGCGAGGCCGCCGACATCCCGTGCCTGAGCGCCCCCCAGATCGAGGAGTGGGCACAGGCCCACTCCCGCACCACCAGGAGGTTGTTCCGTGCCTGAGACCCGCAAGACCCTGAGACTCGGCGTGTGCGGCCCGGTGGGCACGGGCAAGAGCTCCCTGATCGCCACGCTCTGCCGCGAGCTGGCCGGCAGCCACGCCCTCGCGGTGGTCACCAACGACATCTACACCGACGAGGACGCCCGCTTCCTGCGCTCGGCCGGTGTGCTCGACCCCGAGCGGATCGTCGGGGTCGAGACGGGCGCCTGCCCGCACACCGCGATCCGCGACGACGTCAGCGCCAACCTCACGGCCGTGGAGGACCTGGAGGAGCGGTTCGCCCCGCTCGACCTCGTGCTGGTCGAGTCCGGCGGCGACAACCTCACCGCGACCTTCTCCCCCGCCCTGGTCGACGTCCAGATCTTCGTCCTCGACGTCGCCGGCGGCGGTGACGTCGCGCGCAAGGGCGGACCCGGCATCGAGCGCGCCGACCTGCTGGTGGTCAACAAGACCGACCTCGCTCCCCACGTGGGGGTGGACCTGCCGCGGATGGTCGCCGACGCGGTGCTGGCCCGGGGCGGTCGGACGGTCGTCGCGCTCTCCCGGCACGACGCGGCGTCGGTCTCGGCGCTGACCGCCTGGGTGCTGGCTCAGCTGGCCGTGCTGCGCACCGGCCTGCTCGAGCCCCAGGACCCCGGCCCGATGGCGGCGCACTCCCACGCGCACGCGCACGACCAGACGCGCCCCCTGGCCCGTGCCGTCGACCAGGCCTGAGGCCCCGCCCGGTGCCCTCACCCCGCTGAGCACCCGCGTGGCGCTGCACGCCGACCCTCGGGCGGGTCGCGCCTGCGTCCGGATGGGCGGCGGCGTCTTCCGGGTGCAGGTGCTGGCTCGCGACGTCGCGCACGCCCACGTCGCGCTGGTCCCGACCACCGCCTTGCTGCTGGCCGGCGACCACGTGCGGCTCGAGGTGGAGGTCGGCGCCGGGTGCCTCCTGGAGATCACCGAGCCGGCCGGCACGGTCGCCTACGACATGGACGGCGGGGAGGCGTCCTGGGAGGTCGACATCCGGGTCCGGCCGGGCGGATTCCTGGTGTGGCAGGCCCCGGAGCTCGTGGTCAGCCAGGGCGCCCGGGTCGCGCGCCGGACCACGGTCGCCCTCGAGGGGGACGCCACGTGCCTGCTGCGCGAGACCCTGGTGCTCGGCCGCACCGGCGAGGGCCCGGGTCGCCTGGCCGCCGGCACCACGGTCTCCCGCGACGGGCTGCCGGTGCTGGTGGAGCAGCTGAGCGCCGACGCGTCCGCGCAGGTGCCGGGCGTGCTGGGCGACCACCGGGTCGTCGACCAGATCCTCGACCTGCGCCCGGACCCCCCCGAGCCCGGTGCCGACCCCGGTGCCGAGCCCGGACCGGCCGGGGACGCGGCCGAGGCCGGGGCCACCGGGGCGCTGCGCCTGGCCGCCGGCGGGGTGCTGCACCGCCGCCTGGCCCGCGCCGCCCACGAGGGCTCCCTCGACACCACGTGGGCCGCGCTGGCCCAGCAGCACCGGGCAGGCCACGCGGCGACTCTGGCAGGATCGCCCGGGTGACCGACTCGAAGCGCCTGATGCTGCTGGACACCGCCTCCCTCTACTTCCGCGCGTTCTTCGGGGTGCCCGAGATCAAGGCGCCCGACGGCACCAACGTCAACGCCGTCCGGGGCCTGCTCGACTTCATCGCGCGGCTGGTCACCGACTACCGCCCCACCGACCTGGTCTGCTGCTGGGACGACGACTGGCGGCCGCAGTGGCGTGTCGACCTGCTGCCCGGCTACAAGGCCCACCGGGTGGTGGCCGAGCGCGAGGCGTCGCCCGACGTCGAGGAGGTCCCGGACCCGCTGGAGGCGCAGATCCCGATCATCCTCGACGTCCTCGCCGCGCTCGGCATCCGCGTCGTCGGAGCCCCCGAGCACGAGGCCGACGACGTGATCGGCACCCTGGCCACCAACGCCGCGATGCCCGTCGAGATCGTCACCGGCGACCGCGACCTCTTCCAGCTGATCGACGACGAGGCACAGGTCCGGGTGCTCTACACCGCCCGGGGCGTGGGCAAGCACGAGCGGGTGACCAACTCGGTGGTGCGCGACAAGTACGGCGTCGACGCCCACCAGTACGCCGACTTCGCCACGCTGCGCGGCGACGCCTCCGACGGCCTGCCCGGGGTGCCCGGGGTCGGCGACAAGACCGCGGCGACCCTGCTCGGGCGCTTCGGCGACATCGCCGGCATCCGGGCCGCGGCGCAGGACCCCGACTCCGACCTGGCCCCCGGACCCCGTCGCAAGATCAAGGACGCCGCGGACTACCTCGACGTCGCGCCCCGGGTGGTCGCGGTGGTGCGCGACCTCGAGCTGGGCAGGATCGACACCGAGCTGCCCCGCACGCCCGCCGACCCCGACGCGGTCGTCGCGCTGGCCGCCACCTGGAACCTCGAAGGTGCTCTGGCCCGTGCCGTGACCGCGCTGGCCGAGCGCTGAGGCCGGCCGGCGCCCTTGGCGCGGGTTCCTAGGGTGGGCGCATGACTCGTATCGCCGTCGTCGGGGGTCACGGAAACGTGGCCCGTCTGCTGCACCCGCTGCTCGTGGAGGCGGGTCACCAACCGGTCGCCCTGGTCCGCAAGGAGGAGTACCGCGCCGACCTGGAGGCCCTGGGGGCCGAGGTCCGGCTCCTGGACATCGAGTCCGCCTCCGGCTCGGACTTCGCGCGGGCGTTCGACGGCTGCCACGCGGTGGTCTTCGCCGCCGGCGGCGGCCCCGACGGCAACATCGAGCGGAAGCGGACCGTGGACCTCGAGGGCTCGCTCAAGTCGATCCAGGGAGCCCGCGAGGCGGGGATCACCCGCTTCGTCCAGGTCTCGGCCATCTCGGTCGACGACCCGGTCCCCGCCGACACCGCGCCGGTGTGGCGCGCCTACGTGGAGGCCAAGCGCGACGCCGACGCCGCCCTGCGCGAGAGCGACCTGGACTGGACCATCCTGCGACCGGGTGCGCTGGTGGACGACGCCGCGACCGGCCGGGTGCGGCTGGCCCCCGAGGTCGAGCCCGGCAGCGTGCCCCGCGGCGACGTCGCCGCGGTCATCGCCGCCGTCCTGGACACCGGCGCCGGGATCGGCGCCCAGTGGGAGCTGGTCGCCGGGGACACCCCGGTCGCCGAGGCCGTCGCCCAGGCGCCTACTCGGTGAGGGCCGAGTAGGCCACCACTCCCCTGCGCAGGCGGTCCACGGTCTGCCGGGCCACCTTGCGCAGGGGCGTGTCGGCCGCCGCGTCGGCCACCTGGCCGGCCAGGTCGAGCAGCTGCTTCATCCAGCGCACGAAGTCGCCCGCCGCCAGGTCGACGGCACCCAGGACCTCGTCCAGCTCGTCGCCCTCCGCCCAGCGGTAGGCGGCCCAGGCGAACCCCAGGTCGGGCTCGCGGAGGAAGTCGAGGCGGTGGTCCTTCTCCAGCGCGTCCAGCTGGGCCCAGAGCCGCACCATCTCGCCGATCACGTCACGCGCGCGCCCGGCCGGGAGCCTGGGCGGCGTCACGTCGTCGGCACGCCTGGTCTCGTAGACCAGCACGGAGAGCACGGCGGCCAGCTCCGAGGGGTCGAGCCCGTCCCACAGCCCCAGGCGCAGCGACTCGGCGGCCACGAGGTCCATGTCGGTGTAGATCCGCCGCAGCCTCCCGCCGCGCTCGGTCACGGTGTCGCCCTCGAGGTAGTCCAGGGCCACCAGCACCTCGCAGACCCGGTCGAAGACGCGGGCCACGGTGTTGGTGCGCTGCTCGACCCGGCGCCGCAGCGTGGCGGAGTCCCGGGAGAGCTTGAACCACCGCTCGGCCCAGCGGGCGTGGTCCTCGCGCTCCGGGCACTGGTGGCAGGGGTGCTCCTTGAGCCGGCGCCGCAGGTCGTCGATCCTGCGCTCCGCCGCGCTCTGCCCCGGCGCCTGCCCGCCGGCCGACCGGCGCCGCGGCGGGGGCGGGGTGAGGTCGTGGGTGCGGGAGCGCAGCGCACTGGCCAGGTCGCGCCGCATCTGCGGGTTGCGGCCGTTGAAGCTGCGGGGGACGCGGACCCGGGTGACCGGCTCGACGGGCGAGGGGAAGTCGATCGGAGAGAGCCGACGGGCCTGACGCTCCGCGGTGACCACGTAGGGCCGCGGCTCGTCGGGGTTGCCCAGCCCGGGGTCGACCACCACGGCGAAACCGGAGAACTTCCCGGCCGGCACCACGATGACGTCGCCCGGCTTGAGCTTCTGCAGCGAGACGAGCGCCTCGTCGCGCTGGCTCGACCGGCGCTCCCGGGCCGCCGCCTTCTCCTCGTCGGAGATCTGGCGGCGCAACGCGGCGTACTCCATGAAGTCGCCCAGGTGGCAGGTGGCCGACTCGGCGTAGCCGTCGAGCGCCTCCTCCGCCTTGTGCAGCTGGCGGGCCAGACCGACGACCGCGCGGTCGGCCTGGAACTGCGCGAACGACATCTCCAGCAGCTCCCGGGAGCGCTCACGGCCGAACTGGTGGACCAGGTTGACCGCCATGTTGTAGGAGGGCCGGAACGACGAGCGGAGCGGGTAGGTGCGGGTCGAGGCCAGGCCGGCCAGCTCGCGAGGATCGGTGCCGGGCTGCCACAGGACCACCGCGTGGCCCTCGACGTCGAGGCCGCGCCGGCCCGCGCGACCCGTCAGCTGGGTGTACTCCCCCGGCGTGATCTCGGCGTGGGTCTCGCCGTTCCACTTCGACAGCTTCTCGATGACCACGGTGCGGGCAGGCATGTTGATGCCGAGGGCCAGCGTCTCGGTGGCGAAGACCACCTTGCACAACCCGCGGGCGAAGAGCTCCTCCACGCACTGCTTGAAGGTGGGCAGCATGCCGGCGTGGTGTGACGCGACGCCGCGGGTGAGCCCCTCGAGGAACTCGTGGTAGCCGAGGACCTGGAGGTCCTCGTCGGGGAGGTGGCGGCAGCGCTCCTCGACGAAGGTGAAGATCTCGTCCCGCTCCTCGGGGGAGGTCAGCCGGACCCCCGCGGAGAGGCACTGGGTGACGGCGGCGTCGCAGCCGACGCGGCTGAAGATGAAGACGATGGCGGGCAGCATCCCGCGGCGCTCGAGCTGCTCGATCACGTCGACCCGGCTGGGGATCCACACCCGTCGGCCGTTGCCGACGTTGCGGGGTCCCTTGGCCGGGGCGCCGCGCCCACCCTTGCGCGAGGACCGGCGGTCGCGCATCAGCCGGCTGCTGGCCCAGTCGTCGCGGGCCACCTTGAGCAGCTCGTCGTTGACCGGCGCCCCCTCCTTGACGAAGCCGGCGCTGGCGTCGACGTCGGAGCTGGCGAAGAGGTCGAGGATGCGCCGGCCCACCATGACGTGCTGGAAGAGCGGGACCGGACGCCGTTCCTCGACGATCGTGGTCGTGTCGCCGCGCACGGTCGCCAGCCACTCGCCGAACTCCTCGGCGTTGGAGACGGTGGCCGAGAGCGAGACCACCGAGACCGACTCGGGCAGATGGATGATCACCTCCTCCCAGACCGCACCGCGGGAGCGGTCGGCGAGGTAGTGCACCTCGTCCATCACCACGAACCCCAGGCCGGCGAGGGTGTGCGACCCGGCGTAGAGCATGTTGCGCAGCACCTCGGTGGTCATCACGACCACCGGCGCCTCGCCGTTCAGGGTGTGGTCGCCGGTCAGCAGACCGACGTTCTCGGCCCCGTGACGCTCCACCAGGTCGTGGTACTTCTGGTTGGAGAGGGCCTTGATCGGCGTCGTGTAGAAGCACTTGCGTCCCCCCGCCAGGGCGAGGTGGACGGCGAACTCGCCGACCACCGTCTTGCCCGAGCCCGTGGGGGCCGCCACCAGGACTCCTCGGCCCTCCTCGATCTCCCGGCAGGCGCGCAGCTGGAAGTCGTCGAGCCCGAACGGGTAGCTGCCGGCAAACTCGGCGAGGACGGGGTGCTCACGCTGCTTGCGGTAGGCGGCGTACGCCTCGGACGGACTGGTCATGACCACACCTTCAGCGCCGCGGGGACGCACTCGATCGTCAGGGGCAGCGGGCCGAGGCGCTCACCGTCGGCGTAGGCGACGACGCCCGCCGCCGCGACGGTCACCTTGCGGACCCGGTGGTGCTCGTAGGGCGGATGGGCGCGGCGGGTGGAGCCGAGCAGGCGGGGCACGGTGCGGGCCAGGGCGGCGCGGCTCCTCGACCCGAGGATCACCACGTCGAGCAGCCCGTCGCTCAGGCGGTCGTGCTCCCCGTCCCGTCGACGGTCCGCCGTGCCGTCCTCCCACCCGGTCGGCCCGGTCCGCCGTGCGCCGGGCCAGGGACCGTTGGCCACCGTGACCAGCGTGGCGTCCAGCCGGCGTCCGACGCCGTCCAGGTCGAGCCGGTAGCCGACGGGACGGGTGGCGCCGAGGGCGGTCAGGGTGGCCAGCCCGTGCCGCGCCCGGCCGCCGCGCCCTCGCGGGGTCCGGGCCCGTTCCTCGACGCCCGCTCCGAAGCCGGCCTCCAGGACGGTCACGAAGTAGCGGCCGGCGGCCCTGCCCACGTCGACGGTGCGGACCCGGTTGGCCACGACCCGGTCGGCGGCCGCGTCGGGGTCGTGGCGGGGCAGGTCGAAGTAGCCGGCGACCTCGCCGCCGGCGGCCGGGACCAGCCCGATCGGGACGCCGGTCGCCGCGACCGCCTGGAGCCCGAGGTGGAAGATCTCGTCACCCCCGCAGACCACCAGCCCGTCCACCCCGTCGTCGACGGAGCTCCGGGCCAGGTCGAGCGTCTCGTCGGCGTCGCGGCCGACGAGGTCGCGGACCACCATGCCGCTGTCCCGCAGCCGGGCGACGGCCCGGGTGCGGTGGGAGCGGCCCCGCCCCCGGCCCCGGCAGGCGGCGGGGTCGGTGAGGAACGCGATCTCACGCAGGCTTCGGGTCACTCCACGACCCTAGCGACCGGGCGAACCGCGTCGCGGTGACTCGGCCCCGATGCGCAGGTGGGCGGCGAACCGCTCCGGCGAGCCGCCGACGGCACGGGCCAGCCTGGCGAGGGACTCCAGGACGAGGTCGGCGTCGAAGCGGGTGCCCGGCACCGCCAGGGTGAGCCGGCCGTCACGGTGGCCCAGCAGCACCTGGCCGTGCTGCCAGGCCTGGTGGGCGCGGGCCCTGGGCTGGTCCGCCACCACCGGCGCGGGGTAGGCCTCGTCGACGGCCAGCAGGTCGCAGCCGAGGGTGTCGTGCTCCGGGCTGGTGAGCTCTCCGTGGACGAGGTGGCCGGTACGCAGCCCTTCGTCGGGCGTCCAGGTGACCTCGCTGGTGCCCAGCCACTCGGGGAGGTCGAAGGGGTCGACGTCGACGATCTCGGGAGGATGCACGCGCCCACCCTCTCAGAGGGGGGAGGGCTCGTCGTCGGCCCAGGTCGGCTCCGCGGCCGTTCGCCGGGCCCGCACGCGGTCGATGGTGCGTGCCCCCACCTCGGCCAGCACGAAGAGCAGCAGCATCGGCAGGGCGAGGGCGAGCATGGAGAAGGGGTCGGTGGAGGGTGTGGCGACCGCCGCGAAGACGAAGGTCCCGACGATGATCCACGGCCGGAAGCGCCCCAGGGTCGCCCCGCTGACCACGCCGGCGAGGTTGAGCATGATGACGAAGAGCGGGATCTCGAAGGCGATGCCGAAGACCAGCAGCATCCGGGTCAGGAAGGAGAAGTAGGTGCCGAACTCGACCAGGCTCTGGAGCTGGTCGGGGGTGAAGCCGATCAGCACCTCCAGACCCTTGGGCAGCACGTAGTAGCCGGTGGCCACCCCCGCCAGGAAGAGCGGACCGGCGACCATGGCGAAGATCCGCGACCAGCGCCGCTCGTCGCGGTGCAGGCCGGGGAGGATGAAGCCCCAGATCTGGGCGAGCCAGTAGGGACTGGAGACCACGATCGCCGCGACCCCGCAGAGCTTCAGCTGGAGCAGCAGCGGGCCGGTGGCACCCTCCACGTAGGCGAGCGTCTCCACCTCCTCGTCGAGCTGGGTGCGCGCGCTGTTGTACGGGTCGAGGACGAGCCCGAGGAGCTCGTCGTAGAAGAAGAGCGCGACCACGAAGACCACGACCAGCACCAGCGCGGCCCGCAGCACCCTGGCCCTGAGCTCACGGAAGTGGTCGCTCAGGGGCATCCGGCCGTCCGGGCCCACCGGGTGCTGCGGGGTCCCTCGCAGCACCGCGAGGAGGCCTCCCAGCATCGTGCGGCTCAGAGGGTGTCGTCGCGACGCGGGTCGTCGCGTCGGGCGTTCAGCTGGCGGGCCTCGATCTCGCGCTGCTCGGGAGTCTTGTCGTCGTCGTCCATCAGGCCCTTGGTCTCGGCCTTGAAGATTCGCAGCGCGCGCCCGCTCCCCCGGGCCAGCTCGGGCAGCTTGGAGGCGCCGAAGAGGAGGACGATGACGGCCAGGATCAGGAGCAGCTCGGTCGGACCGAGACCGGCGATCTGCGCGTTCAGGTTCATGTCGTTCCTCGGGTGGGCGGGTGAGACGCTCCCATGCTACGCCGGGGGCCTGTCGTAGAGGGCGAGGGCCTTTCGGGCGGACGCCCGACAGGTCTCGGCCAGCTCGGCGGGAGCCAGCACCTCGGCGTGCGGGGCCAGCCGGAGCACCAGCCGCGTCAGCCACCGCTCGTCGCCGACCAGGAGATCGACCTCCAGCCGCCCGTCCTCGCGGTGCCGGACCGCCTCGACGGGGAAGTACTCCGGCACCCAGTGGGCCCCGGGGCCCAGCAGGAGCGTGACCCGCCGCCCGGCCCGGGCGTGGGCGAAGAGGGCGTCCGAGAGGTCAGTGCGCTCGTCGTCGTGGCGCGCCGCGGGCTCGTCGAGCACCTCCAGCGCGTGGATCCGGTCGAGGCGGAAGACGCGGAGTCCCTCCGCGGAGCGGCACCAGCCCTCCAGGTAGTCGAATCCCTCGGCCCGCCACAGGCGCACGGGGTCGACCACCCGCTCACCGGCCTCGTCCCGGGTGGGCACCCAGTAGGTCAGGCGCACCTGTCGCTGCTCGTCCAGGGCACGCTCCAGCGACGCCCGGATCTCTCCCACCCCCTGGTCGGTGGGGTCCAGCTCGACCTGCCGGTGGGCGCTGCCGTCGGCGGCGGCCTGCTCGAGCTTGGCCAGGGTCCGGTCGACGACCTCGCGGGTAGGGCCGGGCGAGCTGTCGCGCACCGCGCGCAGCGCGACGATGAGCGCGGTGGCCTCGGTGGGGGTGAGACGCAGCGGGCGGGAGAGGTAGTCGGCGTTGGAGACCCGGATCACCCCGTCGGCGCCCTCCCCCTCCAGCGCGTCGAGGTCGACGTCGATGAGGTCGTCGGGGTAGCCGCCGGGCAGCCCGCACATCAGGAGCACCTTGAGGTCGCGCACGACCTGCGCGGTCGTGGTGCCCAGGGCCTCGGCCGCGTCCTCGAGCCGGACCGAGCCGTGGGCGTGCAGGAAGGGCACCAGGGTGAGCAGGCGGGCGACCTGGTCGCGGGCCCCGCTGCCGGCCGACGTCATGAGGCACCCCCGCTCCGGGCGGGGCCCGCGAGCCGGTCGCGGACCTGCCGGCGCAGCGACTCGGGCGACTCCACGTAGGCGTTGGCGCCGTAGGGCAGGACCTCGTCGGCCACCGCGGCGGGGCTGCCGACCAGGCGCACCCGGTCCCACGGCGTCTCCCGGTCGGGCCCGGCCACGCCCTGCTCGATGCTCTCGGCCATCCGGCGCAGCCCGTGCCCCGTCCCGGTGCGCACCAGGACGGTGATCTCCTCGCTCTCGGGCGCCGGGACCAGGCGCGTGGTCACCGCGCGGATGTCGGTGCCCTCGGGCACGTCGTAGCCGCCAGGGGCCCCGGCCAGCCGGGCCGGCCCCACGATCCGCGAGAGCCGGAAGACCCGCTCCTCCCCGCGGTCGGTGTCGAAGCCGACGGCGTACCAGCGACCCGAGTAGCGCACCACGCCCCAGGGCTGGAGGTGCCGCGTGGTCGGCGCGCCCTCGCCCGGGCGCCGGTAGTCGAAGACCACCGCGCGCCGCTCCTGCGTCGCCTGCCAGAACGTGTCGAACGCCGGCTCGTCGGCGCCGATGTGCGGCTCCACGATGTCCAGGGCGGCCACGTCGACCGGCACGTTGGCGGCCGCCAGCTTGCGCAGCGCCTCCGTGGTGGCCTCCGCCAGCGTGGCGTGCTGCCAGACCTTGCCGGCGAGGCCCACCACCGCGGCCTCGTCGGCGTCCAGGCTGATCTCGGGCAGGGCCAGCTCGTCGGGACGGATCCGGTAGCCGACCTCGTCGTCGAAGTAGGCGTCCAGGGTGCCCACCTCGACCGGGACGCCGAGGCTGCGCAGCTCCTCCTTGTCGCGGTCGAACATCCGCTCGAAGGCGTCCTCGCCCTGGCCGGGGTAGAGGATCTCCCGGATCCGGGACTTGGGGACGAAGCGCTGCTGCACCAGCAGCATGATGAGCAGGTTGAGCAGCCGTTCGCTCTTCCGGTTGGTCACCGTCCGCCTCGCCCCCGTCAGGTCCCTGCGTCAGACCGCGGCGAGGATGTCGACCACGAAGTAGAGGGTGTCGGTCCCCTTGATGCCGGCGTCGGGGCGCCCCTTCTTGCCGTAGCCCAGGGCGGGCGGGATCGCGACGATGACGCGGGAGCCGACGGTCTCTCCGACCAGCGCCTGGTCCCAGCCCTTCACGACCTTGCCGACACCGATCTCGAAGGGCACCGGCTCGCCCTTGGAGTAGGACTCGTCGAAGGGCTTCTTGCCCTTGTAGACCTGACCGAGGTAGTTGGCGATGACCGTCTGGCCCTTCTTGACCACCGGGCCGTCCCCCTTGACGGTCTTGGTGACCCACAGCTTGTCGTTGGGGGCGGGCTTGCCGGCGAAGTCGAGGCCGGTGACCACACCGTCCTTCTCGACCAGCTCCGGGGCCCACTTGGCGGGAGCGCGCTCCTCGCCCTGCGGGCTGTCGAGCACCTTGGTGACGAGCTCGGTGACGAACAGGACGCCGTCCTGGTTGCCGATGCCGAGCTGGGCGTTGCCGGACTCGCCGTAGGCGTCCTCGGCGGAGGCCGCCACCGCGACCGTCGAGCCGATCTGCTGGCCGAGCAGGCTCGCGCGCAGACCGGGCAGGAGGGTGTCGTCGAGCGTGATCATCTGGGGCACGCCACCCTGCTGGTGGGAGTTGTAGGCCTCGACCTTGTCGAACCCGTTGCCGATCCAGATGTGGGCCGCGACCCGGTCGCCCTCCTCCGTCTTCTCGCCGTCGCCCTCGAGGAGCACCTCGGTCTCGACCTCGTCGGGTCCGAGCTGCTCCTTCCAGGTGACCTCGGGCGCCTTCCCCGACTCAGCCTTGATGGTCACCGCCTCCAGGCCGGCGCCCGACGAGGCGTCGTCGGAGTCGCCGCCGCCGCAGGCGGCGAGCGCGAAGAGGCTCAGAGCGAGGGTGGAGGCTGCCAGGACACGACGAGACACAGGGTTCTACTTTCGCGAAGGTGGTAGGAGCGCGGCCACCATATCCGGGCGACCTGAGAAACCGCCGAACCCACTCACATGCCGTCGATGAGTCGCTGGACCCGCTCGTCGTGGGCTCGGAAGGGATCCTTGCAGAGGACGGTCCGCTGGGCCTGGTCGTTGAGCTTGAGGTGGACCCAGTCGACGGTGAAGTCCCGGCGTCGCTCCTGCGCGGTCCGGATGAACTCCCCGCGCAGCCGGGCCCGCGTGCCCTGCGGCGGCACCGACTTGGCCTCGAAGATCTTCAGGTCGGTGGTGACCCGGGCGACCGCGCCCCGCTTCTCCAGCAGGTAGTAGAGCCCGCGACCGCGGTGGATGTCGTGGTAGGCGAGGTCGAGCTGGGCGATCCGCGCGTGGCCCAGGGGCAGGGAGTGCTTGTGCCGGTAGCGCTCGATCAGCTTCCACTTGATCACCCAGTCGAGCTCGCGGTCGACCAGGCCGAGGTCGTCGGACTCCACCGCCTTGAGGCCCCGCTCCCAGAGGTCGAGCGTCCGCTCGATGAGCGGGGTGGAGATGCCCCGGTGGTCCACGAACTCCCGGGCCTTGCCGAGGTACTCGGCCTGGATCTCCAGCGCGCTCGCCTCGCGGCCGTTGGCCAGCCGCACCTTGCGGCGGCCGGTCATGTCGTGGGAGATCTCCCGGATGGCCCGGATCGGGTTCTCCATGGTGAGGTCGCGCAGCACCACGCCCTCCTCGATCATCCGCAGCACCAGGTCGCAGGAGGCGACCTTGAGCATCGTGGTGGTCTCGCTCATGTTGGAGTCACCGACGATCACGTGCAGCCGGCGGTACTTCTCCGCGTCTGCGTGCGGCTCGTCGCGGGTGTTGATGATCGGCCGGCTGCGGGTGGTCGCGCTGGAGACGCCCTCCCAGATGTGCTCGGCGCGCTGCGAGACCGAGTAGGACGCCCCGCGGGGCGTCTGGCTGACCTTTCCGGCACCGACCAGGATCTGCCTGGTGACCAGGAAGGGGATCAGCACCTCGGCGAGCCGGCTGAACTCCCCCGCCCGTCCCACCAGGTAGTTCTCGTGGCAGCCGTAGGAGTTGCCGGCCGAGTCGGTGTTGTTCTTGAAGAGGTAGATGTCGCCGGAGATGCCCTCGTCGTGCAGTCGCTGCTCGGCGTCGAGCAGCAGCCCCTCCAGGATCCGTTCACCCGCCTTGTCGTGGGTGACCAGCTCGGTGACATCGTCGCACTCGGGCGTCGCGTACTCCGGGTGGCTGCCGACGTCGAGATAGAGACGGGAGCCGTTGCGCAGGAAGACGTTGCTGCTGCGCCCCCACGAGACCACCTTGCGGAAGAGGTAGCGCGCCACCTCGTCGGGGCTGAGGCGGCGCTGACCCTTGAACGTGCACGTGACTCCGTACTCGTTCTCGATCCCGAAGATCCGACGGTCCATGAATCCACCCTAGGGGCAGGCACCAGACCTTGCCCGGAACCCGGACCGCAATCGTTCTCCGCACAGCGTCCGAGGGTGCGACCATGGGGCGTGCGCGCAGCCGCCCTCCGCCTGGTCCCGCTCGTCCTGGCGAGCCTGCTCTCGGCCTGCCAGGACTCCGGCACGCGCGTGCAGGACCCCCCTACCACCGAGGCACCGGTCCGGAGCGCGACGCCCGCCGCGACGCCGTCCGAGCAGCCGACCACCCAGCCGGCGCCCCCGTCCCGGCTGGTGCGGCCAGGGGACCAGGACCCTCGGACTGCGGTGGGCGTCGTGCGGCACCTGGCGGGACGGATCGGACCGCGTCCCGCCACCGGAACTGCCTTCGCGCAGGCGGGCCGCTGGGTGGCCGGCGAGCTCGAGGAGGCCGGGTGGCAGACCAGGACGACACGGTTCGCCGTGCCGTCAGGAGACTCCTGGGGCGTGCCCGTCCCGGCCGGTCGCTCGGCCAACGTGGTGGCCACCATGCCGGGCTTCGACCCCGGCGAGCCCCACCTGCTGGTGGGCGCCCACCTCGACACGGTGCCCGTCGCGCCAGGCGCCGAGGACAACGCCTCGGGCGTGGGGGTGCTCGTCGCGGTGGCGCGGGCGCTCTCCGCGACCCGCAGCCGGCTCCCGGTCGTGCTGGTCGCCTTCGGTGCCGAGGAGCCGCGCGGTCCAGGCGACGACGACCACCACTACGGGTCGCGGCACTACGTCCGCACCATGCCGGCCCTCCAGCGCCGAGCCCTGCGCGGCATGGTGTCGCTGGACCGGGTCGGTGTGGGCCTCCGCGTCCCCGTCTGCAGCGCCGGCGCCCCCGACCGTCTCCGCGCCCAGGTCCTGGCAGCGGCGGCGCGCGCAGGAGCGCCCGTGACACCGTGCCGGGACAACAGGGCCAGCGACCACTGGTCGTTCGTCCGGGCGGGCCTGCCCGGGGTACGCCTGGGGAGCACCCCGTACGCCGGCTACCACAGCGCCGCCGACACACCCGGGGTGGTGGACCGCGCGCAGCTGCTGCGCACGGGGCGCGTCGTCCTGGCCTGGCTCGGCCGGCTCAGCTGAGGGCGAAGGGGCCGGTGCTGGACCGCCACACGTCGCCCAGGATCTCCGCGGCCTCCGACGGCTCCGCCGGCCGGGGGGCGAAGCCCTCGCCCATCCGGTAGGGAAGCAGCTCGACGCCCTTGAGGTCCTCGCCCCAGAAGACCGCCTCCAGCAGCACGCCCTGCTGGGTCTGGATCATGAAGTCCATGTCGAAGACGAAGTTGCCCAGGGAGTGGGCGAGCAGGCGCCCCTGGTGCCACTCGAGTCCCTGCACCCAGTGCGGGTGACCGCCCACCACCAGGTCCGCGCCGGCCGCGACAAGCTCGCGGCCGACCTGGCGCTGCACCGGCTCGGCTCGATGGGTGTACTGGGTACCCCAGTGCGGGAGCACCACGACGACGTCGACGCGGCGGTCCAGCGCCCGGACACCGGCCAGCACGCGGTCGAGATCGGCGCGCACCAACGGTCCGGTGCGCGGTGGCATCCGTACCGAGTGGGCTCCGGGGGCCTTCCCGGTGGCTGCCGGGGTCTCCCCGATCGCGTTGAAGCCGAGGAGCCCGAAGCGCACCCCGCCGCGCTCCAGGATGGCGGGGGCCGCGGCTCGCAGCAGGTTCCGGCCCGCACCGAAGGGGACCACCGAGGAGTCCCGCAGCCGAGAGACGGTCTCCAGGAGTGCGTCAGGGCCGTAGTCACCGGTGTGGTTGTTGGCGAGCGAGACGGCATCGACCCCGGCTGCCTCGAGGATCCCCAGCACGGACGGCTCGGCACCGAAGGAGTCGCTGCCCTGGGTCGGTGCGCCGGCCCGGGACAGGGTGCCCTCGAGGTTCGCCACCGTCAGGTCCGCCCGCGCCAGGCGGGAGGAGAGCGGGGCCAGGGCGGCCGCCGGGTCGGTGACCCCGCGGGTGAGCATCACGTCCCCCGCCACCGTCAGGCTGACCGGGCGCCCCGGCGGCTCGGGCGCGGCCACCTGGAACGGGTACTCCCCTGGGTCGCGGAGCGGGTCGACCCCGGCGACCACCGCGGTGCGCACCCGTGCGTCGACCACCCGCGCCGGCACCACCCCGAGCGCCCCTGGGTCGCCCAGGACCCGCCGAAGCTCGGCCCTGGGCGGCGAGGTGTCGCGGGCCATGACCAGGCGCCGAGCCCGGCCCAGCCCGAGGCGCGGTCGCGGACGGGTGGCATGCCCGATCACCACCAACGGCTCGCGGTGCTCGGGCTCGGTCGAGGACCGGGGCTGAGGCGCCACGGCGCGTGGTGGCGCGTCACCGGGACCGGATGGATCGGAGCAGGCGGGGAGGGCAAGAAGGCAGGCCAGGGCGACTGCAGCCGCCCCTCCCGCGCCTCTCACGCCAGAGGGTCCAGGGGGTCTACCGGCGGCCGCGGCCCCGGCTCGTCCTCCTGGGGACGCACCGGGGAGGATGCCGGGTCCTGCGGCGCGGTCGGTGGGGACGCCGGGGGTGTGACCGGAGGTGCGATCGGCGGCGCGACCGGCGGTGTCGCCGGAGCGGAGGCGGGCTGCTCGGCCTCCGTCGGGGTCTCCTCCTGCTGGGGACCAGAGGTCGCCCCCCGCCCTCCCAGCACCACGTTCAGCCGCTCGCCGCGGACACGGTGGAACTTGCGCACCTGGGTGCGGCTCCGGTCGAGCACCGCGACCTCGAGGTCGCTCACCGGGATCACGCGGTCGGCCGACTCGGAGTGCCCCAGGGCTGCCACCGCGAGACGGATCGCCTCGTCCAGGTCCAGGCCCGGGCGGTAGTGCTCCTTGAGGTGGGCCGCGACCACGTCGGCGGCGCCGCCCATCACGGCGAAGCCGTGCTCGTCGGCCACCTGCCCGTCGTAGGTGAGGCGGTAGATCTGGTCGTCGTCGGCGGAGTCGCCGATCTCGGCGACGAAGAGCTCCACCTCGTAGGGCTTCTCCCCGCCGCTGCTGAAGATGGTGCCGAGCGTCTGCGCGTAGGCGTTGGCCAGCCCGCGGCAGGTGACGTCGCGGCGGTCGTAGGAGTAGCCGCGGACGTCGGCCAGGCGCACCCCGGCGATCCTCAGGTTCTCGAACTCGTTGTAGCGGCCCACCGCCGCGAAGGCGATGCGGTCGTAGATCTCCGAGACCTTGTGCAGCGCCTGGGAGGGGTTCTCGGAGACGAAGAGGACGCCGTCGGCGTACTGGACGACGACCACCGAGCGACCACGCGCGATCCCCTTCCGGGCGAAGTCGGCCCGGTCCTTCATCTGCTGCTCCGGAGAGACGTAGAAAGGCATGCTCATCGGGTCGGGTCCTCCTGGACGGCAGGGGCGGCTGGGGCGGGTCGCATCACGTGAGCGAGGCGGCGGGGCCGTCGGGTCGCAGCATCCGGCCGGCCAGGATGCGGTCGGCGATCTCGGCGACCTCGTCGTCGGCGAGGCGGCGCCCGCCCTCGGCGGTGATCACGTGGACGACCGGGAAGATGCGGCGGGCCAGGTCGGGGCCGCCGGTGGCGGAGTCGTCGTCGGCGGCGTCGTAGAGCGCCTGGACGACCGCGGTGACGCACCCCTCGGCGTCGAGGTCTTCGCGGTAGAGCTTCTTCAGCGACCCGCGGGCGAAGAGGGAGCCGGAGCCGACGGCGTGGAAGGCCGTCTCCTCGTAGCGCCCGCCGGTGACGTCGTAGGAGAAGATGCGTCCCTGTCCGGCGGACAGGTCGAAGCCGGCGAAGAGCGGCACCACCGCCAGCCCCTGCATCGCCAGGCCGAGGTTGGAGCGGATCAGCGCGGCGAGCCGGTTGGCCTTGCCGTCCATGGAGAGGGTGGTGCCCTCGATCTTCTCGTAGTGCTCGAGCTCGGTCTGGAACAGGCGCACCATCTCGACCGCGAGACCGGCCGTGCCGGCGATCCCGACGCAGGAGAACTCGTCGGCCGGGAACACCTTCTCGATGTCGCGCTGGGCGATGATGTTGCCCATGGTGGCCCGGCGGTCGCCGGCCATCATCACGCCGCCGGGGAAGGTGGCCGCGACGATGGTGGTGCCGTGCGGGGCGAGGTGGGCGGCGTCGATCGGCGGCAGGGCGCGCCGCGACGGCAGCAGCTCGGGGGCCTGGTCGGCGAGGAAGTCGGCGAAGGACGACGAGCCTGGCTGCAGGTAGGCCGCGCGCAGGCGCGGCGTGGCGTCGGTCATCACTGACCGCCCTTCTGGATGAAGGACTTCACGAAGTCCTCGGCGTTGGTCTCCAGGACGTCGTCGATCTCGTCGAGGATGGCGTCGACGTCGTCGTCGAGGGCGTCCTTGCGCTCGGCCACCTCGTCGGCCGCGACCTCGTCTCCGAGCTCCTCCTCCTGGGAGGACTTCCGGGGCTGCTTCTGCTCCTGGGACATGTCTGCGACCTTATCGGTAGGGCCCGTGCTGACGGGCGGCTTAAGTGGTCAGGGCGGTGAAGAGCTGGTCGGCGGTCTCGCACCGGTCGAGCAGCGCCCCCACATGGGCGCGGGTGCCCCGCAGGGGGTCGATGGTGGGGATGCGCTGCAGGGACTCCCGGCCGGGGATGTCGAAGATGACCGAGTCCCAGGACGCGGCGGCCACGTCGGCGGGGTACTTCTCCAGGCACCTGCCGCGGAAGTAGGCGCGGGTGTCGGTGGGGGGCTCGTGCATCGCGGCCTCGACGCTCCGGTCGTCGAGGAGGCGCTCGATCCGCCCGGCCCGGACGAGCCGCTGGTAGAGCCCCTTGTCGGGCCGGAGGTCGGAGTACTGGAGGTCGATCAGCTGCAGCTTGGCGTCGTCCCAGTCGAGCCCGTCGCGGTCGCGGTACTGGGTGAGCAGCTTGAGCTTGGCCACCCAGTCGAGCTCGGCGGCGCACAGGAAGGGGTCGCGCTCGAGCCGGTCGAGCACCGACTCCCAGCGCGCCAGCACGTCGGCGGTCTGCGGGTCGGTCTCGCCGGTGCTCTCGACGTACTTGCGGGCCAGCTCCAGGTACTCCCACTGGAGCTGTACGGCGGTCAGGCGCCGGCCGTCGCCCAGGGTGAGGAGGTGGGTCAGCGAGGGGTCGTGGGAGACCGCCCGCAGTGAGGCGACGGACTTGTCCACCGACAGGTCGGAGGTGATGAAGCGGTCCTCGATCATCGCCAGGACCAGCGAGGTGGTGCCGACCTTGAGGTAGGTCGAGATCTCGGCCAGGTTGGCGTCCCCGAGGATGACGTGCAGCCGCCGGTACTTCTCCGGGTCGGCGTGGGGCTCGTCGCGGGTGTTGACGAGCGGCCGCTTGAGCGTGGTCTCGAGGCCCACCTCCACCTCGAAGAAGTCGGCCCGCTGACTCACCTGGAAGCCGTGGTCGCGCCCGTCGGCGCCCAGGCCGACCCGGCCGGCGCCGCAGACGACCTGACGGCTGACGAAGAACGGGATCAGGTGACGCACGATGTCCTGGAACGGGGTGGACCGGCGCATCAGGTAGTTCTCGTGGGCGCCGTAGGAGGCACCCTTGTTGTCGGTGTTGTTCTTGTACAGCAGGATCTGGGGCGACCCCGGGAGCTGGCGCGCCAGCTTCGCCGCGTCGAGCATGACCAGCTCGCCGGCCTTGTCCCAGCGGACGACGTCGAGCGGGGTGGTCACCTCGGGAGTCGAGTACTCCGGGTGCGCGTGGTCGACGTAGAGCCGGGCGCCGTTGGTCAGGATCACGTTGGCCAGGCCGAGGTCCTCGTCGGTGAGCTGGCTGACGTCGGCGACCTGGCGCGACATGTCGTAGCCGCGGGCGTCACGCAGCGGGGACTCCTCCTCGAAGTCCCAGCGGGCACGCCGCGCCTTCAGGGTCGCGGTGGCGTAGGCGTTGACCACCTGGGAGGAGGCCACCATCGGGTTGGCCTGCGGGGAGCCGGCCACCGAGATGCCGTACTCGACCTCGGTCCCCATGACGCGTCGCACACTCATGTGCCCACCGTACGTCTCAGTGACGACTCTGCCAGGCGTGAGCCAGGTTGACCGCCACGATCGCGGTCAATGCCATCAGCAGCGCCAGGGTCTGCTCCTGGATGCCCAGGACGATGGCCAGCGGGATGAAGGAGACGAGCGAGATGATCGCCAGGCCGAGCTGACGCGGACCGGCGTTGGCGATCCTGCGCTCGACCCGGTCACGCCGGTCGGACTCCACCTCCCAGCGCTGCCGGACCACCTGCTCGATCCGGTCGGCGAAGCCCTCGACCAGCTCGGGCTCCAGGGCCGGACCCAGGTCCTGGCGGACCCGCAGGACAGCCTCGCTCTCGGACCGCTCGACCTGCTCGCTCGGCCCCGTCACAGGTACTGCCCGGTGTTGGAGACGGTGTCGATCGAGCGGCCGGGCTCGGTGCCCTGCTTGCCGGTGACCAGCGTCCTGATGAAGACGATCCGCTCCCCCTTCTTGCCGGAGATGCGGGCCCAGTCGTCGGGGTTGGTGGTGTTGGGCAGGTCCTCGTTCTCCTTGAACTCGTCGACGCACGCCTGGAGCAGGTGCTGCACCCGCAGGCCGCGCTGGTCGAGGTCGAGGAGGTCCTTGATCGCCATCTTCTTGGCCCGGTCGACGATGTTCTGGATCATCGCCCCGGAGTT
This sequence comes from Nocardioides sp. Z50_6, assembly GCF_058215755.1. Lineage (NCBI taxonomy): Bacteria > Bacillati > Actinomycetota > Actinomycetes > Propionibacteriales > Nocardioidaceae > Nocardioides > Nocardioides sp. Z50_6. Next base: position 177,288 of record NZ_JBZAJB010000005.1, on the reverse strand, counting down.
GAAGTCCTTGAAGTAGAGGACCTCCTTGTCGCCGTTGGCGTAGGTGACCTCCAGGAAGCGGTTCTCCTCGGACTCGGTGTACATGCGCTCCACCGTGGCCCGGATCATCGCCTGGACGCAGGCCTCCCGGTCGCCCCCGAACTCGGCGAGGTCGTGGGCGTGCAGCGGCAGGTCGGCGGTGAGGTACTTGGAGAAGATGTCGCGCGCCGACTCGGCGTCGGGACGCTCGATCTTGATCTTCACGTCCAGGCGCCCGGGCCGCAGGATCGCCGGGTCGATCATGTCCTCGCGGTTCGAGGCGCCGATGACCAGCACGTTCTCCAGCGTCTCCACACCGTCGATCTCGCTGAGGAGCTGGGGGACGATGGTGTTCTCCACGTCGGAGGAGACCCCGGAGCCCCGGGTCCGGAAGAGGGAGTCCATCTCGTCGAAGAAGACGATGACCGGCGTGCCCATGCTCGCCTTCTCCCGGGCCCGCTGGAAGACCAGGCGGATGTGCCGCTCGGTCTCGCCGACGTACTTGTTGAGCAGCTCGGGGCCCTTGATGTTGAGGAAGTAGGACTTCCCCTCGGCCCCGGTCCGCGCCGCGACCTTCTTGGCCAGGGAGTTGGCGACCGCCTTGGCGATCAGCGTCTTGCCGCAGCCGGGCGGGCCGTAGAGCAGCACGCCCTTCGGGGGCTTGAGCTTGTGCTCCAGGAAGAGGTCCGGGTGCAGGTAGGGGAGCTCGACCGCGTCCCTGATGGCGTCGATCTGGCTCACCAGCCCGCCGATCGACTCGTAGGCGATGTCGGGCACCTCCTCGAGGACCAGCTCCTCGACCTCCGACTTCGGCACCTTCTCGTAGGCGTAGCCGGAGCGGGTGTCGAGCAGCAGGGAGTCACCGGCGCGCAGGTGGATCTCCAGCAGGGGCTGGGCGAGCCGCACCACCCGCTCCTCGTCGGCGTTGCCGATCACCAGGGCCCGCGCGCCGTCCTGGAGGAGCTCCTTGAGCATCACCACCTCGCCGACCTGCTCGAAGCCGTGCGCGTCGACCACGTTGAGCGCCTCGTTGAGCATGACCTCCTGCCCGCGGACCAGCTCGTCGACCTCCACCGAGGGGCTGACGTTGACCCGGAGCTTGCGGCCGCCGGTGAAGACGTCGACGGAGCCGTCGTCGTTCTTGGTCAGGAAGGTCCCGAAGCCCGCCGGCGGCTGGGCGAGGCGGTCGACCTCCTCCTTGAGCTTCATGATCTGGTCGCGCGCCTCCCGCAGGGTGTGCGCCAGCCGCTCGTTCTGGCTGGTCACCGCGGCGAGGGACCGCTCGGTCTCGGCCAGTCGGAGCTCGAGGCCGCGGCCCTGACCCGGAGTCTCGGCCAGCCTGCGGCGGAGCTCGGCGATCTCCTGCTCGAGTGCCCGTGCGTGCCTGACCTGCTCGTCGGGGCTCTGCCCCGGTGCACCTTCCGAGAACGACATGGCGTCACCTCCTGTTCAGTGACACTACCCATGCCCCCACGCATCCGGCGTCCATATCCAGATGTGTCGGGGCGTGGGGCAGGCGGGCGGGCCCGCCACCACGACGGTGCCGGACCGGCCGGGCTCAGCCCTCGGCACTCTCCTCGGCCGGCTGGGGGGGCAGGTCGGCGGGACGGGGCCCGGTGTAGTCGACGCCGTAGGCGCCGGGTGCGGGGCGCCGCTTCTTCTTGGGCGGCCGCTCCCCCGGCGCCATCCGACGGGCGGTGACCAGGAAGGCGGTGTGGCCGATCATCTTGTGGTCGGGCCGCACGGCGAGCCCCTCGACGTGCCAGTCGCGGACCAGCGACTCCCAGGCGTGGGGCTCGGTGAACTCCCCGTGCGCCCGCAGCGTCTCCACCACCTTGGAGAGCTGGGTGGTCGTGGCGACGTAGGCGCAGACGATCCCGCCCGGCACCAGCGCGCCCGCGACGGCGTCGATGCACTCCCAGGGCGCCAGCATGTCCAAGATGACGCGGTCGACCCGCTGCTCCGGCGCGGCCGTGGCGCCCGGCAGCTCCTCGGCGAGGTCACCCAGGCGCAGGTCCCAGGCAGGGTGAGGGCCGCCGAAGAACTGCTCCACGTTGCGCCTGGCCACCTCCGCGAACTCCTCGCGGCGCTCCCAGCTGATCACCTGTCCGTGCGGTCCCACCGCGCGCAGCAGCGAGCAGGTCAGCGCGCCGGAGCCGGCGCCCGCCTCCACCACCCGCGCACCCGGGAAGATGTCGGCGGAGGAGACGATCTGGGCCGCGTCCTTCGGGTAGACCACGGCGGCACCGCGGGGCATCGAGACCACGAACTCCGAGAGCAGCGGGCGGAAGACCAGGTACTCGCCGCCGGCCGAGGAGGCGAGGGTGAAGCCCTCCTCCCGGCCGATCAGGTCGTCGTGCTCGAGATGGCCGCGGTTGGAGAAGAACCGCTTGCCCGGGACCAGCTCGAAGTTGTGCCGCCGCCCCTTCTGGTCCAGCAGCCTGACCCACTCCCCAGCCCGCAGCGGGCCTCGGTGCACGCCCGAGAACGCCTCCTGCGGGACGTCCGGGGTGCTGGCGGTGCCTGGTGCCTGGTTCTGCGACATGGCCGGAACCCTAGTGCGCCACCTCGCGGAAGGCGCGATCGACGTCGGCGGCACTGAGCACGCCCTGGACGGCACCGTCCGGGGTTACCAGGAGGTACTCGGGGAACGGGTGGCGCGAGATGGCGGCGACCAGCTGCTCGCCGGCGATCTCGACCGGAAGCGTCATCCCCTGCTCGAGGGTGTGGGTGAGGCTGGAGACCGGCATCCACGGACGCCGCTCGGGCGGGGTGGCCAGCAACGCGGCCTCGCTCACGATCCCCAGGGGCCGCCCGTCGGGGGCGACGGCCACGAGGGCGCCGGCCCGCGCGTCCTGGGCCATCCGCACCGCCTCCCCCACCGGCAGCTCGGGGGCGACCTTGAGCGCGCGGCGGGCCAGGGGACGGGCGGCCAGGGCGGGGAGGCGTCGGCGCAGCCGGGCCTGCATCAGGGAGGCGGTGGCCCCGGCCCACAGGAACCCGCCCAGCAGCAGGACGAGGAGGTAGTCCAGGAGCCTGGGCGCGACCCCCAGCAGCTCGGACTGGACGAGCGGCCAGGAGAGGACGAGCACCGCGACGACCCGTCCGCCCCAGCCCGCCGCCACGGTGCCGCGGTGCACGCTCCCGCTGACCCCCCAGACCAGCGACTTCAGGACGCGACCGCCGTCCAGCGGGAGCCCTGGCACGAGGTTGAGCACGCCGAGGAGCAGGTTGGCGCCGGCCAGCCCCTCCACGGCCACCCGCAGCAGCCCCTCGGGGGTGACGAACCACAGCCCGACACCCGCGGCGCCGACGGCGAGCGAGGTCAACGGACCCACCACCGCGATCCAGAACTCGGCCCGGGGGGTGCGGGCCTCCCGGTCGACCGCGGTCATCCCGCCGAGGAAGTGCAGGGTGATCGAGCTGACGGGATAGCCCAGACGGCGGGCCATCAGGGCGTGCGAGGCCTCGTGCAGCAGGATGGAGAGGTAGAAGACCACGGCGAACGCCGCCCCCGCCACATACTTCCAGGGGCCCAGCCCCGGCTCGACCTGCTCCACCCGCGGCGCCACCATCACCGCGATCAGGGCCGCCACCACGAACCAGGACGTGCTGACGAGCACCTCTGCCCCGGCGACGGTCCCGATCCGCACCGTGCCGCGGGCTCGGGGTCGGGGGCGGGCCCGGGGCTCTTCGTCGGGGCGGTCGGCGGAGGGGTCGTGCACGTCCCGACCCTAGCCGAGGGGTCGACGGCGCCGGATGTGTCGGACCGCTCGCCTAGGGTCCTCAGCATGACCACCGCGCCTCCCGGCCCCGCCCCGCACGGAGACCTCCGCACCGAGGTGGACGGCGTCCGGGTCCTGGGGTCGCTCTCCCCGAGCCGGGCGGTCGACTTCGTCTCCTGCCCGCTGCGCTACCGCTTCCGCACCGTCGACCGGCTCCCGGAGGAGCCCTCGCCCCAGGCCGCCCGCGGCACGGTGGTGCACCGCGTCCTGGAGCTGCTCTTCGACCTGCCCGCCGCCGAGCGCACCCCGCGGAGGGCGGCCGAGATGCTGGCGCCGGCCTGGTCCGAGCTGCTGGAGCAGGATCCCTCCCTCGCGGCCCTCTTCGGGGCCGCGCCCGAGGGCCCCGACGTCCAGGAGTGGCTGGAGGGCTGCGCCACCGTGCTGGCGCGCTGGTTCACCCTCGAGGACCCGCAGCGGCTGGAGCCGGCCGAGCGCGAGGCCTACGTCGAGACGCTGCTCGGCTCCGGCCTGCTGCTGCGCGGCTACATCGACCGCCTCGACGTCGCGGCCGACGGCCGGATCCGGGTGGTCGACTACAAGACCGGCCGGGCCCCCGACGAGCGGTTCGAGGCCGCCGCGCTCTTCCAGCTCAAGTTCTATGCCCTGGTCCTCTGGCGTGCCCGCGGGGTGCTGCCCAGCGTCCTGCAGCTGGTCTACCTGGGCGACGGCCAGATCCTGCGCTACGAGCCGGACGAGGCCGACCTGCTCGCCACCGAGCGCCGGGCGGAGGCGGTGTGGCAGGCGATCGGCGAGGCCACCCGGACCGGTGACTGGCGCCCCCGGCGCAGCAGCCTGTGCGCCTTCTGCAGCCACCGGGCGATCTGCCCGGAGTTCGGCGGCACCCCTCCCCCGCTCCCCGTCGAGGAGACGACGCTCAGGAGAGCGCTGCCTCCTCCGGAGTGACCTCACGCGGCCTGATCTGGCCGCCGGCGATCTCCTCGGCGAAGTGACAGGCCACCGTGTGCCCGCGGCCCGCGCCCTCCACCACCCGCAGCAGCGGCCGCTCGGTGTCGCAACGGGTCTCCTGCCGGAAGGGGCACCGGGTGTGGAACCGGCAGCCCGACGGCGGGTCGGCCGGGGAGGGCAGGTCCCCCTGCAGCAGGATCCGCTCGCGCCCCTCCTCCACCGTCGGGTCGGGCACCGGGACGGCCGACATCAGGGCCCTGGTGTAGGGGTGGAGCGGCGCCTCGTAGAGCTCGTCGGAGGGCGCCTGCTCGACGATGCCGCCCAGGTACATCACGGCCACGTCGTCGGAGACGTGGCGCACCACGGCGAGGTCGTGGGCGATGACCAGGTAGGTCAGGCCCAGCTGCTCCTGGAGCTCCTCGAGCAGGTTGAGGACCTGGGCCTGGATGGAGACGTCGAGCGCCGAGACGGGCTCGTCGGCGATCACCAGGCGGGGCTCGAGGGCCACGGCCCGGGCGATCCCGATCCGCTGGCGCTGGCCGCCGGAGAACTCGTGGGGATACTTGCGGGCCGCGCTCGCCGGCAGCCCCACCTGGTCCAGCAGCTCACGCACCCGGTTCTTGCGGTCGAACTCGATGCCGTGGGCGCGCAGCGGCTCGGTCAGGATCGTCTCCACGGCCTGCCGGGGGTTCAGGCTGGCCAGGGGGTCCTGGAAGACCATCTGCATGTCCTGGCGCATCCGACGCAGCCGCTCGCCCTTGAGCGACGCCACGTCGGTGCCGTCGAAGAGGACCCGGCCCTCCGTCACCGGCGCCAGGCGCAGGACCGCGCGACCCAGCGTCGACTTGCCGCAGCCGGACTCGCCGACCAGCCCGAGGGTGCGTCCCGCGCCGATCTCGAGGTCGACGCCGTCGACGGCCTTGACCGCACCGACCTGCCGGTTGAGCAGCAGCCCGTCGCGGATCGGGAAGTGGACCTTCAGCCCCTCCACCCGCAGCAGCGACTCGCTCATCGGACCTCCTCCTCGCCCGGCGTGGACAGCGGGTTGTAGCAGCGCAGCTGACGGTCCTGGGTGGCCAGCAGGGCCGGCGGCTCGGCCGTGCAGCGGGCCACCCGGTTCTGGCACCGGGGCGCGAAGGCGCAGCCCTCGGTCCAGGGGATCGTCTGGGTCGGCGACCCCGGGATCGGCAGCAACCGGGCGCCGCGCGGGGAGTCCAGCCGGGGGATGCTGGCCAGCAGGCCGCCGGTGTAGGGGTGACGCGGCTCGGCGAACAGCGGGCCACGCTCGGCCGACTCGACGATCCGGCCGGAGTACATCACGTTGACCTGGTCGCAGAGGCCGGCCACCACGCCCAGGTCGTGGGTGATCATCAGCAGCGCGGCGTCGGTCTCGGAGACGAGGTCCTTGAGCACCTCCAGCACCTGGGCCTGGATGGTGACGTCGAGGGCGGTGGTGGGCTCGTCGGCGATCAGCAGCTTGGGTCCGCACGCCAGGGCGATGGCGATCAGCACCCGCTGACGCATCCCGCCGGAGAGCTGGTGCGGGTACTCCCCCACGCGGCGGGCCGGGTCGGGGATGCCGACCTGCTCGAGCAGCTCGACGGCCCGGTTCCGGGCAGCCTTGCGGCTCAGGTCCTGGTGCCGGCGGATCACCTCGGTCAGCTGGAGGCCGACCGGGACCACGGGGTTGAGGGAGGTCATCGGGTCCTGGAAGACCATCGCGACCTCCCGCCCGCGCAGCTGGGAGAGGCGCCGCGGCGACTGGGTGAGGAGGTTCTCGCCCTGGTAGAGCACCTCGCCGCTCACGTGGACGCCACGCGGGGGCAGCAGGCCCATGATCGCCAGCGAGGTCACCGACTTGCCGCTGCCCGACTCCCCCACCAGCCCGACGTGCTCGCCGGCGTGGATGTCGAAGGAGACCTCGTCGACCGCCCGGACCCGCTTCTGCCCCTTCAGTCCGAACTCGACGCTGAGGTTGCGCACCTGGAGCAGCGGCTGCTCGCCACCTGCGCGTCGGGCTCCGGTGGCGCGGGGGGCGGTGGTGGTGCTCATCGACGGCTCCTGGGGTCGAGTGCCTCACGCAGCGCCTCACCGAAGAGGGTGAAGCCGAGCGCGGTGATGGCGATGGCGGCGCCGGGGAGGATCGCGAGCAGCGGCGCCACCTGGAACCTGTCCTGGGCCGCCACCAGCATGCGTCCCCACTCCGCCACCGCGGGGTCGGGCTGGCCGAGGCCGAGGAAGGAGAGGGCGGCGACCTCGATGATGGCGGTGGCCAGGTTGAGGGTCGCCTGGACGATCGTCGGGCCCAGGGAGTTGGGGAGGACGTGTCCCATCACGATGCGCCGGCGCCGCAGCCCGAGCGCGGAGGCGGCCAGCACGTAGTCGGACCGGCCCTGGGCCAGCATCGACCCGCGCAGCAGGCGGGCGAAGATCGGGACCTGCGCGACGCCGATCGCGATCATCACGGCGTACGGGTTCTGTCCCAGCACCGCCGCGATGCTGACGGCGAGCAGCAGGCTGGGCACCGAGAGCATGATGTCGACCAGGCGCATCACGAAGGTGTCGATCCAGCCGCCGACGCGTCCGCCCACCGAGGCGGCACCGCCGGCGAGGATGCCGAGCGCGGCTCCGAAGACCAGGCCGATCGCGGTGGCCACGATGCCGTAGAGGAGCGACTGGCGCGCGCCGTAGAGCATCTGGGTGTAGAGGTCGGAGCCGAACCGGTCGAGACCCAGCAGGTGGCCGTCGCTCGGCCCGGGGACGCTGGACGGGGTCACCTGCCCGGACCACTGAGCGGTCCCGGGCTGGTACTTGGTCAGCAGGGGGGCGGCCAGCGCCACCACCACGAACGCCAGCACGATGGCGGCTCCGACGATCGCGCTGGGGTTGCGCCGCAGGCGTCGCCAGGCGGCGACCCAGAGGCCGACGCCGGGCTCGTCGTCGACCGGCACCAGGATGTCGCTGGTCGGCTCGGCGGGAGGGATGGGAATGGTCATTGCACACGCACCCGGGGGTCGATCACGCCGTAGGCGACGTCCACGGCCAGGTTGATGAGGGCGTAGATCACCGCGATGAACAGGATGTAGCCCTGCAGCACCGGGTAGTCACGCTGCCCGATGGCCTCGAAGAGGTACTTGCCGATGCCGTTCCAGGCGAAGACCGTCTCGGTCAGCACCGCGCCGCTGAAGAGCAGCCCGGCCTGGAGCCCGATGGTGGTCACCACCGGCAGCAGGGCGTTGCGCAGCACGTGCCGCCGCGAGACCACCCGGGCGGCCAGGCCCTTGCTCTCCGCCGTGCGCACGTAGTCCTCGCTCAGCACGTCGGCCACGGCCGCCCGCGTGATCCGGACGATGATGGCCAGCGGGATGGTGCCCAGCGCGATCGCCGGCAGGACGAGGTGGAGTGCCGCGTCCCAGGCGGCGTCCCACTCCTGGGTGAGGATGCCGTCCAGGACGTAGAAGTTGGTGACGTGGGTGGCATCCATCCGGGCGTCCTGGCGGAGGCTGGTGGGCAGGATGCCGAGCCAGTCGGCGAAGACCAGCTTGAGCAGGATGGCCAGGAAGAAGACCGGGGTCACCACCCCGATCAGGGAGCCCGACACGATCGCGGTGTCCAGGAAGCGGCCCTGGTGCTTGGCCGCGTAGTAGCCCAGCGGCACCCCGATCAGCACCGCGATCAGCAGGGCGGCCAGGCCGAGTTCGAGGGTGCCGGGGAACTTCTCCAGGAAGCTCTCGAGCACCGGCTGCCCGGTCTTGATGGAGCGACCGAAGTCGCCGGTGAGCAGCGCCTTGACGTAGGTCAGGTACTGCTGGAGCAACGGCTCCTCGAAGCCGTACAGCTCGTTGACGCGCGCGATGCCCTCCGGCGTTGCTCGTTGGCCGAGCAGCGCCCGCGCGGGGTCGCCGGGCAAAGCCCGGACCCACGCGAAGAGCAGGATCGAGAGTCCGACGAGCACTGGCACCATCAGGGCCAGCCGCCGGAGGACAAAGCGCAACATCACTCAGCCTTCCGCCCCGCAGAGCGGGGGCCAGGTGTTCCTTCGTTCGTTCGTTCGCGCCGCGGTCAGCCGACCGTGACGGTGTTCCAGACCTCGTCGTTGACGGGGCTCTGCTGGTAGCCCTCGACGTCGGCACCGAAGGCCAGCGACGGAGCCGGGTGCGCGATCGGGATGGCCGGCAGGAGCTCCATCACGTCGGCGTTGATCTCCTCGTAGAGGGGGGTCTGCTCCTCGACGGTCGGAACCCCGCGCGCCTCGGCCAGCTTGTCGAACAGCTCGGCGTCCTTGAAGCCGAACTCGGCGCTCTCGGCACCGAAGAAGACGCCGACGAAGTTGTCGGTGTCGTTGTAGTCGCCGGTCCAGCCCAGCAGGTGCAGGCCGTGGTTCGAGGTGCCCTGGATCTTGTCGAGGTAGTCAGGGGTCCAGATGTCCGCGACGGGCTTGACCTTCAGACCGACCGCCTCGAGCTGCGAGCGGATCACGTTGAAGGTGTCCTCCGGAGCCGGCATGTAGGGCCGGGAGACGCTCGTGGGGTAGTTGAACTCGATGGTGGCCCCGTCAGCGCCGGCGTCCTGGAGGAGCTGCTCGGCCTTGCCCGGGTCGTACTCGTACTCGGTGACGTCCTCGTTCCACCCGTTCACGCTCTGCGGGATGAACTGGGTGGCGATCTCGGAGCCCTCGGGCAGGGAGGCGGCGGCGACGGCGTCCTTGTCGATCGCGTGGGCGATCGCCTGGCGGACCCGCAGGTCGTCGAACGGCTTCTGCTTCTGGTTGATGCCGAGGTAGAGGATGGTGAAGGGGTCGCGCGGCATCACGGTCATGCCGGCGTCCTCCAGCGAGGAGATGTCGGCCGGCCCGATCAGGTCGGCGCCGTCGACGTCGCCGTTCTGCACGGCGGTGGCACGCGCGGCCGGGTCGTCGATCGCCACGACCTGCACGGTGTCGACCTTGGCCTTCTCACCCCAGTAGTCGTCGTTGCGCTTCAGGGTGACCCGGTTGCCGCGGTCCCAGGAGTCGAAGACGAAGGGCCCGGTGCCGGTCGGGTGGGCGGTGGAGTACTCGGTGGTGTTGACGTTGGCGGCCGCGTCGTCCTGGTACTTCTCCAGGGCGGTCGGGCTCTGCATCGAGAAGGCGGGCAGCGACAGGGCTGCCGTGAAGCCGGCGAACGGCTCCTTCAGGGTGACCTTCGCCTCGAGGTCGTCGGTCGCCTCGCAGGAGTCGTAGATGGCCTCGCCCTTCTTGTCCCCGGTCGCGAAACCGCGGAAGAGCTTGGCGTAGTAGTACGCGAAGTCGTCGGTCTGGACGGCCGCGGGGAAGTTGTACCACCGGTCGAAGTTGGCGCAGACGGCCTCGGCGTTGAACTCGGTGTCGTCGTGGAAGGAGACGCCGTCGCGGAGCTGGAAGGTGTACTCCAGCCCGTCCTCGGAGTTCTCCCAGCTCTCCGCGAGCAGCGGGGCCGGGTCCGGCGTGCCGGGCTCGGTGCCGACGAGGCCCTCGAAGATCTGGCGAGCGACCCGGAAGGTCTCACCGTCGGAGGCGAACGCCGGGTCGAGCAGCTTGGGCTCAGCAGCCCCCGCGAACACGAACGTGCCGCCGCCGCTGCCCTCGTTGCTCTCGTCGTCCGAGCGCTCGCTGTCCGCGCAGCCCGTCAGCACCAGGGCCGCTGTCGCCAGCCCCACGGTCGCCAGCCGCATTCTTCCCATGGATCTCATCTGCAACTCATCACCCTTCGCAAGTCGCGCCGGCCGAGCGGCCAGGCAGGGACGCGACATTACTCAGAGCCGTGCGTTGCGTCACGCGGTGAAACACGGACCTGACGCAACGTTTCCAAACCGATATCAGCCAGCGAGTCGGCGAAGGTCCGCCCCGGCCCCGGCAGGATCGGCACGTGGTTGGGGACGCACAGCACCCGGCACCCCGCGGCGACCGCGGAGCGAGCCCCGGTGTTGGAGTCCTCGACGGCCACGCAGTCCATCGGGTCGACCCCGAGGTCCGCGGCCGCCCGGAGGTAGGGCTCCGGATCGGGCTTGCCCCGGGTGACCACGTCGCCGGTCACCACCGCCGCGAAGGTGTCCCGCGGGAGCCGTGCCAGGACCGGGTCGACGAACCGCCGGTAGGACATCGTGACCAGGGCGCAGGGCACCCGTGCCTCGGAGAGCTCGAGGAGGAGCTCGCGGGCCCCGGGGCGCCACGGGACCTCCTGCTCGACGCGGGCGACCACGCCGTCGAGCAGCTCCTCGACGATCTGCGCCGGCTCGAGGTCGATCCCCATGTGGGCGCGGATGTAGCGACCCGACTCCAGGAGGTCGTTGCCGACCAGGTTGAGGGCGTGCTCCTGCGACCAGGTCCCGCCGTGCCGCTCGGCCAGCTCGAACTCGGTGGCGATCCAGTAGGGCTCGGTGTCGACGATCGTGCCGTCCATGTCCCAGAGCACTGCGGCCAGGGGGGGCTCGCCTCCGCTCGGTGCCACTGCGGCGGCCCTGCCAGGGAAGTCGGTGCTCAGAATGCCCTCCGGAAAGTCGTGGGAACGCCCATCCCACGTACCACCCTAAGGCCGATGGTCCGCGCCACCCGACGCATCAGCCGGAGGTGTCGTCGCAAGAGGGAACACGTGCGGTGCTCGGCGTCCCCGGCGCTTTGCGTGGCATGCTCGACGGAAGTGCCCTGGCGTCCGGGGCCGGGTGGGAGGGGCCGCGATGCGCGTCGCAGGCAGGCTCGTCCGAGCGGCCCCGACGAGGATGCGTGCGTGATGGCGCCCCCGCCGGAGCCGCGCGCGACCTGGCGGGTCGCGCTCCTGACGGCGGTGAGGGTGTCCCTGTCCCTCGGCACCCTGGTCGCGGTCTACTTCCTGCTGCCGCGCGAGGGCGCCGATCGCTCGCCGAGCACCTGGTGGCTCGGGGTGCAGCTCGTGGTCTTCCTCGGGGTGGGAGCCGCCCAGCTCCCGGCGATCGTCCGGTCCGCTCACCCGATGGCCCGTGCCGTCGAGGCGATCGCCCTGACGGTCGCGCTGTACCTGCTCACCTTCGCCCGGATCTACCTGGCGGTCTCGGTGGAGGACCCCGACGCCTTCACGGAGCGACTCGATGCGATCGACGCCCTGTACCTCACCGTCGCGGTCTTCGCCACCGTCGGCTTCGGGGACATCGCGGCTGTGAGCGGCGGAGCGCGCCTGCTGGTGACCCTTCAGATGCTGCTGAACCTGGTCGTCCTCGGCGCCGGGATCAAGATGCTGTACTCCGCGGGGAGGCGTGGCCTGGTCCGCCGGACCGAACACGGCGCCGGACGCTCCGCGCCTGCCGGGACCGTTGACCCGCCTCAGTCCTCCGGGTCGTAGCCGAGGTTCGGCGAGAGCCAGCGCTCGGCCTCGGCCAGGCTCCAGCCCTTGCGCTCGGCGTACTCGGCGACCTGGTCACGGCCCAACCGCCCCACCACGAAGTACTGGGACTGCGGGTGGGAGAAGTACCAGCCCGAGACCGCGGCCCCCGGCCACATCGCCATCGACTCGGTCAGCTTGATGCCGGTGCGCGACTCGACGTCGAGCAGCCGCCACAGCTCGGTCTTCTCGGTGTGGTCGGGGCACGCCGGGTAGCCCGGCGCCGGTCGGATGCCAGTGTAGCGCTCGGCGATGAGGTCCTCGTTGGCCAGCTGCTCGTCGGCGGCGTGACCCCAGAACTCGGTGCGGACCCGCTGGTGGAGCCGCTCGGCGAAGGCTTCCGCGAGCCGGTCGGCCAGGGCCTCGAGCAGGATCGCGGAGTAGTCGTCGTGCTCCTCGCGGAACGCCTGGATACGCTCCTGGACGCCGTGGCCGGTGGTGACGGCGAAGCCGCCGACGTAGTCGGCGAGGCCGCTCTCCCGAGGGGCCACGAAGTCCGAGAGCGCCCGGTTGGGCACCCCGTCCCGGTGCTCGCCCTGCTGCCTGAGGTGGTGCAGCACCGACAGCACCTCGGTGCGCGAGTCGTCGGTGTAGACCTCGAGGTCATCGGCGACCGCGTTGGCGGGGAAGAACCCGAAGACCGCGTTGGCGGTGAGCCACCCCTCCTCCACGATCCGGTCGAGCATCGCCTGCGCGTCGTCGTAGAGCTTGCGGGCGACCTCTCCGGTGGTGGGGTTGTTGAGGATGTCGGGGAACTTCCCCTTCATCTCCCAGGCGTTGAAGAACGGCTGCCAGTCGATGTAGTCGCGCAGCTCGCCGAGGTCGTAGTCCTCGAGGACGTGGATGCCGGGCCGGGCCGGGGCGGGCGGCTGGTAGCCGCCCCACTCGACCGGGGTCCGGTTCGCCCGGGCGGCGTCGAGCGTCACCATCGGGCGGTCGTGCTTCGTCGCGTGCCTGGCCCGCAGCGAGTCGTAGTCGGCCTGGACCTCGGCCAGCAGACGTTCGCGCTGCGCGGGGTGCAGGAGCGCGGCGGCGGTCGGCACCGACCGCGAGGCGTCCTTCACCCAGACGACGGGACCGTCGTACTTCTTGTCCACCTTGACCGCGGTGTGGGCGCGCGAGGTGGTGGCGCCGCCGATCATCAGCGGGATCTCGAAGCCGCGGCGCTGCATCTCGCTCGCGACCGTGACCATCTCGTCCAGCGAGGGGGTGATCAGCCCGGAGAGCCCGATCATGTCGGCGCCGATCTCCTCGGCGGTGTCGAGGATCTTCTGGGCCGGGACCATGACGCCGAGGTCGACGACCTCGTAGTTGTTGCACTGCAGGACGACACCGACGATGTTCTTGCCGATGTCGTGCACGTCGCCCTTCACCGTCGCCATCACGATGGTGCCGTTGGTGTCCTTGACCGTGGCGAGCGCGGGGTTGTCGAGCTTCTCCTGCTCGATGAAGGGGATCAGGTAGGCGACGGCCTTCTTCATCACCCGCGCCGACTTCACCACCTGGGGCAGGAACATCTTGCCGGCGCCGAAGAGGTCGCCGACCACGTTCATGCCGTCCATCAGCGGGCCCTCGATCACCTCGATCGGGCGGCCCCCGCGTGCGGCGATCTCCAGCCGCAGCTCCTCGGTGTCGCTCTCGGCGTAGGCGTCGATGCCCTTCACCAGCGCATGGGTGATCCGCTCCCCCACCGGCAGGCTGCGCCACTCCTCCGTCGTCGCCTCGACCTGCTCGCCCTGCCGGTTGTGCTCCTCGGCGATCTCCAGCAGCCGCTCGGCCGCGTCGGGCCGCCGGTTGAGGACGACGTCCTCGATGCGCTCGCGCAGCTCGGGCTCGACCTGGTCGTAGACGACGAGCGCACCGGCGTTGACGATGCCCATGTCCAGGCCGGCCTCGATGGCGTGGAAGAGGAAGACCGCATGGATCGCCTCGCGCACCGGGTTGTTGCCGCGGAAGGAGAAGGAGACGTTGGAGATGCCGCCGGAGACCAGCGCCTGGGGCAGGTTCTGCTTGATCCAGCGGGTGCCCTCGATGAAGTCCAGCCCGTAGCTGGCGTGCTCCTCGATCCCGGTCGCCACCGCGAACACGTTGGGATCGAAGATGATGTCCTCGGCCGGGAACCCCACCTCGTCGACCAGGAGGCGGTAGGCGCGCTCGCAGATCGCCTTGCGGCGCGCGAGGTTGTCGGCCTGGCCGTCCTCGTCGAAGGCCATGACCACCACGGCGGCGCCGTACTTGCGGCAGGCGCGGGCGTGCTCGAGGAAGGGGCCGACACCCTCCTTCATCGAGATCGAGTTGACGATCGGCTTGCCCTGCACGCACTTGAGCCCGGCCTCGATCACCTCCCACTTGGAGGAGTCGATCATCACCGGGACGCGGCTGATGTCCGGCTCGGCGGCGACCAGTTTGAGGAACCGGTCCATCGCGGCGACGCCGTCGATCATCCCCTCGTCCATGTTGACGTCGATGACCTGCGCGCCGTTCTCCACCTGCTGCAGCGCCACCGAGAGGGCGGTGTCGTAGTCACCGTCCTTGATCAGCTTGCGGAACCGCGCCGACCCGGTGATGTTGGTGCGCTCGCCGACGTTGACGAAGAGGCTCTCGCGGGTGATGGTGAACGACTCCAGGCCGGAGAGCCGCATGGCGGGCGCGATCTCCGGGACGGCCCGCGGGGTCACCCCCTCCACCGCCGCGGCGATGGCCGCGATGTGCGCGGGGGTCGTGCCGCAGCAGCCGCCCACCAGGTTGACCAGCCCTGCCTCGGCGAACTCCCCGACGACCGCCGCCGTCTCGGCGGCCGACTCGTCGTACTCACCGAACGCGTTGGGCAGCCCGGCGTTGGGGTAGACCGAGACGAAGGTGTCGGCGATCCGGCTCAGCTCGGCGACGTAGGGCCGCATCTCCTTGGCGCCCAGGGCGCAGTTGAGCCCGACCAGCAGCGGCTTGGCGTGGCGGACGGAGTGCCAGAAGGCCTCGGTCGTCTGTCCGGTCAGCGTGCGTCCGGACGCGTCGGTGATGGTGCCGGAGATGACGACCGGCCAGCGACGGCCGTGCTCCTCGAAGAGGGTCTCGACGGCGAAGATCGCGGCCTTGGCGTTGAGGGTGTCGAAGATCGTCTCGATGAAGAGGAGGTCGGCGCCGCCGTCCAGGAGCCCACGCGCCGCGGTGGCGTAGGCGTCGACCAGCTGGTCGAAGGTCACGTTGCGGGCGCCGGGGTCGTTGACGTCGGGCGAGATCGAGGCCGTCCGGGTGGTTGGGCCCAGCGCTCCCGCCACGTAGCGGGTGCGACCCGGGTCGGCCGCGGTGACCGCGTCGACGGCTTGGCGCGCGAGCTGCGCGGAGGCGTGGTTGAGCTCGTAGGCCAGCTCCTCCATGCCGTAGTCGCCGAGCGAGACGGCGTTGGCGTTGAAGGTGTTGGTCTCGATGATGTCCGCGCCCGCCTCGAGGTACTCGCGGTGGATGTCGAGGATGAGCTCGGGACGGGTGAGGGTGAGGAGGTCGTTGTTGCCCTGCACGTCGCAGTGCCAGTCGGCGAACCGCCGGCCCCGGTAGCCCGCCTCGTCCGGGCGGTCGCGCTGGATCGCGGTGCCCATCGCACCGTCGACGACGAGGATCCGCTCACCCAGCGCCGTCCGCAGCTCGTCGCTGCAGTCGGGCCGGTGCAGCACGACCAGGTCTTCGGGCACGACGCTCCTCGCGGGTCTGGTGGCCGGTAGACATCCACATTATGGCGCGGTCCGCCAGCCGGACAGGAGTTTCGAATCCTGACATCCCCCGTGGGAACCGGCGAAATCTGCGCGAGCGCCTAGGCTGGGTGTCGTGATCGAGATCGACGCCCTGACCGACCTGGTCGACCCGGTGGTGATTGCCGCCTTCGAAGGATGGAACGACGCCGGTGAGGCCGCCTCGGCCGTGGTGGCGCACCTCATCGAGGCGTGGGACGCGACGGTGGTGGGGGCGATCGATCCGGAGGACTTCTACGACTTCCAGGTCAACCGGCCGATCGTCGGCACCGACGCGAAGGGCCACCGTCAGCTGACCTGGCCCACCACGCGGATCGCGGTGGCCTCGCCCCCCGACCTGGAGCGGGACGTGATCCTGATCCACGGGATCGAGCCCAACATGCGCTGGCGCCAGTTCTGCGCCGAGCTGCTGGCGGCCTGCGACGACCTGGGCGGCCAGCTGGTGGTGACCCTCGGGGCGCTGCTCGCCGACACCCCCCACACCCGACCGATCCCGGTCACCGGCACCGCGACCGAGCCCGAGCTGGTCGACCGGCTCCACCTGGAGCAGTCCTCCTACGAGGGCCCCACCGGGATCGTGGGCGTCTTCCAGGACGCCTGCTCACGGCTGGACATCCCGTCGGTCTCCTACTGGGCGGCGGTGCCGCACTACGTCGCCCAGCCGCCCTGCCCCAAGGCCACCCTCGCCCTGATCGGCCAGATCGAGGACCTGCTCGAGACCCGGATCCCGCTCGGTGAGCTGCCCGAGGACGCCCGGGCGTGGGAGCGCGGGGTCGACGAGCTCGCCGAGGAGGACGAGGACATCGCCGACTACGTCCGCTCCCTGGAGGAGACCCGGGACACCACGGACCTCCCCGAGGCCTCCGGCGAGGCGATCGCCCGGGAGTTCGAGCGCTACCTCAAGCGGCGCGACGACACCGGCTGAGTCCCGGGGCCTGGTCCCGCCGCCCGAGCGGGTCGGAGGGCGCCACAGCGCCGGGGCTAGAGCGAGAGCCCGAGAGCGGCGTCGAGCAGCTGGTGGACCGTGGTGGCCGCCGAGTCGTCGGTCGCGTCGGCCAGCCCCGCGGTGCCGAGGGTCGAGGAGACCCACTCCTCGACCACCTCCAGCGCCGTGGGCGCGTCGAGGTCGCGGGCCAGCGCCGCCAGGACGCCCTCCACCACGGGCGCGGCGGGGGCGCCGGCACCCAGGGCGAGGGCGCGACGCCACCGGTGCATGGTGTCCACGGCGTCCCACAGCTCGGCGTCGGTCCACTCCCAGTCGCTGCGGTAGTGGTGGCGCAGGAGCACCAGCCGGATCGCCATCGGGTCGACGTCGGAGTTGCGCAGGTGGGAGACGAAGACCAGGTTGCCGCGGGACTTCGACATCTTCTCGCCGTCGTAGGCCACCATGCCGGCGTGGGCGTAGACCTGGGCGAAGGGCCGGCCGGTGGCCACGTGTGCCTCGCTGGCGCACATCTCGTGGTGCGGGAAGACCAGGTCGGAGCCGCCCCCCTGGACGTCGAACGTGCCGCCGAGGTGTTGCTGGGCGATGGCGGTGCACTCGATGTGCCAGCCGGGACGCCCGGGACCGAAGGGGCTCTCCCAGGAGGGCTCGCCCGGGCGGGCGGCGAGCCACAGGACGCAGTCGAGCGGGTCCTTCTTGCCGGGCCGGTCGGGGTCTCCCCCGCGCTCGGCGAAGATCCGGACCATCTCCTCCCGCTCCAGGCGCGAGACGCTGCCGAAGGAGCTGTCGGAGGTCACCGAGAAGTAGAGGTCGTCGTCGACCTGGTAGACCGAGCCGGTGGCCCGGAGCCGCTCCACGTAGTCGATGACCAGCGGGATGGACTCGACCGCGCCGACGTAGTGCTGGGGCGGCAGCACCCTCAGCGCCTCCATGTCGTGGCGGAAGAGCTCGGTCTCCCGCTCGGCCAGCGCCTGCCAGTCGATCTTGACCTTGTGCGCCCGCTCCAGCAGCGGGTCGTCGACGTCGGTGACGTTCTGGACGTAGGAGACCGGGTGGCCAGCGGAGCGCCACGCCCGGTTGAGCAGGTCGAAGCCGACGTAGGTCGCGGCGTGCCCCATGTGGGTGGCGTCGTAGGGGGTGATGCCGCAGACGTAGAGGCGGGCCGGCCCCTCGGGGGCGGTGGTGACCAGGCCCCCCGTGGCCGTGTCGTACACCTGGACGGGAGGACCCGAGACAGGCAGGACCGGAACCTCGGGTGCAGACCAGGCGCGCATGCGTCGCAGCCTACCTAGAAGGGCGGCCAGGGGATCGTCGGCCACCCCTCCTGGGGCAGCGGCATCGCGCCCGAGGCGAGGAGGCACTCGGCCCGGCGGCGGGTGGCCGCCACCTCGTCGGCGGTGAGCAGGTCGAGCAGCCGCTCCCCGAGCGCGCCGTCCAGCTCCGCGCGCAGGGCCGCCACGCGCTCCAGCTCCGGGCCGGGCAGCGGGTCGCCGGCCCACCCCCACAGCACCGTGCGCAGCTTGCTCTCGACGTGGAAGCTGACCCCGTGGTCGACGCCGTAGCGGTGCCCGTCGGCCATCGCCAGCACGTGGCCGCCCTTGCGGTCGGCGTTGTTGATGAGCACGTCGAAGACGGCCATCCGCCGCAGCGCCGGGGAGTCCTCGTGGACCAGGGACACCGGCTGGTCCCGGCCGTCGACACCGTCGAAGACGTGCAGGAAGCCCGGCGGGACCTCGCCCTCGGGCACGATGTCGACCGCGTGCTGCTCCGGGTCGGGCTCCTGCCAGCGCTGCACCATCCCGGGCCCGTGCGGTCCGGAGCGCAGCACGGTGTGGGGCACGACGTGCCAGCCCAGCGCCTCGGAGACGGCGTGGGCGGCCACCTCCCGGGCGGCCAGGGTGCCGTCGGGGAAGTCCCACAGCGGCCGCTCCCCGGCGACCGGCTTGTAGACGACGCGGACGTCGCCCAGCTGGGCGACGAAGGTGGCGTTGGAGGCCGGCATCACCCGCCCGTGGAGGACCATCTCGCCCGACGACGGGACCAGCTCGGAGCGCACGGCAGGGCTCACGCTCCGCGTCGGCGGAACCCGTTGGCCCGGACGCAGAGGTGGCCCTCGGGGTCGACGGGGTTGCCGCAGAACGGGCAGGGGGGCCGGCCGGCCTCGACGACCTGCTTGGCCCGGGCGCAGAAGGCACGCGCCACCCCGCCGGCGAGCCGGACCACGAGCAGCTCGTCGGGCTCCGGCTCCTCGAGGGCCTCACCCTCCTCGAGCTGCTCGGGCGAGACCACGGCCGCCTCGTTGAAGGGGAAGACCTCGATCACGATGCGCTCGTCGCCCGGGTCCCACGACAGCGTCATGGTGCCCGCCCGGAACTCCTCGTCGATGGGCTGCTCCAGCGGCCCGCTGTCCTCGAGGTCGACGGGGGCGACGGCCGGGATCACCGAGCCGCCCGCGGCGGCGGAGGTCAGCTCGTCGAGGAGCTCGTCGATGCGCTCGACCAGGGCCAGCAGCTGCTGCTTCTCCAGCGAGACGCTGACCAGACGCGCCCCGTCCCTGGCCTGGAGGAAGAAGGTCCGGTGGCCGGGCTCGCCGACAGTGCCGGCGACGAATCGCTCGGGAGGATCGAAGGAGTGCACGACAGGCATGTGACCACCCTAGGGCCGGGCACCAGCAGCGGCGCCCGGCCCCGCTCCCCCACCCACCACGGCGTCCTCGGCCGGGACCTCCGCGTCCTCCCGACGGGCCGCGAGCCAGGCGAGGTCCCCGGCGTGCGTGTTGAGGCCCAGGGCGAAGGGGCGCCCGGCCGTGTACCGGACCAGGCTCACCGAGGCCGGGTCGACGACGATCCGCTGGAAATGGTCCAGGTGCATGCCCAGCGCGTCGGCGAGCACCGCCTTGATCACGTCGCCGTGGCTCACCGCCGCCCAGACCGCGTGCGGGCCGTGCTCGCGCTCGACGGCAGCGTCGTGCTCGCGGACCGCTGCCACCGCCCGGGCCGACATCGTCGCCATCGACTCACCACCGGGGAAGACCGCGGCCGCGGGCTGGCGCTGGACCGTCCGCCACAAGTCCTCCTGGCTGAGCTCGGAGATCCGCCTCCCCTGCCACTGGCCGTAGTCGCACTCGGTGAGGCGCTCCTCGACCTGCAGCGCCACCGCGCCCTGCGGCCCGCCGGGCGTCTGTGCCCCGGCGGGCGTCTGTGCCCCGGCGATGAGCTCCGCGGTCTGCACGCAGCGCTCCAGGGGGCTCACCAGCAGCGCGGCCAGGGGGACGGCGGCCAGGCGCGCGGCTGTGGCCCGGGCCTGCCGCTCCCCCTCCTCGTCGAGGCGGACACCGGGCAGGCGACCCGCCAGGGTCCCGGAGACATTCGCTGTGGTGCGCCCGTGCCGCACCAGGATCACGGTGGCCATGCTGCGGAGCCTAGTGGGGCTAGCCTGGACGACGTGATCGTCGACAACGCGGTGTACAGGGCCGGTCAGCGGATGCTCCACGACCTGCCGGTCCACGACATCACGGGCGTCGGTGCCGGGCGCGAGCCCGGGGACTTCCAGTGGGTCGGCCTGCACGAGCCGGACGACGGCGAGATGGCTCGGGTCGCCGCCGCGTTCGGGCTCCACCCGCTCGCGGTGGAGGACGCGGTCAACGCCCACCAGCGGCCCAAGCTCGACCGCTACGAGGACATGATCTTCCTGGTGCTCAAGACCCTCTGGTACGTCGACGAGCACGACGCCGTGGAGACCGGCGAGATCGGCATCTTCCTGGGGCCCGACTACGTCGTCACCGTCCGGCACGGCGACGGCGCAGACCTCCAGGGCTCGCGGCGCGACCTGGAGGGTCGGGCCCAGGTCCTCGCGCACGGCCCCGCCGCGGTGATGTACGCGGTGTTCGACAAGGTGGTCGACGACTACGGCGACGTCGCCTCCGAGCTCGAGGTCGACGTCGACGAGGTGGAGGAGTCGGTCTTCTCCGAGGGCCGGTCCGCCCAGGAGGGCGACGCCGCCCGGATCTACGCACTCAAGCGGGAGCTGGCCGAGGTGCGCCGCGCCGTGCTGCCGCTCCGGGAGCCGCTGCGGCTGCTGGCCGCCGGCCAGGTGGCCGACGTCCCCGAGGGCACCGCACCCTACTTCCGCGACGTCGACGACCACGTCCTGCGGGTCGCGGAGATCGTCGACACCCTCGACACGCTGCTCTCCAGCGCCTTCGACGCTCACGTGGCCCGGATCTCCCTGCAGCAGAACGAGGACATGCGCAAGATCTCCGCGGTGGCCGGCATCGCGGTGGTGCCGACCCTGGTGGCCGGGATCTACGGGATGAACCTGCAGCTGAAGCCCTCGCCGGAGTCGGACTTCGGGTTCGAGTTCGCGCTCGCCCTGATGGCCGCGTCGGTCATCGCGCTGGCCTGGTGGTTCCGCCGGGTGGGCTGGCTCTGATCCCCGGTCAGGGCGTCAGCACGCCCGTGCCGAGCAGGAGCAGGGTGGCCCCGCCGAGCAGCACCCGGTAGATCACGAACGGGGTGTAGGACCGGGTGGAGACGTAGCGCAGCAGCCACGCGATGGCGGCGTACCCGACCGCGAACGAGACCACGGTGGCCACGATGGTCGGTGCCCACCCGTAGGTGTTGTCGCCGTGCGGGATCTCCTGGAGCTCGAAGATGCCCGCGCCGACCACCGCCGGGATGGCCAGCAGGAAGGCGAACCTGGTGGCGGCCTCCCGCTCGAAGCCCAGGAAGCGCCCCATCGAGATGGTCGCTCCCGACCGCGAGACCCCGGGGATCAGGGCCAGCGCCTGGGCGCCGCCCATCAGCAGGGCGTCGCGCAAGGTGAGGTTCTTGATCTTCCGGTCGCCGCGGCTGACCCGGTCCGCGATGCCGAGGACCACACCCATCACCACGAGGGCGACACCGATGATCCACAGGTTGCGGAAGTCCCGCTCGATGACGTCCTTGAGGAGCACGCCCAGTACCACGATCGGCAGCGAGCCGAAGATGATGAACCAGCCCATCCTGGTGTCCAGCGTCCCCCGGTGCTCGGGCTGGAAGATCGAGCGCACCCAGCTGCTGCCGATGCGCCAGATGTCCTTGCGGAAGTAGATGAGCACCGCCAGCTCGGTGCCGATCTGGATGACGGCGGTGAACGCCGCTCCGGGGTCGCCCCACCCGAAGAGCTCGGGGAAGATCCGCAGGTGGGCGCTGCTCGAGATCGGGAGGAACTCGGTCAGCCCCTGGATGGTTCCGAGCACCACGGCCTTGAACAGATCCCACATGGGGGAACAGCCTAGGGCGCCCCCGCGCTCGGTCCCGCACCGCGTCCGGCGAGCCGCGCGGGCGGGCTCACGGGGGGCTGACTAGCCTGTGCGCATGCAGCAGCGCTCGGTCGGTCGCACCGGCCTCCAGGTCTCCCGCCTCGGCCTCGGCACGATGACGTGGGGGCGCGACACCGACGAGCACGAGGCACGCGACCAGCTCATCGCGTTCACCGAGGCCGGCGGCACCCTGGTCGACACCGCGGCCGGCTACGGCGACGGCGCCTCGGAGAGCCTGCTGGGCAGCCTGCTGGGCGACGTCGTGCGCCGCGACGAGGTGGTGCTGGCCTCCAAGGCCGGGGTCTCCCGCCGCGGCGGGGAGCGGAACGTCGACACCTCCCGCGGCGCGCTGCTGAGGACGCTCGACGCCTCCCTGCGCCGGCTCGGCGTCGACCACGTCGACCTGTGGCAGGTGCACGTGTGGAGCGGCGCCACGCCCCTGGAGGAGACGTTGAGCGCCCTGGACACCGCGGTGTCCTCCGGTCGCGCGGCCTACGCCGGCATCTCGAACTTCAACGGCTGGCAGAGCGCCCAGGCGGTGACCTGGCAGCGGGCCTGGCCCGGCAGGGCGCCGGTCGTCTCCACCCAGGTGGAGTACTCGCTGATGAGTCGCGACGTGGAGTTCGAGGTGCTGCCGGCGGCCCGCGCGCTGGGGCTGGGGGTGTTCCCGTGGTCCCCGCTGGCCCGAGGCGTCCTGACCGGCAAGTACCGCACCGGCACGCCGGCCGACTCTGCGGGCGCGACCCCGCACTTCGCCGACCGGGTCGGCTCCTACCTCGACGAGCGGGGACGCGGCATCGTCGAGGCCGTGGCCCGCGCCGGCGAGGGGCTCGGGTGGAGCCCCCTGGAGGTGGCTCTGGTCTGGGTGCGCGACCGCCCCGGCGTCACCGCCCCGCTGGTCGGCGCGCGCACCGCCGCCCAGCTCCACGACGTGCTGGGCACCGAGGAGCTGGTCCTGCCCGCGGAGATCGTCGCCGCCCTCGACGACGTCTCGGCGGACTGATGAGCCGGGTGCTGCGCCGGCCGCCGCGCCCCGGGGTGGAGTGGGAGTTCGACTCGGTCACCTATCCCCCGGAGGTCTCCCGCAACACGGTGCGCCAGCTGCTCGTGGAGCGAGCCGAGCACGGCGGCTGGGAGCTGGCCCGGGTGCGGATCACCGCCGACGGCATGCGCCGGGTGCTGCTGCGACGCAAGATCATTCGTCAGGTCCGCCCGACCTTCTGGTGACGCCCACCGGCTTCGCCACGACCACCCGGTACTTCGTGTAGTGGAAGCGTCCGTTGGGGTAGACCACCCGGTCGGTACAGCTGATCAGCACGAGCCGGTGGGCACCGGTGGTGCGGAAGAAGCGCTGGGGCAGCTTGCTGGCCCGGTCGTACTTCTTCGTCTCCGACAGCTCGTACCGGTAGGTCTTCCCGCCGCTGCGCACGCTCAGGGCCTGCCCCTGCTCGGCACGGCGCAGTCCCCACAGGGCACCGGGTCGGTCGTGCCAGTCCGACACGTGACCGGCGACCACGGTGGTGCCGATGGCGTCGCCGTAGCCCGCGGAACGGCGTAGCCAGGCGGTCAGTCGGACGTCGGCGGGCAGATCCATGCGCCCGCGCGAGATACCCGTCGGGACGACCTGCGCACGCAGTCCGAAGCCGGACGCCCGGATCGAGGCCTTCGAGACTCGGGACGACTCCGGGTCCCGGAGGGTGCCGGAGAAGCCACTGGGCACGACGGGCGGCTTGTACGACGGCTTGGCGACGGTCGTCGTCTCCGACTTCAGGCCGCACCGGGTCGTCGCCGACTCGTTGGCCGTCGTCGCCTCGGTGGTCACCTTCCAGGTGTAGACGCCGGGCGCCGCCGCGCTCACCTTCGGGCTCTTCGTCCAGCCGGCGCGTGCCCGCCACGTGACGGTGCTCGCCAGGTTGGCCCGGCGGCAGGAGGCCGCGGCGCGGGAGGTGAAGGGTCCGTAGAGCCGGGCGACCGCGGGCACCGAGGTCCCGGGCGCCAGGCCCGTGACCCGGACCCGGTCGTGGAACCTCTCGCGCGGCTCCACGCGGCGCTCGGACGTCTTCGTCCGGATCCGCGGTCGGGCGGGCGCTCCGGCGTCCACCTGCACCACGGCACCGTCGGGCGGCGAGGACGCGGGTCCCCCGGTGGCGTCCGAGCCTGTCGCGCGGGCCGTGTTGCGCAGTCCCTCACCCCGGAGGTCCGCAGCGGTGACGGTGTAGACGCTCGTGCAGACCACGCTGGCCCCCGGCGCCAGCTGGGCGGCCCCCGCGGGGCACGTCGGGGTGGGTAGGTCGCCGGTCCCCGTGAAGGCGTCCTCGGCGACCCCCACACCGCTGACCGGGACGTTGCCGGTGTTGGTGATCGTGAACGAGTAGGTGACCTGCTGCCCGGCCGTGGTGACGGTCGCGGGGCTGGCGGTCTTCTCCAGCACCAGCCCGGGGCTCTGGCCGGCGGTCACCGACACCGTGCTGGTGTTGTTGGTCAGGTCGGGGTCGCGGGGGAAGGAGCCGGTCCGGTCCGAGGTGGCGGTGTTGGCGAAGGTGCCCACCCCGGGCACCCGCGCGGTGATGCGCAGCGTCGCCTGGGCACCGGCCGTGGGCAGGTCGACGGGGGTCAGGTCCCCGACCTGCCAGGTGCCGGTGGCCGGGTCGTAGGTGCCCTGGGAGGCCGTGCTGTCGACATAGGTGAGTCCTGCCGGCAGTTGGTCGGCCAGGCTCACGTTGTCGGCGGTGTCGGGACCGAGGTTGCGGACCCCGACGGTGAACGTCACGGTCCCGCCCACGACGGGGTTGGGATCGTCGACGGTCTTCTCCACCGCCACGTCGGCGACGGGCACGAAGAGCTGGGCGTCGTCGACGTTGTCGTCCGGGTTGCGGTCCTCGACCCGGGACTGCTGGATCGCGACCAGGTTGCGGTAGGTCCCCGACGCGCGCTCGCCGATGAGGACGGAGGCCTCCAGCGTGGCCGTCTCCCCGGACTCCAGGCGCGGGATGGTCCAGATTCGGTTCTCCACGTCGAAGGTCCCGTTGTCGGTCGTGTGCCCGGTGATGTTGGCCTGGATGAGCGCAGGATCCTCCGTGATCGTGTTGTCGGTGGCGTTGGGGCCGTTGTTGGTGACCCGGATCCGGTAGAGGACGGTGTCGCCCGGCTGGGCGACCGGGCGGTCGACGTCCTTGGTGATCGCGAGGTCGGCGAGCTCGACGAAGGTGGCCGTGGCCGAGGCCGAGTCGTTGGTCGGATCGATGTCTCGTTGGTCGACGTTGGCCAGACTGGCGGTGTTGGCACGTTGCCCGACCACCGTGCCGGTCGCCCGGAGGGTGAGCGTGACGGTCGAACCGACCGGGAGCGAGCCGACGGTCCAGGTGCCGTCCTCGGCGTCGAAGGTGCCGTCGCCGGAGGCGGAGACGAAGGTCAGGCCCTCGCCGAGCACGTCGGCGAGGACGAGTCCGGTGGCCGTCGTGGCGGTCTGCCCGGCGACGGCGTTGTTGGTGGCGGTGATGGTGAACACCGCGTCCTCACCCAGCGGGATCTCGTCGACCGACCCGGCCCCGTCCGGCCGGTCCACGGACTTCGTGACGCCGATGTCGACGGCGGGGGCCAAGGTCCGCACGGTGGCGCTGGACTCGTTGTCCTCGGGGGTCGGGTCCTCGTGCAGGGGCGCGTCGACCGTGGCGAGGTTGACCTTGGTGCCCGCCGTGTCGAGCTGGGCGGTGATGGTGAGGACGGCGCTCTCCTCGGCCTCCAGGGTGCCGACGTCCCACCGACGACTGGTGGGGTTCACCGTGCCCTGCGTGGCGGTGGTGGAGACCACGGTCACGCCCTCGACGCCGGTGTCGGTGACGAAGACGTCACGCACCGTGTCGGGGCCCCGGTTGAGCACCGTCACCGTGTAGGTGACGGTGTCCCCCACCACGGCCTCCAGCGGGGAGGCGCCCTTGATGATGACGAGGTCGGCGACCGGGGTGCGCACCCCGACGCTGGCGGACGCCGAGTCGTTGGCACTGTTGATGTCGGTGGGCGACACGGAGGCGATGCTGACCGCGTTCGTGAACGTGCCGGGACTGTTGGTGCCCAGGGTGAAGTCGTACGCCGCGGACTCGCCCACGCCGAGGGAGCCGATGTCCCAGACGCTCGTGGCCGGGTCGAAGGTGCCGTCTCCTCCGGAGTCCCCGGGACGGAAGGTCAGCCCCGGGGGCAGGTCCTCGGTCACGGTGATCCCGGTGCCGGGACGCGGGCCGAGGTTGGTGACCGTGACCCGGAACGTGACCGGCTCCCCGGCCGCGACCTCCGCCGAGCCGATGACCTCCT
This sequence comes from Nocardioides sp. Z50_6, assembly GCF_058215755.1. Classification (NCBI taxonomy): domain Bacteria; kingdom Bacillati; phylum Actinomycetota; class Actinomycetes; order Propionibacteriales; family Nocardioidaceae; genus Nocardioides; species Nocardioides sp. Z50_6. The sequence goes on along the minus strand of NZ_JBZAJB010000005.1, from coordinate 150,913 downwards.
TGGTCACGGCCAGGTCGAGGGACGAGGGGTTGAGGGTGACCGTGGCGCTGTTGTTCGCGGCGTTCGTGTCGAACTGGTCGAGCCTGGTCAGGCTAGCGGTGTTCGAGACCACGCCGTTGGTGTCGACCCGCGCGGTGATGGTCAGGGTGACGGCGTTCCCCACGGCCAGCGCCGGGATGGACCACTCACCTGCGCCCGTGTCGTAGGCGGACGGCTGGGCACCGGAGGTGCTCGAGGTCAGCAAGGTGAGCCGCGACGCGGGCAGCTGGTCCCTGATGACGACGTCGGTGGCGGCTGCCGGGCCGTTGTTGGTCGCGGTGACGGTGAAGGTGACCGTGTCGCCGACGGACGGGTCCGGCTCGTCGACCGTCTTGGTGACGGCGATGTCGGTGTTGATCCCGATGCTCTCCTGGGCCTCGGGCGACTCCACCTGCTGGCCGATCGGGGTCTCCCCCGCGGCCACGGCGGTGTTCACGATGCTCCCGGCAGCGTTGGCCTGCGCGGTGTCGACGGTGTACGTGCCGGTGCAGGTGGTCGTTGCCCCCGGCGCCAGGACGTTCGCCTCGCAGAGGAGGGTCGCCGAGGAGACGCGGTCGTCGGTGACGGCGATGTTGGTCACGGTGGAGCCGCCGGTGTTCGTCACCGTGTAGAGGTACTCGACCTCCTGACCGGCGACGTACGGCGGCTCCGTCTGCACGCTCTTGGTCAGGTCGAGGCTGCTCGTCAGGGGGACGGTGACGGTGGCCTCCGGGGAGGTGACCGTGTCACCCCCGGGATTCAGGGCGCTCGCTGTCGCAGTGTTGACCACCTCGCCGGCGGAGACGTCGTCCGCGGTGACGGTGTAGGTGCCACGGCACACCGTCGTCGACCCCGGGCCTGGCGCTGGGGTCAGAGTGGTGGCGTCGCAGGTGATCGGCCCCGTGATGGTGTCGTCGGTGATCGACAGGGTCGAGAGGTTCTCGCTCCCCGCGTTGGTGACGGTGTACTGGTAAGGGATGACCGTGCCTGCGGTGATGACGGCGGGCAGGGCGCCGGCGCTGCGGTCGACCTGCTTCTCGAGCTGGAGCTGGGCGAGGGGGACGACCGAGCGGACCACCGCGTTGCGGATCAGGTGGACGTCGGTCACGCCCCCGGTGGAGCCCGACAGCCCGAACTTGTAGGTGCTCGGCAGGTCGGCCGGAGCGGGGATGTCGAGCTCGGTGATCCAGGGGTCGTTGGCCGCGGAGGGGTTGTACCGGACCTGGACGATGACCCTGGGGTCAGGCGCCGGCGTGACGGTGATGTTCACCTGCCGCCAGGACGCGGCGAGCGTACGGCCGCGCAGCGTGCCGCTGAGCGTGGTACCCGGGTCGTCCGGGTCGTCCGGGTCGTCCGGCGTGGTGGAGGCCAGGTAGCAGTAGCCGGTGAAGCCGTCGCCGGGGCCGCGCAGGGTGATGACGTTCGGCGCCACTGCACCCTCGGCCGTCGAGGGTGAGCGCTGTCCCTCGGGGCAGCCAGTGCCGCGGTTCTCGCCGTCGTCGTAGTAGTTGCCGTAGCTGTCCAGCCCGACGCCGAGGACTCCGCCCACGATGCCCGGCTCGTCCTCGCCGCCCAGTGTGGCGCTGCGCTGGGCGTACCCCAGGCTGCCGCCCAGACCGCCGGTGTCGGTCAGGTCGGTCGAGCCGTCGACGAGGAAGAACCCGATGCCGTCTGCGCCGGTGCCCCCGTACTGGAACTGGTCGAAGGTGATGGTCACCCCGGCCGTCGCGGGGACGGGCTGGTTGTACAGCACGCTGCCCGCGGTCTGCGTCCTCGCGTCGGTCAGCTGCAGGTATCCCGGGGTGTTCCCGAGGCCCGGGACCGGGCCGGTCCGGTACGCCGCACAGCCGGGGATCTGGGCCGCGCCGGCCGGTGGGGCGGTGGTGGCACCGGTCAGGCAGGCGATGCCCTGGCGCGTCCAGGCCGGGTCGGGCACCGAGGAGCCGGTGAACGTCTCGGAGACGATCGTCGTCCCCCCGGTCGGCGGGTCGGCGGAGGCAGGAGCCCGCATCGCCGCGGGCGCGAGCGCCACGGTGAGCGTGGCCAGCAGGCAAGTGGTCGTCGTCAGGGCGATTCCACGCAGCGTCGGCACGGGTCCTCCTCGGCGGCCGCCGCGCCCCGTCCGGGCGAGCCAACCGCATCCCCGAGTCTTGGCGCCGTGCGTCGGGGAGGACTAGGGGCCAACGGCCCGATCCTCGGGCGACCTTGGACCCTGGTGCCAGGGACCTCAGGCCTGGTCGAGGAACCGGTCGAAGACCCGCGCGCCGAACTCCAGGGCGTCGACCGGCACCCGCTCGTCCACCCCGTGGAAGAGCGAGCCGAAGTCGAGGTCGGCCGGCAGCCGCAGCGGCGCGAAGCCGTAGGAGGACATGCCCAGCTTGCGGAAGTGCTTGGCGTCGGTACCGCCGCTCATCAGGTACGGCGCCACGATGCCGTCCGGGTCCTCGGCCAGGATCGACCGGGTCATGGCGTCCATCAAGTGGCCTTCGGTGGCCGACTCCCAGGGCTGCTGGTGACTGATGAACTCCCGGGTCACGTGCGGGCCGCAGAGCTCGTCGAGCGTGGCGAAGAACTCGTCCTCGTAGCCCGGCAGGAACCGGCCGTCGATGTGGGCGGTGGCCTCGGTGGGGATGACGTTGACCTTGTAGCCGGCGTCGAGCATCGTGGGGTTGGCGGTGTTGCGGATCACCGCGCCGAGCATCCGCGCCGAGCTCTCGAACTCCTCGACGAGCGCCTCGGCGTTCTCCGGCGTCGCCTCGGTCCCGGCGATCCGGGCCACCGAGGCCAGCAGCACCTCCATCGCCGGGGTCAGCCTCACCGGCCACTGGTGGGCGCCGATCCGCGCGACCGCCCCGGCCAGCTCGGTGACGGCGTTGTCGCGGTTGACCATCGAGCCGTGGCCGGCGGTGCCGCGGGCGCGCAGCCGCATCCAGGCCATCCCCTTCTCGGCCGCCTCGATGAGATAGATCCGCTGACCGCGCACCGTGGTGGTGAAGCCCCCCACCTCGCCGACGGCCTCGGTGACGCCCTCGAACAGCTCGGGCCTGTCGCGGACGAGGACCTCGGCCCCCTGGTGGCCGCCCGCCTCCTCGTCGGCGGTGAAGGCCAGGACGATCGGCCGCCGGGGCACCCGGCCGGAGCGCACCCTGGCGCGCACCACCGAGAGGAGCATCGCGTCGAAGTCCTTCATGTCCACCGTGCCCCGGCCCCAGAGGTAGCCGTCGGCGATCTCGCCGGCGAAGGGGTCGTGCGTCCAGTCCTCCGCGGCGGCGGGGACGACGTCCAGGTGGCCGTGGAGCAGCAGCGCGTCGCCCTCCGAGCCGCCCCAGCGAGCGACCAGCGACGTGCGCCCCGGCGCCCCTTCGATCAGCTCGGAGGCGATGCCGACCTCGTCGAGCAGGGTCGCGACGTGCTCGGCCGCCTTCCGCTCCCCAGGCCCGGAGCCGTCGCCGTAGTTGGAGGTGTCGATCCGGACCAGGTCACGGCAGAGGTCGACCACCTCCGCGGCGGGGTCGTGCTGCGGGTCCACGGGCGGGCGCTCGGTGACGTTGTCCATGTCCATGCCCCCATCCTGACCGGCTGGGGCCCGAGCGCGAAACGCCATGACCCCGATTGCGGCATTCCGCTCCGGTGTTGCTAGGGTTTCACCGCACTCGTCCGGGTGGCGGAATTGGCAGACGCGCTAGCTTGAGGTGCTAGTGCCCGTATTAGGGCGTGGGGGTTCAAGTCCCCCCTCGGACACGCACGCTAACCCCACCTGGGGCCACATCGGCCCCAGCGTGGGGTTGGTTCATTTCCGGGGCCCCTCCCTTGAGGACGACCTCGGCGCGGGCCACGCGGGTAGCAGGCTCGTAGACGATGCGCAGCCGCACCGTATCGAAGAACGCGTGCAGCAGTTCGGCGTTCACGTCGGTGGGGTCCAGTTCCGTGGCAACGGCCACGAACGAGTCCAAGTAGGTCTCGACCATCTCGCGGGTCACCGAGACCTCCGTGACGGGTGCCGGTGCCAGCACGTCAACGAGCGCCTTCTTCTCGCCGGTCAGTTCACTGATACGACCCGCCAGAAGGGCCGGGTCAGTGCCCGCCTCGATGGCCGACACCAAGTTCGCCAGGCCCCTCTCCATCTCAGCCAACTTCCGCTCGCTCGTGGCGCGGCGGGCATCGACCTTCGTCGGCTTCTCCGCCCAGCCCAACAGGTCGTCCAGCAACGCGGCTCGACCGGCCGGTGCGAACAGCGAGGCAATCCACGGGAGGACCTCGTTCAGTACCTCGGCCTGACCAAGAGACACGTTGGCCGGATGGGTGGCCACGGCGGGGCTGGCCTCGACCAGGTCACGACTGCGGCACCGGTACTTCACGTACTGAGGGGTCGGGGGCATTGCGTCAGGTGGCCACGAGGCCGATCACCGTGAGCGTGTTCGACCCGACCTCGGTGAGTCCGTCGTCGGCCGCACGTTGGGCGCAACTCGCGCGCCCGGATGTTCGCTGCTCCTAGGCCCCATGCATCGGTTGACGTCGACGTAGCCGTCGTCGCACGGTCACGTTGGGACTCACGGTGTGTTCTCGGGGGCTCAGTCAGGAGGACGGCGCGACGGCTCTTCGCTCGAATACGCGAACGCACGTCAGTGCCCTACTCCACCTGGCCAGCCCTGGGCATCCTGGAAGCGCTGGGCATGCGTGCGATCCGGTTAACCCTGATCAGTCGCCCAACTTGGCGAGTGTCTTGTCGATCTCTTTTCGCAGATGCGAGTCGCTCGTGTTTCGGACTTTCTCCAACGCTGGCCGCGCAGCGGGGGGACGCAACCGACGGAGTGCCAGAACAGCATGGAGACGGACGTCATCGTCTTCGAGCAGCCCCGTAAGAGTGTCCACGGCTCCAGGGTGCTTCGACTTCCCCATGCCGAGGACGACCATTTGGCGGGCTCGCCCATACGCCGGATTCACACACAGGGCACGCAGTTCCTCGTAGGCGCGGTCATCCCAGAGCACCTCTAGGGCGTTCCCTGCCACCCAGCGCAGTTCGATGTCTGCTTCTGAATCCCCAGTGCTAATGGCAATGAAGTCTTCAATGACCGCTTCCAGCGCGGCGTTCTTCGCGTAGGGCACGGAGAGGGCACGCAGCAACGACTCGTGGAGTCCGAAGTCGGACACTCGCGGGAGCCAGTCCACCAGGACCGGTATCGCCGCCTTGTAGTTGCTCGCTCCCTCTCGAAGGTCGTGAAGAGAAGAGACGTCGAACCCGGCACCTCGCAGGTCCGAGAGGATCGCCGACTCCTGACCAGGCCGCTCTAGCCCTGCGCCGGTTTCGGTCACAATGTCTTCCTCAGGATGATGCGGCCTGCATCTACTAGGCCTTGGGCCCGGGACAGGACGTTCTTGGTCACCAGGCACGCGCCTGCATTGGGGATGAACTCGATCATCTCGTGGGCCATGCGTTACCCCCAGTGGAAACGGGTCTGTGGGTCTCAGGGTGCTTCATTGGTCGGGCCGGGCACTGGAATGCCGCGCTCGGTGAGGAGTGCCTCGCACCGTTCGACGAGCGCCGCCCGGTGGGAGTACCACACACGGAGGTTTCCCAGCACGGTGCGGCCGTGGACACTGGGGAGCAGTAAGTCGATGTCTGGACGTGCCAGCAAGACGTCGTAGAACGGCTTGAGGTCCGCGTCGGTGTACTTAAACGTCGATGCAGCGGCCTCCAAGGGGGTTCCCTCATTCCCCATAATTGCGTTGACGTCAGCACCGAGGTCCAGCATCCGCTGGAGCAGCCGAGCCTCACTCTCGAAGTCGTGGGTGTTGCCCCAGACGAGAACGTGCAGGGGGTGCCGCGCGGTAACGTCGGCTCCGTCGTCGAGCAGTCGGTTCACGATCTTCTCCGGGTCTCCGGGTCTTTGTGGCGCAGAGCCAACGTGAGCAGTGTGCAGCTACTGAACCCGTCATAGTTCGCGAACGTCGGACGATAGACAGCCTCAAACTCCTCCCACGTTCCACGCCGCAGCACGCCATACAACTCGGAAGTGTCGCGAGGTTCTTTCCGGCTCAGCCATCCCATCAGTTCTACCTGTCCTTTCTGCGGGGTCTCGGCACTACCTCGTCGACCCCGGACTGGTTACGGCCTGGGTGCTCGGGCACGTAGCTGGAGGGGTCGTGCCACTCGTCAAGAAACTGCCGGAGAGTGATCTTCCCGGACAGGTACTCGTCCGGCACTACGTGGTACGGCCTCTCGGGCTCGTGCCCCATGTTCCACTTGTCAGTTCGGGGTTGTCCCGGCTCCCACTGCACCTTGACGTTGACCCCGTTCTGGGACTGGCCCCGCTTTGGTTGACGCGTAGCGGTTGCGGTGTTCAGGCCGCGTCTGCGGCCGCGTAGATCATCTCAAACTCGACGGGCGTGAGCCTGCCAAGTCCTCGCTGTCGTCGGCGGCGGTTGTACTTCGTTTCGATCCAGCGGACCATCTCGAGCCGCAGCTCGTCGCGGGTGTCCCACCGGCGGCTGTTGAGCACGTTCTTCTGCAGGAGCGCGAAGAGGCTCTCCATGCTGGCTTGTCCCCGGCCCCGTAGGAGCGGCCCATCGACCCGACCAGGCCGTTGTTCTCCAAGAGCTGCGGGTGCGCTTGGCACGAAATTGACCGCCCCTGTCGAAATGACAAACGGTCCCGACTGGGGAACGGAGCGCGATGGCGTTCCGCATCGCTGCCTGTGCCAGCGACGACTTCATCCTCGAGTCGATGGAGTACCCGACGATCTTGTTGGAGAAGACGTCCTTGATCGCGCAGATGTAGAGCTTGCCTTCTCGCGTGGGGTGTTCTGAGATGTCCCAGAGCCACACCTTGTTGGGTGCGTCGGCGATGAACTCGTGCCGGATCACGCCGTGCTCGTCGACGACCGCGAGTAGGTCGTCGTGGGGGGCCGGCCCGGTGGTACCTGGCTTGGAGCGCTCCTTGTGATGACTCGCGCTGATCCCGGCGATGCGACAGAGCCGGTGGACGGGGTTCTCCCCGACGGTGATGCCGTGCTCGTCGGCCAGCTCGTCAGTGAGAAATCGATACCCGAGCGTCGCGTCGTCCTCGTGGATGTCGTAGAGGACGTCGACGAGGTGGGCGTCGTCCCAGTCGCGCTGGGACACGGGATCTTTGAGCCACTTGTAGTACCCCTGGGTCGTCAGACCCAGGACCCGGCACGCCACCGCGACCGGCACCCTGATCGGGACACCGGTCGCGGCCATTTCACGGACGAGCGGGAAGACTACTTTCCCGGCAGGTTCGCCTGAGACAGATACGCGGCTGCCCGGCAAAGGACCTCGTTCTCCTGCTCGAGGAGGCGGATCCTCTTGTTCGCTTCGCGAAGCTCCTTGCGGTCGTCATCGGTCATACCCGGACGCTTGCCGTCTTCGATGTCGGCCTTCTTCATCCAGTTCGCCAGCGATCCTTCGGCCGAAGTCTTTCGCGATCTGCGCCAGTGACGACCGGCCCTGGCGGGCCACTCGCACGACGTCGTCGCGGACCCCCTTGGGATAGGGCTTTGCCACGAGGGACATCCTTCCAGCGAGGAGCGATCCTCACAGGTCAGGCGTCAACCGAACTCGGGGCAGTCCCCTCGCTTCTTTCCCCTCGAGGTTGAGTACGCGCACCCATCCGCCGCCGGTTCGCCGTCGAGCACGATGATCGGCATGGAAACCACCAAGAACCCCGCCGTCAAGACCACCTCCGCCTTCTTCGCCCAGGCGGCCATCGCCTTCGGCGTCTCCGTCATCGGGCTCCTCTGGGCCGTCCTCTACCTGCCGCTCGACCCGTGGCAGCGCGGGTTCGTCGCCATGACCTCTCTCTTCCTCGTCTCCTCGACGTTCACCCTCGCCAAGGTGGTGCGCGACAAGCACGAGGAGCAGAACGTCGTCTCCCGGATCGACCAGGCCAGGGTGGAGAGGATCCTGGCCGAGCACGACCCGTTCCGCTCCGTGGCGTGACGCCGGGGCCGGGGTTCGTCGCCTCCGTCGAGGCCGGCGGGAGCGGCCCCGGTCCTGCGGAGACCACCCGACAGGCCCGGGCACAAGGACTTGCTCGTCCCAGCCCTGGCGCCCGTAACGGGTGAGGCTCAAGGAACGCCTGTGGCGATTGTCGTCCATCCCGACCAAGCGCCAGGTGTAGCGTGACCCGACGAGCACCTCGCGATTCCCATGACCGGTTCCGGTCGCCGACGTCCTCCCCCAGACCTCACGGCCGGAGCCCTCCTTGGCCACCACCACCGCCGCGCAGCGCGCCCCGCTCGACCGCACTGTCGTCGTCACGGGACTGGTCGTCGTCTCGGGGATGATCATGTCCGTCCTGGACAGCACGATCGTCAACGTCGCGCTCGACACCCTGAGCTCAGACCTCGACGCCTCCCTGACCCGGACCCAGTGGGTGGTCACGGGCTACCTGCTCTCCGTCGCGATGGTCATCCCGATCACCGGCTGGGCCATCGACCGATTCGGCTCGAAGCCGATCTGGATCACCGCGGTGATCATGTTCGTGATCGGCTCCGCCCTCTGCGCGACCGCCTGGAACATCGAGAGCCTGATCGGTTTCCGGATCCTCCAGGGGCTCGGCGGCGGCATGCTGCTGCCGGCGGGGCAGACCATGATCGCCCGCGCCGCCGGCCCCGACCGGATGGGCAGCGCGATGGCGATCCTGGGGGTGCCGATGCTGCTCGGCCCGGTCTTCGGCCCCGTCCTGGGCGGGCTGCTGGTCGAGTACACGACCTGGCACTGGATCTTCGTCGTCAACATCCCCGTCGGCATCCTCGCGGTCGTCCTGGCCCTCTGGAAGCTGCCGGGAGGCAGCGCGACCGAGGACGTCGGCGGACTGGACGTCGTGGGCCTGGTCCTGCTCTCCGGCAGCCTGGCCGGACTGCTGTACGGCCTCTCCGAGGCCAGCGCCCGCGGCGGGTTCGACGAGTGGGGCGTCGCGGGCTGGCTCGTCGGCGGTGGCGTCGGCCTGGCCCTCTACGTCGGGTACAGCATGATCCGTGGCGCCGACTCGATCATCGACGTCCGGCTGCTCGCCGACCGGGTCTTCGCCAGCAGCACCGCGGCGATCTTCCTGGTCGCCATCGGCATGTTCGGCGGGATGCTGCTGCTGCCGCTGTACTACCAGACCGTGAGGGGCGCGGGGGCCCTGGAGGCCGGGCTGCTGATGGCGCCGCAGGGGCTGGGCGCCATCGTGGCCGTGCTCCTCACCGGCCGCCTGACCGACAAGTACGGCGCCGGCTACATCGTGCCGGTCGGGGTGGTGCTCGCTCTGGTGGGCACCATCCCGTTCACCCAGGTGAGCACCGACTCCTCCTACTGGTGGCTCTCGCTGTCCCTGGTGGTGCGCGGCCTCGGGATCGGCTCGGTCATGATGCCGACCATCTCCTCGGCCTACAGCCGGCTCAGCAGCGACAAGGCTTCCCGGGCCGCCCCCACCCTGTCGGCGATCCAGCAGGTCGGCGCCTCCCTGGGCAGCGCGGTCCTGGTCACCGCCCTCACCCACCACTTCACCGGGGAGATCGCCTCGCGCGGCCTCGCCCCCAAGAGCGCCGGCGGCGGCAGCGGAAGCACCGAGCTCACCTCTATCCCGCGCAGCGAGATGGAGGTGGTGGGTCCCCTGCTCTCCGGCTCCTTCGGGTTCGCCTTCTGGGTCGCGTTCGCCCTGACTGCGCTGATCATCCTGCCCGCCCTCCTGCTGCCCCGGCACCGTCACGACCCCGGGGCCGCCGCGGCCCAGGACCCCGGGCCCGGGACCGCTGCGGCGGTGACACCGACGGCTCAGGAGGATCAGGACCGGCGCGGCCAGCAGGCCGCTCCGCCCAGCGACCGCAGCACGGAGCCGCCCACGTAGGGCGGCGCGCGAGTCAGCCTCGACGGCGGCGCGGCCGTGCCTGCGCCGTCGCCTCGTGGGACCCGCCTGGGTCGTGAAAGGCTGCCCGCATGACCCTGCGCGTCGCCTTCGTCCCCGGTGCCACCCCCGACAAGTGGGCGCGCGCCTGGCGGGAGCGCTCCCGGGAGCGGCTCGAGCTCCTCCCGGTCGAGGAGGCGGAGCAGCGGGCGGTGCTCGACGACGGGCGCGCCGACATGGTGCTCGGCCGGCTCCCCCTGCCCGGCGTCAGCGACGACCTCTTCTGCATCCCGCTCTACGAGGAGCTGCCGGTGGTCGTCGTGGGCGTGGAGCACCCGGCGTCCCTCTTCGAGGAGCTGACGGCCGCCGACCTCGCCGACGAGCAGTTCGTCCTCGGTGTGCCCGAGGGGGTGACGGCGACCGCGGAGCAGCTGGCGTTCCCGCCGATGTCGAGCCGGGAGGCCGTGGAGGTCGCCGCCAGCGGCACCGGCGTCGTGGTGCTGCCGATGTCGGTGGCCAGGCTCCACCACCGCAAGGACGTCGTGCACCGCGTGGTCACCGACCTGCCCACCACCCGCGTCGTCCTGGCCTGGCGCCGGGACCGGGACGACGACACCACCCAGGCGTTCGTCGGGGTCGTGCGCGGACGCACCGCCCGCAGCTCGCGCGGCTGAGGCGATGGGTCACCATGGGGGCATGACTGGCCAGACCGGACGACCCGACCGCACCGAGACCACGGGCCAGGCGGCCCGGCCCCGCTGGTTCACCGACACCAAGGACTCGCACTCCCAGTGGTACGTGGAGCGGTTCCGCACCCTGGCCGCCGACGGCGCCGACCTGGAGGGTGAAGCGCGGCTGGTCGACGCGATGGTGCCGCGTGGCTCCCGGGTGCTCGACGCGGGCTGCGGGCCCGGCCGACTGGCGGGAGCCCTTGCGGCGCGAGGCCACGAGGTGTGGGGCGTCGACGTCGACCCGGTGCTGATCGAGGCGGCCGAGAAGGACCACCCGGGCCCCACCTACCGGGTCGCCGACCTCTCCACCCTGGACCTCGACACCGAGCCCTTCGACCTCGTTGTCTGCGCGGGCAACGTGATGCTCTTCCTCGCCCCCGACACCGAGCGGGCCGTGCTGGAGCGCCTGCACGCGCACCTGCGCCCCGGCGGCCGGCTGGTGCTCGGCTTCCGTCGCGACCCCGAGGCCTACAGCTGGGACCGCCTCGACGCCGACGCGGTCGAGGTCGGCTTCCGGGTCGACCACCGGTTCGGCACCTGGGACCTCGAGCCCTGGACCCAGGACTCGGACTTCGCCGTCACGGTGCTGCGCCGGGTCTGAGCCTCAGGCGCGGGCCTTGATCGAGTGGGGCACCGCCAGGGTCTTGGCGATCCGCGCCTCTTCGAAGGTCTCCCCCAGCCAGTCGAAGAGCCCCCGCAGCGCACCGGGGTCGTCGCGGTAGTCGTCGTAGTGCACCCGGTAGGCGGCGTCCCCCAGCTCGTCGGCCACCCCCAGCATCCGCTCCTCGATCACCTCCAGGCGGCCCAGTGGGTCGTCCTTGTGCCGCCAGAACGCGCTGGCCGCGACGTCGGGCAGGTTGCGGGTGTTGACCACGAATCGCGCACCGGGGAAGACCTGGCGCAGGAAGTCGACGTACTTCGCGAGGTCCTGGTCGTACCAGCGGATCTCCTTGAAGCCCGTCACCCGGGTGCTGGGCTCGGGACGCAGCAGCGTGTCGAGCACCAGGCGCCTGACGTCGCGCAGGGACGCGTCCTCGTCGAAGCCGTGGATCCCGAACCAGGGATGCGTCGACGCCTGGGCGTTGCGCGGGTTGACCCGGGCCTGCTCGACGAGCCCGCTGCGGTGGAACTCGTAGAGGTGGCGCACGGCGTGGCGGTTCTCGCCCCGGATCAGGTAGCCGGGGATCGAGTTGAGGATCCCCATCAGCAGGGTCGACCCGGAACGGCCGTAGGTCATCACGAAGACGTAGTCGAGCTGCTCGTCGTCGGCGACTCGTCTCCTCAGTCTCACGAGCGCGATCCTATCCGCCGACGCTGACCTGCTCCTCGACCCACCGGCCGAGGACCCGCGCGCTGGTGTCGACGAAGTCCGGCCAGTCCTTGGCGGACTCGTCGGCCTGGTCCGAGACGTGCTTGGCCAGGCGGACCGGGACGCCCACCGCCTGGGCCGCCCAGGCGACCGCGTAGCCCTCCATGTCGACGAGGTCGGCGCGCTGGGCGAGCACGTCGCGAACCTGCGGGTCGGTGACGAAGAGGTCGCCGGTGGCCAGCACCACGGCCCCCGGCCCGACCACGAGCTGCTCCTGCGGGTCGTAGCCCAGGGCCCGGACGGCGTCGGCGTCGATGTCGTGGTTGAGGACCACCCCGGGCTCGTGCAGGCCCTCCAGTCCCGGACGCAGCGCCCCCGCGGTGCCGACGTTGAAAACGGTGAGCCCGGTGAGGTCGCCCATCGACGCCAGCGCGTGCGCCGTCCGCGCCGCGGCCGCCGTCTTGCCCAGTCCGGTCACGACCACCGGGTGGCCGGTCGGCAGGTGGGCCGCCTCCGCGGCCGTGGCGGCCACCAGCAGGAACCGGCGGCCGGGTGCCGGACGGCTCACCAGCTGCTCGTCAGGGGGCGGCCCTCGTGGAAGCCGGCGGCCGACTGGACACCGACCACGACGCGCTCGTGGAACTCCTCCAGGGTGCGGGCCCCGGCGTAGGTGCAGGCCGACCGGACCCCGCTGCAGATCTCGTCGACCAGGTCCTCGACCCCGGGACGCGCCGGGTCCAGGTACATCCGCGAGGAGGAGATCCCCTCCTCGTAGAGCCCCTTGCGGGCCCGGTCGAAGGCGGACTCGTGCGAGGTGCGGTTGGCCACCGCCCGCGCGGACGCCATCCCGAAGGACTGCTTGAACAGCCGCCCCTCTGCGTCCTGGAGCATGTCGCCCGGCGACTCGTGGGTGCCGGCGAACCAGGAGCCGATCATCACCGCCGAGGCTCCCGCGGCCAGCGCCAGGGCCACGTCGCGGGGGTGCCGCACGCCGCCGTCGGCCCACACGTGACCGCCGCGTTCCCGGGCGGTCTCGGCACACTCCAGCACCGCGGAGAACTGGGGTCGGCCCACCCCGGTCATCATCCGGGTGGTGCACATGGCGCCGGGTCCGACGCCCACCTTCACGATGTCCGCGCCGGCGTCGAGCAGGGCGGTGGTCCCCTCGGCCGAGACGACGTTCCCGGCGACCACCGGGACCTGCGGGTCCAGCGCCCGCACCGCGCGCAGCGCGTCGAGCATGCGCTGCTGGTGGCCGTGCGCGGTGTCCACCACCAGGCAGTCGACCCCGGCGGCCAGCAACCCGGCGGCCTTCTCGGCGACGTCGCCGTTGACCCCCACCGCCGCGGCCACCCGCAGCCGGCCCGTGTCGTCCACGGCGGGCGTGTAGAGAGTCGCGCGCAATGCACCCAGCTGGGTCACCACACCGAGCAGCTCACCACGCTCGTCGACGGCCACCGCCAGCGGGGCGCGGGAGTGCTCGAGGCGGTCGAAGACCTCGCGCGGGTCCGTCTCCGGTGCGACCCGGACCAGGTCGGTGGTCATCACGTCACGGACCTGGGTGAACCGGTCGACCCCGCCGCAGTCGTCCTCGACCACCACCCCGACCGGACGCCGACCCTCCACCACCACGGCTGCACGGTGGGCCCGCTTGGGGATCAGGGAGAGTGCCTCGCCCACCGTCTGGTCACCCGACAGCTCGATCGCGGTGTCGAAGACCCGGTGCCTGCTCTTGACCCAGGAGAGCACCTCGGCCACGACGGGCAGCGGGATGTCCTGCGGCAGCACCGTCAGGCCGCCGCGCCTGGCCACCGTCTCGGCCATCCGGCGTCCGGCGACCGCGGTCATGTTCGAGACGATCAACGGGAGCGTGGCTCCGCTGCCGTCGACGGTGGCGAGGTCGACGTCGTAGCGGCTGGCGACCGCCGAGCCGCGCGGCACCATGAAGACGTCGCCGTAGGTCAGGTCGTGGGGAGGCGTGCTGTCACCGAGGAATCTCACCTGGCCAAACTACCGCTGCCCCGGCAGCCCTCTAGGCTCCTCGCCATGCTCGACCCGCTGTCGCCCGACCTGGCTCGCCCCGTGCACCGGCGGTTCCGCGACGTCTTCGGCCGCAGCGCCACCGTGGTGGCCCGGGCGCCCGGGCGGGTCAACCTCATCGGGGAGCACACCGACTACCACGGCGGGCTCTGCCTGCCCATCGCCCTGCCCCACGCCACCTGGGTGGCCGCCGCGCCGCGCGACGACGGTCGGGTCAGGCTGCACAGCACCGCCACTGCCGACCCCTGGACCGGCCCGGCCGGCGCACCCGCGTCCGGGTGGGCCGCCTACGTGACCAGTGCCCTGGCTGCGGTGGGACAGCCGGGCGGACAGGGCGGCGGTCTGGATCTCCTGGTCGACAGCTCGGTGCCGGTGGGCGCCGGGCTGTCGAGCTCGGCCGCGCTGATCTGCGCGGTCGCCACCGCGTTCGGCACCGCTCCCCCGTCGGCGCTGGTGGCGCCCTGCGTCTCCGCGGAGGTCGACGGGGTCGGCGCCCCCACCGGGGGGCTCGACCAGAGCGTCGTGCTGCTCGCGCGGCCAGGGCACGCACTGCTGCTCGACTTCGGCGACGGCACCCGGCGCCACGTGCCGTGGCGCCCCGACCGCGCCGGGCTGGAGCTCCTCGTGGTCGACACCCGGACCCGGCACGCGCACGCGGACGGCGCCTACCGGACGCGGCGTACCGAGGCCGAGGCCGCGCTCGCCGTCGCGGACCCGGGGACGCTCGACGACACGGGCCGCCGCAGGCGCCGCCACGTGCGGACGGAGAACGAACGGGTGAGGGGCGTGGTGGCGGCCCTGGCTCGCGACGACTGGGCCGAGGTGGGCCGTCTCTTCTCCGCCTCGCACGCCAGTCTCCGCGACGACTACGAGGTCTCCTGCCCCGAGCTCGACGTGGTGGTCTCACGGGCGCTGGCCGGTGGCGCCTGGGGCGCCCGGATGACCGGCGGCGGGTTCGGGGGCTGCGCCCTGGTGCTCGCGCCGGTGGGCGCCCGCGAGCGGGTGCTGGAGGAGGTGGGCGCGGGCTTCGCGGCACGGTCGTGGCCGGCGCCGCGCTACCTGCCGGCACCCGCCTGTGGGGCCGCCGCCCGGGTGCCGCTCGCCGCCCCCTGACCAGCCCCGACAGCCGCCGGAGACCCTGATCGCCCCGGTCAGGCCTCGAGCTCGTCGGCGAGACGGACCAGCGCCCGCCACGTCGTCAGCACGTCGTCCTCCCCGGTGCGCCAGCCGCCCACGGCCAGCCGGATCGCCGCGGCGCCCTCGACCCTGGTGTGGCTCAGGTAGGCGATCCCCGAGTCGTTGAGCGCCTCCATCACCCGAAGCGTCGCCTCGTCGCCCGCGACGAGCCGGAAGACGACCAGGCCGAGAACCGGCTCGGTGACCAGCTCGAACCGGTCGTCCTGGCCGAGCAGGGCGACGAAGCGGCCGGCCAGGGCGACGCCGGAGCGGATGTGGCTCCGGAGCCCGGCCCGTCCGTAGGTGCGGAGCACCGCCATCAGCTTCAGCGCCCGGAACCGCCGGCCGAGCTGCGGATGCCAGTCGCGCAGGTCGACCACGCTCCCGGTCTCGCTCGCCGGGTTGCGCAGGTACTCGGGCACCAGGCTGAGCGCACCGGTGAGGGCTGCCCGGTCGCGCACCCAGAAGGCGCTGCAGTCGAAGGTGGTGAGCAGCCACTTGTGCGGGTTGGTGACGTAGGAGTCGGCGTGCTCCCCGACCCCCGCGTGCAGCCACCGGTGCTCCGGGCAGAGCGCCGCGACCCCCGCCCACGCGGCGTCCACGTGCACCCAGGCCCCGTGCTGCCGGGCCACCTCGCCGAGGGCGGCCACGTCGTCGACCGCCCCCGTCGAGGTGGTGCCGACGGCGGCCTGCACCAGGACCGGCACCAGGCCCGCCGCCGCGTCCTCGGCCATCACCCGGCGCAGGTCCGCCACGTCCATGGCCTGGGTGACGGGGTCCACCGCGACCGTGCGCAGCGCCGCCTCGCCGAGGCCGGCCATGATCACCGCCTTGTGCAGGGAGGAGTGGGCCTGCGTCGAGGCGTAGACCCGCAGCCGACGGTCGACCCCGTCGGCCCTGGCCGTACCCCCGGTGGCCCGGTGCAGGGCGGCCAGCAGGGCGGTGAAGGTGGCCGTGGAGGCGGTGTCGTGGATGACGCCGCCACCGGGCCCGGCCGAGCCGAACTCCGCGGGCAGGCCGATGGCCTCCGCGAGCCAGTCGAGGACGACCTGCTCGACCTCGGTGAGCGCCGGGCTGGTGGCCCAGAGCATGCCCTGGGCACCGATCCCGCTGGAGAGCAGGTCACCCAGCACCGCGGCCGGTGAGGAGTTGGCCGGGAAGTAGGCGAAGAAGCGGGGGTGCTGCCAGTGCGTGAGACCGGGCATCAGCACCCGGTCGAGGTCGTCCAGCACCGCCCCGAAGTCCTCGCCGGACTCGGGGATCGCGGCGGGCAGCCGGGCGGCGACCTCACCCGGCGCCACCTGGGATCGCACCGGTCGGGCGTCCAGTCCCTCCCAGTAGTCCGCGATCCAGTCGATGGCCGCGTGACCGTGACGACGGAACTCCTCGGGCGACATGTGCGGGCTGCTCATGGCCGCAACCTAGTCCGCCGCCAGCGCGGGGCGTCCCGTGTGGGGCTACTTCAGCTCCGCGCTGGAGAGGCCGAGCACCCGGCGGGCGACGATCAGCTGCTGGATCTGCTGGGTGCCCTCGAAGATGTCGAGGATCTTGGAGTCCCGCGACCACTTCTCCAGCAGCTCGGCCTCGCTGTAGCCGAAGGTGCCGGCCAGCTCGACGCAGGACAGGGTGATGTCGGAGCCGACGCGCCCGGCCTTGGCCTTGGCCATCGAGGCCTCCAGCGAGTTGGGCAGGCGGTTGTCGGCCATCCACGCGGCCTGCATGGCGAGCAGGCGCGCACCCTCCAGGTCGGCCTCCATCTGGAGGAACTTCGCGGCCGCGGCGCTCTGCACCTGGGCCGGCCGGTCGTAGTCGATGACGATCCCGGCCTGCTCGAGCAGGTCCCGGGTGAGGTCCAGGGAGGCCCGGGCACACCCGATCGCCATGGCGGCGACCATCGGGCGGGTGTTGTCGAAGGTCGCCATGGCGCCGCCGAAGCCGGCCTTCACGTCGATCTCGGGCGAGCCGAGCAGGTTCTCGGCCGGCACCCGGCAGTCGGTGAAGGTGATGACCGCCGTGTCGGAGGCCCGGATCCCGAGCTTGTGCTCGAGCCGCTCCACCCGCATCCCCGGGGTGCCCTTCTCCACCACGAACGACTTGATGGCCGCGCGGCCGAGGCTCTTGTCGAGGGTCGCCCACACCACGACGGCGCCGGCCCGCTCGCCCGCGGTGACGAAGATCTTCTCGCCGTTGAGCACGTAGTGGTCGCCGTCGAGCGTGGCCGTCGTGGTCAGGGCAGCGGAGTCGGATCCCATGCCGGGCTCGGTGATGGCCATCGCGGCCCACAGGCCCTTGAAGCGCTCCTGCTGCTCCGGACTGGCCACCGAGGCGATGGCCGCGTTGCCGAGCCCCTGCCGCGGCATCGAGAGGAGCAGGCCGGTGTCGCCCCAGCACATCTCGGCGATCGAGAGGATGGAGGCGAGGTTGGCGCCGTTGCGGGCGCCGTCGTCCTTGCGCTCCTTCTTCTCCGGGCGGGCCTCCTGGCTGACGCCGGTGGCGCCGGCCCCTTCGGCCGTGCCCGACTCGGCCAGGCCGTCGATCATCGCGGCCAGCATGTCGAGCTCCTTGGGGTAGGAGTGCTCGGCGGCGTCGTACTTGCGGGAGATGGGACGGAGCATGTTCATCGCGACCTGGTGTGCCTGGTCGATGAGCATGCGGTGCTTGCGGGGGGTCTCGAGGTTGATCATCGTGGTGCCCCGTCCTCAGACGAGGACGCCTCCTTCCATCACGCCCAGGGCCCTCAGGTCGCGGTACCACCGCTCCACCGGGTGCTCCTTGACGAAGCCGTGTCCTCCGAGCAGCTGGACGCCGTCGAGTCCGATCTTCATCCCCTTGTCCGCGCAGAGCCGGCGGGCCAGGGCCACCTCGCGGGCGAACTCCTTGCCCTGCGCGGCGCGGGAGGCGGCGCGCCAGGTGACCAGCCGCATCGCCTGCAGCTCGATCGCCATGTCGGCGACCATGAACGCCACCGACTGCCGGTGGGCCACCGGCTCACCGAAGGCCTCCCGCTCCTTCACGTAGGGGGTCACGTAGTCGAGCACCGCCTGGGCGGTGCCGACCGCGAGGGCGCACCACGCCAGCCGGGAGAGCCGCACGCACTCGGCGTACGTCGAGCCGTCGGCCTCGCCGAGGAGCTCGGCGGGCGTGTCGCTGAGCTGGAGCCGGGTCAGGCCGGCGGCCCGCACCCCCATCGAGGGATCGGCCACCACCTCGATGCCGGCGGCGCCGGACTCCACCACGAAGAGCGCCGGACGCCCGTCGAGCTCGGCGCCGACCACGAAGAGCTCGGCCTCCGCACCTCTCGGCACGGCGGACTTCAGGCCGTTGAGCACGAACCCCTCGCCCTCGCGTCGGGCGGTGGTCTGCGGGGAGAGAGCGTCGAAGAGGACCCGGGGCTCCGCCAGGGCCAGGGCCGCGGCGGGGCAGTCGTCACCGGTGAACGCCGGGAGGTAGGTCTGCTGCTGCTCGTCGCTGCCCCACAGCGAGATCGCGGTGGCGACGGCGCCGGGCGCCAGGGTGGCCACGGCGAGGCCCATGTCGCCCTTGCCGAGCGCCTCGGCGACCAGGGTGCCGGCCATCGCGGAGCGCTCCTCGGTGATGCCGCCCAGGGACTCCGGGACACCCAGGATCGGCAGGCCGATCTCGAGGCTGGAGGCCAGCACGGCCTCGGGCGCCGCGCACGCGTCGTCGGCCTCGGCCGCGACCGGGCGGAGCACCTCGGCGGCGAACTCGGAGACCACGTCGACGAGCATCTGCTCGTCCTCGGTCGGCGTCAGGTCGAAGCGGCCCGTGGCCGGGGTGCTCGGGGCTCGCACGCCGGCACCCTTGCGGCCCTTGCGGGCGAAGGTGCGACCGGCGGCCGCGGCGGTCCTGAACCCCCCGCGGGTGGCGGTGAAGACGACCTGCTCGGCGGTCCGGCGCAGCCCCACGCGGTCCAGCAGCTCACTGCGCGCCAGTCGGCTGAGCGCAGCCACGGCATAGCCGAGCGGGGCGCGGGTCTCGCCCGACGCCAGCCCGTTCTTGCCGCCCGGTCCGAGGGCAGAGGAGATGGAGGCCATGGCGGCACTGTAACTAGCAGTTACACACAGCGCCACAGATACGAGGTGTGTCGCAGATCACAGCACGCCCGTCGCTAGCATGATCACATGTCGCAGGCTCCCCACGCTCCCCACGGTCCACTGCCCGAAGGGGGACGCGTCCGCCCCATCACCCGCTGGGGCGCGGAGGTCATGCACCGGCCCCAGGCGCTGGTCACCGAGTTCGACGACGCTCTGCGCGAGCTGGCCGCCGACATGGTCGCCACCATGCGCGCCGCAGACGGCGTGGGCCTGGCCGCCTGCCAGATCGGGGAGGACGTGGCCATGTTCGTCTTCGACTGCCCCGACGACACGGGCGCGCACACCGTCGGCGTGGTCTGCAACCCGCGGCTCACCCTCCCCGAGGGCAAGGACCGGCGGCTCGACGACGACGACGAGGGCTGCCTCTCCTTCCCCGGTGCGTTCATCGAGTGCCCGCGGCCGGACTGGGCGCGCGTCGACGGCTACGGGCTCGACGGGGAGCCGGTCACCTTCGAGGGCGACGGCCTGCTGGCCAGGTGCCTGCAGCACGAGACCGACCACACCCTCGGCACCGTGTTCGGAGACCGGCTGCCGACCAAGGCGCGCAAGAAGCTGCAGAAGGCGCACGACAAGGCCGCCGACGAGTACCCCGCGGGCTGGCCCGCCGAACTCACCTGACGCCGTTCGGGTCAGCCGCGCCCGGGCGCACGCGGGACAGCCCGCGGATACGGCATTCGCCAGCGCCGGGCGCCGCGGACGACCATCATGTGCGCATGGCAACGAGGCGCCAGGTCTTCTCGCGCATGTGGGCGGTGGCGGCCCTGGCCCACCTGGCCGGCAACTCCCTCGCCGGCGAGCTGTGGCCCTCCCCCGACCTGCTCGGCGTCGCCCTCGCGCTGCTGGGGGTGGTGGCGACCGCCGTGCTCCTCGACCCACGCCCGAAGCGGGTCCTCCTGCTCATGGGCCTCGTGGTGGTCACGGCCGTGCTCGAGGCGCCCGTGCTGGGCAACCACTGGCTGCTCGCGGCCCTCGTCTCCGCCGGCTACCTGCTGACCGCCGGCTGCCCGGAACGCTTCGAGCCGCTGGCCCGGACGGTGCTCCTGGTCTTCTACTCGTTCGCCGCCTTCGCCAAGCTCAACACCGGATTCCTCGACCCCGTCACCAGCTGCGGGACCTTCCACCTCGACGAGGCCTTGGGCGCCTTCGGGCTCCCGTCGGCCGGCACCGCCGGCGCCCTGCCGCTCGTGGCGGTCTGGGTCCCGGTGGCAGTGGAGCTGGCGGTCCCCCTCCTCCTGCTGGTCCCCCGGACGAGGCGGTTCGGCGTCCTCCTCGCGATGGCGTTCCACACGGCCCTCTCCTTGGACCTCGGCCAGCACTTCTACGACTTCACCGCCGTCCTCCTCCCGCTCTTCGCCCTGTTCCTCGCCGACAGCTTCTTCGAGCGCCTCGCCGCCCTGGGCCGTCCCCTGGGCCGGAGGCGTCGGCGCGCCCTGCGGGCGGCCGGGATCCTGGTCGGCGTCTCCGTGACCGCGGCCAACGTGCTGCCACCCACCGCCGCCTCGAACGCCTGGCTCTCGTCGGGCAGCTTCTTGTGGTGGCTGCCCTACGCGCTGCTGGTGGCCTGGGCGGCGGTCATGGCAGGACCTTCGCTCCGGCCGAGCTGGCGGCTCGGGCCGGCGGGGATCGCGCTCGTCGCCCTCGTGGTGGCCAACGGACTCACCCCCTACCTGGAGCTCAAGTCGGCCTACGGGTGGCACATGTACTCCAACCTCGTCCTGGTCGAGGGCGAGTCCAACCACCTGCTGGTCCCCCGCTCCCTCCCCCTGCGGGACTCCCACCAGGGCCTGGTCCGGGTCGTGGCCAGCAGCGACAGCGACCTGGCCTCCTACGCCTCTTCCGACTACCGGCTGCCCTGGCCCTCCTTCCGGGCCTACACCCACCAGCGGCCCGAGCTCGCCGTCACCTACGAACGCGAGGGCCGCACCGTGGTCGTCCCGCGGGTGGGCGACTCCGCCCTGGCCGAGCCCGTCCCCTGGTGGTGGCGCTGGATGCCGCTGCGCGCGGTCAACACCCGGGCCCCCGACACCTGTCAGGACTCCTTCCTGCCCGCGCTCTGAGCCCGGCCGCCTCCCCGGGGGTGCTCAGCGCTGCGCGGCCACGTAGCAGGCCACCGCACTGGCGGCCGCGACGTTGAGCGAGTCGATCCCGGCCTGCATCGGGATGATCGCGCGTCGGTCGGCCGAGCGCTGCCAGCGCTCGGAGAGACCCGGGCCCTCCGAGCCCAGGACCAGGGCGATCCGGTCGACCCCGGCCACCGCCTCGGGCACCGGCACCGCGTCCTCTGCGAGGGTGAGCGCGACGGTGGTGAAACCGCGGCTCGACAGGGAGGGCAGCGCGTCGTACCAGTCGTTGAGGCGGGTCCAGGGCAGGGTGAAGACGGCGCCCATGGCGACCTTGACCGCCCGGCGGTAGAAGGGGTCCGCGCACCGCGGGGAGAGCAGGGCCGCGTCGAAGCCCATGGCGGCACCGCTCCTGAAGATGGCACCGACGTTGGCATGATCGACCACGTCTTCCAGGACGAGGACCGAACGGGCGCCCTCGAGCACCTCCTCGACGCTGGGCAGCGGGCGGCGGTGCAGCGAGGCGAGCGCCCCACGGTGCACGTGGAACCCGGTGACCTGCTCGGCCAGGCGCTCGTCGACCACGTAGCAGGGCGCGGTGGTGGTGGCGAGCACGTCGCTGAGCCCGTCGAGCCACCGCGGGGCCATCAGGAACGAGCGGGGCTCGAAGCCGCCCTCGACGGCCCGCCGCACGACCTTCTCACCCTCGGCGAGGAAGAGCCCGTGCTCGGCCTCCAGGCTCTTGCGCAGCTGCACGTCACGCAGATCCCGGTAGTCGGCCAGCCTGGGGTCCTCCGCGGAGTCGATCTCGATCAGGGTCGCCACAGCACTACTCTGCCGTGCGGCTCACCGGGGCCGGGAAGCGGTCGGGGTGTGCGACCGCGACCACGTCTCCCACCACGATGATCGCGGGCGGGCGGACGCTGTGGGAGGCCAGGTCGGCGGCCAGGTTCTCCAGCGTGCTGAGCACGGTCCGCTCCGCCGGCATGGTGCCCTCGACGACCACCGCGACCGGGGTGGCGGCCGGCCGGCCGCCGGCGACCAGGGCGTCGGCGATGGCGCCGGCGTTCTCCACCGCCATCAGCAGCACCACCGTGCCACGCAGCCTTCCCAGCGCGGACCACTCCACGAGCGACTCGGGATGGCCGGGGGGCAGATGACCGCTGACCACCGTGAACTCGTGGGCCACCCCGCGGTGCGTCACCGGGATCTGGGAGACCCCGGGCACGGTCACCGAGGAGGAGAGCCCCGGGATCACCGTGACCGGGACGCCGGCCTCCCGGCAGGCAAGGACCTCCTCGAAACCGCGGCCGAAGACGAAGCTGTCCCCGCCCTTGAAGCGGACGACGCGCTTGCCCTCGCGGGCGCGGTCGACCAGCAGCTCGTTGATCTGCTCCTGCCTGGCGCTGCGCCCGCGCGGCAGCTTGGCCACGTCGACCAGCTCGACGTGCGAGCCCAGCTCGTCGAGCAGGGCACGGGGTGCCAGGCGGTCCGCCACCACGACGTCGGCGGAGGCGAGGGCGTGACGCGCTGCGATCGTGACCAGCTCGGGGTCGCCCGGGCCACCGCCGACCAGCACCACGCCCGGGGAGCGGTCCAGGGCGCCGGAGGTGTTGAGCCGGCCGTCGCGGAGCGCGTTGACGATGTCGTCACGCAGCGCCGCGGACTGACGGGGCTCCCGGTTGCCGAGCACGGCGACCGTGACGCTGCCGTGCCGGCCGGTGGCGGGGGTCCAGGCGGTCGCCGCGGCGGCGTCGTCGCTGCGCACGCAGAAGATCCGGCGCTCCTCCGCGGCGGCGGAGACCTCCTCGTTGGCGAGCGGGTCGTTGGTGGCGGCCACGACGTACCAGGCCCCGTCGAGGTCGGATGGCCGGAACCGGCGCAGCTCCAGGGTGAGCTCGCCCGCCATGCCCTCGATCGCCGGCGTGACCTGCGGCGACACCACGGTGACCAGGGCTCCGGCGCCGAGCAGGGACGGCACGCGGCGCTGGGCGACGTGACCGCCGCCCACGACGACGACCTTCCGGCGTGCGAGGCGGAGTCCGGCGGGATACGGGGGGAAGTCGTTCACTGCACCATTGTCACCGTGTAGAAGTGACCGTCTCCGGTTACAGTCCGAGGCATGAGCATCGAGCGACCGATCGCCCCGAACCCGTATGAGTACCTGCCCCCGGTGCCGTCCTTCACCGTGACCAGCACCGACGTGACGGACGGAGAGCCCCTGCGCGACGACCAGGTGGCGCACCTGGGCAACACCTCACCGCAGCTGGCCTGGGAAGGCGCCCCCGAGGGCACCCGCTCCTACGTGGTGACCTGTTTCGACCCGGATGCGCCGACGCCGTCGGGCTTCTGGCACTGGGCCCTGGTCGACATCCCGGCCGACGTCACCTCTCTGGAGACCGGCGCAGCCGGCGGGGTGCTGCCCGGCCAGTCGTTCCAGCTGCGCAACGACGGCGGCGAGGTCGGGTTCATGGGGGCCGCCCCGCCCGAGGGCGACCACCCGCACCGCTACTTCTTCGTGGTGCACGCCGTGGGCGAGGAGTCGCTGGGCATCGACGCCGACGCCTCGCCCGCGGTGATGAGCTTCAACCTCGCCTTCAAGAGCCTCGGGCGGGCGATCATCCACGGGACCTACCAGCGCTGACCGGCACGGCGCGCCGGAGGCCGATGGAACCGGCGCTCAGCTCGAGGCCGCCATCGCGGCGATTCGACGGAGCTCCGCGAGGTGTCCGTCCAGCGCGGCACGCCCCTCCGCGGTGAGGGTGAACCACGTGCGGCTCCGCGACCCGCTGGGCACCTTCGAGACCCGTACGTAGCCCGCGGCGGCCAGGACCTTCACGTGCTTGCTGAGGACCGACTCGCTCACGTCCAGAGCCTCTCGGACGACGGAGAACTCCAGCGACTCCACCGCAGCGAGCATCGCGCAGATCTGCAGGCGGTTCGGGGCGTGGACCACCTCGTCGAAGACCGGCTTCACGTGTGTCACGCGGCCCCTTCGCCGCCGGCACGGACACGCCGTCGCAGCAGGTGGTCGATCTGACGCTCCCGCACGAGCGTGGCCGCGAACCCGCCGGCCCCGGAACCCAGCAGGGCCCACGGGACACCGGCGAAGGCCTGGAGCGCGAACCCGAGCACGAACAGCGTGAAGACGACGGCGTACCAGGGGCCCATGCCTTCGGCGTAGCGCTCGACCGACACCCCTGTCGCACGCCGCAACGCCCACAGCAGCACCAGGGGTGCGACGATCGCCCCGAGCACGACGAGCAACGTCGAGGCGGACTCGGCGCCGCCGCCGGCCCCCGGGCGACCCACGACCAGACCGGGGCCGACGAAGAGCGCCGCCGTGCACGAGGCGGCGCCCAGGCGGTACCACCACGGGGTGGTCACCCGCTCGGCGAGGCGGCCACGCGCGGTGGTGAGGCCCCGCAGCGCGACCTGGGCGTCGGACGGGGTGGGCCGTGCGTCACTTTCCATGGCGGAAACCATATTCGTCACTTTCCACCATGGCAAGCGGCTGGCTCACACCGAGCCGAGCAACTCCTCGAACGGCGTCGGCTCCGCGAACCGCTCCTCCAGGGTGCGCGCGCGACGGTGGACGACCGGTACCGCTGCGTCCCCGGCGCCCTCGGCGTCCGCGCCGGGGAGAGTCCTCCCCTGGACGGCCCCCAGCAGGGAGGCCAGCTCGCCTGCGGCACGCTCGATCCGGCCTGCCAGCTGCCCTCCCGCACGGTCGCCGAAGTCCTCGGTCGCGGCGAAGACCGCCGTCGGGACCGGCACCGCCCGCAGGTAGGAGAAGAGCGGACGGACGGCGTGCTCGAGCACCAGCGAGTGGCGCGCGGTGCCCGCGGTGGCACCCATCAGCACCGGCATCCCGGTGAGCATCCCGGGCTCCAGCACGTCGAAGAAGGACTTGAAGAGGCCGGCATAGGAGGCGGAGAAGACCGGGGTGACCGCGATCAGCGCGTCCGATCCCCGGACCTTCTCGATCGCCTCTGCCAGCGGCCCCGTCGCGAACCCGGTGAGCAGGTTGTCGGCGAGCGGGTGCGCCAGGTCGCGCAGCTCCACGACCTCGACCTCGGCCCCGACACCCGCCGCCGCCAGGGCCCGCGTCGTGGCCTCCGAGAGGCGGTCGGCCAGCAACCGGGTGCTGGAGGGGACGGAGAGCCCCGCGGTGACCACCGTGATCCGGCGCGTCATGAGCGCACCGCCGTCACGCTCGGGGAGCGGCCCGTGACGTCGTCCGCGGCCGCGGGCACGGTGGAGTCCCGGCCACCGCCCGCCGCCTGCACGCGGGAGGCGTGGGTGGGAGCGTCCGGCACGTGGTCCGGCTTCAGGGCCGCGAACTCCTTGCGAAGCACCGGCACGACCTCCTCGCCGAGCAGGTCGAGCTGCTCGAGCACCGTCTTCAGCGGCAGGCCGGCGTGGTCCATCAGCCACAGCTGACGCTGGTAGTCGCCGACGTACTCTCGGGCGCCCAGGGTCCGCTCGATCACCTCCTGGGGAGATCCGACGGTCAGCGGGGTCTGGCGCGTGAACTCCTCCAGCGACGGACCGTGGCCGTAGACAGGCGCGTTGTCGAAGTAGGGGCGGAACTCGCGGACCGCGTCCTGGCTGTTCTTCCGCATGAAGACCTGCCCACCCAGGCCCACGATCGCCTGGTCGGCCGCCCCGTGACCGTAGTGCTCGAAGCGCCGGCGGTAGAGCCGGACCATCTGCTCGGTGTGCGACGCCGGCCAGAAGATGTGGTTGTGGAAGAAGCCGTCGCCGTAGTAGGCGGCCTGCTCGGCGATCTCGGGGCTGCGGATGGAGCCGTGCCAGACGAAGGGCGCGACGCCGTCGAGCGGACGGGGCGTGGAGGTGAAGCCCTGGAGGGGCGTGCGGTGCTTGCCCTCCCAGCTCACCACGTCCTCGTGCCAGAGCCGGCGCAGGAGGGCGTAGTTCTCGACGGCGAGCTCGATGCCGTCCCGGATGTCCTTGCCGAACCAGGGGTACACGGGTCCGGTGTTGCCCCGGCCCAGCATCAGGTCCATCCGACCGTCGGCCAGGTGCTGGAGCTGGGCGTAGTCCTCCGCGATCCGCACCGGGTCGGTGGTGGTGATCAGCGTGGTGGAGGTGGAGAGGATGAGCCGCTCGGTCAGCGCGGCCACGTAGGCCATGGTGGTGGTCGGCGAGGAGGCGGCGAAGGGCGGGTTGTGGTGCTGGCCGAAGGCCATCACGTCCAGCCCGACCTCCTCGGCCTTGCGGGCGATGGCCACCGTGGCCTTGATCCGCTCGTGCTCGCTGGGGGTGCGCCCCGTGGTCGGGTCTGTGGTCACGTCGCCGACGGTGAAGATGCCGAACTGCATCGCTGCTCCCTTAGTTGAACTTCGAACTAGATCGCACAACAGGGGCACCTGCCGGTTTGTTCCGCAGGCGCCGAGATCGACTGCTCCCCCGGGTCCGCACACGTCCCGGCGCTCCGGGTGGGAGACTCCCGCCATGCCCGTCGTCCCCCCTGGCCCCGCCGTCGACATCCTCGGCCACCCCTACGAGGTCGAGACCCTGGAGCTCGGCCACGACGACGAGGGTCCGGTGGTGGCCACGCTGGTCAAGCGCCCCACCCACGGCCCCACCAACTGCGCGGTGCTGCACCTGCACGGCTTCGCCGACTACTTCTTCCAGACCGAGTACGCCGAGTGGTGGACCGAGCGCGGCTACACCTTCTACGCCCTCGACCTGCGCAAGTACGGCCGCTCCCTGCTCGGGCACCAGACGCCCAACTACGTCAGCGACCTGTCGGAGTACTTCGCGGAGATCGACGAGGCGTTCCGCCGGATCACCGAGCGGGACGGCCACGCCGCGGTGGTCGGCTCCGCCCACTCCACGGGCGGTCTCACGCTCCCCCTGTGGGCTCACGACCGCCGCCCCGGGCTGGCCGGGATGGTGCTCAACTCACCGTGGCTCGACCTGCAGGGTCCCTGGTGGCTCCGCACCCTCGGCACCGAGGTGGTCCGCCGGCTGGGCGAGGTCGTCCCCCGGGTGGTCGTGCCGCGGACGGTGAGCGGCCTCTACGCCCGGTCGCTGCACCTGGACCACGACGGCGACTGGTCCTTCGAGCTGGCCTGGAAGCCGCTGGAGTCGTGGCCCGTGCGGACCGGCTGGCTGCGCGCCGTCCGGGACGGGCACGCCGCCGTGCACCGTGGCCTGAACGTCGGGTGCCCGGCCCTGGTCCTCTCCTCGACCCGCACCGGCCAGGGCGTGGTGATGGACGAGGAGGTGCACACCACCGACATCGTCCTGGACGTCGAGCAGATCCGGCGGTGGGCGCCCTCCCTGGGCACCCACGTGACCAGCGTGGCCGTGGAGGGAGCCCGCCACGACGTCGTGCTCTCCCGGCCCGGGCCGAGGGCCGAGGTCTACCGGACGCTCGACTCCTGGCTCCGCGCCTGGGTGGAGGAGCCGGTCGACGAGCGGGCCTAGCCCCCTCCTGGGACCACCGCTCCTTCCGGAGCCTCCCGGCCTCAGCGCAGCAGGAAGACGGCCAGCGCGACGAGCCCCACGACGACGATGGTGGCCCGGAGCCACAGGTCGGGCAGCCGCCGGCCGATGCCGGCCCCGACCTGCCCGCCGAGCACCGAGCCGATCGCGATCAGCGCCACCACCTGCCAGTCGACCGGCGCGACCAGCGCGAAGACCAGCCCCGAGACGCCGTTGACCACGGCGCCGAGGATGTTCTTGATCCCGTTGAGGCTCTGCAGCGCCTCGTCCATGCCGATGCCGAGGATGGCCATCAGCAGGACACCTTGGGCGGCCCCGAAGTAGCCGCCGTAGACCCCGGCCAGCGCGATGGCCGGCCACACCCACCACGCGCCGTGGTGGGGCAGTCCGCCGGTGGCTTGGTGCCGGGCCGCCACCCGCCGTGAGATCCGCGGCCCCAGCACGACCAGCACGATGCCCAGCAGCACCAGGGCCGGCACGATCGCCTCGAAGGCCCCTTCGGGGAGGACCAGCAGCAGCAGCGCGCCGAGCACCCCGCCCACCAGCGAGGCCGACGCCAGGCGCAGCACCCGGGCACGCTGGCCCGCCAGCTCGCGGCGGTAGCCCACCGCACCGGAGATCGAGCCCGGCACCAACCCGATCGTGTTCGACACGTTGGCGGTGATCGGGGGGACGCCGAACGCCAGCAGGGTCGGGAACGTGATCAGCGTTCCCGACCCCACCAGCGTGTTGATGGCTCCGGCGCAGACACCGGCGACGGCGACCAGGATCGCCTCGAGGAGCGTCACGTGAGTGGCGGCTCCTGCGCCGGGGCGGACCCGCCGCCGGTGGTACCGGCCCCGGGCGCCGGGGCGGGAACGGCGGAGGCCTCCTGCGCGGCGGCGATCGCCTCCTCCACTGCCCGGCTCGAGGAACCCGAGCCGGTCTCGGTGCTGGAGCGCGGCAGCTGCGGCTCGGTCGGACCCATGTCGACCCGCTTGGTCGGCGTCGCCTCACGCGGGATGCCGGCCATGTCGGTCATCGTGGAGCCCAGGCCCTCCAGGGCCTTGCCGATCTCCGACGGGACGATCCAGACCTTGTTGGCGTCACCCTCGGCGATCTTCGGCATCATCTGCAGGTACTGGTAGGCCAGCAGCGACTGGTCGGGGCGGCCGTCGTGGATGGCCTGGAAGACCGTCTGGATGGCCTGACCCTCACCCTGGGCGCGCAGGATCGCGGCCTCCCGGTCGGCCTGGGCCCGGAGGATCTGGGACTCCCGGTCACCCTCCGCGGAGAGGATAGAGGCCTGCTTGGAGCCCTCGGCGGTGAGGATCGCCGACTGGCGCTCACCCTCGGCGGTGAGGATGGCGGCCCGCTTGTCGCGATCGGCACGCATCTGCTTCTCCATCGAGTCCTTGATGGAGGGCGGCGGGTCGATCCCCTTGATCTCGACCCGGCCGACGCGGATGCCCCAGCGGCCGGTCGCTTCGTCGAGGACGCCGCGCAGCCCGGAGTTGATCTGCTCGCGGCTGGTGAGCGTCTCCTCGAGGTCCATGCCACCGACGATGTTGCGCAGCGTGGTCATGGTCAGCTGCTCGACCGCCTGGATGTAGTTGGCGATCTCGTAGGTCGCCGCGACCGGGTCGGTGACCTGGAAGTAGATGACCGTGTCGATGGAGACGACGAGGTTGTCCTCGGTGATCACCGGCTGCGGCGGGAAGCTGACGACCTGCTCACGCAGGTCGATCAGGTAGCGCACCCGGTCGATGAAGGGCACCACGATGTTGAGGCCAGCGGGCAGCGTCTGCTTGTACTTGCCGAAGCGCTCCACGATGCCGGCACGTGCCTGCGGCACGATGCGCACCGTCTTGGCGAGGACCACGACCACGAAGACGAGCAGCAGTGCGAGCAGGACGAGGAAGAACTCCATCGGCCCTCCGTTCCGGGAGTAGGGATGTGGGGTGTGTCAGGGATCGAGCCGGGCGACCGGGTGGACGAACGCGGTGGCGCCCCTGATCTCGAGCACCTCCACGGTCTCCCCGGCCGGGATGGTCAGGCTCTCGTCGTAGGGCGAGGCGGACCAGATCTCCCCGCCGACCTTGATCCGGCCGACGCGGAGACCCGTGATCTCCTGGGTCACCTCCGCCTGCCGGCCGACGAGCTTGCCGTGTCCGAGCTGGAGCTCGGGCCCGCCGTGGACCCGGGAGACGAGCGAGGGCCGCAGCAGGAGCAGCGCGGCGAGCGAGGTCGCGGCGGCGCCGACGACCTGGAGGGCGAAGGGCAGGTCGAGGACGGCGGCCAGCATGCCGACCAGCGCCCCGGCCGCCAGCATGATGAGGATGAGGTCGAGGCTGAACATCTCGGCGACGCCGAGCAGCACCGCGACCCCGAGCCACGTCTCCCACGCGTGCTCCCGCAACCAGTCCATGCCCCGACCCTATCCCTAGCCCGAGCGGCACGAGTCACCTTCCGGGCGGTCGCTCAGCGGTCACCTCCCCACCGAACGGGTCCGGGGATGGCAGCATCCCCTCATGACGACTGTTCCGCAGCCCTGTCCCGGCCGGTCCCGGGGGACCGCCCGCCTCGCCGTCCTCGCTCTGACCACCGGCCTGCTGCTCGCCGGGTGCGGGGCCGAGGACACCTCCGGGGAGAGGGCCACGGAGTCCGAGTCCCCTGCCCCGGCCCCGGTCTCGCCCACCCCCGCCGAGACGCCCAGCGGCTCCCCCGGCGATGGCGGCCAGACGCCCGACGGGAGCCCGTCGGACTTCGCCGTGTCCTACTTCGTCGTCGACACCCGCGCCGGGCTCCGCCTGGCCGCGGAGTCGCAGCCGGTGGCCGGCGAGGCGGCCGTCTCCGCACTCGAGGCCATGATCGCCGGCCCCCTCGACCCCGACTACGCCACCACCTGGGATCCCGCGACCCGGGTCCTGAGCGCCTCGACGGGAGACGACGGCGTGATCACGGTCGACCTCTCGGCGCAGGCCCGGGAGGCCGACGTCGGTGCCCCCGGCGCCGCGGCCATGGCCCAGCAGCTGGTCTGGACCGCCACCGAGGCCTTGGACCCGGAGGCGTCGGTGCGCCTGCTGATCGACGGCGAGCCGGCCGGGGAGATGTGGGGCTCCGTCGCCTGGGACGAGCCGCTCCCCCGCGACGCCGACGAGGACGTCAGGGCCCCCGTCGCCGTCGCGTCCCCGACCGAGGGAGCCACCGTGGCCTCCCCCGTCTCGGTCAACGGAGAGGCCAGCGCGGTCGAGGCCAACGTCGTGTGGCGGGTGCTCGACGCGCAGGGCAAGGAGGTCGAGGCCGGCTTCACCACCGCGGAGGAGGCGATGACCTTCTCGCCGTTCTACTTCGACGTCCGGCTCGAGCCCGGCACCTACGTGCTGGAGGTCGCCGAGGACGACCCGTCCGGCGGGGAGGGCGGCGAGCCCTACCGGGAGACCAAGACCGTCACGGTCGAGTAGGGCGGCGCCCGGGCCCCGGTCAGAGCATGCGTCGGGCGGCGCGCCGGCGCGCGGCGTACCGGCCGTCCTCGACCTGCAGCATCAGCGGCATGCCGTAGGTCTCCGAGAGCGCCTCGGCGGTCACCACCCGCTCCAGGGGACCCTGGGCCACGACGCGGCCCTCCCGCAGCATCAGCGCGTGGGTGAACCCGGGCGGGATCTCCTCGACGTGGTGGGAGACCAGCACGGTGGCCGGCGAGTCAGGATCCATAGCCACCGAGGAGAGGGTGGAGACCAGGTCCTCCCGGCCCCCCAGGTCGAGGCCGGCCGCGGGCTCGTCGAGGAGCAGCAGCTCGGGGTCGGTCATCAGCGCCCGGGCGATCTGGACGCGCTTGCGCTCGCCCTCGCTCAGGGTGCCGAAGGTGCGCTCGGCCAGGTGGCGCGCCCCCACCTCGTCGAGCAGCATGCCGGCGCGGTCGTGGTCGAGGTCCTCGTAGGCCTCCCGCCACCGCCCCAGGACGCCGTACGACGCCGAGACCACGACGTCGCGCACCCGCTCGTGCCGGGGGATCCGGTCGGCCAGGACGGCGCTGGTGAGGCCGATGCGGGTCCGCAGCTCGAAGACGTCGACGGTGCCCAGCACCTCCTCCAGGATGCCGGCGACCCCCGTGGTCGGGTGCAGCTGGGCGGCCGCGACCTGCAGCAGGGTGGTCTTGCCGGCCCCGTTGGGCCCCAGGACGACCCACCGCTCGTCGTCCTCGACCGACCAGGTGACGCCGTCGAGGAGGGTGGCGCCGCCCCGGCGCACCGAGACGTCGGCGAACTCCAGCACGGCGACCATGCCGCTCACCCTATCCAGAGGGTCTCGGCGCCCGGAGGTAGCCTCGCTACCCGTGAGCACCCCCCTGCCCGAGACCGCCACGTTGGCGTGGTGGGGCACGGCCTGGCTGCGCGGCGAGGCGTCGGCCGACCACCTGCTCGACGCGATGGCCGAGGGCGGCTCGGCCCACAGCGTGCTCGACGGCACCCTGGTCGACCTGCTCGCCTCGCTGCGTCGCGCCGGCGCCACCGGCCTGGGCCTGGCGCTGCCGGTCGACGGCGACCCCCTCGGGCTGGGCGGCCCGGCGGCGTTCAACCTGGCGGCCCTCGAGGCCGGGGAGGCGGTGCTCGCCCCCCAGGCCGGCCTGGGCCTGGTGCCGCACGCCGTCGGCGCGGGCATCACCTGGACGGTGCTGCCGGCCGAGAGGCGGTCGGTGCCCGACGTCGGCGAGGCCGATCGCGGACTGCGCCGCGCCGTCCTGGAGACCGCCCAGGCGCTGGCCGACCTCGACGTGGCGCGCTGGCGCCCCGAGGTGGCGGACGCGATCATGGACCTCCACCACGTCCCCGCCCTGGACCCGCCCCCGGGGGTGCCACCCCGTTGCGCCGACCTCGCCGCCAGGGGGTTGCAGTGCTCGGCGATCGTCGAGCTCGCGGCCGAGGACCACGGCGCCTCGGTGAGCGCGGCCGAGATGGTCCGCCGGGCGACCGCCCTGGAACCGCTCGAGCGCGCGGCTCGTCGTGCCCTCGTCGCAGCCTGCTCCCCGGAGGTCTGGCCCGAGGATTGATCCCGCCAGCCCTCGCGGGCGCGCGGCGCAGTAGCCTCGGCACTGCCATGGACCAGGACGCCCCGAAGACCCTGCTCATCACCCTCACCGGCAAGGACCGGCCCGGCGTGACCGCGGCCGTCTTCTCCAGTCTCGCCCACGCCGGGGTCGAGGTGCTCGACGTCGAGCAGATCGTGCTGCGGCGTCGGCTGGTGCTCGGCCTCCTCGTCTCCGCGCCCCACGACTGGCGCCGGGTCAGCGAGCAGGTGCACCGCCTCGGAGAGGAGCTCGACGTCCAGGTGGAGGTGGAGAGGGGCACCGGCGACAACCGGGGGCGCGCCGCCGGCCGTAGCCACGTCACGGTGATCGGGTCGCCGCTGCGCGCGGCGGCGATGGCCGCGATCGCCGGCAGGATCGCCGACAGCGGCGCCAACATCGACCGCATCGAGCGGATGGCCCGCTATCCCGTCACCGCGATCGACCTGCACGTCTCGGGCGTCTCGCCCGAGCGGCTGCGCAGCCTGCTGGCCATCGAGGCTGCCAACCAGGGGGTCGACGTGGCCGTACAGCCCGCCAACCTGCTGCGCCGCAGCATGCGTCTGATCGTGATGGACGTCGACTCCACGCTCGTGCAGGGCGAGGTGATCGAGATGCTGGCCGCCCACGCCGGGGTGGAGCAGGAGGTCGCTCGGGTCACCGAGTCGGCGATGCGCGGCGAGATCGACTTCGCCGAGTCGCTGCACCACCGGGTTGCCCTGCTCGAGGGCCTGCCCGCCAGCGCCCTGGACGACGTCTACCGCGACCTGGTGCTGGCGCCGGGCGCCCGCACGATGGTGCGCACCCTGCGGCGACTCGGGTACCGCTTCGCGATCGTCTCCGGCGGGTTCAGCCAGATCACCGACCGGCTCGCCGCGGACCTCGGCATCGACTTCGCCCGCGCCAACGAGCTCGAGATCGTCGACGGCCTCCTGACCGGCCGGATCGTCGGCCCCGTGGTCGACCGGGCGGGCAAGGCCACCGCGCTGCGCGAGTTCGCCGCGTCCTGCGGGGTGCCGCGAGGGGCGGTGATCGCGATCGGGGACGGCGCCAACGACCTCGACATGCTCAACGAGGCCGGGCTCGGCATCGCCTACAACGCCAAGCCCGTGGTCCGCGACGCCGCGGACACCTCCGTCAACGTGCCCTACCTCGACGCCATCGTCTACCTGCTCGGCATCTCGCGCGAGGAGGTCGAGGCGGCCGACGCGGAGGCCGGGATCGTGACGCCGGCCCCGCCGCTCTGACCCGGCCCGCCCCTACGGGTCACTCCCCCGGGGCCCGCACCCGCCGCCCGAGCACGCAGGTGGCGTCCAGCTCCTCGTCGAGCACGATCTCCGGGACGAACCCTCGCCACAGCATCCGGGCGGCGGTCTGCTCCGCCTCGGACCGGCTCGCCTCCACGATGACCACACCGGTGGGTGAGAGCAGCCCCACGGCCGCGGCCACCACCCGGTCCTGGACCCGGGTCCCGTCGGGTCCGCCGTCGAGGGCGCGGACCGGCTCGTGCAGCCGGGCCTCGGCCGGCATCAGGGCCAGCTGCGAGGTGGGCACGTACGGCGCGTTGGCGACCACCACGTCGACCCGCCCGGCGAGCTCGTCCGGGATGCCCGAGGCGACGTCGCCGAGCGCGACCTGTCCGCCGTAGCGCTCGAGGTTCTCCTTGGCGCAGACGACCGCCCGCTCGTCCACGTCGGAGGCGAGGACCGAGACGTCCGCCCGGCCGGCCGCCACCGCGGTGGAGACCGCGGCCGCCCCGCAGCACAGCTCGACCAGCAGCCCGTGCCGGGGCAGGTTGGCCAGCGCCTGCTCGAGGAGCAGCTGGGTGCGGCGGCGGGGCACGAAGACCCCCGGGTGCACAGCCACCCGCAGGCCGGCGAACTCCGCCCAGCCCAGGATGTGCTCCAGCGGCTCCCCCGCCATCCGGTCCATCACCGCCGTCGCCAGCTCGTCGCCGCTCAGCTGGTCGACGAGCAGGCGCGCCTCCTCCTCGGCGAAGACCGAGCCCGACGAGCGCAGCAGGGCCGCGACCTCGTCGGGCGTGTTCGGGTCAGGAGCGTCCGGCACGGAAACCGACCACGCCGGCGCCGGCCACGTCGAGGGCGGGCCAGGGCCCCTCGACACCGAAGATCGTCGCGGTCGCGGCCGGGTACCCGCGGGCCATCTCCCGGGCGATGTCGGGGGCGGCGGTGCCGTCGGAGAGCACCTGGGCGAGGTAGCCGACGGTGGGGTTGTGGCCCAGGAACAGCAGGGAGCGCACCGCGGCGTCCACCGCGTGGATGAGGTCGAGCGCGGTCTCGGGACCGGCGGCGTAGAGCGAGTCGTCGTAGTCGGGCTCCAGCGACCAGCCCGCCGCCTCGGCCATCGCCGCCCACGTCTCCCGGGTACGGACGGCACCGGAGACCAGCGCGTGGTCGGGGGTGAAGCCCTGCTCGGCCAGCCACCGGCCGGTCCTGGTCGCCTCGGCACGACCGTTGGGCGTCAGCCTCCGCTCGGCGTCGGTCGGCGCGGTGGGCTCCGCGCTCGCGTGCCGCACCAGCACCAGGGTCCTCAGGTCGCTGTTCACGCTGACAGCCTCTCAGCCGGAACCGACGGGCGCCAGGGCCGGTCGGGGCGGTGCGAGGGGCGCGGGCGCGGCAGGGTCACAGGCCCATGGCATGGAAGCCTCCGTCGACGTGCACGATCTCCCCGGTGGTGGCGGGGAAGAAGTCCGAGAGGAGGGCCACCACGGCGCGCGCCGTGGGGGCGGGGTCCGACTCGTCCCAGCCCAGCGGGGCCCGGTCCTTCCACGCCGACTCGAGGTCACCGAAGCCCGGGATCGCCTTGGCGGCCAGGGTCTTGAGGGGGCCGGCGGCGACCAGGTTGCACCTGATCCCCGCCGGGCCCAGGTCACGGGCCAGGTAGCGCGAGGTCGACTCGAGCCCGGCCTTGGCCACGCCCATCCAGTCGTAGGCCGGCCACGCGGTGGAGGCGTCGAAGGTGAGCCCCACCAGCGAGGAGCCGGCGCCCATCAGCGGGCGGCAGGCGACCGCCAGGGACTTCAGCGAGTAGGCCGAGACCTGGACGGCCTGGGCCACGTCCTCCCACGGGCCCTCCAGGAACCGCCCACCCAGCAGGGTCTCGGGGTTGCCGTAGGCGATGGAGTGGACCACCCCGTCCAGCCCGTCCACGTGCTCGCCCACCTGCGCGGCCAGCCCTGCCAGGTGATCGGGGTCGGTGACGTCCAGCTCGAGAACGGGCGGCTCGACGGGCAGGCGCCCGGCGATGCGGCGGGTGATCCCGAGGGCGCGACCGAAGTTGGAGATCAGCACCGTGGCGCCCTGCTCCTGGGCCACCTTGGCCGTCGCGAACCCGATGGAGCTCTCCATCGTCACTCCCGCCACCAGGATCCGCTTGCCGTCCAGGATGCCCATCACGTCCACCTCATGTCTCGCTGCCGACTGTCGCGGCTCTCTTGTCTGCTGTCTGTCGCTGTGCCCTGCGGGAGGGCGCTCAGTGGCCCATGCCGAGGCCGCCGTCGACCGGGATGACCGCACCCGTCACGTAGGCCGCGCCGGGCGAGGCGAGCCAGGTCACCGCGGAGGCGATCTCCTCGGGTGTGGCGTAGCGCCCCAGCGGGACCTGGGCCCGTATCGACTCCCGCTGCTCGTCGGTGAGGGTGGCGGTCATGTCGGTCTCCACGAAGCCCGGGGCGACCACGTTGGTGGTGATCTGGCGGCTGCCGAGCTCGCGGGCCAGGGAACGGGCGAGCCCGACCAGGCCGGCCTTGGACGCCGCGTAGTTGGCCTGGCCGGCGGAGCCAAGCAGCCCCACCACCGAGGAGATCAGCACGATGCGCCCGCGGCGCATCCGGAGCATCCCCTTGGCTGCCCGCTTGGCCACCCGGAAGGATCCGGTCAGGTTGGTCTCCAGGACCGAGGACCAGTCCTCCTCGCTCATCCGCAGCAGCAGGGTGTCAGCGGTGATGCCGGCGTTGGCCACCAGCACCTCGACCGGGCCGTGGGTCTGCTCCACCGTGGCGAACGCCGCCTCCACCGCCGCAGGGTCGGTGATGTCGCACCGGACATCCAGGGCGCCCACCGGCGCACCGCCGCCGCGGGTCGTCACCGCGACCCGGTCGCCGGCGGCGAGGAACGCCTCGGCGACGGCGCGGCCGATGCCGCGGTTTCCGCCGGTGACCAGCACTGACCTGGGTTCGTGGGACTCGGTGCTCACGTGCGACGACGCTAGTGATTACCGAGGGGTACGCGAAAAGTCCCCGGCGAAGGCCTACTCGTCCTCGAGCCGGAAGCCCACCTTGAGGCCGACCTGGAAGTGCTCGACCTGGCCGTCCTTGGCCTGTCCGCGCACCTGGGTCACCTCGAACCAGTCGATGTGCCGCAGCGTCATGCCGGCACGCTCGATGCCGTTGCGGATGGCGTCGTCGATCCCTTCGGGGGAGGTGCCGACGATCTCGGTGACTCGGTAGGTTCGATTCGACATGGACCGACTCTAGCCCTCCGGCAGGCCCTGCCCGGGCCACACGGGCCCGAGCCGACGCACAGGCCCGTCGTAGGATGAACCCCATGGCCTCGCGCAAGGATCTGTCCGGCCAACCCACCCGGATCACCACCGCGGCCGCCAGTCGGGACACCGACATCGCCGCCCGGCAACGCCGCTACCTGATCTCGATGGGCATCAGGGTGGTCTGCTTCCTCGCGGCCGTGGCCGTGGGCCCCGGCTGGCTGCGCTGGGTCCTCGTCGCCGGCGCCGTCCTCCTCCCCTACGTGGCCGTGGTCCTGGCCAACGCCACCGACACCCGCGACGACACCTTCGCCCTGGACGCCGCGGACTCCCAGCGCCAGCTGCCGCCGGCCCCCGGGGCGCGCGGGATCGGCCCCGGCGAGGAGGGCACGCGATGACCGCGCTCGACATCTGCTCGGCCAAGGGCTGCCAGGAGCCGGCGGCGTGGTGCCTGGAGTGGAACAACCCCAAGCTGCACACCCCCGAGCGCCGCAAGACCTGGCTGGCCTGCGAGGGCCACCGGCAGCACCTCGCCGACTTCCTCGGCGCTCGCTCCTTCCTGCGCGACGTGGTGCCGCACCGGCCGGTCGACGCCGCGGACTGATCAGCCGCCGATCGCCGACATCGGCCGGTCGGGCTGGAGGAAGGACGGGTCGTCGATCCCGTGCCCGGGACGCTTGCCGCGCACCGCCGCGACCCACCGCGCCGCGATCTCCTGGTCGTCCGCCCCGCCTCGCAGCGCCTGACGGAGGTCTGACTCCTCACGGGCGAAGAGGCAGTTGCGCACCTGGCCGTCCGCGGTGAGCCGGACCCGGTCGCAGTCGCCGCAGAAGGGCCGGGTGACCGAGGCGATGACGCCGACCGTCCCGGGCCCCCCGTCGACCAGGAACAGCTCGGCGGGGGCACTACCACGCGGCTCGACGGCCGGCCGGAGGTCGAACTCCGCCTCGAGCGCGGCGAGGATCTCCTCGGCGGTGACCATCGCGTCGCGGTGCCAGCCGTGCTGGGCGTCCAGGGGCATCTGCTCGATGAACCGCAGCGCGTAGCCCTGGGCCAGGCACCAGCGCAGCAGCTCGGGCGCCTGGTCGTCGTTGACGCCGCGCAGCAGCACCGCGTTGACCTTGACCGGCGCCAGCCCGGCCGCCTGGGCGGCGGCGAGGCCGGCCAGCACGTCGTGGTGCCGGTCGCGCCGGGTGATCTGGTGGAAGGTCTCCGGCCGCACGGTGTCGAGGCTGACGTTGACCCGGTCCAGGCCCGCCTCGGCGAGGGCGGAGGCCACTCGCTGGAGCCCGAGGCCGTTGCTGGTCAGGGAGGTCTGCACGCCGCCCAGCGCGTGGGTCCGGCGGACGATGTCGACCAGGCCGCGACGGATCAGCGGCTCGCCGCCGGTGAAGCGGACCGACCGGATCCCCAGTCTGCGCACCCCGATGGTGATCAGCCGGACCATCTCGTCGTCGCTCAGCGTCTCCTCCGCCGGCATCCAGTCGAGACCCTCGGCAGGCATGCAGTAGGTGCACCTGAGGTTGCACCGATCCGTCAGCGAGACGCGCAGGTCGGTGGCCACCCGGCCGTGGAGGTCCTGCAGCGCCTGCACCATCTCGCCAGCATAGGGCCCGCCACCTCGCCATTTCGCCTGCCGGATAACCTCGGAGCGTGAATCGTTGGGGCTTTCTGGCCAGCAGACGGTGGGCGTTGTTCTTCCTCGCCGTCCTCGTCCTCTCCTGGTTGGCCTGGCAGCTGGGACAGTGGCAGTTCCACCGCCTCGAGGACCGCCGGGACCGCAACTCCATCATCGAGCGCAACGAGAAGCTGCCGCCCGTCGCCGTGGACGAGGTGCTGCAGGTGGGCGGCAGTCCCGCCGGCAGCGACCAGTGGCGGCTCGTGAAGGCCACCGGCACCTACGCCCCCGAGGACACCGTGATCGTGCGTTACCGCACCCGCGACGGCGCTGCCGGGGTCAACGCGGTGGTGCCCCTGGAGCTGGCCGACGGCACGGCGCTCCTCGTGGACCGCGGGTGGTGGCCGACCGCGAACCGCGGCGAGGTGCCGGACGACCTGCCGGCACCCCCGCCCGGCGAGGTGACGATCACCGGCTGGGTCCGCCAGGACGCGACCGGGGACAGCACCCGGGTGACCGAGCAGCGGACCCGGGCCATCAGCAGCTCGGAGATCGGCGCGGCGCTCGACCGCGAGGTGCTGGGGGGCTTCGTCGCCCTCGACGAGGAGACCCCGTCGCCGGCCGAGCCGCTCCACCCGACCGAGCTGCCGGAGCTCGACGAGGGCCCCCACTTCTTCTACGGCCTGCAGTGGTGGTTCTTCGGCGGACTGGCCGTCTTCGGCTTCTTCTACCTGATGTACGACGAGTGGCGCGACCGTCGACGTCCCTCGCGCGACCCGGGGCCGCCCCCCGCTGAGCGGCAGCCCGACTCCCCCGAGGGCGTGAAGGCCGAGGTCTGACCCCGGTCTCCGGGCTCCCGGACGCTCAGCTCCGGGGCCGCTCGCTCACCGACGGGTGCGCGGAGTGACCCTCACCCGGGCCTTGGACGCCCGTTCCGCGACCAGCGCGGAGATCTCGCCGCCGGCGTAGCGGAGGACGAGCACGCCGGGTCGCCGGGGCCGCCAGGTCAGGCGACCCGCGTGCCCCCCGCCCTCGCGCGGGCGCAGTCGCACGGTCCCGACCTTGCGGGCCCGCTTCGCCCCCGTGGCGCGGAAGGTGGCCGTGACCAGGCGGCGCTTGCCCGGGTGGGTGCCGCTGAGCCTGATCCGCCACGTGCTCGGGCGGCCCGCGACCGGTCGCTTCCCCGGCCCCTTCGCCTTCAGCCTCGTCCGGTGCGTCACCGCCACGGGGGGCGGCGGTGCTACGGGGCCCGGGGACGTGGACGGGGACTCGGTCGGGGCGACCGTGGGGGCGACGGTGGGGAAGACGGTGGGCGCAACGGACGGGGTGGTCGGCGCAGGCGGCGCCGGGGCGGCCCGGGTCCACAGGGCGACCGTGTTGGTGTCGAACGAGGAGAAGAGGAGCTCGAGCACGCCGTCGCCGTCGAGGTCGTCCACGACTCCCCCGCCGGACTGGCCGAACTGCTCGCCCGGCGCCGTCAGCGTGTGCAGGACGGTGTCCTGGGCCTCGCCGGGACGCTGCTCGATCCAGAACAGCCGGCGGTCACCGTCGCCCGAGACCGCGAGGTCGGTGTCCCCGTCGCCGTCCACGTCCCCGTACCCGAAGACGCCGGGCGCAGCCTGCCCGGCGGCCGAACGCGAGGTGATGTGGTCGGTCGGGTGGATCGGCACGGGCGAGTCGCGGACGTTGAAGGCGGGGTCGCAGCCGGTCGGGTCGGCAGCCGGAGTCTGGGGGACGGAGAGCTCCTTGACCGTCCACGGCGCCGTCGGGTCGGCTCCCGGCACGAACTCCATCACCATCTCCGGCACGTCGATGGCGCCGGGGATCACCGTGGAGAGGAAGCGCTGGACGAAGCACCGGCCCTGGTGGTTGGTCCCGATCCAGGAGACCTCGCCGGGCGCCCGGAACCCCGGCACCGGGCGGATCTGGAAGCCGAAGCCGGCCTGGCCGAACGTGGCGATGGTGTGCCGGGTGAAGTGGGACGCGGTCAGGCCGGACGAGGCGTCCCCTGATTGCCGGAACCACATGAAGGACGCGGCGTCCGGGTCGGTGTAGGTGAGGTTGAAGTACTGGGCGGAGACGATGTCCTGGCGTCCGTCGCCGTCAACGTCGGCCACGGTCGGCAGGCTGCCGCCGAAACCTTCGGCCAGGGTCACCGGGGCGGCGAAGCGCGCGCCGCCGAGACCGCGGAGGTACTGCAGCCGCACGGTGTCGTCAGTCTGGTCGTCGGCGACCCCGCCGGCCTCGGCCGTGGTCACGAGGTCGGGGACGTCGTCCCCGTCGAGGTCGACGACCTCCACCCCGTGGTACGACGGCCCCTGCCCCGTCACCAGGTCGTGACGGGTGAAGCCCCGCGCGTTGCCGGCGGCATCGACCCCGAGGTTCCGCCACCAGGTGATGGCACTGCGCGCCTGGGCGCCCCCGTCGTTGTACGGGCTGGTGTCGAAGAAGTAGCCGGAGGGCAGCACCAGGTCGTTGAGGCCGTCACCGTCGACGTCGGCGACCGTCGGGCGGTTGGGGAAGATGATCTCCTCCTCCGCGCCGAAGACCTCCACCTTGTGCCACTCGGCCAGGTCCCTCCCGGGCCGGTAGACCTGGAGCGTGCCCCCTCCGGCGGGGACGCCGTTCGCGAGCGCTCCGTAGCCCGTCGTGACGATGTTCCGCTCCCCGGGGAACACCTCTCCGACGGAGGTGAATGCCGCGCCCCTCACCCCGGTGTCCACGTCGAGGCGGGCGAAGCTCGGGCCGCTCGTGTCGGCCCCGGCCGGCAGGAGCGGCAGGGCCAGGACGCTGGTCGCCCCCAGTGCCAGGACGGCCGAGAGGGCGACGCCTCGGGTTGCTGAGCTCATCACGGGTCCTCCCCCGGGGAAGACGCGGCGCGCGCCGACGTCGCGCGAGAATATATCCTATCGTCGCGCCGGGCGGCCTGGCTCGAGCCTCACGAGACGGACGAGGCCCCCCGCTCCGAGAAGTACTGGGTCCGGTAGAGGTCCGCGTAGAGCCCGCCGGCGGTGAGCAGCTGCTCGTGCGTGCCGGTGGCCACCACGTGGCCGTCGTCGACGACCAGGATCTGGTCCGCCTCCCGCACGGTCGAGAGCCGGTGGGCGATGACCAGGGAGGTGCGCCCCTCCAGTGCCACCTGCAGGGCTCGCTGCACGGCCGCCTCCGACTCGCTGTCGAGGTGGGCGGTGGCTTCGTCCAGCACCACGATCGAGGGGGCCTTGAGGAGCAGCCGGGCGATGGCCAGGCGCTGGCGCTCACCGCCCGAGAGGCGGTAGCCGCGGTCGCCCACGACGGTGTCGAGCCCCTCGGGGAGGCTGCGCACCAGCCGCTCCACCTGGGCCGCGGCCAGCGCCTCCCACAGCTCCCGGTCGTCGGCACCCGGGCGCGCGTAGAGCAGGTTGGCCCGGATCGTGTCGTGGAACATGTGGGAGTCCTGGGTGACGTAGCCGACCGCGTCCTCCAGGGACTCCAGGGTGACGTCGCGGACGTCGCAGCCGCCCACCCGCACCGCACCGGAGGTCACGTCGTAGAGGCGGGCGACCAGGTGCGTGATCGTGCTCTTGCCGGCCCCCGAGGGTCCGACGAGGGCCACCATCTGGCCGGGCTCCGCGGTGAAGGAGACGCCCTTGAGGACCAGCTCCCCGGCCGGCCCCTCGCTGCGCGCCACGCCCTCGAGCGAGGCCAGGGAGACCTCCTCGGCCCGCGGGTAGCGGAAGGTGACGTCGTCGAACTCGACGCGCGCCGCGCCGGGCGGCACAGCCACCGCGTCGGGCTTCTCCTGGATCGTGGACGGCAGGTCGAGCACCTCCAGCACCCGGTCGAAGGAGACCAGGGCCGTCATCACGTCGACGCGCACGTTGCTGAGGCTCTGGAGGGGTCCCAGCAGCCGCAGCAGCAGCGTGGCCAGGGCCAGCACGGTGCCGATGCTCAGGGTCCCCTGGATCGCCAGCTGTCCGCCCACTCCGTAGACCAGCGCGGTGGCCAGCGCCGGCACCAGCAGCATCACGGCGACGAAGATCCGGGTGACCAGCGAGATCCGGATGCCGAGGTCGCGGACCCGGGCCGCCTTGTCGGCGAAGAACCGGTCCTCGTCGGAACGCCGGCCGAAGAGCTTGAGCAGCATCGCCCCGCCCACGTTGAACCGCTCGGTCATGGCGTTGCCCATGTCGGCGTTGCCGTCCATCTGCTCGCGGGTCAGGCCGGCCAGCCGGTTCCCGACCCAGCGGGAGGCACCGAGCAGCAGCGGGAAGAGCAGCAGGCACAGCAGGGTGACCTGCCAGCTGAGCGCCAGCATCGCGACGCTGACCACGACGACCGAGACCGAGCTGGAGACCACGGTGGAGAGCGTGGAGGTGAAGGCGCGCTGGGCGCCGATCACGTCGTTGTTGAGGCGTGAGACGAGCGCCCCGGTCTGGGTCCGGGTGAAGAAGGCGAGCGACTGACGCTGCACGTGGG
Source organism: Nocardioides sp. Z50_6 (assembly GCF_058215755.1). NCBI lineage: Bacteria > Bacillati > Actinomycetota > Actinomycetes > Propionibacteriales > Nocardioidaceae > Nocardioides > Nocardioides sp. Z50_6. The sequence goes on along the minus strand of NZ_JBZAJB010000005.1, from coordinate 107,514 downwards.
CGAAGACCTGGGTGCGCAGGTCGTAGATCAGCCCCTCGCCGATCCGGGAGGAGAGGTAGCCGCCCACCACCGAGAGCACCGCACCCAGGACGGCGACGCCCGCCATGGCCAGGGCGAGCCACCCCACCAGCGCGGCGTTGCCGCGGGTGATGCCGTCGTCGACGAGCTTCTTGACCAGCAGCGGGGTCGCCACGACCAGCGCCGCGTCGACCGAGGTGACGGCGAGGAAGATCCCGATGGTGCGCGAGTGCGGGCGGGCGAACCCCAGGATCCGCCGCATCGTGTCACGGTCGACCTGCTGGCTCGCCACGCTCCGGTCGCTGCGCATGTGCCGCCACGCCGGGCCCATCCCCATCTGCAAGGACACCCTGGTCTCCTTCTCGTCTCTGCGGCGCCACCGGCGTCGCGGCCGGGATCAGGCTCCGCCGGCGACCTCACGGAAGCGGCGTACCTGCGCCTCGCGCTCGAGTCGGCGCTGCTCCTCCAGCGAACGCCCGGCGGCGCCCTGGAGGAGAACCTTCGTCTCCCGCACGGCGCCGACCATCGGCGCCGTCAGCGAGCCCGCCAACTGCTCCACGGCGGCATCCAGCCGGTCCCCCGGGACGACGGCCTGAGCCAGACCGATCCGGGCGGCCTCCTGGGCGTCCACCATCCGCGCGGTGGCGCAGATCTCGAGGGCCCTGCCGTAGCCAACAGCCTCGACCAGCGGCTTTGTTCCCGTCAGGTCCGGGACCAGGCCCAGCGCCGACTCCTTCATGCAGAACTGCGCGTCTTCGGCGGCGACGATCAGGTCGCAGGAGAGCGCCAGCTGGAACCCGGCGCCGACGGCGTAGCCGCGCACCTTGGCCACCGAGACGAACCGCGGGTCGCGCAGGAAGGTGAACCCCTCCTGGTAGGCGCCGATCGTGTCGGCCATCTCCTGGTCGGTCAGCGCCAGCAGCCCGGCCACGGTCTCGTTGCCCGCACCGGCGGCGCGCGGGTCGAGCATCGCCCGGTCCAGCCCGGCGGAGAAGGTCCCGCCGGCGCCGGTCACCACCACGACCCGCACCTCGTCGGGCATCGAGCGGCCCAGGTCGCCGAGCGCCCGCCACATCGCCGGCGTCTGCGCGTTGCGCACCTCGGGGCGGTCGAGCGTGATGGTGGCGACCGGACCGGCCACCTCGTAGCGCAGGCCGACGGCGGCCAGTTCGTCAGGAGTCATGGTGGCCATTCTAGGTTACTTGTCAGTAATGCTCAGGCGAGTGAGACCAGGTCGGCGTAGCCGTCGTTCCACAGGTCTTCGTCGCCGTCGGGGAGCAGCAGCACCCGGTCGGGCTCCAGCGCCCGGACCGCGCCCTCGTCGTGGGTCACCAGCACGATCGCGCCCTCGTAGGAGCGGATCGCGGCCAGCACCTCCTCGCGCGAGGCGGGGTCGAGGTTGTTGGTGGGCTCGTCGAGCAGCAGCACGTTGGCGCTGGAGACCACCAGGCTGGCCAGTGCGAGACGGGTCTTCTCACCGCCCGAGAGCACCTTCGCGGGCTTGTGGGCGTCCTCACCGGAGAACAGGAAGGACCCCAGCACCGAGCGGGCCTCCACGTCGGTGAGCTGCGGCGCGGCCGACTGCATGTTCTCCAGCACGGTCCGCTCGGTGTCCAGCGTCTCGTGCTCCTGGGCGTAGTAGCCGATCTTCAGGCCGTGCCCGGGCAGCACCTCGCCGGTGTCGGAGGCGTCGACCCCGGCCAGGATCCGCAGCATCGTGGTCTTGCCGGCACCGTTGAGCCCGAGGATGACCACCCGGGAGCCCTTGTCGATCGCCAGGTCGACGTCGGTGAAGACCTCCAGCGAGCCGTAGGACTTGGAGAGCTCGCGCGCCATGAGCGGCGTCTTGCCGCAGGGCGCCGGGGCGGGGAACTTGATCCGCGCCACCTTGTCGGAGTGCCGCTCCCCCTCGAGGCCGGCCACCATCTTCTCGGCCCGCTTGAGCATCGACTGCGCGGCGCTGGCCTTGCTGGCCTTGGCCCGCATCCGGTTGGCCTGGTCGGTGAGGGTCTTGGCCTTCGACTCGGCGTTGGCGCGCTCGCGCTTGCGGCGGCGCTCATCGGTCTCGCGCTGGGTCAGGTAGGCCTTCCAGCCCATGTTGTAGACGTCGATGGTGGCCCGGTTCGCGTCGAGGTGGAGCACCTTGTTGACGCAGGCCTCGAGCAGCTCGTTGTCGTGGCTGATCACGATGAGCCCGCCCTTGTGGGCCTTGAGGAACTCACGCAGCCAGACGATCGAGTCGGCATCGAGGTGGTTGGTGGGCTCGTCGAGGAGCAGGGTCTCGGCCCCGGAGAACAGGATGCGGGCCAGCTCGACCCGGCGCCGCTGACCGCCGCTGAGGGTCTTCAACGGCTGGGCGAGGATCCGCTCCTCGATCCCCAGGCTGTTGGCGATCGTCGCCGCCTCGGACTCCGCGGCGTAGCCGCCGCCGGCGTGCAGCTCGTTGTCGGCCCGCGAGTAGCGCTTCATGGCACGCTCACGCACCGCCTCGTCGTCGCTGCCCATCTGCTCCTCGGCGGCACGGAGGCGTCGGACGACGTCGTCCAGGCCGCGGGCCGAGAGGATGCGGTCGCGGGCGAGCACCTCGGGGTCGCCGATGCGCGGGTCCTGGGGGAGGTAGCCGACCTCCCCGGTGCGCTGGACGCTGCCCGAGGCCGGGAGCGCCTCCCCCGCGAGGATCTTGGTGAGGGTGGTCTTGCCGGCGCCGTTGCGGCCGACGAGGCCGACCTTGTCGCCGGTCGCGACCCTGAAGCTGACGTCCTCCATGAGGAGTCGCGCGCCGGCGCGCACCTCGAGGTGTTGGGCGTTGATCATGAGGGTAGTGAGTGTACGTAGACACGCCGGTCAGGCGTGAGTCGGCGACGCCCGCCGCCCTGAGGAAGGACCCTCCGCCATGCGCTTCAACCCCAAGGCCGACATCAGCCGCGGCTCCGTCAGGGACGCCGGCGGCAGGTCGGGCGGCAGGTCGGGCGGCAGCTCGATGCGCCTCCCCATACCGGGCGGCGCGAAGGCCGGCGGCGGCATCGGAGGCCTCCTGGTCGTCGTCCTCTTCCTGGTGCTGACGCAGTGCGTCGGCGGCGACCCCCTGGGCGGGACCGGCGGCACCTCGCTCGACACCGGGGCCGACGCCCAGGGCCTGCCCGCCGGCCTGGAGGCCGACAGCGAGCGCTACGACGACTGCCGCACCGGTGCCGACGCGGAGGACGACGTCGACTGCGCCCGCAAGGCGGTCGCCCTCTCCCTCGAGAAGTACTGGGCGAGCGCGCTGCCCGAGCAGGCCGGCCAGGCACTGGCCCCGGCCCAGATCATCACCTTCACCGGCAGCGTCGGCACCGGCTGCGGCCAGGCCTCCTCGCAGGTCGGCCCCTTCTACTGCCCCGCCGACCAGCAGATCTACCTCGACACCACCTTCTTCGACGACGTCCTGGAGGGCCAGCTCGGCGGGCAGGGCGGCGACTTCGTCGAGCCCTACGTGCTCGCCCACGAGTACGGCCACCACGTCCAGAACCTGCTCGGCACCATGGGGCGCGTGCGCACCCAGCAGGGCCCCCGCAGCGACGCGGTCCGGCTCGAGCTCCAGGCCGACTGCTACGCCGGCATGTGGACGCGCGCGGCGGAGTCGACCAGCGACGACAGCGGCGTCGCCATCTTCGCCGAGGTCGACGACGCCGACATCGCCGAGGCCCTCGACTCCGCCAAGGCCGTCGGCGACGACCGGATCCAGCAGCGCTCCGGCGGGCGGGTCGACCCCGAGGGCTGGACCCACGGCTCGTCCCAGCAGCGCCAGGACTGGTTCCGGGTCGGCTACCAGGGCGGCGACCTGGCCGCCTGCGACACCTTCGCCACCGACGACCTCTGAGCTCAGCGCGGCGGCTGACCCAGGAGCGCCTCGACCTGCACCAGCTGGCGCTGCATGGCGCGCAGGTAGGGCGCGACGCTGGGGTGGCGGTACTTGCCGGCCAGCGCGCCCTCGCCGTCGGCGACGCGGGCCAGGGCCCAGTCCGCGCGCGTGAGCACCGTGTAGACCGAGGTGACCCGGGCGCCGAGCAGCACCTCCGCCCGGCTGGCCAGGCCCGACGGTAGTCCGGCCAGGTAGGCCTCGAACAGCGGCTCGAACGCCTCCCGCGTCGCCAGGGACAGGTAGCCGAGGTCGGCGCCGACGGCGCCGAGCCCCAGGGTCGACCAGTCGATGGCCAGCACGTGGTCCTCCACGTGGCCCAGCAGGTTGGAGGGCACGGGGTCGCCGTGCTGGAGCACCTGGGGCAGGGCGGCCACCTGGCCGAGCAGCACCTCGCGGCGACGCCACAGGTGGTCGGCGAGGTCAGCCACCGGAGTGCGGGCCAGCGTGGTCCAGCCGCCGCGACGGGCGACCTCGTCGAGCCGGGCCGAGAGCTGGGCCCGAGCCAGCCACGGCAGCTCGGGTGCGGTGGCGGCCGTGAACCGGCCCAGGCAGCGGGCTAGGTAGAGACCCGAGGTGCCGGCGTCCTCGACCCGCCGGTGCACCAGCGTCACCCCCTCGGCGTCCTCCTCCACCCGTACCACCGCGGGCTCACGCAGCCCCGGAGTGGCGGCGACGACCCCGGAGAGGGCCACCTCCGCGGCCCGCCGCCAGTACGCCGGGTGGTCGGGCCGCAGGCAGGCGGGCGGGTCGTGGGGGGTCGGCGCGACGAGCCGCTTGACCACGACGTCCTGCCCGTCCTCGCGCGCACCCCACACGCCGTACGTCGAGGGACCGGCACCGGGGAGGCGCTGCCACCCGGGCTCGGGTTGCCACATGCTGGCCATCCTGACAGAGCAGGACGCCGCGATCAGGCGTTCTCGACCGCCACGCGCGCCGCCGCGGCCTCGGCGAGCGCCTGGTCCAGGACCGCACGCCGGGGGTCGGGCACCGCCAGCCACTCCCCCACCACCCGTAGACCGGCCAGGCGCGGGTCGGTGAGGACCTGGGCGACCGCCTCCCGGTCTCCCCCCACCACCACCGGCCCGGGCCGCAGGATCCTGGCCGCGTGGTCCGCGGCGGCCTCGTAGGCGGCGCGGGCCTGGTTGTCGCGCCGGCGGGAGAAGCGCTGCTGGCTCTGACCGCCGGCCTTGGTCCGGCCCTGCACGTGACGCTGACCCACTTTGTGCTCCACCATCTGCGTACCGGCCGACCGGGCGACGGCGAAGCCGCCCTTGCGCACCAGGAGGACCCCCCAGAGGTCCGGGGGACGGAGGTCGGCCACGAAGGCACCGACCTCGGCGGGGCCGGCGTAGCGGCGGGAGAACGACAGCGAGGCCTCGAAGTGCGACCCGTCGGCGCCGGAGCCGGAGAGGGTGCCGTCGCCCACCGTCAGGGACACGCCGCCGTGCCGCTGCGAGAAGTTCTCCACCCACCTGACCAGGCGGGCGGGAGGGACCGACACGACAGGCACCCGGCTCACCCTATCGGGCACGATTCGGTCATTTCGCGGCGCGGCCCGCAGCGCGTGGCTAGCGTCCCGGTGACCCCCTCCCGGCCGACTCCCGAGGACTCATGAGCTCAACGTCACGCTCCGCCACGACGACAGCGCCCTCGCCCGTCCGGCCGGCTGCTCCCGGGCACCAGCGCCTCACCACCGTGCTGTTCGCGCTCGCCTCCTTCACCGGGGCGGCCCTGCTCTTCGTGGTCCAGCCGATGGTCGCCCGGCTGGTCCTGCCCAGCTTCGGCGGCTCGGCGTCGGTCTGGAGCACCAGCAGCCTCTTCTTCCAGGTCCTGCTGCTGCTCGGCTACCTCTACGTGCACGTCTCGAGCGGACGACTCGGGCCGAGCCGTCAGCCCCTCCTCCACCTCGGGGTGCTGCTGCTGCCGGTGGCCGCGCTGCCGGTCGCGCTCCCTGCGAGTGCCGCCCCGGACGCCGAGGTCGCGCCGGCGATCTGGCTGCTGTGGGTGCTCCTGCTGGTCGTGGGCCTCCCCTTCGCGGTCATCTCCACCACCGGCCCGCTGCTCCAGCGCTGGTACTCCTGGACCGGCACCGCGCGCGCCGCGGACCCCTACTTCCTCTTCGCCACCAGCAACCTGGGCAGCTTCGGCGGACTGCTGGCCTACCCGTTCGTGGTGGAGCCGCTGCTGACCCTGCGCGAGCAGCGGCTGGCCTGGTCGGGCGGCTTCCTGGTCTTCATCGCGCTGATGGGCCTGTGCGGCGTCGTGGCCTGGCGCAGCAACCGCCGGGTGGCCGCCGCGGCCGGTCATCGCAAGGTCCTCGCCCCCGACGCGGCTGTCCCCACCGGCGTGGCCGGGGGTGACGGCAGGGGTGCAGAGGGCGGCGCAGAGGTGGGTGCCCGGGTGCTGACCACCCGCCTGCTCCTGCTCTGGCTCGCGCTCGCCTTCCTGCCCTCGACGCTGATGCTGGGCGTCACCGCCCACATCTCCACCGACGTCGCCGCGATCCCCCTGATGTGGGTCGTGCCGCTGGCCATCTACCTGGCCACCTTCGTCATCGCCTTCGCCCGCCCGGGCCGCGAGCCGAGCCGGGTCGCGGTGCGTGTGGCTACCGCGTCGGCCACGGTCGCCGCGGTGCTCCACGTCGCCCCCACCGGCACCCACCCGATGTGGCTGATGCTGACGGTCGACCTGACCCTGCTGGGCGGTGCGGCGTACGCCGCCCACCGCGCCCTCGCCGCCATGCGTCCGCACCCGCGCCTGCTCACCCACTTCTACCTCGTGGTCGCGGCGGGTGGTGCCCTCGGAGGGCTGCTCAACGGGCTGGTCGCCCCGATGTTCTTCCCGCGCGTCTGGGAGTACCCGCTGGTCCTGCTGGGTGTGCTGCTCCTCGGCGTGGGCGCGGCGCGCCGCTACCCGCGCGCGCTGCTGCGCTTCGACCCGAAGGTCCTGCTGGGCCTCGAGGTGCTGCTCGTCCTGCTCGTCCTGCTGGTGGGGATCTCACTGGGCGCCGACTGGTGGCACCGCGGGGGCGCCCCGGCGGTCGCCGCGCTGGTCATGTGGGCGGCGCTGGGCCTCCTCGGTGGCCGGCGGCCCCTGGCGACCCTGGCCGCGGTGGCGCTCACCCTGGCGGGCGTCACCCTGCTGGCCGAGGCCCCGCTCTACCAGGACCGCACCTTCTACGGCAGCTACCGGGTCGTGGCGTCCGGGGACCAGCACGTCTTCAGCCACGGGACCACCGTGCACGGGACCCAGTTCACCGACGAGCGCCGCGTCGAGCCGACCAGCTACTACTCCGTCCAGGGGCCGGTCGGCGACGTCTTCAGCCTGGCCGCCCCGGAGCACACCGGCGTGGTCGGTCTCGGGGTCGGCACGATGGCCGCCCACGTGGGTGCGGGACAGCGCATGACCTTCGTCGAGATCGACGAGGAGGTCGTGCGGATCGCCGAGGACCCGGAGCTGTTCACCTACCTCGCCGACACCGCCGCCGAGGTGGAGACCGTGGTCGACGACGGTCGTCTCGCCCTGGCCCGGACCGAGCCGGGGACCTTCGACGCCCTGGTCCTGGACGCGTTCTCCTCCGACGCCATCCCGGTGCACCTGCTCACCGAGGAGGCCTTCGAGGGCTACGGACGGGTCCTGGCCGACGACGGCCTGCTGCTGGTCCACATCTCCAACCGGGTCTTCGACCTGGAGCCGGTCGTCGCCCACGACGCGGCCCGGCTCGGCTGGGACGTGGCCGTCGGGACCGGCGAGTCCACCGACGACGAGAAGGGCATCTCCTCGACCTGGATGGCGCTCAGCCCCGACGACTCACGCATCGAGGAGCTGCTGACCCTGCCCCGCTGGCGCGAGGCCGGGCCGGTGCGCCGGGCCTGGACCGACGACTTCTCCTCAGTGCTGACCGTGCTGAGGTGAGCCGCCGCCCGGCGCGGTCCCCTCGGCGGTGTGGAGGACCGTGAGGTGCTCCACCACCTCGGCGTCGGTGACCTCGACCCGGCTGGTGACAACCAGCGCCCGCGGAGCGCCGCGCCCGTCGAGCACGATGCCCAGGGCACCCGCCTCGGGCACCTGCTCGCCCGCCTCCCGGTAGTCGGCGAGCGGGGTGCGCAGCGCGGTCTCCGAGCCGTCGAGCAGCCCCGCCACGCCGGCGTCCGCCTCCTCGGGGGTCTCCCCCAGGCTCCAGACCGGGGGCGGCACCGAGGCCAGCACCGTCGGGCCGAAGTAGCCGGGCAGGTGGGTCAGCTTCGCGTGGAAGCGTGCCACGTTCCAGAAGTCCTCGACCGCGAGGTCCCGCTGCCCGACCGCGGGCTCGACGTAGTCGTCCACCCGCGTCTCAGACGTTGAAGCCGAGGGCGCGCAGCTGCTCGCGGCCGTCGTCGGTGATCTTGTCCGGGCCCCACGGCGGCATCCACACCCAGTTGATCGCCACGTCGCCAACCAGGCCCTCCAGGGCCGCGTTGGTCTGGTCCTGGATGACGTCGGTCAGCGGGCAGGCCGCCGAGGTCAGCGTCATGTCGATGACGCAGTTGGACGCCTCGTCGACGTGGACCCCGTAGACGAGCCCCAGGTCGACGACGTTGATGCCGAGCTCGGGGTCGACGACGTCCTTCATCGCCTCGGTGACGTCCTCGACCGTCGCGGTCGTGGTTCCCGAGGCGAGCGCGTCCACGTCGACCGGCGGCAGGTCCGAGTGGGCGGTGTTCTGGTCGTTCATGCTGTCTCCTGAGCGTTGTGGTTGCCGAGCACCTGGCTGGTCGCGTCCTTCCAGGCCATCCAGGACAGGAGCGCGCACTTGACGCGCGCCGGGAACTTCGCGACCCCGGCGAAGGCGATCCCGTCCTCGAGGACCTCCTCGTCGGGCTCGACCTGGCCCTTGCCCTGCATCAGGGTGAGGAACTCCTGGTGGATCGCCATCGCCTCCGCGACCGGGCGGCCGATGACCAGGTCGGCCATCACCGAGGTCGATGCCTGGGAGATGGAGCACCCCTGGGCGTCGTAGGAGACGTCGGCGACACTGCCGTCCTTCAGGTGGACCCGCAGCGTCACCTCGTCGCCGCAGGTCGGGTTGACGTGGTGCACCTCGGCCTCGAACGGCTCCCTGAGGCCGGCGTGGTGCGGGTTCTTGTAGTGGTCCAGGATGATCTCCTGGTAGAGCGAGTCGAGCTCCGCGGACACGTGGATCACCCCACCTTGAAGTACGAACGGGTGTAGTGGAGTCCCTCCACCAGGGCGTCGATCTCCGCCGGCGTGGTGTAGAGGTACGACGACATCCGCGTCGAGCTCTGCACGCCGAAGCGGGCGTGGGCCGGCTTGGCGCAGTGGTGCCCGGCGCGTACCGCGATGCCCCGGGTGTCCAGGACCTGCGCGACGTCGTGCGGGTGCACCCCGGCCAGCTCGAAGGCGACCGCGCCGCCGCGGGAGGCGGCGTCCTGGGGCCCCAGCACGGTGAGGCCGGGGACCGAGAGCAGCCCCTCGAGGGCATAGCCGGTGATCGCCTTCTCGTGGGCGTGGATCGCCTCCATGCCCACCGCGCTCAGGTAGTCCACCGCCGCGCCCAGTCCGACCGCCTCGACGATGGGCGGGGTGCCCGCCTCGAACTTCGCGGGGATCGGGGCGTAGGTGGAGCGCTCCATGCTGACGGTGGCGATCATCTCGCCACCGCCGAGGAAGGGCGGCAACGCCTCGAGGACCTCGCGCCGTCCCCACAGCACCCCGATGCCGGTCGGCCCGACGACCTTGTGGCCGGTGAAGGCGACGAAGTCGGCACCGGTGGCCGCGACGTCGACGGGCAGCTGGGGCGCCGCCTGGGAGGCGTCCACCACCACCAGGGCTCCGACCGCCTTGGCCCGGGCCGCGATCTCGGCGACCGGGTTGATCGTGCCGAGCATGTTGGAGACCCAGGTCAGCGAGACCACCTTGGTGCGCTCGGTGATCAGGTCGTCGACCCCCGACAGGTCCAGCCGGCCGTCGTCGGTGAGCCCGAACCACCTCAGGGTGGCTCCGGTGCGCTCGGCGAGCAGCTGCCACGGCACGATGTTGGAGTGGTGCTCCATCTCGGTGATGACGATCTCGTCGCCCTCACCGACCGCCAGCGGACCGCGCGCCCAGGCGAGCGTGTTGGCCACCAGGTTGAGCGCCTCCGAGGCGTTCTTGGTGAAGATCACCTCGTCGCGCGACGGAGCCTTGACGAACGCCGCCACCTTGTCGCGGGCACCCTCGAACGCCTCCGTGGCCTCGGCCCCCAGCGCGTGCATCGCCCGGGAGATGTTGGCGTTGTGCCGCTCGAGGTGGTCGACCATCGAGTCGATGACGACCTGCGGCTTCTGGGAGGTGTTGGCGCTGTCGAGGTAGACCAGCGGCTGCCCACCCGCGACCGTGCGCTCGAGGATCGGGAAGTCCTTGCGGATGATCTCGAGCTCGGGGAGCAGACCGGGGAGAGTCATGCTCAGACCGTGGCCTTCGTGTACTTGTCGTAACCCTCGGCCTCGAGCCGGTCGGCCAGCTCCGGGCCACCCTGCTCCGCGATCCGGCCGGCCACGAAGACGTGCACGAAGTCGGGCTTGATGTAGCGCAGGATCCGCGTGTAGTGGGTGATCAGCAGAACGCCCTTGTCGCCCTTGGCGGCGAAGCGGTTCACGCCGTCGGAGACGACCTTGAGGGCGTCGATGTCCAGGCCGGAGTCGGTCTCGTCGAGCACCGCCACCTTGGGGTCGAGCAGCTCGAGCTGGGCGATCTCGTGACGCTTCTTCTCCCCGCCGGAGAAGCCCTCGTTGACCGAGCGCGAGGCGAAGGACGGGTCGAGGTCGAGGGCCTTGAGCGAGGCGTTGACGTCCTTGACCCAGGTGCGCAGCTTCGGCGCCTCGCCGTCGATCGCGGTCTTGGCGGTGCGCAGGAAGTTCGACACCGAGACGCCGGGGACCTCGACCGGGTACTGCATGGCCAGGAAGAGCCCCGCGCGGGCCCGCTCGTCGACCGACATGCTCAGCACGTCGTCGCCGTCGAGGGTCACGCTGCCGCCGGTGACCGTGTACTTGGGGTGCCCGGCGATCGAGTACGCGAGGGTGGACTTGCCGGACCCGTTCGGGCCCATGATCGCGTGGGTCTCGCCGTCGTTGATCGTCAGCGTGACGCCCTTGAGGATCTCCTTGGGACCGTCCTCGGTCTCCACCGAGACGTGCAGGTCCTTGATCACCAGTGTGCTCATCGTGTGTGTCTCTCTACTCTCTGCTGAAGTCGGGGGGTCAGGACGGCGTGACGCCGTTGAGGGGGGTGGCCACGTCGACGTAGAGGTCGTCGCCGCGGACCTCGACCGAGAAGGTCGAGACCGGCTCGGTGGCCGGTGGGACCGTCGGCTTGCCGGTGCGGAGGTCGAAGCTGGAGCCGTGCAGCCAGCACTCGATCGCGCAGTCGGCCACGTCCCCCTCGGAGAGGGCGACGTGCCCGTGGGAGCAGACGTCGTGGAGGGCGAAGAACTCCTCGCCCTGGCGGACGAGGGCGACCTCGATGTCGTCGAGCGTCACCGCGAGCGCGCGGTCCTGCTCGACCTCGGCGACACCGCAGGCGCGCTGGAAGGCCATCAGAAGTGCTTCCCGGTGACGTTCTTGGCGAGCTCGGCCTCGACGACGGCGATGAGCCGCTCCTCGATCTCGGGGACGTCGACCTTGCGGATCAGGTCGTTGAAGAAGCCGTGGACGACGAGGCGCCGCGCCTCGGCCTCCTCGATCCCCCGCGAGCGCAGGTAGAAGAGCTGGTTGTCGTCGAAGCGACCGGTCGCCGAGGCGTGCCCGGCACCCTCGATCTCGCCGGTCTCGATCTCCAGGTTGGGCACCGAGTCGGCCTGGCAGCCGTCGGTGAGCACCAGGTTGCGGTTCTCCTCGTAGGTCTCGATCCCCTCGGCGACCTTGCGGATCAGGACGTTGCCGACCCAGACCGTGTGGGCCTTGTCGCCCTGGAGCGCACCCTTGTAGACCACGTGGCTCTTGGTCCGGGGCGCGGTGTGGTCGGCGAAGAGCCGGTGCTCGAGGTGCTGGCCGGCGTCGGCGAAGTAGAGGCCGAGCATCTCCGCGGACCCGCCGGGCCCGTCGTAGGTGACGTTGGCGTCCATCCGCACCACGTCGCCGCCGAAGGTGAGGGCGGCGTGCTTGTAGGAGGCGTCGCGACCCACCCGCGCCTGGGTGTGGGTGAGGTGGACCGCGTCGTCGGCCCAGTCCTGGACCGAGACGACCGTGACCTCGGCGCCGTCGCCGACCACGACCTCGACGACCTGGGCCAGCGTGGCGCTGCCGGTGTGGTTGAGCACCACGGTGGCCCGCGAGTGGCGGCCGAAGCGGAGCGCGACGTGGGCCGCCTCCTGCCCCTCGGCGCCGGTGCCGCGCACCTGCACCACCACGGGCTCGGGGACCTCGGCGTCGGCGGGCACGTCGACGAGCAGGGTGCTGGGCGTCTCGGCCAGCACCCGGGCGGTGAAGCGGCTGTTGGGCACCAGCCCGGAGGCACCCCGCAGGTCGCGGGCCTCGGGGCCCTCGACCCGCTCGACCCGCACGGGGTCGGGGGTGTTCCACTCCAGGGCGGTGGTGGGCGCGGCGAACGCGGCGTCGCCGTGCAGGTCGCGCAGTCGCTTCAGGGGGGTGAAGCGCCAGATCTCCTCGCGCCCGGTGGGCACGGGGTGGTCGGACACCTCGAAGGACCCCAGGGGGTGCAGGTGGCTCTCCACCCGGTCCATCTCGAGGGCGGACGCCACCCCTTCACGGGCGGTCTCGGTCACGGTCACAGGTTCTGCTTTCTACGTCGTTGCGGGGTCAGGCGGGAGGGGCCGGTCAGCCGACCGCACCCTCCATCTGCAGCTCGATCAGGCGGTTGAGCTCGAGGGCGTACTCCATCGGGAGCTCCTTGGCGATGGGCTCGACGAAGCCGCGGACGATCATCGCCATCGCCTCGTCCTGCTCCATGCCTCGCGACATCAGGTAGAAGAGCTGGTCGTCGGAGACCTTGGAGACGCTGGCCTCGTGGCCCATCGAGACGTCGTCCTCACGGATGTCGACGTACGGATAGGTGTCGGAGCGGCTGATCTGGTCGACCAGGAGCGCGTCGCACAGCACGTTGGACTTCGAGCCGTGGGCGCCCTCGTTGACCTGGATCAGGCCCCGGTAGGACGTCCGGCCGCCGCCACGGGCCACCGACTTGCTCAGGATGGAGCTGGAGGTGTGGGGCGCGGCGTGGACCATCTTGGCGCCGGCGTCCTGGTGCTGGCCCTCGCCGGCGAACGCGATCGAGAGGGTCTCGCCCTTCGCGTGCTCACCCATCAGGTAGATGGCCGGGTACTTCATGGTCACCTTGGAGCCGATGTTGCCGTCGACCCACTCCATCGTGGCGCCGGCCTCGCAGGTGGCCCGCTTGGTGACGAGGTTGTAGACGTTGTTCGACCAGTTCTGGATGGTCGTGTAGCGGCAGCGGCCGCCCTTCTTGACGATGATCTCGACCACCGCGGAGTGCAGGGAGTCCGAGCTGTAGATCGGCGCCGTGCAGCCCTCGACGTAGTGCACGTAGGCGTCCTCGTCGACGATGATCAGGGTCCGCTCGAACTGGCCCATGTTCTCGGTGTTGATCCGGAAGTAGGCCTGCAGCGGGATGTCGACGTGCACGCCCTTCGGCACGTAGATGAAGGAGCCGCCGGACCACACCGAGGTGTTGAGGGCCGAGAACTTGTTGTCGCCGACCGGGATGACGGTGCCGAAGTACTCGCGGAACAGCTCCTCGTGCTCGCGCAGCGCGGTGTCGGTGTCGACGAAGATGACACCCTGCTCCTCGAGGTCCTCGCGGATCGAGTGGTAGACCACCTCGGACTCGTACTGGGCGGCGACGCCGGAGACCAGGCGCTGCTTCTCCGCCTCGGGGATCCCGAGCTTGTCGTAGGTGTTCTTGATGTCCTCGGGCAGGTCGTCCCAGGTGGCGGCCTGCTTCTCGCTGGAGCGGACGAAGTACTTGATGTTGTCGAAGTCGATCGTCGACAGGTCCGACCCCCACGTGGGCATGGGCTTGCGGTGGAAGAGCTTGAGGCCCTTCAGCCGCTGGTCGAGCATCCACTGGGGCTCGGACTTCTTGGCCGAGATGTCGCGCACGACGTCCTCGTTGAGGCCCCTGCGGGCGGTGGAGCCGGCGTCGTCGCGGTCGGACCAGCCGAACTCGTAGCGCCCGATGCCCTTCAGCTCGGGGTTGAGCTCTTCGATGGAGGTCATGTCAGCCTTCCTTGCTCTGGGGGATGCAGGTGGTGCAGACACCGTCGCCGTGCGCGATGGTGGCAAGTCGTTGGACGTGCGTGCCGAGGACCTTGCTGATCGCCTCGGTCTCGGCCTCGCACAGCTGGGGGAACTCGTGGGCGACGTGGGCGACCGGGCAGTGCTGCTGGCACAGCTGGTCGAGGGAGCCGGCCACGGGGAGCTCCCGGACGTTGGCCGCGTAGCCCTGCGCGGAGAAGACCCGCGCCAGCGCCTCGGCCGGCCTCAGGCCGGGCTCGTCGGTGAGCACGGCCCGGTAGTCGCGCTCGATGAAGCCGGCGCGGCGCCGGGCGAAGTCACGCACCGCGTCCTCGCCACCGGTCTCCGACAGGTAGCGGAGGGCCTGGGCGGCGAGGTCGTCGTACTGCTGGTCGAACTGGTCGCGTCCACTCTCGGTCAACACGAAGACGCGCGCAGGTCTTCCCCGCCCGCGCTGCCCGTCGGCCCGCGGCAGCCGGGACTCCACGACCCCCTCCTGGACGAGCTGGTCCAGGTGGCGCCGGACCGCGGCGGAGGTCAGCTCCAGGCGGGCCGCCAGCGAGGCGGCCGTGGACGGTCCGTTCTCCAGGATCGACCGGACCACCCGAGCCCGGGTGGGCGCGTCCGCCACGGCACCGACGGTGCTGGGCGAGGTCCGGTCGAATTCCACAACGCAATTGTTACGTTAATGCGAAGTCGCTTTCAAAGAAGGTCACCCTAAGTGACTCCCGCCACATGTCGAGCGACCCTGGTGCCCGGGTGCCCGACTCCTCCACGATGGCAGGGGTGGAAGGGAGAGTGCCCATGGCGCACCGGCGCGCGGCACAGGACACGGTACGCCCGTGACCCGGTCCTCCCTGCTCTGGGTCGCCCGGCAGGCCGCCTGGGTCACCATCGCGATCCTGGTCTACTTCACCGTCCGCGGGCTGACCGTCGGCGCGGTGCCGGAGGCCGACGCGCACGCCTACGACCTCATCGCGCTCGAGCAGCGCCTGGGCCTGCACGTGGAGGCCCAGATCCAGGACCTGGTCGCACCCTGGGACTCGACCCGGACCCTGGCCAACTGGGTCTACATCTGGGGCCACTGGCCCGTGATCGTGCTCACCATGATCTGGCTGGCCGTCCTGCACCGGCACGTCTTCCTGCGGCTCCGGGACGCGATGCTGGTCTCCGGAGCGCTCGGGATGCTCATCGTCGCCCTCTACCCCGTCACTCCCCCGCGACTGCTCGACCTCGGGATGGCCGACACGGTGAGCGAGGAGTCCCGCGCCTACCGCTACCTCCAGCCCCCCGCCTTCACCAACCAGTACGCGGCCATGCCGAGCCTGCACACCGGCTGGGACCTGCTCGTCGGCATCGCCATCGTGACCGCGGCCGCCACCTTGTGGCTGCGGACGGTCGGGTTCGCCCTGCCGGTCCTGATGGGCCTGGCCGTGGTGGCGACGGCCAACCACTACGTCCTGGACGTGGTGGCCGGCGTGACGCTCGCGCTCCTCGGGCACGCCGCCGCCCTGCGGCTCGAGGCACGCCGTCACCGGCGGCGCAGCCAGCCCTTGGAGCCGGAGCGGGCGGGGTGAGCACCCCGGCCCGGACCGACCCGCGCGGGCCGCTGCCACGGGTCGGTTCCTAGACTGGTGGCGTGCCCACCTCCTCCGCCGCCGTCGAGGTCGACGGCTTGGTCATGAGGTACGGCGACAAGGTGGCGGTCGACGGCCTGTCGCTGCGCGTGGAGCGCGGCACGATCACCGCCGTCCTCGGCCCCAACGGCGCCGGCAAGACCACCACCCTGGAGACGTGCGAGGGCTACCGCCGGGCCCAGCAGGGCCGGGTCCGGGTGCTGGGTCTCGACCCCTACCGGGACCGGCGCGCCCTGCTGCCCCGGATCGGGGTGATGCTCCAGTCCGGCGGGGCCTGGTCCGGGGTGCGGGCCATGGAGATGCTGCGGCACGTCGCCGCCCTGCACCGCGACCCGATGGACGTCGACACGCTCGCCGAGCGGGTCGGTCTCGGGGACTGCGGCCGCACGCCCTACCGGCGGCTCTCCGGCGGCCAGCAGCAGCGGCTCGGCCTGGCGATGGCCCTGGTGGGACGGCCCGAGCTGGTCTTCGTCGACGAGCCGACGGCCGGGATGGACCCGCAGGCCCGCCGCGACACCTGGGACCTCCTCGACGACCTGAGGACGCACGGCGTCACGGTCGTGCTCACCACCCACCACATGGAGGAGGCCGAGCACCTCGCCGACCAGGTCCACATCGTCGACCGCGGCGTGCTCGTCTCCTCCGGCAGTCCGCTGGAGCTGATGCGGGGCGGGCGCACCACCATCCGGCTGGTCGTCACCCGACCCTTCCCCGACGGCGCACCCGAGTCGCTGCAGGCCGAGCTGGGCCCCGACACCGACGTCCGCCAGCTCGGGGCCCTCAGCATGTCGGTCTCCGGCACCGCGGACTCGCGGACCCTCGGCGTGGTCGCCCGCTGGTGCGAGGCCCACGCCGTGCTGCCCGAGTCGCTGACCCTGGGCCAGCGCACCCTCGAGGACGTCTTCCTCGAGCTGACCGGCCGGGGGCTGACCTGATGAGCACGCTCGACCTGCGTCCCGCCCCGGGAGCGGCGCCGCTGTGGCGCCAGGTCCTCGCCCAGGCGCGCATGGAGTCGCGGCTGATGCTCCGCAACGGCGAGCAGCTCCTGCTCGCCCTGGTCATCCCGGTCCTGGTGATGGTCGGCGGGGTCCGTGCCGCCGACCGGTTCGACCTCGGCTTCGACCGGCCGGTCATCGACGTGCTGGCGCCCGGCGTGCTCGCGCTCGCCGTCATGTCCACCTCCTTCACCTCGGTGGCGATCGCCACCGGCTTCGAACGCCGCTACGGCCTCATCAAGCGGCTCGGTGCCTCACCGCTCCCCCGGTACGGACTCCTCCTGGGCAAGGTCGGCGCGGTCCTCCTGGTCCAGGCGATGCAGCTGGTCGTGCTGGCCGGCGTCGCGCTGGCCATGGGCTGGCAGCCCGACCCGAGCGGGTGGTGGGCCGCGCTCCTCCTCCTGCTGCTGGGCACCGGCGCCTTCACCTCCTGGGGCCTGCTGGTCGCCGGCACCCTGCGCGCCGAGGCGACGCTGGCGGCCGCCAACCTGATCTACCTGCTGCTGCTCACCGGCGGCGCCGTCCTCCTCCCCGCCACCACGTACGGTGGATTCGGCGAGATCGTCGCGTGGCTCCCCTCCGGCGCCCTCGGTGAGGGAATGCGCGCCGCTCTGCTGGACGGCCGGGCAGACGGCTCGGCCATGCTCGTCCTGGTGGCCTGGGCGACGCTGGGCGCGGTGGCCACCGCACGCACCTTCAAGTGGGAGTGACCCGAATGACCCTGGCTCGTCTCGCCCCGTGGCTGTGGCCGCTGGCGATCGCCAACCTGCTGGCCAACATCGGCATCGTCGTCACCGGGGCGGCGGTGCGCCTCACCGGCTCCGGGCTCGGCTGCCCGACCTGGCCGCGCTGCACCGACGAGTCCTTCGTGGCCCACGGCGAGCTGGGCATCCACGGTGCGATCGAGTTCGGCAACCGACTGCTCACCTTCGTGCTGGCCGCGGTCGCCCTGCTCACCTTCCTGGCCGCCCTCGGGGCACAGCACCGCAAGGCGACGCGGCTCTCCTTCGTGGTCGGCCTGTCCATCCCGCTGCAGGCGGTGCTCGGCGGCATCACCGTGCTGACCGACCTGAACCCGTGGGTGGTCTCGCTCCACTTCCTGCTGTCGATGGCCATCGTCATGGTCTGCGTGGTCCTCCTCGACGACCTCCGCAGCCCCGACCGGGGCCCGGCGCCGCGACTCCACCGCTGGCTCGCCTTCGCCAACCTCGCCGTCGGCTGGGTGGTGCTCTACCTCGGCACCGTGGTGACCGGCGCCGGTCCGCACGCCGGGGACGACCACGCCCCGCGCAACGGCCTGGACCCCGCCGTGCTGTCCCAGGTCCACGCCGTCTCGGTCTACGTGCTGGTCGCGCTGACCGTGGCGCTCCTGGTCGCGGCGCTGCACGCCCGGATGCGCTGGCTCTCCCTGGTCACCGGCCTGGTGCTGGCCATCGAGCTGGCCCAGGGCGTGCTGGGCTGGGTGCAGTACTGGCTCGACCTGCCGATCGCGCTGGTCGCACTGCACATGCTGGGCGCCGGCCTGCTCGCGGCGGGCCTGGCGCGGATCACCTTGGCGGTCCTCCCCCACCGCTCCGAGGCGGAGCCGGCCGAGCACCCCGACCCGACCGCCCCGCCGCAGACCGAGGCCGCCACCACGCTCACCCCGCGCTGACCCCGCGCTGACCCCGCGCTGACCCCGCGCTCGGCCACGCGCTCGGCCACGCGCTGACCCCGGGCCGGCTCCGTGGTGGCTCCGTGGTGACTCCGTGGTGACTCCGTGCGTCGGGCCGCGGCGGGCGCGCCGGAGCCGGGGGCTGCACGCGGGCCGACCGGAGCGGGCTCAGAAGAGCAGCGGGTCTAGCGCCACGGCCACGAAGAGCAGCGACAGGTAGAGGTTGGAGTTGTGGAAGAGCCGCATCGGTGAGATGTCGGTGAGCTGGTCGGAGGCCTTGGCCCGGTTCCACATCCGGTGCGCCTCGAGCAGGAAGACCGCCCCGAGCACCGCGGCGACGACGGGGTAGACCGGACCGGTCCCGGCCGCCGGCCACAGCAGCATCGAGGTGGCCACCATCACCCAGCTGTAGAGAACGATCTGGCGGCCCACCTCGGCGGCGGGCTTGACCACCGGCAGCATCGGGACGTCGACGTTGGCGTAGTCCTCGCGGTAGCGCAGCGCCAGCGCCCAGGTGTGGGGCGGCGTCCAGAAGAAGACCACCATGAAGAGGATCAGCGGGGCCCAGTCGAGCTGCCCGGTGACCGCGGTCCAGCCGATGATGGTCGGGAAGCACCCGGCGATCCCGCCCCAGACGATGTTCTGGGTGGTGCGGCGCTTGAGGATCATCGTGTAGACGATCACGTAGAAGGCGTTGGCCAGCAGCGAGAGACCGGCGGAGAGCACGTTGACCCACACGGCCAGGACCACCGTGGAGAGAGCCGCCAGCACGGTGGCGAACACCAGCGCCGAGGCCGGGGTGACCACGTGCCGGGGCAGCGCCCGGCGACGGGTCCGACGCATCTGCTCGTCGATGTCGCGGTCGTAGACGCAGTTGTAGGCCGACGCCGAGCCCGCGCTCAGCGCCCCGCCGATCACGGTGGCGACCACCAGGCCCAGCGGCGGCACCCCGCGCGCGGCGAAGAACATCACCGGCACCGTGGTGAGCAGCAGCAGCTCGATCACCCGGGGCTTGGTGAGCCCGACGTAGGCCGCGAGCACGTCCTTGATCCCGGCGCGCGGCGCAGCCTCGCCCGGGGTCCGGGATCCGTCGGGAGACCGGTGGGGTCCGGACTGCTCGGCGTCAGGGGCCGAGTGGCCGACGTACGTCACGGAGATGAACCTCGGTTGAGTGGGGTACAGGCGGGGTCGAGTCTAGCCCGACCCCTGAGTAGGCTCGTGCCTGCCTATCGGCTCTGCCGAGTTGTTGAAGACGTTCGAAGGGAAGCACGTGACCGCACGGACCAAGGGATCCCCCGCTCTGGAGTGGACCGACCTCGACGACAGGGCTGTGGACACCGCCCGGGTCCTCGCGATGGATGCCGTCCAGAAGGTCGGCAACGGTCACCCCGGCACCGCGCTGAGCCTCGCGCCGGTGGCCTACCTGCTCTTCCAGAAGGTCATGCGCCACGACCCCGCGGACCCGAACTGGATCGCCCGGGACCGCTTCGTGCTCTCCTGCGGCCACACCAGCCTCACCCTCTACCTCCAGCTCTACCTGGCCGGCTTCGGCCTCGAGCTCGACGACCTCAAGGGGCTGCGCAGCTGGGGCTCCAAGACCCCCGGCCACCCCGAGTTCGGCCACACCGCCGGCGTGGAGACCACCACCGGCCCGCTCGGCCAGGGCGTCGCCAACGCCGTCGGCATGGCGATGGCCGCCCGCCGCCAGCGCGGCCTGCTGGACCCGGAAGCCGCCCCCGGCGAGTCGCTCTTCGACCACCACGTGTACTGCCTCGCCTCCGACGGCGACCTGCAGGAGGGCGTCAGCGCCGAGGCCTCCTCGCTCGCCGGACACCAGCAGCTGGGGAACCTCACGCTGATCTGGGACGACAACCAGATCTCCATCGAGGACGACACCGACGTGGCGTTCACCGAGGACGTCGCGCTGCGCTACGAGGCCTACGGCTGGCACGTGCAGACCGTCGACTGGGCCGGCGACCGCAGCGACCCGGACGTCTACCGCGAGGACGTCCAGGGGCTCTACGACGCCCTGGCGGCCGCCCGCGCGGTCACCGACCGGCCCAGCTTCATCAAGCTGCGCACCACCATCGCCTGGCCCGCGCCGAACGCGCGCGGCACCGGCGCCGCCCACGGCTCGGCCCTGGGCGCCGACGAGGTCGCCGCCACCAAGGAGATCCTCGGCTTCGACCCGGCCCGGACCTTCGAGGTGCCCGACGAGGTGCTCGCCCACACCCGGCAGGCACTCGAGCGGGGCAAGGCCGCCGGCGACGCCTGGGACGAGCAGTACGCCGCGTGGGCCGCGGCCAACCCCGAGCGGGACGCGCTGCTGCACCGGGTCAAGGAGCGCCGCCTGCCCGACGGCTGGGCCGACGCGCTGCCGTCCTGGGAGGCCGGCGCCGGCGTCGCCACCCGCAAGGCCTCCGGCGAGGTGATCAACGCCGTCGCCGGAGTGCTGCCCGAGCTCTGGGGCGGCTCCGCCGACCTGGCCGGGTCCAACAACACCACGATCAAGGGCGCGGCCTCGTTCAACCCGGTCACCCGCACCACCAGCACCTGGAAGGGCGAGCCCTACGGTCGGGTGCTCCACTTCGGCATCCGCGAGCACGCGATGGGCGCCATCATGAACGGGATCACGCTGCACGGCGGCACCCGCGTCTTCGGCGGCACCTTCCTGCAGTTCGCCGACTACATGCGTCCCGCCGTCCGGCTGGCCGCGATGATGCAGGCGCCGGTGATCTACGTCTGGACCCACGACTCCATCGGCCTCGGTGAGGACGGGCCCACCCACCAGCCGATCGAGCACCTCGCGGCGCTCCGCGCGATCCCCGGTCTCGACGTGGTCCGTCCGGCCGACGCCAACGAGACCGCGGCCGCCTGGAAGGCCGTGCTGGAGAACACCGACCGCCCGGCCGGGCTCTGCCTGACCCGCCAGGACGTCCCCGTGCTCCCCCGCGGCGTGGTCGACGGCGAGCACTGGGCCGGCACCGACGACGTCGCCAAGGGCGGCTACGTGCTCCTCGACGCCGAGGGCGGCCAGCCCGACGTGGTGCTGGTCGCGACCGGCTCGGAGGTCCAGCTCGCGGTCGAGGCGCGGGCCACGCTGGCCGAGCAGGGCGTCCGCGCCCGCGTCGTCTCGATGCCGTGCCGTGAGTGGTTCGACGCCCAGAACCAGGCGTACCGAGACGCGGTGATCCCGCCCATCGTCAAGGCGCGGGTCAGCGTCGAGGCGGGGATCTCCCAGGGCTGGCGCGACGTGGTCGGCGACGCGGGACGGATCGTCTCGCTCGAGCACTACGGCGCCAGCGCCGACTACACCCGGCTCTACCAGGAGTTCGGGATGACGGCCGCGGCCGTCGTCACCGCAGCGCTCGACAGCATCGCCGCCGCGGAGGCCTGACCGCAGCGATCCAGGCACCGCACCTGGCACCGACCAGCGACCCACACCGGAGGCACACCACATGTCCGAACGTCTGAAGTCCCTGGCCGAGGCCGGGGTCTCGATCTGGCTCGACGACCTCTCCCGGGAGCGTCTCGAGACCGGCAACCTCGCCGAGCTGGTCGCCGGGTCCTCCGTCACGGGTGTCACCACGAACCCGTCGATCTTCGCGGCCGCACTGGCCGACGGGGAGCGCTACGACGGGGCCGTCCGCAGGCTCGCCGCGGACGGCGCCGACGTCGACGCGACGGTCTTCGCCCTGACCACCGCCGACGTCCGGGACGCCTGCGACCTGCTGCGGCCGGTCTGGGAGGCCACCGACGGGGTCGACGGTCGCGTCTCCATCGAGGTCGCGCCCACCCTGGCCTTCGACACCGAGGCCACGGTGGCCTCGGCCAAGGAGCTGTGGACGGAGGTGGACCGGGAGAACCTGCTGGTCAAGATCCCCGCGACGACCGAGGGCGGCCCGGCCATCACCGCGGCGCTGGGCGAGGGGATCAGCGTCAACGTCACGCTGATCTTCGGCCTGGCCCGCTACCAGGAGGTGATGGAGGCCTACGCCGCCGGGCTGGAGCTGGCCCGCGACAACGGGCACGACCTCTCCCGGATCCACTCCGTGGCCTCCTTCTTCGTCTCCCGGGTCGACACCGAGGTCGACAAGCGGCTGGAGGCGGCCGGGGCCGACCCCTCGCTCTTCGGCCGCGCCGGGGTCGCCAACGCGCGGCTCGCGCACCAGGCCTTCCAGGAGTTCTTCACCAGCGAGCGCTGGGCCGCCCTGGCCGAGGCCGGAGCGCGGCGGCAGCGACCGTTGTGGGCCTCGACCGGGGTCAAGAACCCCGACTACCGCGACACCATGTACGTCACCGACCTGGTGGTGCCCGGCACCGTCAACACGATGCCGGAGAAGACCCTGGAGGCCTTCGCCGACCACGGCGAGGTGCTCGGCGACCAGGTCACCACCCAGTACGACGACGCCGAGGCCACGATGGGCTCGCTCGCCGAGGCCGGTGTCGTCTACGACGACGTGATCGCGGTCCTGGAGAAGGAGGGCGTCGACAAGTTCCTCGCCTCCTGGCAGGAGCTGCTCGACACCGTCCAGGGCCAGCTCGACCAGGCCGGTCGCTCGTGAGCGGCGCGGGCCTCGAGGCCACCGGGGTGTCCCTGAGCCTGGGACTGGCCAATCCCGAGGCGTTCGACGCGGTCCTCGGCGACCTGGTCGCCGGTCGGGTCGCCAGCCGCCTCGCCGCGCAGGACCCGGCCCTGTGGGGCGAGGCCGCCGAGGAGGAGGCCGCCAAGCGGCTGGCCTGGGTCGACCTGCCGGTCACCTCCGCCCCCGTCGTGGCCGAGGCCGAGGCGCTCCGCGACGAGCTGCGCGGCCGCGGCCTCGACCGGGTCGTGCTGTGCGGCATGGGCGGCTCGTCCCTGGCTCCCGAGGTGATCTGCGCGGCCGCCGGCGTCGAGCTGACGGTCGTCGACTCCTCCGATCCGGACTTCGTCCGCCGCGCCCTGGAGACCGACATCGCGCGCACGGTCGTCGTCGTCAGCTCCAAGTCGGGTGGCACCGTCGAGACCGACAGCCAGAAGCGGGCCTTCGAGAAGGCCTTCGCCGATGCCGGGATCGATCCCGCCGAGCGCCTCGTGGTGGTGACCGACCCGGGCTCTCCCCTCGACGTCGCCGCCACCGAGGCCGGCTACCGGGTCTTGCGCTCCGACCCCGACGTCGGCGGGCGCTTCTCCGCGCTGACCGCCTTCGGCCTGGTCCCGAGCGCGCTGGCCGGGGCCGACGTCGGCGCCCTGCTCTCCGAGGCCGAGGCCCTGCGTCCCGCGCTGGCGGTCGACGAGGTGGCCAACCCGGCCCTGCGCCTGGGCGCCCTGCTGGGGCTGACGGCGACCCGCGACGTCGACAAGCTGGTGCTCGCCGACGGCGGCTCCGCCTACCCCGGGTTCGGCGACTGGGTCGAGCAGCTCGTCGCGGAGTCCACCGGCAAGGACGGCAAGGGCATCCTCCCGGTGGTGGTGGAGCGGATGCAGACCCCCAACTGGACCCCGTCCACCGAGGACTCGCTCCTGGTCAGCTTCGGCCCCGCGCAGGGTGAGTGGCCCGCGACCTCCGGCTGGTCGGCCGCCGTCGACGGGCCGTTGGGCGCCCAGCTGCTGCTGTGGGAGACCGCCACCGCCGTCGCCGGCGGCGTGATCGGCATCAACCCCTTCGACCAGCCCGACGTGGAGAGCGCGAAGTCCGCGGCCCGCGAGATGCTCGAGGGCTCCTCCGACTCCCCGGCGCCGGCCTTCGTCGACGGGGCGGTGACGGTCTTCGCCTCGCCGGGGTGGCTGCCGGAGGGGACCAGCACGGTGGCCGACGCCGTGGCGGCCCTGCTCGCCCAGGTCGACGAGGAGCGCGGCTACCTGGCCGTCCAGGCCTACCTTGACCGCCTCCGCGACGTGGCTCTGCTCCCGGTGCGCCCCGCGCTGGCGACCCGCACCGGCCGGCCGGTGACCTTCGGGTGGGGGCCGCGCTTCCTGCACTCCACCGGCCAGTACCACAAGGGCGGGCCCACCACCGGGGCCTTCCTCCAGGTCACGACCCAGCCCGAGGCCGACCTGGCCGTCCCGGGACGCCCCTTCACCTTCCACGAGTTCCTGCTGGCCCAGGCCGTCGGCGACGCTCAGGTGCTCGCCGCGAAGGGCTCCCCGGTGCTGCGCCTGCACCTGGCCTCCCCCGCCGACCTGGCCGCGCTGGTGACCGTGCTGGCCCCGTCGTGAGCGCAGAGCGGCACAACCCGCTGCGCGACCCGCGGGACCGGAGGCTCCCGCGGATCGCCGGACCCTGCAGCATGGTGCTCTTCGGGGTCACCGGGGACCTGTCGCGCAAGAAGATCATGCCGGCCGTCTACGACCTGGCCAACCGAGGTCTGCTGCCCCCGGGCTTCAGCCTCGTCGGCTTCGCCCGCCGCGAGTGGGAGGACCAGGACTTCGCCGAGATCGTCCGGGACGCCGTCCGTGAGCACGCGCGCACGGAGTTCCGCCAGGAGGTGTGGGACCAGCTCGCCGACGGCTTCCGGTTCGTCCCCGGCGAGTTCGACGACGACGTGGCCTTCGACCTGCTCCGCAACACCCTGCAGCTGCTCGACCAGGAGCGCGGCACGGGGGGCAACCACGCCTTCTACCTCGCGATCCCCCCGGGCCTGTTCGGCGACGTGGTCACCCAGCTCCAGAAGCACGGTCTCGCCGAGAGCACCAGCTCGTGGCGGCGAGTGGTGGTGGAGAAGCCGTTCGGGCACGACCTGGCCTCGGCCCGCGAGCTCAACCAGGTCCTGGACCGGGTCTTCCCGTCCGGCTCGGTCTTCCGCATCGACCACTACCTGGGCAAGGAGACCGTCCAGAACGTCCTGGCGCTGCGGTTCGCCAACTCGATGTTCGAGCCCCTGTGGAACTCCCACTACGTCGACCACGTGCAGATCACCATGGCCGAGGACATCGGGATCGGTGGCCGTGCCGGCTACTACGACGGCATCGGCGCGGCCCGCGACGTGATCCAGAACCACCTCCTCCAGCTCATGGCCCTGGTGGCGATGGAGGAGCCCCGGTCGTTCGAGGCGGAGTCCCTGCGGGTCGAGAAGGAGAAGCTGCTCTCCTCGGTCGTCCTGCCCCGGTCGCTGACCCGCTCCACGGCCCGGGGGCAGTACGCCGAGGGCTGGGCGGGCGGGGAGAAGGTCCCCGGCTTCCTCCAGGAGGAAGGCATCCCGGCCGACTCCACCACCGAGACCTATGCCGCGGTCACCCTCCAGGTGGAGAACCGGCGCTGGGCCGGGGTGCCGTTCTACCTGCGCGCCGGCAAGCGGCTGGGGCGCCGGGTGACCGAGGTGGCGGTGGTCTTCAAGCGGGTGCCGCACGTGCCCTTCGGCAAGCACTCCACCGAGGAGCTGACCCAGAACGCCCTGGTGATCCGGGTGCAGCCCGACGAGGGCCTGACCGTGCGCTTCGGCTCGAAGGTGCCGGGGACCTCGATGGAGATCCGGGACGTGTCCATGGACTTCGTCTACGGCGGCACCTTCACCGAGACCTCCCCGGAGGCTTACGAGCGGCTGATCCTCGACGTGCTGCTCGGCGACCCACCGCTCTTCCCCCGCCACGAGGAGGTCGAGCTGTCCTGGAAGATCCTCGACCCGATCATCGCGCACTGGGCCCGGAAGGGCGCGCCGGAGGCCTACGAGTCCGGCACCTGGGGCCCGCCCTCGGCCGACGAGATGCTGGCCCGCGACGGACGGACCTGGAGGCGACCGTGATCGAGCTGAAGGACACCACCGCCTCGGCCATCTCCGCGGAGCTCATGCGCCAGCGCGCCCTGTCGGGCAGCCCCGCCATGGGCATGGTGATGACCCTGATCGTGGTGGCTCCCGAGGACCACGCCGAGCAGGCGATGAAGGACGTCCAGCACGCCTCCCACGAGCATCCCGCGCGGGTGCTGGGGGTGATCCTGGGGAGCACCCGGGGCGCCTCCCGGGTCGACGCCAGGCTCGGCATCGGTGCCGGGTGGAGCGGCGAGACGGCGCTGATCCGCCTCAGTGGCGAGGTGGTGGAGCACGACGAGTCGGTGGTGCTGCCGCTCCTCCTGCCCGACTCCCCCGTGGCCGTGTGGTGGCCGGTCGACGCCCCGCCCGACCCGGCGGGCGACCGGCTCGGCGCCCTGGCGCAGCGGCGGATCACCGACACCGCAGCCGTCAGCCGGGGCAAGCAGCGCGCCCTCGCCGAGCAGTGCCTCGCCTACACCCGGGGCAACACCGACCTCGCGTGGACCCGGCTGACGCCCTGGCGGGCGCTGCTGGCCGCCGCCCTCGACCAGTTCCCGGCCAGGGTCACCGGCGCCTCGGTCACCGCGGAGCGGATCAGCCCCTCGGCCGAGCTGATGATCGCCTGGCTCTCCAGCCGGCTCGGCGTCGACGTGGCCCGACACCGGTCCCAGGGTCCGGGGATCACCGAGGTGGTGCTGGAGACACGGCAGGGCCCGGTGCGGATCACCCGCCCCGACGGCAAGCACGGCACCCTCTCCACGCCCGGCTCCCCGGACCGCCCGGTCGCGCTGCCGCTGCGCCCCGTGCCGGAGCTGCTGGCCGAGGAGCTGCGCCGGCTCGACGAGGACGACATCTACGCCGAGACGGTGGCCCACCTGGCCGAGCGCGAGGGGCCGCGATGAGCGCGCGGGGCGATCTCGAGGTGGCCCCGGACGCCGCCTCGCTGGCCGGCGAGGTCGCCAGCAGGCTCCTGGCCAGGCTCGAGGAGCTGCAGGCGGCCGGGCGCGACCCCAGGGTGTGCCTCACCGGTGGGTCGATCGCCGACCTCGTCCACCGTGAGGTGGCGCGTCGCACGGACGCCCCGGTCGACTGGTCCCGGGTCTCGTTCTGGTGGGGCGACGAGCGGTTCGTGGCCGGCGCCTCCGAGGACCGCAACGCCCTCCAGGCACGCCGCGCCATGCTGGACCACCTCGGGGTCGACCCCCGTCGGGTGCACGAGGTGCCGTCGGCCGACGACGTCGCCGACGTCGCGGCCGCCGCGGAGGCCTACGCCGGCATGCTCGACGAGCTCGGTCCTGCCGGCTTCGACCTGGTCATGCTCGGCGTGGGCCCGGACGGGCACGTCGCCTCGCTCTTCCCGGGCCACCCCGGGCTCGATGTCCGGTCGCACAGCACCGTCGCCGTCACCGACTCCCCCAAGCCGCCGCCCCGACGCGTCAGCCTCACCTTCGAGGCGCTCAACCGTGCCGATGCGGTCTGGTTCCTCGCCAGCGGCGAGTCGAAGGCCGCGGCGGTGGCGGCGGCCCGCAGCACGGGGCCGCTCGCCGAGTGCCCGGCCCGCGGAGTGCGGGGGCGACAGGAGACGTTGTGGCTCCTCGACGAGGCCGCGGCCTCGCCCGGCCGCGACGGCGTGGCCTAGAAGATGACGTCGCCCGACTTGCGCCGGCTGCGCAGCAGCTGCACGGCCTCGTTGAGGATGTCGGCCGCCTCCGCGTCGGAGCGCCGCTCCTTCACGTAGGCCAGGTGCGTCTTGTAGGGCTCGATCTTGGGCGGCGGCGGCGGGTTGTCCCGGTCCATGCTGGCCGGCAGGCCGCACTTCGGGCAGTCCCACGCCTCCGGTGCGATCGCCTCGACGGCGAAGGTCACCACCGAGCGGTGTGCGTGCGAGCAGAAGTAGGTGACCGCCTGACGCGGCGCCGCCTCCCCCCGTTCGGCCTCTCCCATCGGCCCTGCCCCGACCCGACTACCCCGGATCGCGCTTCCTCCACCAGCCATCTCTGTCCCTCCCAGAAGAGAAATGAAGCTATTTACATGTTCAGGATCCGTACGCCATCAGCAGTCCGAGCGCCACGATGCAGGCGAACCAGACGACTCCCACTCCGACGGTGAACCGGTCCAGGTTGCGCTCGGCCACCGAGGAGCCGCCGAGGGTGCTGGACATGCCACCACCGAACATGTCGGACATGCCGCCCCCACGCCCCTTGTGCAGCAGCACCAGGAGGATGAGGATCAGGCTCGTCAGGATGAGCAGGGACTGAAAGAGCAGAATCACGAGGGCAGCCTACGTCAGTCGGGGGTGATCAGAGGACAGGCATGTCATGGAAACGGCAGATGCCGCCGAACTCGTCGGCCTGGAGGCTCGCTCCGCCGACCAGCGCACCGTCGACGTCGGGCTTCTCCATGATGCCGGCCACGTTGGCCGCCTTCACCGAACCGCCGTACAGGATCCGGCAGCCGTCGGCCGCCTCGTCGCCGTAGCGCTCCCGCAGCCGCTCCCGGATGGCTCCGCAG
The DNA here is from genome assembly GCF_058215755.1 of Nocardioides sp. Z50_6. NCBI lineage: Bacteria > Bacillati > Actinomycetota > Actinomycetes > Propionibacteriales > Nocardioidaceae > Nocardioides > Nocardioides sp. Z50_6. The sequence goes on along the minus strand of NZ_JBZAJB010000005.1, from coordinate 78,817 downwards.
ACCTCCTGCGCGTCCTCGGGCGTGGCCACCTCCCCGGTGCCGATGGCCCAGACGGGCTCGTAGGCCACGACCAGCCCGGCGACCTGCTCGGGCGAGAAGCCCGCGAGCGAGCCCTCGACCTGGCTCAGCGTGTGCTCGACGTGCCGGCCGGCCTGGCGGACCTCGAGCCCCTCCCCGACGCAGACGATCGGCGTCATCCCCGCCTCGAGGGCCCGGTGGGCCTTGGCGTTGACCGTCTCGTCCGACTCGTGGTGGTCCTGGCGACGCTCCGAGTGGCCCACCACCACGTAGGAGCAGCCGAGCTTGGCCAGCATCCCGGCGGAGATGTCGCCGGTGTGGGCGCCGCTCTCGTGCACCGAGACGTCCTGGGCGCCGTACTTCAGCTGGAGCCGGTCGCCGTCCACCAGCGTCTGCACCGAGCGCAGGTCGGTGAACGGCGGGACGACGACGACCTCGACCCGGGAGAAGTCGTGCTTCTTGTCCGACAGCGTCCAGGCGAGCTTCTGGACCAGGACCACCGCCTCCTGGTGGTTGAGGTTCATCTTCCAGTTCCCCGCCATCAGCGGGGTGCGGGTGGGAGCCATCAGCAGGGTTCCTTGTCGTCGTCAGCGTTCGAGCACGGAGATGCCGGGGAGGTCCTTGCCCTCGAGGAACTCCAGGCTGGCCCCTCCACCGGTGGAGATGTGGCCGAAGGCGGCCTCGTCGAAGCCCAGGGCGCGCACCGCGGCGGCGGAGTCCCCGCCACCGACGACCGAGAGCCCCTGGACCCGGGTCAGCGCCTCGGCCACGGTGCGGGTGCCCTCGGCGAAGGCCGGCACCTCGAAGACCCCCATGGGGCCGTTCCAGAAGACGGTCCGGGCGTCGGCCAGGGCCGCGGCGAAGGCCGCCGCGGACTCCGGGCCGATGTCGAGACCCAGCGCGTCGGCCGGGATCTCGGCGGCCGGCACCACCACCGGCTGGGGCTCGCGGTCCCCGGAGGGGAACGCGGTGTCCACCACGATGTCGGTGGGCAGCACCAGCTCGACCCCGCGCTCGGCGGCCTCGGCGAGGTAGCGCCGACAGGTGTCGAGCTGGTCCTCCTCCAGCAGGCTCCTGCCCACCTCGTGGCCCTGGGCCTTGAGGAAGGTGAAGACCATCCCGCCGCCGATCAGCAGCCGGTCGGCCTTGTCGAGCAGGTTGTCGATCACGCCCAGCTTGTCCGAGACCTTGGACCCGCCCAGCACCACCACGTAGGGGCGCTCGGGATCCACGGTCAGTCGGCGCAGCACCTCGATCTCGGACTCGACCAGACCGCCCATGGCGCTCGGCAGGCGGGTCGCCACGTCGTAGACGCTCGCCTGCTTGCGGTGGACCACGCCGAAGCCGTCCGAGACGTAGGCGTCGGCGAGGCTCGCCAGCTCGTCGGCGAAGGCACCCCGCACGGCGTCGTCCTTGCTGGTCTCGCCCTCGTTGAAGCGGAGGTTCTCCAGCAGGGCCACGTCGCCGTCCCCGAGCGAGGCCACCACACGCCGGGCGCTCGGCCCGACCGTGTCCTCGGCGAAGGAGACGGGGCGCCCGAGCAGCTCAGCGAGCCGCGCCGCCACCGGACCCAGCGAGTAGGCCGGGTCCGGTGCGCCCTTGGGGCGGCCGAGGTGCGCGGTCACCACGACCCGGGCGCCCGCGTCGCTGAGCTTGCGGATCGTCGGCACGCTCGCCCGGATCCGGCCGTCGTCGGTGATCCGGCCTTCGTCCAGGGGGACGTTCAGGTCCGAACGGACCAGGACCCGCCGGCCCCGCAGGTCGCCTAGCGTCTCGAGTCCCGACACGGTCAGAGGGTGCTGCCGACGTGGTCGATCAGGTCCACGAGGCGGTTGGAGTAGCCCCACTCGTTGTCGTACCAGCCGATGACCTTGACCTGGTTGCCGATGACCTTGGTCAGCGGGGCGTCGAAGATGCACGACGCCGGGTCGGTGGTGATGTCGGTGGAGACGATCGGGTCGGTGGAGTACTTCAGGAAGCGTCCGTCGGCGGCCTTCTCGATCGCGGCGTTGACCTCCTCCACGCTGGTCTCGCGGCCGGCCTCGAAGGTGAGGTCGGTGGCGGAGCCGGTGGGGGTGGGCACGCGCAGCGCGAAGCCGTCGAGCTTGCCCTTGAGCTCGGGGAGGACCAGACCGATCGCCTTGGCCGCACCGGTCGAGGTGGGGACGATGTTGAGCGCGGCGGCCCGGGCCCGGCGCAGGTCCTTGTGGATGTTGTCCTGCAGGTTCTGGTCGGCGGTGTAGGCGTGGATGGTCGTCATCAGGCCCTTGACGATGCCGAACTCGTCGTTGAGCGCCTTCGCCATCGGCGCGAGGCAGTTGGTGGTGCAGGAGGCGTTGGAGATGACGTGGTGCTTCTCCGGGTCGTAGAGCTCGTGGTTGACCCCCATCACCACGGTGATGTCCTCGTTCTTGGCGGGCGCCGAGATGATGACCTTCTTGGCACCGCCGTCGAGGTGCGCCTTGGCCTTCGTGGCGTCGGTGAAGAAGCCGGTGGACTCCACGACGACGTCGACACCGAGGTCGCCCCACTTGAGGTCGGCCGGGTTCCGCTCGGCGAAGGCGGCGATCTCCTGGTCACCCACCCGGATGGCCGACTCGGTGGACGAGACGTCGGCGTCCAGCCTGCCGAGGATGGAGTCGTACTTGAGCAGGTGAGCCAGCGAGGCGTTGTCGGTCAGGTCGTTGACCCCGACGATCTCGATGTCGGCACCCGAGGCGCGCACGGCGCGGAAGAAGTTGCGGCCGATCCGGCCGAAGCCGTTGATTCCCACACGGACAGTCACAATTGACTCCTGGAGTAGCGATGGTCGACGAGCGTCCACGACCCTATCGCGCGCACCTCAACACCTACCCCGGGGCATCCTCGATGGACCTCGGACCGTCCTCGACGGGGGCCGGAGTGGCGCCTGGATTCAGGCTTCCTCGGCGAGCATGTCGGGGGTCAGCGACGCCTCGGTGTCGGGGATGCCGAGCTCCTCCGCGCGCTTGTCGGCCATCGCCAGCAGCCGCCGGATCCGGCCGGCGATCGCGTCCTTGGTCAGCACCGGCTCGTGCAGCTGGCCGAGCTCCTCCAGGGAGGCCTGCTTGTGCTCGAGGCGCAGGTGGCCGGCGAGCTTGAGGTGGTCGGGCACCTCGTCCCCGAGGATCTCCAGGGCGCGCTCGACGCGGGCGCCGGCGGCGACGGCGGCCCGCGCGGAGCGGCGCAGGTTGGCGTCGTCGAAGTTGGCGAGGCGGTTGGCGGTCGCCCGGACCTCGCGGCGCATCCGCCGCTCCTCCCAGGCCATCAGGGTCTCGTGGGCGCCCAGGCGGGTGAGCAGCGCGCCGATCGCGTCGCCGTCGCGGATGACCACGCGGTCGACCCCGCGGACCTCGCGGGCCTTCGCGGAGATGCCGAGCCGACGGGCCACGCCCACCAGGGCGAGGGCGGCCTCCGGGCCCGGGCAGGTGACCTCCAAGGAGGAGGACCGGCCGGGCTCGGTGAGGGAGCCGTGGGCCAGGAAGGCGCCGCGCCACGCGGCGACGGCGTCGCAGCCACCGCCGGAGACCACGGCGGGCGGCAGCCCGCGCACGGGCCGGCCGCGCGGGTCGAGCAGGCCGGTCTGCCGGGCCAGCGCCTCGCCGTCCTTGACCACCCGGACCAGGTAGCGGCTGCCCTTGCGCAGGCCGTTGCCCTGGACCATCACCACGTCGGACTGGTGCCCGTAGACCTCGGAGACGTCGCGGCGCAGCCGTCGGGCCGCCGCGCCCGTGTCGAGCTCGGCCTCGACCACGATCTTGCCGCTGACGATGTGGAGGCCGCCGGCGAACCGGAGCATCGAGGCCACCTCGGCCTTGCGGCAGCAGGTCTTGGTGATCGCGGTGCTGGCCAGCTCTGCCTTCACCTGTGCCGTCATCGCCATGGGGCAGATCCTGCCATGTGGGTCAACGACCCGTGGGCGACTCCCCCACACTGGCCAGCACCGTGCGCAGCGCGGCCGCGAGCCGCGCGGGGTCGTGGGCGCTGCCGCCCGGCTCGGCGGCGACGTCGGCGACCACCAGCTCCCCGTGCAGGGCGCGCACCTGCTCGGCGAGCTCGGGGCCCGAGGCGCCGACCGCGGACGTGTCGGCCAGCACGGTGTGGACCCGGAGCTCGGGCGCGAGCTCCCTGAGCACCGCCAGGTGGTCGGCCGGGCTGAAGCCGCCGGTCTCGCCGTCCTGGGGCTGGAGGTTGAGCACGACGACCAGCCGCGCCCCTCGCGAGACGATCGCCCGGCGCAGCTCCGGGAGGAGCAGGTGCGGGATCACCGAGGTGAACCACGAGCCCGGCCCCAGCACCACCCAGTCGGCGTCCTCGACGGCGCGCAGCGCCTCGAGGCACGTCGGGGGCTCCGGGGGCGACAGCGCCACCGACCTGATCCGGCCCCGCGCGGTCGCCACCTCCACCTGCCCGTGCGCCACCTCCGGGCCGTCCGGGCCCTCCACCTGGGCCGTGATGTCGATGGGCACGGTCGACATCGGCAGCACCCGGCCCCGGGCGCCCAGCAGCCGCCCGACCATGTCGAGCCCGGCCACCGGGTCGCCGAGCAGGTCCCAGAGACCGACGATGAGCATGTTGCCCAGGGCGTGACCCCGCAGCTCGCCGTCGCCGTCGAAGCGGTGCTGGAGGACCTGCATCCAGGTGCGACCCCAGTCGTCGTCGCCGCACAGGGCCGAGAGGGCCATCCGCAGGTCGCCGGGAGGCAGCACGTCGAAGTCGCGGCGCAGCCGCCCCGACGAGCCCCCGTCGTCGGCGACCGTGACGACGGCGGTCACCTCGCGGGCGACCTCACGCAGCGCCGACAGGCTGGCATGGAGCCCGTGCCCCCCACCGAGCGCCACGACGGAGGTGTCGAGGCGCTCCACGTCACTCCCGCCCGAGGTCACGGTGCATGGCCCGTACGTCGTACCCGGACGCGGAGAGCCGGGCGACGACCTCCTCGGTCATCGCGACGCTGCGGTGCTTGCCGCCGGTGCAGCCGACGGCGATGGTCATGAACCTCTTGCCCTCGCGCTGGTAGCCGGTGGCGGCGATCTCGAGCACCGGCAGGTAGCCGGCCAGGAACTCCGCGGCGCCCGGCTGGTTGCGCACGAACTCGGCCACCGGCGCGTCGCGCCCGTTCTGCGGCCGCAGCTCGGGGATCCAGTGCGGGTTGGGCAGGAACCGCATGTCGGCGACGAAGTCTGCGTCGACCGGGATGCCGTACTTGAAGCCGAAGCTGACGACCTGGACCTTCAGGCTCCGCGCCGCGGGCGAGCCGAAGTGCCCGGCGATCCGGTCGGTCAGCTGGTGCACGTTGAGGGCGGTGGTGTCGATCACGAGGTCCGCTCCGCCGCGGATCTCCTCGAGCACCTTGCGCTCCCTGGTCAGTCCGTCGATCAGGCGACCGCTGCCCTGCAGCGGGTGGGGCCGCCGGACGGCCTCCTGGCGCCGCACCAGCACGTCGTCGCTCGCGTCGAGGTAGACCAGGCTGGTCGGCCGCCCGGTGGCCTGCTGGTGCCGGTTGGCCGCGAGGCTGGTGAAGAAGGACCCCGACCGGACGTCGACCACCACGGCGATCGGCTGGCTGGTCCCCCTGCTGTCGTCGACCAGGCGCACCACGTCCCGGACCAGGGTCGGAGGCAGGTTGTCGACCACGAAGTAGCCCAGGTCCTCCAGCTCCTTGGCCGCGGTGCTGCGCCCGGCGCCCGTCATCCCGGTGATGATCACCAGCTCGGCCGGCTGCTTCATCAGTCCTCCTCGATCTCGCCCGTGGCGGTGTTGATCCGTGGTCCGGCGCTGCGCCCCGGTGTCGCGGCCACCGCCTCCTTGATCGCCGTGGCGGTGGCCGGGCCGATCCCGGGCACCTGGGCGATCTGGGCGACGTCGGCCTGCCGCAGCTTCTTCAACGAGCCGAAGTGTCGCAGCAGCGCCTTGCGGCGCACCTCGCCGAGCCCCGGCACGTCGTCGAGCACGCTCTCCACCATGGTGGCCGACCGGCGGGCCCGGTGGTGGGTGATGGCGAAACGGTGGGCCTCGTCCCGGATGCGCTGGAGCAGGTAGAGCCCTTCGCTGGTGCGCGGCAGGATCAACGGGTCCTCCTCGCCGGGCACCCAGACCTCCTCGAGCCGCTTGGCCAGGCCGCAGACCGGGACGTCGTCGATCCCGAGCTCGGCCAGCGCCTGGCGCGCGGCGCTCACCTGCGGCGGTCCGCCGTCGACCACCACCAGCCCCGGGGCGTAGGCGAACTTGCGCGGCCGCCCGGTGTCCGGGTCGACCAGCATCGGCCCGGAGTCGGTCACCACCTCGGTGGAGCGCGCCTGCTCGTCGAGCAGCCGCCGGAACCGGCGGGTGATCACCTCGTGCATGGAGGCCACGTCGTTCTGGCCCTCGACGCCGCGGATCACGAACCGCCGGTACTCCCCCTTGCGCGGCAGGCCGTCCTCGAAGACCACCATCGAGGCCACCACCTCGGTCCCCTGGAGGTTGGAGACGTCGTAGCACTCGATCCGCAGCGGGGCCTCCTCGAGGCCGAGCGCCTTCTGGATCTCCTCCAGCGCCAGGTTGCGGGTGGTCAGGTCGCTGGCACGCTTGGTCTTGTGCAGCGCCAGGGACTGGGCGGCGTTGCGGGCCACCGTCTCCATCAGCGCCTTCTTGTCGCCGCGCTGCGGCACCCGGACCCTCACCCGGCTGCCGCGCAGCGAGCTGAGCAGCTCCTCCATGGTGCCCACGTCCTCCGGGAGCTCGGGGACCAGGACCTCGCGGGGGATCGACTCCGACTCCCCGCCGTAGAGCTGGAGCAGGAACTCCTCGACCAGGTGGGCGGTGCCGCCCTCGGCCATCCGGTCGGCGACCCACCCGCGCTGGCCGCGGATGCGCCCGCCCCGCACGTGGAAGACCTGGACGGCCACCTCGAGCGGGTCCTCGGCCAGGGCCACCACGTCGGCGTCGGTGCCGTCGCCCAGCACCACGGCCTGCTTCTCCAGGGCCTTGTTGAGGGCCCCCAGGTCGTCGCGGAGGCGGGCCGCCTTCTCGAAGTCCATCGCCTCGGAGGCGGCGTACATCTCCCGCTCGACCCGCTTGACGAACGCCGTGGTGTTGCCGGCCATGAAGTCGCAGAAGTCCTCGACGATGCGCCGGTGCTCCTCGGCGCTGACCGCTCCGACGCACGGTGCGCTGCACTTGTCGATGTAGCCCAGCAGGCAGGGCCGGCCGATCTGTGCCGAGCGCTTGAAGACCCCCGCGCTGCACGAGCGCATCGGGAAGACCCGCAGCAGCAGGTCGACGGTCTCGCGGATCGCCCACGCGTGGCCGTAGGGACCGAAGTAGCGCGTCCCCTTCTTCTTGGCCCCGCGCCCCACCATCACCCGGGGGAACTCCTCGCCCACGGTGACCGCCAGCCAGGGGTAGGACTTGTCGTCGCGGTACTTGACGTTGAAGCGGGGATCGAACTCCTTGATCCACGAGTACTCCAGCTGGAGCGCCTCGACCTCGGTGCGCACCACCGTCCACTCCACGCTGGCCCCGGTGGTCACCATCGAGGCGGTGCGCGGGTGGAGGTTGCCGATGTCCTGGAAGTAGGAGGACAGTCGGGAGCGGAGGTTCTTGGCCTTGCCGACGTAGATCACGCGGCCGCGCTTGTCCCGGAACCGGTAGACCCCCGGCTGCGTCGGGATCGTCCCTGCCGCGGGACGGTACGACGCGGGTTGAGCCATGCGCCCAGCCTACGGTCAGGCCATGGTGATGGTGTCCCCGGTGACGGTGATGTCCACCTCGGGCAGCGCCGTCTTGGCGGGTCCCTCGAGCACGGAGCCGTCCTCGAGCGAGAAGCTGCTGCCGTGGCAGGTGCAGGGGATGTGCCCCTCGCTGCTGGAGGAGACGGTGCACCCCTGGTGCGGGCACACCGCGGAGAAGCACTTGAAGGTCCCCTCGGTGGGCTGGGTGACCACCACCTTGCGGTCGGGGTAGACCGCGCAGGCACCGACGGCCACGTCGCCGGTCGAGCCGAGCACCTCGCCCGCCTTGGTCTCCGGCAACGGGGCCACCCGCTCCGAGCGCGACTCGTCGCCGCAGGCCGCCAGCAGCGGCGCCCCCACCCCGGCCGCCACGGCACCTCCGAGCGCGCGGCGTCTGCTGATGCCCTGGGTGCTCACGGCGGCTCCTTGAGGGTCGAGGGAGGAGGACCGACCGCAGACTAGCGCTCGGCCCAAGCCGGCCCCGGCCGGACGCCGGGACGGGACACGCCGACAGGCTCCCCAATTAAAGTCGAGTCAGTTACTCTCCTTTCATGCCGTGTCACGACCCGTTCGGGCTCCCCCTCACCACGAGCCCCGAGGCAGCGAACGCCTGGTCGGCGGGCCTGCTGCGCCTGCTGAAGCTCGAGCGGGGAGGCGCGGAGCTGGTCTCCCAGGCCCTGGCCCTGGACCCCACCTTCGCCCTGGCCCACTCCACGCTCGCGCTGCTAGCCCACGAGATGTGCCTCCCGGTCGACCTGCCCGCCCGGCTCCGGGACGCCGAGCTGCACGCCCGGCGCGGCACCGACCGTGAGCGCTCCCACGTGCACAGCGTGCTGGCGCACGTCGCCGGCGACTCCGCTCCCCTGCTCCGCCACCTCGCCGAGCACCCCCGCGACGCCCTGCTGCTCTCCTCCGCGGTGCCCACCATCGCCTTCGCGGGCGTCACCCAGGTCCCCGCCGAGGCGTGGGCGATCGTCGAGGGCGCGGCCCCGGCGTACGGCGACCACTGGTGGTGCCAGGGGCTGCTGGCCTTCGTGCGGCAGGAGCAGCGCCGCTTCGACGACGCGATGGAGCTCGCCTGCCGCTCCCTGGCGGTGGAGCCCTCGGCCGGCCACTCGGCCCACGCCCGCGCCCACGCCCACTACGAGACGGGCGACCACCGCGACGGACTCGCCTGGATGGACTCGTGGGTGGCCGGCGACGGCAGCTCCGCGGTCGACCTCAGCCACTTCTCCTGGCACGCGGCCCTGCACGAGCTCAGCCTCGGCGACACCGCGGCGGTGCGCCGGCGCCACGCCACCCAGCTGGGCCCGGACCGGGCCCTGGGCTGCCGCGCCCTGGTCGACACCGGCTCCCTGCTCCTGCGGTGGGCCCTGACCGCGGACGGCGAGGAGGTGCCGGGCCTCGACGACGTGATCGCCTCGGTCGGCCGTGACACCGTGCTCAGCCCGCCCACCCCGTTCGTGGCCATGCACGCGGCCGTCGTCCTGCTCGCCACCGAGGACGTCGCGGGGCTCCGGGCGCTGGCGCGGCACAGCGAGCGCCACGCCCACCCCGTGCACCGCGAGGTGGTGGCCCCGGTGGCGCACGCGCTCGTCGTCCTGGCGCGGGGCCTGCCCGGGCTCGCCGCCGACTGCCTCGAGGCCGTCGCGGACCGGACCTGGCGACTGGGAGGCTCCGACGCCCAGCGCGAGGTGCTCGAGGAGATCAGGATCGCCGCCCTGCTGCGGGCCGACCGCCTCGACGAGGCCCGTCAGGTGCTCGACGACCGGCTGGACCGGCGCGAGTCACCTCGCGACCGGGCCTGGCGGGGCCGGTGCACGAGGAGCGGGCACCGGCACCACGCCCCGACCGGGACGACCACCGTCTGACGCGGCAGCACCCTCAGCGGCGCAGGACGCCGTCGAGCAGCGGCGCCAGGAACCTGCCGGTGTGACTGGTCGGGTCGGCGGCCACCTGCTCGGGGGTGCCCTCGGCGACCACCATCCCGCCGCGGGACCCGCCCTCGGGACCCATGTCGATGATCCAGTCGGCGGTCTTGATGACGTCGAGGTTGTGCTCGATGACCAGCACGGTGTTGCCCTGGTCGACGAGGCGGCCCAGCACCAGCAGCAGCTTGCGGATGTCCTCGAAGTGGAGACCCGTGGTCGGCTCGTCGAGGACGTAGACGGTCCGTCCGGTGGAGCGCTTCTGCAGCTCGCTGGCCAGCTTCACGCGCTGTGCCTCGCCGCCCGACAGGGTGGTGGCCGGCTGCCCCAGCCGCACGTAGCCCAGCCCCACCTCGGTCAGCGTCTTCATGTGCCGGGCGATCGCGGGCACCGCGGCGAAGAACTCCGCGGCCTCCTCGATCGGCATGTCGAGCACGTCGGCGATCGTCTTGCCCTTGTAGTGGACCTCCAGCGTCTCCCGGTTGTAGCGGGCGCCGTGGCAGACCTCGCAGGGGACGTAGACGTCGGGCAGGAAGTTCATCTCGATCTTGATCGTGCCGTCGCCCTGGCACGCCTCGCAGCGGCCGCCCTTGACGTTGAAGGAGAACCGGCCCTGGAGGTAGCCGCGCATCTTGGCCTCGGGGGTCTGCGCGAACAGCTTGCGGACGTGGTCGAAGACACCGGTGTAGGTGGCCGGGTTGCTGCGCGGGGTGCGGCCGATGGGCGACTGGTCGACGTGGATGACCTTGTCCACCTGGTCGATCCCGGTGATGGTGCGGTGGCGTCCGGGCACCGTCCGGGCGTTGTAGATCTGCTTGGCCAGGGAGGTGTAGAGGATGTCGTTGACCAGGGTCGACTTGCCCGAGCCGGAGACGCCGGTGACGGCGGTGAACATGCCCAGCGGGAAGGCGACGTCCACGTTGCGCAGGTTGTGCTCCTTGGCCCCCTTGACCACGAGCTCGCGGCCCTTGGTGCGGGGCCGCCGCACGTCGGGCACCGGGATCTCCCGCCGGCCGGAGAGGTAGGCGCCGGTCGCGGAGTCGGGGTGGGAGAGCAGGTCGGCGACCGACCCCGAGTGGACCACCTGGCCGCCGTGCTCGCCGGCACCGGGACCGATGTCGACGACCCAGTCGGCCGCCCTGATGGTGTCCTCGTCGTGCTCCACCACGATCAGGGTGTTGCCGAGGTCGCGGAGCCGCACCAGGGTCTCGATCAGCCTCATGTTGTCGCGCTGGTGCAGCCCGATCGAGGGCTCGTCGAGGACGTAGAGGACGCCCACCAGTCCGGCGCCGATCTGGGTGGCGAGCCGGATGCGCTGGGCCTCGCCGCCAGAGAGCGACCCGGACGGCCGGTTGAGGGAGAGGTAGTCGAGCCCGACGTCGAGCAGGAACTGGAGCCGCTCCTGGATCTCCTTGAGCACCCGCTCGGCGATCTGCCGCTCCCGGTCGCTCAGCTCCACCGAACGCAGGAAGTCCGCGGTCTCGTTGATCGGCAGGGCGCAGAGCTCGGCGATCGAGAGCCCGCCCAACGTGACCGCCATCGAGACCGGCTTGAGCCGGCTGCCCTGGCACGCGGGGCACGGCACCTCGCGCATGAAGCCCTCGAAGCGCTCCCGGCTGGTGTCGGTCTCGGCGTCCTCGTGGCGCCGCTCGATGTACTGACCGACCCCCTCGAACTCCGCGTAGTAGGAGCGCTGGCGGCCGTAGCGGTTGCGCGTCACCACGTGCACCTTGGTCGGGTGCCCGCGCAGGATCGCCTTGCGCGCCTTGGCCGGGAGCTCCTCCCAGGGGGTGTTGAGGTCGAAGCCGAGCTCGTCGCCCAGGGCGCCCATCAACCGCAGGAAGTAGTCGGCCACGTGGGCGCCGCTCCACGGCTGGATGGCCCCCTCCCCCAGGGTGGCCTGCGGGTTGGGCACCACCAGCTCGGGGTCGACCTCCATCCGGGTGCCGATGCCGTGGCACTCCGGGCAGGCGCCGAAGGGCGAGTTGAAGGAGAAGGAGCGCGGCTGGAGGTCGTCGGTGTCGATGGCGTGGTCGTTGGGGCAGGCCATCCGCTCCGAGAAGCGGACCTCGCGCCCGGGGTCCGACTCGTCGAGGTCGACGAAGTCGAGCACCACCAGGCCGTCGGCGAGCTGGAGGGCGGTCTCCACCGAGTCGGTCAGCCGCCGCTTGGACGACTCCTTGACCGCCAGGCGGTCGATGACCACCTCGATGTTGTGCTTGCGCTGCTTGTCCAGCGTGGGCGGCGCGTCGAGCTGGTGGGTCTCCCCGTCGACCCGGGCGCGGCTGAACCCCTGGGACTGCAGGGCGCGGAAGAGCTCGACGTACTCGCCCTTGCGTCCGCGGACGACCGGGGCCAGCACCTGGAACCGGCGGCCCTCCTCCATGGCGAGCACCCGGTCGACGATCTGCTGCGGCGTCTGCCGCTCGATCGGCGCCCCGCAGGTGGGGCAGTGCGGACGCCCCGCACGGGCGTAGAGGAGGCGGAGGTAGTCGTAGACCTCGGTGATCGTGCCGACCGTGGAGCGGGGGTTCTTGGAGGTGGACTTCTGGTCGATCGAGACCGCGGGCGAGAGCCCCTCGATGAAGTCGACGTCCGGCTTGTCCATCTGGCCGAGGAACTGCCGGGCGTAGGCGGAGAGCGACTCCACGTAGCGGCGCTGGCCCTCGGCGAAGATCGTGTCGAAGGCCAGGGACGACTTGCCGGAGCCGGAGAGACCGGTGAAGACGATCAGGGAGTCGCGCGGCAGGTCGAGCGAGACGTCCTTGAGATTGTGCTCCCGGGCACCCCGGATGATGAGCTGATCGGTCACAGAAGGATCCCCACACGTCGTTCGAACACGTGTTCGCCATGTTACCAAGCGGGGCCAAGAACGGGGAGCCGCCCCGGAGCCCGGGGGTGTTGAATGTCACCATGACCGTGTCCGAGCAGCTGCAGGCCGAGACCGCCGCCCTGGTGCGCACCGTCGACTCCCTCGACGCCCCCATGCTGGCCGCGGACTCCGGTCTGCCCGGCTGGAGCCGGGCCCACGTGGTGGCGCACCTCGCCCTCAACGCGGAGGGCCTGGCCCGCGCCGTGGAAGGGGCCCGGCGGGGCGAGGCGGTCCCCCAGTACGCCTCCGCGCAGGCGCGCGACACCGACATCGACGAGCTCTCCTCGGCCGGCCTCGCCGAGCTGCGCGCCCGGTTCCTGGCCAGCACCACCGTGCTGGGCGACGCGCTGGGGGCGGTCCGCGGGGACGAGTGGGACACCCGACTGGAGTGGGCGCCCAGCGCGACCACGTTCACCGTGGCCCAGGTGCCCGCGAAGCGGCTGGTCGAGGTCGCCCTCCACCACGTCGACCTGGCCGCCGGCCGGCAGGTCGCGGACCTGCCCGCCGAGGTCGCCGGGACGGTCCTCGACGTGCTCGCCCCCCGCCTGCGCAGGCAGGCTCCCCTGACCCTGCGCGCCACCGACCTGGGGCGCACCTGGTCCGCCGGCGAGGGTGGACCCGCCGTCTCCGGCCGGGCCGCGGACCTGGCCTGGTGGCTGAGCGGACGCGGGGCCGGCGAGGGGGTCCACGCCCCCGACGGCCTGCCGCCCCTGCCACCCTGGTGACCCGGCGAGAGACCAGCAGGAATCGAGGAGACATGGACGACCCCACCGGCGCGCACCCCCAGGACGACTACACCGGGGAGGTGACCCCAGGCGGCCCCCCGCAGACCCGCGAGCTCACCCACCTGTCGATCACCAAGCTGGCCGTCGACCCGGAGATGAGCAACAACTGCTACCTCCTGCGCTGCCGCGCGACCGGCACCCAGCTGCTGGTCGACGCGGCTGCCGAGGCCGGGCGGCTGCTCGAGCTGGTCGGCGACGCCGGCCTGGAGTCGGTGGTCACCACGCACCAGCACTGGGACCACCACCGGGCGCTCGCCGAGGTGGTGGCCGCCACCGGCGCCCGGGTCCTGGTGGGAGCGCCCGACGCGGCGGCGGTGACCGAGCAGACCGGGGTGCCCGTCGACCGTCGGCTCGAGGACGGCGACCGGGTCCGGGTCGGCGACGCCGAGCTGGAGGTGGTCGCGGTGGCAGGGCACACCCCCGGCTCGGTCTGCCTGCGCTACGACGACCCCGAGGGCCACTCCCACCTCTTCACCGGCGACTGCCTCTTCCCCGGCGGCGTCGGGTCCACCTTCGGCGACCCGGCCGCCTTCACCCGGCTGCTCGGCGACGTCGAGGAGAAGATCTTCGACCGCCTGGGGGACGACACCTGGTTCTACCCCGGCCACGGGGACGACGGGCGCCTCGGCGAGCAGCGGCCCGACCTGGCGCAGTGGCGGGCCCGCGGCTGGTGAGTCCGCGGGGGCCGGGGAGGACGCCTGACCCCGGCCGCCGGCCCCCTGGCCGTCCTCAGCCCCCGCCGGCTCCTCACCCCGCCGGCGGGTAACGTCGAAGCCATGGCAACACGTGAGCTGACCCAACAGGACTTCGAGACCGCCGTGACCGCCCCCGGCATCGTGCTGGTCGACTTCTGGGCCGAGTGGTGCGGCCCGTGCCGCCAGTTCGCCCCCGTCTTCGAGAAGGCCTCGGAGAAGCACGACGACATCGTCTTCGCCAAGGTCGACACCGAGGCCCAGCGGGAGCTGGCCGCGATGGCGCAGATCACCTCGATCCCCACCCTGATGGCCTTCCGCGACGGCATCCTGGTCTTCTCCCAGCCGGGCGCGCTGCCGCCCCCGGCCCTGGAGCAGCTGATCGACGGGGTGCGCAGCCTGGACATGGACGACGTGCGCCGTCAGGTCGCGGAGGCCGAGTCCGCCGCCGAGGTCGACCTCGACCAGTTCGCCGCCGAGCACTCCGACGGGGCCTTCGTGCTCGACGTGCGGGAGCCCGACGAGTACACCGCCGGGCACGTGCCCGGCGCACGCAGCATCCCCATGGGACAGGTGCCCGAGCGGATCTCCGAGCTGCCCGAGGGCCGGGTGCTGGTGATCTGCCAGAGCGGCAACCGCAGCCGCCAGGTCGTGGAGTTCCTCCGCGCCCAGGGCATCGACGCCGTCAACGTCGCCGGCGGCACGGGCGGCTGGGCGGCACGGGGCTGGCCGCTGGAGCACTGAGCACCGATATCCTGCACCGGTGCTCATCTCCGACGCCCACCGGATGCTCTTCATCCACGTGCCCAAGACGGGCGGGGTGACCGTCGAGAGCGTCGTCCGCGAGGGCGCCGACGACCTGCGCGACCTGGGGCCACGCCGTCATCCGCGGCTGCGCTGGGTGCTCCAGCAGGAGCCCGGCCTGGCCGGCTACTGGACCTTCGGCTTCGTCCGCAACCCGTGGAGCCGCATGGTGTCGTGGTGGTCGATGATCGACCGCTGGAACCACCGGCTGGGTCCCGCCTCCGGCAAGCCCCAGGTGGAGAAGGACGGTCCGCGCGGGGGCAACCCGCTGTGGCGCGCCGTCGCCCAGTACTCCACCTTCGAGGAGTTCATCCTGCGCGGCACGGTCGAGCACGAGCGGCTCGCGACGCCGCAGATCGACTTCCTGCAGACCCGGACCCGCCGCGCCGACCACGTCGGGCGCACCGAGCGCCTCGCCGCCGACCTCGCGGTGGTCCAGCAGCGGCTCGGCCTGCCGGTCGTCGAGCCGCCCCGCCGCAACACCTGGAGCGTCGGGCCCTGGCAGGACTTCTACGACGACCGCACCCGGCAGCGCGTCGCGGAGGTCTACGCGCGCGACCTCGCCGAGTTCGGCTACACCTTCGACTGAGCGGTGCTGCCGTAGGCCCCCTTGAAGTAGAGGAGCGCCTCGCCTTCCCGGTCGACCTCCAGGTCGTGGACCCGCCCGATGACGACGTGGTGGTCGCCGCCGTCGTGCACGGACTCGACCGTGCAGTCGAGGTGGGCGAGCACCCCGTCGAGGACCGGGCTGCCCGACCGCGCCGACGGCTCCCAGCCGACCTGGGCGAACTTGTCGATGCCGCGGCTGGCCATCACGTGCGAGACGTCGGCCTGGTCGGCCGCGAGCACGTTGACGCAGAAGGCTCCCGTGCGGGCGATCAACGGCCAGGCCCGGGACGTGCGGGAGGGGCAGAACAGCACCAGGGGCGGGTCCAGGGAGAGGCTGGCGAAGCTCTGGCAGGTGAACCCCACCGGCACTCCGCCGTTGGTCCCGGTGACCACGGTGATCCCGCTGGCGAAACGGCCCAGCACGTCGCGGAAGCGGACGAGGTCACCGGCGTCGGCGGGCTCCGGGTAGAGATCGTCGTCCGGCTGCCACCTGAGCCGCGCGTACGTCGTCATGGCTCCTATTCTTCCGGGTCGACGGTTGGGACCGGGCGCGCGGCTCCCCCTCGCGGGCGACGCGGTCGTGGAGCCAGAGCGCCAGCCGGCCGTCCTGGCTGATCGCCTGCAGCCGCTTCTCGGTCTGCCGCCGCACAGGCTCGGGAACCACCAGCAGCAGCTGGTCACCGGGCCGTAGCGAGGTGTGCCGATCCGGGGTGCTGACCCGACCGTCCCGGGCGACCAGCGCCAGCACGGCGCCCGAGGGCAGGCGCAGGTCGTCGGCGAAGACGCCCGCCAGCCGGGAGCCGGGCGGCACCTCGAACTGCAGCAGGCTGGCGTCCAGGGAGGCGAGCGGGGCCGACTCGACCTGGATCTCCTGCGCCCGCTCGACCACCACCCCGACCCGCCGGGCCAGCCAGGGCAGGGACGGCGCCTGGATCAGCACGAACGCGGTGACCAGGAGGAAGACGACGTCGAAGATGCGCTCGGCCTCCGGCAGCCCCTCGGTGATGGGGATGGTCGCGAGCACGATGGGCACCGCACCCCTGAGACCGGCCCAGGAGATGAAGACCTGGTGCCCCCAGGGGACCCGCCACCACGCGGCGCACAGCGCCACCGAGAGCGGTCTGGCGACGAAGGTGAGCCCCACGCCCACGATCAGGGCGGGGACGACGGCGTCGGCCAGCCGGGCTGGGCTGGCCAGCAGGCCGAGGAGCACGAAGAGGCCGATCTGCGCCAGCCAGCCCAGCCCGTCGGCGAAGCCGGCCGTCACCTGGCGGTGCGGCAGGCTGGCGTTGCCCAGCCAGAGGCCGGCGACGTAGATCGCCATCAGGCCGCTGCCGCCGAGCAGCCCGGCCGTGGCGAAGGCGAGGAACATGATGGCGAAGGTGGCCAGGGGGTAGAGGCCGGCGGCGGGCAGCGCGCTGCGCGAGAGCAGCCACTGGCCGCACCAGGCCACCACCAGCCCGGTGACCAGGCCGGTGACCAGCTGGAAGAGGACCAGTCCGGCGATCTCCAGGCCGTTGGCGTGGTACCACGCGTCGCTGGCGACCACCGTGACCAGGATGATCACCGGGGGGTCGTTGAAGCCGGACTCTGCCTCGAGGGTGGCGCGGATCCGGGGCCGGACCGGCAGGCGCCGCATGATGGAGAAGGTGGCCGCCGCGTCCGTCGAGCCGACGACCGCGCCGAGCAGCAGCGCCGTGCGCACGTCGACGTCCAGGGCGACGTAGACGATGCTCGCGGTGACGGCCACGCTCACCACCACGCCCAGGGTGGCGAGCAGCCCGGAGAGCCCCACGACCGGGCGGATCACCTCCCACCGGGTGCTGAAACCGCCCTCGGCGAGGATCACCGCCAGCGCCAGGGTGCTGAGCACCATGGTGAGCTCGAGGTCCTCGAACTGCAGCCCGAGCCCGGACTCGCCGATGGCCAGCCCGATGACCAGGTAGAGCAGCAGGCTGGGCAGCCCGGCACGCGCCGAGATGCGCACGGCAGCCACCCCGGTCAGGAGCACGAGGCTGGCGGCGCCGATGGTCAGGTTGAGGTCCATGCTGCCGCTCATGATCTCCGGCGGCCCGCTTCCCCGCCCATGGGATCGAGCCCCCACTTCCGGCCCCCGTGGACACGCCGGCCGGGCGCGGTGGAGGCTTGCGCCATGCCGCCCTCGCGCCCCCCGTCCCTGGCAACCCCGGTGATCGTGCTCAACGGGGTGCTGCTCGCCGTCGCCGTGGGCGTGCTGGCCCTCTCCCCCGCCTCCGTCTCCTCCCGGCCCAGCGCCTCGGAGGTCACGGTCCTGGTCGTCGGCCTGGTGGTGCTGGTGGCCGTCGTCTCGGTCCTGGTCAAGCGGGCGCTCACCCCGCTGGACCGGCTGCTGGAGCAGCTGGACCGGGCGCGCTCCAGCGAGCCCCTGGAGCGGCTGTCGGTCGGCGACGGGGGGTTCGCGGGGCGGCTGGCGCACTCGGTCAACGAGCTCTTCGACCGGATCGAGGAGAGCCGGCGCGAGAGCGCGGTCGCGGGCCTGGCGGCCCAGGAGGCCGAGCGGAGCCGGATCGCGCAGGAGCTTCACGACGGGGTCGGCCAGTCGATGACCGCGGTGCTGCTGGAGCTGACCGCGGTCTCCGCCGACGCCCCGTCACCCACCCGCGAGCGACTGGAACGGCTGCGCGAGGGAGTCCGGGCCAGCCTGGACGAGGTGCGCTCGGTCGCCCGGCACCTGCGCCCGCACGTGCTGGAGGACCTCGGGCTGCGCAGCGCGCTGGCCGCGCTGACCAACGACCTGTTCGGGAGCGGCGACGTGCTGGTCCGCCGCGGGGTGCTGCCCGGCCTGCCGCCCCTGCCCGACGAGATCGAGCTGGTGGTCTTCCGCGTCGCGCAGGAGGCCCTGACCAACGCGGCGCGGCACTCCGGGGCGCGGACCGTCGAGCTCCACCTCGGCCTCCAGGGAGACCGGCTCGAGCTCCGGGTGACCGACGACGGCCGGGGAGCGGCGGGCCATCCCGAGGGCGTCGGCACCCGGGGCATGCGGGAGCGGGCCGCCCTGGTCGGCGGCACCCTGGAGGTCGCCGGACGCGACGGCGGAGGCACCACGGTGACCCTCCAGGTCCCCCTGCCCCAGGGCGACGCGCACCCCGAGGCGGCCCGGTGAGCGCGGGTCCGGCCGCCCGGGTGCTGCTGGCCGACGACCACGCCCTGGTCCGCCGCGGCGTCCGGCTGATCCTCGACGCCGAGCCCGACCTCGAGGTGGTGGCCGAGGCCGCCGACGGGGCCGAGGCCGTCGGGCTGGCCCGCCGCACCCCCCTGGACCTGGTGGTCCTGGACGTCGCCATGCCCCGGCTCACGGGTCTCCAGGCGGCGCGGGAGATCAGTCGCCGCGACCCCTCGCCCCCGATCCTGCTGCTCTCCATGCACGACAACGAGCAGTACTTCTTCGAGTCGCTGCGGGTGGGCGCCTGCGGCTACGTGCTGAAGTCGGTCGCCGACCGGGACCTGGTGGACGCCTGCCGGGCGGCGCTGCGGGGCGAGTCGTTCCTCTACCCCCAGGCCGAGAGCGTGCTGGTGCGCGACTACCTCGAACGGCTCCGGCGCGGCGAGCGGCTGCCCCGGGCGCTGCTCACCGCCCGCGAGGACGAGGTCGTCAAGCTGATCGCCGAGGGGCACTCCTCGCGGGAGATCGCCCGGCTGCTGACCATCAGCGTGCGCACCGTGGAGCGCCACCGGGAGAACGTGCTGGGCAAGCTGGGGATGCGCGACCGCACCGAGCTCACCCGCTACGCCATCCGGGTGGGGCTGATCGAGCCCTGAGGCCCGGCATCAGGGAGGATGGCCCGGTGACCACGCCCCCCATGCCTGACCAGCTGCTGGCCATCGCCCGCGAGACGAAGGGCTTCATGCCCGAGGACGAGGGCCTCCTGCTCCACCGGCTCGCCTGCCGGCAGCTCCCCCACGGCCCCGCCCTGGAGGTCGGCAGCTACTGCGGGAAGTCGGCGGTCTATCTCGGAGCCGCGGCCCGGCAGACCGGCGGGACCGTCTTCACCGTCGACCACCACCACGGCAGCGAGGAGAACCAGGCCGGGTGGGAGCACCACGACCCCGAGGTGGTCGACCCCCGCACCGGCCGGATGGACACCCTGCCGTTCCTGCGGCGCACCCTGGAGCGGGCCGGGCTCGAGGAGCACGTGGTGGCCGTCGTCGGCCACTCCCGCACGGTCTCGCGCCACTGGACCACTCCCCTGGCGATGCTCTTCATCGACGGTGGCCACGCCGAGGAGCACGCGCAGGGCGACTACACCGGGTGGGCGCCCTGGGTGCAGCCCGGCGGGCTGCTGGTGATCCACGACGTCTTCCCCGACCCCGCCGACGGCGGACGGCCGCCGTACCACGTGTTCCTGCGCGCACTGGAGAGCGGCGCCTTCACCGAGGTGGAGGCGGTCGGGTCCATGCGGGTGCTGGAGCGGACCTCAGGCTCGGCCGGCACGCTCCGCGGCCTCGGCTGAGGGGCACCCGCACTCGAGGCCCAGCTCGCTGAACCGCGCCAGGGTCGTGCCCCGCATGATGTCGGACCCGGGGGTCGTCGCGGAGAGCTGGTCTGCGGCCAGGATCACCGCCGCGGCGGTGTAGGTGGTGTGCTCGGCCGGCCAGTTGACCTCGTCCGGGTAGACGTAGCCGGTCCAGTAGCGCCCCTGGGCGTCCCGGAGGTGCTGCATCTCGGCGAAGAGCCGCAGGGCACGCTCCCGGTGGCCCAGCGCCTCCAGGGCCATCACCAGCTCACAGGTCTCCGCGCCGGTCACCCACGGGTTGGTGGAGACGCAGCGGATGCCCAGGTCGGGCACCACGAAGGTGTCCCACTGGCTCGCCACGAGCTCGTCGCCGGCAGGTCCGCGGACCGCCCCGCCCAGGATCGGGTAGTACCAGTCCATCGAGAACTCGGACTTGTCGAGGAAGAGGTCGCGGTGCTGGCGCAGCGCGTGGGCCAGCCGTCCACCGGCCAGCTCCCACTCGGGCTGGGGACTCCCCACCAGCTCGCCCAGGGCGACGCCGGCGGCCAGCGCGTGATGGACGCTCGAGGAGCCGGCCACCAGGGCGTCGGCGTTGACCTCGGCGGGAAGGCCGTCCTCCCACGCCTGCGACCAGGCGATCCCCCCGAAGGGGAGCTGGAGCGAGACGACCCAGTCGAGGCCCTTGCGCACGGCCGGCCAGTAGCGCCGGACGAAGTCGAGGTCGCGGCGGACCAGCCAGTGGTGCCAGACCCCGACCGCGAGGTAGGCGGACATGTTGGTCTCGCCGCTGGCGTCGGCGACGACGCCCTCGACCACCTTCATCGGCCAGGATCCGTCCTCGCGCTGGAGGTCGAGCGTCCACTCGTAGGCACGCTCGGCCGCCTCGACCTGTCCGCCCACCAGGAGCGCCATGGCGGCCTCCACGTGGTTCCAGACGTCGGTCTTGTCGCCGGGGGTCCACGGGACCGCCCCGCTGGGCTCCTGCATCGCCGCGATCGTGGCCGCGGTCTCCGCGACCTGGTGGGCCGTCAGGATCCCGGGGACTGCGGGGATCTCAGCCGACATCGGGCTTCGTGAAGTAGAGCACCATGCTCTTGCCGATCACCGGGTCGAGCACCCGCCCGGCCAGCTGCAGCACCTTCGGCTGCTTCATGATCTCCCAGACCAGCAGCTTGTGGTAGGCCTTGGCGAGCGGGTGGTCGTCGTTGTTCACGCCGACGGCGCACTTGATCCACCAGTACGGGGAGTGCAGGCCGTGGGCGTAGGCGATGCCGTCGTGCCGCAGGCCGGCCTTGCTGATCTTGTCGATCAGCTCCTTGTCGGTGTAGATCCGGATGTGCCCGCCGGGGGTGTTGTGGTAGTCGTCGGAGAGCTTCCAGTTGATCACCTCGGGCAGCCAGCGCGGCACGGAGACGGCGAGCGTCCCGCCCGGGCGCAGCACCCGCACCAGCTCGTCGATGGCCGCGATGTCGGCGGGGATGTGCTCCAGCACCTCCGCCGCGACCACCCGGTCGAACTCACCGTCGCCGAAGGGCAGCGCCAGCGCGTCGCCCTCCTTGACGTCGGCCTGGGCGCCCTCGGGCACCTCCCCCTCCTCCTTCATCGCGACGAAGAGGTCCCGGACGCCCGCGAGCTCGTCGGCGTCCTGGTCGAAGGCGATGACGTCGGCCCCGCGGCGGTACATCTCGAAGGCGTGCCGGCCGGCGCCGCACCCCATGTCGAGGACCCGGTCCCCGGGCCTCAGGCCCAAACGGTCGAAGTCAACGGTCAGCACGGGTCTTCCCTTCGCGCGCCTGCTCGGCGCGGTAGTCGTCGATCGCTTCCTGGTAGGCGTCCGCGGTCGCCTTGGCGACCGCCCGCCAGCTGAAGAGCTCCATCACCCGGCGTCGGCCGGCCTCACCCATCCGCGTGCGGCGCTCGGGGTCGTCGAGCAGGGCCTTCAGCGCCACCACCAGCTCGCCCACGTCGCCGGGGGTGACCAGGTCGGCGCACTCCCCGTCGGTCCCGACCACCTCGGGGATGGCCCCGGCCCGGGAGACCACGAGCGGGGTCGCGCAGGCCATGAGCTCCGCGGTGGGCAGCGAGAAGCCCTCGTAGAGGGACGGGACGCAGGCGACCTCGGCCGAGCCCATGATCCGCACCAGCTCCTCCTCGGGGACGCCGTGCACGAACGAGACCGAGTCCTTGATCGCCAGCTTGTCGATGAGCTGCTCGGTGCGCCCTCCGGCCACGGGCTTGGTCACCAGCAGCAGCTCGACGTCGCGCTCGGTCCTCAGCTTGGCGAAGGCCTCGAGGAGGGTGGCGATCCCCTTCATGGGGGCGTCCGCGCTGGCCATGGCCAGGATCCGCCCGGGGACGCGCGGCTCGGTGGGGGGCACGAAGGCGTCGTCCACCCCGAGCAGCACCACCTGGAGCCGGTCGGGGTCGATCCCGAAGTCGCGCACGATGTCGCGCTTCGAGGACTCCGACGGCGTCAGGATCTTGCGGGCCTGTCGGGCGACCTTGACCTGCATGCGGAGGAAGCCGTACCACCGGCGCAGCGACAGCTTCTTGCGCAGCGTCGGGGCGGCCTCCAGGTCGATGCGCCGGTCGAAGGTGATCGGGTGGTGCAGCGTGGTGACGAGCGGGAGCCCCATCTTCTCGATCTCCAGCATCCCGTAGCCCAGGACCTGGTTGTCGTGGACCACGTCGAAGTCGTCGACCCGGTCGCGCAGCAGCCGGGCGACCCGGGTGCTGAAGGTCTTCGGCTCGGGGAAGCCGGCGGTGCACATGGTGAGGAACTCCTCGACGTCCACCAGGTCGCGGAACTCCTTGAGCTTGGGGACCCGGAACGGGTCGGGCTCGCGGTAGAGGTCCAGCGAGGGGACCTTCGTCAGGCGCACGCCTTCGTCGAGGATCGGGTAGGGCTGAGCGGAGAAGACCTCCACGTCGTGGCCCAGGGCGACCAGCTCCCGGCTCAGGTGCCGGATGTAGATGCCCTGACCACCGCAGTGCGGCTTGCTCCGGTACGACAGCAGTGCAACTCGCATCGCCCGAGCCTTCCTAGACAGGTGAAACGAGTTTGTATCACGTCCCACGGCGGGTACCGCGTGCCCCGGTTCAACGGACGGCATCGTCCACCTTGTTCCGGCGCCGTGTGAGTGCTGGGTCACAGACCCGGGCCGCCGCGCGGGACTGTCGCGCGCCCCTGGGACCGCTCCGGGTCAGGCCTCGCTGGAGTGCCCCGGGAAGACCCGCGCCTCCGGGTCGAGCGCGACCGCGGCGTTGTTGACGGCGGTGGCGGCCTCGCCGAAGCCCACGGCGATCAGCCGCACCTTGCCCGGGTACTCGGTGATGTCGCCGGCCGCGAAGACCCGCGGCAGGTTCGTCCTCATCGCGGGGTCGACCACGATGTGGCGCTTGTGGGTCTCCAGCCCCCACTCCTGGAGAGGCCCGAGGTCGGCGAGGAAGCCCAGCGCGGCCACCACTGCCTGGCAGGGCACCCGGCGGACCTCGCCGCCGTCGACGGTGATCTCGACCTCCTCGAGGATGTCGGCGCCGCTGAGGGCGGTCACCTGCGCCTTGGTCACCAGCTCGACCCGGGAGGCGCGGACCTGGTCCACGGTCCGCTCGTGGGCGCGGAACGCGTCGCGCCGGTGCACCAGGCTCACCGAGCGCGCGACGGGCTCGAGGTGGAGCGCCCAGTCGAAGGCGCTGTCACCACCGCCGACGATGACGACGTCCTTGTCCCGGTAGGGCTCGAAGCTCGGCACGAAGAACTCCAGCCCGCGACCGATCCACCCGTCGCCGGCAGGCAGGGGGCGAGGGCTGAACTTCCCGATGCCGGCGGTGATGAGGGCGGCCCCGGCGCGCACCGTGGTCCCGTCGTCGAGGCCGACCAGGACGTGGTCGTCCGCGTGCTCGAGGGTCACCGCGGTCCGCTCCAGCAGGTAGGTCGGCGACGCCGTGGCGGCCTGCTCGACCAGACCCGCCACCAGGTCACGACCTTTGACGCGGGGGAAGCCCGCCACGTCCAGGATCGCCTTCTCGGGGTACATCGCGGTCACCTGGCCGCCGAGCTCGGGCAGCGAGTCGACCACGGCCACCCGGAGCCCGCGGAAGCCCGCGTAGTAGGTGGAGAAGAGGCCGGTGGGGCCGGCCCCCAGCACCAGCAGGTCGGTCTCGACGAGGCTCACGTGTCGTCCTTTCGCCTGGTGGCGCCCCCTCCCGGGGCCTGTGAGGCTCAGGTATAGCACCCCGACGACGCTCCGGCCGGGCAACGAGCCTGGCGGGGCGCGGCCCGGTAGCCTCTCGCCATGTCCGGCAGCGCTGAGGAGTCGAGCCCCCGCAGCGGGCACGAGCCGGCGACACGGTCCCGGATGCTGCGCGCCGTGCGCACCCATCCCTCGGCGGGCCTGCTGGCCGCCCAGCTGGCTGCCGTGCTGCTGTATCCGTTCTTCGACCACACGGTAGTCGGACGCGCACTGCTCGGCGTGATCAACATGGTCGTCGTGCTGGCGGCGGTGATGGCGGTGCGCCGCACCTCCGCCTTCGGCTGGATCGTGCTCGTGCTCGGCCTTCCCGCCCTGGTGCTCACCGTGCTCGAGGCGAACCTGCCCGACAACGACGTGGTGGTCCTGACGTCGTCAGCGCTGCACGCGCCGTTCTACCTCTACGTCTCCTACGCGATGGTGCGCTACCTCTACGAGGACGACCGGGTCAGCCGCGACGAGCTCTTCGCCACCGGGGCAGCGTTCACCGTGGTGGCCTGGGCCTTCGCCTACGTCTTCGCCGCGGTGCAGGTGATCTGGCCAGGCTCGTTCGCCGGCGCCAGCGGGGATGACCTCCCGTGGTTCGACCTGCTCTTCCTCTCCTTCACCAACCTGACCAGCGTGGGGCTCTCGGACGTGCTGCCGGTGCTCGACCACGCCCGGTCGGTGGTGATGGTCGAGCAGGTGGTCGGCGTGCTCTACATCGCGCTCGTGGTCTCCCGGCTGGTCGGCCTGACCGTGGCGCGCGCCCGCAGCACCTTCTGAGATCCGGACAGGTCAGGCGCGGCAGGCCGCCCGGGACTGTCAGTCGGGGACGGTCAGTCGAGGCAGAACTCGTTGCCCTCCGGGTCGGCCATCACCAGGTAGCCGTCGCTGCCCGGCTCCGCGCCCGGCTCGGAGCGCCGGAGCCGGGAGGCGCCGAGCCCGACCAACCGGGTGCACTCGGCCTCCAGGGCGTCGAGCGCGGCTTCGCCCGTGAGCCCCGGTGCTGCCCGCAGGTCCAGGTGGACCCGGTTCTTCGCCGTCTTGGCCTCGGGGACCTGCTGGAAGAAGACCCTGGGCCCGGGCTCGCCCTCCAGCGGGATGATCGCCGACTTGGAGTTGCGCGCCTGCGGGGGCACTCCCCAGGCCTCCAACGCCTGGTCCCAGTCCGCGAACGGCGGCGGGGGCGGCTGGAGCCGGTAGCCGAGGGCCTCGGCCCAGAACCGGGCGAGGCGGTCGGGGTCGTGCGCGTCGAAGGTGACCTGGAACTCGCGGGTGCCCCTCATCTCGTTGCCTCCATCATCTGGCGGAGCTCCTTCTTGAGCTCGCTGATCTCGTCGCGCAGGCGAGCGGCGACCTCGAACTGGAGCTCCGCCGCCGCCGCCCTCATCTGCTCGGTGAGCTGCTGGATGAGCTCGGCCAGGTCGGTCGAGGGGATCCCCGCGGTGTCGGGGAGGCTCTCGTGCAGCTCGGCGGTCTTGAGCTTGGACAGCCCCGGGACGGGCGACTTCTTGGACTTGTCTCCCCGTGCCCCGGTCCCCTGCCAGGTGGCCAGCAGCTCGGCGGTGTTCTCGTCCTCGCGGGCCAGCATCTCGGTGATGTCGGCGATCTTCTTGCGCAGCGGCTGAGGGTCGACACCGTGCGCGCGGTTGTAGGCCACCTGCTTCTCGCGGCGACGGTTGGTCTCCTCGATCGCCGCCTCCATCGAGCGGGTGATCTTGTCCGCATACATGTGCACCTGGCCCGAGACGTTGCGGGCGGCTCGGCCGATGGTCTGGATGAGCGACTTGTCAGAGCGCAGGAAGCCCTCCTTGTCGGCGTCGAGGATGGCCACCAGCGACACCTCGGGCAGGTCGAGGCCCTCGCGGAGCAGGTTGATGCCGACCAGCACGTCGTACTCCCCCATCCGCAGCTCGCGGAGCAGCTCGATGCGGCGCAGGGTGTCGACCTCGGAGTGGAGATACCTGGTGCGGATCCCCGCCTCGAGGAGGTAGTCGGTGAGGTCCTCCGACATCTTCTTGGTCAGCGTGGTCACCAGCACCCGCTCGTTCTTGGCCGTCCGCTCCCGGATCTCGTGGATCAGGTCGTCGATCTGCCCCTTGGTGGGCTTCACGACCACCTCGGGGTCGACCAGCCCGGTCGGGCGGATGATCTGCTCCACCGCGTTGTCGACCCCGCCGATCCGGTCGAGCTCGTAGTCGCCGGGGGTGGCCGAGAGGTAGACCGTCTGGCCGATCCGCTCGAGGAACTCCTCCCACTTCAGCGGGCGGTTGTCCATGGCGCTCGGCAGCCGGAAGCCGTGGTCGACCAGGTTGCGCTTGCGTGACATGTCGCCCTCGTACATGCCGCCGATCTGCGGCACCGCCACGTGGGACTCGTCGACGATGAGCAGGAAGTCCTCGGGGAAGTAGTCGAGCAGGCAGTTGGGCGCCGAGCCGGGCTGCCGCCCGTCGATGTGCATGGAGTAGTTCTCGATGCCCGAGCACGAGCCCACCTGGCGCATCATCTCCACGTCGTAGGTGGTGCGCATCCGCAGTCGCTGGGCCTCCAGCAGCTTGCCCTGGCGCTCGAAGGTCTTGAGCTGCTCCTCGAGCTCGTGCTCGATGCCGCGGATCGCCCGCTCCATGCGCTCCGGACCGGCCACGTAGTGGGTGGCGGGGAAGACGTAGAGCTCCTCGTCCTCGGTCAGCACCTCGCCGGTGACCGGGTGCAGGGTCATCAGCCGCTCGATCTCGTCGCCGAAGAACTCCACCCGGACGGCCATCTCCTCGTAGACCGGGAAGATCTCCAGGGTGTCGCCGCGGACCCGGAAGGTGCCGCGGGTGAAGCTCATGTCGTTGCGGGAGTACTGGATGTTGACCAGCTGGCGCAGGATCTGATCCCGGTCGCGCTCCTGCCCGACCTTGAGCCGGAGCATCCGGTCGACGTACTCCTGCGGGGTGCCCAGGCCGTAGATGCAGGAGACCGTCGAGACCACGATGACGTCGCGCCGGGTGAGCAGCGAGTTGGTCGCGGAGTGCCGCAGCCGCTCGACCTCCTCGTTGATCGAGGAGTCCTTCTCGATGTAGGTGTCGGTCTGGGGGACGTAGGCCTCGGGCTGGTAGTAGTCGTAGTAGGAGACGAAGTACTCGATGGCGTTGTGCGGGAAGAGCTGACGCAGCTCGTTGGCGAACTGGGCGGCCAGCGTCTTGTTGGGCTGGAGCACCAGCATCGGCCGCTGGACCTGCTCGGCCACCCACGCCACGGTGGCCGTCTTGCCGGTGCCGGTGGCACCCAGCAGCACCACGTCCTCGACGCCGGCATCGAGCCGCTTGCTGATCTCCGCGATGGCGGCGGGCTGGTCACCGGAGGGCGAGTAGTCGGACTCCACCCGGAACGGGGCCACCCGACGCTCGAGATCAGTCACTGGACGCATGTCCCGAGCCTACGGGCAGCCACCGACAGCACCAGGGGCACCGAGGACCGCACCCGAACGGCGGGACGGGCGGGCGGCGCTCGCTACCCTGAGCACGTGAGTCGCCACTCCAGCACCGATCGTCTCCTGCGCCACCTGCGCCGAGCACTCCTGACCGTCGTCGGCACCCCGTTCCTGCTGGCGGTGGGACTGACCCTCGTCGACTCCTACCGCCGCCGGGGCAAGAAGCCGAAGCCGTTCCCCCGCACTGAGCCGCGCACCGTCGACGTCGGCGACGGGACCATCACCACCTACACCTACGGCCAGGACCTCTACGACGCGATGCTGGCCGCCATCGACTCGGCCGACCGGATGGTCCTCTTCGAGACCTACATGTGGAAGGGCGACGAGGTCGGGGAGGCCTTCAAGCGCGCACTGGTCGCCGCCGCGGAGCGGGGCGTGGAGGTCTACTGCATCTACGACGCGTTCGCCAACCTGGTCGTCTCCCCCCGCTTCAAGCACTTCCCGCGCAGCCTCAAGGTCCTTCGCTACCCGATCTACAACGCCGGCTTCCGGTTCTGGGACATCAGCCGCTACGGGCGCGATCACCGCAAGATCCTGGTGGTCGACGACAAGGTCGGCTTCGTCGGCGGCTACAACATCGGGACGCCCTACGCCACGGAGTGGCGCGACACCCACATCGGCATCACCGGCCCCGCGGTCTGGGACCTCCAGCGAGCCTTCGCCGACTTCTGGAACCTGCACCGCCGCAACCGGCTGCGCCCCAGCGAGCCGCCGCTGCTGCTGGAGGCCAGCTCGGCCTGGGAGTCGCGGATCCGGCTCTCCCGCAACATCCCGCGGCTGTGGATGTTCCCCATCCGCTCCATGTACCTGGAGGCGATCAACCGGGCCGGTCACAACATCTGGATGACCCACGCCTACTTCATCCCCGACCAGGACTTCGTCGACGCGCTCGTCCTCGCGGCCGGCCGCGGGGTCGACGTGCGGATCCTGCTGCCGCTGAAGTCCAACCACATCGTGGCCGACTGGATCTCCCGCGGCTACTACTCCCAGCTGCTCTCCGCCGGCATCCGCATCCTGCGCTACAAGGACGCGATGGTGCACGCCAAGACCTCCACCATCGACGGGCAGTGGACGACGGTCGGGACGGCCAACGTCGACCGGCTGAGCCTGACCGGCAACTACGAGATCAACGTGGAGCTGATCGACGAGCAGATGGCGGCGGTGATGGAGGAGATCTTCGAGGTCGACCAGTCCAACGCCCTGGAGCTGACCCGCGAGGAGTGGGAGGCCAGGGACCTGCACCGCAAGTTCACCGAGTTCGTCCTGGCCCCGCTGCGCCCGCTGCTCTGAGCCGGTCGGGGACCGGGTCGTCGGGCGGGGTCAGCGCCGGGTCACCGGACGGGCCGGCAGGTGGGTCCGCGGCGCCATCCGCGGGCCTCGGCGCGGGCGGTGCCCCGCGGCCATCGCGAGGTAGGCCACCACCCGTCCTCGCTGCGGGCGCCACGGCTCGAGGAAGGCGGCCAGCTCCTCGTCGGTGAAGGGCGCCCCCGAGACCGCCCAGCCGACGTCCTTGGCGACGTGGTAGTCGCCGAAGCTCACCGCGTCGGGGTCACCGAGCACCCGGGCCCGCACCTCGGCGCTGGTCCACACCCCGATGCCGGGCAGGCTGCGCAGCCCCCGGTCGAGGGCCTCGGGGCCCTGGCCGACGAGGCGCTCCAGTGACTGCGCCACCCGCGCGGCCCGCACCAGGCTCTGCGAGCGGGCGTGGTCGACGTGGAGCTCCAGCCACTCCCAGGAGGCGATGCGCCGGATCCGCGAGGCCTCCGGCTGGACCCACAGCCCGTGGTCGGGCCCGGGCCCGGGCGCCGGCTCCCCGAAGCGCCGCACCAGCCGGCGGAACGACGCGAACGCCTCCTGGCCGGTGACCTTCTGCTCGATCACCGACGGCACCAGTGACTCCATCAGCAGCCCCGTGCGCGAGAGCCGCCAGTGCGGGTTGCGTCGCTGCCCCTCGGCCACCAGGGGGTGACCCGCCCGGAAGGCGGTGACGTCGTCGTCGGCGCCCAGCAGCGACGGCAGCCGCTCCAGCGCCCACTCGGCCCCCGGGCCCCACGCCCTGGCCGCCACCTCCCCGTCGGCGGGCCGGGGCTCGACGCACAGGGTGACGGGGCCGGACGGCGCCCGCATCGCCCGCCAGGTGGTCTCGCCCACCCGCCGGAGGGTGGGGTCCCCGGCGCCGCGCCGGTGCTGGCCCAGGATCCGGTCGGCCGGGCAGGGCCACGCCGGGCGCCAGCGCCGTTCCAGGGATCCGCTCACCCCACGACGGTAGCCCGCGCCACCGACGCGCTCACGCCAGGTCGGCGGCGGCGGTGCGGCCGGCCTGGCGCCCGGAGAAGAGGCAGCCGCCGAGGAAGGTGCCCTCCAGCGCGTTGTAGCCCATCATCCCGCCGCCGCCGAAGCCGCTGACCTCCCCGGCCGCGTAGAGCCCCGGCAGCACCGCCCCGGTGCTGGTCAGGCACCGGCCGCCGAGGTCGGTCTCCAGGCCGCCGAGGGTCTTGCGGGTGAGGATGTTGAGCCGCACCGCGATCAGCGGGCCGTTGCGCGGGTCCAGGAACTTGTGCGGACGGGCCGTCCGGACGATCCGGTCCCCGCGGTGCTGGCGGTGCGAGCGCAGGAAGGTCACCTGGGCGTCCTTGCCGAACGGGTTGTCCAGCTGACGGTCCCGGGCCTCGATGGTGCGGCGCAGCCGGTCCTCGTCGATCACCGCGTCGGGGCCGACCTTGTTCATCCCGGCCACCAGCTCGCCGAGGTCCTCGGCGACCACGAAGTCGGCACCGTGGTCGAGGAAGGCCTGGATCGGCGCCGGCGGGCCGTCCCCGGTGACCCGGGAGAGCAGCAGCCGCACGTCCTTGCCGGTCAGGTCCGGGTTCTGCTCGGAGCCGGAGAGCGCGAACTCCTTCTCGATCACCTTGCGGGTGAGCACGAACCACGAGTAGTCGTAGCCGGTGGCCCGCAGGTGCTTGAGGGTGCCGAGGGTGTCGAAGCCGGGCAGCAGGGGCGCGGGCAGCCGGTTGCCCTCGGCGTCCAGCCAGATCGAGGAGGGTCCGGGCAGGATCCGGATGCCGTGGTTGGCCCAGATCGGGTCCCAGTTGCGGATCCCCTCCACGTAGTGCCACATGCGGTCGGGGTTGATCAGGTTGGCCCCGGCTCCGGTCGAGATGCCGACCATCCGACCGTCCACGTGGGCGGGGACCCCGGAGACCATCGTCCGCGGCGGGGTGCCGAGCCGGCTCGGCCACGCCTTGCGCACCAGGTCGTGGTCGCCGCCGATCCCGCCGGCGGCGACGATCACCGCCTCCGCGGAGAGCTCGAACTCGCCCACCACGTCGCGGCTGCTGGCCTTCCCCCGGGCGACGTCGCTGGCGGCCAGCACCGCGCCCCTGACGCCGGTCACGGCGCCCGCGGTGAGGACCAGCTCGTCGACCCGGTGCCGGAAGGCCAGGGTGATCCGGCCCGCGGCGACGTGCTCGCGCACCCGCCGCTCGAAGGGCGCCACCACCCCGGGGCCGGTGCCCCAGGTGAGGTGGAAGCGGGGGACGGAGTTGCCGTGGCCGTCGGCCCGGCCGTCACCGCGCTCGGCCCATCCGACGACGGGGAAGATCCGGTGACCCATCCCACGCAGCCACGCCCGCTTCTCCCCCGCCGCGAAGTCGACGTAGGCCTCCGCCCAGGCGCGCGGCCAGCGGTCCTCGTCCCGGTCGAACTGGGCGCTGCCCCACCAGTCGGAGAGCGCGAGGTCGCGGGAGTCCCGGATGCCCATCCGCCGCTGCTCGGGGGTGTCGACGAGGAAGAGCCCGCCCAGGCTCCAGTGGGCCTGACCGCCGAGCGACTGCTCCGGCTCCTGGTCGACGACCACGACGCGCCGCCCGGCGTCCGCCGCCTCTGCCGCGGCCACCAGGCCGGCGAGCCCGTGCCCCACCACCAGCACGTCGGTGTCACGCGGGGGGCGGCCGGCGGAGCCCGGACCGGCAGTGCTGGGAGAGCTGGAGGTCATGACCGCAGCCTCGGCGGGCGCGGGGCTCGGGTCAACTCCGGATCTCACCGGCCGCCATCGCCGGCCGGGGATCTCCCGGGTCCTGACCGGCTCGACCTGCGGCTGCCCTGGGACCGCTCCGTGCTCGAGCTGGCCGGCGCCTGTGGGGCGGGGCCTACGGTGGGTGGATGACCTCCCACGAGAACCGGCGCGCCCTCGAGGACTCGGTCACCCGCGACCTGGCCGGGCGGATGACCTACGCCGACTACCTGCACCTCGACGAGCTGCTGGCCGCGCAGGTGCCGATGGCCAGTCCCGCCCAGCACGACGAGCTCCTCTTCATCGTCCAGCACCAGACCACCGAGCTGTGGCTCAAGCTGCTGGTGCACGAGCTGCGCTCGGCCCGGGACCTGATCGCCGAGGACGAGCTGCCCCAGGCGCTGAAGCGGCTGGCCAGGGTCAAGCACGTCCAGCACACGCTCACCGAGCAGTGGTCGGTGCTGGCCACCCTGACCCCGAGCGAGTACGCGCAGATCCGGCCGTTCCTGGCCAGCTCCTCGGGGTTCCAGTCCGCCCAGTACCGGGAGGTGGAGTTCCTCCTCGGCAACAAGGACCCGGCGATGGTCGAGGTCTTCGCGCACGACCCGCCGGTCCAGCAGACCCTGGGCCGGCTCCTGGCCGAGCCGTCCCTGTACGACGCCTTCCTCGCCTACCTCGCCCGGCACGGCCACCCGGTGCCCGAGGAGGTGCTCGACCGGGACCGGACCCTGCCCCACCGCTCGGACCCGGGCGTGGTGGAGGTCTTCCTGGCGGTCTACGAGGACCCCGCGCGGCACTGGGGCGTCTACGAGACCTGCGAGGAGCTGGTCGACATCGAGGACTCCTTCGCGCAGTGGCGCTTCCGCCACCTCCAGGTGGTGCGGCGCACCATCGGGCACCGGACCGGGACGGGCGGGTCCTCGGGGGTCGACTTCCTCCGCCGCGCCCTCGACCTCAGCTTCTTCCCCGAGCTCTACGAGGTCCGCAGCCTGGTGGGGGGCTGAGGGGGTGCTGCTCGACCGGGTGGTCCGCGCCTCCGCCGAGGTCGCCGCGACCCGCTCACGCAAGGCGAAGGTGGAGACCCTGGCCGCGGTGCTGGCGGCGGCCGAGCACGAGGAGAGCGACGTGGTGGCCGCCTACCTCTCCGGCCGCGTGCTGCAGCGTCGTACGGGCCTGGGCTGGCGGGGCCTCGCCACCCTGCCGGCCCCGGCACCGGAGCCGGGTCTGGAGGTGGGTGAGGTCCACGAGGCCCTCGACCACCTCTCCCGGCTGACCGGACCCGGCTCCCAGGGCGCCCGGACCGAGGCGGTCGCGGCGCTCTTCTCACGGGCCACCGCCCCGGAGCAGGAGTGGCTCCGGGCCGTGCTCACCGGCCAGGTGCGCCAGGGTGCCCTGGACGCGCTGCTCCAGGAGGCGGTGGCGCGGGCCGCCGACGTCCCGCTGGGCGTGGTGCGCCGGGCCGCGATGCTCTCGGGCAGCACCGTCTCGGTGGTCGGCACCGCCCTGCGCGAGGGCGGCGCCGCCCTCGCGGAGATCGGGCTCAGCGTCGGCCGGCCCGTGCTGCCGATGCTGGCCTCCAGTGCGACCGACGTGGGCGCGGCGATGACGAAGGCCGGGCCGGCCGGCGAGGTGGCGGTGGACACCAAGCTCGACGGCATCCGCATCCAGGTGCACCGCGGCCCGGACGGGATCGGGATCTGGACGCGCTCCCTGGACGACATCACGGCGCGGCTGCCGGAGGTCGTGCAGCTCGTCGCGGGCCTGCCGGTCTCCTCCGCGGTGCTGGACGGCGAGGCCCTGCTCCTCGGGCCGGACGGCCGGCCCCGCGCCTTCCAGGAGACCGCCTCGCGGATCGCCCGGAGCGCGTCGGGCCTGGAGGTGAGCGCCTACTTCTTCGACCTCCTCCACCTCGACGGCCGGGACCTCCTCGACACCCCGGCCCGCGAGCGGTGGCGGCTGCTGGACGAGCTGGTTCCCGCGGGCTCGCGTGCGCCGCGGGTGGTCACCGCCTCGAGGGCGAGCGCGGAGGAGTTCGCGCGGGAGGCCCTGGCCGCCGGTCACGAGGGTGTGGTGGTCAAGGACCCGGAGGCCCCCTACGCGGCGGGCCGGCGCGGGGCGTCCTGGGTGAAGGTCAAGCCCGTCCACACCCTCGACCTGGTGGTGGTCGCCGTCGAGCGGGGCTCGGGCCGCCGCCAGGGCCTGCTCTCCAACATCCACCTCGCCGCCCGCACCGACGAGGGGTTCGTCATGCTCGGCAAGACGTTCAAGGGGATGAGCGACGAGATGCTGGCCTGGCAGACCGAGCGCTTCGGCGAGCTGGCGGTCTCCGACGACGGGTGGGTGGTGACGCTCCGGCCCGAGCAGGTCGTCGAGGTCGCCCTCGACGGCGTCCAGCGCTCCTCCCGCTACCCGGGCGGAGTCGCGCTGCGCTTCGCCAGGGTGCTGCGCTACCGCGACGACAAGAGCGCCGAGCAGGCCGACACCCTGGAGACCGTCCGGGAGCACCTGGCCTGAGCACCCGGTCCGGACTCTTGCATCACACGTGTGTCACACGCTGTTGCACTTTCGTCTAGACTCGGTCACATGAGCGAACCGGCAACCCCTGCGCGCCCCGTCCGGCGCAGCGCCGCGGCCGCCCGGCGGCGCCAGCGCACGCAGGAGATCCTGGCGGCCACCCGCGCCCTCTTCGACGAGCGCGGGGTGCGAGACGCCCAGATCGAGGACATCGCCAGCGCGGTGGGCATCAACCGGGCGATCGTCTACCGGCACTTCAGCGGCAAGGAGGAGCTCTTCGCCCTCACCCTGGTCGGCTACCTCGAGGAGCTCCGAGAGGCCCTCGAGGCCGCCGACGCGCACGGCGAGCCGTGCAGCCGGCGCCTGGTCGCCCTGGTCGGCACCTTCGCCGACTACGGCATCTCCCACCCCGCCTTCGTCGACTGCGCCCAGTCGCTGATGGGCCGCACCGGCCCCGAGCTCCTCGACGAGGTCAGCGAGGAGACCGCCCTCAAGCTGGGGCGCGCGATCTCGGGCTGCCTGGTCCTGCTGACCGGCGTGCTGGACGACGGGGTGGCCACCGGCGAGTTCAAGGTGGGCGACCCGCACGTGCTGGCCAACAACCTCTATGCCAGCGGGCTCGGCGCCCTCCAGCTGGCCCGGGTGGGGATCCTGGTGCGCGAGATCGCCCCGGGCACTCCGGCCGCCACCGAGATCTCCGCCCAGCAGGTCAAGGAGTACCTGGTGGGCTCCGCACTCGCCGCCGCCGTCCACGGGCTCGACGTCCGGGCGTGATCCACGACGCGCAGCGTCGCACCACCGGGCGGTGCCGGGGACCTGATGCTTCCATGAGGTAGGGTGGCGGCGCATTCAAGGCAGCGTTCGGGGCATGGCTCTGCGCTGGGGCAGATCAACGAGGGACGTGTCTGATGTCGTCGCAGGAGGCAGCGCCGGAGGGTCGCACGGCTGCGCGGACCCAGGACGACGCCACGGTCCGGTCCTCGTGGGACGACCGTGCGTCGCACGCGCGGTACCGGGCGGTCGCCGACCGGCTCATCGCGATCGCCAACCCCAAGAACACCCTCGACCTGGGGTGCGGTCCCGGCCTTCTCGTGCAGGCGCTGGCGGAGAAGGGCGTGGACGCCCGCGGCACCGACGAGGACGAGGCCCGCGTGGCCGGCGCCCACCCCGAGGTGCGCGACCGGCTGACGGTCGGCCCCTGGACCGACGCCCTGACCGGGCGCTACGACCTCGTCTCCTGCCTCGACCTGGTCGAGCGGCTGGAGCCTCGGGTCGCGCAGAGCGTCATCGACGCAGCCTGCTCGGTCACCGACCGGGTCGTGTTCTCCTCCTCTCCCGACTCCTACGTTGAGCCCCTGCACGTCAACGTGCACCCGGTCTGGGACTGGGCTGCCGCCTTCGCCGAGCAGGGGTTCTACCGGCGCACCGACGTCAACCTGGGGCTCGTCGCCGGGCACGCCGTGCTCTTCGAACGAGCCGACCTCCAGCCCCGCGACATCGTGCACCGCTACGAGGCGACCCTGGTGCCGCTGGACACCGAGCTGCGCGAGCGCCGCGAGGCCCTGCTGCGACTGCAGCGCGCGGGTGGTTCCCCCGACGAGCTGGTCCGGCTGCGCGACGAGCTGCGCAAGGCCCAGCACGACGTGCTCACCACCCGCGACCACATCATCGGCCTGGAGGCGGAGAACACGCGGCTCCGGATCGACATGGCCAGGGTGGAGAGCCGGCTCGCCGCCCAGCAGTCCCGCGTGCAGAAGATGAGGGTCCGTCTCGCCAACCAGCAGCGCCGCGCGCGCCGCGCCGAGCGGAAGCTCGAGGAGGTCCGCACCTCGCGGGCCTGGCGACTCGGGCGCCGGCTCACCCGCACCAAGACGCCCGAGCTCTGAGGAACGCATGCCCGCCCCCCTCTTCTCCATCGTCACCCCCGTCTACGCCCCTCCGCTCGACGTCCTCGCCGAGACGGTGGAGTCCGTGCTCGCCCAGGAGCACCAGGACTGGGAGTGGATCCTGGTCGACGACTGCTCCCCCGACCCCGGCGTCCTCACGCTGCTGCGCGAGCACGCGGCCCGGGACCCTCGGATCGTGGTGGTGGAGCGGGAGACCAACGGGCACATCGTGCAGGCCTCCAACGACGGCATCCAGCGCGCCCGCGGCGAGTTCATCGTGCTGCTGGACCACGACGACCTGCTCACCCCCGACGCCCTGGCCCGCAACGCCGAGGTGATCGAGGCGCGCGACGACGTCGACTACCTCTACTCCGACGAGGACAAGGTCGACGACACCGGCCGGCACTACGACACCTTCCTCAAGCCGGACTGGTCACCGGAGCGGCTCCGCGGCCAGATGTACACCAGCCACCTCTCCGTGCTGCGCACCTCGCTGGTACGCGAGGTCGGCGGGTTCCGTGAGGGCTACGACGGCTCCCAGGACCACGACCTCGTGCTCCGCGTCACCGAGCGGGCACGCCGGGTGGTGCACATCCCCGAGGTGCTCTACCACTGGCGGGTGGTTCCCGGCTCGGCGGCGGCGGATGCCAACGCGAAGCCCTACGCCTGGGTGGCCGGCCGTCAGGCCGTGCAGGACCACGTGGACCGCCTCGGCCTGCAGGCCGACGTCGACTTCGGCCCCCACCCCGGCCACTACCTGCTGCGGCGACGGCTCGACCCCTCGCTGCGGGTCAGCCTGGTGATCCCCACCATCGGCAAGGCCGGCCTGGTCTGGGGAGTCAACCGGGTCTTCGTGCTGGAGGCGGTGCGCACGGTCCTGGAGCACACCCGGCACAAGAACCTCGAGATCGTCGTCGTCTACGACCCGCCCACCCCGGCGGCCGTGCTCGACGAGCTGAGCGAGCTCGCCGGGGACAAGCTCGTCCTGGTGCCGTTCACCGAGCCCTTCAACTACAGCCGCAAGATGAACCTGGGCGTGCTGCACTCCACCGGCGAGCGCCTGGTGCTGCTCAACGACGACGTGTCGGTCCGCTCCGACTGCTGGCTCGAGGACCTGGTGGCTCCGCTCTCCGAGCCGGGGGTCGGGATGACCGGGGCCAAGCTCTACTTCAGCAACGGCACGATCCAGCACGCGGGGCACTCCTACAACGGCGGGCACTACCTGCACCCGTACATCGGGAGTCCGGGGGACTCTCCGGGTCGTTTCGGCGCCCTGGTGATCAACCGCGAGGCGAGCGGCGTGACCGCGGCCTGCGCGGCGATGCGCCGCGACACCTACTTCGAGGTGGGCGGGTTCACCGAGACCCTCCCCCTCAACTTCAACGACGTCGACCTCTGCTACAAGGTCCGGCACCACGCCTACCGGATCGTCTGGGTCGCCACCTGCGAGCTCTTCCACTTCGAGTCGCGCACCCGCCAGCGGGTGGTGGAGGCGTGGGAGAAGTCGGCCGCGGTGGCTCGGTGGGGCAAGCCGGTCAACGACCGGTACCTGCCCGAGCCGAAACCCGTCCGGCCCCGGACGAAGTCGAACGGGACCAGGTCGAACGGGACCAGGTCGAACGGGACCAGGTCGGGCGAGACCGGGTCGGGCGAGGCCAGGTCGAACGAGCCGGCGACCGCCCCGGTCCTGGGCTAGCACGCGGGACCGGCAGCCCCGCGCCGCCTCAGTCCAGGGCGTCCTTGTGCCGGGCGATGTTGCCCAGCACGCCGTTGACGAAGTTCGGCGACTCGTCGGTGGACAGGTCGCGGACCAGTGCCATCGCCTCGCTCACCGCGACCGCGTCGGGCACGTCGTCGACGTGCAGCAGCTCGTAGACACCGAGCCGCAGGACGTTGCGGTCGACCGCCGGCATCCGGACCAGCGTCCACCCCTCGGCATAGCGGCTCAGGACCTCGTCGATCCGCTCGCGGTGCTCCCACACGCCCCGCACCAGCGTGCTGGTGTAGTCGTTGGTGGGCCCCTCGCCCTCGGCGATGGCGCGATCCAGCGCCTCCACCGGGGACTCCGAGCGGAGCTCGGAGGCGAAGAGGATGTCGAGTGCCCGCTTGCGGGCCTTGCTGCGCGCAGCCATCAGGGGTGTCCCGTCCTCCGGCCGCGCTCAGCCCTTGACCCGGCCGAGGTAGGAGGAGTCGCGGGTGTCGACCTTGACCTTCTCGCCGCTGGTGATGAAGAGCGGCACCTGGATGACGTGACCCGTCTCCAGGGTGGCCGGCTTGGTCCCGCCGGTGGAGCGGTCGCCCTGGAGGCCGGGCTCGGTCTCGGCGATCAGCAGCTCGACGGAGGCGGGGAGCTCGATGTAGAGGACCCGGCCCTCGTTGGTCGCCACGATGGCGTCCTGGTTCTCGAGCATGAAGTTCTTCGCGTCCCCGACGACCTCCGGGGAGACCTCGAGCTGCTCGTAGGTCTGGGTGTCCATGAAGACGTAGGAGGTGCCGTCGTTGTAGAGGTACTGCATCGTCCGCTTGTCGACGTTGGCGGTCTCCACCTTGGTACCGGCGTTGAAGGTCTTGTCGACCGACTTGCCCGACTCGACGTTCTTCAGCTTGGTCCGCACGAACGCCGGGCCCTTGCCGGGCTTGACGTGCTGGAACTCCACGACGGACCACAGCTGTCCGTCGATGTTGAGCACCATGCCGTTCTTCAGGTCGTTCGTGGTTGCCATGCGCGCGTGTCAGCCTTCGTCGTCGTGGTGGGGTCAGCCGATGGAGTCTATCGCCCCGGGTGGCGTGCGGAGGAAATCAGGGGGTGGTGGCGTCGGCGACGGCCCTCAGGGCGTCCCGGTAGCCCTCCACGCCGCGGCCCACCACCGTGGCGTCGGCGTGGGGCTCCACGAAGGAGGTGTGCCGGAACTCCTCGGCCCGGCTCCGGGGGTCGGAGAGGTGCACCTCGACGAGCGGGGCCTCGAGCTGGGCGCAGGCGTCGTAGAGGGCCAAGGAGTAGTGCGTCCAGGCGCCGGCGTTGAGGACCACCGGGACGCGGTCGTCGGCGGCCTGGTTGAGCCAGTCGAGCAGGACGCCCTCGTGGTTGGTCTGGCGCACCTCGACGGCCAGGCCGAGCTCGGCTCCCCAGGCCCGGCAGAGCTCCACCAGCTCCGCGTGGGTGGTGGTGCCGTAGATCTCGGGCTGTCGCCGGCCGAGCCGGCCCAGGTTGGGGCCGTTGAGCACCAGGACCGGGCGGCCCTCCCCCGCGCTCATCCGCCGGCTCCGGCCATCACCTCGTAGGCGGCCCGCAGGTGCGCCTCGTCGGGTCCGGCGAGGATCCGCGGCCGGGCGACGTCGTCGAGGACCACCAGGCGCAGCTGGGACCCGCGCGTCTTCTTGTCCACCGCCATCGCGGCGCGCAGCTCCTCGAAGGTGGCGCCGTCCCAGGTGACCGGCAGGCCCACCCGCTCCAGCGCCTCCCGGTGCCGGCGGGCCACCGGCTCGGGCAGGATCCCGGCCCGCACCGCCACCTCGGCCACGAAGACGCAGCCCAGCGCCACCGCCTCGCCGTGGCGCACCGCGTAGCCGGAGGCGCGCTCGATGGCGTGGGCCATGGTGTGGCCGTAGTTGAGCACCTCGCGGCCGGGGTGGCCGCCGGTGCCGCCGGTCTCCTTGAGGTCGTCGGCCACCACCTCGACCTTGACCCGGATGGCCCGCTCGACCAGCTCGCGGAGCACCGGCGAGCCGGGGACCAGCTCCGCGGGATCGCACGACTCCACCAGCTCGAGGATCCGCGGGTCGGCGATGAAGCCGCACTTGACCACCTCGCCGAGCCCGGCGACCAGCTCGGCCCGGGGCAGGGTCTCCAGGAAGCGGAGGTCGCAGAGCACCCCGGCGGGCTCGTGGAAGGCGCCCACCAGGTTCTTGCCGGCGCCGGTGTTGATGCCCGTCTTGCCGCCGACCGCGGCGTCGACCATTCCCACGACCGTGGTCGGGAGGTGGACCACGCGCACGCCGCGCAGCCAGGTCGCCGCGACGAAGCCCCCGAGGTCGCTGGTCGCGCCGCCGCCGAGGGTCACCACCGCGTCGGAGCGGGTGAAGCCCGCCTCGCCCAGCGCCTCCCAGCAGTCGGCCGCCACGGCCGCGGTCTTGGTCTGCTCGCCGTCGGGCAGGCCGAGCGCCAGGACGTCGTAGTGGGCGGCGAGGACGTCGGCCACCGGCTGGGCCAGGGCACCGAGGTCACCGGCGTAGAGCAGGGCCACCCGCGCCACCTGCTCGCCGAGCAGGTCGGGCAGCCGCGCGGCGAGGTCGTGGCCCACCAGCACGTCGTAGGGGGTGGGCCCGGCCACGTGCAGCACGGTCTCGTCGGCTCCCGCGCTCATCCCAGCGCCTCCATGATCTCGTCCGCCACTTCCCGGGCGGTGCGTCCGTCCGTGCTCACCGTGAGGGTGGCCACCGACTCGTAGAGGGGGGCCCGCTCGTCGAGCAGCGCCTTGACCCGGGCGCGCACGTTGCCGAGCAGCAGGGGCCTCGCGGAGCCCAGCCCGACGCGCTTGACGGCGTCGGAGAGCCCGACCTGCAAGAAGACGACCCGCTGTCCGGCGAGCAGCTCGCGGGTGCCGGGGTCGAGCACCGCTCCCCCGCCCAGCGCCAGCACGCCGGTGTGCTCGACGAGCGCACGGGCCACCGCGGCGGCCTCGAGCCGGCGGAAGTGCTCCTCGCCGGAGTCGACGAAGATGTCCGAGATCGACCGGCCCTCGGCGCGCTCGACGTCGTCGTCGGTGTCGCGCACGGGCAGCTGCCAGGCCTCGGCCAGGAGCCGCGCCACCGTGGACTTGCCCGCACCCATCGGCCCGACCAGGACGACCCGCGGCCCGTCGACGGCCTCCCGGGCGGGATCGGTCGCGCCGGTCACCGGAACCGCAGCGCGTCGAGGTAGGCCCGGGCGTTGCGCCGGGTCTCGGCGACGGAGTCGCCACCGAACTTCTCGAGGGCCGCGTCGGCGAGGACGAGCGCCACCATCGCCTCGGCCACGATGCCGGCGGCCGGCACGGCGCAGACGTCGGAGCGCTGGTGGTGGGCCACCGCCTCCTCGCCGGTCGAGACGTCGACCGTGCGCAGTGCGCGGGGCACGGTCGCGATCGGCTTCATCGCGGCCCGGACCCGGAGCACCTCACCGGTGGTCATGCCGCCCTCGGTGCCGCCGGCGCGCCCGGAGGTGCGCCGCAGCCCGTCGGGGGTGGGCACGATCTCGTCGTGGGCCAGGGACCCGGGGGTGGCGGCCAGCTCGAAGCCGTCGCCCACCTCGACGCCCTTGATCGCCTGGATGCCCATCAGGGCCCCGGCCAGCCGGCTGTCGAGCCGGCGGTCCCAGTGGACGTGGGAGCCCAGGCCCGGCGGCAGGCCGTGGACGACGACCTCGACGACGCCGCCGAGGGTGTCACCGTCCTTGTGGGCCTGGTCGATGGCCGCGACCATCGCCGCGGACGCCTCGGGGTCCAGGCACCGGACCGGGTCCTCGTCGAGGCGCGCGACGTCGTCGGGCCCCGGCAGCAGGCCCGAGGGCGCGGGCACGCCGCCGAGCTCGACCACGTGGGAGACCACGTCGACGTCGAGGGCCTGGCGCAGGAAGTTCGTGGCCACCCGGCCCAGGGCCACCCGGGCGGCGGTCTCGCGGGCGGAGGCCCGCTCCAGCACCGGACGCGCCTCGTCGAAGTCGTACTTCTGCATGCCGGCCAGGTCGGCGTGGCCCGGCCGGGGACGGGTCAGCGGCGCGTTGCGGGCCATCGTCGCGAGCTCGTCGGGGTCGACCGGGTCGGCCGACATCACCTGCTCCCACTTGGGCCACTCGCTGTTGCCCACCTCGATGGCCACCGGCCCGCCCTGGGTGAGTCCGTGCCGGACCCCGCCCAGGATGCGCACCGCGTCCTGCTCGAACTTCATCCGGGCACCGCGGCCGTAGCCGAGGCGACGCCGGGCGAGGGAGTCGGAGATGTCGTCGGTCGTCACCTGGACATGGGCCGGGAGGCCCTCCAGGATCGCGACCAGGGCCGGTCCGTGGGACTCGCCCGCCGTGAGCCATCGCAACATGGGCGCAGTCTTTCACGGGCCTCTCGGCGACCGATCAGGCCCAGCGTCCCACGAGATACGACCAGACCCAGGGCCCGCTCAGCACGCCCACCAGGGCGCCCAGCACCATGAAGGGGCCGAAGGGCAGGCTCTTGCGCTCGGTGACGCCGAGCAGGGTCAGCAGCCCACCGCCCACGCCCCCGAGCAGGAACCCCGCATAGAGGCCGGCGAGCAGCTCCCCCCAGCCCAGGTAGCCGAGCGCCAGGCCCAGGACGCCGGAGAGCCGGACGTCGCCGTAGCCCAGCCCTCGGGGGTGGACGAACCACAGCACGAAGTAGGAGGCACCGGCGACGAGCCATCCGCACCCGGCGCGGACCAGGTCACCGGGCTCGGCGGAGAGCAGGGCGGCCAGCGCGACCCCGGCGAGGAGCAGCACGTAGGTGCGGGCGATCACCCAGGTGGGCAGCAGGCGGGTGCGCCAGTCGACCACGGAGAGGGCGACCAGCACCGGGACCAGGGGCAGCAGGAAGAGCAGGGCCCAGCTCCAGCCCACCCCCGCCCCCACCGCGGCGCCGGCGACGCCGGCGGCCACCGCGCAGCGCGGGCCCAGCCCCCGCGACGCGGCGATGTCGGCGTAGAGCTCCTTGAGCTCGGGCTCGGGCTCGGGCTCGGCTCCGGGTCGGGCATCAGGTCCGGGCTCGGGGCCGGGCTCGGGGCCGGGCTCGGGTCCGGGCTCGGGGATGCGCGCGACCAGGGCGGGCACCAGCGCGCCGCCCAGCCCGGAGAGGCCGAGCCCCACCAGGGCCGGCCCGATCACGTCGCGCTCCGAGGGGAGGCCGCTCGTGCCGCCAGGGCCCGCTCCCCCGCCTCGCGCATGGCCGCCAGCGGCGCCTCGCGCCCGGTGAACGCCGCGAACTGGAGGGCGGCCTGGTGCACCAGCAGATCCAGGCCGGAGACGACGACCCCCTCGGCGGCGTGGGCCAGGGGGGTCGGCCACGGGTCGTAGAGCACGTCGAAGACGCACGGCACGCCCGCCAGGGCCTCGACGAGCTCCGGCCCCTGGGCGGTGGCCGGGATCGTCGAGAC
Organism: Nocardioides sp. Z50_6; assembly: GCF_058215755.1. Classification (NCBI taxonomy): domain Bacteria; kingdom Bacillati; phylum Actinomycetota; class Actinomycetes; order Propionibacteriales; family Nocardioidaceae; genus Nocardioides; species Nocardioides sp. Z50_6. The sequence continues at coordinate 35,624 of NZ_JBZAJB010000005.1, read as the reverse complement.
GACGATGTCCGGCCGCCCGCTCGCGCCGGCCGCGGCCGCGAGCGCCCCCGCCTCCAGGGGCACGACCTCGACCCGGGGTGCGCGGGGGTGGCGCCGGATCGCCTCGACGCAGGCGGCGGCGCGCTCCGGGCTCCGCGCGGCGAGCCGCAGCCGCTCCACCCCCAGCTCGGCCAGCGCGAGGCCGACCGAGGCTGCGGTCGCGCCGGCGCCCAGCACCACCGCGGTCGCGGGGTCGGCCGTCGTCCGCTCGCGCACCGCGGCGACCGCACCCGGCAGGTCGGTGTTGTCTCCGACCACCTCGCCGTCGAGCACCAGGGTGTTGACCACCCCGGAGAGGCGGGCGAGCGGCGTCAGCCGGTCGGCGCGCTCATGCGCCTCGACCTTGAGCGGCATGGTCACCGACAGGCCGCGCCAGCTCTCGTCCAGGCCGGCGACGAACTCACGCAGGCCCCCCGCCGGCACCCGGTGAGCGTCGTAGCTCCAGTCGAGGCCGGTCACGGCGTACCCCGCCCGGTGCAGGACCGGGGAGAGCGAGTGCGCGATCGGGTCCCCCAGGACGCCGCACCTGCGCCAGGACGACGTCATCGCCTCAGCACGCGTCCGAGGTCTCGCAGTAGGCGAGGTACTCGTCCTTGAACTCCAGGAACTCGTCGTAGGAGTCGGTGAACTTCGTCTCGCCGGTGCGCAGGTCGACGGTGACGTAGTAGTACCAGGGGCCCTCGGCCGGGTTCGCCGCCGCCTCGATGGCGTCGTCGCCCGGGGCCTCGATGGGGGTGGGCGGGAGGCCGGGGTAGAGCCGGGTGTTGTACGGCGTGTCCACGGCGAGCTCCTCGGTGGACAGCGCCGTGGTCCCGGACTTGCCGATGCCGTAGGCGTTGGCCGCGTCGACCTGGAGCAGGCCGTTGGTACCGCCCTTGTCCCCGGGGCCGTCGAGCCGGTTGTAGATCACCCGGGCCACCTTGGGCATGTCGTCGCCGCGGCCCTCGGCCTCCACCAGCGAGGCGATGATCATCAGCTCGGCGGGCGTCTTGCCCAGCTCGGCGGCACGCTCCTCCAGCCCGGCCTCGTCGGCGGCCTGGCGCCACCGGGCCACCATCTTGGCCAGGATGTCGGCGGGCTTGTCCTTGGGGCCGATCTCGTAGGTGGCCGGGAAGAGGTAGCCCTCCGGGTTGCCGCCGGCGTAGTCGGGCAGGCCCAGCGCCGCGGGGTCGGCCAGCGCCTTCTCGTAGCGTTTGCGGTTGAACGGCGTCTGCTCCACCAGGATGTCGACGATGTCCACGACCCGCAGCCCCTCGGGCACCGTCACGGTCGACTTCACCTGGTTGGCGGGGTCGACGAGCAGGTCGAGCGCGTCGGCCGCCCGCATCTCCTCGGCCAGCTCGTAGGAGCCCGGCTGGATCCGGTTGGAGTCGGGGTTGGCGGCCGCCGCGTCGATGAAGGCCTGCACCGAGGCCACGACACCGGCGTCCTTGAGGTTGCGCCCGATCTCGGCCACCACGTCGCCCGGCTCCACCTCGAACATCACCGCGCCCTCGCCGGGGCCCGGGTAGTCCTCCACCGACCCGAACTGCTCGGAGACGAACTGCACCCCCTTGTCGACGGCCAGGTAGAGACCTCCGACGACGGCCGCGAGCACCGCCAGCACGGCGAGGCAGCCGACCGGGCTGCGCTTCTTCTTCCGCGCGCCGCCGGCCGTGTAGCCGCCCTCCTCGCGCGCGAACTGCACCAGCGTGTCCTCGTGCTCACTCATCGTTGACCTCGACGATCTCTCCGGGAGCTGTTCCGGTGCTTCGCTCCGTGTCCAGCGCGTGTTGCAGGATCACGACGGCGGCGACCTGGTCGACCACCGCACGACGCTTGCTGCCCTTGCTGCCGCGCTCGCGCAGCATCGACTCGGCGCTGACCGTGGTCAGGCGCTCGTCACAGAGTCTCACGGGGACCGGCGCCACCCGGCGAGCGAGGGTCCGGGCGAACTCGCGGGCCTTGGCGGCCGCGGGTCCCTCGGCACCGGAGAGCGAGCGGGGCAGCCCCACCACGACCTCCACGGCCCCCTCCTCCGCCAGGATGCGGGCGAGCCTGCGCAGGTCGCCGCGGCCCCGGGGCACGGTCTCGACCGGAGTGGCCAGGAACCCGGAGGGGTCGCTCCTGGCGACCCCGATACGGGCGTCCCCCGGGTCGATGCCGAGGCGCACTCCGTGACGCACCTCAGCTCCCGCCGACGACTCGCGCCACCTCGGCCGGAACGGCGGCCACCGCCGCGTCGACCCCGGCGACCTCGGTCCCGCCGCCCTGGGCGAGGTCCGCCTTGCCACCGCCGCGGCCCCCGACGTGCGGGCCGAGCACCCGGACCAGCTCGTGGGCGGAGAGACCGCGCTCGCGTGCGGCCTCGTTGGTCGCCGCGACCACGGAGACCTTGCCGTCCGCGGCGCCGAGCAGCACCACCACGCCCGGCCGGTCCGCGGCCAGTCGGGCGCGCACGTCGACCGCGAGCGTGCGGACGTCGCCGCCGGCCGCACCGTCGAGCCGGCCCGCGACCACGGCCACCCCGGCCACGTCCTGGGCACCCTGGGCGAGCGCGGCGCCGCCGGCGAGCAGCTGGGACAGGCGGGCGCGCTCCAGCTCCTTCTCGGTGGACCGCAGCCGCTCGACCAGGTCACGCACCCGACCGACCACGTCGTCCGGCTGCGCCTTGAGCAGGGTCGTCAACTCGCCGACCACGTCGCGCTCGCGGGCCAGGTAGGCGAAGCCCTCCACGCCGGTGAACGCCTCGATCCGCCGGTTGCCCGAGCCGACCGACGACTCGCCGGTGATCACCACCGTGCCGATCTGGGAGCTGTGGTCGACGTGCGTACCGCCGCAGAGCTCGCGCGACCAGGGACCGCCGATCTCGACCACGCGCACCTGCTGGTCGTCGTAGGTCTCCCCGAAGAGCGCGATCGCGCCCCACTCCTTGGCCTCGGCCAGGGTCATGTACTGCCAGCCCACCGGGAGGTCGGCACGCAGGGCCTGGTTGGAGACCGTCTCGATGTCGTGGACCTGCTCGGGCGAGAGGCCCGCGGTCCAGCCGAAGTCGAGCCGCAGGTAGCCGGGGCGGTTGTAGGAGCCCGACTGCAGCGCCGTGGGGCCGAGCACCTCGCGCAGCGCCGCGTGCACCACGTGGGTGCCCGAGTGGGCCTGCCGCGCACCGGTGCGCCACTCCGGGTCGACCTTGGCGTGCAGCAGCGCGGCGTCCGAGGGCAGCTCCCCCTCCAGGACCCTGACCTGGTGCACGACCAGGCCCCGCACGGGGCGCTGCACGTCGAGCACCTCCAGCACCCCGCCGTCGAGCTCGATCCGGCCCGCGTCGGCCGCCTGGCCGCCGGACTCGGCGTAGAAGGGGGTGCGGTCCAGGACCAGCTCGCCCACCTCACCCTGCGCGAGCGCCGGGACGGGCCGGCCCTCGCGCAGCACGGCCAGCGGCCGCGACTCGGTCTCGAGCGTCTCGTAGGCCAGCCACTCGGTCGGGCCGTGGGCGTCCAGGACGGCGCGGTAGGCGGCCGTGTCGGCGTGCTGGCCCCGCTTGGCGCGGGCATCCGCCTTGGCCCGGGCACGCTGCTCGGCCATCAGGTTGCGGAAGCCCTCCTCGTCGACCTGGAGCCCCTGCTCGGCGGCCATCTCGAGGGTCAGGTCGATGGGGAAGCCGTAGGTGTCGTGCAGCGAGAACGCCTGGTCGCCGGAGAGGACCCGACCCCCGGAGGACTTCACCTCGGTGGCCGCCAGGTCGAAGATCTGGGTGCCGGAGCGGAGCGTCTTGCGGAAGGCGTCCTCCTCCGCGTACGCGACCCGCGAGATGCGCTCCCAGTCGTCGTGCAGCTCGCGGTAGGTCTCCGCCATCCGGTCGCGCGAGACCGGCATCAGCTCCGGGAGCGCCCGGTCCTCGTAGCCCAGGAGCCGCATCGAGCGCACGGCGCGGCGCAGCAACCGGCGCAGCACGTAGCCGCGGCCCTCGTTGCCCGGGGTGACCCCGTCGCTGATCAGCATCATCGAGGAGCGCACGTGGTCGGCGACCACCCGGAACCGGACGTCGTCGTCGGGGTCGGCGCCGTAGCGGCGCCCGGTGAGCTCCATCGCCTTCTCGATCACCGGGAACATCACGTCGATCTCGTACATGTTCTGCTTGCCCTGGAGCAGGAAGGCCACCCGCTCCAGGCCCATGCCGGTGTCGATGTTCTTCATCGGCAGCGAACCGGCGATGTCGAAGTCGCTCTTGGAGCGCACGGCGGAGAGCTCGTCCTGCATGAAGACCAGGTTCCAGATCTCCAGCAGCCGGTCCTCCAGGGCCAGCGGCATGTCCGGCCCCAGGGTGGCGGAGTCGAAGTCGGGGCCGAACTCCGGGCCCCGGTCGTAGAGGATCTCCGAGCACGGGCCGCCCGGACCGGGGACGCCCATGGACCAGTAGTTCTCCCGCGGGCCGAGCTTGATGATCCGGTGCTCGGGCAGGCCGGTGACCTTGGTCCACAGGGCCACGGCCTCGTCGTCGCCGGCCAGCACCGAGGGGTAGAGCCGCGACTCCTCCAACCCGAAGCCGCCGTCGGCGACCGGCTTGGTGATCAGGTCCCAGGCGAGGCGGATGGCGCCTTCCTTGAAGTAGTCACCGAAGGAGAAGTTGCCGCACATCTCGAAGAAGGTGCCGTGGCGGGTGGTCTTGCCGACGTCCTCGATGTCGGGGGTGCGCACGCACTTCTGCACGCTGGTCGCCCGCTGGTAGGGCGGGGTCTCCTGGCCGAGGAAGAACGGCTTGAAGGGGACCATCCCGGCGTTGACGAAGAGCAGGTTGGGGTCGTCGAGCAGCAGCGAGGCCGACGGCACCACGGTGTGCGGCCCGACGGTCGCGTCGCGCTCGAAGTGCGCGAGGAAGCGGCGGCGGATCTCGGCGGTCTCCATCAGGTGTCGTCTCTCGTGTCGTCGGCCGGCCGGAGCTGGTGCTCCGCCGGTACGGGGGTCAGGGGGTCGGGGCGGCCGGTGGCCAGCACCGGCGCGGGAGGGCCCGGCGCGACCAGCCGGGGCCCCACGGGCGGGGCGAGGCCCAGCCGCTCCCGCAGCTCGGCCTCCCGGTCGGCGCGGGCGGAGTGGAGCTCCTCCCCCGCCACCCGGGCGGCGTGGGTGAGACCGTGCCACCGGTTGCGGAGCCCTTCGGCGCTCACGCTGTCCAGCGCACGGCGTGCCCGCGAGACGGCGTAGACGCCGGCGCCCGCGCCGGCGACGAACCACAGGCCGCGGCTCATGCCGCGTCACCCCGCTCGCGCGCGTAGTACTGGCGCAGCGCCTCCTTGACGTCGGCGCGGCGCTGACGCGCCGAACGCCTGACCTCGCGGCTCATCTCGGCCCGGAGCCGCTCACGCACCTCCCAGGAGAGCACGTGGCGCACGCCGTGCGCCCATGAGGCGGCCTTCACCACCGACTCGCGGACCACCAGGTCGGCGAAGAGGCGCCCCTCGATCCGCCCGGCGGGGGCCGTGGCCGGCACGGCCTCGGCGCCCACGTCGGTGATCACGAACTCGGCGGTGGTCCGGGCGGCCGGAGCGGCGGCACCGGCCCGCTCGAGCTCCTCGAGGCGGGACAGCAGGGCGGCCTGCTCGCCGGCTGCCCGGTCCAGCGCGGCGGCGGTGTGCCGGCGGGTGCGGAGCAGGACGACCGCGAGAGCGAGCACCAGCACCACCAGCGCGGCGGCACCGGTCAGCGCGAGGGTCGTGGGCTGGTTCACAGAGGGGAACCCTACCTGCCGCCCCGCCCACCACGGACGAGGCTGCGGATCCGCTGCCAGCGCTCCTTGACCGCGGACTCGGCCCCGAGGCTGGTGGGTCGGTAGTACTTGGCGTCGAGCACCACGTCGGGTGCGTACTGCTGCGCGGCGACGCCGTACGTCTCGTCGTGGGGGTAGACGTAGCCCCCGCCGTGCCCGAGCTTCTTGGCGCCCCCGTAGTGGGCGTCGCGCAGGTGCGGGGGCACCGGGCCGATCTTGCCGGCGCGCACGTCCGCGCTGGCGGCGTCGATCGCCTTGATCACCGCGTTGGACTTCGGGGCGATGGTGAGCGCGATGGTGGCCTGGGCGAGGTTGAGCCGGGCCTCGGGCATCCCGATGAGCTGGACCGCCTGGGCCGCGGCCACCGCGGTGGTCAGGGCGGTCGGGTCGGCCAGGCCGATGTCCTCGCTGGCCAGGATCACCAGGCGCCGGGCGATGAAGCGGGGGTCCTCCCCGGCCTCGACCATCCGCGCGAGGTAGTGCAGGGCTGCGTCGACGTCGGAGCCGCGGACGGACTTGATGAACGCCGAGGTGACGTCGTAGTGCTGGTCGCCCTGGCGGTCGTAGCGCACCGCCGCCCGGTCGACCGCGGTCTCGGTCAGCTCCAGGTCGATCAGCCGCGCACCCGGCCCGCCCACCGACGCGGCGGCACCCGCGGCCGCCTCGAGGTAGGTCAGGGCTCGCCGCGCGTCGCCCCCGGCCAGGCGCACCAGGTGCCGGCGGGCGTCGTCCGCGAGCTCGAACTCCCCCGCCAGGCCGCGCTCGTCCTCCAGCGCCTGGTCGATGACCTGGCCGACGCCCTCGTCGCTGAGGGACTCCAGCCGCAGCAGCAGGCTCCGCGAGAGCAGCGGGGAGATGACGGAGAAGAAGGGGTTCTCGGTGGTCGCCGCCACCAGGGTCACCCAGCGGTTCTCCACCCCCGGCAGCAGGGCGTCCTGCTGGGCCTTGGAGAACCGGTGCACCTCGTCGACGAAGAGCACCGTCTCCCGCCCGCCACGGGAGAGCTCGGCGCGCGCCGCGTCGATCGCCGCCCGGACCTCCTTGACCCCCGCCGAGACCGCGGAGACCTCCACGAAGCGCCGGTCGGTCTGCAGGCTCACGATGCCGGCGATCGTGGTCTTGCCCGTCCCGGGCGGCCCCCACAGCAGCAGCGACATCGACTGGTCGCCCTCGACCAGGCGGCGCAACGGCGAGCCGGGGGCGCGGAGCTGGTCCTGCCCCACCAGCTCGTCCAGGGTGCGGGGCCGCATCCGCACGGCCAGGGGCGCCGAGGCGTGGGTGTTGGCCCCCAGCGACCCGGCTCCGGGGTCGGGGGTGTCGAAGAGTCCTGGCTCGGACGACGGCGCGGCCACGGACCCCAGCCTAGGTGGCCGGCCGGGAGGCCGGTGCCTCACCTGGCGACGAAGAGGTCCTTGTAGTTGGGGGCGCCGATGGAGGCGTCCCCGGTGGGGTTCCCGACCTTCTCCCCGAAGACGAAGAGCTCGTTGCGGTGGTCGACGGGGACCAGGGGGAAGAACTCCTCGCGCACCCGCTCGTCGAGCTCGCCCCAGGCCGCGTCCTGCTCGTCGAGCGGGAGGGTGGCGATCCGGGCCATCTCGCGGTCGACGGAGGCCTCCTCGAAGCGCGCCGTGTTGTAGTCGGAGCCGGAGGCCAGCAGCGGGCGCAGCAGCGCGGAGCCGGTGGGCCAGTCGGCGCAGAGGCTGACGCCGCGCACGTTGAGGCGCTTGTCGAGGCCGCTGCCGGGCTCGGACCACACGTTGTAGGGCGACTCCCGGACCGGGATCGCGCGCACCGAGAACCCGCCCGCCTCGAGTCCGCGGGTGACCTCGTCCTGCACGGCCCGGGCCAGCGGGTCGACGGTGTAGTAGATCATCGTGATCTCGTAGTCGCCCGGCTGGTAGCCCGCCTCGGCCAGCAGCTCCTTGGCGCGCTCGGGGTCGGTCCGCACGGAGGCGTCGTCGGGGCCGGGGTCGCGCCGGCCGGCCGTCCAGCGGGGCAGGACGGAGGCGGCGTGCACCCGGGTCGCGCCCGGCACCTCGCCCGCGGCCAGCCAGGCGTCCTCGTAGGGGTAGGCGTAGGCGAGCGCCCGGCGCACCTCGGGCTCGGTGATCTTGGTGTAGTCGGGGGTCAGGGTGGTGACGCAGGGCGAGGACTGGTGGACCAGACGGTCCTCCAGCTCCAGCACGGCCTGCTCGTAGTTCTCCTGGCCCAGCGACGTGGAGAGCGCCGTCTGGGACTCCGGGCTGCCCGAGAGCATGACCTCGTCGACCTGCGGCTGGTCCTGGCCGAACCGGAAGACCCACTTGTCGACGTACTGGTGACGCGCCGGGTCGCTGGCCGGGTTCCACTGCTCGTTGCGGACCAGCACCAGCTCCCGGCCGGGCTTGAAGGTCTCGACCTTGTAGGGGCCGTTGGAGAGGGGGTCCTGCCCGTAGGCGGGGGGCTTGGAGGCCTTCCCCTCGGGTGCCGGACCCATCGCCATGAAGGCGCCCCAGTGGTCCATGTCGGGGAAGGGCTCGGACATGCGGATCACCACGTCGGAGCCCTCCACGGTGACCCCGTCGAACTTGCCGGCCTGCTTCGCGTACGGCCCGGCGTAGTCGTCGGCGCCGGCGAAGTAGCGCTTCGAGTACTCCGAGCCCGGCCCCAGCGGGAACGCCTTGGTGTCCAGCGACCGCTTGATCCCGAAGGCGACCTCGCGGGGGGTGATGAGCTTGCCGTCCTCCCAGGTCGCGTCGTCGCGGATGGTGAACCGCCATTCCGTGAAGTCGTCGTTGGGCTGGCCGAGGTCGACCGCGAGGTCCGGCACCAGGATCGGGCGACCGTCCTCGCCGCGGGCGTACTGGGTCAACGACCGGTGGGTGAGGGCCTGCTGGATCGCCCGGCCGCTCCCCTGCCAGCCGGCGGTGGCGTCCAGGGTGGTGGGGCCCTCGTCCTCGGGGACGTGGACGGTCAGGGTGCCCCCCGGGGTGGCGCCGTCGACGTCGGGGGCCGGCCCCTGGCGCTCGGCGTCGCGGGTGACGGCCGTGGTGGCGTCGTCCCCCGACCCGCGGGGGTCGGAGGCGTCGTCCCCGGAGCAGGCCGGGGCGATCAGCAGGACGACAGCGCAGGCGATCAGACCGAGAGACCTGTTCCGCTTCATGCTGTCACGCCTTTCACCCACCAGAGCGTGCCGAGGAGCAGTTGCGCCTGGCACGACGGCGCGTCTGGGACTCTAGGCGACCGCTGGGTCACGTGGGATCACCCGGCGATAACGATCGGGTCTCACCCAGGTGACCCCCCGGCGTCACTCCTGCGGAGACTCCGAGGAGCTCTCGTCGTCCGGCACCGCGTCCACGCCGGCCTCCGCCCGCTGCTCGGGCGAGATCGGCGCCGGAGCGGCGGTCAGCGGGTCGTAGCCGCCACCCGACTTGGGGAAGGCGATGACGTCGCGGATCGAGTCGGTCCCCGCCAGGATCGCCGCGATCCGGTCCATGCCGACGGCGATGCCGCCGTGCGGCGGCGCGCCGTACTTCAAGGCGTCGAGCAGGAAGCCGAACTTCTCCTGCGCCTCCTCCTCGCCGATCCCCATCACCGCGAAGACCCGCTTCTGCACGTCCTCGCGGTGGATACGGATGGAGCCGCCGCCGAGCTCGCTGCCGTTGCAGACGATGTCGTAGGCATAGGCGAGCGCGGAACCGGGGTCGGTGTCGAAGGTGTCGAGGAACTCCGGCTTGGGGCTGGTGAACGCGTGGTGCACCGCGGTCCAGGCCCCGGCCCCGACAGCCACGTCGCCGCTGGCCACGGCGTCGGAGGCGGGCTCGAAGAGGGGCGCGTCGACGACCCAGGTGAAGGCGAAGCGCGACTCGTCGATCAAGCCGCCGCGACGGCCGATCTCCAGCCGCGCCGCGCCGAGCAGCGCCCGGCTCGGCTTGGCGGCCCCGGCGGCGAAGAAGATGCAGTCGCCGGGCGAGGCACCCACGTGCGCGGCCAGCCCGGCCGCCTCGGTCTCCGAGAGGTTCTTGGCGACCGGGCCGGTGAGCGAGCCGTCCTCCTGGACCAGCACGTAGGCCAGCCCCTTGGCGCCGCGCTGCTTGGCCCACTCCTGCCAGGCGTCCAGCTTCTTGCGGGGCTGCGAAGCCCCGCCCGGCATCACCACGGCGCCGACGTACGGCGCCTGGAAGACCCGGAAGGTGGTGTCGGCGAAGAACTCGGTGCACTCCACCAGCTCCAGGCCCATCCGCAGGTCGGGCTTGTCGGAGCCGAACCGGCGCATGGCCTCCTCGTAGGTCATCCGCGGGATCGGCCGGCTGATGGTGTGACCGGCCACGGCCCACATGGCCTCGAGGACGTCCTCCATCAGCGTGATGACGTCCTCCTGGTCCACGAAGCTCATCTCGATGTCGAGCTGGGTGAACTCCGGCTGGCGGTCGGCGCGGAAGTCCTCGTCGCGGTAGCACCGGGCGATCTGGTAGTAGCGCTCGAGCCCGCCGACCATCAGCAGCTGCTTGAACAGCTGCGGGCTCTGGGGCAGCGCGTACCAGCTGCCGGGGGCGAGCCGGGCCGGCACCAGGAAGTCACGGGCGCCCTCGGGCGTGGACCGGGTCAGGGTGGGGGTCTCGACCTCGACGAAGTCGTGGGCGTCGAGGACCGCACGGGCGGCCCGGTTGATCCGGCTGCGCAGCCGGATGGCGGCGGCCGGGCCGGAGCGGCGCAGGTCGAGGTAGCGGTGCTTGAGGCGCACCTCCTCCCCCACGTCGCCGCCCTTGTGCGAGGCGGCGTCGTCGATCGGGAACGGGAGCGGGGCCGAGGCGGAGAGCACCTCCACCCCCTCGGTCCCGGGCAGCGCGACGACCTCGATCTCCCCGGTGGGGATCGCGGCGTTGGCGTTGCCCTCGGGACGGGTGCCGACCTCGCCGGTCACCTTGAGGCAGTACTCGTTGCGCAGGCTGTGTGCCACCGCCTCGTCGCGGACCACGACCTGGACCACCCCGCTGGCGTCGCGCAGGTCGAGGAAGGCGACGCCGCCGTGGTCACGGCGCCGCGCCACCCAGCCGGCGAGGGTCACGGTCTCGCCGACGTGCTCGGGTCGCAGGGTGCCGGCGTCATGGGTGCGGATCACGGGGTGGTCTCCTCGGGGGTGGTGGTCAGGACCCGCGGTCGCAGGTCCTCGACGGGCGGGGTCCAGACGGCCGGGTCCGCGGCCACCTGCTCCCCGGTACGGATGTCCTTGACAGTGTGCGCGCCGTCCTCCCCGGGGAACCAGACCCAGGGGATGCCGCGGCGCTCGGCGAAGCGGATCTGCTTGCCGAACTTCTGGGCCGCCGGCGCGACCTCGCAGGGTACGCCGCTGCGTCGCAGCGACGCGGCCACCTCGGTGGAGCGGCTCCGGGTCTCCTCGTCGACGACCGCCACCAGGACGGCGCTCGGCACCGGCCGGGAGCCCGCCAGCACGCCGTCCGCGATCAGCGGCAGCACGCTGCGGGAGACGCCGAAGGAGACGCCCACGCCGGGGTAGGTCGTCTTGCCGTCGCTGGCCAGGGCGTCGTAGCGCCCACCGCCGCCGACCGACTTGAGACGCTCGTAGCCGGTCATGAAGATCTCGACCACGGTGCCGGTGTAGTAGTCCAGCCCACGGGCGATGCGCAGGTTCGCCTCGACCGTGACCGACGGCGCGTCGATCGCGGCGCAGCCCTCCACCACGGCGGCGAGCTCGGCCAGCCCCTCCTCGAGCAGGTCGTCGGTGACGCCCAGCGCCCGCACCCGCTCCACGAACGAGGTGTCGGGGACCCGGATCGTGGCCAGCTCCAGACACTGCGCCGCCTGCTCGGGGGTGGCTCCGGCCTGCTCGACCAGCAGGCGGGCCACCTCCTCGGCCGGCAGCTTGTCGAGCTTGTCGATGATCCTGATCGCCCCGGTCACGTCCTCGAGGCCGAGGCCGCGGTAGAAGCCCTGGATCAGCTTGCGGTTGTTGAACTGGAACGAGACCGGCGGCACCGGCAGGCGGTCCAGCGCGTCGACCATGACCGACATGACCTCCACGTCGTGGTGGAAGGGCAGCGTGTCCTTGCCGACGATGTCGACGTCGGCCTGGGTGAACTGGCGGTAGCGCCCCTCCTGCGGGCGCTCGCCGCGCCAGGCCGGCTGGATCTGGAAGCGGCGGAACGGGAACTCCAGGTGACCGGCGTGCTCGAGGACGTAGCGGGCGAACGGCACCGTGAGGTCGAAGTGCATGCCCAGACCCGTGTCGTCGGCCGTGTCGTCGGCCTGGAGCCGCCGCAGGACGTAGATCTCCTTGTCGATCTCGCCGCCCTTGGCCAGCCTGTCCAGCGGCTCGACGACGCGGGTCTCGATGTTGGCGAAGCCGTGGAGCTCGAAGGTGTGCGAGAGCGAGGCGACGACCTCGCGCTCGACGACCCGCTGGGCGGGGAGCAGCTCGGGGAACCCGCTGAGCGGGGCGATCCGCGCCATCTCACAGCCCCCGGGTGACGGGCGCGGAGGAGCCCTGGTCGAGCAGCTCGCGCAGGTAGGGGTTGGTCGCCCGCTCACGGCCGATGGAGGTCTGCTCACCGTGGCCCGGCAGCACCACGATGTCGTCGGCCAGCGGCAGCACCTTGTCGGTGAGGCTGCGCAGCATCGTGGGGTGGTCGCCCCCGGGCAGGTCGGTGCGGCCGATGGACCCGGCGAAGAGCAGGTCCCCGGAGAACATCACCTCGGAGACGTCCGGCTGTCCGGCCGACACGCCGTACGGCGTACGGAAGGTCACCGACCCCTCGGTGTGACCCGGCGTGTGGTCGACCAGGAAGCTCAGGCCGGCGATCTCGAGGGTCTGCCGGTCGCTGAGCTCGCGGACGTCGTCGGGCTCGGCCCACTCGTACTTCCCGCCGAGGAGCATCTGGGTGGTCTCCCGCGACATCCCGGCCATCGGGTCGGCGAGCAGGTGACGGTCGCGGGGGTGGATCCAGGCGGTGGCGTCGTAGCTGCCGGCCACCGGGGCCACGCACCACATGTGGTCGACGTGCCCGTGGGTCACCAGCACGGCCACCGGCTTGAGGCGGTTCTCGCGGACGACCTGGTCGACGCCGGCGGCCGCGTCCTTGCCAGGATCGATCACCACGCACTCGTTGCCGGGACCGGTGGAGACGACGTAGCAGTTGGTTCCCCAGGGGCCTGCGGGGAAGCCGGCGATGAACACGGTGATGGACCTTCGATCGACTCAGGAGAGGTTGTCGGTCAGCAGCCTACCGAGGACCAGCCGATCATTGACTAGCATGGGCGCCCATGAGCGCGAGCAAGCAGTCCGAGTGGGGCCGGGTGGCCGAGGACGGCACCGTCTACGTCACGACCACCGCAGGGGAACGGGCGGTGGGGTCCTACCCTGCCGGCACCCCGGAGGAGGCCCTGGCGTTCTTCACCGAACGCTACGCGGCGCTCGAGTTCGAGGTGGGACTGCTGGCGCAGCGGATCGCCGCCGGCAAGGTCTCACCGGAGGAGGCCACCACCGCCGTCAAGACGGTGCGGGCCCAGGTCGTCGAGGCCAACGCGGTGGGCGACCTCGACTCGCTCGCGGCCAAGCTGGACGCACTGGGCCCGGTCATCGCCGCCCAGCGGGAGGCGCGCAAGGCCGAGAAGGCCCAGCGCACCGCGGAGTCCAAGGCCCGCAAGGAGCAGATCGTCGACGAGGCCGAGAAGCTCGCCCAGAGCAGCGACTGGCGCAACGGCGCCAACCGGCTCCGTGACCTGCTGGAGGAGTGGAAGGCGCTCCCCCGCCTCGACAAGGCCACCGACGACACCCTGTGGCGCCGCTTCTCCTCGGCCCGCACCACCTACACCCGGCACCGCAAGAGCCACTTCGCCGAGCAGCACGAGAAGCGCGACGCGGCGCGCGTGGTCAAGGAGCGCCTGGTCAAGGAGGCCGAGGCACTCGCGGACTCCACCGACTGGGGCCCCACCTCGGGCCGTTTCCGCGACCTGATGCGCGACTGGAAGGCCGCCGGACCGGCGCCCCGCGAGGTCGACGACAAGCTCTGGAAGCGCTTCCGTGGCGCCCAGGACACCTTCTTCGGCAACCGTGACGCGGCCAACGCCGCCACGGACGCCGAGTTCGCCAAGAACGCCGAGGTCAAGGAGGCGCTGCTGGTCGAGGCCGAGGCGCTGCTGCCCGTGACCGACCTGGACGCCGCCAAGGCCGCCTTCCGGGCGCTGGCCGACCGGTGGGACGAGGCCGGCAAGGTCCCCCGCGAGCGGATCAAGGACCTCGAGGGCCGGATGCGCAAGGTGGAGCAGGCGATCCGCGGCGTCGAGGACGACCAGTGGCGCAAGAGCGACCCCGAGAAGTCCGCCCGGGCCGACGACATGATCGGCAAGCTGCAGACGGCCATCGACGACCTCGAGGCCAAGCTGGAGAAGGCCAGGGCCGCCGGCAACGACAAGCAGGTGCGCGAGCTGGAGGAGAACCTCGCCTCCCGGCAGGCGTTCCTCGACGCCGCGCGGCGCGCCGCCGAGGAGTTCTCCGGCTGAGGCCGAGGACCGGGTGACCCGGCAGGTCCCGCTCTCCCGGGTGACCGGGAGTCGTCGGCCTACTGGGTGACCCGGTAGGCGTCGAAGACGCCGGGCACCCCGCGCACCGCACGCAGCACGCTGTCCAGGTGGGTGGCGTCGGCCATCTCGAAGGTGAACCGGCTCTTGGAGACCCGGTCGCGGGTGGTCTGCAGCGTCGCGCTGAGGATGTTGACGTGCGTGTCGGCCAGCGCCATGGTGATGTCGGAGAGCAGCCGCGCCCGGTCCAGGGCCTCGACCTGGATGTTGACCAGGAAGGTCGAGTGCGCCGTCGGCGCCCAGTCGACCGGGACCAGCCGCTCCGGCTGGCTCTGCAGGCTCTCGGCGTTGGTGCAGTCCTTGCGGTGCACCGACACCCCGCCGCCCTTGGTCACGAAGCCCAGGATCGGGTCCGGCGGCACCGGGGTGCAGCACTTGGCCAGCTTGACCCAGACGTCGCCGCTCCCCTGGACGACCACGCCGCTGTCGCCGACCGACACGACCTTGTCCGGCCGCTTCCGGCGGCCGGTGATGGTCACGGCCTCGGCGAGGTCCTCGGCGGCGCCGTCGTCGCCGCCGTGCAGCTCGATGACCCGGCGCACCACGGCCTGGGCCGACAGGTTGCCCTCACCGACGGCGGCATAGAGGGCGGAGACGTCGCCCAGCTTGTAGTGGGTGGCCGCCTCGGTGAGCGACTCGTGCGACAGCAGCCGCTTGAGGGGCAGCCCCTCCTTGCGCATCAGCCGGGCGATCTGCTCCTTGCCGCGCTCGGTGGCCTCCTCGCGCCGCTCCTTGGTGAACCACTGACGGATCTTGGAGCGGGCCCGCTGGGACTTGACGAAGTTGAGCCAGTCCAGCGACGGGGCGGCGGTGGGCGCCTTGGAGGTGAAGACCTCGACCACGTCGCCGTTGTCCAGGGTGGACTCCAGCGGCACCAAGCGGCCGTTGACCCGGGCGCCGATGGTGTGGTGCCCGACCTCGGTGTGGACGGCGTAGGCGAAGTCGATGGGCGTCGCCCCGGTCGGCAGCGCGATCACGTCGCCCCGGGGGGTGAAGACGTAGACCTCGGCCCGGTTGATCTCGAAGCGCAGGGACTCCAGGAACTCGCCCGGGTCCTCCACGTCGCTCTGCCAGTCCATCAGCTGGCGCAGCCAGTGCATGTCGTCGAGGTCGCCGCGCTTGTCGGTGTCGACCCCGTCGCGCGAGTTCTCCTTGTACTTCCAGTGCGCCGCGACGCCGTACTCGGCACGCCGGTGCATCGCGTAGGTGCGGATCTGGACCTCGACCGGCTTGCCGGCCGGGCCGATCACCGTGGTGTGCAGCGACTGGTACATGTTGAACTTGGGCATCGCCACGTAGTCCTTGAAGCGCCCCAGGACCGGGTTCCAGCGCGAGTGCAGGACGCCCAGCACCGAGTAGCACTCGCGGTCCTCCTCGACGAGGATGCGGATGCCGACCAGGTCGTAGATGTCGGAGAACTCGCGGCCGCCGACGATCATCTTCTGGTAGATCGAGTAGTAGTGCTTGGGACGGCCGGTGACCTTGGCCTTGATCCGGGCGTTCTTCAGGTCCTCCTTGACCTGGGCGATCACCTGGGCCAGGAACTGGTCGCGCGACGGGGCCCGCTCGGCCACCATCCGCACGATCTCGTCGTAGATCTTGGGGTGCAGGGTCGCGAAGGCGAGGTCCTCGAGCTCCCACTTGAGGGTGTTCATGCCGAGCCGGTGGGCCAGCGGGGCATAGATGTCGAGGGTCTCGCGGGCGGTGCGCTCCTGGCTCGCCTGCGGCACGTAGCGCAGCGTGCGCATGTTGTGGAGCCGGTCGGCCAGCTTGATCACCAGCACCCGGATGTCGCGCGACATCGCCACGATCATCTTGCGGATGGTCTCGGCCTGGGCGGCGTCGCCGTACTTGACCTTGTCCAGCTTGGTGACGCCGTCGACGAGCACGGCGACCTCGTCACCGAAGTCGGTGCGCAGCTCCTCCAGGGTGTACGGGGTGTCCTCGACCGTGTCGTGCAGCAGCGCGGCGACCAGGGTGGGCTCGGTCATCCCGATGTCGGCCAGGATCGTGGTGACGGCGAGCGGGTGGGTGATGTAGGGATCGCCGCTCTTGCGGGTCTGGGTGCCGTGCATCTTCTCGGCCGTCAGGTAGGCGCGCTCCAGCAGCGCCAGGTCGGCCTTGGGGTGGTTGGCCCGGACCGCTCGGAAGAGCGGCTCGAGCACCGGGTTCCCCGGCTGGCTCCTGGTGCCGATCCGCGCCAGCCGGGCGCGCATCGAGCGGGCGGAGACGGGAAGCTCGGCACCGCGAGCGGCGGGCTCCTGGGTCGTTCCGGTCTCCTCGGTCACAACCGTCAGTCTAGTCCGGCTCAGACCGTCTGCAGCACGGTCACGGGGAGGTCCCCGCAGGCTGCCCGGCCCTCGAGGAATCCCAGCTCCATCAGCACCGAGATCCCGACCACCTCTCCCCCGCACGCCTCGACCAGCCGGCGGGCCGCGGCCATGGTGCCCCCGGTCGCCAGCACGTCGTCGACCAGCAGCACCCGGTCGCCGGGCGCGACCGCGTCACGGTGCATCTCGAGGGTGGCTGAGCCGTACTCGAGGTCGAAGGACTCCGCGCGGGTCTCGCGCGGCAGCTTGCCCGCCTTGCGCACCGGCACGAAGCCGGCCCCCAGGGCCAGCGCGACCGGGGCGCCGAGGATGAAACCGCGCGCCTCCATGCCCACGATCTTGTCCACGACCACCCGGCCGGACCGGTCCTGCCCGGCGGCGGCCAGGGCGGCGACGGCCAGCTCGAAGGCCGTGTGGTCAGCGAGCAGGGGGGTGATGTCCTTGAAGACCACCCCGGGGGTGGGGAAGTCGGGCACGTCGACGACCAGACGCGTCATCGCGGCACGCGCCTCGAGCAGGGCCGGAGACTCCACGTCAGGAGCCCGGGGTGGCCGGGCCGTCCGGGGCGTCGTCCGGCCCCTGCCCCTCGACGAGGGCGGGTTGGATCGCGGCCACGGCACCGCGGGCCACCTCGACGACCACACCGGGGGCGATCTCGGCCCGGATCCGGTCGTCCTGGGTCTCCTGGACGACCGCGTAGATGCCCGAGCTGAGCAGCACCCGGTCGCCGGGGGCGAGGGCGGCCTGGAGCTTCGCGACCTCCTTCTGGCGTCGGCTGGCAGGCCGCACGATCAGCAGCCAGAAGACCAGGGCGATGGCGACCAGGGGCAGGAACTCCACGAAAAGACCTCTCGACGGGGGGTGGGTGTGCGCCCGCGAGTCTACGTGGGTCCTAGTCGTCGAAGAGACCCTCGTCGAGGCTCGGCCCCGCGGAGGCCGGCACGGGGAGCCCCAGGTGCTGCCACGCGGCGGCGGTGGCGACGCGACCCCGGGGCGTCCTGGCCAGGAAGCCGTTGCGCACCAGGAAGGGCTCGGCGACCTCCTCCACGGTCTCGCGCTCCTCCCCCACCGCCACCGCCAAGGTGGAGACGCCCACCGGGCCGCCGCCGAAGCGGCGGCACAGGACGTCGAGCACGGCCCGGTCCAGCCGGTCCAGTCCGAGCTCGTCCACCTCGTAGAGATCCAGGGCGGCGCGCGCCACCTCGCGGGTCAGCACGCCGTCGGCGCGCACCTGGGCGTAGTCGCGGACCCGGCGCAGCAGCCGGTTGGCGATCCGCGGGGTGCCGCGCGAGCGCGAGGCGATCTCCGCCGATCCGCCCTCGGTCAGGTCGACGTCGAGCAGCCCGGCGGACCGGTGCACGATCTGGTCGAGCTCGGCCGGCTCGTAGTACTCCAGGTGGGCGGTGAAGCCGAACCGGTCGCGCAGCGGGCCCGGCAGCAGGCCGGCCCGGGTGGTGGCGCCGACCAGGGTGAAGGACGGGATCTCCAGGGGGATGGCGGTGGCCCCCGGGCCCTTGCCGATGATCACGTCGACCCGGAAGTCCTCCATGGCCATGTAGAGCATCTCCTCGGCCGGGCGCGACATCCGGTGGATCTCGTCGACGAACACGACGTCGCCCTCGTTGACCGCGCTGAGGATGGCCGCCAGGTCGCCGGCGTGGGTGATCGCCGGCCCGCTGGTCAGCCGCAGAGGCACCGACATCTCCGCCGCGATGATCATCGCCAGGGTCGTCTTGCCCAGCCCGGGCGGGCCGGAGAGCAGCACGTGGTCCGGCGCCCGGCCGCGCTGCCGAGCGGCCTCGAGGACGAGCCCGAGCTGGTCCTTGACCCGGACCTGCCCCACCACCTCGTCGAGGGCCCGGGGGCGCAGCGCCGCCTCCACGGCCCGCTCGTCGCCCTCGGCCTCCGCCGCGGTCAGCGAGCGCAGGTGCGCGTCCTCGCTGAGCGAGAGGAACTCCTCGGGATCCATCTCAGGTCCTGCTCAGCGTCTGGAGGGCGGCCCTGAGCAGCGCCGCGACGTCAGGGGCCGGCCCGGCCTGCCCGGCGACGGCCTCGACCGCCTTGTCGGCCTCACGCGCCGACCAGCCCAGCCCCACCAGGCCCTGCTGCACCTGGTCGCGCCACGCCTCGGCCGCGGGCACGGCGCCGGCGGCCCGCGGGCCGCCGGCCGGGGCGCCCAGCCGGTCCCGCAGCTCCAGGATGATGCGCTGGGCGCCCTTCTGACCGATCCCGGGGACCTTGGTGAGGGTCTTGACGTCCTCCGAGGCCACCGCCGACCGCAGCACGTCGGGAGTCAGCACCGCCAGGATGGCCTGGGCCAGCTTGGGCCCCACCCCGCTGGCGGTCTGCACCAGCTCGAAGCACGCCTTCTCGTCGTCGTCGCTGAACCCGAAGAGGGTCAGGGAGTCCTCGCGGACGACCATGCTGGTGGGCAGGGTCGCCTCGTGGCCGGGACGCAGCGTCGCCAGGGTGGCGGGGGTGCACATCAGCTCCAGGCCCACCCCTCCCACCTCCAGCACCGCCGAGGAGAGGGTGAGCGCGGCCACCCGGCCGCGGACGAAGGCGATCATGCGGGTCTCCTGGTGGTGGGTCGGCGGGCGGCGACGGCCTGGGCGGCGACCGCGGCCTCGAGACGGGACTGGGCGCCACCGCGCCAGATGTGGGTGATGGCCAGGGCGAGCGCGTCGGCGGCGTCGGCGGGCTTGGGGGGCGCGGCCAGCCGCAGGATCCGGGTCACCATGGCGGCCACCTGGGCCTTGTCGGCCCGTCCGTTGCCGGAGACGGCCGCCTTCACCTCGCTGGGGGTGTGCAGGGCCACCGGGAGCCCGCGCCGGGCCGCGGCGACCAGGGCGATGCCGCTCGCCTGTGCGGTGCCCATGATCGTGCTGGAGTCGGACCGGGCGAAGACCCGCTCGACAGCCACCGCGTCCGGCCGGTACTCGTCGAGCCAGGCATCGATGCCCTTCTCGATGGTGACCAGTCGCTCGGCGACCGGGAGCGAGGCACTGGTGCGGAGCACGTTGACGTCGACCAGGCTCAGCGGCCGGCCGACCTCGCCCTCGACCATGCCGATGCCGCACCGGGTCAGGCCGGGGTCGATCCCCAGGACACGCATCGCCACCCTCTCGTCCGAACGTGTGTTCGCACGACACGCTATCCCGTGGCGCGGCGGGGGCCGCCGCCGACACGCAGACGGCGGCCCGGGCGCGGTGCCTCAGTCCTCGAGCTGGGCCATCACGTCGTCGGGTACGTCGAAGTTGGCGAAGACGTTCTGCACGTCGTCGAGGTCCTCGAGCGCCTCGACGAGGCGGAAGACCTTGGCCGCCGCGTCGGCGTCCACCGGGATCTCCATGCTGGGCACGAACTCGACCTCGGCGGAGTCGTAGTCGATGCCGGCGGCCTGCAGCGCCGTGCGCACGGCCACCACGTCGGTGGCCTCGGAGATCACCCGGAAGGTCTCGTCGAGGTCGTTGACGTCCTCCGCCCCGGCCTCGAGCGTGGCCTCGAGGACGTCGTCCTCGGTGACCTCACGGCTCTCCTGGCCCTTGGGCACCATGACCACGCCCTTGCGGGTGAAGAGCCGGGAGACCGAGCCGGGGTCGGCCATGGTGCCCCCGTTGCGGGTGACCGCGGTGCGCACCTCCATGGCCGCGCGGTTGCGGTTGTCGGTGAGGCACTCCACGAGCAGCGCGACGCCCTGGGGCCCGTAGACCTCGTACATGATGGTCTGGTACTCCGCACCCCCCGCCTCGGCGCCGGAGCCGCGCTTGACGGCGCGGTCGATGTTGTCGTTGGGGACCGAGGACTTCTTGGCCTTCTGGATCGCGTCGTAGAGGGTGGGGTTGCCCCCGGGGTCGCCACCACCCTGCCGAGCCGCCACCTCGATGTTCTTGATCAGCTTGGCGAAGAGCTTGCCGCGCTTCGCGTCGATGGCGGCCTTCTTGTGCTTCGTGGTCGCCCATTTTGAGTGGCCTGACATGAGTCCCTCTATCAGTCTCGAGTACGGCTTCTCGGGTGCAGCCCTGGATTCGGTACGCCGTCAGGCCGAACGCACCAGGTCAACGAACATCTTGTGGACCCGGCCGTCGCTGCCGACCTCGGGATGGAACGAGGTCGCCATCAGGGGGCCTTGGCGGACGGCCACGATCCTACCCAGGGCCGGCCCCGACCCGACCCGCGCCAGGACCTCGACGTCGTCCTCGACGCTCTCGACCCAGGGAGCCCGGATGAAGACGGCCCGGACCGGGTCGTCCAGCCCGGTCACGTCGAGGTTCTCCTCGAAGGAGTCGACCTGGCGCCCGAACGCGTTGCGGCGCACCGTGACGTGCAGGCCGCCGATCGTCTCCTGGCCAGCGATGCCGTCCTCGATCCGGTCGGCGAGCATGATCATGCCGGCGCAGGTCCCGAAGACGGGGAGTCCGTCGCGGACCGCGGCGCGCAGCGGACCGAGCATGTCGAAGAGGGCGGCGAGCTTGCTCATGGTCGACGACTCACCGCCCGGGACGATCAGCCCGTCGCAGACGGCGAGCTCGGCCGGGCGGCGGACGGGGACGGGGTCGGCCCCGAGCGAGCGGAGCGCCGCGAGGTGCTCGGGGACGTCTCCCTGGAGCGCCAGCACGCCGATGGTGGGACTCACGGTCTCCGATCCTAGGGCCGACGAGGGCCGGTGACTCAGCGGCGGCGATCGGGCAGACTCGCCGGCATGGGCCGCACGTGGCAGAGCCCGCCGAGGGCGGAGATCCCGGCCGCGCTGCGTCAGCACGTCGTCTCGATGTTCGGCTACGCGGCGCACGGCCTCGAGCCCAGCGTCCATCGTGGGCTCCCCTCCGACACCGTGACCCTGGTGCTCAGCCTGGAGCGACCCCTGCGCACCGCCCCCACGGAGCAGGCCTGGCACGACGGCGTTCGCGACAGCCGGTGGGTCTCCCTCGGCGGGCTGCACACGCGGCCGGCGATGGTCGAGCAGCCTGGCGTCTGGCGGGGCGTCCAGCTCACGCTGCACCCGCTCACGGCCCGGGGGCTCCTGGGCGTGCCGGCGGCGGACCTGCCGGTGGGCAGCTGGGACGCCCGCGACCTCTTCGGGCCCGAGGTCGACCGCGTCACCGAGGAGCTGCACGCAGCTGCGGACTGGCACGGCCGATATGCCGCCGTGGCCGGCTTCCTGCTCCGGCGTCAGCGGCTGGTCCGCCGTGGGGCCGAGCCCCCGGTCCCGCGCGAGGAGGTCCGTGAGGCCTGGCGGCTGCTCACCCGCCGCCCGGACCTCCCGGTGGCCGACGTCGCCCGCGAGGTCGGCTACAGCCGGCGGCGGCTCGGACAGCTGCTGGCGGCCGAGGTGGGGCACGGACCCAAGACGGTGCAGCGGCTCGCCCGCTTCGACGTGGCCCGGCGGGTGGTGGCCCGGGTGCCGGGCTCGGGCACGACCCTGGCCGGCGTGGCCGCCCGTGCCGGCTACTACGACCAGTCGCACCTCGTGCGCGACTTCCACGAGTTCGCCGGACTGGGACCCTCGGCGTGGCTGGCCGCGGAGTTCCCAAATCTCCAAGATCGCGCAGGCGACGACGCGGGAGCATCGTCGGCATGAGCGAAGACCACACCCCCACCGTCTGGCCGGCCTTCCAGGCCCACGACCCCGACCTGCTGATCCGCGGCCTCGTCGCCCTGGGCTTCGAGGAGACCGCGGTCTACCGCGACGAGAGCGGCGTGGTGGAGCACGCCCAGCTCGACTGGCCCGAGGGCGGAGGCGTGATGCTGGGCCGCCACAAGCCGGAGGGCCCGTTCACGCAGCAACCCGGCACCACCGCGGCCTACGTCGTCACCTCGGACGTCGACGCCGTCTGGCAGCGGGCCAAGGACGCCGGCCTGGAGCCCGGGGACATCGACGAGAAGTCGTACGGGAGCCGGGAGTTCCTCCTCCGCGATCCCGAGGGCAACCAGTGGTCCTTCGGCACCTACGCCGGAGAGCCCCGACGCGGCTGAGCCCACCCGGTCCCGTCACCGCCTCAGGTCGGCGCCCCGTTCACCAGCCGCGCTCGGCCAGCCGGTGCGGCTGCGGGATCTCGTCGACGTTGATGCCCACCATCGCCTCGCCCAGCCCCCGGGAGACCTTGGCCACCACCTCGGGGTCGTCGTAGAAGGTGGTCGCCTTCACGATCGCCTCGGCGCGCTGGGCCGGGTTGCCGGACTTGAAGATGCCCGAGCCGACGAAGACGCCCTGGGCCCCGAGCTGCATCATCATCGCGGCGTCGGCCGGGGTGGCGATGCCGCCCGCGGTGAAGAGGACGACGGGGAGCGTCCCGGTGGCGGCGACCTCCTGGACGAGCGGGTAGGGCGCCTGCAGCTCCTTGGCGGCCAGGTAGAGCTCCTCGGGGTCGAGGGCGTGGAGCCGGCGCAGCTCGGCGCGGATCGTGCGCATGTGGGTGACGGCGTTCGACACGTCGCCCGTGCCGGCCTCGCCCTTGGAGCGGATCATCGCGGCGCCCTCGGTGATCCGGCGCAGCGCCTCGCCGAGGTTGGTGGCCCCGCAGACGAAGGGAACGGTGAAGGACCACTTGTCGATGTGGTGGGCGTAGTCGGCCGGGGTGAGCACCTCGGACTCGTCGATGTAGTCGACCCCGAGACTCTGCAGGACCTGCGCCTCGGCGAAGTGCCCGATGCGGGCCTTGGCCATCACCGGGATCGACACCGCCTCCTTGATGCCCTCGACCATGTCGGGGTCGCTCATCCGCGACACCCCGCCCTGAGCCCGGATGTCGGCGGGGACGCGCTCCAGCGCCATCACCGCAACCGCGCCCGCGTCCTCGGCGACCTTGGCCTGGTCGGGAGTGACGACGTCCATGATGACGCCGCCCTTCAGCATCTCGGCCATGCCGCGCTTGACGCGCGAGGTCCCGGTGGTGCCGCCGGTCGTCTCGGTGCTCTCCTCGGTCATGCCTTTCAGCGTAGGCCCCGGCGGACCCGGCGCAAGGGCGGTCTCGCCGGCCACCCGCCGGCTGCCCGCCGGGCGCTGCCTCGACAGGTCGCGGCTACTGCTGCCCTGGTCGCGGGGAGGGCTCAGTGTCGGCGTCGGTGAAGGCCTGTCCGCCACCGAAGGAGTCGGCCACGCTGCGCCCCGCCACGACCTGGAACTCGCCGGGCCGCGCCTGCAGGTGAGCCGTCACCCGGTCCACCGGGCCGTCCTGCTGCGAGACCACCAGCAGGAGGTTGCCCGCCCGGCGGCCCCGCCGGGTCGCCGCCTCGAGGTGGACCGACGCAGCGCCGAAGGAGGTGAGCAGCGCGGCGAGCACCCGACGGGTCCAGGCGAACGGCGCTCGGTCCGCGACGTTGAGGAGCAGCAGGCCCCCCGGCTCGAGGACCCGGCCCGCCTCCGCGAACGCCTCCGTGGTGACCAGGTCGCCGGGCACCCGCCCGTCGGCGAAGGCGTCGACCAGGATCACCTCGGCGCTGTCGGTCCGGAGCCCGGCGAGCCCGGTCCTGCCGTCGAGCGGGCGCACCTTGATGCCGCTGCGCGCCGGCAGCGGGAGCTCGGCGCGCACCAGCGCCGTCAGCGCCTCGTCCGGCTCCAGCACGATCTGCGCGGAGCGCGGCCGGGTGGCGGCCACGTAGCGGGGCAGCGTGAGGCCGGCTCCGCCCACGTGGACGATCCGGACGGCACGGCCGGGCTCGGTGAACCCGTCGAGCACGTCGCCGAGCCGGCGGACGTAGTCGAAGGCGAGGAAGGTGGGGTCGTCGAGGTCCACGTAGGACTGGGCCTGGCCGTCGAGGCGCAGCACGAGCGCCGAGCGCCGCTCGGTCGCGACGATCTCGGCGCCACCGAGCCGATCGCCCACGGGGCTCAGCCCCGGGCGGGCGGCGCCGCCGCTGCCAGCGCCTGCCGTCGCACGCTGAGGATGCGCTGCAGGACGGTGACCGTGCTGAGCGCCCCGAGCAGCACCAGGCCCCAGGCGAAGACGAGCGGGTCGCCGGCGATCTCGGCGGCGACGGCCGACAGGGCGAGCAGGACGAGGCGGTCGGCCCGCTCCATGATCCCCACCCGGGCCGTGAAGCCCACCGACTCGGCCCGAGCCCGGGCGTAGGAGGTGGAGATCCCCGTGACCAGGCACCACAGGGCTGCGGCCTGCCCGAGGACGGTGTCGCCGGGCCCCGCGAAGTAGAGCAGCACGGAGCCGAAGATGACGGCGTCCGCGATCCGGTCCAGCGTCGAGTCGAGGAACGCGCCGAACGCGCTGGTCCGTCCGCTGATGCGGGCCATGGTGCCGTCGAGCAGGTCGAAGAGGGCGAAGACCGTCACCAGCACCAGCGCGGTCATCAGCTCGCCGCGGGGGGCGAACCAGAGCGCCGAGGCGCAGGTGAGCACCGTCCCGATCACGGTGATCGCGTCGGGGCCCAGGCCCAGGCGCAGCAGCAGGCGGGCGATGGGCGCGATGAGGATCTTCGTGACGAGACCCCGGAGATGTTCGAGCATGGCGTCAGCAGGCTATCGGTCGGCGAGCGCCGCACAGACCTCGGCCACCGCGGTCGGCACGCCCGCGACGTACCAGTCCACGCCGGCGGCGCGCACCCGTTCGGTCCGGCCGCCGACCCCGCGGATGATCGCGGCCCCGGGCAGCTCGTCCCACGGCGGGACCGAGTGCTGGCACAGCACGTGCAGCCGGCCCGAGGCGATCGCCATCGCGTCCATCGTGCCCGACCCCAGCATCCGCACCGTGGCGGCGCCGTTGGCCATCCGCCCGAACGCCTCCCCCACCGGGCCGCCGTAGAACGGCGGGTGCAGGTAGGTCGTCAGGCACGACTCGCCGAGGGCACGGTCGACCAGCGGTGCCAGCGGGCGGCCCTCGACCGTCGGGGGGAGGTCCGGGCCGCCCACGTACGTCGCGGAGGAGGCCTCGTGGTGCACGGCGCCGAGCAGCAGCCGCTCACCGTCGCGCAGGGCCAGCGCGGAGCACCACCAGTCCAGGCCGGCCGCGAAGTTGTAGGTCCCGTCGACCGGGTCGATGACCCAGGTCCGGCCGCTGCTCCCGACGTGGTCGGCACCCTCCTCCCCCAGGATCGAGTCGTCCGGTCGCAGCCGGCGCAGGGTCCGCACCACCAGCTCCTCCGCCGCCCGGTCCGCCGCGGTGACCACGTCGGAGACCGACGTCTTGGTCTCGACCGCCAGGCCCTCGGCCCGCATCCGCGCGGCCAGGCCGGCGGCCTCGCGCACCAGGTCCGCGGCCAGACGGGCGTCGTCGGGCGGTCCGACGTCGCCCACCGCGGGGAACGGGCTCATGCGTCCCAGGCTTCCGCGAGCAGCTCCCGGGTGTCGGTCAGCAGCTGGGGCAGCGTCTTGGTGTGGCCGATGATCGGCATGAAGTTGGCGTCGCCGACCCACCGGGGCACCACGTGCTGGTGCAGGTGCGCGGCGATGCCGGCTCCCCCGGCGGTGCCCTGGTTCATCCCGATGTTGAACCCCTCGGCGCGCGAGACCCTGCGCAGCGTCCGCATCGCCTCCTTGGTCAGCCGGCCGATCTCGACGGCCTCCTCGTCGGTGGTCTCGGTCCAGTCGGCGATGTGCCGGTAGGGGCAGACCATCAGGTGACCCGAGGAGTACGGGTAGAGGTTGAGCACCACGTACGCGGTCTCACCCCGGTGCACCACCAGACCGTCGGGGTCGGCGAGTCCCGGCACCCGGCAGAACGGACACTCCCGGCTGGACGGGTCGCTCGGCTTGTTCTCCCCCCGGATGTAGGCCATCCGGTAGGGCGTCCAGAGCCGCTCGAGGTCGTCGGGGCGGCCGATGCCGTCCTGGTGCGCGCTCTCCCCCGACTCCGTCCCGCCCGGCACCATCAGACCTGCTCGCGGCTCGTCACGGCGGCGGCGACCCGCTCGATCGCCTCCTCGAGCGGCACCCCGTTGTCCTGCCGCCCGTCGCGGTAGCGGAAGGAGACCGCGCCCGCCTCGACGTCCTGGTCCCCGGCGATGATCATGAACGGGACCTTCTGCAGCTGGGCGTTGCGGATCTTCTTCTGCATCCGGTCGTCGGAGTCGTCGACCTCCACCCGCAGGCCCAGCGTCTTCATCCGCTTGGCCACGTCGAAGAGGTAGTCGTTGTGCCGCTCGGCGATCGGGATCGCCGCCACCTGGACCGGGGCGAGCCAGGGCGGGAAGGCGCCCGCGTAGTGCTCGACCAGCACGCCGAGGAACCGCTCGATCGAGCCGAACTTGGCCGAGTGGATCATCACCGGCTGCTGCCGGGAGCCGTCGGCGGCGACGTACTCGAGGTTGAAGCGGTCGGCCGAGGGCTGGTTGAAGTCGTACTGGACGGTCCCCATCTGCCAGGTCCGGCCGATCGCGTCCTTGGCCTGGACGGAGATCTTGGGGCCGTAGTAGGCGGCCCCGCCCGGGTCCGGCACCAGCTCGAGCCCGGTCCGGGTGGCCACGTCCTCGAGCACCTTGGTGGCGGTCGCCCAGTCCTCGTCGGAGCCGATGAACTTGTCCTTGCCGGCGTCGCGGGTGGAGAGCTCGAGGTAGAAGTCGTCGAGGCCGAAGTCGCGGAGCACGCTGAGCATGAAGTTGAGCAGGTGCTCGACCTCGTCGGGCGCCTGCTCCGGGGTGCAGTAGGAGTGGGAGTCGTCCTGGGCGAAGCCGCGGACCCGGGTGAGGCCGTGGACGACGCCGGACTTCTCGTGGCGGTAGACGCTGCCGAACTCGAAGAGCCGCAGCGGCAGCTCACGGTAGGAGCGCTGCCGGGAGCGGTAGATCAGGTTGTGCATCGGGCAGTTCATCGCCTTGAGGCGGTAGTCCATGCCGTCGACGTCGAGGGCGGGGAACATCCCCTCCCCGTAGTAGGGCAGGTGTCCGGAGGTGTGGAAGAGCCCCTCCTTGGCGATGTGCGGGGTCCCGACGTAGTCGAAGCCCTCCTCGATGTGCCGCTGGCGGACGTAGTCCTCCATCGCCCGCTTGATCACGCCACCCTTGGGGTGGAAGACCGGCAGGCCCGAGCCGATCTCGTCGGGGAAGCTGAACAGGTCGAGGTCGCGCCCGAGCTTGCGGTGGTCGCGGCGCTCGGCCTCCTCGATCCGGTGCAGGTGGGCCTCGAGCGCCTCCTTCGACTCCCACGCGGTGCCGTAGATGCGCTGGAGCTGCTTGTTCTTCTCGTCGCCGCGCCAGTAGGCCGCGGCGGAGCGCATCAGCTTGAAGGCCGGGATCCGCTTGGTGGTGGGCAGGTGCGGGCCTCGGCACAGGTCCGACCACGCCACGTCGCCGTTGCGGCGCACGTTGTCGTAGATGGTCAGCTCGCCGGCACCGACCTCGACCGAGGCGCCCTCGGCCGCACCCTCGGCGTGCCCGGAGCCCTTGAGCCCGATCAGCTCGACCTTGTAGGGCTCGTCCTGGAGCTCGTCGAGCGCGTCCGCGTCGGTGGTGACCCGGCGCTCGAACCGCTGCCCCTCCTTGATGATCTTGCGCATCGCGGTCTCGATCTTGGCGAGGTCCTCGGGGACGAACGGCGTCTCCACGTCGAAGTCGTAGTAGAAGCCGTTCTCCACCGGCGGGCCGATGCCGAGCTTGGCCTCGGGGAAGAGCTGCTGGACCGCCTGGGCCATCACGTGGGCGGTGGAGTGGCGCAGGATGTCGCGGCCGTCGGGACTGTCGATCGCCACCGACTCGACCTCGTCGCCGTCGGCCAGGGGGGTGGCCAGGTCCTTCAGCTCGCCGCCGATCCGGGCGGCGATCACCTCGGGGGCGTCGGCGAACAGCTCCCACGCCTTGGTGCCCGTGGCGGTGGTCTGCTCCTGACGCTCGGCGGCGTGGACGCGGACGACCTTGATCTCGGGCACGGCTACTCCTGGTCTCGGTGGGCTGGTCTCGCCCACGATGCTATCCGTCGTCCTGCGGGTGGCCGGACGCGCAGGTGGGACGCGCGCCGGCGCAACGGCGTATCGTCGAGAGCGGTAGTGGGATCCGTCACCCCGGCGCCGGCGGATCGGCAGGCACTCAGAGCCGGACCAGCTCGGGTGCGTCGCGACGCTGCCGTGCGGGAGGGAGCCCCGTGCCCACCTTGTCCTCCGACAGTTCCGACGCCCCGCCTCCGCCGGAGCCGCCGGGCACTCCCCCGCCCGCGCCGCCCCGCCCCGCGGGCCTGCCCCGGGCCATCGTCGTGCTGCTGGGGGTGGCTGCGGCCTTCCTGGTGATCTCCGGGATGCGCACCTCGGCGAGCCTGATCGGACCCACCTTCCTCGCCCTGGTCCTGGTCATCGTCGCCCACCCCCTGCGGGTCCGCCTCGACCGGCACGTGTGGGGCTGGGTCTCGACCGTCGTGTGCGTGCTGCTGGTCGCCTCGACGCTGCTCGGGCTGGCCGTCTCGATCGTGGCCGCCACCGCCCGCTTCGCCACGCTGCTCCCGCAGTACAAGGACGACTTCAACGACCTGGTCTCGGAGGGGACGAGCCTGCTCGACAGGGCCGGGGTCTCCCGCGAGCAGATCGAGCACCTGGGCGGCGGGCTGGACGCCGGCAAGCTCGTGGACGTGCTCACCGCCACGCTCTCCGACGCCTACGGGCTCGTCTCGGGCCTGGTCCTGCTGCTGACGCTGGTGCTGTTCATGACCATCGACGGGCGGGCCTTCCCCGCGCAGCTGGCGGCGGTGCGCGAAGAGCGACCCCAGCTGGTGGCCGCGCTCTCCGGCTTCGCGACCGACACCCGCCGGTACATCCTGGTCTCCACCGTCTTCGGGCTGATCATCGCCGTCCTCGACACGGTCGCCCTGGCGCTGCTGGACGTCCCCGCGCCACTGGTGTGGGGCCTGTTGGCCTTCCTCACCAGCTACATCCCCCACATCGGCTTCCTCATCGGGCTGGTGCCGCCCGCCGTGCTGGGCCTGCTCGAGGGCGGGCCGTCGCTGCTGCTGTGGGTGGCGCTGGTCTACCTCGCGGTCAACTTCACCATCCAGTCCGTGATCCACCCGAGGGTCGTCGGCAACTCGGTCGGGCTGACCACCACCCTGACGTTCGTCTCCCTGATCTTCTGGGCCGGGGTCATCGGCCCGATCGGGGCGATCCTGGCGGTGCCGCTCTCCCTGCTGGTCCGGTCGCTGCTGATCGACGCCGACCCGGCCAGCCGGTGGCTCACCCCGCTGGTGGCCGGTCGCGAGGCGACCCCGGTGGCGGCTTCCGTGGCCACCGGGCCGGGGCAGGGAGACGCCGCCGGCCCCCGGAGCGACGGCTGAGGACCGTGGTCGAGGCACTCCTCGGCCTCCCGCCCTGGCTGGTGCTGGCCCTCGTCTTCGCCCTCCCCGCCGCCGAGGCCGGACTCCTGCTCGGGGTCTTCGTGCCCGGCGAGATCGCGGTGCTGATCGGGGGCGTCGTCGCACACGGCGGCGGACTTCCGCTGTGGGCGGTCATCGTGGCCGCCGCGACCGGTGCGGCGGCCGGGGACCAGGTCGGGTTCCTGGTCGGGCGCCGCTACGGCGACCGGCTCGTGGACCGCCTGCCTGCCTCGGTCCGCGGCTCGGGAGGTCTCGACCGCGCCTTCGACCTGATCCGCAGGCGCGGGGCCGTGGCGGTGGTGCTCGCCCGGTGGACAGCCGTGCTGCGGGCCCTGGCGCCCGGTGCTGCCGGTGTCAGCGGCATGGCGCGGGGACGGTTCACGGTGGCGAACGTCGTCGGCGGCACCCTCTGGGCGGTCGTGATCGCCGGGGCGGGCTACGTCCTGGGCGCCTCGTACGAGTCCCTGGCCAGGGACCTCGGCGTCTTCGGCGACGTCGTCCTGACCGCCCTCGTCGTGCTGGGAGCCGTCTGGTGGGTACGCAGCCGACGACACGAGGACGACGGTCGGGCCTGAGCGATCGGAGTCGCGCGAACCACCCTGGGGGAAGGCACCCTTGGGCCCGGCAAGTACCTTCATGCCGACCCGCCCGGCCGCCTCTCAGGAGATCTCTCGTGTCAACCTCGTCCGCTCCCGGGTCGGAAGGGACCCGCTCCCGGTGGCGGCGTGACTACCTGGTCCTGGTCTGCCTCGCGGTCGTCAGCGGGTTGGCCGCGCTGATCGCCAGCCTGGTCCTCGACCAGCCGATCGCCGACCCGGAAGGCAGCTTCCTGGGTCCCTCGTGGGTGCGGCTGCCGGTGCTCTGCGGCTCCGCGATCATCGTCGACCTGCTCCCCCGCGCCCTGTGGCGCGGCCGGCTGCACCCCGCCCGGACCATCAGCGAGATCCGCGAGCGGATCCGGACGCACTGGACCCAGAGCCGGCTCCAGCTCGTGGTCGTGGGCATCTCGTGCTTCTACGTCGTCTACGTCTCCTACCGGAACCTCAAGTCGCTGCTGCCGCTGGTGCGCGAGGAGAAGTTCGACCGCGAGATGCGCGTCCTCGACCGGTCGATCCTCTTCGGCCACGACCCCGCGAGGGTGCTGCACGACCTGCTCGGGACCGACATCTCGGCCCACGTGCTCTCCGCGGTCTACCTGGCCTACATCCCCCTGGTGGCCATCCTGGTCACCGTCTGGCTGGTGTGGTCGAACAACATCGGCTACGGCTGGTGGTTCGTCACCGCCCAGGCGATCGCGTGGTCGCTCGGCGCGCTCTCCTACTACCTGCTGCCCACGCTGGGCCCGGGCATCATGTACCCCTCCCTGGTCATGGACCTGGCACCGAACGCCACCTCCCAGCTGATGGACTCGCTGGTCTATGCCCGGCAGGGCTTCCTGTGGGCCGACAAGGACTACCAGGGCGTGGCGGGCTTCGCGAGCCTGCACACCGCGATCAGCCTGCTGTGGGCGCTGATGGTCCAGTACACCGTGCGGAGCCGGCTCCTCCGGGTCGTCTTCTGGGTCAACTTCGCCGCCACCGTCGTGGCCACCCTCTACTTCGGCTGGCACTACATCGCCGACGACCTCGGCGGCATCGCGATCGCGCTGGTCGCCTTCCGTCTCGGGGCCACCGCGACCGGGCACCGACTCGTCCCCGGCCGGCTCGCCGAGCGGAAGGCCTGACCCGGACCGGCGAGGGGTGCACGGGTCCCTCGGTCCGCGCTGCGAGGATCGGGCGGTGGACTGGGGACATCTGGCGCTGGGACTGGTCGCGGGACTGGTGATCGCGACGCTCACCGCACCGGTGGGTGTCTCCGGCGCGGTCTTCCTGTTGCCGGTCCAGATGGACCTGCTGAAGATCCCGAGCCCGGCGGTGACGCCGACGAACCTGCTCTACAACGTCGTGTCCGGCCCGGGGGCGTTGCTGCGCTACCGGGCGCAGGGTCAGCGCCCCGGTGAGCTGACGCGGTACATGCTGGCGGGCACGGTCCCGGGGGTGGTCGTCGGCGCGCTCGTGCGGGTCTATGCGATCCCCGATGTCCGGACCTTCCGCGTGGTGGCGGCAGCGGTCCTGCTGCCCGTGGGGCTGTGGTTGATCTGGCGCACTCTGCGGCCTGCTCCGGCAGTGCGGCGAGAGGACGATCCCCCGCTCCGCCTGATCGCCGGGCTCGGACTGGCGGTGGGCGTCGTCGGTGGCGTCTACGGGATCGGCGGCGGGTCGCTGCTGGCGCCGATCCTGGTCGCGCGCGGCCTGCCGGTGGCCAGGGTTGCGCCCGCGGCGCTGGCCTCGACGTTCGTGACCTCGATCGTCGGCGCGATCGCGTTCGCGGTCCTCGCGGTGCGCACCGACGGCTCGGTGGCACCGGACTGGGCCGTGGGGATCGCCTGCGGGCTGGGCGGGTTGGTCGGTGGCTATCTGGGGGCGCGCTGGCACAGCCGGATGCCGGACCGGGTGCTGGCGCTGATGCTGGGTGTCACCGCCACGGCGCTCGCGCTCGCGTACGCGCTCCAGTCCCGCTGACGCTTCTGGGCGGGGTGGTTCCCCGGCTCGAGGGAGATCAGAAGCCCAACAGCTTGCCGAACCCCGAGAAGAACGCGCCGAACGCCCTGGCGACAGGGCTGCTGGTCCCGCTGGTGCTGGACTTCTGCCAGAAGAGGGGGTCGTGACCGGTGAACTCGTCGTCGACGAGCGGGGTCTTGCCCCGCAGGTAGGGCCAGAACACCTCGGTCCGGTTGACCCCCACGCTCAGGCGGGAGTCGAACCCCATCACCAGGTGCTGCTCCATCCTGGTGGACCGGCCGCGGGGGTCCGTGGCCGCGACGTCGCCGATGCCCTGGACGATGAGGCTGCCGGTGCCCGCGAACATGATGTAGCGCACCTGCCAGGTCGCGAAGGACTGGATGCCCCACCGCCAGCGCGTCTGCAGGTCCGGCGTGCCAATGACGCCCACCACGTGCTTGGGATGCATCACCAGACCCGGATGGTCCTGGAAGTCGATGCGCATCAGGTAGGAGTCCGGGTCGGGCGAGGCCAGCGTCGCCGAGGTGACGCCCCCGTCGCCGGTGATCCGGCTCAGGAAGTAGAGCCCGGCCGCGAAGCTGATGAAGGGCGCCGTGGAGTCGTAGAGGAGCCGGCTGCGGATCTTGCCCTGCACCGGGCGTACGTACTCCGACCGCGCGGACAGCACCTCATCGGTCCCCAGCTCGATATTCAGGGTCCGCTGCGCGGCACTGGTGCGCAGGTCGGCGGTCGAGCGCTCAGAGCCCTCCGCCAGCCGGATCGGGGTGTGCACCCGACTCACCAGCGGCATCAGCACGAAGTAGCTGAAGGTGCGCAGGGCTCCTGGCAGGACGAGCACGAGCAGGGCGACGGCGGCCAACCATCTCCACGACTGGAGCCACTGGTTGAGGACCCATCCCACCCCGGACGCCTGGGACTGCTCCAGGCTCTCCTCCTCGGCGTTCTTCTGGCCAAGCTCGGATTCCTTGTTGTCGATCTCCCTCTCGATCAGGGAGTTCTCGCCGCCGACGCCGAGGCGGTCCAGCTTCTGCTCAGGGCTCAGGGTGGGGTCGGCGAGGACGGCGGCGTCCTGCTCAGCCTGGTCGAGGGTTCCCTCCAGGGTGTCGAGCGCTTCGTCCGCCTTCTCGACGGCCGCCTCAGCGGACCTGCACGCGTTGCCCGGGGTCAACCAGGCGATGACCTCCTGCACGAGGCCACAAAGGTCCTGCTGGTCCGCACGCAGCCGCTCGATCTCCGCCTTCTTCGTCGCGACGTTGCGGCGCCCCTCCTCGATCTCGGCGCCGATCTTGCCCTCCAGCGACTCGACCGCCTCGCTTCGGCCCTCCGCGGCAGTGCGCCGCAGCTGGGCGAGGTCGTCCTCCAGAGCTGCTCGTTCCTCGGACACCTTCTCGAGGCGTTCATGGTCTGCCACGGCCTCGCGCAGACTGGGGACCAGGACCTGGACGAGCAGGTAGGCGAGGAACAGCGACACCACCAGCGCCCCGAGCAGACCCAGCTTCCTCAGGGCGAACCCGAGAACAGCCGATATCAGGCGCACGAGCGCGATCCTAAGGGTCTGCGCACGATCCGGCTCCGCGCTCGGCCGGGGGGTGTGCCTGAGTTTCCGTCTTCGCACGACGGGGGGACGAGTCCGATCTCGCCCTGAAGGCGTCGGTGGTTGCACCAGTCGATGTACTCCGCGACGCGATCTCGAGGTCGTCGACACTTCTCGACAGCTGGAGGCATCCGGCCACCGCATTCCAAGCGCCGGAACTGGCCAGTGAGGGTTTCAATCCGATGCGACATCGGAACGAGAACGGCCTCTGGCCGCGTTTCCGCAGGACAGAGGCTGTTCGAGGTGGGCGATACTGGGTTCGAAGGTGAGATTTGGCCCTCTGGACCCCCCTCACATGACGTGCCAAAATGGCCTCTGACCTGAGGTTATGCTGATTTCAAGCCTTGTCCAGATATGAGCACTTATGGACACGAAACCCGGATCTATGGACACGTAGTGGACACGAAATGAGGTCTCGGGACCATGCCTCGACGAGCGGAACGACGGCAGTTCGGGCAGATCAGCAAGTTGCCCAGCGGCCGCTACCGAGCACGATACGCCGACCCGACGGACGCATGACCGCCGACGGCGAGGTCCTGCGCCACAACGCTCCGCACACGTTCGACAGCAAGGTCGACGCTGAAGGGTGGCTCGCCGACGAACGCCGTCTCATCGTCGCGGACCAGTGGAAGCCCCCGGCGATCCGGCGCGCGGAACGCGCTCGCGCCACCGAAACGTTCGCCCCCTACGCGGAGCGCTGGCTGCGGAATCGAAGAGTCAAGGGTCGGCCGCTCGCAGACCGCACCATCGACCACTACCGGTACGCGCTCGACCGATTCCTTCTCCCGACGTTCGGCTCCATGCAGTTGCGCGACATCACCACTGAGGCCGTGGCCGATTGGTACGACACAGTGGCTCCCGGCCGTCCCACCGCCCGAGCACATGGCTACTCGCTACTTCGCGCGATCATGCGGAGCGCGGCCGACCCCACCCAGAACGACGGCACTCCCCTCATTCCCTTCAACCCCTGCGGGATCAGGGGTGGGGGGTCCTCGGGTGCCAAACGCAAGATCCGACCCGCCACGGTCGAGGAGATCCTCACGATCGTGGCCCACATGCCGGAGCGGTACCGGCTCATGGTGATCCTGGCCGACAGTTGCGCCCTGCGCTTCGGTGAACTGGCTGAGCTTCGGCGGATGGACGTCGATGTCAAGAACGCCGTCATCCACGTCCGCCGTAGCGTCGTCCGCTCCGTCTCCGCCGGCGTGGTGGCCAAGGCGCCCAAGAGCGAAGCCGGGATCCGCGACGTCCCCATCCCGCCCGACATCATCGACGCCATCACCGAACACAAGGCGCAATACGCCGCCCCGGGGCACCAAGGCCTCATGTTCCCGGGCACGAACGGAGGCCACCTGGCCCCCAGCGCGTTCTACGGCAAGGTCTCCAAAAAGCGCCGAGGCAAGCCCGACACCCAAGGGTTCGGTTGGCACGAAGCTCGACGCCTCGCGGGTCGCGAGGACCTCTGAATCGCACTGGGTTGGTTGGAGGCTCCATCGTTTGGAAACGAGGATGGATTCATGCCGAAGGACACCACCCCGGG